>DAOULU010000001.1:0-89115 GCA_034417075.1 Anaerolineales bacterium
CTGGGTAAGCTGCGTGTAGGTTCTCATCAGTGCTCCTTTGACGTGGTGGTCTAAGAAGCATTGATACTACCGCAGCTTACCTCTTAGTCCAACCTTCAAAGTTGCACTTCGGAGTTGAATCTAGCTATTATTGCTTGGATTGGATTGTTGGTTTATATAGCCTTGTCACCTTTTTCATGTAGTCAGAATAACTGGCCCTACCTAGACAGCACTTTTCGCCGGTTGCTCGGATCAATACCAGATCCCCCTGGTTTGATATCAGGGGATTCAATAAACACGGAAGCTTATGTCCCATACGGCTTGCGAAAAATTGAGATTATTGGAGATTATTATGAAGTTATCGAGTTTTACAAGACAGAGCTTCCTCAATTGGACTGGCAATTAATGGGGGAGAATGAAAATGTCCTTCTTTGTGAACATTGTGAAGCTAATGATGCCACCCTAGAAACAAACCTCGCGTTTCTCATTGAAAAGAACTATGCTCTTCTAATAAAAATACACATAAGCGCAAATGAATTCGATATCCCGGTCGGAGACACAGTATGGATCCAAGCTGCAATCAAAGAGATACCCGCCTATGGCGTAGGGTATTAATCGAAAGATTGGCTGAGCTTTTGCTTCGAATGGAAAAGATCTGAGAGTAATACTCCATCGAGGAAATCTACGAGGAAGTGGTTGCGGTAATTCAGTCACTTTTTCCAAGTATTAGGTTGTTGCATTGACAACCGGGGAAGAAGGCCATTTGGTAATAGCAGTACACAATATGAGGGAAAGGGTAGGCAGCTAATGTGGAGGAACATATTTGTCATATGTTCGTTTGTGCTCATGATAGGATGCAGTGTACCGGCTTCTGAACGTGAAGCGGTAGTGGGTCTTTATGAGGCATTAGGAGGTGATAATAGGTTTGATAATGACACTCCGGTAAACTACAATTCAGTATGTTCCTGGAATCGTATCACATGTGAGGGCGGTCATATTACGGAAATCGACCTCAGTAATATGAAATTATCTGGGGAGTTGCCACCGGAAATCGGACAGCTTACCAACCTTCAGAACCTGAATCTCACGCACAACAACCTCACTGTATTGCCATCGGAGATTAGCCAGCTTACTAGCCTCACTTCACTAGAGTTAGACCGCAATCAACTCACTGCATTACCACGAGAGATCGGCCAGCTTGTCAACCTCCAGAAACTCGGGCTACATCGCAACCATCTCACTGAGATACCGCCAGAGATTGTCCAGCTGACCTCCCTCTCTGAACTAGATTTATCCAACAACGAGCTCGCTGTATTACCTCTTGAGATCGGCCAGCTAACCAACCTCTCTGAATTGGATTTATCCTACAACGAGCTTACCAAGCTTCCACCGGAAATTGGCAAGCTTGCCAATCTCACTTCACTATCTATTCTCGACAACGAGATTGTCGATTTGCCGCCAGAGATTGACCAACTTACGAGCCTCACTTCACTAGAGTTGGGCTGGAATCGACTCACTGCATTACCACCGGAGATCGGCCAGCTTACCAGTCTTCGGAAACTGAATCTTACGACCAACAAACTCACTGTATTGCCTCCAGAGATTGGCCAGCTTACCAGACTCTCTGAATTGGATTTATCCAACAACGAGCTCGCTGTATTACCTCCAGAGATCGGATATCTTGCTAAACTTAAGAACCTAGTTCTCTCGGACAACAAGCTCACTGTATTGCCACAGGAGTTTGGGCAGCTCACCAGACTCGCTTCACTAGAGTTGGACTACAATCAACTCGCTGCATTTCCGCCAGAAATCGGCAAGCTTATCAACCTTAAAAACTTGTGGTTGACTGGCAACCAACTTGTCGAGTTGTCGCCGGAATTGAGTCAACTTGTCAACCTCCGGAAACTATATCTGGAAGTGAATCAGCTTACAGAGTTGCCGCCAGAGATTGGCCAGCTTGCTCGCCTCACTTCACTAGAGTTGGACAGCAATCAACTCATTGCATTGCCACCAGAGATTGGCCAACTTTCTAATCTCAAGAGACTATGTATATACGGTAATTTGTTTAGTGAACTGCCGCCTGAAATTTGGCAACTCTCGAAACTTAAAGAATTGGATCTGCGCAACAACAAATTTATCGAGTTGCCGTCGGAATTGAGCCAACTAACCAACCTCCAGAGTCTATTGCTAAATGGCAACCAGCTTACTGAGTTGCCACCAGAGATTGGCCAATTAAAAAATCTTGAACATTTGGGTCTTTACGACAACCAGCTTACCGAGTTGCCACCAGAGATATGCCTGATGAATATCTATATTGACATAAGGGAAGAGCTGTGCGAAGTGGAAACGGGCGAAAACGATGATTAGTGCACTCCTGGCTATCATTGCGAGTCCAATTCCTGTTTTACACCTTGAATCCTCCATGTTGTGTTGGAAAGGTTGGATTGGCCGTAAGTTGTTGCATATCCCTGTTTCATTGTAGGAAGGTACTTCTCGCCGATAATGAAAGTATCCGTGTATCTTATTCGTTCGATTGACCTTTTTTCATCTGAACGGAGCATGATCGGAGGCAATGATGAAAGCCTTCGGACGGATCGTTCCGTGGTTGAGCACCTTTGCAATACTTGTTTTCATTTCAGGGTGTGTTCTTCTTCCTGGAACCGCCTCGCATGATTCGCCACAGGATATACAGATCGTCGATCAAGGCACGGGTGATTGGATCACCTCGGCTCACGCACCCGATATCTTATACTGCCCTGGTCTTTGTTCGGACCGTTATGTTAGTCCGAGCTGCCTGATAGTCGCTGCTTACCTGAAACAACACCCCGATGGAATCGAAAGCGTGATTCTGCGTTACCGTTTACTCGATACCCGGTTTAAAAGAAAGACGTCCTGGAGCGAAGCGGTCATGCACCCGTCGAGCCTCGAGGATGGCATCGAACGCTATTCCATCACTGTTTTCGGTGTCGGTGCGGATGCCGAGAGCTTTCTTCTGGGTTCTTCTGGTTGGGTCGAATACCAGGTGCGCGCGGAATATAAGGCCGGTATGATTGACGTGTTGCCGGTGGGCAGTTCCTCCTACGCACGTACACCTATCAAAATCTACAAAGTTTGTCCCTGGGTAAGATGAGGAACAAGCGGCAATATTATGGTGTAAATAGACCGTCGTTGGAGCCTGAATTATGGAACAAATCGCTGTACAAACCGTGGTACAAGCCCTGGCAAGCATATGGGTTAAGTTACAATAGCTACCGACCGGGGCACTTGACATGGTATGCTACAATCAAGATAGGGACGCCCCTAAAGGACGCCCCTGAAACAGCAAGGGCGCCCCTTAGGGACGCCTCTGCAAAACCATCAAGGGACGCCCCTTGATCGGACGAAGGGCTTCGATCGAGAAGTCCAAACAAGCTCCCTCCAGGGAGTGAAACGGAGGCAAACGGAGGTCCCCAGCAAGGGCTTCCCAATATGTGGTGATGCGAATAAACGCGGAGGGGGCTGCGTGTATTTGGCGTTGAATCAGGCCGAAAAGGCCAAAGAAACGGAGGGCAATATGTTTGCATTCATGGTGGACGTACGGTATAGAATAGGGAGGGTCGCCGGAGAACTACGGGATTTCCTGAAGCACGCAGAGGTGCTCGGCGTGCGGTATGCTATTGGAACTCTCAAAACCCAGGCGAGCAGCAACCAGGCGCAGCAGGATCTGGGATCTCGGAATGGTGGGATCCGGAACCTGATGAAGTCAACCTGCGTTAATGAGGCGAACGTTTCAGCGATCAGCACCAACGGCCGCTGCAAACACAGGCGACCGGTTGATGATTTCCCCGGAATCGGGGGATCGTTGTAAGAAACGATAACGAGTTAAGGTCTGAGAAGGCCAATCTAAACGGAGGCGCATCATGACGGATGCCGTATTTCGAGATTCTATTTTGAGCGATACACAGGTTGTGCTGCCGGTTACAGATGAACCGAAGGTAATTAATTGGAAACCAAGGGCATTGTGCGTGTTGTTTGGCGCGCTTGGCATTCTTCTGGGCCTGTGGTTGTCGATGCCTGTTTCGTCTATTGTGGAACAGACTTACCAGGCACAGCCCGGGGACTCTTTGGAGCGCGTAGCGGAACAGCTCGAGATCGAAGCCGATGAATTGATTGCTATAAACGGGGAGACATATCCGGCGATCATCGAAGGCCGACTCCAGGAAGGTTGGGAATTGACCTATCTTGATGGTGGAGATGTTCAAAGGTGGAGAAGCATTGTCGATGATGTCGCCGAATGGTTTGAAGGGACAGGACTAGGGCGAGGGCTTAAGAACGACCTGGGCTTGATCGAGAACGATCAATATATCAACCCTTTGGGCGGTTCCCGACATAACAAAACGGCCATCGCCCACGGGAGGTATGTGATTAGTGTGATTAATGACTTGCGAACTATGCAAGGCCTCGACGAATTAAAACAAGATGATGAGCTTATGATTTTGGCTCAATCAAGAGCAGCTGTTTGCTTAGGAATATTCAATGAACCTATGTCAAATTATCCGTTATGCGATGGTTGTATTGAACTTAGATCAGACCATCATGGAATGATGGCTGTCGATCCTGTTGGTACGTCTGGATGGAAGACTAAGTATCCGGGTATATTATTCAGTGAAGATTATGAGCATATTGGGGTGGGTACGCTATATTCATCGAGTGGAGTGAACGAAGCTTGTTCGGTAGCGATCTTTAAATAATCTCCGAACTCGTCACGTAGACAACAATATTGCACATCAGTAGCGCATAAAGTTGCACGAAATGCAAGCTTATGTGCCATTTACAAAATTAGTACTTGACAGCAAGTAAAAACCGATATAAGGTAAATGCCGAAGCGCACCTCAGGAGAGGTGCGTCTTTGCATTTAAAGCCGAAAGGGGAAAAGGCATGAAACAGGACCCAACGATCGAAATTTCGATTACCCGAGTGCTCTTCATAATTCTAGCAATCATTGTTGTAGTAGTGATCATCAGTACACGATTTTGGGAACCGGGCTCAGGAGAAACGATCGAAACACCGACGGCGGAAGAAACACACATTATGACGTTTGAGGAGGCATCCAGGGCTGTCGCCGAAGACCTGTTGGACTATCCGCTCACTGGAAATTCTAACGACCTAGTAGATTTTCGTAATGCACTCAACGAAGAGCTATACACGGAAGTATTTTGGGAATGGTTCACCAAGGAAGACAACTACAGGATATTGCCCTCTCACGGATTAGCAGGCGGGGCCCCCGATCCGGTTTTCGTTGGCGGGCCTATAGTTCTGTGGCAAAAGGAAAACATTCGGGACGTAGCTTACCAGTACGAATTGGAGAAATCGGGCAATCGATTGGGGTATGGGCAAGTTGAGTTGCGTATGTGGAAGGTTGACGACGAATGGAGGATGGCAAAGGTGCTGGCCAACTCCAAAAGGACCTGGGAGAGTGACGAGGGTGACATAGCGCAGCCCAGCGTCAGCATGATTGAATCAGGCCTCCCGCAAGAAGCCAGACTAATAGTAGACGAGTTTATTGGCGAGCAAGTAACAGGGCTGGTAACCAGTGAACGGAACCCAGATATATATACAGAAAATTGGTTTGCGATGCTGCAGACAATCGAGGAGAAACGAGGCGACGGGGCGCTAGAGCAATGGGCGGTGGATAACTATACAACCATAGGGGATCCCATAATCCTCTGGGCAACCGAAGGTTTTTTCGATCTAGCAGTTGTGAACCAGGCAATTGACGATGCGGGGGAGATGATCGGTGGGGGATATATCATCGTCGAGTTTCGGCTTGTACAGGAAGAAAGCGGGGAGTGGAAAGTATCAACGCTGGCAATTCATAAGCCTCGAAACGAGTACGAGGGGATTGAGGGGATGGTGTGGCCGTGAAAAAAGCACGCATTCTTAGGGGAATGGTCGCTGCCCTTTACATTTATTGCTTAGTAATCGGGACCGTTGACGCTACGTTTGCGCAAGAGTCGGATCCATCAAGCTGGGATCCGGCAGATCCATCAACATGGCCAGATCCCAATGATATATCCGGAGAGCCATATTATGGTGACGTGTGGCTGGCCGTTAATTACCCACCTCCGGGTGACCCTCCCGCAGGATTTGATTGGGAGAACGCAGAGGAGACATCTGTACAACCATACTCGAACGACGGGATGTATGAGGAGTACCCGGTGATTTGTGACGCGAACTGGTGCGTTATTCCAGAATATGATCCGGACTGGGATCCCGATGTATACGAGGACCAAGCAGGCGCATATATGGAGGACGATCTGTGTTTGAACGCAACCGGGGACTTGTGCATTGTTGCGCCCAATAGCGATGAAACAACAGAGTGGATACTTCAATTATATGAATACTACGCAAACGTGATCGGAAGCCTAGAGTGCGACATGTCGCATGAATGCCCTATCGAATTTCCAATAGACGGTTCTTATGAAGAGTGGCTTGCCGCCCTGGAGGCGGGTGAAGCCCCTCCACCTCCAGCTCCTCCACCGGCTGTATATTGCCCTGCAGACAACGTAGACCTCGGAGAGATCCGGGTCACAGCCGAACTTGTAGCCCCTCCATATCCAGTCGTCATTGGCCAAGATCCCGCCAAGCGAGGAGCGGACATTCAATGGCGGATTGAGATCGATCCGACAATTCACACCTGGTATGAAGAGATTGTCCATTACGATCAGCGGGTCTGCTATTCGGTTCCCGAAGGGACCGGCACCGGATGTCCAGGCCCGGCGTCAAGGTATGACGACATTCAGGGAGCTGATCGGTGGTTCGAATGGATGGAGAGTGATAGTAACTGGCAATCCGCAGGGGGTCAGCCGAGGGTTGAGTGCATCAAGCACGTAGACGTCTATGTTGAGCAGCTGAATTGGGTGCGCCCACAGGCAAACCTTTCACAAGCTTCCAGAGAATGGATCCAGCACGGCGAGCTGCAGGATCGCTACCCGGGCGCTGATCTGTATCAGCCGGATTGGGAATTTTCCCCAGGTGCGGGAGGCACGACAACCGGCACCGGCATGTTCATCTGGGAGTGGATCAACTTGCGAACGCAGCTTAAGGACCCGGGATTCTGGCTGCTATCACTCCGAGCAATGACGACCGGCACGCCCGTGTCTGGACCGCGTTCTATTAATGAAGGCGGCGGAAGCTTTAATGTCTGGATGCATGAGGCGACGTTGTCCGAATGAACCCACCGCTGATCTGGCTTGTTTGGATACTCAACGGGTTGTTGGCCATCATCTACACGCTGGTGGACAACCTGTCCGCATTGTTGCTGCTGCCGCCCTTGATCTGGCTGGCAATCACGGCCAGGAAGGAACACCTGCCCTGGGTTGCCACAACAGGCGGGCTTTGCTTGCTGGCCGGGTTTCTCGTACCGGCGCCGGTGCCCGTCATATTGGCATTGATGGCGTGGGCGGGAGCGATCGGCGTCCGCCTGGACAGGTTCAATCCAACAGCGTTGAGGTGGAGGGTGAACGGCGGCCTGGCGCTGTATGCGCTTGCCGCCCTTGGGTTTGCTGCATACGCGGCCTACACCAGCCGACTCGACCCACATGCCTGGTCGGGTGTGGTTGTCGGCGGGGAGGCCGATCAAGTGATCGCGCAAGGCCGATCGTTCCTGAACACGATCGCAGTGTGGGGGTTGTGGATCATCTTACCGCTGGGTTATCTGGGGCTGATCCTGCAGGGCATTTTTGTGCACCCGCCAACGCCGGGCACACCGGCGGACATGATCTACACGGTAAGAGCCAGGGGGAGGGAGAGATAGCCTTGTTCTTGTGCGTAAGCGCACTGGGCGAGAGACCGCTCAGATGGTCGGAGCGGGGGGCCGGAGGGGGGCAGGACTATCGATCCGGCTTGGGCCGGTCGAGAGACCGCATTTGTCCTGACGGAAGGCCGGACGATCTCCCGGGTGAGGGCTAAGTCCTTCCTTATACGCGGCAATTGTACGAAGGGGTGAGGGGTGTGACATGCACATACTCGACAGTGGAATCGAAACCCACGAAGACAAACTCGGCTATCTATGGTTTCGCATAGCCACTAATGGGACTCCCGTTTTCCGGTGCGTCGCGCTTCGTGAGCTCGCCTTCCTTCCTGTCGAGGTTCGGGATGATCCCGACGTCCTTGGAAAGCAGTGGGCTGCTGTGCGCGGTCTGTATAACGCAGAAGTGGATTTTGTCTACACCGCGGCCGGCATGTTCTCTCCGGAGCGGCTGGGCTTGGTGCAGTATTACGGAGCTGCAGCCGAGGGTATTACACGGGAGACTGCCTCGGCCGAGACGATGCGGCGAATGGCAGCCGTCGAGGCCGTGATCGCAAATTACCCGCAGGCCAGACTTGCAGATCCGTCGCTGCAGCGGGTTGAATGGCTGTTTGATTTTCTCATCCAGCGCTCAGGACGTAACGTGCTGGCCATCCTTGGCCACCCGGATCCCCGCATGGCAAAGCGGGGGCTCGGTCGTGATGGTTCATTGGGCGAAGTCGATGAGGACCTGGCCAGCCAGCAAAACGAGATCCTGTTCCGCGGGCTCGCAAAGATCAGGGAAGACTTTGTGTTCCTGGTGACCGCGGCTCACATGGGAAGACGTCCGCTTGCAGAAGGTCTTGTCAAGGTGGCCGAAGTCGCCTCAAACGTCGCTTCTCGACGAAAGGGCGCAATCAGCATCGGATTCAACATCAGCCTGCCCTTAATGGCAGCAATCTCAGGCTCTCATGGCGGCGGATACTCAAGCACGGAGGGGGAAGCGGCAGGCGTGAGCGACGGAGTGGCGGACGGATGGGGCCGATCGCACAGCGAAGGTCAGGCGCATACGGAAAGCGAGAGCGAAGCGCACACCTCGGGCAGCAGCGTTGGTCACTCTGTGACGGAGAGCCAGAGCGAATCTCACGGACGCACAGACGCACACACCGAGGGAAGAGGCTCCAGTGTGTCGCAGTCTAGCGGTGTAAGCGATTCGTGGGGAGCGCATGCTTCTGTGGGGGGCGGCGTAATTGTAAAGGGCGAAGCGGGGGTTAACGTCTCTCATGGTACGCAGCATTCAACAACAACATCGCAGAGCACGATGTCGTCCGACAGCGTAGCTCTGAGTCAGCAGCAATCGCGCGGCAGGAGCGAATCCTGGTCGGAAAGCTATTTTGCTTCTACGACAAAGAGCCACGGGGAATCCGACACCGTCTCCAGTCAGGACGGGGTATCCGAATCGCAATCTCGATCGCATGCCGAAAGCCTGGCGCGATCTATTGCCACGGGAAGAAGCGGGTTCGCCGGATACGGAGGAGGGTTCTCGGCGGGAATGGTTCCAGGCGTCTCGTTGAGCCGATCATGGCAGACCGAGGACGACGTCGCCGATCGACTGACTGAAGTAATGCGCGGCCTGGAAGGTCTATTGAACCAGGCATCCGCAGAAGGCGGATTCCTGACGGAAGCATTCATGTTCACCGCTTCCGAGCGAGGCGTTCGGGCCGCTGAAGCGCTCATTCCTCAAGCGTTCCACGGACCCAATGTGCCAACTCCTGTGCTTACTATCCCAGGCGGATACGAGGTGGACGCCTTGCGCGCTAGAGCTTTAGCGTTTCGCCCGAATGACGAGCTGGACGACAGCGATCCCTTTGCGGGACTGCTGTGGACGGGGACGGCGACTTTGCTCACCGCTGGCCAGCTCGCTGCATATACCGCACCCGGATTGTTTGAGGAAGGCACAGCGGTAACCATTCAAGAGAAGCTTCCACCGCTTGCTTTCTATCCCAACATGGAAGGGGACGTAACGCTAGGCCATCAGATCAGCCCCGAGACAGGCGATCTCACGGACGTCCCGCTTCGCCTGACCAAAGAGCGCCACTTCCATACGGCATTCGCCGGCGACACGGGATATGGAAAGAGCGTGGCGGCCGTGCGCATGGCCTATGAAACAACCCTGAAATGGAAATTGCGAACCGTGATCCTCGACTTCGGTGCTGGGTGGCGGGCATTGATGAACGCCCCGGGACTTGAAGGCAAGGTGGATATCTACCAGCTTTGGCCGGGTGCCGTGCGGCCATTCCGCTGGAATCCGCTGCAGATTGGACGTAACGTCGCTCCGGAAATGCAGTGGCGCGCATTCTGCGACATCTTCGGGGCCATTTCCCGCCTGGGCGTGCGGCGCCAGGTGGGCGAAGTGCGGGATGCGCTGAGACAGATCTACATCAGAGCTGGTGTTCTTGTCGACGACCCGGACGTGCGGGCAGATCCGGAGTGGGGCAGGGTGCAGGACAACGAAGAGGAGGCCGCCGGTGCAGGAAAAGGCACGTCGCTTGGAGATCTAACGCCCGATGGCCGCCAGGCGCTGGCTGTGCGCAGATCCCGAAAGGTGGGCTTGGCCGATCTTTACGACGTCGTGGAAGACAAATTTGAAGCGACACCGCCCAGGGATCAAATGCTGCGCGGTGTGCTGGAGGGCATCCTCTATCGACTGCACCCACTGGTACAAGGTGCAGCTGCAACTCAGTATGAACCAGGCGAAGATACGCTTGCATTAGAGGACCTGGCAAGGCCGTGGGGTGCGGTGATCCTTGAAGGAGGTTCCTTCCTGGATGAGTTCAGCAAGGCGTTTCTACTCGGCTGGTCGGCATGGCACATTTACACCGATTCGGTTGTGCGCCGCATCAAGCGTGCATCCGCACCGGATGAGTACCTGCAGATCTTCTTTGAGGAAGCGAACAAGATTTTATCTGGAACGGATTACGGTGGCGACGATGACGGAGGTGGGGCGCAGTACACAGCCGAGCAGTTTTCAAATATGTGGCGGGATAGCCGCAAGTACGGTGTCTGGCTGCACGTGATTTCTCAGTCGCCATCACTCATCCCACCGGGGATTATGTCGTCGTGTAACAACTTGTTTGCTGAGCAACTTAAGAGTCCGAAGGACCGCGACTTGATCACGGCGGCGATCGCCAGATCCGAGAAGGGTTTTGTAGACGAGAACTGGCGGCGTTTCATTGCGCGCTTGCCGATCGCTCAGGCGGTAGCGAGGTTGGGTTATTCATTCGACATGGCAGAACAGGAGCCGGTCCTGTTTCGACCGCTCATGCTTGAGGTTCCAGAGCCCAGCGATGAAGAGATCGGGGTCACGTTAGGGGAAGTTCATGCTTCGCACTAATTCGATTTACGTCGTGTTGTTTTTTGGACTGGTGGTAGTCGCTCTTGTGGTTGGCACTCTGCTGCAAACCGGCAGGCCTCCGGAGAGCACGCCGACAGAGTGGAATGCGCCGTCCGTGGCCAGCGGGACGCCAGATCCAGGCATTGAGACACCAGGCTGGTGGGGGACAGAGGTTACAAAGCCGTCCTGGCCAACGGATCGCCCAACCAATACACCAGGGGGCCCGACCGAGACTCCGGGACTTCCTGAGCTTTCTACACCGGATGATTGGCCGACGATGCCGGGCACTACCTGGGAGCCAACCTGGACCCAGGAAAGTGGCCAGCCGTAGAGATTTTACCGAGGGAGAGGGGAGATGGCATTGCCAAATTTACTTGATCTATTACAGGATACCGAGCTGCTTGAACCCGCCGTCGTTCTCGTAATTACCGTGAACGAAAAAGGCGAGCCGATAGAAGCTCGTGCGACAGATCTTGCAGAGGCAATGATGCTGTTGAAGGATGTTTCCGCAAAAGGAGTGAAAACAGGAACGAAAGAGGAACCATCCCCGTCATCATTGTCCTGGAGACCATCCCAAGATTAATAACTGCGAAACGTAGTTTAGCCCGAAATAGAGGGTAATTCTGAAGGAGGAAAACGATGCGTAAAGCAGTACCGATAATTGGAGCCGCACTTGTATTTTTGGTAGCACTTGCGTTGGTACAGCCAGAGAAGACATACCCGGTTGTGACGGCAGCAAGGAACCTGCCAGCAGGCCACACGATCGCAGCTGAAGATCTGGCAATCGAGGAAGTGCCGGAGCGATTGCTGCCCTCAGACGCCGTCACAGCTATTGATGATGCCGTTGGTCAAATGCTGGCCGTTGATCGCGCCCTGGGCGATACCATTCGAAACACGAACCTGGGTGAACCGGTGAAGCTGCAGCCCAATGAACGGGCGATCGCCGTGCACGTGACCGACTCGTCCGGCATGGCCGGTTTGATACGGCCAGGCGACATGGTGGGCGTGATCGCATCCTTGCGAGTAGACGATGTGTCCGGAACCACGGGCACGTTCACCAAAGCAACGATCGAGCCGGTGCGGGTGCTGTATTTATCTCCGGATTTCCAGGCGCTGGATCCCGATTATGAACCAGAGGTGGACGAGATCACAGGACTGACGCGCACGGAAAACCGCGAGACAGAAGGAACGGTGATGCTTGCCGTCTCTACGGATACAGAAGCAATCCTGTATGACTTCACAGGCTCAGATTCGCCGGACGTTGAGAGAAGGGTCAACGCGCTCGAATTGCTCGCTGCGCTGGATTCCACATCGGATGCTGCGCTGTCGCTTTATCTGCTGCCGGATAATGCAGCCGATTTTTCTACGTCAGGCCTTTACCTGCCCGACCTGGTGGTAACGCCCGGGCCCACACCGACGAACACACCAACGCCGGAGGGCTATCAACCGACGCCCGAGATCATCGAAGAGCCAACGGCGACACCATCGGAGGGGCAGTGAAATGACTCAATGGACGAAAGAAATGGATAACTCAGGAGATTCAGTCAGCGTGCTCCTGGCTGGTGGACCTGGGCGGGTGACGGCATGGTATCAGTCTTTAATGGGCGACGGGCGGTTTCGGGTTGGGACGTTTGCAAACGATGCGGAGGATCTCCAGCGGAAGTTGGCCAATCAACCCGAAGTGCTTCTTCTGGATGCAACGATCTTTCCCGGCCCTCCGCCGCTGATTGAACTGTTGACCAACGTGCCCGGCGCCGCATTTGTCGTTCTTCCGGGCGACGTGCCCGAAGACATCATGGGTCAGATCCAGGCAATACCCTCCGTGAAGGGATGTTATCGGGGCGATGTAAATATTGCCGAAGTCGCAGGGCGGATGTACGACACGGCAATGTCCTTGCGGACGAAGGCTCCCTCGCTTGATCGGGCATGGCGGGCAGATGGCCGCCGCGGGGGACTGACGGGTTTGCGGATCATCACGGTATGGAACCAGGCAGGCGGAGTGGGCAAGACAACCGTTGCCTCTAACCTTGCTTATGAATCGGCCAAGCGTGGGCACCAGACGCTGCTCATCGGCTTAGGGGCTCCGGACGATTTACCGTTGATTATGGGTCTTGAGCCGGAGCCGAACATCGGTTCATGGAACACAAATCCGACACCGGAGGGGTTGAAGTCCATCATTCAGGAAGTAGGCGATCTGGATGTTGTCGCAGGGTTTCGCAATGTAATTGACGAGGCCAGGGCGATGGGCATTAAACCGGATGAAGCCGGGTCGATTCCCAACCTCGCCATGACAGCTGCCTATAACGGCTATGCGGCCATCATCATCGATACACCCCCGTCGACGACGGCGCCTGCTTCGATAATGGCCGCCAACACGCTGCTGTTGGTATCCCGGCCTACTGCCGCAGGCGCCCAACGCACGATGGAAGCCTACAAGACAGTGCTTCAAAAGCTAGCGGGAGAACATCGCATTGCACCCGCCAACATCTTCGTCGTGCTGAACATGGCGGGAGGAGGCGACTACAACCCGGATGAATGGCACAACATGATGGCAGCAGCGCTCAAGAAAGCCGGTTTGGGCGTCCCCGCGATTTCAGTGGTTTTGCCAGAAGACCCGTCGGTGAAGACTGCGCAGAACAATGGCAAAGTGGCCATGCTTGCGTCAGACAAGCTTGCGCGAGGAATCAACACGCTTGCCGATATGCTGTTCGGGACTGGCGCTGCGGCCGAGAAGAAGAAGGACGGCCGCGGGTTCAAGCTCGGCGGCGTGTCGTTTAAGGTCAAGAAGTAGGCCTGCTATGTGGAACCAATTTACACAACCACTGACCATCGACCAACAGCAGAAGGTCATCGAAGCGGCGCTCAAGGACCTTGACGGGCTTTCGTTACCGGAGATCCGAGATCGCGAGGGTTTGACCACAAAGGCACAGACCTCAATTCAGCGCGCCGTAAGCGGGCAAAGCCTTTCTGCTACTCCGCAGCTTGTCACCGCCATGGTGCAGCAGGTGGTGGCAAGGCTAGGGGGGTTTGGTTTTCTGGATGAGTTACTGCCCCCAGCTCGCAATGATCTTTCAGAGATCGCTCTCAACCCGGACGGCAGCCTGTGGATCCTGCCCAAGGGCGCAGAGAATTTTGAGCGCATTGATGCCGAGCTGCCTCTCGATGAGGTTTGGCGGGCTGTCGAGGCGCTGATTGCGCCGCTGGGTCGCGCGGTGTCCGAAGCGACACCAACGGTCAATGCAAAGCTTCCACGCCGATCCCTGTCTGCGGACTTCGGCGGTGCACGCGTGAAGATCCTGCATCCAGTGATTGCCCCAGGTGAAGGCTACCCATCGATCAATATACGTCTGTTCGAGCCTCGACCTGTATCCCCCGAGCAAATCATCGCCTGGGAGGTTGCTCCGGAAGCGGTGATCAGTGGGCTGGTTGAGGCCGTTGGGCGAAAGCATCGAATGCTCGTGATCGGAGGCACCGCCACCGGGAAAACGACGCTGCTCTCGGCGCTGTGCGCAGGGATCCCGCCGGACTCACGCGTGGTGAAAATCGAGGATCCCGAGGAGATCTGGATCAACCATCCCAACGTGGTCACCATCGAGGCCAGGCCCTCACCGCCAGGATCGTCGGTTCCTCCCTACACCCTCAAAGATGGTGTGGATGACGCAATGCGCATGAACCCGCGCTGGCTGGTTGTGGGAGAGGTGCGCACTGGCGACGCGGGGCTGGCGCTGTTCCGCGCGCAGATGAGTGATCACCCCGGGCTTTCCACCTTTCACGCTGAAGGACCAGACGAGTCGGTGTTCCGGATGGCAGTAATTCTCTATGCGGACGCTCACGTGCGTATGGAGGCGGCCAAGTCGATCTTTGCACAAGCCGTTGACATGGTTGTGCAGGTAGGGTGGCTGGATGGACGCCGCCAGATTCTGGGCGTGTGGGAGACCGCATCCACCTTGAAGGGTGGGGACGTGAAATTCAGGACGCTCTATCGCCCAGGCGATGAAAAGCTGGCCGATATTGAGCGGGTAAGGGGCTAATCGTTATGGAACAGATCAGGCCGTATTTACCAATCATCATTGGGCTGGCGGCTGCCATTGTTTTCTACCTGTCTTTTGTGTGGCTACTCAGCATTGCGCGCACGCGCGACACGGGCGATCGGCTGGCCAGGTTTACCGGGGTGGAAGAGGACACCGGACCAGAAGCCGAGGTGGGCAGCGAGGTGTACAAGCTCCGCCTGGCTTTTGCCCAGAGAGGCATTAATGTGGCGGGCCAGGAAGAGATTGCCCTCTGGGGCGCCAGGATTCTCCTTGCAGGTGCGTGCGCTCTCGTGATCTGGTGGATGGGATTTCCGCCGTTGACCATCGCCATTGGACCGGTAATTGCGTGGATGGTTATCAACGGCTACATCGAAGGCGCCTGGAACCAGATGCGCCGCGGGATTGAGCGAGAGATCCCGAACTTCCTGTCCAGAATGGGCAGCACGGTGCAAGCCGAACCCAACGTGTTGAACGCCCTCGAATCGGTTGCGCTTTCGCTGGAAGCGGGAGGCCCTCTGCAGGAATGGCTGAGGCGCTTTGTCGCTCGACTGCAAACCGCAGGAAAGCCAGCTCTAAGGACGATGCTTGATGAGGCGGAGGCAATTTCTCCCTCCCTGGGCCTGGCTATTTATGAAGTCGGCAGCCTTTGGGAGACGGGCGGCGAGGGGTATGTTCAAGCGTTTTCCCGAGCCGCCGAGAATCTGGAGGACATCCTCGAAGCAGGAGATACAGCCGAGGCCAAGGGCGCGGGAGCCAGGGGTGCCGTACGGGTCATGCTGATCGCATTGGTGGGCGTTACCGCGGTGATGATGCGCAATCCAAGGATGGCCGCATCGATGCACAGCCCGACGGTGCAGATCGCTTATATGGCGATAGCGGTACTCGTGGTATTCGGATGGTTCCAGATCAACAGCATGATTGAGGAGGTGACGCAATGAGCGAGGTCACGGTCATCTTGCGTGCGTTTGCTCCGTTCATAGCGGGGATCTCCCTGGGTTTTATCGCATATAAGCTGGCTGCAAGCGTAAATCTGGATGTGTCGGGCGTTCGAAGCGCGACTGCGCGACGCCTGGAGCGTTTCGCCGGTGGCGAGCGAGAGCCTACGTTTATGGACAGGGTGGGGGATCGTGCCATAGGGACTCTCGGTCTCGATCCCCACAGCTGGGAGTTGAGACTCGAGTGGGCACAGCTCGGCGGGCACTTTCTGGACTGGACGGTCGGCAGCATGTTTGGTCGAGCGCTGCTCTATGGAGTGGGGGGAGCAGCATACGCTGCAATTATTGGCGTGCCGGTTTTGTGGCTGGCCGCTCCTGTTCTGTTTACGTACCCGTTCCTGACCGTTCGCTCGAAGGCCAACGAGGTGCGACGCCATGTCATGCGCGGCTTGCCGGAAACGGCAACGCTGATCGCCGCAGAGATGGCGGCGGGCAACGCCCCCGACCAGGCACTGATGAGGACAAGCGAGCTGTCGGGTCCTCTGGGACGTCTGTTGGCCAAGGCCATTGCCGAGAGTCGATCATCGAAGCGGCCGCTATTTTCACGCGGGAAGGAAGTAACCGGGGTGCTGGTTGAATCGCTGGCCAGGATGCAGCTGTCTGAGCTCTTGGCGTTTGCCAGCCAGCTGGATCTGGTGGCCGAGCGAGGAGCTGCCGGTCCGGAGCTGATGGACAACATCGCACGCGGCTTGGCGCGCGAACACCACAGGCGAGTACGAAGGGCGGCCGAGGAGCTGGAGAGCAACCTGGTTGTGCCAATGACGTTGTTCTTCTTTTTGCCTTTTGTTGCGGCGATCCTGATCCCGCTGTTTATCCCGTTGTTGGGAATGTTTTAGAAAATTAAAGGGGCGTGGTCGTGGGAACTGATGAGCGATTTCGGAGAATGCACAAATTTACGGGATTATGCCGTCAAGGGACGCCCTTAGTGGGAATCACAAGGGCGCCCCTAAGGGACGCCCCTGCAAGCGGCATAAAGGACGCCCCTTAAGTCGTCAGGAGTAGTTTTACGTGGTTTCACGGGAGATACAGCTATGTTGGGATGTGTAACGCAGACGACGCAAGAAAGGCGCGTTTGGTGAATCAACTGGCAGCCGTCTTTTGGGGCATCGTTCTTGGGTTGCGAGCGAGGCAGATCGTAGACGGAAACCTGATGGCCGTCCTGCTTGCAATGCAGGCCGCGCTGGTGGCGTTTCGATTGGTGGATCGGTGCTCGCCAATTAAGGAGGCGTCTTTGGGCTGGAGGATATTTGCCTGGGCTGCCGCGATACTGCCCCTGGCGTTTATGCCCGACGGACAAGAGCTAATACCCGTTTGGGTCGGACAGATTTTCGCCGCAGCCGGATTAATCATTTCGTTGTGGGCCATTGTCAGTTTGGGCGATGCCTTTGGTATCGCACCGGCCGATCGGGGCCTCGTGTCGCGAGGTCCCTACAAAATACTTCGCCACCCCGCGTATGCGGGCGAGCTGCTCAATTTCATTGCTTACAGCCTGGTGAATGCGAGCGTTTGGAACGTTGCACTGACGGCGATCCTTGCAGTTGGTTTGGTGGCCCGGATCTTGATTGAAGAACGACAAATCGGGGGGTATCCAGAATACGCACAGCGCGTGCGCTGGCGGGTGCTGTACGGATTGTGGTGACGCAGGAGAGAAAGCTGTGAAAAGAATCAGACTTCCGATTTCATTGATACTTGCACTAATTTTATTACTGATCATAACGATGATTGTCTGGGCGGCTTACGACGGCCCCAAACGAACGGTGACCACAAGTGAATGGCTGAGAAGGCGCTGCTATTACGAGGCCAGATATAGTGGAGAGCGCTGTGAGGCGACTATATATTACACGCCAGGGACGACATGTCCTGCAGCGGCTGACCTGGCGGGTATTTTTAACCCATCATATTGTGGATCTGACTGGCTTTGGACCTGCACATCCGTACCGTGCAGCTATACCAGAGACGGGAGGCTTGAGGACTGCACTTCAACCCAACCTTACTGTAGAGAGGTTACTACCACATCCGAAGATCCACACGCTTCAGCGGACGCTACATTCACGTGCGGATCATGGGGCACACCGGGCACACCACAATGGTGTGTTGGGGGCGCCGCCATAGATTTTTCTGCCAGCGAGCCGGTATCACCGGAGGAAATCACATACATCGAAACCTATTCCGGCACGTTGTGCGATCCCCCGGACGCGCCGTCAGTATCATGCACCTGGTCAGGGGGCGGAGAAGGTGCGCAAACGATTGATTTTTGGGCACACAGCACGTATGGCGACACAAGCGATATGAGTTCTGTAACATGGCGGCTGGATACTGTTCCGCCTACAGCAGGCTCCAACGTCGCAGGAGGCACAGCCGGGGGCGGAGGCTGGTATCGAGGAGGGCCGCTTACCGTGTCCGGGGGTGGTTCCGATTATTCACCAGGATCTGGTATCGCATCGTCTGAAGTATCGATCGGCGGAGGTCCTTATGCTGGTTCTGTTGATATTACATCTGAGGGCTGGTACACCGTAGACGTCGTTACCACCGACAACGCTGGCCACACATCGACCGGATCAACGGGCGTCGGATTAGACAACACACCTCCCGTCGTCAACCTGGGTTTGACCGGCACAGCCGGTTCAGGAGTCTGGTATACATCGGCAACTGTCACAGGCACCGAATCCGGATCCGATGCTCTTTCCGGAATTGGTTCACGGCAGTATCAGATTGACGGCGGGGCCTGGCAATCTGGAGGCAGCGCAGCTGTTGCCGGCGAGGGTGCTCATACCATCAACTGGCAGGTAACCGATGTTGCCGGTAACACCTCAACCGGTTCACAATCTTTCAGCATAGACTCCGTTGAACCCGTTTCCGTTTTTGTATCTCCCCCCGAGGGAAGTACTGTCACGGTTAACGGCACGCTCAACATGAATGGAACAAGCGCGGATGCTACTTCCGGGCTGAATGCAGCACAGATCTCTCTTGATGGAGGAAGCACCTGGTCGTCATTGGGAATGACCGGAGGCGCCTGGAATTATTCCTGGGACACCCGCACAGTTCCTAATGGAAGACACACGGTTCTTGTGCGCGCATCGGACGTCGCCGGAAATCTCGAGTCCACCGCACAGATTACCGTCGTGGTTGATAATGAAGGCCCTAAAGTAGACATCACAGAATTGTGGATGGTCTGGGAAACCGCATCTGTAAGCGTGCGGGATTCTGGTATTGGAATCAGCAGCGCTCGTCTGGTCATTGATGGTGGTATTTACGGAAGTCAGCGGATTGATTGGTCTTCCGGTAATATCCCCAATCGTTTTACCTGGGACCGACACTTCGGCTCGGTTCTGGCCCCTCCAGGGGAATACACCGTAACACTTGTAGCCTGGGATCAGTTGGGAAACATCGGATCGGATTCGGGCGTGGTTGTAGTTCCCGAACCGCCAACGGCTACACCTACAGCGACGGTAACTGCGACGGCAACGAACACACCCAAACCAGCGCGCCGAGCGGCAACGCCCACACCCATGAAGGTAGCGATCGTCCAGGATGAGCCGGTGGATGCGCTACCAGCTCCAGAGCCAGCGGAGCTTCCTCCAGTTCCAGCTCCGTATATCTGGTGGCCACTGCTCGTGATCGTTGGTACGGTGGTTGTTTTGGGACTATCGGGATCAACAGACCCACGACCTCCAGCGTGGAGACGCCTGGCTGATGTAGCCGAGGCAAATCTGGAGGCAAATCAAAAGAGCAAGGGAGGAGAGAAGTGGACGCTTCAATAGGTATCGGACTAGTTTCATTAATGCTGGTGTTCACCGTGACAACCATCTATTACCAGCGCCGTCAAGCCACTGCGCTTGAGCACATGGCAGAGGTGAACGAGCGTGTCGGGGTAAGCCAGATCAAGAGCATTCGCCGCGAGCAAGCATCCGGGATCAACATCGGAGATCCCATTGCCTGGCTTTCAGAGCAAGCCAGCGAGGCGCTTGACGAACCCGTTGCTTTAGTGGAAGTCAAGCGGGCCGTTCCGGAGCTGAGCGCGCTGGATGTGGCGGCCGAGACCGGTAGAGTTGTGTTCTCAACGATCGAGCCGGGCATCCTGAGGAAACGCGTTGAAGGAATGGGGCGCAAGAAGGACACCGCCTCGCGCCTGGAACGCTTCGCGGCAGACACACCGCTCTTGGGCAGCAATCCCAGGCGCGCGAAAACCGGCGAGCGCTCAATCATCAACGACGAATGGTTCGATGTAAAAGCGGAGAAGGCAGCCAGGTCGTTCGATCTGCAGTGGGATCAGCCCGAGCGGATTCACGTGTATCGAGTAGTGTAGGGGACATCCTTTGCAGATAGCGATTGTGCTCTGGCTGGCCATCTGTGCGTGGTGCGATATGCGAACCGGCGAAGTGCCGAATCAATTCACGCTTCCGGCCATTGCGATCGGCGCCGTAGTTGCGGCTCTCAACGATTTGGGAACTCTTGCGCTGTTCGCCGTCATCCTGGTGGCGCTGCTCTTCCTCTATCAGAAGATTGGAATGGGAGGAGCTGACGCAAAGATCCTGGCCGCCCTGGCTGGATTGTGGCCAGAAAGTCTGCCCGTTGTACTCGTCGGGCTGCTTGTCTGGTCGCTGGCCAGACGCCTGGCAGGACGCCGCGGCAGCTATCGAGCCGTGCTGCCAATGTCGCTTGCCATGCTGTTTGTATTTGTTGTTGACACCGCGGGATTTTTCCCGTAAGATCGTTCTGAAAGCGCACCTCAGGAGAGGTGCGCCTGTCTGTTTAAACGGAGAAAAAGGAGAGATAGGCAATGAAGAAGAGGATAACGGAGTTTTTCAAGAACGAAAAAGGCGATATGGCCGAGAAGACAGTCATGTGGGTTGTGATCCTGCTGGTAGCAATCGGCGCATTCGCATTACTTGGCGATCAGATTGTCGCGGCAGTGGAAGCCGTAGCTGACGCGATCTAGGGAGGGGGTTATGCGACGGGTCATTCTGTGGCTGCGCGATAAAAGCGGCGACATGGCCGAAGCGGCGGTCACGCTTCCCATTGTGCTGCTGGCGACGATGGCGCTTGTGAATATGACCATCGCGGGTTTCGCCTCGGTCAATGCCGCAAACGCCGCAAACTATGGAGCACGGGTCGCTTCTGTGTACCAGGAGAATCAGCACGGAGTAGCGATCGGGGCTGCAAACCAGATGTTGTCCAACGCACCCATCGGGGAATACGAAGTATCCGCATCGGGTGGCGGCAAACCCGGGTCGCTCCTTGCCGTCACCGTAGAGTGGGAAGTGCCTAATTTCTTCAAGGGACTGATGGCATTCTTCGGCGGGAGCGGTGAGGATTTCAACGGAGAGTCGGTAGCCTACTTCCGTCAAGAGGGCTGGTGATGAGGATTCGGAAGCGCATCTCACAAGCAGGGTTTTCGATGGCGTGGTGGGCCGCCTTTCTGGGCTTCGTCCTGGCGCCGCTGATGAGCCTGGCCGTTGACATCACCCGGCTTCTTTTCTTGCGGGTTGACCTGCAGACGTCTGTTGACGCGGCATGTGAGGCGGCAGCGCTGGCCGCCGACACCACGTATTTCAATAACACGGGAAACCACCGCATCCACAGCGGGCGGGCGGTAAATAACGCCTCCGAAGCATTCTTGGCTTCGGCTGCCGAATCGGGAGCGGTGCAGTACAACCCCTCGCTGACATCGGTTACATTGATTTCTCCTACAGAGGTGGCGTGTACGGCACATGCCAGTTTGAAACCATTTATACCGTTTAGTCCTGAGTTGGATGTGGAGGTGAGGGCGCAAGCCAAGATGCGATTTATCAAAGATTAGCCACGAGGCGGCAACAGATCGGCTGTGCCGCGCGGGCAGCCGATCACTGAGGTCGGGCCCTCCAAAGCCACATTCGAGGAGGTGCTGGTTGAGACGAATTGCCGCCAGGATGTGGACGATGTTGGTAGAGCTGGTGATCGGGTTGGTATTGTTGGAGCTTTTGTATCGGAGGTTGAACGGGGTGCTTAACGCATTGATGGTCAACTTCCCCTGGTAGTTCGATGAGATGGAGGGGCGCCACTTAGGCCTCCCTCCAGATCAAGGCGGAGATCTGGATGGAGATCGAGATTGATCTAAGCGAAAACTGGTGGATCACACTCGTCCCGATAGGGCTTGTGATTCTGGTTGTGCTCGCAGCGATCGGTGCGGCCGTCACGCCTGCAGAGGGCGGCATCCTGACGCCTTACGAATGGCAGCTGCGCAAAGCCGAGATGGAATATCAGCAAGAGCTTGCGGAGCTGAGGGAGAGCACAGAAGAGCTCGCGGCTTTGTTGAATCGGTCTCCGGATCCAGTGCGCGGCGGGATGATCGCCGATCGCATTCAATCCGCGGCAATGAATGGACAACCTGTGCTCGAGCTGCAGCGCCAGGCAGTCTCCAGCGCAGCCGAGGTTGTCAAGTTGTGGGGGATGGGTGGAGCTACGCGCGAAGACGCAGAGATCGCCGTGAACGATGCGATCGATGCCCTGAGGACGGTCAGTGAATAAAGGAATCCTGGATCGCGGCCTGCAGGATATTCTTCAGGCGGAGCGGGAGCTGCGCCAAATCGCCGAGGGTGAGGTAAGCGCCCTGCGCCAGGAGCTTGTCAAGTTGGCATATAAACTGGCGGGTGCAGAGCTAGAAGATATACGCAGGAAGGATCCAAACGCCCCCGGATCATGGTCCGCAGCGCGGTGGGGCAGGTTTTTCACGGATCAGCTCAAATCGACACCAGGTTGGACAAAGCCAGAGATCCTGGCCGAACGGTTGGCAACTCTCCAGGCGGAGCGGCAAGGTCTCGTGAAAGACAACGATGAGCTGCGCGGGCAGTTGGTCGTGGTGATGGAGGAGCTGGAGCGATTTCAATCGCTGGGAGTTGATGCGATTGCCGCGGAAGCTGAAGTAAAAGCGCCGACGGCGAGCTTGAAGTGGCCGGATATCCCCACTAAACCGCCCGCACGTTTTGCGCCAATGTTAAGTCGCGGCGACCGCTGGAAACGCGAGGCGCTGGTCTTGAATATGATGGCCATAAAAGGATGGTCGCTGCGCCTGGAAGTGTTGGAGGCACTCGGCGCAATGGTAAACGTAGCCCCGCGTTCCGGATCCCTGAAGCGCCTGATCGATAAAGGCCTGGCCACAAACGGACTTGTGGAAAGTCAGGTGCTGACCATGTATCTAAGTCAGCCCAGCAAACTGGCTGTATTGCGCCTGACGGATGAGGGCAGGGAGCTGTGCCGTTTGTTGGGCTGGGAGCCGGTGGAATCAGATTGGGAAAAATTGATCCGCTACCACAACGGCGATGAGCAGGAGGCGCACACTGCGGCGGTTTTAAGTTTTGCTTTTCATGCGCGCAAGAGAGGCTGGAACGCAGAAGCCGTGCCGGACACAGGCAATGGGAAAGCACAACCGGACGCGGCCGTAGAGAAGGACGCAGAGAAAGTCTTTGTTGAAGTTGAGCTTGGCCAGGATAAGCCTAAGAAGTGGCGCAACCTGGCCGAGATGCAGGGTTTCGTGGCCATATGTGCGGCCACATACGAAAAACGTGAACGCCTGGTAGGTGAGTGCAAGCTGGACAAAATTCAAGGAAGGGCAACAGATATCGAGTCTCTGATCCGTGCATCAGAGCCGCCGGGACCGTTATGGGTTGATCACTGGTAGGGTGGTCCGACGTCGGGACGCGAGCATCTCGCGTATCGGCGTGGGGCCCTCCGGGTCCCAAAACAGCGGGCTTTTTGGTCCGCAAGGAGGTCGTCGTGATTAGGGTATATAGGCAGCTGGCCACGGTTGCCGCTGCGGTAATGCGCCTGGTGGAAAACACCAGGTTCAGGAAAGAGGTCGATATGCGGCTTCGCCGCTACGCCTCTCCTGAGGATCCACTTATGATCCGCATGCGCCGCTATGCGGGCTGACCGATCGGCCCCGAGCAGGCCACCTATCGAAAGGTAAGTGGCCTGCTTTGGCCGGGCGATCAGCCCGGAAAACCAAGGTCTCATTGGAGGCCAAATTCAAACGGAGGTGAGCCGTGGACGCGGCAACGATCTTGTCGCTGGCGGCGTTGGCCTGGGTCGTGGTGAGGTTCATCACTTTGATGAGCTACATTGCATCAGGTCAGCGCAAGGTGGATGAAAGACTCCGCCGCTACGTCAAGCGATAAGGCCTAACAGAGGCGGCCAGGCTTTTCGGCGTGGCCGAGAGAAGCGATCATTTCGAGAGCTTCTCTCACTCTCCGCCTCCGTGGTAGAAAGCCGGGTTCGACTCCTGGCGAGGCGGCCTTGGGGCACCTTAACAATTGAATAGTCCGAGGCGAGATAAGGCCTGCAGGCCAATACAAACGGAGGAAATCATGCTTGAAAAGCTGAAGACGTTGACGGGCATTACCGCCAACAAGATCGGCGAGAGTCTGGAGAAGCCGTTTAACGACCCGAAAGCGTACAGCCCGATCAGGGGCGGTGCCGGGGGTGCGGCAAAACTCACAGACATCGAGACCGCCTGGATGATCGAGCGTCTGAATGAGGTGTTCGGCCCGTACGGCCTGGGATGGTTCCTGGAATGGGATCCGGAACAAGTACGCGTGGTGCAGAACGAGAAGAGCTGGACAGCGACTCTCACGCGCGCTACTTTTCGCTACATCCTTCTTGATAAGGATGGCCAGGAAAAGAGCTGCACGGCACCATGCTCCGGCGGATCAAACAACAGCGAGCTTGGCTATGCCCTCAAAGGCATGGAGACCAGTGCGATCGGAAACGCGATCAGCAAGATGCGTTTCCAGGAGCAGGTCTACAAAGGCAAGCTCACGCACGAGAATGCAGAGAAGATCCTGAAATCTCGTGCGGGCAGCGGAAAAGAAAGTGCGGCCAAGAAAACGACCGCAAGCGCAAGCAAACCTTCTTCTTCAACGCCAAAGAAAAGCACGAAGCCGGAGAAGGTCGAAGAGGAAGCCTCATACGCGGATCCATCGCTGGAGTCCTATGGCAGCTATGTCGTGCCGCTGGGCAAGTACAAGGGCAAGACGCTTGCGGAGCTGGTGGAAACGGACACGAGAATCGTGACCTGGTTTGCGGAAGAAATGACGCCAACTAACGACACCGCCAAGGAGCTTCACAACCAGGCGCAGCTATTCTTGATGGAGCTGGGACCAGACAAGCTGATGAAGCTGCAGGAGCTGCAGCAAGAGGCCGCGTGATTGCATAGCGTCGAGGCCTCCGTCTGCCTCGGTGCGCACCGAATAGACAAGTTGGGTGCGGCGCCGAGGATGACCCGCTCGTCTCGGCGCCGCTCTGCCCGCAAAGGCGGAGAGAGCGGTATATGATTGAAGTGCCCCGAGAGAGGGAGCTACCAGCTCCTTCTCCACCTGAATTATTCGGGTCTTATGACCCCGCACCTTAACAACAGAATCAAAAGGATATCGACTACACCCGTTGTAGTCACAAAGACTATACCCCCTGCGCGGGGTGCAGATTGCTAACGAGAGTCAAACGGAGGGCATCCTGCGCAGGAGTTCAAATAGATCGTGGCAAGGCCCGATCAACTATAATGAAACGGAGATAGAGCAATGGCCAAAAAGAAGGAAACAAAGCAGAAGGACAAATTCGGTTTTACAGAGCAGTTCCACACCAACACTGTGGAGTTAGAGGGTATCGTCACCAAGATCTGGCAGCGCGGCGAGGACGTCTTCGCGCGCGTTGCCACGTATGACGAGCATGCGGAGATCCTGGAGCCTGGAAAGAATGGCGAGCTGCCAAAACGCAAGGCCAGCTACGCGTCTCTCATGATCCTGGGCGGCAAGACGGCAGACGGCAACCCGGTGAGTCTCAACACCAAAGACAAGGTCAAGGTGACGGGCTACATCCGTGACGTGTCTTATTCCGAGTCGTTACGGGACTTCCTGCGCAAAGCCAGGTTGGTCAAACGTATTGAAGATGGCGACGACGATGTAAGGGTGGGGCGGACGGCGACCTACGTGATAGTGGTATCGCTGATCAGGTTTTCTAAGTAAGTGAGATAGTTGATTACTTGTCGGCTACGATTGTTCCTCGGTAGGATCTGGAATATGCTATAAAGCGACGAAGGACTGATAGTAAGGCATGGGGATTGATTATAGTTTCGGTTTACTCAATAGTCATATAATCGTTGAATATCAGCGCGCAGTTACTCAAATACGGCCTTTGTTTAGGGGATACGAGGGTGGTTTCGACAGGTAATTATTGTTGGGCGGCGAGACATTCATTCATGCCTTTTCACTTAAGAAATATATTTTAATTTACTATGTATACTCATATTTGTAAGTTCCTAGACAATCATAAGCGTTCTGTCAATAGAAGTGATCCGCCTCCTATCATTCTTTCTTGGCTTGCGTCCCCTGGGATGGAACCCTCTCTTTCGATTATTGACGAGCATGTCGCTTATCTTCTTAAGTCTAAGGGTGGTGCAGGTAAACTTAAACAATGGTTTCTTTCGGATGATTTGAACTTCAATACAATAACATTAGAAAGATATGCCATTCGCTATCTATCTCATAGGAATGAAAATCTAATAGATAATATAAAACCAAGAGGAGTCGATGCATATCTTACAGTCGATGATGGTTTTATTGGGCTCGAAGTTACTACTTTAAGCGGGTTCATCGCCGATTGGATATTTCTCGAAAGATTAAAACTATCCATTATCAACTTCGGTATTTTTTCATCTAATACACTTGAGATTCGTTACTCCCATACCGAGCTTCTTAAGGCAATGCACGGGAAGAGGATTATTAACTACATCGATAATGTCGCAAATGCAATTCAAACAAACGACCATCAAACCCTATCAAACCTTGGCATTTCGGTTACTTATCGTGATACACAGCCTGGTTATTTAGTTTTCTACCCAGAAACTGGTGAGGGGCATCCATGGTTTAGATACCTAACACATGAACTTTGGTCGAAGTTGATGGATAGAAATAAAGTACGCCAATTTAAGAAATATTCTCGAAATATCATTATTGTAGGAATCAATCATACTTCACCTAGCGATGGCATATTCCCTGAGATGTTTGCTCACCTTGAATTGCCGCCCTCTTGGTGTCAAAACGAGATAGCAGCCTTGAGAACATATTGGTCTTCCAGGTTGTGTGATTTGACTAATGTGATTGGAATTTGTTTCTATGTTTATTCTCTTGATCGTGAGAATCCTTTCTATCCATTGCAGATAATTTGGCGGAGTCCATTGGATATGATTGATTTTAATGTATAACCTTCATCTTTTATCCAATCTCGCCGCCCAACCATTCGCTGGAGCAGACTCTAGATTCAGCCGGATTTGCCTAAAGAGGGTGTAGTATCGAAGATAAAAGTGGGCTGCTCCCTGGAAGAACACCGCGATCTGCGACAGCTCAAAGATGTTCGGTGCCTAAAGCAAAACAGTAGAGGTGATCTATGAGTGAAAATAGCGATCTCCAATCGATGGCGATTGAGATTATCCATCAACAACGCACGGAACTACAAGGCATTATCGAAGACTATTCCAATGACCGCAATTATGAACTCGCCGAAGAGCGTCTTGGGCATTGGAAAGATGTAACACATCAACTGGTTGAAGAGTGTGTGAGCCCCAAAGAAGCACAGAAACTCGGACGGAAAAGAATCACTAAATTCCTCACAACGGATCCTTATCGCTTTCCTATTTCTCTCGCAAATATGTTTGGAACCTACCTTGACTCTTTGGAGGATGCGATTAAGAAGCACCCCGAGATTATTGTTGTGAAAGCTTCTGCTCACGTTCCTAATCAAGAAGTCTCGAAGCCACTTGTGAGGCTTAATAATAGGCGAGTCTTCATTATTCACGGCCATGACGAATTAAACCTTCTTCGGCTTGAAAGGATACTTCAGAGTAGATGGGGTCTTAATCCAGTTATTATGTCAGAACAGCCCGGGCAGGGTCGTACGTTGATCGAGAAATTTGAAGAAGTAGCAGTTGATTCATCTTATGCAATTGCACTCATGACCCCCGATGATCAGATATCGCTAAAAGACGGCGCTTATGCTCAAGCACGTCCAAATGTAATATTCGAGTTGGGATGGTTCTACGGAAAACTGGGCAGAAGACGTGTTTGTATACTTTTCAAAAAAGGGACAAAGATACACTCTGATCTCGATGGAATTTCTACGATAAGATTCAATGAATCAGTTGAAGAAAAACTAGTTGAGCTAGAGAATGAGTTTGTTGCAGCAGAACTAATAGGTGCCTAACCTCAATGAAAGCGCTGCAGTTATCAAAGAAATGACTTGGTAGATAGGGCATTCTTCTACCCAAGGAAGAATATATCACTTTGTAATTGAGGGTATATCGAAAAGCAATCCAATAATGTTCCGCTCGGATTTCTATTAATTCTAAGTGTTAGAAAATAGTGGCGATGATTTCGATCGACGATTTGTAGCGACTTAATAGTAAGTCGAGGCAGATTCGAACTTCAACCGGATTTACATGGATATAGTGAAATATTGGAGACGAGAGACGGCTCAACGTAAATCAATTGGGCGCCCGTTGAATTAACCTATCTCCGGGAATAGTAATATCAAAGATGCCAAAACCAACTATTCGAGACATTGTTATAAGAGACATCGTGATCGCTCTCCTTGTTGCCATTTTAGCTGGAGTTATTGTTGCAATAATCGCAGGAGAAGGGCGGTTTGCACCTAAACCAACTCCAGAGATGACTGATTCTCTCGTGTCATCTTCTACTTTACTAGAGACTACGTTGCCCCCGTTTTTCGCACAGGACACATCAACATTGTCTGTCCAACCTACTTCTCAATCCACACAATCATTTACTACACTTTGTTTGGACACAATTTTAGTTGGCACCGTTACATCAGGAATTTACAAGATTGATACTGCCACCGGAAGGGTCATTGAAACAACCGGCTCGTCAAGCATACAGTTAGGGCTTTTAGCGTGGAATCCGATTCGTCAAGAAGCCTATAGTGCGGATTATAACGGAGATGTTGTCTCGATCATTAAGCCTACCCCATTGAGAGAAATAGGAGCTATAAGGCGAAATGTTGGGTGGAATGCATACTCTGTCGCTGTGAGTCAAGACGGGGACCGATTCTATGCAGCTTTCTCCACTGGTGGAGATAACATATCATATCGTCAAATTGTAATATTTAATCCAGAAATTAAAGACTCAATTGCTATAGTTCACCTAACCGACACTTATGGAGATGTCTATTTGACGCTGTCTCACGATAGTGAGTATTTATTTGTTTCATGGGATTCCAATATCAACATTTACTCGACTCAAGATATGTCGCTGGTTCGACACGAGTCCGCTGTAACTAGTACTAGTGGCCGCCTTGCCATTTCTTCGGATAATCACTATTTGTTCATTGCGCAGTCTGGTCAATTAGTCAAATGGAATGTCGATAAGGGGTCCATTGAGGCCACACTATCATTGCCAGGCATAAACGGAAATTCATGGATTGAAATATCGGAGGATGATCAGAGAATTTTTGTCGGTGGCAGGACCCATGAAAGTATAATTTATGAGGTCCAGGCAACACTGGACAACTTCGACACTATTAGATTACCTGTCGTCCCGTATAATTTTGTGCAGTCCAGCGATGGCCTATGCTTGTACTGCGTTAGTTTCGACAATGGAGTTGTGGTGACTGAGCTTTCAACTGGCAAAAGTCAAACGATAGAAGGTATTCAAAACGCTACGGGGGTTATAGTAATAACTCAAAGATAAGGATGAGCTAACCAGCGCTTGCACCTGTCAACTTATAGTGGAATGTGCAAGGCGCTTGTTATGGTGCCGATAAGAGGGAAAACAATCTGTTAGCAAAGATGCTTGTCATGTGAGCTGTCGCAGGCATCATTCGATTGGTGCTGGTCTTCAGCCCGCTGCCGCTGATGAATTTTCTAATGCCGGAGCCGTCGAACACGATATTGTTTATTAGTGGGGGGATTGTGTTGGGAGCAGCATGGGTTGTAAAACTGGTGAGAAGATGAGGCAGATAGGTAGGGTGGATGAGAGATATATATGTCTATGCGCAGTCGAAATTTTATTGATTCGTTATGATAATTCTTCTGAGTCGCTACAGGACTTCCCGAGTGAAGTCAGGTTGATCAAACGTATCTAAAGAAGCGTGAAGGACCGATAGAAAGACATGGGGATTGAAAATCGTTTCCGCCAACTCAACAGTTACATTACTGTTGAATATCAGCGCGTAATAGCTCTAATTCAACCTTTGTTTGTGAGTAACAAGGGTGAGTGTAACGGTAATGGTTGTTCGGTTGCCGCTCTCACAGAAAGCTAAGATGGCCATTTTGCGCTGGAACATGGGGCAATGATTAGATCTAAACGTTTGCCTTTGAACCTCCTCGACACATGGTTAGTAAATCAGGAGATTGCTGGTGGAAACTCGGGGTATCGCCTGAGGGTGTGGAGGGAAAACCGTGCCAATCTGGAAGAGATACGGGACGCTGTAATTGACTACATTGACGAGGCAATGGATGATGCTCGAAAACGGATTCGCCAGGGATTCGACGACAATCTCTCTCCTTTTCAGTCATCTCAACTAGATCCGGCCGCAAACTACCCGGCCCTGCTTCACCGATCAACTTTACGGGGCTACTTCGGAGAAACCCTTGCGGCCATTGCTGTTGAACATTGGGGTTATAACGGACAGATTGATTGGGTTGTGCCTGCATTCTTGTTCCGCACACACGATCAAGAATTCCAGCATCTCGAAGAGATTAACCAGCGCCTACGCGCAGGCCAATCTTACGACCCCGATCAGAGCTCCGAAATTAGGCCTGGACGAACAGGTGATGATGGTTTGGCCTTCAGGATTAGTGACGAGGATGTCATAACAGATGTGCTTGCTATTGAGGCTAAGTGTCTAAACAGAAGCAATAATTCTGAGATAGAAGATGCGTGCATAAAGCTGTCTGAAGGCCCGATCTGTCCTACAGGTGTTCGAGAGTTAATCAATTTACTGGACGAGTATGACACGGCCGAGGCCCAGATTTGGCAGAGGGCATTACTTGAGCTTTGGAATGATGGATATCGCACCGCGGCTCGTCTGGACGGCATAGTCTACGTATGTGCGCAAGTTCCTAAGAGGCCCAAAACCCGGATTTCCTGGATGCCGCCTAGCGTTCCGCCTGCATTCTATACAGCCTCCCGTACGCTTGAGGGTCTAGAATTCCATCTCCAAGATATCGACCCTTTGATCGACATTTTTTATCGAGGAGCCTAATATGGCGAGTTCCGATACCATAGATCTCGCACGCAAGATAAGGGAAGAATTAGCGCCTCGTGCACTCACCCCAACCCAGGCAAAGTTATACAGTCAGCATCTGCGACTAGGGATGGGCCAAACCGGTCTCGCAAGTTTCGCACCTGCCGATGCAAGGAACAATCTCGATGAGGCTCTATTGTTACTCCAATGCGCTTTGCTTGAGCGTGGTGCGGACTTTGAAAGTGCTTGGCATGCCGGGCTAAAGCGATCAGCAGAGATAATGGAGTGGTTATCTCGGGCCGATTCGAGCAATTCGAAAGCTCCGATTCGCTTACTCGCCGCGGCCGCGTATCAGCTTGCTGATTTCCCAGCTATGGCGCTTGGTCACCTACGTCAAGCTCCCGAAGACCGCAGGCATTCAAGTATCCTCCGAGAATTCCTGCGGTCCGATTTCCTTGCAACTCGCGATGCAGTTCTTAACTATTGGAGAGCTCAGCGAGGTGACGGTCTGGCTAACCGGATTGATCCATATGATTTAACCGCACATACCTTTCAGCATGCAGTGATGTGTATCGGAACTGTTTGTGCCTATATGCGCACAGGCAGTAAGGGTCTCACAGATCGTGCGATACTAAAATTAAATAAGATTGCTGACAGTCTAATTCACAGCCGTGATCCATACTCGTATTTCCTCGCCAAACTAACCGCGGCTAGTTGCCGAAGGTTCGTTGAGAATTGCATTTGGTCCTCAATAGCTCGCCTTATCGAGACCTCAGGAGGTGAAGTCTCCGCCGCGTTAATTCAGTATGGGCGGGCATCAGTCTCTAATCGCCGAGCGTTAGTTTGGCCTGCCCAAGCGGCAGGGATAGAGCGTCTTGCCGACAGATCTTCATTTGTTCTATGTACTCCTACTGGGTCCGGAAAGACGACAGTGGCTACACTCGCACTCGTTCAGGCACTGTTTTCTCGGACATCAGAGAAACGACAGACTTCTTCCTTCTCAGATCTTAGTGGCCTTGTGCTCTATTTGGTGCCAACCCGTGCGCTTGCTGCGGAAATAGAAGGACGCCTAGGCGAGGACCTGATGCACTTATCAGAGAACGCTGTATACGTAACGCGGCTCTATGGGGGAAGCGACTGGGGTCCCACAGATGCCTGGTGGGGTGGTGACCGGCCAACCGTGCTTGTATGCACTTTTGAAAAAGCCGACGCATTGCTTAGATATCTTGGTATCCAACTTCTCGACCGGGTCCGACTTGTAATTGTCGATGAAGCTCATATGGCTGAGCAGGATGATACTCGCTTGGCCGGCCTTGAGGACGGATCATCACGAGCCTACAGACTTGAACAACTTACCTCGAGACTACTCAGCGCGAGGCGGCACCTCGGATTCCGAATTATCGGGCTGTCTGCCGTCGCCGCACGTGCAGCACCCGCTCTGGCGCGATGGATAGGTGAAACTCCCGACGCTGTACCAGCGGTCTCCGCATATCGCAGCACCCGCCAGATGCTCGGCAGGCTCGAGGTTGCGCCTACGGGTCAATTTTCTATACGGTATGACCTCATGGATGCCCGCCCACTGAGGTTTGAAAATGAACAGAGACAAGACACCCCATTTGTCCCAAGCCCTTTCCCGCCACTACCAGGCGGACTTCGAGAAGATCTGGGCCCGGAAGTTCGAATGCGAGGCCCAACTTTGTGGGCGGCACTACACCTGGCTTCTGAACGTTCTGACGGATCAAGGCCGTCAGTTCTCATATCGATAACGCAGTGGGTTGGAGCGTTCGCGTCCACGTGCGCAGATTTGCTAGAGACTTGGCCAGATGAAGTGTTGCCGCCGTATTGGGCTCCTGACGAGACAGGAGAAGAATGGGGCCGATGTCTTGCAAGCATGGCAGATTACTTTACCGCTGGCTCCGTCGAATACAGACTGCTAAGGCGAGGAATAGCGGTTCACCATGGAAAAATGCCCGGGCAGCTGGCAAGGCGATTGAAGGAGGTTATCGATCTAGGTTATATTCGAGTCGTGATTGCGACCTCAACCCTATCAGAGGGTGTCAATATCCCCGTTACCTTCCTTCTGATTCCAAACATATATCGAGGCCCAAATATCTTAAGCCATCAAGAATTTGCAAATCTTATTGGACGAGTCGGCAGACCCGGTATCTCAACTGAAGGAAGCGCCCTTGTAGTGCTTCCTCAACTATCCCTCGCGTCGCGACGGCGAAGCCGGCAATGGAAGGGGTATCGCAAGTTGGTTCGATCCATTGCCGAGTTTTCTGCGCCCGATTTAGGAAGAGGGCAAGAAGACCAAGCGTCAAGCTCGCTCGCTCACCTACTTCGAGAGCTCCAAGTCGCATGGTCCAAATTGTCGGGGGGAGGGTCCCCGGAAGACTTCGAAAACTGGCTTGAATATACGGCAGTTGTTGGCACTCAACCGGACGAAGCAGCAGCATACAACTACCTTGACTCGCTGGATAGCTTTCTTATTGGTGCTATTCACGAAGTGGAAGAGCTTCGAAATAGCGAACTTGCAGGCGCTGAGCTTGAGAGAGAATTAAGCGCCATATGGCAAAGAACATATGCATTCGCGGCTGGCAGGGACGAAGCAAAGCTTGCGCGGACATGGTTGGCACGAGGTCGGGCAATTAAGTCTCACTATCCAAGTGCGACTCGTCGCAGAAGCATATACAGGTCTAGTCTTTCTCCTCGATCAGCAACAATACTCTTGGAAGTTATGGGGGATGTACGTAAAAAGCTCCAATCAGGAGTTCAGTACGCGAATTGGAGCACTGAGGAACGCGTCAACTTTATTCAAGAGGTTATTAACCTTCTGTCAAAGGTTCCGACATTCGCTATCTCGGATAGGCTTGGGCGCCGACGTGATTTTAAAGATTGGCCAACAATTTTACGTTGGTGGATCGCCAGAGCGACACTTGAGGACCAACCCTTACCCAGGGAGATTACGACCTGGTATGACTTTGTGTCGAAGAATTTCATCTATCGAGCATCGTGGGGTCTTGGGAGCGTCATAGGGCTCTTACTTGATGTGGATCGAGACGGGCAGGCTATTCAGCCCCTGAGATTGGAAGATTGGCCCGAGAGCGGGCTTCCTTGGATTGCTTTTTGGATGAAGGAGTTAATGACTTGGGGCACGCTTGATCCCGTTGCAGCGTATTTATTAGCGCGATTAGATGCAATCGATCGGCACAGCGCCGAGGTGGCCGCCAATGACTATTACAGTGGATTGCCCGCAGGTACAAGTGCAAATGAAGCGCTTGACCCTAGGCGGATTCGGGAGTGGGCCAAAGCTCAACATCGCACTATAGACGATGATTACCCCGCGACTAGGGTCACGCTAGGGGCTGAATTGGTCCGACCTGCTGACGATTATGTGATACATCAAATTCAAGTTGACCCCATCGAAGTCGATTCAGAACTCCTATGGATTGATCCTGCCGGTTATGCAGTTGCACGAAGCAGAGTGCCCGACGATTGGCCAGACGACCCGTCTACGCTCGAATTTGTCCTCGACATCCTGGAAGAGATGATTGTCGGGATACCCTATCTGTGATTGTGCGTAACTGTAAGCTAAGCCTACGGTGCTTATTGATGACTGTTACATGTTAAGAGCGGATGAAGGATAGCAATCCATGGGTAACCCAACAACAAGCTTGATCGGACCGGGATGGAGAGTAAATCTACCTCGGTAGTATGATAGAGACAAGGTTGGAAAAGAGACAGGAGATCGTCCAGCCGCTTAACTCAAAGCCTTTAGTCATCCCGTCATTTGTAAATGTTGGAGGTGGAGATTCGTGCCTCAATTTGAAATCAGTGATCAAATTCATAAGAAACTCATCGAATTCAAGAAATTGATTGAAGTCGTCATCGAAGAGGAGCTGGATCTACAAACGTGTATTGAGGTCGTCATTCTTAACGGGATGGATTCTATGCTATCCGACCTGATCTCTCCGTTAGATCATGACACGTTGGTTGCATCTATGCTCCACATGGCCACGAAGGAACCGTCAGCGGTGTATCAATACATCGCTGAGACAATTGAGGGTGGTGCTCTCGCACAGCAAAGAGAAGAGATGCGAGGACGCTTGGGCTATCGACTTGAGTAGGATCGTCTACCTTTCTGACTTTTTTAGATGCGTAGCTACTCGCTGGAGAGGGCTTGAGTTTCGGCTGAATTTGCCTAATGTGATACAAGCTCTGGGTTGAGAGCAGGTTGCTCAGCATATCTCTGTCAGGCATAACCAATAAATATAGGAGGGATAGATGGAGAATCCAAAACATCCGAAAAATGCGCTAGCAAAGGAAAAAGAGCCTGATCCCCAAGATGTTCGCGTAGAATACTCTGCATTATCTTCCTATTTCAGCACCGTTGTCCAATTTCGATTTACTACGTTGGGGTTTTTCATTGCTGCAATTGGCTTCATTCTTTCTGGCGATATCACAAAGTCCAAGGCGCTGCTTCTACTCTTTATTACCTTAGCACTGTATATGATAGAGTTGCGGAATAGGACTCTCTATAACAACCTTTCTGATAGAGCAATGCAAATTGAACGGCATTGTTGGGGATATAAAGGATCTAAAGCATATGATCCTTTTTACAGTCATATGATGAAAGTTCGGCCAACTGATGATCCAGATGCCCCAGAGCCCCCCGAACTAGATTATCCAACTATCTCGAATAGGAGCGAGATTATCCCGATCCGAGTAAGTCATGGCCGAGGATTAGATATCCTTTATGCAGCTGTTGCAATTTTTGCAATTCTCCAAGTTTATATCGCACCTGCGTGGTAACAAATAAAGGTTCTCATGGTAGGCACAGGCGCTCACCGTAATTAAACCGAAGTCACAGGAACGTTTCTAAGCAATTTTCCGAGCTGTGTTGGTGTGTTTACACCTGCAAATTTGCCCTATGCGCCTTAGATCATGCGTTTTGGTGCTTCATCCAGTCTGGCCAGATCAAATGAATACACACCAGCTGCGCGACGATATGAAGCGTCCAGTTCGCCAATATATCCTTGTGTAGTCTTGATACCTGCGTGGCCAAGGTTTTGCTGGATGGCCACCAGGTCAACGCCCGCCTCGTATAATCTCCTGGCATAAGTGCGCCGGCAGTCATGCGGCTTGACCGTTACGGTGCGGCCGCCAACGGCGATTGGGTAAGACGAAAGGATATTCTCAACGCCGCGTACACTGAGGCGCCCGGGCCGCATCCTTCGACCACTCTTGTACAAGCCACGGAAGACGGGGCCTGCGTCGATCCCGGTAACTTCCAGCCAGCGATCGACGATTGCCAGACACCAATCCAGATCGCCATAAGGGACAAGGCGAACCTTGCTGCCTTTGCCCTGCCGTACATGCAGCGCCAGCTCGCCGCCGAACTCCTGGCGCAGATCTGGAACGTCCAGGGTCACAAGCTCGGCCTCGCGAATTCCGGTGCACAGGAGTGTCAAGATCACGGCGGTGTCCCGCAATCCTGTCAGCGTAGCAACACCAGGAGCTACAATGAGGGCTTCTGCCTGGCCTTTCGTAAGACGTAGATGCTGCGACTCTGGTTGGTCCTGGTGCGTGGCCACCCGCACTTTGGTAGCCTTGGGGTCTATCGCCTGCTCGATACGGGTCGTCAACTCGTCTACGAAAGCCTTTTGATCGGCCGGAGATTCAACGCCGATCGACCTGGCCTGGTTGTAAAGCAGGTCACGAAATTCTGACGAGCCGATCACCTGGTCATATGCGGAACGAATATTGGAGAGATAGACCCGGATAGACGCTGGCGACATGCCAAGCTCGAGAAGATCGTCCCGCCAGGCGCCCAGATCCGGCTGCAGCCAGTTCAGATCGTTGTTATCCAGCCAATCGAGATACTTGGCCATGCGGCTGCGAAGGTTTTTGTCCTGGGACGTCACTTCCTCAAGCAGCGATCTGTGTCTTTTAATAGAAGGAAGCTGTGCAGATAAGGAAACCATCGTCACCCATATATTATTGCGTATTACAGTATTAATACGAAGTAATTTTACCTAAATCTATGAGGTTGTCAAAAGAGGATTATAGAATCGCGCATACTATTGCCAATTGGCATCGGTTTGACAAATTGCTAACAAGGCACTAGTTTGAGCAAAGATAGTTACCCTGCGTTTTTTCCTCTTACCGTCAGTTCCCGTATAATGGACAATCAAGCTTAGGTTGAGAGAACTTCGTCGGTACTTTTATGGTAATTATCGCCGCGAGAAAAAGCCAATCTGCCCATAAGGTAGCTCTTGGTCGGGAAATAAAACAATACGTTCTTGTTTCCGTAAATCTGTCTTCTTGAATACAAATTTTGAAATCGTGGAATCACCAATATAAGGGCAAGTTCATATGGCAAAAAACAACAACGATGCTGTAGAGCCGATTGAAAAACAACTCTGGAAAGCAGCTGACAAATTAAGAAAAAACATAGATGCTGCTGAATATAAGCATGTTGTCTTAGGTTTGATATTCCTGCGCTATATTTCCGATGCGTTTGAGGGGCTGTATGAAAAACTCAAAAAAGGTGAAGGCGAATTTGAGGGTGCAGACCCCGAAGATCGAGATGAATACAAAGCGGAGAACGTGTTTTTTGTGCCGCCGATAGCGAGATGGGAGTATTTGCAGTCTAAGGCTAAGCTCCCTGATATCGGCAAAGAAATTGACAAAGCAATGGATGCGATAGAAAAAGAAAACCCATCACTGCGAGGCGTGTTGCCTAAAGTTTATGCCCGGGGCAATCTCGACCCAACAAACTTGGGTGGACTGATTGACCTAATGAGTAATGTAGCCCTGGGAGAAGCCAAAGAACGAAGCGCTGATCTGTTGGGCCATGTATTTGAATACTTCCTGGGTGAATTTGCCCTTGCTGAAGGGAAGAAGGGTGGACAGTTCTATACACCCAGGAGTGTCGTACGATTGCTGGTAGAAATGCTTGAACCTTATAAGGGAAGAGTGTTTGATCCCTGCTGTGGCTCTGGAGGAATGTTTGTTCAATCGGAAGAATTTGTGGATGAGCATCAGGGCAGAATCAACGATATTTCAATCTATGGACAAGAAAGCAATTTAACGACGTGGCGATTGGCCAAAATGAACCTGGCAATCCGGGGAATTGATAGCTCCCAACTAAAATGGAACAATGAAGGTTCCTTCTTAAACGATGCTCATAAAGACTTAAGGGCTGATTATGTGATTGCCAATCCTCCATTCAATGATAGCGATTGGAGTGGAGACCTGCTTAGGGGCGACGGAAGATGGCAATATGGCGAGCCGCCATCTAGCAATGCCAACTACGCCTGGATTCAACACTTTTTGTATCACCTCAGCCCTAGTGGGCAAGCGGGCTTTGTTTTGGCGAAGGGCGCTTTAACTTCCCAATCCTCCGGCGAGGGCGACATCAGGCAGGCTTTGATTGAAGCCCGCCTGATCGACTGTATCGTCAACTTACCCACAAAGTTGTTCCTGAACACGCAAATACCAGCCAGCCTGTGGTTCTTAAGCCGCGACAAAGCCAATGGCAAGTTTAGAAACAGGCAGGATGAAATTTTATTTATTGATGCCCGCGAGATCGGCTACCTGATCAACCGCAGGACACGCGCCTTTGCAGATGAGGACATCGAAAAGATCGCTATCACGTACCACAATTGGCGCAATCAGGATGGCGGTTATAAAGACATACCCGGCTTTTGTAAATCAGCAACCCTCAAGGAGATAGAAGAGTTGGGCTATTTCCTCACTCCGGGACGTTATGTTGGCCTACCTGACGAAGACGACGATTTTGATTTTGAGGAACGCTTCACCGAATTACAGCAGGAACTGGACGCCCAGATAGAAGAAGAAATCCGCCTGAATGCCCTCATTCAAGAAAATTTGGCTAAGGTGGAAATCAATAATGAATGATATTTTGGAAATTGTTATTTCCGTATTGGATAGAGTATACGCTGATCACAGTTACCTCATCCAAAACCGGGTCAGTGAGAGAAGTATTGTCTTTTGGTTCGGGATCTATTTTTACGAGCTCATACAGGGAACTAAATACTCTGAATACGATATGGATGTGGAATACAATCGGAATTTCCAAGAAGTCAAAAGAACAGAGAATTATCCTCGTGGCACATTCCCTGATCTGATACTTCACAAACGAGGCAGTAACGATAGCAACATCATCATTATCGAATTCAAACCCTGGTGGAATCCAGGAACTGGCGATGATCTCAAAAAGTTACAAGACTTTACTAATCATGATGGTGAGTACAAATACGGTCTTGGTTTATCTATTCTGATAGATCATGAAACTCCAAATGGAAAAATCGTGGAGAATGGCGAAGTTGTAGGTGAATTTTAATGAATGAGTGGGTAGTAAAACCTCTTTCAGAGTTAGCGGTTCTGTTTAAGGATAGCTGGAAGGTAGGGGACGAGGAGGCACCCTACATTGCTTTGGAACATATTGAAGAAGGAAAACTTAGGTTGATTGGGTTTGATCATTCGAGTATTGTTACGAGCAATAAATACCGATTTTCTGAACAGAATTTTCTCTTTGGCAAATTACGACCATATTTTCGAAAAGTGGTAAAGCCGCAGTTCAGTGGTATTTGTTCCACAGATATTTGGGTTGTAGGTGCTGCTGATGGTATTGATTTAACATTTCTGTTTTATCTATTTGCCAATCAGGCATTTATTGATTTAGCATATTCGGGTTCGTCAGGAACAAAAATGCCCAGAGCTGACTGGAACTTCCTGAAAGTTACAGAATGGCTCGTACCAGTAGATATTGAAGAACAACGCGCCATCGCAGGTATCCTCTCCACCCTCGATGACAAGATTGACCTGCTCCACCGCCAGAACGAGACCCTCGATGCACTGGCACAAACGCTCTTCCGGCAGTGGTTTGTGGAGAAGGCAGAGGATGGGTGGGACGAGGGAGTGTTATCAGATTATTGTGATGTAATTGATTGTCTTCATGCAAAGAAGCCTGAAGAGATAGAAGCACAAGAAAACTCAAAATATCTGCTTCAGGTCTTCAATATTGCAGATGGCGGAATAGTAGATTTATCAAAGAAGTACTATGTATCGGATGAGGATTATAAAGAATGGGTTCGGAGAATTGAATTATCGGGTGGTGACTTGTTCATTTCCAAAACGGGTAGAGTGGGCGCTATTGCCCAGATTCCATATTACATGAAGGCAGGAATTGGTAGAAATTTAGTGGCAATCCATCCAAAGAATCCGTTCACTCCAGAATTTTTAAAGGATTTAATGCTATCAAATTGGATGAATAGGAAAATTCGGGAAAACACTAGTGATGGAACAATCCTAAGAAGTCTTCATGTAAAGAGCATTTCTGCTTTGCCTGTAATTTTTCCTGGAAAAGCGCTTATCGCCCAATATTCGGAAATTATCAGACCAATCCACCGAAAAATCATGGAAAATTTAAGAAATAGAGAAACTCTCGAAAAACTGCGCGACACCCTTTTGCCAAAGCTGATGAGAGGTGAGGCGCGGGTGCAGCTATGACCAGGATCACTGAAAGCGCAGTTGAAGACCTCGCCATCCAGCGGCTCGAAGATCAGGGCTATACGTACATTTCGGGGCCGGAGATCGCCCCAGATGGTGATAGACCGATGCGGGCCAGCTTCGAGGATGTGCTGCTGCTGGAAATGGTCAAGGCTGCCATTGACCGCATCAATCCCAGCATCCCGCCTGCTACACGCGCAGACGCTCTTAAGCAAATTCAGCGATTTCATTCACCGGAACTTATTTCCAACAACGAAGCTTTCCATCGGCTGCTCACCGAGGGTATCAATGTCACTTACCAGAAAGACGGTCACCCTCGCGGGGATTACGTCTGGCTGATTGATTTTGACAATCCCGAAAACAATGAGTTCACTGTCGTAAACCAATTTACGGTCATTGAAAATGAGATCAACAAAAGGCCAGATGTGATCCTGTTTGTCAACGGTATCCCCCTGGTCGTGATTGAGTTGAAAAACCCAGCAGACGAAAGCGCCACTGTGAAATCTGCTTTCAAACAAATACAGACTTACAAAGCTACAATCCCTACTCTATTTCACTATAACGGTCTTCTGGTTATCTCTGACGGCCTTGAGGCCAAAATGGGGTCACTCTCGGCCGGCTACAGTCGCTTCATGGCCTGGAAATCGGCAGATGGGGTTGATGAAGCCTCGCCTCTTATAGGCCAAATGGAAGTCCTTATAAGGGGGATGCTAAATAAAGAGACTCTTCTTGACCTGATTCGGCATTTCACCGTTTTTGATAAATCGAAGAAAGAAGATCTTCAGACGGGTATCGCCACAATTGAAACCGTCAAGAAAATTGCTGGCTACCACCAATACTACGCCGTCAATCGTGCAGTAAAATCTGCGATCCGGGCAGCGGGATACAAGACCAAGCTAAAGGCTTTGAAAACATCTCCTGCCAAGTATGGTTTGCCCACGGTTGAAGCACAGCCCGAAGGAGATCAAAAAGGTGGTGTAGTTTGGCATACCCAGGGTAGTGGCAAATCCCTTTCGATGGTGTTTTTCACTGGCAAGATCGTTTTGGCTTTAGACAACCCAACTGTTTTGGTGATTACAGATCGCAATGATCTTGATGATCAACTTTTCGACACATTCGCGGCTTCTACCCAGCTGCTCCGCCAGGAACCAGTCCAAGCAGAAAGCAGAGAGCACTTGAAGACCTTATTGAAAGTAGCGTCAGGGGGCGTGGTGTTCTCTACCATTCAAAAATTCTCCCCTGACAGTGGCAATGAATACGAAGAACTTTCGGACAGAAAAAACATCGTCGTGCTTGCAGATGAGGCTCACAGAACCCAATACGGCTTCAAAGCAAAGACCGTAGATGAGAAAGACGAAGAAGGCAATGTCGTTGGTAAGAAGATTGTCTACGGCTTTGCAAAATATATCCGTGATGCTTTACCAAATGCAACCTTCATCGGATTTACTGGGACGCCCATTGAAGGCACAGACATCAATACCCCCGCTGTATTTGGGAACTACATCGATATTTACGATATTGCTCGGGCAGTTGATGATGGCGCAACCGTCAAAATATATTATGAAAGCAGGTTGGCTCAAATTGAGTTAAGTGATGAGGGCAAAGAACTGGTCGAAGAATTAGATTCGGATTTAGAGAAAGAAGACCTTTCAGAAACCCAAAAAGCCAAGGTCAAATGGACTCAGCTCGAGGCGTTGGTCGGCAGTGAAGACCGGATCGAAAACGTGGCTCAAGATATTGTGGATCATTTCGAAAAACGCCAAGAGGTGTTTGAAGGCAAAGCAATGATCGTCACGATGTCTCGGCGCATCGCCGCTGATCTTTATGCAGCAATTGAGGAAATCAGACCTGAATGGCATCATGACAATTTAGATAAAGGCATGATGAAAGTTGTCATGACTGCAGCATCCTCTGATGGTCCCGAGATGGCGAGGCACCACACCAACAAAAGTCAACGACGAGCCCTGGCGGACCGGATGAGAACACCTGACGATCCATTGAAACTGGTTATCGTTTGCGATATGTGGCTGACTGGGTTTGATGTTCCATCATTGCACACCATGTACCTTGATAAGCCGATGAAAGGCCACAACCTGATGCAAGCTATTGCCCGGGTCAATAGAGTTTACAAGGATAAGCCCGGTGGCTTGATTGTTGACTACCTTGGTGTTGCATCTGAGCTGAAGAAAGCACTGTCCTTTTATTCGGATGGTGGCGGCAAAGGCGATCCAGCCATTCTTCAGGAACAAGCTGTTGCTCTCATGCAAGAAAAACTCGAGGTGGTGTCACAACTATTCCACGGCTTCGGTTATCAGGAGTATTTCTCTGCGGATACATCTCGAAAGTTATCTATCATCCTTGAAGCGGAAGACTTCATTTTGGGCATTGAGAATGGCAAGAAGCGCTTCGTCGATGAGGTTACTGCTCTTTCCAAAGCATTTGCGATCGCTATTCCACACGAAGATGCTATGGCGATTAAAGACGAAGTGTCATTTTTCCAGGCTATAAAAGCACGGTTGGTCAAATTCGATGTCACTGGCACAGGCAGAACTGACGAGGAGATCGAAACTGCCATTCGCCAGGTTATTGACCAGGCATTGGTCTCAGAACAAGTAATTGATGTCTTTGGCGCTGCTGGCATCAAAAAGCCGGATATTTCGATTCTGTCCGAGGAATTCCTCCTCGAAATTCAGGGGATGGAACACAAAAACGTTGCCTTGGAAACCTTGAGAAAACTACTTAATGACGAGATTAGAGCCCGGGCGAAGAAGAATCTTGTCCAAAGCAAAAGCCTGATGGAATTGCTCGAAAACTCTATTAACCGTTACCACAACAAAATCATCACCGCAGCCGAAGTGATAGATGAGTTAATCAAAATCAGCAGAGACATTCAAGAAATGGATAAAGAACCCGAAGAAATGGGGTTATCCGACTTCGAATACGCCTTTTATACCGCCGTTGCCAATAATGAGAGCGCAAGAGAATTGATGCAGGTTGATAAACTGCGAGAACTGGCAGTGGTCTTAACAGAGAAAGTCAGAAACAATGCTTCTATCGACTGGACAATCAAAGAAAGTGCCAGAGCTAAACTAAGGGTGATCGTAAAGCGTACCTTGCGTAAATACGGATACCCGCCAGACATGGAAAAACTGGCAACCGATACTGTTTTGAGACAAGCGGAATTGATCGCTGATGAGTTGACTAAGCGGTAGGAAGTAGAAATGGGGAAAGAAAAACTACTCAAAAATCAATCAAGAAAAAGCATCGGTTTCAAGTCGCCGAAACAATAATTCCTCATTCGTTTGCTAGTGTTATGACTTCCTGATTTTTGTAATGAGCGGGTTCAGGGCTGCAAATTGACGGTGGAATTCATCGTTAGTGAAATGGAACAATCTTCCGTCATAGAAACCTAAATCAATTTTCTTCTCTACAGCGAACTGATTTACGATAAGACCTACCATTAAACCCAAAAAAGCGCCTATTATAGAAACCGGTATTAGACCATCTTTGATGTTTTGAGGGCCACCTCCATTTACTAATACAATGGTAATTCCCGCAGCAATTCCTATTAGGATAGTAACGGCATAAATAAGGTTTGCCCGCTTGTCCAGTTTCTTAAGCAGTTGCATACATTCATCACAGACCATCACCTCGAACTTAAATGTTTTTGTTTTACTCGCGACAACATAATGAGTAGTCTGCGCAGAAGAGATTGGGTACGGCAAAGAACCTTTACGTTCTCCACACTTGGCGCATATATTCGGTAGCTTGTATCCAAATTGCTTGGTCATCCTTCATCCTCCGAAAACGTCCTGTGTGACACTCACAGCATACACCATTCGTTATCGTCTCAAAAGCGAGCATTTTCCACGCGGCAGGTGCCCCGATCCGGTTCGAGTCCGGAGCGCGTGAACTGGTCTCCGCCTGGAGACAAATCTAGCCCTTCGGGGCAATTCAAACGGAGGCAAGCGATGAGCAAAACGTTTTATCTGACACGCCCCAGGGCTAAAGCCCAGGGGTTCTACCGATCCATCGAGCTCTCTCGGGCTCTCCCGTTGCCATTGATGGCGACGGTACATCATCCCCAGCCTCACTCGAGTTCTCAGTAGATTTCACAGACGACCATCTCTGTCTCGGATCTGATTTTCTCAGACCAAAGCTGGAAGGTAGACACCTCCCATTCGTTGGTTGGTCTTCAATCAACGCCGCCTGGAGGTGTGTGTCCACACCCGGCCAGGCTTCGGCGGCCTGGCCCGCGTTGAGTTTCTCGCCTTCCACGCACATTGCCAGGAAAGCAGAGTAAAGATCTCTTTGCGCAACGACACCGCATTTGCAGTGATGCCATCTTTGAGACAACGACTTCTTTTCTATCATCCCGCATTGATGACAGGTACAACTTAGTCTGGTGCTCCATGTTGGGAACTCAATCACCTGGGCACCGGCACTCTCAGCCTTGCGCTTCAGTTGATTGACGAACATCCCTGGAGCACGCATTCCTACAGAGCGCCCGTACCATTTCTGGAAAGCTGTGTAGGATAGCTTCTCTAGCTTTATCGTATCCCCCATCTGCAGGATCTGGTTTACCAGCTGGCCATGCAGACTCTTTCGATGCGCAGCTTGCTTTCTCTTTAGCTCCGCGAGCTTGGCCTCAGTCTTCCGCTGTCGACTGGATTTCGTCCATCTTTTTTGACCCGGCTTGACCGTTCCATCATCATTGAAGTTCTCTGGATTACTCGAACGACGCTGGCGGTCGATCCTTCGCTGTAAGCGCCGGATCTTCTCTCGCCTGGGATCAAGTTCAGCACAGAATTGTTTCAGGACGGCTTTTTCTTTACCGACCGCCGCTATCGTCGATGGCCCGATGTCCAGCCCCACATCGCCTTTTCCTATCCGATTCTTTTCCTTCTGGTAGGGTTTCCCTTCACAAACCAGTTGGGCATAGAAACGATTTCTTCCATTGATCTTTCGTCTCACGATCCGCACGTATTTCACGCGGCTTCCCAGCCCATGCTCAACAACAGGATCATCTCTATCGATAATGGGCAATAGTTCCAGCCCTAACCAGATGACACGATCTTCTCGCCAGCGGATTCCCGTCTTATTGCTTTTCCCCTCCACAGAATCCATCTGGTTGCAACCCTTGAAGCGTGGTCTTCCCCGCTTCCCAAAGGCATATTGTTCCACAGCCTTAAATGCCCTTGTTGCTAGCTTCTGAATTGCTGTGCTATCCAGATGATCTCCAAGCCACGAATGGTTGAATTGAACCGAATAAGCGTGTATAGCGTATTCGCGGAATCCCACATCAGCGTTCGCTTCACGAAACGCACGCGTTCTTGTTATTCCCCGCGGCATCTTCCTTACCACCTGGTACAACTTCGACTGTCGAAGAAGATCCAACCTTTTCAGGCTCTCTCCCAGGCATCCGTTGTACACCTGTCGTGCTGCTTCGAGGCGCGACAGCATTTTCTTTTCATCGCTCGAATCAACTTTCAATGGAAGTTCCAGAATAAATGTATCTGTTCTTGCCTTGCTCATCGCGCCTCCTTTCTATCCCTTTAATGAGTAATGGTTTTTCGCTACCACACCACATTGACCTGGTATTTCGCAATCTCGGGATCATCCGTTACGATGGGCAGATCCTCAAGCTGACATTGGGCAACAAGAAGCCGATCGAAAGGGTCTCTATGATGATGCGGAAGCACATACACCCGGAGTGCATGTGTCGTTTGAATCGGCAGTCCTTCGATCTCGTTCAAAGACATCTGCTCAGGGATAACCTTCTCCGGGTCTCCTACAAACTCCAATCGACCCAGGGATGTTTTGATTGCGATTTCCCAACCGCTGGCGGCGCTGAGGTACAGGTTATTTCCCCTGTCCTGGATCAGTTCTCGTGCCACCTGAGATAACCTTGCATCATCGGTGATCCACCAAAGAAAGGTGTGAGTGTCAAGCAGATATCTCATTCCTCAAAGCCCTGCAGGATTTCTTCTGGCAGCGGTTTGTGGAAATCGGACGAGATCACAATTTCCCCCGTCGCAGTTCCCGGCTCGCGATCTGTTAGTAAATCCTGATAAGGAATTAGACGCGCCACAGGCTTTCCAGCCTTTGCGATGACGACCTCCTCCCCACCCATCACCCGGACCAGCAAACGCGATAAGTGAGTCTTGGCCTCATGGATATTCACAATTTTGTTCATACATCACGTCCTCTTTGCTAAATGGCTCTATCATTGATTATAAACTAAACTAAGGCCTTAGTCAATAATGAAAATTTTGATGACACCTTCAGGAAAATGCTATTTGGGGCGGAACAAGATCGTGCACCATTTTGTCTAGAAAATGTCCGTACTCCTCTCAGAATGATGTAACGTCAATCCTTCCGGTTGAACAAAAAGCTGTTCCTGTCCGCGTGTCAGGTGACTATATCCGGTTCGAGTCCGGGGCGTGTGAATTGGTCTCCACTCGGAGACAAATTTAGCCCTTTGGGGCAAAACAAACGGAGGAAAGCTATGAGCAAACGGTATTTTGTAATCGGCGAAGCTGACGAGATGGCGCTGGATGAGCTGGTCGAACTACTAACCCGGCATTACCAGGACGATACGCTGCGGTTGGTATCGGATTCAAGCTTGGCCACCCACTACCTTATCGTCGCCCGAAGTGACGGGGACGTGCAGCTGAAAAGCTGCAGCGCGGCTGGACTTGGCCAGCTGCCCGATCTTCCCGTCGTGCTGGTGATGACGGAGTTCCGTGGTCTGCCGGACATCACCATCACCGAGATCTCACTTGAGTGCGCAATGGGGCCCAAGCGCCCCACCCCGGAGGTGAACCATGCCTTTTAGTGGTTTCATCTGCGAGGTGACCGGCGAGCACGCGCAGGCACAAGAGTGCTTCGAGTGCGCCCGGTCCGGCGCACCGGGCTGTCCTATGACAGCACCGGTGATCAAGGGAATCCTGGACGGGCTGCGCCCTGACGATTTCGGATTGACGGTCACCACCCTGCTGGGATGCCCTCGCAAGGAGCAGCTCAAACAGGAGTGGCCCTACCGTCTCCGCCCTTCCGAGTCGTGGTGGGCATACCGTGGCCAGCTCATGCACGGAATCGCTCATGATTTCGCGCGTGAGGATGGGCAAGCCATCGCCGAACAGCGCTTCTCTATTCCTGTCACTACGCCCAATGGAAAGACCATCGTGGTCAGCGGCCAGCCGGATCTCATTCTGATAGATCGACGGCACATGGTGGACTACAAGACCACCAAGAGTGTGCCACGTCCATGGTTGACCTTCACCTGCCCTGAAACGGGAGCCATTATCCGTGAGGGGCAATGGGCGCCGCGCGGCAAGACGATCAAGTGCCCGCACTGTGAGGAAGGAGAGCACACAAAGAACAAGGTAAAGAAGGTAGGGCCGCCAAGAGCCTACAAACGACATCGGCAACAGGTCAGCCTTTACCGACTCCTGTTATGGGAAAACGGCGCTGAGGTAGACACCGCGGAGATTGTCTACCAAGACATGGCCGAGCAGATCCGCATCACCGTCACGCTGCTTTCAATCAAGAAAGCCTGGGAGCTGCTCGAGTCGCTTGTTGCACTGCACGTGCAGGATGATCTGCCAGGGATTCTGGAAAATCCGAACGAGGCGTGGGAGTGCGACTGGTGTCCGGTCAGGGGCAAGTGCGAGGAATTGCACGGAGGTCCCGTTGGTAAGGAGATGCTAAAAGATGTTGCTGAAAAAGTCTAGCGGTGTGAGTTTCGGGGAATCTTCCCCGTCTCAAGAATCGAGATCCCCTGAGGGATCAATTAGAAACGGAGGTATAAGATGAACAGCATCATTATTACAGGCCGATTAGGGAGAGATCCCGAGGCAAAGATCAGCCCCGAAGGAACCACGTGGGCAACTGTATCGGTCGCCGAAGGCGGCGGAGACGAGCCCACCTGGTTTGAAGTGAAGTGCTTCGGCAAAACCGCCGAAGTGCTGAACGAATACGGGGCGAAAGGCCGCAAAGTAGCAATCCAGGGCCGTATGGTCAAGGAGAGCTGGGAGAAGGACGGTGAGAAGCGATCTGCGTGGAAGCTGATCGCCAACCGCGTCGAATTCCTCGACAGCCGGGGAGAATCTGGCGACGAAGAAATCGAAGATCCGCCCTTCTAGGCCAAGCATAGCCGTAGCTGGCCAGCAGACAGGCTGCACGCCTGTCATTGGGAGGAGGCCTTAGGGTCTCCTCCCTACTCTTGATTTTTCGCTCTATTGCCCACCTCATGGGCAATGGAATTTTGCAAAAGGTCCAACAGATCTTTGGGGGAGGCGTAATTGTTTGTGACAGGATCGAAAACCACGTCATCACGGAAGCAGTAGTATGATCGTTCCCAGATATCCATCGTGGCCTTCCAGGCTTCCGCCCTAGCCTTCCTTGCCTCCGCCATCTTTCCGAGTCGCTCACTACTTTCTAACTCCTTGATGTTTCTACGAAGTGACCACGCCCAATATGCCAACGCGCAAACAAATGCAAACGCTAAAATTATTTCACTTGCTGGTCCTGTATTTATGTTTGCCAAGATGACAATAACCAATACAGGCATTAATATCACTAATATCCAATATACATATTTCCGAATCCATAGAACCGGGTCGCGTAAGAGTGGCTCCGCGGGCGGGTTGGGAGGATGAAGCAACTCGGCAATCTCGGTGGTGATTGTGCCTTCATATCCTCTTACCCATGCTGTAGACTGGGCACTAGATCTAATAGCAGATAATTTTTGTATCGCATCATTCTCGTTACATATCGGACACAAGATGGCCATTTAGCTTATCCTCTAATGAACAAACAACTTGGCGATAGCTTCGGGAAGTGGCGAGAAAACGGTGGCTAGCAGAAAGCCTGCTACGTAGAGCTGAACCCTAATTCGTTTGATTCTAGTTAGGCGTAAATCTAAGTACTGCCCCCAATAATTAAACAACATGATTGCAACCGATGTGTAGTCTTCTACGCCTTCTTTCATTTGTTGGTAGAGCGAATTTAGTTGATCGTCGCTTTGTGGTTTCGTGAGGTCCTCTATCTTACTTAACTCCAGAGTCTGATATACATCCTCTATCAAATCAAAAGTTTCTGCAGTCAAGTAGCGGTCGCTGAAACTAGGGTCAGATTTAACTTGTTCGTATTCTCCATCGTGGTTGGTTTCCCTTAGTGTTTCATCTTCGGCTTCTTCAGTGTAGCGCACTCTACCACTGTGAATTGCATCCATTTGCTTTGCTACACTTGTATCAAGAGTTTTCAGCGGAGGAAACTCGTTTCTCCAAGCAGATAAAAGGCTAAACGAGTTTGCTACTATGGCATACATTTGCGATGTAATGATTCGGCGCATAATCTCACTTCGCGGAAGAACATTAAGCGCTGCCTCTCCATAGAAACCAAGCACACGATGCTCGTGCGATATCCCGAAACGCCGTGATCCAGTATCTGGATCATATCTAAGCAAATCTTCGATACGGTCGCACTCTCGCTCTAAAAAGAATGCCCAGAGAACCATGATGCCGCCCGCAAGCTTCGTGAGCACACTTACAAACTGCAGCCACTGTGGCCTTGCCACGTCAACAAATGCGACAAGGGCAGATGACACTTCAGATATCGCATAACTGATGTTGCGAACAAGATTGCTCCACGCCCCAGCGATTGGTGTTCCGACATAATAAATTAGTAAGGGGATTGCTGGAGCAAGGGCTAAGACAATAATTTCCTTATGCCGAGAAGCTTTCAGCCAATATCTGTATGCTCTGAACCTCAATCTCAACAATAACGCTCGACGGCGGATTTCCCATAGATGTTTGAAGTATCTCTGGGCGCGAATCTTATAAACCATAAGGCGCTCGTTTACAGCACTTGCTGGTGAGGATGCCACCGCCTTTCGGATTGCAGCATAGGACAAGAGGCTGAAGAGGGCCGCACCCATCACGACCCGCAAACCAGAGGCCGCCACATCACTCATCATTTCCTTCCCCTCCATGCTTCTACTCTCCAACAATCTTACAACAACTTGCGCTATGGCCTGTGTGCTGGTCTATGACCGGCATGCAGGCCAGGGCACAAGATCGCCCTGAGATCAAGGTCAAGTTGACCAAGTTAAACGGAGGATAGCCGATGGCCACAAGACTTAAGGAGGCGCCATTCGAAGCTCGCAAACACTGGATGAAGGACGCTATAAACGATCTTGTCGAATCCGCAGAGATCTATGGATTCCCAAGACTCGCCGCGTTTTTGCGCCGTCTTGCCAATAACGAAGATCTCATCCAGATCGTAATTCGCGGCGGAGTACTCATAGCCGTTCACGGTTTGCCGACCGACCTGATCGAGCGAGAAAATGGCAATTTCGATCCAGAGCCCTTTGATCTACTCGACTATGACGATCTGCAGGGTTTCCATTCTGACGACGACGTCGAGGCGATATACAGCTGCGTAGGAATGGAAATGCCCGATGACATATTTGAAGCTCGGGACAGGCTTGAGATCGCCTTCGGACGCCTGGAATGGCAACAATAAAACGGAGGCCAAAGCAATATGCCGACGCCGCTGACCGAGGTGAATGACGAGCAGACTTCAAATATCTGCTGAACCATGATCTCGTCAGCGCACACAACGGGAGGGAGCTATTAGCCCCCTCCCCTCTCTTACACCACATCGCTTCAGCGAGAGCGGCACGATAGCAATGGCTTAAACAGTAAGAGTCAGAACTCTTCGCTTTCCCCACCACCTGAACACTCCCCCGCCGACGAAGAATGATAATAGCATCGTTGAAATAGCGGCGCCCATTAGCATGAGTAATTGAAAATCTTTAACAAGCTCCAGCGAAAGGTTGGGCGCCATATATCAATCATCACAAATATCAAAAGAATAATCAAACTGAACGGGCCCGTATCCATTCCATTCAAGGCTAAAGTATTCCAACAATCATGGATCGATATTACTCAATGTTGCTTCGATTGCACTATCAAGAGAATTTTCAGGCGCGGAGTACAATACCTCTCTAACTGGTAAATTTTCTCTCATATTAAGCATGGGCAGGAACACGTCTCCTTCGAAAAACACAGGGATGCTGGTAATAAATGCTCTGAATACTTATGAAAATAATCTTTCTCGATTCTTGATATTAATCAACCAAGAAACATAGAATCCTGAAAGGAAGTCTACTACAACTAAGATGGTTAAGGTGGTAAGTAACAATATTATATGAGGTACGAGGCATATATACTCGAGAATACACATTGCAGGATGAATATTTTTATAATAATACTCAACTAATGTCCAATTTGTTAATGTTGCTAGCATGCCAGTTATAACTGGCGTGATTACCCACAAAAATGATGAAGAAATCTTTTTTCGTAGCATTAGCCATTGCAAAAAGCCCAAGAATAAAAAATATAAAACTAGTCCAATTATGATTGATGGATCTCTTCTTGGCATTAACCCCAACATGAGATATTTCAATAAAAAACAGTCGTTGCAGTTTATCCCAGGAAACATCAGCACCAAGGGAATACTGGCAACAATAGGTGCAGCAACCCACCATTTTGAGATGGCCAATTGATATTTGTTCAACAGATATCGTTGTACGAGGGCTTGGATAACCAAAATAGCCCACAGTGGATATAAACATAGTAAATAATTGAATGGGAGTTGATTACATTCATGGCAACTCAGGGCAACATACCTACAAGATCTTACAAAATCAGACTGCGCAGCTGGATACCCCCTATTCCAAATTGCTAATATCCATGCGATTGCCAAATAGAAGAACACCCGTACAAAAAAATTGCTTTTAAACCAATACATTCTCAACTGCCGAAATCTATCCCCCTTTTCAGACAGGGTGTCGGGTATTAGATCAATGTACTCGTTTCTTCTGAATAATATTGCCAATCCCAGAGTCGCGATCAAAAGCATGCCCCTTCGGTAGAAGCTTGAATTTAACCTGATCTGAATATTACGAATGTAAGGTTTATACTCTCCTGAATCAAATATGTCGTTGATTTTATCTGCGATTCGATCAGCCACATGATGAAGTAGGTATCCATTAATAAAGTTGAACCGTTCCTTTTTCGTATTCGTTAGGATAGTAACGCCGTAAGTATATGTACCCGAAGATCCCCAGTGGTGTTCTATTGTGACTGCCTTATAGAATTCAGCAGCCTTAAATTCTCGCTGATAGGTTTCTCGAATTCCATAAATGGTAATTGTGCAAATAGGTTTATCATAGCCATCACTTTTACATTCCAAAACAGAGATTCGTCCAGAGTACGGGCTGGCTAGATAAGCGATGCTATCAATAATCAAATAGAGAGCAAAAACTATGAATATCGCATATATCAATCTCTGAGTCGTGCGTTTCTCTTCTTCCATAGCCCACCTTTTTATTGCAGACACTAACATACATTTCTACAGCCAACGTTGGAGCTGATCCCGCTAACCGGAGCCGCTCCTTCTTGTGCGCATGCGTGGAAGCGTGCGCACGGATGCGGCGAGGTTGGTCAGAGGGTTGATCAACTGGTTGGGCATTCATTTAGTATGGATCGAATGGATATGAAATGCCCAACCAAAGAGTGCGATCTACCGTAGTCCCTGTGCCAAAGAAGGAGTGCGAAGACGATAAAAAATTGGTTTTAAACATGAAAAAATGAAGCAACCAAAGTGTTGCCGCGATAGAGGTAAACCACAGAATATTTTGGATTCGTCTGGAAATTCTATATCGTTTTGAGACCAATGCTGTGATAAGCCAGACGATGGAGAAATAGAAGGTAAAATCGATAAGCAATGCTGGGAGGTAAATGGTCCGTTCAAGGGAGCAGCCAATATTCCAGCGATGCCAAAGTAGCGGGAAGCCATAATAATAGAGATCAGGATTAGGGTGAGGGAAGGAGAGCCTGGCCCTTGTCGTGACGAAACTGAATAAGATCAATGTTATTGTAAGCGACAATTGCAGAGAAAACTTTTTCCTTAGCCCTAGCATTAGTTAAACTGCGACCTCCCGGCTTTATCACACCATCCAAGACATACTCATGCAGATATGCAAGAGAGAAACCCCAAAGAGGATTGAATTCGGCGAACTTGCAGGATAGAGTGCCTTCTGAGGTGGTATGGAACTGTATCTTTGCAAAGGATACACATTCTACTGCGTGTTTTCAAGTGGCCACGTGGGCTCATTCCTTCATGTGGCGAGAATATTGAATAAGTAAGTTTACGAATAACCAGGCAAGTGATGCCTGGTCGATTTATTATCAAATCTCCTTGTTGTTTATCCCCTAGATGCGCGCACGCCAGTCACTTTTACACGCGCGTACCTGAGTTGCATCCCCAGCCATACCACAACGATCAAGAACAAAGTCGTGTAGATCGGGGCAATCTACTGGATGACTTCGGGGTATGCCAGTAACACTCTCGCACCGAACGCCATCCCGATCGCCAATCCAAGTACGAACCCCGGACGTAGCGACGCGTGCACCTTGCTTCCCCAAGCAGGTGCAATCTCGAGCACGAACGCCGGTGCGTTATCGGCAACGATAAGCGCACCCAGTCCCATGGCGAGCCAAAATGCAGCAGATTCTCGAAGTTATTCCCGGCTATCTCAAGTTCGCTCCGCGCGAGGAAGTCAACCGAGTGCTACGGGAGTTCATTGAAGCCATTATCGCAAGCCCCAATGGCAAGATCGTCGGATTAGATCTGCAATAAAAAATAAATCCCACTTTGTCGAAAAACAGGGCGGGAAAATCAGTCGGTTCTCTTTGTAGGGAGCGAGTCTCCCAAGGGAATGGAATACAGATCCTCCTGGGTCAACGCCAGCGTTTTCTCTCTCCTTTGACGGATCTCTTGCTACAGCGAGGGATTCGTCGAAGGAGGGAGAAATCCCTCCTCTGGCGCAAACCGGCGCACCTAGTGGCGCCGAGAGGCGCCCAAACGGAGGAAAGCCGATGTTCGGCAAATTCCTAATGAGGCTCAGGAAGGGGCATGCTTTTGATGCCTACGGCGCGGCCAAGATGTTTGACCTCGTTGACCGTGATCTTACCTACAAGGAACGAATCCCTTTTAGGGAAGTTCGCGAAGGCAAAAGAGAGTATGCTTCTCTTTCCCCTGGGCTTCAGAGTAAAGTCGAATCACTCTGTGAGAAGTATCTCGACGAGATAACTTCTGACGGCAGTGAGGAGGCATAGCGCTGGCCTTCCGCGCCAGCCAAGAGAGCGAGGCTTCACCGCCTCGCTCTTATCTCTCTCAATACCTCGGTTGTGCTTTAGCCGTTTTCCGACTTCCTTGGCAATCCATAGGGGGATACCATGTCGTAGGCCGCCATAACCTTCCCAATTCCTATTACAGAGATCTCTACCTCGCCGTTATCTTCCCGGTATTGAAGCATCTTGTCTCGCAACCAGGCAGTTGTTTCTGTCTTACCTTCTTTTCGCCACCCATATTTATCAATGACGCGTTCGTGTTTCTCGACAAGCTTTCCGTCTATCTTTATTCGTATCTGTATTCCCTGGTTGTCAAAACCCAATGGAGCTGGTGCCCTCGTGATTTCTTCATGCAGCCAGGGGATAAGCTCCTGGTCGACGATATCGTTCATGACCTCCTCGGGTGCTGTTTCGAGTTGATGCCCCCACGCCCAGGCTGCACTCGGGAATTCCAGGCCCCCTTCCGCCATGGCGTCGTCCCATGTGAAGCGAATGTGCCAACCGCGCTGTCGGAGATACCATTTTATCTTTGAGAATGGACGTCGTATTGGATAGAGAGACACTCTTATGCGCCTGGCCAGCTTTGTCCTTAGCGTCTCGTCATCAAATTCTGCATTATTCATGTACTGCTTTTCATGTGCCATTTGATCTCCACCCTTAATTCACTAGTTGAGGCTTCTGCGATCTAGCTCATCCAGCGTTGGCGGCGTATACGGTTTTACAAGTCTGTGTGTTGCTATTATCCTGCCTATGCTGCCCACGAAAGCTGTTACCCCCACCGGGCCCTTTGCTTGGGCGCCCAGGGTTTCTATCAACCAAAGCTGCGTCTCGTCTCTACCGGCCTTTCGCCAGCCGTACTTGTCCACCATGCGATTGTGGTTGGCAAGCAATTCCCCATTTCGACTGTACAGATGAAGCATAACGCCTTGGCCATCAATCCCTCTGGGTGCGGGGGAGCGCATTACGGCTTCGTGCAACCAGGGTATGATCTCTTCAGATACTCTCTTTGCAATGGTATGACGACAGCGAAGTTGATCGTCGTTAATTGTCCATGCGTTTCGTGGGTGTTCCGTCAGTTTGGCCGCTCTGGCGTCGTCGTATGTGAACTTTACCGGCCCACCCCGAAGCCAAATTGCCCACTTTATCCGAGTTAGTTTCTTTCGAAAAGAATTCCCGATCGCTCTTAGTTTGGATCTCCGGCGATCGGGCAGCTTAAATACGTGGTTGTAATACCCCATATTGTTCCTCCGTTTAAATTGCCCGCCTTACGCGAGCTGCGCTGCAAGCGTACTACAGCATCATTATGGGTGTCAAGTGCATTTCCAATTGTCTGCCTTCTGGCGTTATACTGGTTTTCACGTTGACTGTCTTTGTATAATAATTTGACCGATTAGGTCCTTTCGTTGCTGAAACGAGGCCACCATGAAACGTCGTCACTTCATTCCTGATACCAATGTAATGATGAATGTTGAAATAAATGACTTTATGTTTGATATACGTCCATACACAGTCGTAATACTTAAGCCGGTAATAATTGAGCTTGACAGCTTGAAGCGCGGCAAGGATGAACGTAACAAAAAAGCTCGCGACGCAATTAAAGCCCTTGAGAGGTTACAGATTGGAGAAATCCATCTGCACAGCTTTGAGCAATATTATGACAGTGACTCTCCCTTCCTGAATCAGGCTGTGCCATTTGCTCATCTTGTATTTTCGGACAGTAGGGCAAAAAGCTCCGTCAGTAATTTCGATGAAGAGATAATCCTCCTGGCCGAACAATATGCACAAAAGAACAAGGATGTAGATGTTGTTCTTCTTACTGGCGACACCACAATGCGAATCCTGGCAAGAAGCCGCACGCCTCCGTTTGAGGTTAGTGGTATCCGTCACTATGTTGCGGATATCACCGCTGACGATGTTTTTTACGAGTACGATGTGCATACGCTAAGTCGGTTAAACGAACCATTGAAAGAAGCTTACGAAAGAAGGAAGAAACTGAGAGATGAAATTGCATCTCTTCCAGACGATGAAGTTACTGAAAATATGAAGGATGAATTATCTGAAGCTGAGACACTGGAAAAAGATGAGCTAGAGCGGGTTGTTCAGGCTAGAGAAAGTAGAATTAATGCCCGTGAACTGGATGAATTGAAAGAATATGAGGTGCAAGAGAAAGCAGCAAGGGAAGAAAGAGAGGCTCTAGAACTGAAGGAAAGACGCAGGGCTCATAAACGGCAAACGGTTGGGATTATTATCATAATTATCCTTATTGCGTTCTCCTGTATAAGTGCATACCATTTCTTTACGTCATCTTCACTATGGGATGTTTTTGGTTTTTAAAAGTTTCTTCAATTTTGTGTAAATATATTGCAGGACAATCCCCGCCATGAACAGCGGGGTTTTTCCTCCCCAAAGGATGGCGGTGACCTTGTAAGAGGAACGCTGCCATTTCCTTTTCTCATATTGACATATGCGATCGCTTTACAGTAAAGTCTTATTCGTGGAAAAGGAACGCCCTACCCCCCTTAGGGCTTGTTCCCCCGAGAGCAGCGCTCCGTTTCATGGCGGAGCGTTGCGTTTTCATGCCGCACAAGCTGTACCGCTGCCTGTAAAAGGGTCTACAGTTACCAGGTCGTAATTTTGGAAGTCATATACAGCAACATCAAACGGACCGTCTCGTGAAATGCTAACCACACCACGAAAAGTATCTGTACTATGAAGATTATGTCTTCGATATCGAGGACTCCAATCGAATACGATGATGTTGCGCGTGATGTGTAGCGCCAGTACAACGCAATCAGGGCAAATACTCCAATCAAGCAGACAAACCAAACCAATGTGATACCGGTTCTTACCAACTCTTTATCCATTTAATCCTCTCCTTGTTTTTCACATTACCACAGGTTGAACATTTTTATGCGGGACTTTCGCGTCCCTTGCACTATGTTCCAAGCCGTGTGAATCAACAGTAGCACACGATTGAGTAATTAACCGTGTTGCAAGCTTTGCATGACCATTTCACAACCGTTCTGCGTGAATCCTCTATCAATGTGAATTACTTGTCGGACTATCCGACAAGTTTTTCAAACCAGGCCCATGTGGCCAATTTAAACGGAGGGAAGTCGAAATGGAAAAGGAGTCGACACTTGTTCAGACGCTCCCGCTTAGGGAACGCCCCGCCTGGCGCGTAGCCTACAACGCATCTGGCTGCAGCTCGGCAGAGCTGCTCGCATCGATCATCGGAGGGCCGGGCCAGCTCGAGATCGCACATGCGCTGATGGAACGTTTTCAGTCGCTTCCAGATCTTGCGCGCGCAAATGCTGCGGAGATGGCGGCCTTCGCCGGTATCGGCAACGCGACCGCATCGAGGTTGCTTGCTGCGATAGAGCTCGGACGTAGAACTTCGGCCGCTTCGCCGGAGACGAGCTGTGTCGTACAGTCTCCGGAAGACGTCGCGTGCTTGCTCATTCCTCGCATGCAGGATCTGGAGAAAGAAACTATGGTTGTTGTGCTGCTTACCACTCGCAACACCGTTATCGGCGAGCCGATCGAGGTTTACCGCGGCTCTCTCAACTCTGCGATGGTCCGCATAAGCGAGATCTTGCGCCCGGCGATTCGGGCAAATGCCGCCGCGATGATCGTGGCCCACAACCACCCTAGTTCAGATCCTGCTCCATCGCCCGAAGATGTCCGAGTTACCAAGGCCATCGTTGAGGCGGGAGAGCTCCTTGATATTGATGTTTTGGATCATCTAATTATCGGACGAAACCGTTTCGTTTCGATGAAATCAAAGGGCTTGGGCTTCAGCTGAGCAAGCGGGAAAGCGTCGTGCGCTTTGATGGAGGATACCCCTGGGACGGGTATAGCCACGAGCGAGTCCTCTCGTTAGTGGTCGGAGTCCTGACTTCAACCGCCTCCTAGCGAAACGGGAGGGGCTTCCTGCCCCTCCCAATTTTATTGATGTTAACTACTAAATGTGCAATGTGCTTCGCTCAATCAAGCCACAGAATGCGCGGTAAAGACTTTATTACCACCTCTCGCCCCGCGTGCTATTATTAATAAAATTGTCGCGGTAACCACCCCAATAATCGCCCCTGTGATTGCGTTTTCAATTATTCGCTGTGCAAGTGCTGGCAGGTTGAACATGTGCCCCCTGGCCCACATACCTATAAATACTCCTGTACCAATACCTGCCCAAGTTCCCAAAATCCATAAAGAGCCTATTTTGCCTCCACTCTCTATCAACAGATTACGTAACACCATCCATTGAGTCAGTCCAAGGACAAATCCACCGGCAATCATGTACATTGGAGAGGGGTTGAAAAACATAGTACCGCCTGAGGGCAAGAATTGTTGGCCTTGAATTTGGAATGAAATCCACGCGACCATAGTAACAATGACTAGTCCCACTGGCGCCAGCAACGTAGACCCCACTATGGTTGCTAATCGCCAATTCTTGGGATAGCTGGATACTATGCGCTGTAGCAATACCGTCTGCCCAACTCCATTAACTATCCCAATTAAAAATCCGTTCGCAATAAGTGGAGGAAACAACGCAATAATCTCCGAAATCGAACGGGTATCGCCACCAGTTGTAAATAAGCTCCCAATCGTCCACCCGACTATCGATACCAATAACCAACCTAACCAATATTCCGGTTTCATTGAAGCGTCTTCCTTTGTTTCCATTTTGGCCACCTCATTTCTTTTCCAATATAGTGTTAGAGATTTTTACTTCACGCAGAAATATTACGAACAGGGGCAGGCATCTTGCCCCTGTTTTATCAAAGACTAACTTATATTGAATAGGTTATCGGGATTAATAGTAGCTACCTCCGGTGCAACCCCAATTACCGTATCGATAGAAGAGATTTTTAGCCCAATACCACTTCCATGTGCTTATCCATGTCAACTTTCCGTCAGATCGCGTTGACCCGGAGTAGGTCCAAACGTTCCACCCCGGATTTGGATTCGGCCCAGATAAATTGCTCCACGAATAGCCGGTTGCTGCCCATGTGGTATTGAAGCCCGTAAGAAGCTTCCACTTATCGTAAACAACGTCGTCGTATGTGGCCTGAGTATAGTTGGTTAAGGTGCCAACGTGCCCTCCTAAGTAGTTATAGGCTCGTATTCCACAAATATACCAATTCGTGGTTGATAATGGAGCCATGACTCCGCTTGGGCGTACCTCTTCAGGGCCAGCCTTGAGTACAACGTAGTAGCAAAGGTCGTTCGGATCCGAATCTTCGTCACATGTATCCAAACGTTGCACATCAACAACCACTGCGTCTTCTGGAATGCCATCGTAGGAATCTCCTGTTGACGGCAGTACTCCTTCTTCGGTACGGACCATCCCTATTACCAAAAGAAGTGAAATTAGAACTCCCAACATGTATAAAACGGTCCTTCGTTTCATCTGTTTCCTCCTGGCAATCACAATTTATGAAGAAATCTTAGTTAGGAATTGTTAGGTGTTATGACGAAGCTTAAGGCTCCCTTACTTGCCGCTGAAGAGCAACATCATCCTAGCACACCCCGGAAGATTTCCCGGTGTCAAACAAGTGGCATTATAGACACCTTCAATTGCTATTTTTGTAATTTGCTCAAGTCTATAAATCTTGATGGGGTTGGAAAGTGCATATCCTCGACCTTGCACAGACGTAGATAGCGCAGACGTTTCGGCTCTAACTCAATCTTTTTCTCAGTCGCCATACACGGCTTGTCGCTTGATCAATAGAGCCTCCACTGTCAAGCGTAGTTCCCACACATTTTTAAGTAGTTTGTGTTTGCTGGTGCCCCTTTTTTACATGCTAAATACACCAAAAACTTATAATCTAGATTTGTCAGCCGGACTCTTTTCCCCCGGATGCTTGCTATTTGCATCTTTAAATCAATCTTTAATTCACTGATTTGGTATTCGTTCTCGTCTGACTGCAACATCAACAACGCTTTTGTCCGATCAACAAGACAAGCGGAGATTGTCAATGCTCCCCTATGTGCCTTTTTCACTATCCAACAAAAGGCCTCATTCTCGACATCCGGTTTATAGAAAACCGCGACGCCAATGGTAAGTGACTTCTCCAATACAATGCGCGGTTACAGCCTCCCTACGCGCTCAATTTCCGCTCCCAATCTGAAAAACAGCCAAATTAACAACGCGAGAGAAGCCCGATGCCGAGCTTCTCTTAGCCAAACGTTTTTCAATAAATCAAATGCGCCAAAAAATTATAGTCCTTGGGAGTGTAGTTTATAGGGGTAGATATGTGAATATCCTGATTTATGGAAATCGTGATTGCCAAATGACCACCCCACCCTGGAACCCCCACAGTAGTGCTTATACTGTGCGCTTGCGTCCCAAAAAGAAGATGTGTAATGGTCTACTGTCCCACCATAATTCCACTGAGATGTAATATCACCATCACATGTCTCACGAACCGTCCAGTATGAATACCCAATTGTATCGATAGAAATCGCAGGGCTTGCCATATAGCTTTGAACATTAGCACCCCATGTGCTCGGGCCTGTACTAGCAACCCCCTTCGACCTGCAGGCAAATGCACCCGCATATGATTGGCACGATGTGGACGAGGACGCCAGAGGCGATGCCTCGACGGAGGAACCGAGCGAAACAGCGAGCAACCCTATAGTCAACAATAAAGGAAGCATTAAAAAGAAGTTTTTCTTATTCATTGGGTCACCTCCTCAAACAGCGAAACTATTTGTTGCGGGGGAGTTTCAACTCTTTCAATAACCAGAATGTCCTCCAGCGACACCGTCCTTTGTTGGCCATTGGAAAATACTGCTGCCATTTCAAAACGTATGGGCGCTCCATTTTCCGCATCGAAAACAAACCGGTTGATGATTCTGGTAACATCCGATTCTAGTCCGTCGAAATGAGTGGGCGTTTCAAGATCCTCAAATGTTGTTACTTCGATGACTGGCATATCGTCAATAAAAGTAACTTGCTGTTCGATATTCGTGAAGCCGTCCGTGGCTATGTTCTTTTCTAGATCGTTATCTAGATTGGGGTAAAATAATTCGCCCGAGAAACTGAGATCAAAGGTTATATTCGTCCAGACACGATCTTTAAATATACTTGTCTGAATTTCCTTTCCGTTCAAATCGTACATCACTGACAAAGCTTTAACGACAAGACCTTCGTCATTGAGAAAATACCATTTTTCAGAAATGAACTCTTCTGGTATTTGACTTCCGTCGGGAAATTTACCGGGCTCTACTCCGTCTTGATCGACTTGATACTTTACATGCAGCCAACCAGATTCGGATAAAATAGACTCTTTCCATTGATAGTTAAGGGTGATCAAATCATCGGTTGGATACACAGCGCCGGCATCAATTATTGTGCTTGTATATTGTTCATCTTCTTGTTCGGCAACCCCACTTTGGAAAAAATTTAGGGAAAATATCCCGACCGAAACAAGTAAAAGTGCTACTGATAACGCAATTAAAACTTTTGGTTTCATTTCCGCATTCTCCCTTCATAAGCAGCTGGATTACAACAAGTACAACCTTGCCCGCTTACACAAGCAGAACCAATGTTTTATAAAACAATCTTATTTCATTTCCATTAAATCGATGGTGTTAAGATGGTTGCAGTTTTGACACCCAAAATGATTAGTGCGGAATATTCACATGAGATAATTGCTTACAATGGAATCTGAAAGTACATATCCTCGACCTCGAATAGATCGAAGATAGCGCGGGTTTTTTGGTTCTAACTCAATCTTGTTTCGCAGCCGCCATACACAGCTTTTCACTTGATCGGTGGAGCCTCCACTATCAAGTGGAGTACCCCACACATTTTCAAGAAGTTCGTTTGTGTTGGCTGGCACCCCTTTTTTGCTCGCCAAATACACTAATAGCTTATATTCTTGGATCGTCAATTGGACTCTCTTACCCCAACTGTTCACTTCTTGCCTTTTTGTATCAATCTTTAATCCGCCAATACGTATTTCATTCTTATCTGTCTGCGAAATTAGCAAATTTTTAATACTGTCAACAAGACCCGGGGAGATTGCCCACACTCCTTCATCTGCCTTTTTTACGGCTTTACAAAGATCGTTTTTCTCAACATCCGTTCCATAAATTGCTGTAACCCCAATAGCAAGTAGTAATTCCAATAAATGGCTATCTTGCCCACGCGTTAATGCAACAATTCTGATGTGAGGAAATAACGAGCGAATTACCGCCCAATCTCTCGTCTCCATTGAGGGTTGACTATCCATGTTGATAACAAGAACATCCGGCGGTTCTATTAGTTGAGACTCCCTTCGAAAAATCTCGCTAATCTCTCTCCCTGAACCAACCACCTTACAATTAACTTCTTGATTGATAGATTCCACAAGATCATTCAGACGATCCTGATCGGCTTCGATCACTAATACTTTAATTATCTTTTTCATTGCATATAGCACCCACTTTTTCACACCAAAAAAACAAGCCCGCCCCAATGGAAGGGTCGGGCAAAAACAGCTTTACAGGTAGTTCCCCCCTTCCGTAAAAGCACCTGAAAGCAACCGCTCGGGAGTATTTATTTTCGGGATGTTTTGTTAATTGGAATTCATTGTGCCTACATAATACTTCTCACAGTACAGCTTTCTTGTGCATCGTAGATATATCTGATTGCCAGGAATCTCAAACTTATCAAATACAACTACAGGTCTAAATCCTCCGTATTTCACATCCATCTACGCTTTATCTTACCATCTCGGTTAATTCAATAATTCTACGTTTACCTTACAAGTTTCATACGCTTAAAAACTCTATATGTGTTTCGACCTTTCATAAATCAGTTTGACCCTCGCTGGCGGAAGACACTTCTTCCCTCAGCGAGGATCCGCCTGGATCCAATTCAAACGGAGGCATAGTCGCATGACAGAATCAACAGAGGTGAGCATAAAAGCAGACACCCCAAAGCGTGAAGACTTCAGCTTGAGGCCTTGCAGCCTCGAAACCTTCATCGGCCAACAGGAGATCAAGCGCTCTCTCGGCGTCATGATCGACGCCGCGCGTAAGCGCGGAGATCCCCTTGAGCACGTACTCTTTCATGGGCCGCCAGGTCTTGGCAAGACCACACTGGCGGTGATCATCGCCGCCGAGATGGACGGCGCCTTGAGGGAGTTGGCCGCTCCTTCGATCCAGAAGGTTGGCGACCTGGCCACCGTGCTGAGCGTTCTCGGGTACGGGGACGTCCTTTTCCTGGACGAAATCCACCGCATGAAAGCAGAAATCTCCGAGATACTTTATGCGGCGATGGAGGACTTCAAGCTGTCCATCCAGATGGTCAAGGGCGAGAAGCCGATGACGGTACACCTGAAACGCTTCACACTGGTGGGCGCCACCACAGACTACGGAACACTGCCGGGCCCCTTGCGGGATCGCTTTGGCCAGGTGTTTCCGATCGATCTCTACACGATCGAAGAGATCGAGCAGGTGGTGCTGCGCGCTGCCGGCGAGCTGGGGCTTCTGATCGACAAGGATGCAGCACGTTTGATCGCAGAGCGTTCTCGCGGAACCCCGCGCGTGAGCCTTCGCCTGCTTCGGCGCTGCAGAGACCTGGCTGAAGTACAGAACGACGACCTAACAGGACAGATCGCCGCCGATGCTCTGGAGCTACTCCGAGTAGATGAGCGAGGTCTCGATGAGACTGACCGCCGTTATCTCTGGACACTTGCCGATCGCTACGGCGGAGGGCCGGTCGGTCCGAAGTCGCTCTCCGCTTCAAGCGGGATCGATTCGGCGACGATCGAGCACGCCATCGAGCCGTGGCTGTTGCGGGCGGGTCTGATCGTCCGCACGCGCCGTGGTCGAAAGATCACCAGGAAAGGTCACCGGCACATATCCGATGCCGTGGCTGCCGGGGAAATGTCTGCAATGCACGTTTAAGCGAGCAGGGAGGCTGCCAACCTCCCTGCTCTATACCTCAAACCGTATCCACTCGCGCGAGCGTGCGAGGTGAGATCTATAAGTGACTACGCGCACTTTATCCCCCCACCCTGTTCAGGAGGAAAACTCACAACAAAATCTGATATCGCATTACATCGATCGGGCGCGATAGGCTCCAGCGCCCGGCCGAGATCAACCGAAGGAGCCAACACAAATGGAGGAAAGGTCATGACCACAAGCACGAAAACCGCTATCCCCTCTATCTCTACACTTCTATTCCGGAGTGCCAGTGCCGTCTCCGGAGCAGAGTGGACGAGGGGAAAAGAGGAGCATGAATGGCCAGCCCGACGCAACACAACCGGGCGGGCGTCCGTTAGCGGCATCCTTGCGCGGGCGATAGTCCAGGCCGTCAATGGCCAGATCATCGAGGCGAGCTGCGATTCCGGCCTCTATTACGCTCGAGTCCTTAGCCGATCATCTCCAGGTAAGGATAGAGCGTGTGGCATGGAAGAAAGCGGCGCAGGGTTGGCCCTGAGCATTCCCCACGGAGCGCAGGACAAGGTGACCTATCACCTTGGCGTCCTTGGGCTTGTCTCAGCGCTGGCAGCTCCCCTTTCGGCCACAGATCTTGTAGACGCTTACTTGAGGCTTCTCGAAGAGGTGTTAGCCCGCGGTAAGCTCACAGAGGATTGCAAACCGGCGTTTTGCCGTTCTGCAGACGAGCTGTACTACTGGATCCGATATGGCACACAACCGGCGAAAGAGTCCAACGATCGACTCAAAGACACGAAAATCTTCAACAACAGCGATATGCCGCCCCGCAAGGGATTCGTAGAGCTGAACACGAAAATCTTCTGCGATGCTGTAGCGTTGCGAAAGCACGTTGAAGGTACCGTCGACATCGACGGTGCCGCTGTAAAAATCGACGAAGACGTCTACGGTCAATTTGTGGGCTGGCAGGCCCAGGCGTTGGAAAGCAGCCTGGCCGCCGGCGAGAATGTCTTACTGGCCGGACCCACTGGCACAGGAAAAACCTTTGCTCTCCTCGAAGTAACCAGGCTCAACAAGATGTACGAGCTGGTAATCGTGGAGGGAAAGGAAGGTCTGATCGATCTCGACTTCATCGGGGCGATCATTCCTACCGATGACGACCAGCGAGTGTGGGTCGATGGTCCGGTGCTGCGGGCAATGCGCAATGCTTCGCTCTGCCCGGTGATCCTGTTCATCGACGAGATCACCCGAGTGCAGCGCCATCAGATCAACATGCTTCTGGGGCTTATGAATCCTAAAAGCAAAGAGATCTGCGGGCAGATGGGCTTGGAAGTCGAAGACGATGGGCCGTTCTACGTCCTTGAGGTTCCGATGACCTCCGAGATCGTCTGGTGCCCCACTGCTCATTTGCGGATTGTCGGCGCCGGTAACTTCGGACGGGCTTATGCGGTCTACGACCTGGATCCTGCCGTCCGGAGACGCTTCGACACGGTGCTTGAGTTTAACTACCTGAGCTTCCAGCAGGAGGTTGATCTCATTCTCCGTGAATGTGACGTGCCGCAGCTCGTAGCGGAGATCATCACCAAGGTCGCCGACGAGACACGTCGCATGATGGCCAACGGCGAACTGCCCGGCTGCATCGACACAGCTTCTCTCCTGAATTGGGCGCGCAAGTGCGCTCGATCGGGAGCGATAACAGCCGATGATGTGATGTGGCAAGCACAAATGACCTGGGCGGACCTGGTCTGCGGCCGAGAACACACCGGTAAAGTCAACCGGGGTAACTTCAGGGCGCTGTCAGACTACCTGGCTGCGCTCGGCAGGCTTTCGCCGGAAGGGGGCGGGAAATGAGCGCCCCCTGGTGGATCTGGCGGCCTGTACAAACGCGTCTCTCCAAGTGGACACTCGCTCTACTGCAGGGGAAACGATACCGGATTGATCTCAGCCCACACGGGACGGGCTACCATGACTCTGACTTGAAAGTCATCCATGCCAACCCGGAGATGTTCCCCAAGGAAGCCGATGAGCGTAAGTTCCGGCTTACTCAGGGGATACTCGCTCATGAAGTTGGCCATGCGTTGTTCACCAACACGTGGCCAACGAACAGCGAGAACGTGCTTCGCCAGATGGTAAACATCCTGGAAGATCAGCGCATCGAGCGAGCAATCGCCGTTCTCTACCCGGGTGTCGAGCCCGCCATCCGAGAGCTTGGAGATCTGTGTTATGCGGATATCTCTGCACTCGAAGACAATGACCTTTTGTCCATCGAGCATGAGGATGAAACCGCATACCGGGTCGTCCAGGCGTGCCTGGCCTGGCGCTGGGCACACGACCGCGCCAATTCCCTCGACATGCTTCGACGAGTTGGGCTTGCCGAACACAACGAAGCGGCAAAGGATGGTCGCAAGCTCTGGAGACAGGTTCTACCGCTTGTGGAGGCCAGCTGGTCCGCCCGACATACGGGCGAGGTGATCAAGCTGGCCAGGGAGATCCTCAAGACCCTTGGCCTTCCGGAGGGATATCCTGCGATCACGCTTCCTTCCCTCTGGGGCGATCTTCCGATCAGAAGATCTGATAACCCCCTACCCTTTCCTGACGGCCCGTCAAAGGAAAGTCCGGGGATGGGCTTACCTCCCAAGGAGATCTCTCCAGCGGCCACTTCGGGAAGCGCTCGCATGGTTCTTCCTGACGAGTACATCGATCTCGAAGATGCTGCGCTGCCGCTGGCTAAGCGCCTGGCAGAGTCGCTCAAACTGCCGACGCTGGACGTCAGGCCGAGGCCAGAAGACATGGGAGGGCGCTATTCTTTCCGTCAGGAAATTAGAACGCCTGATACTCCCTTTCTTAGAAAGCTGGACAGGGATCTTTCCGCAAGAAGCCTGGCCATGTGTTTGCTTGTCGATCGCTCCGGATCTATGGGGCATGTCGAACATTACGTTCGTCTAGCCTCCATGATGCTTTACCTGGCTTGCCAGGAGCTGGATGTGCCCATCGCTGCGGCATACTTTGGCGATGGCCACAGAACCACAGATCCTGTAGACGAGGTGATCTCCTTCGGTAATCGTGGTGAGTGGCCCAAGTCAATGCTTGCCGGCTACAGCGGCCACACCGGAGCTGAGTACCTGGACTTCGGGCTGCAGTGGGCAGAGGAAATGCTAGCTGCTCGACCCGAACGTCTGCGCACGATCGTTGTGGTCCACGACGGACAACCGGTGGCCACCTGGCACGATGGTGGCTGTGTGGTATCGGATTGGGACGTCTCAATGAACCATATCCTGTCGTTGGAGCGCAAGGGGATCCCGGTAATCGGGATCTATCTTGACGTTAATCAAGATTGTGCCGACAAAATGAGGGAGCTTTTCCTCCGCCTGGTCGTTTGCCGAGCTGAGGAACTGCCGGACAAACTCGGCAACCTGCTGAGGAGTTTGGCATAGAAGAAGCCCTGGCTTATCGCCGGGGCTTTTTTCTTTAACCGTGTGTATCTAGAATTGCGGATAACGAATCGGTTATGCCGTTCAGCCGCTTTATCTCTTTACGCTGCTCAATCACCATCGAAAGCAGCATGAATTCAAACGGCGTCAACCGTTCGGCCGTCGAGGCCAGGGCGAAGTGGGATCGCGCTCGATCGAGCAGATCATCGAGCACTTCTTGATCCTCTTTGCGCAGTGCCCGTCTGAAGCGCTGCAGGCTGGCGATCTCATGCTTTACCTCATCAAACTTCTGCGCCTGAGGGAGAACGAAGAAATCGTCCATGCCTACATGATAGGTGATAGAGCGCGTCTTCGTTATCCCACGCGCGGGTGAACCTATGAAGTTAAATTCTGTTCTGCTGTTGTCGCTATTTCGGGGGAACATCAAGGCGAAAGCCCACGCCTCGTATGGTCTTTAAAAAGGTGGGGTTGCATGGATCTGGTTCGATCGCTTTTCTTATCCAGCTAATGTGGACGTCCAGTGTCCGGGTGTCGCCCATGTAGTCTGTGTGCCACACCCGCTTCATGATCTCTTCACGGCGCACTAGCCTCCCCACCCTCTCTATGAACAACTTGAGGGTGTCTGCGCATCTTGGGGTAATCCTTGTAATCCGGTCGCCGTATCGAACCCTGCGCAAGGCAACGTCAAAGTCAATGGGACCTATGCTTATGACATCTCCATCTTTGCCGGGCGCAAGCCGGTTTATTCTGTTAGAAAGTTTTCTCGCGGTTAATGGCTGCACAAGAACATCGTCTACCACACCGTTAGGAGATAGTGTTGATCGATCGGGTGCTACTAATATTAGCGGCGTGCTGTCGATTTGTTCCCGCAAGCGGTTAGCTAATCGTACCCCGCTGGTCTGCATCGATGCCGCATCCAACACTACAATATCGTGTGGTGATTTCTGAAAAATTCTGACCGCCCCACTCACATCACGAGCCTGATTGACGATATACCCCTTTTGTCGTAGTGCGACCGCAAACGAAGGGGTGACTCGCCGTGATTTCTCAATCAGTAATACTTTATAAAACGACATGAAGCCTCGTGAGGGAAACGAAACGGCAGCTCGGACGAACTGGCTGCCTTACAATTATAAAAACCGATACATGTACAGAAATTAATGATCTGGAAGGGCTAATAAACAACTGTAATCAAATATAACACCCGCTACTATTATAGGATGCGTACCACCCTGTAATTGTATCCCCCTCCCTCAACCAATAGTCTGTTATAGTGAAAAACCAAGATGGAAATTCTTACGGTCTTCCCGCCGCTCCCGCTTATTCTCCGCCCGTTTCCTTGATCCGTTTCACGGCTTCTCTTGGAGTGACAATAGGAGCTCCCACGAACTCTTCGAGTTCTGGCTTTCCTAGAAGGTGCTTTTTATCGAGCGTGACAAGCAGATCTACATTTGCTACTTTGGCGGCTGCGGCGATGGGTGCGTCCTTCAAGGCGGTTAACTCTCCCGCATTGAGAACCTCCGCTTTCGTTGGCTTTACAATCGTATGCGGCGTGCTTGCTAAAACAAATTCCATAAAGGGCAGGCTCTCGGGCGCACTTGCCGCCAGGTTTCTTCTGGTTTCCTCAATCACAATCTGGCTGATCACCATTTCGATCTCGCCTGATAGTGTCATCATGATGATGTCTCGTGCGTGGCCGCGCGAGGAATATGCTGCTGAGAAGAACACGCTTGAGTCAACAAAGACCCGGATCATTCGCTTTCGGCTTCTTTGATATCGTATTCTTCCTTAATGAGGTCTTCGCGGATTTCCCTCCCCCTCTCAATAAGCTCGTCCAGGCTTAGCCCTCTTTCCTTAAGGGCTTCTCCGATCTCGTCCAATGCAGCCGATACAACAACTTCCGCGGGCTTGAGGATCACACCATCCTTCGTCTCCACAAAGGTTACGAGGTCCCCCTTCTTAAGATCCAAACGATCCCGGATTTCCTTCGGGATGGTAACCTGCCCCCTTTCCTGCACACGTACCGCAGATGCTGTCATTAGAACCTCCGATGTCATGGAGTCATACTATCATACTTACACATCTAATCATAATACACTGAACTCGGGTGGTCAAGTGCTCTCCCTTGCCTCTCGATCAATGCGACGCGGGGATCATATATAGAAGATTGTGTAGGCAAATGCTGTTCATAAGAGGGCGGGAAACACTTGTAGGCTATTGCCATGAGGGTTACATCGTCGACCTCGCCCGTGAGGGCGTGGCGATTTCTTTTCCTGATCGTTAATGACTTTGAAAAGTAGACTGGTGTTTTTGGACTAGATCAATCTTGGTTTATAACTTCGATAAGTGCAGCGGGGTCGATAATCCTTCCAAGCACAAACGCTCCCTCTCTTTCCCCCACTTCGAGGACGTGGCCGGTCTCCCAAGCCAGATCCAGGAAGCGCTCGAAGGTGATACTCGGGTCCACCTGGCAGACGAGCGCGTAAACGCCGGTGAAGTACGGCATCGTCCAGCTTCCGCCCCCAAGCCGGAAGAAGGCATAGTCTTCGACTCCGGTATAACTAGCGACCGTTCTCGAATCCATGGGAATTAACAGCCGATCGGTAGTGGAAAAGTCCTCGGGGGAATCGCCAGCGCATAGCTCACACGGCCCATAGGAATCAAAGGAGTCTGGATCTGCATCGGGTGATCGTCCCAACCAGTAGAGTTGATATCCGTACGTCTGTGACATCCTTCCGGATACGACGATAATGCCGGCTGCTTTTGCTTCTTCGACAGCACTGCAGATATCCTCGTACCCAATTTCGTCAGGATTCCAGCCGATACTAATAGAGATGGCGCGAATTTGCATACTATCAGGCAGCTGCTGGTTGAGCTCAATTACGCGTCGGATGGCCCCCGCCATAGCGTGGAAGCTTCGTTTGTACTCCGCTGCGGTCGAGCTTGGATCGACAACATCGACTACGAAGTAAAAGACCTTCGCCCCCGGCGCGGTGCCCGTGGTCTTTCCCACCGCCAACGAGGTGACGGCGGCGCCATGCAGAGAAGCAACCCGCCCGGAAAATGAGCTGTCTTCTTCATAGTGGAGAATCTGATCACTGTACTCCACGTGCTCGATCAGCAGCGTCTGATCGATGATGGCGATGCTCACGTCTTGCCCGGTGACGCCTTGTGCATGCAGTGTGCGTACCCCCAAACCGGGGTTCTTGCCGATCTCCATGATTGTATTCCAATCGAAATCCACCGGCATCCGATCGGTAGGAGGCCAGATGGTCTTGCTGTCGAAAAAAGCGTATTGAAGAGTGTTGAATTTTCTACGTAAATCCAACATCGACAGATCAGCAGAACGTAGGTCGACCTGAAGAGGGTTGTCGGCATTCGGATTGTACTTCGGAAGCTGCTGTAATTGCCCCTGCTTCCATGCGCTGGCTGGCGGGTGGCGATCGATTTTCAGAAAGGCGGGGGTTTCGATCAGAGAAGCATGCGTAGCTTCAGGCGAGGTGGTCAGATGGGTTGGGCTACATCCGGGGATTATGGCAACGATGACGGTAAGAAGAACATAGATCATCTTGTTCATCATATTACCTTCTCGCTCGACTGATTGTTTCCGATTATTTATCCGGGCGAATGAAATTATATCGAATCGAGGAAAATTATTCTGGAAAACACTTGCGGGCCATTGCCAAGAGGACTGAAACGTTGCTGCGCCTGCGAGGGTGTGGTTTCGTTCTTGCCAAGCTCTCCTTGACTGGTTATTCCCCGTCTGTTCTCGCCCCACTTGTGGGTTGTTTTACCTGTTGAATTTATTCAGGCTCATTCTCACCGAAGAGCCAGGCTTTTGCCTCATCCATATCTCGAAATACCTTGATGTTCGGGAAAATATCACTCATCATGGCTTGATACATTCGAGTCATTCCGAAGTGCAGATCTGAGTTAGTTACTATTGCTTGTCGACAATCTTTTAACTTAGCTTCAAGCAATCCGTTTTCCTTCATGTTTTTGTAAATGCCATCAACTGAAAGTGCATGCTTCTCAACGGAACGATGATCAGAAAGAATTTTTATGCCGGGATTGAATCGAGGGTCATTGGTAAGTTTCTTTCGATATTCTCCTAAGTCATCATCGGTAATAATGCCCTCTGCAATGACTGTAACTAAGTTAAGCTCGGGATCGAAATAGAATGAAATTGGCATATCTTTCCCCACTCTATAAAATCGCAACGGAGGGAATCCTCTATCAAACCCATTATATGCGTAAACAATATAAATAATTAATTGGGAAACACTTGTGGGTCATTGCCTAGAGAGTTATATTATTATCGCGTCCTCATGGGCGCAGTTTCGTGAGGACCAGGCACCTCTTGCCTGGCCTTTCCCCGCCTGTTCCCACCCCACAGGCGGGGTTGTTTTAATCAGTTGGATTTATTCGTCCTCAACGAAGAGCCATGTTTTAGCCTCTTCCATGTCTCGAAAAACTTGCATATCTCCAATATATTCTTTCATCATGGACATGTAAACACGAGTGAAACCGAAGTGGAGATCGGACGTAGTTACAATTGCAATTCGATAATCTTTAAGCTCAGAGATGTATTTTAATAGCTGGTTTGAAAACTCAAGAAAACTTTCCATTGTTAGCTCGTCCCGTTCCACATCGCGGAAGTCGACGAGTTCCTTCATATCGGAACGAAATAGTGGATCATTCATCCTTTTCGATAGGTATTCCAACAGATCATTATCGGTGATAACCCCTCTACCTTCAGTCATTACGAGATTGCGTTCGGGGTCAATGCGATAGGTGATTGGCATAATTGCCCCCTTTCTCGATCATTGCGACGCAGGAATCATATATCTATAGGATTGTATAAGCAAGTAATTTGCATAATGGGGCTTGAAACATTTGTTGTCGATTGCCGAAGGACCTTCTCCACCCCTGCGGGGAAAAAGGGGTGCGGGAGATGCATCAGTTTATATGGGGAAATCGTGGCTCATAAAGTTGCATTTTTCCTGAAGAATAATCAGGCTGAATCTCGGGTCTTCTCCAGAGAGTGAATAGGTGCAGCTCAGTCTGAATTCACGGCCAAGTTTTTGTGGACTTGAACTCGTTGGCCACCCATTTGTCTCGTGACTTTGTGTTGAATCGACGGTATTTAGAAGCAAATCTTGGCTTGCTAAGTCTCAGATTAAGGTGGTCATTGAGAACTTGGAAACATCTCTTGACAGTGTCGTCGTGGAGCTTAGGGGAGGTTACTGCTTTCTCAGATATCGTCTCAAAGATGGCGAATATAAGCTCCGAATAGGTTGGATCAAGACCTAGAGTTATAGCTTGGCGGAAGTCCTCTCGAACTGGCTCGGGTATGTTCGGCTCAAGCATGAAAGAGACCGCAAATCGGATACTTGGCTCCGGAGGCTTGCTTCTCCATATTCCCCTTCTGAGTGCATTAGTGCTATCTATGATCTCCCGCGTTCTGTCGCGTGAAATGTCGAATCCGAGCTGATAGATCCTGGAATTGATGATCGGATCCGCCAGCCAGTTGCTAACCGCATTAAGAGCCCAGTGGGCACTAGTTAATTGCCCAGCAAATTCGATTGGGCGGTAGCCTTCGGTCCAAAGTACAAGGTGCCCAGCCTCATGAGCAATTAGGGGGTCATGTGTTTTGGGAGAATACTTCCGCCGGGAGATCTCGGCCATATCGATAATTATGCAAAGGTATGGTTTGTCTGGCTCGGCGTGAGCCCTCGCCTTTACGTGGATCGAGAAGGTCGGATCTGCCTTTCGAATGTCCCTGGCGTCCCAGAAACCTATATATCGCCCGGTGTCGCGCGCTATCCCGTCTAGATATGACCGGATCTCCTTTGATAGAGGGGCATCTGCAAGTGGAACCACGGGGATGTCAACATCAGTCATGATTTATTTCTCATGCTGCGCCAAGCCTTTAATTGGCTGATACCGTCCAATAAACACGATAATCCACTATAAGGGACCCGGTAGTACAAAGGATAAAATTCAGTGTAAACTCGTAGCATATAAAGTTACATTTTTCTATGGGGTAAATTCTCGCGCAGCTCGGATCTATCGAGGAGCCTGAATTACTTCCAAGGCTCCACCGAATGATAAAGCCGCTGGAAAATTCCCTTGTGTTGTAAATAGCGAAAATAGCATTCTTCTCACATAGGATCTACCATTCGTAATAATAAACCCCATCGCGAATAACGGGTTTCTTTATATAGCCATTTCCTTCAATTCGAAAATCACCGTCCCCTGAACGGGCACCGCCAAACACACCTCGCAAGATGAAGATGCCATCATTTGCGAGGGTTCCAGCGAGTTTTCCGGAATCTTCGATAATAATGCATCCGCCCTGATGTATGGTTGTGGTTCCCTCGATTGCGCCTTTGACTCTTACTGTCGCTCTCGCCGCAACTGAAACAGTGCCTTTTTGTTTTCCCGATATTATGACCTGTGCATCTGATTGGACATCGAGGGTTCCTTGAATAACCCCATCAAGTTGGAGAGTGCCGGCCTCAACATGGACAGTACCTCTGTGAGTATCTCGGATGATATGGTCGTTCGTTATTACGATTGGCGGAACAGACTTTCCGTCAATAATATCGTAGTCGTATGAGTCTTTCATCGATCCTCCAGGTTAATCCTCAAATCAATTCGGCCTAATACTTCAATCCTTTCCTGGCAAATTATTGCGGGTATAGGGTGTTGCCGGGAATATCCCGGCACTTACGAAATCATATCTTATCCTCACATTAGGAATCGAGATTCAAGGTTCCAATATAGTTGTCATAATCGCTCATATCTTCATCCTCCAAGAAATCTACAGAATAGTTAGCATTAGAAACATATATATGAACTTTCGAAGTTACACATTGAAAGGTAATATCTCCTGCTGTGTTTTGAGTTAGTGTGTCTTGATCAGTAGGATAGTTTAATAATTCCGAAGCCGCCTCTCCAATTATCATAAGCTTGGGGCTAAGCGCTTCAGAAATTTTCTTTGGCAATTTACCACTATTTCGCCCATGATGAGGAGCGAATAATACATCAACTTGCGGCCACATAACCTCATCCTTGATTGCCTCCATAAACTCTGTTTCCAAATCACCCATCCACAGAGCAGTGACACCGTCCTTTAGGCTGTACTTAATAACCGCCGAGATATTATTAAAGCTCTCACCTCGCTCTGCCTCCTTTAGAGCATCCTTATAGCGTAAATTTGATGTAACAGGCCAAAGTATATTTATGCCTGCCGAGCCACGTTCCTCATCCGATTCATTCATCCATCGCCTCGAACATCCGGCATAGATGTAGAAAGCTTTGTCTGAATCCCGAAGTTGGCAATACCTAATAAAATCATCGGTTTCTACCTTCTTAGTAGCGTTATTCTTCACACAATAGAAATTCCGAATCCCCAGCCTTTCATCAAGATACTCAAGGCCATGGAGGTGGTCCTCATCTGGGTGTGTGGAGATGAAGCGAGTCACATTCTTATTTTTCCTTTCCGCGAGGATTTCATCGACTATTCCTCGACGATTCTTATCATATAAATTGCAGTCAATTATTGAGAAGTTATCAGAGACGTGCCGTATATAATATGTGTCACCCAAGCCTACAGCGAATGATTTTATTATGGTCATTGCAATTAGCCCACTTAATTTATTTCCATATAGAGCAGGATTTCTTTCGATAGAGCATCTAATCTATAGTCCAAGTAAGACTTCCATCGGAACGAGTGGTTAATACCTTACGGATTTGACCATTAAATTCGATTCCTCGACTGTGCTTCGCGTAAGTGCTCGTCATATCTTGAGTGCCGTACTGAATTGAGCCATCAGAGAATACAACGACGTCAGGGTCACAATGTTGAAACACGTCTGGGTGATAGCCATCCTGCCTCCCGTGGTGGGAAGCAAGAAAAACATCTACTGTTGATAATTCCGATCTAAAATCTTCTCGACGAAGAAGCAAATCCCAACCAGGCTTCCCTAAATCGCCAGGGAAAATGAACTTGGTATCACCGACGCTCATGAAACATACCAAACTAATATTGTTCGTGTCGGTAAAATCTGATGGATATTTGTTGCTATATGTCGTGAAGGAAATACCCGGCGTGGGCGGCGGCTCATGCAAGGGTGCGGTATACCCCGCATGCATCATAAGTAAAACTTGCATGGCGCTAGTAATTGGTCCGTCTTGAAGCTTAAGAGCACGAAGCTGATCGGCAGTTATTGAGCGATTGCGAGTGAGGCTTATGATAGGTAAAATTGATTGAAGCCGAGGCAGATCGCTGATATGATCCTCGTCGTAGTTTGTGATAATTAGGTACTCGATGCCGGTGCAACCTTGGGCGGGAAGGAACTGTGACGGGAGATTAGGTGGATCAGACTTGTGGCCGCAATCAACAAGGATACAATTCCCGTTCCGTGCAACTGCAAACACACAAGACCCATGCCCAACATCATAGATTGTTACCCTCACTGGCGCTTCTCCTTTGAAGGTTTTTCGAAGGGTAGCTCAGCATATGTGATGAGGAGTTGATAAGTATATTGCCTATAGAACTTTAGGAAGCGGGCGAACATTGCGAAACCTGCAACCAGCATAACAATAGGCCATATCGTGGGAACTTGTTCTGATGTAAGCCTAATGGCAGAGACGAGAATGAGACTTCCCACAAAGAGAGAAAATGCGACATTTCGTGAAAAGCCGTAGAGATTCCTGAACTCATCAAGTCGATTTCGTTCTGTGTCTGATTGACACACAATGGAGAATGTGTGGAGAAAGAGAGTCTCCCCAGATCCAGAAAAGTCTCTCGCTATAGCTTGGGCTCTAACTCTTACTTGTGTCGATTCTGGGAGGGGTTTACAGTAGAAAGGGAAGAGACGACGAGTGATGGGACCAGTCTTGGCACCCATCAAGATTTCAGACGGAATACCAATCCACTTACGAGTGATGATCTCCTGAAAGATGGGTTCTGATAAGCCCGCTACAATATGGCCGCATATATACGCGGCGAAAAGGAAGAGAATCACGATGGTGAGTGATAGACTTTCATTGAGGAGAATCTTGCTGCCATAGGCATAATCGATTGTAAACAGTAAGAGTGAACCAGCTGATAGGTATGCGAATATATCATATACGGTAAATGGTATTGAAGTCATTCATCCCTCCTGCCTATGCAGATGCCTAAACAGAGAACGGAGCCGTATCGTTGATTGGATGGAAATGAGGCCTCCAAGCAAAACGTAGCGACATTATTTACTGGTTCGCAGACCTTGCTTGTACAACATCAAGAGGGCATTATCTAGAATCACTTCCTTGGGGGATATCGAAGTGTGCAAACTCATGTCTTGAAGAAATGTGAGATGTAGGTTCTTCCCTCTGGCAAAATGCCAAATTTGTCACTTGGGTAATCAGTCTGCTGTTTTCCACCTTTGGAGCGAGTGAGCTCTCCCTTATTTCCCGCCATCATATACCCTCTTGCTCGCGTAGCTATTATAAGACGAGATCATAACGATGTCATACCAAGTTGACTTGAAACAAGTAAGCCAACACGCGATAATCGCTTATCTCGAATAAACAAAGGGGAGAAAATTATGTGGGAAGAACTATATATTACACCTCGCGAAGAAGCAGTAGACCGACGATTCTCGAAATCGCTCCAGGACATGCGAACCGAAACAGCAAAATGGTACTGGTGGTGGCTTGGGTCCATTCTGGCTGGTGTGCTGGCGCTTGGTTTAGAGATAACTGGACAGATGCCCATTCCACAAAATTCGTGGCTTTGGCTACTCTTAGTTGGTTTCATTTTCGCACCGATTGCCACATTCCATTTCATGCGGGTGGATAGGGATAAATATCTTTTTCTTTGGGATGGAAAGAAAGTGCTCATGCAAATATTGAGAAACCTTGAGGACTTAAGGGCGGAAGGAGCAGCTTTACATATAGAGGGCAAGAAATTGACCGAAAGTGATTACCCTACTTGGAAGAAAAGAATTGATGATTGGGTTGATCGTTGTATCGACACAGCAAAAGCCATCCATCCTGCAGAAGGCGGCGCAATCGAGACGCTAGGTGTCTTTCCGCCAGAGCAGACACTTGGCACCGAACCAATATCAATCGAACATCAGAATTATATTATTTATACGGTGCGACGCTTAAAGATCCTAATTGAGATCAGGGATAGATGGTCTGGTTGCTAATCGAGATATTGCTATTTAGCTAAATACAGAACTCCCTGATAAGAGGGCGAATTGCTCGCCTTGTTCCTGATCAATATACTTTTATTCTGCGTTACTATGCATTTGCATATCAAGTCATAATGAGTTTACTTGTGCCGGCTCCCTTCCTTTGGGGGCGATTCCGGGGACATCAAGCAATTAAAATCTTAACTCATTAAGTTACAATGTGTAAAATACCGCATAAAAGTGCAGTAAATGCAATCTTACATGCTATTCGACAGTAGCCAGAATCCCCCAAATTGAACCGCAACTTAGGGTAATATATTACCAAATTAAAGGCAATATACCCCCCATATTCTTAAAATTACCGTAATTCTGTTGATTCCGCCTCTAAATTATGTGATAATTGGGCGGTAGTTCCAGAGGAGAGGGAGTATGGTCCAACGCCTGGCAGATGATGACTGGCGCGTAGCGCGCCTGGAACGACTTGGTATGAAAGAGGATCCGTTTACCCTGAGCGCGGATCCTCGCTTCCTTTATCTTGGTACCGAACACCTGGCTGTCTATCGCCAGATCCAGGGTGTAATATCTCGTCGGCGAGGATTGGCTCTCGTGATTGGCGATATGGGGATGGGTAAAAGTTCGCTGGCCCGACGCATCTACGACGTCTACGCCCCAGATAATTCGGTAACCATTTGTTACATCCATACCGCAGCCTTTAAGTCCGCCATGGACGCCGCCAGACAGATCTCCCAGTCATTTAACGTCGCGCCGCAGCGAAGCCTCTCACGACAAATGGAGTTCCTCGAGCACAGCATGGTCGATGAGTACCGCGCGGGCCGCAATGTAGTGGTCTTGTTAGATGATGCGCAACAAATGCAGCGCGAGGCGCTGCAGGTCATTCATCATCTATATAACTTCGACTACGACACAAAGGTGGTCCAGGTCCTCGCTTTTGGCCAGCAGGAGCTGACCGGACTGTTTGAATCAGAAAAGGCCGTTAATGCTCGCATCTTCGTGCGCACGGTCCTGCCTCCGCTAGCTCTCCCAAGCGCGTTGCAGATGATCAATTTCCGACTTCAGGTAGCTGGCAGACAGGAGCCGCTGCTCACGGATGAGGCTTTCGATTTGCTGTACGCGCGTTCGGAAGGCGTCCCGCGAGAGATCGTAAGGCTCTGCGCACTGGCTACGGACCACATGCTGCAGACGGATGCAACATTAGTCGATATCGACATCGCACAGGCTGCGATCGAACAGACATAACCATTATGGCTAAGAAGAAAGCAGACAACGACACGAGCAAGCCGCCCTGGTATCAGCTTTACCTTGCCCGGCGCCGCCCCCCTCCCCCGGAGCAAACCAAGCCGCGCGGGAGGCCGCGACGCATGATCCGCAGAGATATTCAGAAAAATTTCCTTCTCGCGGATGGAGAGTGCAAGGAGATCGATATCTGGAAGGAACGTCTTTCAAAGCTTGTCGGAAGGCAAGTTTCGTACGGCGAGACGGGCGGCATTCTTGCTCAAATCTGCTCCGATCGCTTCACGGAGCTAGACATTGATGAAAACGATGTCTCATTGGAAGAACTGGTCAAATTGATGGTAGAGGGCAATTGATTTATTTATATAAATAAACTTGTATTTTATTCTATAAATAATTCTTGTGGTGCCGGATGTGGGCCGGATCACAATATTGAAATACGAGGCTAATTTAATGGAGGAGAGCAATGGCCGGGTTCGGCCCGGAGGACTGAGGCCTGCCGCTCTACAGCTTGCATTGACGGGATCTCGGGGACTCCGCTTGACTTGTATGCAGGGGGAGTCTATACTAGTCACGACCATTAAAAATCAAACCCGCGGGACTGATGGCCAGCGGGTTTGGAGGTCGCCGATGATTAGGGCATCGGCAAGGCAAAGGTATCACAGAACCTGCCTGCCTGTCAATGACCCCCATCGGCCTATGGGCCGATTTTCTATTCCTTGTGTCGGCCCGACGAGACCTAGCCCATCAGTTGAACAGCCCGGAGGAACGGGTGATGAAAAAGACCCTCTCGCTGCTCAGATCTGCAGGAAGAGGGCATCAACAGGTAGGGCGATGCGTTGTGCCGATGCTTACTCCTCAGCTCCTTCATCCAGCTCAAGCCCAAAGGGAGGATTGGGTACTTCACCGTTCACCCAGGCGACAACAAAGGCCTTGAGGACCGCAGACAATGTGCGTCCCTGGCTCCTGGCTTTTCGATGTGCTGCTTCGCGCAGCTCCTCACTGACACGCGCGCCGATCATCGGCCCACTTGCTTGTTCATCCTTCTTCGTCACGAAAGTGAGTTTAGCACAGAACCGGATGCGCACAAACCCGCTTGTATGCTTGCGGGATATCGTGTATATTTCGGGTGTTGAACGTTGTTCAACGTTGTTTAGCAATCTGCCGGAGAAGGGAATGATGAAGTATGTAGAGTGGATGCTGTGGCAGGATGGAGATACCTCAAAGTCGCCGGAAGATATTCTGCAGGACGCCATTTCATACTACCAGGATAAGTACGGCTGCCCGGTTACACACATCCGGGCGCCGCTTGGTTTCCCCAAAGTGTCTGGGATTGAGGGTGTTCGCCTCGATCGGGTACGCGGCGTTTCAAGTGGACATCTGATGCTAACACATAATGAAGGTGGTCATTCGTGCGACGGCCCGGGCGGGAGGGGCGAATGACCAACACTCTGGAGCGTTTTCAAAAGTGGTTGGAAGAGCAGAACAAGAGTCCATTTACTGTGCGCGGGTACGTCAGAGACGTCGAACAGTTTCAGCGCTGGTGCGGCTCAACCAATGGGTCATTCCCTGTGGACGCTATTTCCGAAGACAAGGTTCGATCTTACAAATCGCATCTGCTCAAAGTGCGCAATGCCAAGCCCCGCACCTTCAACCGCAAACTGGCGGCGCTGCGGTCCTTTGTTGAATGGCTCCAGGACACTGGCCAACTCAACCGGGATCCGCTGCGCGGCATCAACATGGTCCATGAAAAACGCGGAGCCCCTCGCTGGATCACACCCAAAGAAAAGAAATCGCTGGATAAGGCTGTTAACGCGATCGTCAGCAAGGCCAGCGACGATTATGAAAGATTATTGGCCACGCGAGATCGGGCAATCTATTGCTTGCTGATCAATACCGGGATCCGGCTGGCGGAGATCTGCGCGCTTGATATGATCGACTTGCAATTCTCCTCATCCAAGGGGAACCTGCGAATACGAAACCACAGTCTAAAGAAGCGTGTTGTCCCTCTAAACGAGCAAGCGCGCGAGGCGCTCAAGAGCTGGCTTACCGCGCGCCCGGAGACAAACTCACTAGCCGTGTTCATCAATGCTCGACCGGGTGGCGAGCGGCTTTCGCGCCGGGCTGTGCAGTGCCGCATCAGCAAGGTCGGCGAAGCGGCCAACGTGAACATCACCGCTCATGCGCTGCGCCATACGGTAGCCCGGCAGCTGCTCGATGCAGGCGAGGAACTGGAGACGGTGGCCAGGTTGCTGGGACATCGGGACTTAAACTCGACCAGGCAATACATATCAGAATCTGAGAGCGACTTAGAAAAGGCGGTTAATCTTTTATGATGGAAATCATGGCCATCGCCAATCAAAAAGGAGGCGTGGGCAAGACGACGACCGCAGTTACGCTTGCTCATGGATTGGCCAATCACGGGATCAAGACTTTGTTGGTCGATCTGGACCCTCAAGGTCATGTTGCCGAGTGTCTGGGCCTGAAGAAGTCTCCGGGTTTGTTCCAGCTACTGGTCCAGGAGATCCCGCTTCAAGATGTTGTGGTTGAAGCCAGAAAGAATCTGTTCATTGTGCCTGGCGATAAGACTACTGAAAGGGTCAAGCGTTATCTTGCCAGTGGGGGGCAATCCAGCACAAAGATATTTGAAAATGCGCTGAAAGACGCGCCATACCAAGTGGTGCTTTTTGACTGTGCACCTTCGTATGACATTCTGCACATCGCGGCGCTTGTCGCCAGCAACTTACTTCTCATTCCCACGAAGCTGGATCACCTGGCCACTGATGGAGTGAATGAAATCTTGCATTCGGCGGCCGAACTCAAGCGGAGCGGAGAAAGCAAGATCAGCTTGATCGCCGTTCTACCAACTTTCTTTGAACGCGTGACAAAAGAGACCTCCGAGCAGCTTCGCGTTTTGGCCGACAAGTTCGGCAAGCTGGTGTGGCCGCCGATCCCGGATGATGTTCGCGCGCGAGAAGCCGTGGCTTATGGGCAAACACTCTGGGAATATGCCACCTGGTCCGCTTGCGTTGTTGGCTATGAACGCAAGGACGGAACTGGCGGTGTCGGAGGCTACAAATCAACGCTCGAAAGAATAATGCACGCCTTAGGATTGGAGAGCAGAACACATGGCTAAGAGACCTTCCGGAGAAGAACGTCGCGAAGCCCTCGATCCCACGACCGCGGACATTCTGCAAGAGTTGACCGAACGGGACGAAAAACGATCGATGACGGAGGCCGAGCGACGAGAGTACAAAAAATCCAAGGAGCGTTTGAAACGACGGGTGAACTGGGATCTGCCCGTCGACATCAAGGAGAGAGTAAAAGCGATTGCCGAGGAGGAGGGCGTTCCGGAAAGCCAGCTCGCTGCCTGGTTGTTGTCTCGCGGCTTCGAATCGTTGGGACAATCAGACGACGAGCGGCGGGATATCCTTATGCCTTTCAAGACTCCCTCTTCCAGTCCCAGGTATGATTTCAACCTTTCGGTTGATTAGTCAGAGGAGCAACGTTGTTGATTTCTTCGTCGCCCGCTAATTTGAAAATCTCAAGTATTGGTCAAAATCGAGACTTTTCAGGTCTAAGGGACGCCCCTTACCTAAAATACAGGGACGCCCCTGGCAGAAGTGAGGGACGCCCCTTAGGGACGCCCCTGAAATCCGTTGAAAGGGCGCCCCTTAAGGCTCCAGGAGCGATTCTAAGAGGTGTTTCTGCGGTGGGGAGCTATGTTGGGACCTTGTAGCCGTTTTCGCCGAATTTTGGCATTGAGCTCGGGAAGGTCAGGCGGGCTGTTTTTCCGAGCTGCAAGCCCGACAAGAGATTATCCGTTAAAGGGGTGGCCGCCGTTGGTGGCGGCGGCCTATAGCAACATGGAGGCCAAAAAGCCTTCGTGTTGTACTCCTCGAGTATAGCACAGTCTGGGGTTTAGCACATGAGCGCAAAGGGCCTATGGGAACAGGTGAAAAGCGAGCTCCAGGGAGATCTCCCTCGGGCGACCTTCGATACCTGGATCCGCGACGCAGAGGGGTTATCCCTTAAAGACAATGTACTGACTGTGGGTGTTGCAAACTCCTATGCAAGAGATTGGTTGGAAGAGCGCATCGGGGTTATGTCCGCTCGCTATGTGGCCGCTCTTCTCGAAACAAATGACGCTGAAGTGCACTTTGTCGTTTCCCAGGATCTGGGACTGGCAGACGAGAATGAGCCGGTCGAGGTAGAGGACGACGAATTTTTACTTCAGCATCGTTATCTCACCCTCTATGATGAAATTGTTCGGCCTGAACGAGTCGTTGTTATTCCTCGTTATTATCTCCGCTGGGTTCCGTGGCTGGGTATCAACCTGGCGTGGATCCCGATCGGGTTCAGGCAGGTAGCCTATCTCAGAGGAAGCAGGTTCGAAGCTGGAGACACTTTCGCGGCCCCGGTCCGGGAACTGGCTGCCTGGTCGGGCACCCCTGTTCGAACTTTCAATCGCCGGATAACTGATCCTCGCTTACGCTGGTTTATCGAACCGGACGAGACAACCGAGGTCGAGTTCCGCTGGAACAGCGAAAAGGATCATTACGAGAGATTGCCATCTATGTGGCGCGTCGTCATGTCGATGCCGCTGACGCCCGCCGATCAAGCCTCGCTTAAATCCTGGCTTACAGATAAACGTCAGCTGGGGGCCGCACCTGTTTCGATCATTCAAGAGGCTGTCGAAACGTCAATCGACGAACTTCTTCCCTGGCCAGACCATATTCCTTCAGATCCTGAACCAGGTGATCCGGTAACCGTGCAGGATCTTGTCATGGATATTCTTGGACGTGAGGCTGATCCTTCGACGAAAACATCATTGCTGCAACTGGCTGACTCGCTAGCCGGATACATTACGGGAAACTCCCGCGGCCATATCATTTTCACGCACTATTTCATTCGAAAATGGCTGCCGCTGCTCAAACCGGGCCCGGCCTGGTTAGTAGCTTTTTTACGAAGTCGTTGTTATTACAATCGAGAAACCAACGAGCTGCGCAACCAATCCACGATTGCAGGCGGGTATGACGAAATAGCCACGCGTTTGGGTTTATCGCGAAGTTACACCGTTGGTGAATGGTTTAGAGGTCGCGGAAAACGGCGCGGAAAGCAGCAGGGTGCACAATATCTTCAATACTTCGTCGAAGAGTTGGAACGCCGTAAGGTTAGATCCACAAAATCGCTGATAACGTTCAAGGTCAGAATGACAGACGAGCCGATGGTTCCTGAAGATCTGGAAAGATACAACCTCACTGCAATCGCTGCATCAACCAACGCGAATGGCATAATGAAAATTGGCTCAACCAACGCGATTGGCACAATGGAAAGGGTGTCAATAAACGCGGATGGCATAATGGAAGATCGGTCAACCGACGCGAATGGCACATTGGACGGTACATCAACCAACGCGGATGGCACAAATTTAAATGACTCTCTTTATTCAAGACTCTTTAAAGATTCTTTAAAAGACTATTTAACTACCACCACCACCACCGCAGCTGAACTTCAAAGCAGCTCGAAAACCCGACAATCAGGATCGGTGGTGGTCGTATGGGATTTAGAAAAATTACTAAACCACAACAGAGTGGAAAGCAAAGCTAAAAAGGAACTGATCGGCGCTAGTGTTGAACCTGAATTATTGGTCTCCTGGTTGCTGTATGCTGCAAGCCAGCCAGGTAACTCGATCGACAAACCGATTAATCATGCCGTGAGTCGGCTGCGAAAAGAGCCGAGGGTCGGAGCGGGGGGCAAATTCGAGGTATTGGCAAATCTTCCTCCTGCTGATTTGGCCAGACTAATAATTTCGTCTCAAGATCCGGAAAGCATCAGGTGGTCTGCAAATGAAGATTGGAGCTGGGCAATGAAAGGCGCCAGCTCACTACAAATGGAAAGCCTGGCGGAGCAGCTGCTTTCAATGAAGGAGAAACAAGAGGGGGTTTAATGAGTCAGCATCAAAACAGCTTTTCATTGACGGGTCCGTTTAAAGTTATCAACGCGGGTGTTGTGCGTCGCGGGGACATTCCAATGGTCGAGGTACTGGCAACGGTACAGACCGGACCGGAAACGCATGGTGGTTTGCATCGAGTAAGGCTGTATGGGCGAGAGGCGAAAATCGCTTCTGCCTTTATCGAGGCGTCTGGCGGTAATGGTATTGAAGCTACTGTTTGGGGAAGTGTATTCTCGGGAGGCGAAGGCGTGGAGCTTTACGCAAGTCGGATTACTTTCTATGCAGCCAGAGCGATCAACGATCGAGCGATGGGAATATTGAAAGGATCCGGAGCCTGGTCGAAGAGGGGAACGGGGCCATTGAGTGCTGCATGACAACAAAGGGAGCAGAAAAGGAACGACTACGAATGAGCGACTCCCCCTCTTTTTCCGTCGCTCCGCAAGACAGCGGGCAAAGCCAGGAGATGCCCTACGACCGCGTGGCGGAAGAGGCCGTGTTGGGCGCCGTTCTCGTCAACCCCGAAGTGTATTACGACGTCGCCCACTTCCTCACCAGCGATGATTTCTTCCTGCACCGTAACCGCTGGGTGTGGGACGCATTCACCAGTCTGCAAGAGCAGCGCTTACCGATCGACATTCTGACCGTCTCCGAGGAACTCGAACGGAAGAACCAGCTCGACGAAACGGGAGGCCCGGCGTATCTCACCACGCTGATCAACAACGTGCCTTCCACGCTGCACGCCGAAGCGTACGGACACCTGGTGGAAGAAACCGCAACCCGCAGGCGCCTGCTGCAGGCGGCAAATCAGGTCGCACGCCTGGCTTTCAAGGCCGACAACGCCATCGAAGACGTGGTCAGTGACGCCGAGAAGGCCATCTTCGGCGTAAGTGAGCGCAGGCTCGCCCACCAGCTGCAGCCGATCAAGCAGGTCGTCAGCGAGTACTACGACCGCATTGATTACCTCGCCCGGCACCGGGACGAGACGCTGGGAGTGCCCACCGGTTTCGTCGACCTGGATCGTCTGTTGGGAGGATTGCAGCCCAGCGATTTCCTCATCATCGCCGGACGCCCCGGGCAGGGGAAATCCGGTTTCTGTCTCTCGGTCGCCAAGAACGCCAGCCAGCTACACAAGAAGCACGTGGCGCTCTTCTCGCTCGAGATGTCGAACGAACAGCTCGTGCAGCGTCTGGTGTCACAGGAAACGGGCATTGATTCGCAGCGCCTGAGATTGGCCAACCTGGAAGACGACGAGTGGCCCTTGTTCACGCAAGCCGTCAGTGCGTTGGGCGACACGCAAATATACCTGGATGACACTCCGGCCATCACGCCGCTTCAGTTGCACACCAAATGCCGCCGGCTGCACATGGAAATCGGCCTGAATCTGATCGTCGTCGACTACCTGCAGTTGATGAGCGGAGAAACGCGCATTGAGAACCGGGTGCAGGAGGTGTCGTATATTTCGCGCAACATGAAAGCCCTGGCGCGCGAATTGAAGGTGCCGGTTCTGGCCGCGGCGCAGCTCTCACGCGCCGTGGAGGCCCGCAGACCGCCGCGCCCGATCCTCTCCGATTTGCGCGAGTCCGGCAGCCTGGAGCAGGACGCCGACGTGGTCATGTTCATCTACCGCCCGGATCAGTACGAAGAAGACACGCTCAAACAGAACATCGCCGAGATTATCGTGGCCAAACACCGCAACGGACCCGTGGGAAACGTCGAATTGGTTTTCCGCAAAACCCTGGCGAAGTTCGAGAACGCCGCAACGAGGCAGGTAGATCTGTCGCAAGTTGGATAAGCCGGAGCGCCTCGGCCTAATAGCCTGTGGCGCAATGGCGCGGCCCATGGGCCAGGCGCCCCTACCGGCGCCGTCGAATAACGGGCCTCAGGAGTCGCTGGCCCTCAGGGCCTGAAAAGACCGGCCAAATGGCCGGATAAGAGCAGGAGCTGACAAAATGGGAGTTGTGCCCCCTCGCATGCCAGAACCGCTGCACTTTGGACGAAGGGAAGTTGTCGTCCTCATCCTGGGCGCGATGGCAACCGCCGTCGCAGCAATCATTCTGCTTGAGTCAAGCGAAACGGACACGCGACTGATCATTGGCGTCCCCATTGTGGTTGCAGTGTTGTTTGTTGCGCTGGCTTTTTATCGGGACAGGGCACACGGGGATCCCTTTGAGGAGAGATTTTTGCGGATCTATCGCTTCTACCGGCGGGAGCGGTATCTCGTGAAGGGCGCATCTTCCAGGAGCCCGAGAGGAATATTAGACGACCAATCCGGGCTGGATGACCTGGAGTGGATCGCCGTCGCCGGCATGATTGTAGTTAGCATTATTTTCATATTACAAAGTTGCTCGTAGTATGAGGATGCATTGCCTAAACAGAAAACCGGTCAAGGAAATCGCCGTCGAAATCCCTGACGGTGAAGCGGAAAACAGGTCGATATCGTGTAAGACACAAAGGGAGCGGGGAGATGAATATCCTATGCGACATATTCTGGGAACATAAATGGGGCCCAGCTGGCTCCTCGCCGAAGGAAAAAACTCTTCCACCGGCGAAGGTCTAACTGATTTATATAAGCGCGAAACATAAATTGAGTTTTTAACCGCATGTAACTTGTATGGGAAACGTAGAAATTTCTAATTAACCGAGATGGTAAGATAAATCGTAGGTGGATGTGAAACATGGAGGAATTAGATTTGTAGTTATATTTGTTAAGTTTGAGATTCCTGGCAATCAGATTTATCTACGGTGCACAAGCAAGATGTACTATGAGAAGTATTATGTCGGCACAATGAATTGCAACTAATAAAACATCACGAAAACATTTAAGTCCGAACGGTTGCTTTCAGGCGCTTTCACGGAAGGGGGAATTACCTGTAAAGCTGTTTTAGCCCGGCCCTTCCATTGGGGCGGGCTCATTTTATAGATGGGAAAAAGGGATGTTATCTGGAGTGGAAAAGAAGATAAAAGCCCTAGTAATCGAAATACATCAAAGGCGTCTGAATAGTCTTGTGGAATCCATAAATTAAGAAGTTAGCCATCCGCTGTCTTCCTTTATATAGTCCGTTGCTTACAGAGGAGGTGAAGCGATGAATGTAAGAAATTTTATAATCCAGAGACATAAATTATTACTTATCCTGGATTCAACTACCAAGTGCAACAACGGATGAATGATTGAAGAATACTTGTTTCGGCGACTTGAAGTCAAGACATTTTCTAGGTCGGTTGTTGAGTCTATCCATGACAAACTCGACGTCCTCATC
>DAOULU010000002.1:0-4350 GCA_034417075.1 Anaerolineales bacterium
TACACCTACCGCTGGCGAGTACGAGCCATCGATGGAGCCGGGAATCAAAGCGACTGGTCGTCCTGGTTCACGTTCAATATCCCATTGGGTTAAGGTAGCGAGGAGATCTTTCCATGAAAAAAAGACTAGAATCATTGCGCAAGTTCTTCGATACGAAGCAAGGATCCCGAAAGAAATTAATTCTGGCTCTGGTCCTCATCGTGCTCTTTCTCCTGGCGATCCTCGTCGGCTTGATCATCTACAACCGGCTGGAATCGAAAGCGATTAAAGACCATCCATTGGTACTTATCCAAACACCGGATAATCGCGCGCAAGTCAATCTGGGTGAGGAAGTTAGCTTGCACGCGACGGCACGCTCACAAAACGGCATCGCCCGCATCGAACTATGGGCAGATGATGCCCTCGTTCTTGCGCAGGATACTCCCGAGGATGAAATTCTGTCCCCAGCCGTCCTGCATACGTACTGGGAACCCCTTACGACGGGTTCACATACGTTGGTCGTGCAGGCGACATCCAACAATGGTGTACGCGGACAAGCCACAGTGAGTCTGTACGCCGTTGAAGGCGAGATTGCCGCCGTCGAAGAAGAAGCGGGATCTGAAACCGGAGGGGGTCCCAGCCCGGCAGAAGAAGAGTCAGAAAGCGAAGCTGGCGCCGGTCCCGGCGGTCCTGCGCCAGGTCCTGGCGGAGAACCGCCAGGATCGGGCGACGATGTGCGAGATTATCTTGCCAGTGAGCCTTCCGAGCCCGAAGCCGAAGACGAGCCAGTGCCGTCCGCTGAAGGCGGCGAACCAACTGCGCTGAAAGTGGAGATACTGGCGCTGGAAACCATGGAAGGCTACGAAGGCCTCCACTGTTATGTCAGTTTCGGTGAGGCTGACGACACAGCTTCACAGTGGTACCCGGATTTCGATGGCGATCAAGCCACCAACGATTCCTTTCCCTCCAGCGATGGCCGCAACTGGGACGTGGAACCCTATCTTGCGGGGGATGCCGTACCGACCATCATCTGGCCTGAGGATCAACCCCTAGGTATTAACACAACCTGCGTGGGCATCGCCGACGGAGGTATGGCTGCACCAGAATTGGGACGGGTGAATCTGATCCGCGTGCCGAGAACTTGGGACAACATCACCCGGCGGGTGCTGAGTGAAGGCGGGGAAGGTTCTTATATGATCGATTACCGTATCAGCAAGGGAGATGAAACATCCGAAGATCTCGTTCCAAAAGTGCCCGACCCTGACATGACGATACCAACCAACTTGTATGTCCAAAACTGGATGGATCCTTTCGGAGAAATCGTTGGCCAATCGCTGATGTGGGATTACGAGCCAGAGGAAGATGAATTACCGATCGACGGCTTCGCCATCTACCTGAATGAAACCTTGCAGTGGTTGGGACCGGCCGAGAGAAAGTACAGCGACATCCCCTCCCAGTGGTTCCGACCGCCATGTGGTGAAACATACACGTTGACCGTGACCGCCTTTCGGGGTCCTGATCCCGTCACAGGGTTCGAGTCCTACCCCTCCGAGGGGTTGTCATTCTACTCCGCAGACATCGGTGATCCCATATGCGAAGAGACTTATCTGGTCACTTTCAATACCATGACGACGGGTGAACTGCATGAAGGCCGCCTGTACAATGGCATGCTCGGCGGCTTCTTTGTCAACGACGAGAGCGTAACTTTTAACGGTCGCTGTGATGGATCGGGAATTTGCGGCGAGGTGGGTTTGTACGAGAACTACGAGTACGATCTACCCAGCACCACAGATTTCTTGGGCGACGGCCCCACCCAGTTTCTCATCTCCCGGGGAGAAGATCTAACCTTGAGTTACGGGTACGTGATCTTCTCAACCTACACCACAGGTCTTGGCTCAACCAGCACCCCCCGTTTTTGCTATAACGACGGCACGATTGCATGGATCGATCTTGTGGGCATGATTGACCCGATCTATGAACACACGATACCTTCATTGGGACCGCAGCCAGGCTTCTGCGAAGTATTCATGACGATTGAACCACTGAGCAGCGGTCCTTCCGCCGCGCCAGGGGCGCCACTGCCTTTGCCCTATTTGACGGTTGAAGGACTATCTGTTGACGATACCGGCTGGCTGCAAATCGAAATTCGCAACGAGGGCAATGCAGATTGGACGCACAACATCCCCTTCAGCCTGACCAAGAATTCGGGCGAACCGATTGGCAGTTACACTTGGCCACACACGACCATCTCACCGGGAGAAAGATACATCCTCGAATATGATATGAGCGATGCGTATCAACCCATGGATGTCTGTGTGACTCTCGATCCGGAGAACGTGTCGCCGGAGCAAGACGATCGCTTCGCATCCCCGCGAGAACCGTACTGCCACCCACTGCCGGACCTGGAGATCTCGAGAGTGTCCTACAATGATGATTTCAACGTACTTGCGCTCCAGGTTAGTGACAACGGTGGAACGCAAGAACACACCGATCTATCCGTGCAAGTCGACGTTCCTGGCTTTCGTCCTCTTTCCATCCTCCACCCCGACATAACGATAAATGGATATGGTAGCAATTACGTCGATGTGCCGGGAATTAGCGATGAAATGCGTTCTGCCATGATGGATGGCTATACCGTCAGCATCGATCCCACTGATTACATCACGGAGACGAACGAGGAAAACAACGTATACAGCGTTGGCCCAGGCACCACGCTACGGTTGCACTGGTATGCGGTGAACACGTATTACTATTGGTATTATTCACACTCCAGGCGCACACAACAGCAGAATTTCCACCTCACCGTGACGAAAGGACCGGTGGAACCTATCAGCTCCATAGGAAGTTTTGGCACCACCACGATCGCCGATTGGAGCACCGGTTGGTTCGATATCGATCGTGAATATGATTCCGGCCCATATGAAGGCGGGAGGATCGGCGAACAGGACCGCCATTTTGACGAAGGGATCGAATTTACCATCGCCGGCGATGAATATCTCTATGTTAACGCATCTGGGGAGATGAAATACCGCTTGTACCCCACGAAAAGCCTTGGTTGGGGCGCCCATAGCTTCGCCCCCGATAATTGGGGCGTGGGACGCACCATTTCGGCGGACGAGGACTGCTATTATGTCGGCATGAGTCCTGCATATAGCGACAACAGACAGCAAATCACGGTGATGCCCCCCCATCCCTGGTCCGATTGGGGTAATTGGAGAGTCACTTTCTACGTCTGTCGGGTGGAGTAGCCTTTCGACCACATAAGACCATAACCCGCCTCAACTTTAATCGATTGCTGAGGCGGGTTTTATGTTTAGCAAGCTATCATCTAGGGGGCGTTTTGTGTTCGAACACCCCATCACTGCAAAACTGATTTGGGATTACACTGACTCGCTATTTTCACTCATTGTGGTTCTCTTCACGCGATCGGGCAATAAAACGAAATAAACGCCATAACATGGGACCGACCAGGAATATCACGAGTATCAGGATAATCGCGATCTCCCCCCAGCCGATAGTCATGACAGGACGGCACGCAACCTGACAGACGAGTGACGCCATCCCGACCAGGTAGACGATCTGTTTTGTGTTCATCCGTGGCGATTCCCTCGTGTTTCCTTTGCAAAAGTGTATCAGATATGTCTGCCATACTGCGAAGTTCAATACGGATGCGATAATTTCAGCTGGCATTAATAATCGGAATCTGAATACGTACCTCAATAAAAAACTTGAACAAAATATGCGCCACCTTTTTTCCCCACGCCTCGCAAACATATATCGCCAGATCAGCCTCCCACCAACAAGAGCAGCGACGCAACTCACGCAAACAGACCGGACCTTAGAGTGGTTGCCCGCATCCACCCTACGACATATACTCATTTCGATTTGAGAAGGATCCCACACACTGGATAAGGAGAACTTCGATCGTCTGAGTGTCACAAAATCGGTACGATTTCGTTATGAATGTAGCGGAAACATCCGACTTTGGCAGTATGCAGAACACATCCTATGACTCACGACGCTCTGCTCACAATCGCAGCACGCCAAGGTTATTGGGGAAGCCTGATGGTTTCCCCTCTTTGTTTGCGCACATTTTACGATAGCAAGGATTGATAAAAACGAATGCGAAACCTGAATCCCAATACAGGGAGTTGACGATGAATTCAAAACGCGATCTGATTGCCCTCCTGATTCCACTCACAATCTTGCTCGCCGCATGTGGCAGCACGGCACAAGTCGAAGGCACCTTCGTCTGGATCGATGCGCCCATTCACGAGCTTTCGGTGCCGCTTGGCGAGATCATCACCATCGATGGCCATGCTTCCAGCGCCAAAGGCATCTCTCGCGTCCAGATCTGGATCGATGACGAAG
>DAOULU010000003.1:0-6867 GCA_034417075.1 Anaerolineales bacterium
TGGCCTTTTGTTTGAGTTGCGCCTCTTCGAAGTGCACCTCGGTCATGCCTCGCTCGGTGCTGAAACCACTGCAAGAGCAAAAGGCATTTTCATTGTGCATGTCTGCAATGATCTGCTCGCTCAGCAAACCGGTCACGGAAGAAGAATCATTGTTCACTACACCGCCAATGAGAATAACCGTGTTTGATAAATTCTGAGCCAACTCCCGCGCAACCTCAAAACCGTTCGTCATGACGCGCAATTTACTGAGCCCAGATAGCTCCCGGGCCAGGTAATAACACGTGGTGCTTGCATCAAGAAAAAAAGAGTCGTTGTCTTTAATCAAACGAGCCGCCTCACGAGCAATGACAAGCTTGGCGGCTACATTTTGGCGGTATCGGCGCATGAAAGAATCGTTTTGAAATTGATCACTTTCGGTGAGTACGGCTCCCCCGTGGACACGCTGGAGACGCCCTTTCTCTTCGAGCGCATTCAGATCGTTTCGAACCGTACCCTCGGATACATTGAGCGCTTTCGCCAACTCCGTAACGCGTAAACCGGGTTGTTTCTGAAGCATGTCTAACATAGACTGGCGCCGTTGATAGGTAGTCAAATGGCAAGGTCCTGGTAGATATTTGTTATGGTCTCGGTTTACGGCATATTTATTTTATGAACTCTGTTGATTTTTGTCAATATATTTTCGAAATCTACAAATATCTCCAAGGTTTAAGTCTGTACTTACCGACAAACAGGATCCGTTCAAGGCTGCATATTTGAGAAACCTGTGTAGGCTGTTGCGAACTCGGAGTCTCTTTCTCCAAACTCAAACAGCTTGGTCAAGACCAACCAAGTTCACATCACAAGTTCGTAAGAAACCTACTGCTTCCAATGTAACATCCAGTAAAAGCGCATCCTCTAGAACGAAGAGGAGTGAGGCGATTTCAAATTTGCTCTGGGTTTACACTGCGATGTTTCTGCTTCCGATCAGTAGATTCACACGCCCTGGAGGATCGATTTGGCCACAGCGTGGAGCGAGCAGGTCGTCAAGCTTGGTCGAGGCTATCTTGTCGAGCAAAACAGCCATTTACGAACATTGGAGCCTTGGTCAAAGATGGTATGCGAGACGATCTACCGATTACTTGACGCGGTACGACTTGAGCAGCGAGTCGGCGGTCTTGTTGGGGGTATCGCCTCACGTCAGCATTCTACCTTGGATAACATCCACGACATCAGGATACAAATATGCAAGACTGGTCGGTCGTTCTACAAATGTGGGGGAATGGACAATTTGTTCGAAAGTCTCATACGCCGCTGTGGGAGCAGGCGTAAATTGCTCGACGAGAGTAAGTGCCGTTGTGGGTGTCGGAGTGAGTGGCTCAGCGAGTTGAGATCGAAACCGGTTTGCGATGTCCGAGATGCAGATTCCCTGGTGGCGTTGAAGAGATGCCTCACTCAATCATTGTTACCGGGAATACCAGCAGGGCTGCACACAATGGGGAGCTTGGTTTGTCTTCGCGTATACTCCCGCCCTGCTCGGGTCTTGAGACGCCGGGGGAAAGACTGTCCTCTCCCCCGGCGTACAACCTACGTGCAAAAAACAACTCTAGAAGTCGAAGTCGTCGATGTTGCTTGCGTCGAATTTAAAGCCAGGTCCTAGTACGATGACGTTGTCGGCGCCGATATCGTATGCACCCAAGCGACCAGCATTCAGGCTGGTGCTGTTAGCATCGATACCACCCTCGAGGACGGCAACGGCTGTGTACATGGCCAGGTAGCCCAGATCGACCGTGTTCCACAGGTAGATGGACTCGAGCGTGCCTTCCTTGATGAACTCTCTCATCGTGTTAGGCGTCGCCAAGCAGGTGAGGTGGACCGTGCCAACCGAGCCGGTGGCCTTGATCGCGTCTGCTGCACCGGGGCAACCCGCTGCAGTGGGCGCAATGATCATCTGCAGTTCTGGGTAGGCGCTGATGAGTTCTTCAGCTTGCGTGCGGGTCTCGGCAGCATCGTCCTCGCCGTAGCGGAGGTCCAGCTGTTCCATGTCCGGGTAGGTTGTCTCCTGGTACTCGGTACCATTCTGAACCCAGCAGCTCTGGTTTGGCGCCGTGGGGGAAGTGGAGATATAAGCGTACTTGGCATCTGCACCCACTTCATCCGCCACCTGATCGATCAGCGCTTGTCCCATCCCCGGGCAATCGACCATGTTGACGAAAAAGTCCCGGCCTTCGGGTTGGACATCGGCGTCGTAGGTCACGACCACGATTCCGGCATCCATGGCCCGCTTCAAAACCGGCACCAGGGCATCGGCATCGTTGGCCGAGACGAGCAAGGCGTCGGGCTCACGGGCGATCAACGTATCGATGAGCTCGGACTGCTTGGCAGCATCGGCCTCGATCGTCGCCTCTTCCGATAGCTCTACGTTCCCCAGTTCAGCCGCAGCTTCTGCCATGCCGTCGTAGCAGGAATCGAAGTAACCAATGCCGACCAGCTTGGGCACATGAATGATGTTGTAAACCATGGGCTCTGGGGTAACCTCGACCTCAACGATTTGCGTTTCCTTGACCACCACGGTCTCCTTGACCGTGCTGGCGGTCGGGGTGGCGCAAGAAGCCAGCAGAATCCCTACCAGCAGGAGGCTGGCGATTGCATATATCTTTTTAGACATTATTCTTTTCCTCCTTGAATTTTTCGTAAACTACTTGGTGCGTGGAGTTTGCCCCACGCAATCGATGTACAGGGCGATTTTCTTTTCCTGGCACAAGTGATTACCTGTACACCATTTCTTCGCGCCATTCGATGGATTCTCACCACCTCCTCTCCTAACCCAATAACACACGGGCTGTAAGCAGTGCCTAATGTCTTCTTAGTGTCTCGTTGATCAACACGGCGATGATCAGAATGGCTCCGATCAGCACAGCCTGAACCTGGTTGGACATCCCGGCCAGGTTCAGACCGTTGCGCAACATGACGATAATGAGCACCCCTAAGATGCTCCCCCAGATGCTGCCCTCGCCGCCGGCGATGCTGGTACCACCCAGCACCACAGCCGTGATCACGTCGAATTCCAAACCAATCCCCATGTTCGATCGAGCGGTGCTCAGGCGTGACACGTATATAACCGCAGCCAGGCCGCTCAGAAAGCCGGTCAGTGTGTATAGCAAACACCGGACGAATTCGGCGTTGATGCCGGAAAAGCGCGTGGCGGTCTCGTTGTTCCCCATGGCAAACACGTATCGCCCCAGGTAGGTCCTGCTTAGCACCAATCCGCCAGCTAGAACAAAGGGAACCAGAATCAGGAATTGAGTGGGTATGCCCAGCACTCGTCCTGCACCCAGAAACAAGAAGTCGTCCGGGAAGCGGGATACAGGATGTCCCCCCGTGAGTCCGCGAGCGATTCCGCGGTAGATGGATAGGGTGGCCAATGTAACTACCAAGTCGGGTACGTGTATCCTGGAAATAATCAGCCCGTTGATCAGGCCAGCCAACGTCCCCACGGCGATGGCCAAGATAGCCGCCATCCAAATGTTCACTCCGTAGTCGCGCCAGGTATAGCCGATCACCACAGCACACAACCCCACGATCGAACCTACCGAGATATCGATGCCTTTCACGATGATGACCATGGTCATGCCTATGGAGATGAGCCCCACCTCAACCACATAGGGAGCCATCCTTTGAAAGTTGGAAACAGTGAGGAACTTGTCGGACTGCGAAGACATGATCGCCATGATTAAGAGCATCAATCCCAACAGGACGATCTCACGGCTCAATTCGAAGCGCCAGCCGCGGCGAACCTTGTCTTGCGCGATTGCAGTCTGGTCCAATTTCATGCGGTTTCTCCCAGGAGTTGTTTTCTGCGGCGGATACGGACGATATCTACACCTACCGCTAGGAGAAGAAACAGGCCATATACTGCTTCTTCCCAATCAGCAGGAATGTGGAAGAAAACCATGGCCGAGTGCGTCAGCCCAACGAAAATCACCCCCAGCATCGCACCCAAGGGTTTTCCACTGCCCCCAAGGATGTTGGTCCCGCCCACAACGGCAGCCGTGATGGCCAGGAGTTCGAGCCCCTTGCCGATGTTGTTCTGAATGGCGGTGAAGCGGGGCGCCTGAGCCAGGCTGGCGATGCCGATGATCATCCCGTTGAGCATAAGCGCCAGAAATCGGACGCGCCCCACGTTGACGCCAGAGATGCTGGCGGCTTCGGCGTTGCCGCCTACGGCGTAAAACATCCTGCCCAGGCGGGTGTTGCTCACCAAATAGGCCGCTATCACGGTCACCACCAGCGCTTCCCAGACAGGCAGGGTCAAGCCGAAGTATCGCGTCATACCCAAGCCGGTAAAAGAATCCGGCATGTAGAGCCATTCCGACTCCGTGACGACCAGGATGAGCCCTCGCAGCAGGGTCATCATACCCAAGGTTACAATGATCGAGTGAATGCCTCCCTTGTAAACGAGCACGCCGTTCACCATGCCGATCACAGTTCCAGCAGCGATGGTTAAAAGGATTACCAGTGGAAGGGGTAGCCCCGCGAGTGCGGAGTAGCCCGCGGTCAGCGAACAGACAGCCAGCGCCGAACCCACCGATAGGTCGATCTGTCCCGACACGATCACGATGGTCATCCCTATCGCGGCGATTACGAGATAAGCGTTGGTCTCGAGAAGCAATCCGACGGATTGCGGATTGAAAACCAATCTTCCCTCTTCATTGCGGGTAACGAGGAAATTGGTGCTCGCTGCCAGCAGGACGACGAGGAGCACGATGCCAACCAAAAGGATGAGCTCCCGTCCCCATCTTACACGCATATACTACCTCCCAAAAACTAGGCTGCCCCCGTAGCCACAGCCATGATTTTCTCTTTTGTGGCCGCACCTCGACTCAACTCGCCCACGATACTTCCCCTGCGCATGATCAGGATTCGGTCAGACATGCCCAGGATCTCGGGGATTTCCGAGGAGATCATGATGATGCATATACCCTGTCCGGCGAGCTCGCTCATCAAACGGTGAATCTCGGCTTTTGTGCCCACGTCGATACCTTGAGTGGGTTCATCTAAAATGAGTACGCGAGGGTGACTGGCCAGCCATTTCGTCACGACCACTTTCTGTTGGTTGCCGCCAGAAAGGTTGGCCATTCGCTGATCGATACTCGGCGTACGTATGGCAAGCTTTTCAACGTACTCTTCGGCCAGCCCCTTTTCTCTGCGCCGAGAGACGAACCCGAGTCGGCTCAGGCTCTTTAAAATCGAGAGAGTAATGTTCTCCTTGACACTCATCGGGGCGACCATCCCTTGCCGGTGGCGATCCTCCGGCAAATAGGCGATCCCCAGGTCGAGCGCATTCCAGGGGTTTTTGATCGATGCTTGCTTTCCGTCTACCTCAATCTCTCCCTGGTCCGGAGGCGCGATCCCAAAGATCGCCAAAGCTAGCTCTGTGCGCCCGGAGCCAACCAGACCGGTCAGCCCTAAAATCTCACCGCTGCGCACCGTCATCGTGACATCATGCAAGACATTGCCTTTGTTTAGGTTATGCACTTGAAGGATGGGCTCGCCAATCTCCACGTCTTGCTTGGGAAAAAGCTGCTCCAGGGAGCGACCGATCATCATACTGATCACTTGTTGGTGGTTGACCTGCTTAATGGGATGCGTACCAACGTGCCGCCCATCGCGAATTACCGTTACCCGGTCGGCTAGCTCAAAGACCTCGTCCAGGCGGTGTGAAATATATATGATAGCCACACCCTGGTCGCGTAAGCGGCGGATGATGGTAAAGAGGATTCCGATTTCTTTATGAGACAGCGCTGGGGTGGGCTCATCCATAATGAGCACGCGCGCCTTTTGTGAAAGCGCCTTGGCGATCTCGATCATCTGTTGATTGGCCGTGCTCAGATCGCCTACAGTCTCATGTAAATCCAGAGGCACGCCCATCGACTCGAGGACGGCCTTGGCTTCATCTTCCATGCGCTGCCAATCGAGTAGGCCCAGCTTGCCACGCATGAGTTGTCGTCCCATGTAGATGTTTTCAAGCACGCTCAAGTCGGGATACAGATTGACGTGTTGGTGAATGGTGGCGATGCCTAGCCCTTGCGCCTTGCGGGGGTTGTCGATGCGGGCAGTGCGTCCTTCGAACAGGATTTCGCCATCATCCGGTTGGTGAACGCCACATGCGATCTTGATCAAGGTTGATTTGCCCGCGCCATTCTCTCCCACCAGAGCATGAATCTCACCCGGACAGAGGTCAAAAGATACATCATCCAGTGCCTGGGTCATGTCGAAGCGCTTGGAAACATGGTTTACTTGAAGTATGGGATCTTTATTGTTGTCACTTGTCGTCACACATGCATTCCTTCCCCGCGTTGGGCTTATCGCCCCCCGCGTGTGTCGATCCAATTTCTTCGGATAGCCTTAACTTGACCGGCCGTTTTCCGAGTTTACGGCTTACCCTCAGGCAAGTATGTCACCCTTGAAAACAACCCGTAAGACTGATCATCAGGTAGCACATCGTGGGTTGCTCGAAATCTTTATTCACGGTTTTGTTCTTCACGGACGAGGTTCAATGTTCCATGATTCTGGACGACACCGAATCATCCTCACAAACTGTGAATGGAATGGCTACTGATTGAAGACGTTTTCTCCATCCGTCGGTGATACCGGCATCCGTAAACAAGTGTGCGATTTGAGCCGGGCGTGCGAAGCGTGTGAAATCTTCTTTTCCGAATTTTGAAGAATCGATCAACGCAATGACCTGTCGCGCAGATTCAATGGCCTTTTGTTTGAGTTGCGCCTCTTCGAAGTGCACCTCGGTCATGCCTCGCTCGGTGCTGAAACCACTGCAAGAGCAAAAGGCATTTTCATTGTGCATGTCTGCAATGATCTGCTCGCTCAGCA
>DAOULU010000004.1:0-37780 GCA_034417075.1 Anaerolineales bacterium
CACGCAAGATGTCAGTCAGACACTGTTCACACAGGTTAATTCAAAGAAAGGAGAGGACATTTCGGTAACATTATCAAATGAAAGAACCATTTACGTTGGGTAACATTATCATTTGACTGGACACGGAAAGCCAAAACGCCATACTGGATTGGATCAATCTCAGCGGGATACAAGAATTGCCGCGCGCTGTGAACGAAGGTCAAATCTTGCTACAGCCGTCCCGTTCGTTTCGAGACATGATGGGCATAAAGGAGGGTTGACAATTCAACGTTCGGCAAGTACGATCTCGCCCGGAGTACGTTGGGTGAGAGGTAAGAAAAGCATCCACGAAATCATCTGAAATATGCAGCGATAGGACGGGCAAACCGGAGCGCCCGGTCAATGGAGGAGAAATGGCCAATCTGCCGGAAATCACGGATGAAAATTTTAACGCCGAAGTTATCGAATCCGAAATTCCCGTTTTGGTGGATTTCGGCGCAGAGTGGTGCCACCCGTGCAAACAATTAGACCCCATCGTTGAAGAATTGGCGGCGGAATGGGACGGAAAGGTGAGAGTAGTCAAGTTGGACATCGATGCCAACGTCGATACCACAATGCGCTTCGGGGTCATGGGGGTTCCGACTCTGCTACTGTTCGTCCAGGGAGAACCCGTCGGTCGGCTCACCGGATTTATGCCCAAGAATCGCATCCTTTCTAAACTCGAGGAGCACATCCCGGCCTAGTTGTTACATTTTTGTCGTGTTTGATCGAACGAGATGAAATACGCTGGATCATTTTCGAATGTGTTGACAGTGAGATTCCCGAATCCTATAATGTAAAAAAATTTCGACAACGTAAAAGGCTAAGAAGAGGGCGAGTACATATCGATACGACGGCACAGAGAGTGGCGCCAGGTGAGAATACCACCCGCACGCCGGTATGGAATGGGCCTCAGAGCTGCAGGGCGAATAGGGAATCGAGTAGCCCGCGCCGGAGATGCCACCGTTATCAGGGCATAGGGCATCGCAATATACGCCGTGCCTGAAAAGAGTGAGGCTGGCTCACAAATCCCGTCGCATCACCGGCGGGTTATTTTTTTGGGATCGCTAGCCTAAACGGGGTGGTACCGCGGGCAAAAAAACGCTCGTCCCCAACGGGGATGAGCGTTTGAGATTCCCTGTGCGAAGCGTTGGTCGATTATGTTGAAGGAGTTGCTCATGGAGAAAAAACAGCGCATCCTGACCGGAGATCGCCCCACCGGGCGATTACACCTCGGCCATTACGTTGGGACTTTGAAAAACCGTTTGCGGCTTCAGGATGAGTATGAGAGTTTTTACATCATCGCCGACCTGCACACCCTGACGACGAAGCCGGAGAAAGCTTCGATCGCCAAAATCCGCGCCTATACGCAGGAGATCGTTCTTGATTATCTTGCGGTAGGCATCGATCCGGAGAGGACTGTGATTTTCTTGCAATCGGAGGTCCCCGAAACCTACATGCTTAATCTGATCTTCGAGATGCTTGTCAGTGTACCGAGACTGGAACGCATCCCTAGTTTGAAAGACATGGCCCGCGATGCTCGTCTCGAGACGATGCCCTTCGGGCTGCTGGGTTATCCGGTGTTGCAGGCTGCGGATATCCTTTTGCCTCGTGCCCACCTCGTGCCTGTCGCCAGAGACAACGTCGCACACATCGAGGTATCGCGCGAGATTGCACGCCGTTTCAATCGGATCTATGCCACTGTTTTTCCGGAACCACAGGCTCTTTTGGGTGAAATCTTAGTGGGCACGGATGGACAGTCGAAGGCGAGCAGTTCGCTGGGGAACGTGATCAACCTCTCGGACGACGTTGAAACCGTGACGCAAAAGGTGGAAGGAATGTATACGGACCCGAAACGAATCCGGGCGGACATCCCCGGCGAGGTGAAAGGTAACCCGCTTTTCATCTATCACGAAGCTTTCAACGATGATTCGGATGAGGTCGCTGAACTTGAAGAACGCTACCGCAAGGGAAAAGTAGGCGACGTCGAAGTCAAGCGCAGGTTGAGCGTGGCGTTAAACCGATTTCTCGAGCCGATTCGAGAGCGTAGGCAGAGGTACGCAGCACAAGCATCGCTCGTGGATGAGATCCTGGCGCAAGGCACGAAGCGCATGCGGGAAGAAGCCCGTGAGACTATGGCGCTCGTACGTCAGGCGATGGGATTCCGCTCCCTGCCGGAGTAAATACGGCTGCCAAGGGGATGGTACGAACTGCCATATTTCAAACACGTTATCTACGATGAAGAACCTGATTGAATGTTTTGTCCGTCGTTTGTCGAGTAGTGTATAATCGCCTCGAACACAAGTAACGAAGCACGGACAGGTGAAATGACAGAGAAAAGAATACGTGTGTTGATCGCCAAACCGGGTCTGGATGGGCATGATCGAGGCGCGAAAGTCGTCGCGCGAGCATTGCGCGACGCAGGCATGGAGGTCATCTATACTGGCTTGCGGCAAACCCCGGAGATGATCGCCGAGGCTGCGTTGCAAGAAGACGTCGATGTAGTCGGATTGTCGATTCTTTCCGGCGCTCACATGGCTTTAGTTCCACAGGTGTTAGATATCCTCAAAGAGCAAGGCCAGGATCAGGTTAAGGTATTTATTGGCGGCATTATCCCGGATGAGGACGTTGAGACACTGCACGCAATGGGGGTCGCCGCAGTTTTCGGACCTGGAACTCGGACCCAAGACATCATTGGAGCAATCCAGAGCGCGGTCAAAGCCGCTGGGATTCGTGCTTAAAACCGAAGATCAGATGCGATTGGTTGAAAACGTGTTGGCCGGCGATCGGCTGGCATTAGCCCGTCTTTTATCGCAAATCGAGAATCAAGAAGCAGAGGGATTAGAGGCGTTGGCCGGTCTATACCCGCGTACGGGCCACGCGCATATGATCGGCGTAACGGGGGCGCCTGGAACGGGAAAATCGACCCTGGTCAATCAGCTGGTACGGCGGCTCCGAACGTGCACACCGGTCGGCAAAGATGTATCGACCAAAGTGGGCGTTGTGGCTGTCGATCCGAGCAGCCCCTTTAGCGGCGGCGCAATATTGGGGGATCGTATACGGATGCGCGACCTTGCCGGGGACCCGGGTGTTTTCGTTCGTAGCATGGCAAGCCGAGGTGCGCTTGGCGGGTTGGCGAGCACGACGGGGGCCGTCGCGCAGGCGCTAGATGCTGCCGGTTTCGATGTGATCCTGATCGAGACGGTGGGCGCAGGTCAAGCCGAGGTCGATATCGCGCGCGCCGCGCACACGACCATCGTCATCACGGCACCGGGAATGGGGGATGAGGTACAAGCGATCAAAGCCGGCATCCTGGAGATCGCCGACATCCTCGTGGTCAACAAGGCGGACTTGCCTGGTGCCGAGAACGCGATGCGAACCTTACAGGCGGTGTTGGAAATAGGGCGTCCCGGGAATGCGAGCACGAACGATGAGAAACGAGATGTTGAGCCGGCATGGTGTGTGCCCGTACTTAACACGATTTCGACGGAGGGGAAAGGCTTCGATACGCTCCTCGACTGCATCCTGCAGCATCGTGACTACTTGCGCGATTCTGGAGAATGGGGCGTGCGTGAACGGGAGCGACAACGCGCTGCCCTGAATGCGCTTATTCGGGAACATCTGGTGAAACGATTTCTTGAGTCCCAACCGGATGGTAAATTCGAGGAAGTTTTAGAAAAAGTCGTTGACCGAGAATTGTCCCCGTGGCAGGCTGTTCGAGAACTTCTTCAACGGGAAGATACAGAATGAAAGTCTCGCGTGAAGAGTTAGCGACCAAGGAGGAGGCACAAATACCGATATGAAAAAACTATATGGCTATGGAGATATCAAGCTGCTCGCGGGGAGTGCGAGTGCAGCCCTTGCAGACGAGATCAGCGATTACCTCAAAGTACCCCTGGAATCATACGACTTAATCGAATTTCCCAACGAGAACCTTTTTGTGCGCCTGAACAGCAGCATACGCGGACAGGATGTGTATCTTATTCAGACGATGTGTTCCCCGGTTCATCGCAACATCATGGAACTGCTCATCACCATCGACTGCCTCAACCGCGATTCGGCCGGACGGATTACAGCCGTGTTTCCCTACATGGCGTACGCTCGATCGGATAAAAAGGACCAGCCGCGCGTTCCCATCAGCGCGCGCATGATCGCAGATATGATCGAAGTGGCGGGAACGGATCGTTACATAACCATCGATCTGCACGCCGGACAAATCCAGGGATTTTTCTCCATCCCCGGGGATGTGCTCACCGCGTTTCACATCCTCAGCGATTACTTCGTGTCCAAGAACCTGAAAGACGCAGTGGTCGCTACGGCCGACCTGGGATTTGCGAAAAAAGGCCGCAACTTCGCGGAAAAGCTGGGGGTTCCGCTCGCGTTTGTCGAGAAGAGACGGAAGGGAGACCACCCTCGTGCTCGGGCGACAAACGTGATCGGGAGTGTGGAGAATAAAGATGTGATCCTCGTCGACGATGAAGTGCTCACGGGAGGATCGATGTGCGAAGCCGTGGAAATCGTAAAGGAACACGGCGCCAAAGACGTATACCTTTCGTTCACCCACGCACTTTTCGTTCCACCGGCGTTCGAAGAATTAGCCAATTTGCCCATCAAGGAAATCGTAACCACAAACACGGTGCCGCTGCCGGAGGAAAAAATCCTTCCAAACATGAAAGTGCTGTCGGTAGCGCCACTTCTGGCGGAAGTGATCCTACGGGCTCACGAAGGTCGCTCGGTCGGTCAATTGTTTAACGAATAATGTCGTACCCTGTCAGACAGGTTCAGCCTCACAGTTAGTGTCGGTGTCGCGCCGCTGGCTGCGGTCCTACGTGTGGCACCCGGAGGAATGTTTGATCGATGCCCGAAGGTGGAAGACAAAATAAATTGGATGGAATAAATCCAAGAGTGGATAAAGTCAAGTCGGTCCTGGACGAAGCCTGGCAGGTCATACGTGAAACCCTGGATCTCTACACAAAGCAGGGATGCGCCATCCGAGCTGCCGGGGTTGCCTACCATCTGCTGCTCTCCATCTTTCCCCTGCTGCTGTTCCTGATTTTTCTCAGCAGCCAGATTTTCGTGGCCTACGACGTGCGTGGACCGTTAAGTGAGTATCTCAATGCAACGTTTCCCGGAATCGCCAACGACGTAATGCGTATCGTTAATGAGACCCTGCAGGCGAGGGGTTCATTGGGGTGGATCGGTGGATTGCTGCTCATCTGGAGCGCTTCCGCAGTATTCAACACGGTATTTGTGACGATGAACGTGATCTGGGGAGCTTCGAATCGGTCGCTGCTGCGCCGCCGGGCTGCGGCGATCGCGTCCGTGATTATCATTTGCTTGCTCTTCATCGCTTCAGTCTGGTTGAGCGCATTGACGGTTTGGCCGTTGTCGGATGGGGGATCAGCGCTCGGTTATTGGATCCAGTTCATTATCGATCCCGGGTTGATCGTCATCTTTTTATGGCTCATATTTCGCATTTTACCCAACCGTACCATCAACCCTCGTGCCGCACTGGCGGGTGCTGTGCTTTCTGGGGTTTTGTGGCGCGTAGCGCGCTCCGCTTTTGCCTGGTTCTTGAGCTCCGACCTGGCGAATTACGGCTTGCTCTATGGTTCTTTGGCGTCGATCGTGATCTTGATGCTCTGGGCTTACTTCTCCGGGGCAATTCTCTATCTCGGCGCTGCGTTTGGTTCCGTCTTGGAAGGCCGTTATTGGAGTACGAAGTAGCCTACGAAGATCTTTTGGTCGGATAGGTGGGGCAATGCTGGAAGACGCATCCTACTGCTTAAGAAATACCGAGCGCTCGAACCACGGTCAAAATCCTGGGATTTTGAGCTGAGATTCTCGCTGCCGTCTTGGGGATCGAATTGCTTCACGCCCTGGAGTAAGCCGCCGAGATGAGGATCGGCGAGTCGAATCGATGTTCCTGGAAGCTACGAGCCCGATTGGTTCGCAGCGGTGCATGAACGTCGAAAGGCTGATCGACATACAACCTGACGGCGATGCGAATTTCCGCGCCGTCCAGCGAGAGAACCCCCTGCGGTGTACTACCACTGCGGGGCGAAGTAAATGTCGGAGATCGAAGTCCGAAGTGTCGAGTGCTTAAAGCTCGCTGTTGGCGGCGAGCACTTCGCAAATGTCTCTGACTTCCATTTTCTCCCCCATACCTTTCGAACGAATGGCGTCATCGAGCATAATCGTACAGTAAGGACACGCCGTCACGATAACGTCCGTCTGGATTTCCACCGCTTCAGCCAGGCGCCTGTGGCTGATACGTGTGTTCGGGTCGATCTCCATCCACATGTGCCCACCACCGCCGCCGCAGCAGAAACCGTTGATTTTCTTCCGTTCGAATTCGACCTGCTTCAAGCCATCGACGCTGTCCAGCGTTTTCCGCGGCTCCGAGAAAATCCCGTTGATGCGGCCGACGTAGCAGGAGTCGTGGTAGCTGAAAACACGGCCGTTGTCCGTCGGACGCGTCTGCAGCTTTCCGGTTTCCAGCAACTCGGCCAGCAGTTCGGAGTGGTGTTGCACGCGGTAATTCCCGCCGAACTGCGTGTATTCGTTCTTCAACGTGTTGAAGCAATGTGCGCAGGCCGATACGATCCTTTGGAATTTAACGGTTTCGAAGGCTTCGATATTTTCCTGCGCCATCACCTGGAAGAGGTACTCGTGGCCCAGGCGGCGTGCTGTCTCGCCACAGCAGCCTTCCACCGCGCCGAGGACGGCGAAATCGACCCCGGCATGCTTCAGCAAGCGCACCAGATCCGCACCGGCTTGCCTGCCGCGGTTGTCGTAGCCGTAAGCGCAGCCGATAAAGAACAGCACGTCAGTTTCGTCGCCAGGCTGGAGTACGCGCACGCCGAGTTCTTTCACCCAGGGCGCATGATCTTCCTTGGGCAGTCCCCAAGGGTTGCCGCGCCGCTCGAATTGGGTGAGAGTATCCCCTACGGACTTAGGGACCTCGCCGGTGGTCAGGGTGAGATAGCGACGTAGTTCGATCGCCGTGCTGACCGGATGGATCATCAGAGGACAGGCTTCCAGGCAAGCACCGCACGTCGTGCACAGCCAGGGTGTTTCTTTCAAGATCGCTTCGCCCAGCAATGCGGGAGGTTTTCCGTCTACCGGAGCGGTCAGGGTGGATTTCAGGCTGAACTCCAGCCCTTCGAGCAGCGCCCGTGGTGAAAAGGGCATGTCGCTGATCGTCGCCGGGCAGACGTCTTCGCAGCGCCCGCACTGCACGCAGGCATCGATCATCAACAGCGGCTGGCTTTGAAATTCGTCGATCTCTCCGACTCCCAGCTTCTCCGCATTCTCGATGTCCGCAATCGGTTCGAGGGCGCCGTTGGGGCGCTGCGAACGGGCGATGATGTTGAGCGGACCCAGGATCATGTGTCGCAGTTTGGTGAAGGGCAGACTGACGAGGAAGAGCATGCCCGTGGCGGCGTGTAGCCAGAACAGATATGGGTGAATCGCCACCGCAGCATCGAGGGAAAAACCAGACCTGCGCAGGAGCCCGGCGAGCAAGCTGCCGATCGGCGACCAGGACTGCCAATCCGGGTTGACGCTCTGCAAGCGCACGGCCTCCGTAGCGAACCCGAGCAGGGCCAGGATCATGAGCAGCGCCAGCGAGAACCAGTCGTCCCAGCGATTCGGCAGATACGACGGACGGCGGAATGTGCGCCGCAGAACCGCCATGATCACCCCAACGACGATCATGATGCCGCCGATGTCCATGATCAATTCAAATCCGAGATAATAGCCTTCGCGTGGCCAGTTTATGATGAACGGCGTGAACAACGGGTACTGCAAGATGATGACGATCGTGCCCAGGATTTGGATGGTCATGCCCCAGAAAATGAACAGGTGCATGAGCCCGGGGTAGATCTTCTTGAAAATTCGATCCTGTACGATGGCACGTAGGGTGAGATTCTTGAGAACGGTCTTCCAACGCCGTTTTGTGGTCGCGGGAAATTCCTGGGTCGAAGAGGCAGTGGTCACGCGTCACCCCCGATGAACAGGGTATCATCCTGCGTGAAGACCCGGAACGAGAGCAGTGGTTCCGGCGGCGGGCCGGAGATCACGGTGCCGTCGCGGGGATCGAAGTATCCGTCGTGGCAGGGACATTCGATCCTGCCGCTCTCGGGGTTCCATTTAACGATGCAGGCGAAATGCGTGCACACCGCGGAGTAGGCTACTATGCCTCGATCGGGGACGTTGATCACCAAAGCCGGATAACGCCCGAACGGGATGGTTACGGCTTCACCCGGCGCGATCGAATCGACGCCGCCGATGGCTTTCGGCTCGGAAGGTATTTCTTCCAGTTCTGTGGGCCAGAAATAGGCCACCACCGGCGCCAGCAGCGCGCTGAGACCTGTGGCGATGAACACGCGGTTGAGCAGTTTGAGGAAGCTGCGTCGGGTCAACGATGGCTTTTCAACGGTCATGTTTTTCTCCAGGTACAAAACTGCCTGACAACTCGTTATCCATGCGTCTGCGATTAACTAAATTCGCCGATCAGCGTGAGAGCAATCACCGCCGCGATGATTACTGTTGCCAAAATGAATCGGTTTCGACGAGCGGGCTTGCTGTCGGTTTTACGATCGATGAACGGCCATATTGCGAGGACAATAACTGCCACGAAGGGCAGGAGTGCACCGATGCTCTTGGGTACATACTTCAGGATTTGGTACAGGAATAAGAAGTACCATTCTGGTTTCGTGTGTTCGGGCGTGTTCATCGGGTCGGCGGGATCGCCCAAGCCGATGGGTGAATGAAGCGCATAGATGCCGATGCCGGCCACGATGAAAAGGATCACCACTGCGACCCGTGCCTCGGTAAGCAAATGATCCGGGAAAAACGGGATCGTTTTCTCTTCTTGGGGGACTTCGCGGTCTGTCATACGCTCTCCCATCTCTTGTAAGCCGATGCTGAACTAGAGCGGTCGGGCAATGCCCTGCCGCCGGATCATCCAGAAATGCCCGGCCAGCAGGATAACGATGATGGCCGGTAGAACGAGTACGTGCACGGCAAAAAAGCGGCTCAGTGTGACAGCGGTCACGTCCCAACCGCCGCGCAGGAAAACCAAAGCGAGATCGCCGATCTGCGGGAGTCCACCGCCAATCCCAGTACCAACGGTCGTCGCCCAATAGGCTCGCTGATCCCAGGGCAGCAAATACCCGGTGAAGCCGAATCCGAGGGTGAGCACGAAGAGCAGAATCCCTGTGACCCAGTTCAACTCGCGCGGAGGTTTGAAGGCGCCAGTGATAAAGACGCGTAACAGATGTGCAACGACCATGATGATGGTTCCGTTTGCGGCCCAATGATGAATGGCGCGAATGGCCGAGCCGAATCGAACTTCATTCTCGATGAATTGAATGCTGGCGTAGGCTTCATCCGGTGTGGGTTTGTAATACATGGCGAGCAGCACACCCGTAATACCCTGTATCACCAAGAGCATGAATGTGATCCCCCCCAGGCAGTACATCCAGCGCGTGGCGAAAATGGGGACCGGTTTTGAGAGCATCTTGCGTATCGGGTCGACGATCTGGAAACGTTCGTCGATCCATTCGACAGCCCGGGTTAGGAGAGGTTTCCATGGTTTGCGGCTGATCCAGGCACTTCCCATGCGGTAGGAGCCGTATACGAAAACGACACCCATGATGGAAAATATCAGCCAGCGCCAAGCCGGAGTCCATATATTTTCGATCGACCCGGCCAGATGACAGTGCTGGCAGGTGTCCTCCAGGGGTTCCGGTGGAACGGCTTCGTGTACGAGCGCCAGATCGGCGTCTGATGTTGCGAGTGTTTCAGGGGGTGGATCGAACGGTGCGGCGGTTACTTTTTTCGGAGTCAGGACGACGGCGAAGGAGACGATCGCGACGAGAAGCATGACTCCGACGGCGATGCGAGGTCGTTTCTGTGCCATTACCCCTCCTTCAATGTGGGTAAAACGCACTCGGACTTCACGGCGGACGTAATCTTATATCATTGGCGAATTTTCTGCCCTAGTATAGGTACAGGTTATGTGACCTTTTGGGTGAAAGATAGTGAATTGTCTCATGTTGAGCGGGGAAAATCATCATTCATGCTGCAGGTATCATGGAAACCTTGCATCCGCTGTGAGTATGAAAGCACAATCGGATTCTAGATCGTTAAACCGGGAATTAACTCGGATGTGTCAGGCAGCTGAGGCTTTTGATTCGGGCAGCTTTTCCTCACCGCGCTGCAGTATAACGAAGATCGAGGTGGCCAGCACACCAACGATTCCTGCACCAAACCAAACCCAATGAGGATCTCCGTAATCCATGATTAATCCCGCCAGTAGGGGTCCGATCGCAAACGGAATTGCCCAACTCAAGCCGAAAACTGCCATGTAGCGACCGCGCATGTCCTGCGGAGCGATCCTCGCTACGAGTGCTTGCGACACGGGTACCTGTAGCATTTCACCGATGGTGATGATGACCATGGCGAGTAAGAACAGACTGTATCCCGAAACCCAACCATACATGGCGAAACCGATGGCGTAGAGCAGGCTGCCTACCGCCAGAATGACCATGGGTGGATATTTCGCGATACGACGTGTGATGGCGAATTGGAAAACCACCACCATCGCTGCATTCAAACTCAAAATATATCCAAACCCTTGTTCGGGTACTGAATGTACATCACGCAGATAGACACCCAGGGTGCTGTTCATTTGTGAATAGACGATCACCATTAAGATCGAGGCACCAATAAACACCATGAAGAAACGATCTCGTATCACTTTACCGTATCCGGCAAACGTCACGAGCATGCTCTCTTTTGTCTCTTCTGCTGGATCGGCCGGACGTGTCTCGGGGAGAATCAGGAATATGATAACGGCGGTAATAATACTGGTTACGGCATCGGTAATAAATAGCAGCATGTAGGATTGTGCAGCCAATAACCCTCCGATGGCCGGGCCAATTGTTACTGCCAGGTTCAAAGTCACGCGCAGGATTCCAAATCCGTCCGCCCGTTGTTCTTCTGGGAGCAGGTCTGCCACCATGGCTTGTCGAGCAGGACCACCCACATCGGATAAGAGCCCGATAATTAATGCACCTGGGAAAAATAGAAAGAGGTTATTGATGGTTCCCATCCACAGCGTAGAGACTGCGCTGAAAACCAAGCTGAACAGCAAGATCACTTTGCGTCCCATCCGATCGGCCAGTGCGCCTCCGAATGTGCTGCCGATCATGCCGGAGACCGTAAAAATCAAGAAAATCACACCTACGGTTGTCATCCCAATGTTGAATTTACTCGTGAGGTAGAGTGTGAAAAACGGGAAGAGTAATGCACCGCCGACGTGATCGATAAACGATGCGCCAACGAGGGTCCAGAAGTCCCTGGGATATTCATCTACGATTGCAGTCAAACGGCGAGATAGTCGCATGCGTGCTTCGGCTTTCTCCGTTGGAAAAAATATCCGCCCTGAAGGATTAACTTCCAACAGCAGATCCCGAGAAAATGGCTTACCCGAGGTATAGAATTATACCAATCAATGTTTGAGCTTCCACATAACTTGCGTGAACTCTCCGGATTGTGTATCAAAAGATGGTGACCGTGGAAACGATTCGAATTCTTTGCTCCAATTCTTTTCTGATCATTTTCCTATTCTTGGCCGTATTAGGAAGCTGCCCCCAATGCTGGGGTGGGGGCAGAATCCGAAAGCAAGGGAAAGGATCGACTGACCTCCAGATCGAGGGGTTAATTCAATTCGAACACTACTGTGACTCGCGCCGTAATAGAGATTTGACCCGGGGCCATGCCTTCGTCACTCAACGTGGATACCTGTGTCGATTCCTGGATCACGTTCTGGCTCATCGTGCCGCCGTAACGTGCGCCCCACCAACCGGACGAATACCAGGACCACCAACCAACCTGGTCTTCACGGATGTTGTTGGGCAAGCCGATGGATTGATCCAGTTCACCGGCAAGCGCTACTGCTTTTTCTCGTGCAGCGTTGATCGCCAATTCGCGGGCACCGTCACGGTGCTTGCGAAGCTCCGTGGTGCGAAATTGGATCCCGTGGACGTAATTGGCTCCGGATTCGACGACTTCCGAAAGTAGATCGTCGAACACGCTGATGTCACGCAGCGTAACGACGATCGTGCGGCGTACGAAGTAGCCGGTGACGATGCGCATTGAAGTGTAATTGTAGGATTCGTACGTAGGTTCGATGCTGATGTGATCGGTCTGGATGTGCTGCGGTTCGACGCCGAAGTCTTTTACGGTATCGATCACGGCTTCGATGCGGGAGTCGTTCTCGTGTTTGGCGCTGTCCAGCTTTTCGTTCCATGTTTCAACCCCCAGCGTAATCTGAACTTCATCCGGGACGACTCGGATCTCCGCCTCCCCGCTGACGGTTATCGTGCGGGGAGTCTGGTTTTCGCTGGTCAATGCAACCCTGGAGGGTAAGAGTACAACCCCCAGTGCAGTCAGGCCTACGAGGAGAACGGATGTCGGTTTCATATCTGCAGCTCCTTTCGCCACGCGCTGTTTTCGCGGTGTTGCTCCCGTGGCGGTTTCGATTGATTCCACCATATCGATTCAATATGGCAGTTTGTAGGTGAAAACGAGGCAGATTGGTGGCAGGATTGAGGAGGGTTCGTTATGAGGAGGGGTCCAGTTCGCAGCGCAGGGTGAAGGTGAAAGCCGCGCCCTCGCCGGGTCGGCTCTCGAGCCAGATACGGCCTCCGTGTGCGTTGACGATCGTCTTGGCGATCGCCAGTCCCAGCCCGGTGCCACTTTCATTCTCGCCCCGAGCGCGGGCACGGTCGCCGCGGTAGAAGCGTTCGAAGAGCATGGGAATCTCTTCGGTGGGAATGCCGGGGCCGGTGTCCCGAATCGTGCACGAGACATCGTCGTCCGACCGGCCGAAGGTGATGCGGATTCGGCCTGCAGCGGGGGTGAACTTGATGGCGTTGTCGAGCAAGTTGACGAGGACTTGATGGATGCGGTCGGCGTCTGCGAGGACTCGAGTGGGTGCTTCGTAGGGGACAACCTCGACTTCGATCCGCTTCACTTTGGCGCGTTCCCCCAGTTGGCTTACCGCCCGTTCGACGGCATCGCTCAACTCCATCTGTGTCGGATGTAGTGCGAGTCCCCCGGTGTCCGCCCGGCTCAGCAAGAGCAAATCGTTCGTCAGGCCGATCAAACGCTCCGTCTCCGAAGCGATCGTGTTCAAGAAACGTTCGTGAACGGCTTTGTCGTCGGCGGCGCTGTTCTGTAAAGTCTCCACGAGACCCTTGATGGCAGTCAATGGCGTCCGCAGTTCGTGAGACACATCGGAGACGAAATTAGTGCGCAGCCGAACCAGTTGGCGAAAGGCGGTGATGTCGTGACCAACGGCTACGGCGCCGCCGATGCGTCCGTTTTCCTCATGAAGCGGGGCGGTTAAAATTTCAAATACCTGATCCCTTACGGTGATTTCGCTGGTTTGTGCCTCATCATCGTGCAACGTATCTCGTATCACTTGTTGCAGGGAGTCGAGCGCGAATTCTTGCAGCACGGAGGCCGCCGGATTGGCCAGGACGATCTTGCCGAAACTGTCGACCGCCACGACGGCGTCGGCAATGCCGTGCAGGATGACTTCACGCTGTCGAGCCTGTGCGGCAAGGGCGTCGAGTGCGAGGGAGAGATTGTTGTTCATGGTGTTGAAGGCTTCGCCCAGGCGGTTCAACTCCATGGTCGATTCGGGTGGGATGGGAGAAACCGTCTCGCCCCGGGTGATGCCGGCGGCCGCCCGGGTGAGTCGCTGCAGCGGCCTTGTCAGGGTACGCGCCAGCAAAACGCCCGCAATTCCCGTGAGAACGACGGCGATCAAGATACTGCCCAGTGCCTGCGCCCCGAAATACGTCGGAAAGAGAGACAGGCTCAAACGCGGCACGGGGCTGGCGATGTAGTACACACCGCCAATATTCCCATTCTCCAGCCGAACGGGGCAGGCGGCGTACAGCACGCGCTGGTCTGGCGCCCAATCGTAAGTGCGAACTGCCGTCGCCGGTTCGCCGCTCAGCACGCTCTGGATTTCGCTGCGTCCGAGGATCGCTGGACTCTGGCAACCTTCATCGATTTGTTTTTGCTCCGCATCCGTCTGGACCGTGGTTTGCTCCAGCGAGATGACCGTGCCTTCGTTGTCGATAATGCATTCGTGGTAACCGGGTTGAACGTTAGCACTGGGGGAGTATGCGCCTGGGATGGTCTGCTGCAAGGGGTTGTTGAGCGTGGTCTGGCCGCCGGTTTTAACCAGTTCGATTGCTTCCGCCAGGCGGCAGGCTTCGACCTGAAGATTCTCGCGCAGCATGCCCAGAAAGGCGCGGTCGAGCGCCGCCCAGGCCAAGCCGGCGGCGATTGCCATCGCCAGCAGGACCACCAGCAAGTAGGAGGCGATCAGACGGGCGCGTATCGATCGAAACATAGGACCTACATTTTAACAGTCAAGTGTGTCAGAAGTGTGTCAATGGTCAGGTGTATGAATATACGCTGAATAGTACGGGGGCAATCGCTGAAACACCCGGAAAAGCCTTCAACCAATGTCATTCATCCCCGGTCTAATCGGTATCCGACTCCTCGCACGGTCGCAATGGGTGCGGGGCTGGCGCCGGCCTTACGTAGTTTGGCGCGTAGTCGTTTGATGGCGCTATCAACGACGCGTGAATCGCCGGGATAATCATATCCCCATACCTGGCTGAGGAGCTGCTCCCTCGTCAGCACTTGGCCCGCATGGCGCATAAACGCTTCCAATAAATCGAACTCCAAAGGTGTGAGTTCGATGGGGGTCTGTCGCCATAGGACTTCGTGTTCTTGAGGGCGGCAAGTTAACTCGCCAGCGCGAAGGATACTACCCGATGGTTGAGCCGGAATTTGTGTCCGTCGAAGAACGGTCTTGATGCGCGCCATGAGTTCCCGTACGCTGAAGGGCTTGACGACGTAATCATCGGCGCCTAGCTCGAGACCGACGACGCGGTCCACTTCCTCGCTTCGGGCGGTGAGCATGATGATGGGCGTATCACCGTGCTTTCGGATTTCACGGCATACTTCGAGGCCGTCCATGCCGGGCAGCATCAAATCGAGGATGACCAAATCGGGGCTTCGTTCGCGAGCCAGGTGAAGGGCTTCAATCCCATCTCGCGCCACGAGTACGCCGTAGTGTGCTTTTTCGAGGTTGTAACTCAGTAGCTCGACGATCGCTGCTTCGTCATCCACGACCAGAATCGTTTGTGACATGGGATAGATGCACCTCGTTGCGAGTTCGTAACTAGATTTTATTCGTGACAGCTTCTCGCTAAAAGCGTGCCATCTGTGTATTCCTGCTAGCCGAATTCATGCGTTAGAATATCAGTATCTTGGGTTAAAGCAAAATAGCTGAATTAATGGGAGGCAGTCAACTGCCTCCGGTTGTATAGTAGGTAGACGTTCAATGATTCGAGACCATGACTTTGAAGCAAGCCAGGAATTCATTCACGATTTAAAACGTGTTGTCAGAGATGCGTCCTTCGATCGCATGACGCGTTTACTCTACAGCACCGACTCCAGCATATATCAGATCATGCCCTACGGTGTGGTCCTGCCGCGTGACGCGGACGAAGTCGTCGCCGCGGTGAAAGTCGCTGGAAAACACGGCGTTCCGGTCTTGCCTCGGGGAGGCGGGAGCAGTCTTGCCGGCCAGACTGTAGGCCGCGCCTTAATCCTGGATTTTTCCTATCACATGGATCATATCCTGCAGGTCGATCTGGAGGCGCATACCGTACGAACCCAGCCCGGGATCACCTTGGGGCAGCTCAACAAACGTCTCGAACGGTATGGCCTCATGTTCGGTCCCGATCCCGCCAGCGCCGATCGAGCGACCATGGGAGGCGTGCTGGGGAATAACGCTTCGGGTTCCCATTCCATTCTCTACGGATTAGCGGTGGACCACGTCGTCGAAATGGACGTCGTCCTTGCCGATGCCCGGCGGACGCACTTCGGAGAATCGAGTTTGCAAGCGTGGGGAACCTTTTCACAGAGGGCAGGCATCGAGGGGCAGGTTTATCGAGAAGTGCCCGCGATTCTCACGCGCTATGCGGACGAGATCGAGGCGCGTTATCCCGGCACGTTCCGCAGCGTCTCCGGATACAACCTGAATCACCTGGCGGGAAACCCCACGCCCAATCTGGCAAAATTGGTCGTCGGCTCCGAGGGGACGTTAGGGGTGATGACGGAAATGACCCTCAACTTGGTCCCTTCACCCAAACGCGCACGGCTCGCGCTGGTTCATTATGAGGACGTGCGCGAGGCATTGGAAGCCGTGCCGCCGTTGTTGGAGACGCAGCCCACCGCGATCGAAGCGATCGACAAGATGCTTCTGGACCTGACCCGAACGGGAAGTGATTACCGTAAAATGCTCACTTTTATTGAGGGCGATCCACAGATGGTACTGGTCGTCGAATACGAGGCGGATGGCGATGCCGAACTGGATGCGGGGATCGAACGTTTGCGCAGGAAATTGAGTCAGTTAGGTCATAACGGTCCGCTGGTGATACTTGCCGATCCTTCCCAACAAGAGTTGGTTTGGCAGACGCGCAAGGTCGGGCTGGGCATTCTGATGAGCATGCGCGGAGATGCGAAACCCGTGCCTTTCATCGAGGACGCTGCCGTTCCCGTGGAAAATCTGGCGGATTACGTGACGCAGATCGACGATTTCGCCCACGAGGTGGGTGTGGGGCAGATGGCGATCTACGCACACGCCAGCGCCGGATGTATGCACCTGCGTCCCATGATCGACCTGAAAACGAAAACAGGTTTAGCGCAAATGCGGCAGATCGCCGAGAAGTCTTGCGAACTGGTGATCTCGTATTCCGGCACGACGAGCGGAGAACACGGTGAGGGAATCGCGCGCGGTGAATTTTCCGAGAAGCTTTTCGGGCCCGAACTCACCCAAGCGTTCCGTGAAGTCAAGCAGGTCTTCGATCCTGAGGGTTTGATGAACCCGGGAAAGATCGTCGACGTGACGAAGATGGACGACGAGTCAATGCTGCGCTACGGAAGCGATTACGCCACGCCGTACGAACCGCAATCCACCGTCTTTCATTTCCGCAAGGATCACGGTTTTGCCGGAGCAGTGGAAATGTGCAACGGCGCCGGTGTGTGCCGCCAGTTAGAACAGGGTGTCATGTGTCCTTCTTTCCAGGCCACGCGTGACGAGGCGCACAGCACGCGCGGCCGGGCGAACGCGCTGCGCGCAGCGATGATGGGGCTGCTGGGTCCGGAGGGAATGAGTTCCCGGGACCTGTACGACGTTCTCGATCTGTGCCTCTCTTGCCACGCATGTGCGTCGGAATGTCCCTCTTCTGTCGACATGGCGAAGCTCAAGGCCGAATTTTTGAACCAGTACTATCAGAAACATCGGCCTTCGCTGCGCTCGCGGCTGTTCGCCCAGTTTGCCGCGCTGAGTAAACTCGCTCAACCCTTTGCCCCGGTAGTCAATACGGTCATGCGCGGACCTGGCAAGTGGGTGTTAACGGCTCTGGGCGTGCACGAGGCTCGTTCTATGCCGCGTTATACAAGTCAACCCTTCAGTCGTTGGTTCCGAGAGCATAAACGACAGCTCGAAAACCAACCCACAACAACCCGGAAGCAGGTTGTGTTCTTTCACGACACGTTCATGGAGCACAACTCACCGCGGATCGGCGAGGCGGCCATTCGCGTGCTCGAAGCTGCCGGCAGTGAACCGATCCTGCTTAGCAATCGGGTCTGCTGCGGGCGACCGGCCGTGTCGAAAGGCTTTCTAGGGGAAGCAAGAAAAGCCGCGCAGCACAACATTCCTCTGCTGGCTCCCTATGCGACGCGCGGTATTCCCATCGTTGGTTGTGAACCGAGCTGCATAGCCATGCTGGTGGACGAGTATCCGGATCTGATGCCCGGCGAGGCGGCGGATGCCATTGCAAGTGTGACGTTTCTGTTGGAGGAGTATCTTGTCCAGTTGGCAAAAGGCGATCACCTGGAGCTTGACTTCGATTCGACTCCACGGCACGTGCTGTTTCATGGTCATTGTCAGCAAAAGGCGAGTTTCGGGACCGAAGCCACGCGGCAAATGCTCGAATTGATCCCCAACTGTAGGGTCGAAGAGGTCGAATCGAGCTGCTGCGGTATGGCAGGTTCTTTCGGGTACGAAAAAGAGCATTACGATCTCTCGATCAAGTTGGCGGAGATGTCCCTGGCGCCCGCCATCCGCAACGCCGATGCCGAAACGATCATCTGTGCGGCGGGGACGTCTTGCCGGGAGCAGATCGAACACACCACGGGGAAGTCGGCGCTCCACCCGATTGAAGTGCTTGCGGGAGCACTGCGAATTAAAAACGAAACGTGATATAGTCAGTTGTGAGTGCAGAACCTCGGTGCGAATCGAAGACTATCCACCCTCTTCGGCGGACGTAATCCCTGTCATTCATCGCTAGCAGAGAGGCTGAATCGCAGTCCGATAAAGAATGTCTCTGTTTGAGTCTTGTAGGAAGTACATCTATCAGAAGATTAATAGAGCGCAGCAGGTATGAGTAGCGACGAAACGATCCTGATCGTGGACGACGATCAAAATTTGCGAAGAACCCTCGAGGACATCCTGCGTACGAAGGGCTTTCAACCCATTTCCGCGTCTTGCGGAGCCTCGGCTATGGTTGTCGTTGAAGACGATGTTCCGGCCGTCGCGCTCATCGATTTGAAGATGGAAGACATGTCCGGATTAGAGTTGTTGGCGAATATTCGGGATCGATTTCCCGCGACGGAATGCATCATGATCACCGGTCATGCTTCGAGTGAGACTGCAATTGAAGCGATCAACCTGGGTGCCTATAGCTACCTGGAGAAGCCGTACGACGTCGATCAATTGCTGCTTACACTCCGACGTGCGGTTGAGAAGCGAACGGCGGAAATCGAGCTGCGTCGGCTCAAAGAATTCCACGAGAACATCGTTCAGCGCTTGATGGAGGGAATCATCGTCGACGATGAAAACGAGTGCATTACCTTCGTCAACCCGGCCATGGAAAAGCTCGTAGGGTATTCGCAAGACGAAATATTGGGCAAACACTGGACGAAATTTATTCCCACCGATCAACAGCCCATCGTGGACGCGGCGAACGAACGCCGGCGCCAGGGGGTGGAATCGGACCGCTATGAAGTCGAACTCCTGCGAAAAGATGGCACGCGAGTTCCAGTACTGGTCAGTGGTTCGATGTTGTATGAAGGCGATCGCCGTATCGGATCTATGGCCGTCATGACAGACATCACCAGCCGAAAAAAGACCGAGGAGCGCTTGCGCTACATGAGTATGCACGATGCGCTCACCGGTTTGTACAATCGGGGTTGTTTCGAGGATGAATTGGCGCGGCTGGAGCGTGATGAACTCTACCCCATTAGCGTCGTCATGGTGGATATCGACGATTTGAAAGTAATTAACGACACGCATGGTCACGAGGCGGGCGATGAGGTTTTACGTCGTTCGGCGGCAGTTCTGCGAAAAATTTTCCGTGCGGATGACGTGGTCGCGCGAATCGGGGGCGATGAGTTCGCCGTTCTGCTTCCCAACACCGATGAAAACATCGTGAATGTCGCGCTTGAACGGCTGCGTGCGGAGGTCGGAATGCACAACTCCGAACACGAAGACAATCCCCTTTCGCTTTCGTTGGGTTCGGCAACCATTACGCGTGAAGGTTCGCTCAGTGCGGCTCTCAACGTTGCAGATCGGCAAATGTACCAGGAGAAACTCGGCAAGGGCGGCAAAATACGTTGGAAATCCAATCCCCTCTCATCCGAAAACCCAGATTGATTGTCACATTTAGGGAATTGTGCAGCGAATTCTGTTCCGATTGGCAGCCTTTTTGCATCCTTTGTCGATATGGATATGATTGGGTGGCGTGAAGACATCTGAACATTGCTTTATGGACAGCGATGTTCCAGTTGAGTTAGGGCATCCGTGGAAACGACGAGAAAATCCGCAACGAAATCAGCATCCAGGAGATTTACGCCTCGAACAATCTCGCCGAGGGTTCTGAAAACGGCGAGATGGGTTGGGGGGATTGGAGCCGTCCTGCTGCTGGTTTCCGTCATCGTGATCCTGGTGGGTTATCTTACCTGCCAAATGTCCGGCCAGATCATGCCGGGTGTGGCAGTTGGAGGTATGCCGCTAGAAGGCTTGAGCTTGGAGAGAGCAACCCAGGAATTGGATCGTGTGTGGAATCGAGAGCTGCGCCTGACGGCCATAGACAGCTCGGACGCCGATCGGGCTTGGGTCGTCAAGCCCGCTGAGTTCGGTTTGGGCGTGGATGCCCAGGCTACGGCAATGCGTGCTTTCTCCGTTGGCCGGGGCCAGGGATTGATCCGGGGGATTGGAACTTGGCTGCGCGGCTTCAGGCAGTCGATGGACGTGCTACCCTGGGTCTACCTGGACGATGGTGCGGCTCGAAACGGACTCGAAACCTGGGCCGAAGTCGTGGGGATTCCCTCCGCCGAAGCGCAATTATCCGTTAATGGCGGCGAAGTGAAGTACCAGCCAGGCCGATTCGGCAGGGTGTTGGACGTCGATGCGAGCCTCGCTTTGCTTAAGGAGGACCCATCGGCGATCCTGACGGAGGATCGCTTGATTCCCCTCGTCACGTTGCCCAGCGAGCCGAGAATCATGGACGCTTCCGAAGCGGCAGATTCCCTCGAAAACATGCTGAATGCGGAAATCAACCTGACAGCATACGATCCGGTGACGGATGATTTCTTCGAATGGGAACCCGATCGCGAATTGATCGCTTCCTGGCTTGTATTGGATCACGAGGTCTCGAGCATATTGGTCGAAATCAATACGGAGGCAGTCGACTCCTATCTCCTGGAGCTGGACGATTTCCTGGGTGTGGAGCGAAGTTTCGATTACGAAGAAGCACAGACGGTCCTTGGGAAGGCCTTAGAAGGCCAAACCTCTGATCCAATTCTGATCCACTATCTACCAACGAGCTACGTCATTGTTTCCGGTGACAATCTGGTTTCGATCGGTTTCAAGGTGTCGATGCCGTTCTGGAAACTGCTCGAGGAAAATCCGATGCTTTCGAGGCGCGGCTTGCGAGTCGGCGAAACCCTGGTCGTGCCGCCGAGAGACTCGTTGTTGGAGCTGCCCGTCGTAATGGGCAAACGCATCGTTATCAGCATCAGCGAGCAGCGGATGTGGGTCTACGAGAATGGGGAATTATTCCGGGAGTATGTCGTCAGCACAGGGATCGATTCCTCTCCGACGATGCCCGGCATATTCCAGGTCATGACGCACGAGCTCAACGCCTATGCTTCGATCTGGGATCTGTACATGCCGCATTTTTTGGGAATTTACTACGCCACCCCCGATCTACTCAATGGGATCCACGGTTTGCCGCTGCTCTCGAGCGGGCGACGGTTGTGGGCAGACGTGCTGGGGCGCCCCGCATCGTATGGCTGCATCATCCTCGATTTAGAGGCGGCGGAGGAGTTGTACAACTGGGCTGATAACGGCGTAGTGGTCGAAATTCGGCCTTGAGTTCAATGGCTGTGGATATTCATCCGCAACCGATATGCGGCAGATGTGCGTATCTGCCAGTTTGCTATTCATGATCCGATGCCGACATGAAAAACTTGCTCCTCTCCCCCATTGGGGGAGAGGCAGGGTGAGGGGGTTTTAGGAGCAATGGCTTCCAAGCATAGAAGATCAAATTCCAGGATACGTGCTCTTACAAAACAACTACGCAGGAATCAAACCCATGCTGAAGGTATGCTCTGGAATACTCTGAGGAATCGGCAAGTCCATGATTTAAAGTGGCGCAGACAATACCCGATTGGAAATTTCATCGTGGATTTTTATTGTGCCCAGTATCGACTCGTTGTTGATGTGGATGGGGATTCTCATACGTTTCGAATCTCATCCGATGAACACAGAACGAATTGGTTGAAGAAGAAAGGGTATCGTATCGTCCGTTTTACAAATCGGGAGGTCGTCAGCAATTTATCGAGCGTGATTGACCGGATTCTTGATGTTGTAGAAGGAATGGATAAGTAATTCGGTTCCCAGTGGAATTTCCGGAATAAAAAACCCTCACCCCAACCCTCTCCCTGAAAGGGAGAGGGCGGTTTGGCTCTGATTTCGAAAGTGGATAGTCTTACGGATCCATTCGGTTAAATCCGCATCGCTTCTTACCTCTCCCCCATTGGGGGAGAGTCAGGGTGAGGGACACCTGATATGCGGCTGTATTGAGTCTTCCGATCTACGACAGGTCTTACGATTTATCCCGAAGACCATCGAATAAATCTCTGTTGAATACCGACGCCGGCTAGATATCCGGCTCCAGCGATTCCTTTTTCATAATTCTGAGCCGAACGAGCTGCGCTCCGCTTCTCCCTCCGCGCAGGGTGATTGGATAGGGTCTGACCGATGCTCGCTTTCTTTAAGTGAATCCCGCATACCCTTTCCGGAATTTGATACAACCTGGATCACCGAAACACGATTTGGACGTGTATAATCTTATTTCCAAGCCATGACTGAAATGACGGTCGAAAAACGCGAGTTTTCACTCGAATCCGAATATAAATTCAACCGCAAGGGTCCCGTGCGCTGGATCCTATCGCATACGCTTCGGTATCCCATATTCCCGCTCGGTATGATCCTGGCCGCCCTCGGCAACAACATGGCCTACAGCAACATTCAACTTTTCATCGGGCGGGCTTTTGACGTCATCACCAGCACGGGTTTTCAACGTGATGCGTTGATCAAGATCGCCCTCACGGTCATGGTGGCGGCGATGAGTCAGGGACTGACGGGCTTGATGCGTAATTATTCGGCGGAATTCCTGGCGCAGCGCATGGAACGCGATTCGCGCCACGAACTGTACGTCAGTTTGCTGGGGAAGAGCCAAACCTTCCACGGTCGCCAGCGCATCGGCGACATCATGGCGCGCGCCACCAACGACGTGCGTACGTTGAACCTCATGTTCAGTCCGGGGGTGATGTTGATCACTGACTCCGTCATGAACACCATCGTGCCCATGGTGCTGATTGGCGCTATCCGAACCGAGTTACTGCTCGTACCATCCATCTTCCTGGTTCTGCTCGTCCTTGCCCTACTAGATTACAACCACCGTTTGAACCCGGTCAGCACGGCCATGCGCGATCAATTCGGGACGATGAACGCCGGTCTGGCCGAGGCCATCGCCGGAATCGAAGTCGTCAAGTCCACGGTGCAGGAACACTTCGAGTGGGACAAATTCACGCACGACGCCCGTCGCTATCGGGACTTGTTCGTGCAGCAGGGTGAGATTCAGGCTCGTTATTGGCCCATGCTGATTTTCAGCCTGAGTTGGGCGTTCGGACTCTTTCATGCCCTGTTCGTGTGGCAAGCGGGACGGATCAGTCTGGGAGAGGCGATCTCTTTCGTTGGATTGATGGGCGCGCTGCGTTTTCCGACGTTCATCTCTCTCTTCTCTTTCAACCTGGTTCAGCTGGGGATCGCCAGTGCTGAGCGAATATTGAAATTAATCAACACTGAAACCGAATTGGACGAGAATGTCAGCGGGATCAACAAGCCGATGCGCGGCGAGGTGGTTTTCGAAAATGTCAGTTTCAGCTACGGCGATCAAGTCGTGCTGCGCGATATCGACTTCAAGGCCGAAGCCGGTAAGACAATCGCCATTGTGGGAGAGACCGGTTCGGGCAAGACCACGCTGACGCGCCTGATTAACCGCATTTACGACGTCGACGAGGGTTGTGTGAGGATCGATGGAATTGACGTGCGTGATTGGAGCATGGAATCGCTTCGCTCGCAGATCTCGACGATCGAGCAGGAGATCTTCCTGTTTTCCAGCACGATCGCGGAAAACATCGCCTTCGGCTGCGATTCGCCTTCTCGGGAAAGCATCGAAAAAGCCGCCAGAGAAGCACAGGCTGCAGATTTCATCGAGTCCTTTCGCGACGGCTACGAGACGGAAATTGGCGAGCGCGGCGTGATGCTCTCCGGAGGACAGCGCCAGCGCATCGCTATCGCCCGCGCATTTCTTACCGATCCGCGCATCCTCATATTGGACGACAGTACGAGCGCCATCGATAGCGCCACCGAAGATCAGATTCAGCGCGCCATGCGTCAGATCAGTCGCGAACGCACCACGTTCCTGATCACGCATCGCCTGAGTCAGATCCGCTGGGCAGATCGCATCCTGGTCCTGCGCCGAGGACGATTGGTGGACCAGGGAACGCACGAGGAACTGATGGAGCACAGTGCGGATTACCGGCGTATTTTTTCCCGAGTCGAATCGGGAAACGGAAACGTAAAGCCTTCCGCCTTCCCGATGCAATCTGGAGACGATTGAGCGATGGGTTTTATTCTGGACGGCTTAGATACCGAGGCATACGATCGTGAATACGGCGATCGTGTGCTTCTGGCGCGCATCCTGAGCTATTTTCGTCCATTTGGAAAACAGGTTTTCTTCGTTGCGGTGGCACTGACGATCAATTCGATCGCGGGAAGCGGCGCACCGATCGCCATTGCCAGATCCATCGATGTTGTGAGTAAAAATCCATCCCTGACCAGCATTGCGCTCAGCTGTGGTCTGGTGCTGTTGTTTGGGGGCCTGGCCTGGTTTTCGAATTTCGCGCGCCAATGGCTTTCGGCGCGCGTGATCGGAAACGTCGTGCTTAAATTACGGGATGATGTCTTCGATGCCACGGTGCGTCACGATATGTCCTTCTACGACGAACATCCTTCCGGCAAAATCGTCAGCCGCGTCACTTCCGACACGCAGGATTTTTCGGAAGTTGTCACGCTGGTTGTCAACCTGCTGAGTCAATTCTTGCAGATCGGAATTCTGACGATCTGGTTGATGAGCATCAACACAGGCTTGAGTCTCATTCTGTACGCCATGGCCCCGCTGGCGGTGGTCATCGCGTTGAGCTTCCGACGTGTGGCGCGACGCGTTACGCAGAACGCTCGGCGCGTGACGGCGAAGATCAACGCCCAGATCCAGGAATCGATCAGCGGCATCTTCGTAGCCAAGAGCTTCCGGAAAGAACGGGCGATCTACGACACCTTCGAGCGCAACAACCGCCAGGGGTATCAGGTCGGTATCCGCCGTGGATTGACCTTGAACTCGATTTTCCCCATCATGGGACTCTCGTCCGGATTGGGGGTGGCGCTTCTGGTGTACAGCGGTGGGATTCAGGTCGAAGCCGGGAACCTTACACCAGGCGACTGGTATCTGTTCATGCAAGCGGTCGGATTTTTCTGGTTTCCCATGATGAGCGTCGCCTCGTTCTGGAGTCAGTTCCAGGACGGTCTTTCTGCAGCCGAACGTGTATTCGCCTTAATCGACGCCGAACCGATGGTCGTGCAGGTGGCGCATGAAAAGGTCGAACACATGGAAGGCAAGATCGAATTCAAACATGTATGTTTCCGATATACGGAAAAGGAGGTCGTGCTGCCGGATTTCTCCCTCTCCGTGAGGGCCGGTGAGACATTGGCGTTGGTGGGACATACCGGAGCTGGTAAAAGCAGTATCGCCAATCTGATCGCGCGCTTCTATGAATTTCAAGAGGGTGAGCTCCTCATCGATGGCTGCGACGTGCGTCGCTTCGATTTAAACGACTATCGCCGGCATATCGGCCTGGTGCCGCAAGATCCTTTTTTGTTTTCCACGACGGTGGGCGATAACATCCGCTACGCCCGACCCGGTGTATCGGACGAAGAAGTACTCCAGGCGGCGATGCACATCAGCGCAGGAGCGTGGTTGGAAGATTTGCCGAAAGGCCTGGAGACCCACGTCGGCGAGCGAGGCGCGCATCTTTCCATGGGACAGCGACAACTCGTAGCCTTGGCGCGCGTGCTGCTTAAAAATCCGGCAATTCTAATCCTGGACGAGGCCACCGCCAGCGTCGATCCCTTCACGGAGACGCAGATCCAGGAAGGGCTGCAGTCGGTGATGCGCGACCGCACCTCGGTGATCATCGCCCACCGGCTTTGGACGGTGCAGAACGCCGATCGCATCATCGTGATGGACCATGGGCGAATACTGTCGCAGGGCACGCACGAGTCGTTAATGGCACAAGGGGGGCATTACGCCGACTTGTACAACACCTATTTCCGCCACCAATCGTTGGAATACATCGAAAGCATGGCGCGCTAAGCAAAAGCTCACCACATTGCAAGGGCAACGTGGTGAGCTTCTTTGATTTCAAGCGGGACTAGGATTTTGATTTCCGAGTCGAGGATCTTGAAGTTGCTGCTTTGGCGACGGGTGGCTTGCCCTTGGATTCGATGATGACCTTTTCCCAATTTTTTTGTTGCTTGGCAAGCGATTTATTTTGCCGACTCAAAACCATCACAATTAGCCAGAAGACTGCTAAGAGGATAATGATACTAATCCTAAAGTTATCAGTATCTCTAAACACGTAAATGATCCAGGTGATGAGCGCGAGGACGAAGGTCAGGCTGAAAACCGCGGCATAATTCCCGGCCATTTCTTTAAATATAGCCAGTCGGTCGCGTTTATCGAGAACGTAGTCACGATTCTCGGCAAGATTGGCGTAATGTCGGAACTCGAGCTCTTTCTTGAAGGACTCTTCTTCACTGCCCCAGACGTGAATGACGATGGGCGTCCAGTCGAGGGCGGGCAGCGAAAATTTGATGTGGGGAAGCTTGAACGATCTTGTTCGGATTGTAACCGTTTTGGGTCCCCAATCGATGTTTCTCTTTCCGAAGGTATAGGTGCGGTTTCCGATAAACTGAAAGAGCGTGCCGAGCATCATGCCCAGGCCGTATAAAATTATAGCGGTGATGAGCGATGATCCTGTTCCCGGAAGCCCACCGCTTATCTCACCTAAGATACCGCCTCTGGAGACGCTTTCATTTATAAGAATCAGGGGCAACAGGGGTAATAGTCCGGGAATAACCTTGGCGACGACGTCACGAAGTAGAAATTGGTAATAAAGTCCTCTGAAAAACCTGGAGATTTCGTCCATGATACATTACTCCTTTCTTGGTTCTATTCGAAGCCTGAGATGCGGTTGGTTTTACATCAGGTGCAGAATTCAACCGGCGACCCATATATTGTATTCGATTTGTTCGTTTGTGGGTTGTTCCATGTTCCGGTTCGACCCAGGGGTGAGGTATGGCGCAGGGAAAATGACCGGTTTTGGATCGGGTAGAATCTCACTATCTCTGCTGCGAGGTATGCGATGCTGCGATTCCGGCTCGTTTCAATTCTACTGTTCATTGGTTTGTTTGTCTCATCCTGCACTGCTGGTGTGGTTGGTGGGATTCCTGCAACGGGAACGGTCGAAAAGATCGAGAACACAGCCGCACCGATCGACTCTGATGCACGATACGTCAACCGGGAAGGGGGATTCAGTCTGGTCTTACCGCAGGAATGGCAAGTCGTTGGTCCGATACCCATTTCCCAGGACGGATTTACATACAACTCCTACGCCCTTGGCGTCGATCCGGCAGCATCGGGTGGTCCCGGCACGAGCCACATCATTATCGCCGACGATGCGGTGCTTTCTGTTGAGGAATTCATCCGACTGCAGTGTTCGACTTGTCCCCAGCATCCGCTTGAGTCGATTCAGATCGGCGAATTCTCTGCCCTACGCACTCAAATTGGAGGCGGTGGTGTTCCGATTACGGTGGAATGGACACTCATCGAGAAGGATGGTCATCTGCTTGGTTTCTCGCTTCACGACCCCGAGACTCTCGAGCCGCTCGATGCTGTCTTACAATCGCTCGTTTTCGATTGACGATCGATTTCCATCTGGGTTTGATCTTTGTGCCCGATTCGATCGTTCGAAAATTGCTTGGCGGACGATTTCCCCCTTGACGAAATCCTGCAATAGTCCTATACATGCCTAGCGTATGAAAGGCACACTTCTTTCGCGCGAGCTCTAACCGAATTACGTTTGGAGAGTCTGAATGGCCGGTATTGATAGTGAGAACGTGGCGCAGCCCACGGGAATTTTAATGCGGCGCCTGCGAAACGTATGGAGCAGGTTCCTGGCGAGTCCGGTGGCTTCGGAAGAGTTCATCCTCGTATTCACCTCGATTTTGATCGGCATTGGTGCGGGGATCGGAGCGGTGCTCTTCCGATACTTGATTCGCGGCGTGGAATGGGTCGGATACGAGTGGATGCCTGATTTGACGGCCTCCTGGGGCAAAGCGTACGTGGTTATCGTACCGGCGGTCGGTGGCTTGATCGTCGGTCTTCTCATCTTCTACTTCGCCCGCGAAGCGAAGGGTCACGGCGTCCCGGAAGTGATGGAAGCCGTGGCGCTCAAAGGCGGAAGGATTCGTCCCATCGTAGCGTTGATCAAATCCCTGGCCTCCTCGCTCTGCATCGGCAGCGGCGGCTCCGTCGGGCGTGAGGGTCCGATCGTTCAAATCGGCTCGGCTCTGGGATCTACCGTGGGACAGATGTTCCGTCTCTCCGACGAACGCATCCGCAACCTCGTCGCCTGCGGTGCGGCTGGCGGCATCGCGGCCACGTTCAATGCACCCATCGCTGGCGTCGTCTTCGCCATCGAAATCATTTTGGGTGAGCTTTCTGTGGCCCATTTCAGCACAGTCGTCATTTCGTCGGTGACTGCCAGTGTGATCGGACAGGCGTTTTTCGGCGACGTGGCAGCTTTCCCTCTCGTCTCGCAATACCACATTAACAGTATCTGGGAATACTTTTTCTATCCGCTTCTGGGAATTCTTGCAGCGCTGGTTGCGGTGGCTTTCGTGAAATTGCTCTATGGACTCGAGGACCTTTTCGAACGTTGGAAATCCATTCCTGAATGGTTTCAACCGGCTGTAGGGGGTGCGCTAATCGGTGTGTTGGCTCTTGTCTATCCACAATTCACGACGGTCCAGTGGGAAAGCCTTCCGCAGATTTTCAACGTTGGGTATGAGGTAATCGCGAGCACACTTCAGAGCCAGGTCGTTCTCGAAGCCGTTTTCGTACTGCTCCTGCTGAAGCTGCTGGCTACGGCGATCACCCTGGGCTCCGGAGGTTCGGGAGGAGTCTTCGCGCCCTCGCTCTTCATGGGGGCAATGTTGGGGGCTGCATTCGGGGTGCTCTTGCAGTCGACGGTGCCCTTTACACCCGCTCCGGCCGGCGCATACGCCCTGGTGGGTATGGGGGCGGTGTTTGCGGCAGCCGCACAGGCGCCAATGACCGCCGTGTTGATTCTCTTTGAACTTACTGGAGATTACCGCATCATCCTGCCATTGATGTTAACCGTGGTCGTAGCAACGCTATTGGCGCGAAAGATGATGCGCAAGCAGTCGGTCTACACACTCAAACTTGCACGGCGCGGCGTGAATCTGCGCTACGGACGCGATGTGGACGTGTTGCAGGGTGTCCAGGTGAACGAGGTCATGCGCACGGAAATTGACACCCTCGATCACGATCTCTCTATCCAGGGTTTTTCGGAGTCGCTGGGCCGTAAACGCCACCAGGGATTCCCCATCCTGGGCGACGATGGCAAATTGTGGGGGATCGTAACGGTGAGTGATCTGGAAAACGCCGTCCGATTGCGGCGGCCGAAAAAGACCGTCGTCAAGGACATCGGTACACCGTTCGAAGATCTCGTGCTGGCTTATCCGGACGAATCGATTGGGGATGTTTTGATCAAGATGGGACCTCGCGGCTTGGGACGCATTCCCGTGGTTTCCCGCGACGACCCACACCAGTTGATCGGGGTGATTGGACGCCAGGACACCATTCGTGCCTATAACATCGCCATGGTCCGTCGGTCGGAATTGGGCCAACGAATCGAGCGATCCCAACAGGAGCAATCGCAGGGAATGGAGTATCTGGAGTTGGCTTTGCATAAATCCGATCGTGCGGTGGGAAAATCCATATCCGAACTCGCATCCAACCTGCCCGAGGATTGCATCATCGTCTCGATACATCGTAATTCCAAGGTGATTATCCCCCACGGCCATACCATACTGCGCGAAGGGGACGTGATTACCGTTTACACGCGTAGTGATCTCATCCAAAAGCTTCATGAGTCATTCGAGTAGCCAGGCGATCACCGTACATCGTTAAATAATGCCATGGCAGCAGGTATACTGTAGGCAGTACCGTCCGAGACCTTATGCTCGACGGGTATCCAGCGTTCCGGCTCGACGGGTGAGGATGCGATGCCTGATACGATTGCGATTCGAAAAATGACACCCGACCTTCTGCCGGATTATCTGGCGTTTTTCGACGGACCGGCTTTTACCGACAATCCTGAATGGTCCTCCTGTTTTTGCTGTTTCCATCATGTACCGGATGTGAAGGAATGGGAGATACGGACGGCAGCGCAGAATCGCGAATTGGCTTCACGGCTTATCAGTGAGGACAGACTCCAAGGGTTTCTAGCTTATGATGCAGGGCGGCCGGTGGGTTGGTGCAAGGCTGCTGCCCGAGTTCAAATCCCCGCTCTGGTACATTGGCCGATTTATGCTGTTCCGGATGAGACGCAAGTGGGATCGATCGTCTGTTTTGTAATCGAGAAGAATCATCGACGTCGAGGGATCGCCAGTATGCTGCTGGATGCGGCTTGCGACTCATTCCAACGAGCGGGGTTGAAAATCGCCGAGGCTTACCCTCGCCTCGGCGTTTCCGACGATGCGGGTAATTATCATGGCCCTTTGCAGATGTATCTGGCGCACGGCTTTACGAAATTCCGCGAATTGGAGACGTTCTGGATTGTACGGAAAATCCTGTGAAATATATATTGCCATGCAATAACCAGATATTTTTTGTTCGTATGTATATGGCAGCACATAAACCCAGGATGGCCTGTTCGCAAAGGCCATCCTGAGCTTCACTGATGATGTTCGAATGTTGTTCGCCAGGTTTTAACCTTCTGGTCTCTACATCTCACTCGTTCATCGATAAGCGTTCTTCCGGCACGATCAACAACGGCTCCGTTGGGTCGGCGCCAGTGACGTCGCCGCTTGAATTGGCGGGTACATAGTATCCTTTGTGCGCGAAAGCCGTAAGCCGGTAACCTGGTTGCTGAACGCTGATCTCGTCGGCAGGTATAAAGAAAATCACCAGGTTGTCCAGGATCGCGCCGTGGGCGTTGCTTGCCACCGTGGTGTATCCTGCGTTGGCGTTGGTCACTTCCATGAACCAGGTAAGTTGGTACGGATCCCAGGCGATGGTGTACCAGCGATCCGTGCCCTGATAATAATCCCAGTCGTAATAGGGATCGGCGACGAAGTTGTTAGCGGGATCGCCATCCGTGTCGAGCACGGCGCTGTAAATATATAAAAACTCCGGTTCGACGATAGGAACATCCGAATCGAGCGTCATGATCAACATCAGTACGTCATCCTGGGGCATGGGACCGGCGCCATCTGGGCAGACGGTTACCATGCCTTCCGGTGATTCGTCGCACGGGAATAGCGTATTCCCGAACCATTGCTGATACCAGCTATATTCCGCCTGTGTGTTGGGGTCGAAGGCGATCCAGAATCCTTCGAAGAAGTTGATGTCGGTGGCCGGTTTCGGGTTTTCGATTTTCACCGTTGATTTACTGTAAATTACGTCGCCAAGTTTGTCCGCCTGTAGACCGTTTCGCAAGGTTACTTTCACTTCCTGCGGTGGGTCGGTGTAGCGGTTGAATTTATCGATCGGTAGGGACTTGGTGTGCAGCGGATTTCCCCGCACCGCATTCGGGAATGTCCAGCCCATCTGGTAGCTGACATCCTTCTCCACTGCGGAGAGATAAGACATCATCGCCACCTCTTCCCAGAAATTGGTGCCGTTTTGCTCCGCTCTGCGGAATGCTTCCTCCTGCTTTTCGTCGTCGTTCAGGATTTCATTCCAGTCCTGCGCATATCCGCTGGAGAATTCAGTGCCCTGGTCATCCGGATTTGGATCGCTTTCCGGATCGATGTCCCCATAACCGAAATCGAGAGAGCCGGTCGAGGTAACGGCGACGTCGGCTACGTCCCTTAGGCCGTCGACGAAACTCCCACTGTAGCAGGCATCGACGATCACGATGACGTGTACGCCGGGATCATAATTGCCCAGCCAATCAACGAGATCGTGCTCGTTGAACCATTCCTGGCCCAGACTGACATATCCGTCCTGATCCTCGGTCACACCGCCGTGACCGGTGATGTATATAACCGCCGTCTCACTGGGCTGCATTACTGCCGCTGTGCCGAGGATCCAGTCACGGATGCGATCAATTATACCGGTGTCGGCCGGGGGACCGATGTAGTCGGTTTCGAAATCCGAGTTGAAAAAATTTTCAAGCATGTGGTCGGCGTTGTCCTGCATGTCTTCCTTCAAGTTCTGGCCATCGTCCCAACCGTTGACGACCAGACCGGTTCCGAATCCCCGTTCGTCACCGATGTCTCGGCTCGTCAGGATAGCCAGCATATGAGGGCTGAAGGCTGATTCCAAGCGAGAAGGCTGCCAATTCACGTTGGAAAAGGCCCAATTGCTTTTATTCCAATAGACATCGGTCTCCGTCCAGAGACTTTCGTCGTTCAACACAGGCCACCATTCTTCGTCGAACACGGAAATTTCTTTCGTGTTGCGGTCGACGATAACGAAGCGTGTGGGGTGGGTGAACATGGCACCGGGCGCGTCGTCAAGGTAGAAAAACCAGGCTTCGTTTTCAAGTACGTAAGCTTCACCTGGCCTCTCGAGATCGGCGGCGACGTACGGTCGAAGGCGGTCCTCTGGCGTAAGGGGCTCGGGCAGTGAGAAGACGATCAGTTGGTGATCGAGCTCGTCCGGTTTGACCACCTCCGTCAGGACTAACTCGGTAGCTTTCTCCAGCGAAAGACCGCCACCACAGCCGGTGAGCGCGAGGATGCTTGCGATGATGAGTATGATGAGGAGAACGAATCGTTTGTGCTTCGGCATGATCTGCTCCTTTGCGTATGATGTTTGCACTTCGATTTGATCGCAGTTGAGTCAACGACCCAAAAAAGACCGTGCACTGGATCACGATGCGAGCAAGTTGTTCTACGATACGATTTTTGTGGTGACAATACAATCCTCTGTTTGAGCTATAGCTTTACAGTATAGTACCGATCTAGGTGACAGGAAATTCATCGGCTGCTGCACCGACGAGGATCGTGATCGAGCAAATCGGGCCCACGTGCTTAGATTCCGATTCCACAAACAAGGTCGATCATACTGGGTTTTGTCAGCATTCAGAGTGTCGACTATAGTATTAGTACTCGTGATGACCCTGGAAGGAGATGGGCATGGAAACCCATGGTGTGCAGGACTGTCTCGTTTGCCGCAAGCATCGCGGCTTGCGGCAGATTCCGGGCGGGGCGATTTTCGAGAACGAGATCGCCTAAGTCTCCCATGCGCAGTTATGGAGCGAGCAACAGGGGCGGTATCGTTGACAAAACGATCACTCCCCGATCCGAAAGGAAAGAGGCGATGAAAGTATTGTTTATCGGAGGGACCGGCTTCATAAGCACGGCGGTCAGCCGGCTGGCGGTCGAAAAAGGTATCGAGCTCCATCACCTCAATCGCGGTCTGCGCATAGCGCAGATGTCCGGTGTTAAAAACCACGTCGCGGACGTACATCGGCGGGAGGACGTGCACGCCGTGTTGGGTGACACGCGTTTCGACGTCGTCGTGGATTGGATCGCCTACACGCCCGATGATATCGAACGCGATCTGGATCTGTTCACAGGTCGGGTGGGTCAATTTGTTTTCATCAGTTCGGCTTCGGCGTATCAGTCGCCACCCGCGCACTACATCATCACGGAGGAAACGCCGCTTGAAAATCCCTATTGGCAATATTCGCGGGAAAAGATCGCTTGCGAAAAACGTTTAATGCGAGCCTACGAGGAAGAAGGATTCCCAGTTACAATCGTTCGTCCTTCACTGACCTACGATCCTAACTTGCCCATCGCCATCGGTGGTTGGGGCTGTTATACGCTGCCGGATCGTTTGCTCAACAGCAGGGAGATCATCGTCCACGGAGACGGCTCTTCCCTGCAGGTCGTGACGCACGCCGAGGATTTCGGACGCGGCTTCTTGGGTCTGCTAGGAGAGCCCAAAGCGTTGGGGGATGCCTTCCATATTACTACCGATGAAGTACTCACCTGGAATCAGATCTATCACACAATCGCCAAGGCGTTGGGCGTGAAAGCGAAAATTGTGCACATTCCCTCCGATTTCATCGTTTCGATCGAACCGGAATTAACCGGCACGCTTCTGGGGGACAAGACCTGGGGCGCCGTGTTCGACAACAGCAAGATTAAGCGATTGGTGCCGGAGTACGAAGCTGTGATTCCCTTCCGAGAGGGCGTCCGGCGCACATTAGCCTGGTTCGACGCGGATGAAAGCCGGCGGCGTGTGGACGAGACGGTTAACGAGCAGATGGATCGAATCCTGCGGGCGTATGGGAGAGACGTATAGGGTTTCACCCGATCCGGGGGTTGAAGGCCGAGCGAGTCTTCTGAATCGAAATCGCCTCTTCATGACAACGATGAGGAGGCGATTGCGTTTGCGTGAGGAAGCCGAAAGCTACTCCACGCGGCAAATGAAGACTGTGATCCTCCAATCGCCACAATTCTGCCAGGGATGGGGCGGCTGCACATCGAATTCACGCTGATCGAAAAGGTACGGATAACTCAGTCCGATGTACCAGCATTCTTCATCCTCCGAGATCGTGCGGCGACTGGCCCCCCAATTATCGGGTGAGAAGCGGGTTGCCCCCCATCCGAGGTTGCGCCAGTCGTAGGCGAGATATTGCATTTCTCCGGACGCTCGTAGATACAGGTATTCATCGCCGGCGATTGAAAATTCGACCCACTCATTTAGATTGTGCTGCTGTGAACCTAGACGCATGCCCTCCCATGGTCCGGATTGGATTTCGCGTTCAAGATCGTACCTTCCGGTGCTCCAAGTGGCGACTGTCGTCGAACCAAAGCTTCCTGCGGAGCTGATGGGCTCGGGTGCTCCGGTCGACACGGTAAGGCTGTATCTTTGTTCCTGCGTGCTATCGGATGCGCTGTAGTATGGGTAGTAGTGCGAGTGGACCGACACCCAATGTAATCGAAGAACGGCGCCAGGACGGACGGTGTAGGTGTTGTTCTCCTCGTTCGTCTCTTCGATGTCGTCCGTGGGATCGACGCTGACCGTGTAGCCCTCCATCATGGCGTCCCGTATTTCCTCCGTGATGCCAGGTATATCAATGAGATTGACGCCATATTGATGCAAGGTCACGTCCGGTTGGAGGACGGGACGTGACTCGATGCCCGGCATGTTGAGCTGTAGGGATAAATCGGTACGTTCCTGTGTACCGCCCGTGTTATCGACGATGAGTGTCAGCGTTTCGCTTTCCGGATCGTAGGACACCCGCGAAATGGACAAATCCGGTAGGGGATGACAGTAGGGCTCTCGCGGCGACTCGAAACGATCGTCCTGCTCCGGGGCTTCGTTCTCCGGGTCGAGAATTACGCAGACATCCATGGGCTGCGAATTGCCGCCCATGTTGTACTCCAGAGTTACCCGACCACCCGGCGCGATGGTCGAAGATGGCCAGGTGTAGCTGCCTATGGGTTCTTCCGAGTTCTTGGTCAGGCTGAAGGGGATGTTGTGCGTCCAGTCCGCATTGCCTTCATTGCGGATCTGGATTTGCAGCCAGCCGGTATCGTCGATGGTTATTTCCTCCACGGCTAAGAACGGCAGCGGTAACGGTTGTCCGGGTTGAACCGAAGGGCCGCTACCCAGAGGTTCGATGGTATAGGAGACCTGGCAGAAATCTCGCACCGGACCGAGCGAGGCGGTCATCGTGTGTTCGACGATCGGATCGATCATGTTGACGAGGTCGACCCAATCGATCGTGCCTTCGCTGTAACAAAAACGACCCGTGCTCGTCTGGCCAAGCCCTCTGGTGTATGTGGTGTTCACTTCGTAGCCGTAATGCAGGCTGTGGTCGTCCCCTTGCGTGATCAGGAATTGCGTCGGGCCATTGCCGAGATAGCTGGTCGTGCTATGCAGATCGTACTCGTAATTTTCATACAAACCCACCTCACCACAGATCCCCGATCCTTCACAACGGCCGTCGAAATCCACACTCTCGTCGTTGACGTAGAAAGAGCCGTACATACCGTTGTACAGGCCGCCTTCAGGTAGAGTGCCCGTGGTCATTGTGTTGAAGGATAATAGATAGGTTTGAATGCAAATCGGATCACCGACATCCGCGGTATAGAACGATAGGGGATCCGAGGGATACGACTCGGTACCAGCAACAGGGCTACCACGATAGGCGCTCACCGTGAAGGAGTACGTCTCACCGCAAGGCGGTTTGAACCATTGGGAGGGAACGTCGGTCCATGTTTTTTCGGCTGGTTCGACCCACTGCATAGTTTCGTTCATGTAGAGGATAAAGCCGTCGATGGGCTCTTCGTCCTCGTCCGGTTCGTAATCCCACATCAGCGATTGCCCCACGATTTCTCCGAAGGGATTGGCCCAATTTTGAACATGTAAATTGGTTGGTATCGTCATGTTTGGATCGATCTCTTTTTCGACCAGATCCTCGGGGGTTTCGCCCTCCTTGTATATGCGGTAGTCAATGGTGTAGGAGCCTTCTCCACCCTCACTCATGACCCTGCGGGTGATGCCGTCCCAAGTTTCCGGTCGGCGGATCAGATTTACCTGTCCTAATTCGGGTGCGGACATGCCACTGTCGGCTATGCCTACGCAGGTGCTGTTGATACCTAAAGGCTGGTCTTCGGGCCAGATGATGAAGGGTACGGAGTCCCCGGAAAGGTAGGGTTCCACGTCCCAATTGCGTCCGTCGCTGCTGGGGAAGGAATCGTCGCTGGCTTGATTGTTATCGAAATCTGGATACCACTGTGAGGGTGCATCATCGGATTCACCGAAACTGACGTAACAATGCAGCCCTTCGTAGCTCCCCGTAGTTTCCAGCGCCAGAATTTCAACTTTCAGTGCGATCGGATCGCCGCCTTCCGCAGATGGCTCCGGTTCATCCTCGGATTCGGACTCCGGTTCACCATCCCCGAAAAGGTCACCGATGTCATCGCTCGATCCGGGGGGAGAACCACCGGGAATAGGTGCAGAACCCCCTGGTGCTGCACCCGTATCACCTTCCGTGCCTTCTTCTGCTGCGCCAGGTTCACCTCCACTTTCGACGGCGGAGTCTTCTTCAATCCCGGCAGCCAGTCCTTCGCCTGCGTACACGACGATCGTCGCTTGTCCGCGTACACCGCTGTTGGACACTGCCTGTACGACCAGCGTATGCTTGCCCGCCGTTAAGGGTTCCCAATAGATATGCAGGACGGCTGGAGATAGGATTTCTCCCTCCGGAGTGGCTTGTGCAACGACGAGACCATCGTCCGCCCAAAGTTCGATACGGGCGATACCGTTCTGCGAGCGTGCCGTCGCATGCAAGCTGACCTCCTGGCCCAGTCCAACGTGGTCGCGGTTCTCCGGTGTGTGTATGAGTACGAGTGGATGATCGTTGAGGGCTTTCGCTTGTAAGTGGTTGAAGACGATTAAGCCGACGAGGATCGCCAGGAGAAAGAGCACGATGAGGACCAGAGCCAGAATTAATTTCTTTCGGGATCCTTGCTTCGTATCGAAGAACTTGCGCAGTGATTCCAGTCTTTTTTTCATGGAAAGATCTCCTCGCTACCTTAACCCAATGGGATATTGAACGTGAACCAGGACGACCAGTCGCTTTGATTCCCGGCTCCATCGATGGCTCGTACTCGCCAGCGGTAGGTGTA
>DAOULU010000005.1:0-2419 GCA_034417075.1 Anaerolineales bacterium
ATAAGCTTGGCGCAACCTTAAAAGTATTTTGTTCCGCTTATTTGTTCGACGTCGCTCCTCCCCATACGCTTGTAAGTCTTCTTTGTGTAAGTAATTTCACGTTTCCTCTTCCATAAGGATAACTTTCATATCCAGCTCCGGGTTTGACAATCCCCGCAGCAACTCCAGCACCATGTGCCCAATCCATACAAGCTCTTCCAAGTCCAAATCCGAAATCAGTTGGGTTATTTAAATATTGTTCTGTTTTTTTAGCTTGATCGCAAGTTATTGGTACGCACTTTATCGAACTTGGCACAGTATCATTAGCTAGTTTCTGTAGAAAAAAGATAACCCATTGATAATACATCGGTTACGGAAGGAAATCATCACAAGAAGACGCTCGAAATAAAATATAGTCGGAATTGATAAAGAACCCAACACTTTGGAATGGAATACGTTATGTAAAACAAAGACGAGATGATCGGAGGGGAAATGCGAAGCATATTCGACACACAACAAGGGCTGGATTTCCAGCCATTTGACCCCAAAGCCGGAGCAGGGCTCAAAAAAATGGACGAAATCCTCAAAGCCAATGAAAAAATACTTGTACTGGTGGCGCGGGATATCGCAGGCGGGGCGGACGAATCGAAGGGGCGGCCGGGGATGAGCGCCGAGCAAGTGTTGCGGGTGTCCATCGTGAAACAGCTTTTCGAATGGGACTACCGTACCTTGCGTGACCGAATCGAGGATTCCGTACTTTTGCGAAGGTTTTGCCGGTATGATTTCCAACTCGTCCCTATATTCCAAACCCTTCAGAAGAATGTAAAGAGGCTTTCTCCCGAGACCCTTGAAGAAGTCAACCGGGCACTTGTCATCTACGCCAAAGAAAACGGCATAGAGAACGGCCGGAGCATTCGAACCGATACGACTGTCGTGGAGACCAACATCCACTACCCGACGGACAGCAGCCTGATCTGGGACTCTGTCCGTGTGATCACCCGAATCCTTGGGAGGGCTCGAGCCGATTTTCTCGAGGCTGGAATCCTGTTCAAGGACCGGACTCGTGTCGTGAAAAAAAGGATGAAGGCCGTTTATGACGCCAAGAACAACGATCAAAGGAAAGGATTGTACCTCGACCTCGTGAAATATGGCACTGAAGTCCTTGGATATGCCCGGGATGGCGTGAAGAAACTCTACGCCTTCGCAAGAAGCGATTCGATCTCCTTTGACGAAGAAGTGCTGGCCAAGTACATGGCAGAGGAACTTGCCAAATTTGCCGACCTTCTCGAGAGGATCCTCGACCAGACAAGCAGAAGGGTTTTCAAGGGCGAGGATGTTCCCTCGGAAGAGAAGGTCGTGAGCATCTTCGAGGAACACACGGATATCATCGTCAAGAAGAGGAGGGAAACGGAGTTCGGGCATAAAGTTTGCTTCACTGCAGGGAAGGCAAGCCTGGTCCTGGATTGCACGATCTTCCGTGGAAATCCCGCGGACTCTGGTATTTTCACACGGGCCATCGACCGCCAGATCGATCTGTACGGTGAGTCTCCGACATCCTCGGCAGCGGACGGCGGTTTTGCTAGCCTTCACAATGCCGCCTATGCCAAATCGGCCGGCGTCGAGAACGTATATTTCAACAAGCAGGTCGGCAAGGAGACGGAGAAACTTTTTCCGACCCCGTGGCTCAGAAAGAAACTGCGGAAGTTTCGTGCCGGTATCGAAGGGATTATCTCCGCCTTGAAGCGCGCGGTTGGTCTTGGCCGATGCGCCTGGCGGGGTTGGAAATCGTTCAAGAGCTACGTCTGGGCTTCGATTATCGCCCACAATTTGAAGATCATGTCCCGGTTGCTTCTGGAGCGCGAGGCCGTGGCCGCTTCGTGCGGGTGATATCCAATGCGACATCGTGAATGTAATTGCTTTAGCGAGCATCAGAGAAAGTTCTCCCGGTCTATTTCTACCAGAACCATGGATGGAGGTCTCTGTGCGGCCGTTTCGGTAGTACCGGTTGGTCGTTTTCGGATTTTTGAAGCTTTGCTTCGCTGAATTCATCAGTGATTTGCAGTTTGAAAATGCAAACGGTGCTTTTATCGACGGACACTAGATAATCTTCGTACCTCCGCCTCACGTAGGTGGCGCCCAAAGACTGTGCGCGACCCTCGGCCTGCGCCAGGATGTCGTCCAATCTCTGGTTCTTCAGCTGTTCCGAAATCTCCGTTCCCGAGAAGGCGCGGTCCAGCACGTCGTAATCGGGGAAGAAGCCGAAAAGGACCTCCGCCGCAAGGGCGATTCGATCCGTCTCGTTTCCCGAAAACGAGCCGATGCGGTCGAGTACCTGCTTCTCGATATTGCGGCCGATCCAGCCTTCCTCCCTCATGCACGATACCAGGCTTTCGAGCCAGCTAGATCCCTCCTTGCAGGCGAGCCCGGCGAGTATTCCCCT
>DAOULU010000006.1:0-308585 GCA_034417075.1 Anaerolineales bacterium
ATTTCAATTCATATTTTTCGTCGTTCACTTTCTCTCAATCCTTCGATGATGAAAATTGGATGTTATTTTCCTTGAAGATAATGCATTTCACACTTGCCGCCCAACGGCTTTGAGCTGAGCAGCTCGCCCTCAACTCCGGCCTTACTCCAACACTAGGCAAATCCGGCTGAATCTCGAGTCTGCTCCAGCGAATTGTTGGGCTGCACAGAACAATGACCAATAATTAAGGCTTCCAAACAATCTGGCGACAATCAAACTCCGACTCAGTGGTCTCAATCATCGTTCCTTCCTGTAAAGAGTAAATATGAAGGGAGCAAATCAGACCATCGCCTTTATTCATCATTAATCCTAAATACAGACCATCTGGGGACCAGGAAAAACCATATACCCTTTTCCCATTTGTCGATATTGAAGTTGTAGATTCTGCTTTCAAATCCATTAGATGAAAATTCGAGTCGTCGGAATTCATTTCATGAACTCTTAACGCCAATAGATTACCAAGTGGAGACCACGATAGATCAATTCCACTATACTCGCCTCTTTCAGTGACTGAATGATCCTCTTTACTTACGATATCAAAAATCCGAACCTGGCTTTTCAATCCATCAAAATCACTATATACAATCATGTGACCTGTTGGATCCCAATCAATGGACGAACCGACTATAGGTATTTCTTCAGTGCTGCCGTCCAAGTTTAATAACATCAATTTTGGAGCACCCGATTCCGGATCGTGTATTCGTACAAGTATTTGATTCGAAGTGGGTGACCAAAACATCGCTCCGACATTTTCTGATGTCGTGAATAATTGACGAGATGCCCAATCCGGATCAGAAGCAAGCCATATTTCTCCCGAAAGAGAGCTGATGTAATCTGTAGATGTAGTATATGCAAGTTGACTTCCATCAGGAGACAAAACCGACTCTTTAATATCTTCAATTTGGAATAGTATTTGACTACTCTCAATGTCCATTACAATCAAATACGGTCGAAAAGGAGAACTTGCCATTGAAACAAACCCAATTATGTTGTTGTTAGGAGACCCAAAAGGAAAATCACCGTTTTCAAACTTGTCTGTAAGACATTGTAGATCTGTACCATCAGCATTAACTATACACACAAAGGGTATCTCATCTATGAGTTTCACAAGTGCCAACTTAGAAGTAGGCAAAGAAAAAACGGGTTCAGTTGTAATAGTATCAACAGTATTAGTTTGAGCTGGAGTATTCGAGGCTTGATTCTGATAGGGTACAGTAGCAGTGGTTGTTACTTCTTCGAAATGGTTGTCTGCCTCATGTCTTTGGGAGCAGCTTGCAGTAATTATTGACAGAAACAATAAATACATTAATAAATGAGCGGAGCTCTTTTTATTACGCTTCCAAACATATTTCATGATTCTCCCAATCAGACCCTTCAAAAACTATTGACTGCTATGTGCAGCCCAACGGCTTTGAGCTGAGCAGCTCGCTTCCAACTCCGATAATAACTCAACTCTAGGCAAATCCCGCTGAATCTCGAGTCTGCTCCAGCGAATGGTTGGGCAGCAAAAAGCAAACATCAATCGAACGTTATTCTTCATCTCTCGGATGGTAAACTTCCCAACTTGTTATGTAATCCGCATCTTTGATAATTTCACCCGTTGACCTTAGCTTGTACTCAGCCCCAGGTATTGAAGGCTCCAATAGAGATAAATCAGGCGGTAATGCCATTTCTTCCCCATTGGGTTGCATTATCACGATCCCTTCGCTTGGATTTACTCTTACGATCTCACCGTGAAATTGCTCTTGCTTTAGGAGCTCCCATTGTTCTCCATCACTCACATAATATCTTTGTCCAACAAGCAGGCGCTTCCCGATATATTGATTGCCTTTAGCCAATATTCTTTCTCGTTGGTATTCAGTATCGGCCTCATACTCAAATTCCCACTCACGAGGATTTACTGGGCTTGATATCGGATGATAATTTGGTTGCCAATCTGGACCTTCATTTTCATTTTTGTTAACTATGATTGACCATGACGTTAGTAAATCAGGATTCTCAATTTGTAAATCACTGGAATTGCATTTATATACACCGCGTGGAGCTTCAAGAATTGTGCGAGGATAGAACGGTAATTTCCAAAAAGTGCCGTCCGCTTCATCAACCTCCATCGTAGTTTCTTCTTCACTAATACTTGAGATCTCACCAAAGATTTGCCGTTGTTCAGTCAAGTTTCCATCTTGATCTCGATACGTCAAACCAACCAAGATGGATTTTCCAAGCATACCGTGACTAATCACATCTTTCTTATCATCATTTACATTCATCATCAGTTACTTTCTATAAGGGTCTTTGCTGCCCAACGGCTTTGAGCTGAGCAGCTCGCTTCCGACCCCGGCCTTATTCCGCCACTAGGCAAATCCGACTGAATCTCGAGTCTGCTCCAGCGAATGGTTGGGCAGCCGCACACAACCAGCGCTCATTGACGCATGCTCAATTCGATTGAGTTCATGATCGAAGCCGCGCGGGTCTCGAACTCTGCCTGAGTCAGATCAAACGTATCGTAATGGAAGATGGCAGCAGTGTCTGGCGAACAGAGGACAAGAGTGGCAGACTGACGCTTAGGTGATCCACTTCCGGTAAAGCGAGCAGCAACAACCTGCCCTTGGTCTCCATAGCCCACGTCCGACAGTTGAAGGGAGGCACCAGAGATATCGCTCTCCGCTTGGCGTTGGATGTCGACAAGCGATTGACAAGTATCCTTCTGCTGGCTGCGGTCCATCGGCTTTTCAGAGAAGAACAAGGAAACCATCAGTTGCTCATGCTCCGTGTCACTGTCGAACACGAAGACTGACTCATCTTGTGAATCGGCGCTAGTCCAGGCTCCAGGCAAGGTAAGTCGATACCAATCTTCCTCAACCAAAGTATCGCCACCTGTCTGACTGTCTCTTGAGACCGAACAGCCACATAACGAAGCCAAGATAGCCAGGATTATTAAAAACAATATCAATGGAAGATCTACTCTATAGATTGTCATTTATTAATTTCCTTTCCAATGCGGCTGCCCAACGGCTTTGAGCTGAGCAGCTCGCTTTCCTCCCCGGTCATAACTCAACTCTAGGCAAATCCGGCTGAATCTCGAGTCTGCTCCAGCGAATGGTTAGCCGATGACTTTTGTCGTCAAGGTATTGAGTTTAGAATGGGTTGTAAAGTAATAACGTAAGTAACAAGAAAGGTATTGAAATAATCTTATAAATTTCATAGTAATCACGTAACTTAAGCTTTAGAGAAATAGTATCATCATATGAATATTTTTTATCAAACTCACTTGCCTCAGCCCAGAAGCTTGAACCCTTTAAACCCGCTAATTCTGGGCGGGATCTCATTTTGTATCCCAATTCTGCACATCGACGATAGATCATGCCTGCAATGATTGGAGGTACTACAAATTGAGATAAAATCATGAGTACAATATTCACTAGCGCGAATTTAAATAGAATACTGCCAATATTATGTATTAATTCCACGATCAACCTCAAGACATTTATCATCCATCGGCTAACTATTATTAACTATTAAACCCGCTCTCGTAACTCCCGAATTCCGGTCGCTCGCGGGCGGAAATGCGTTGGTATTCGATATTTACCTGACTATGAGTATAATTGAGATAATAATCAATCCCCATGGCGTGTTATCTGCCTTTCAACGCTTTATAGCATAATCCAGATTCCGCCGGGGGACAACCAACAGGGGGATAGTCATGGCCAACAAACCTTCCCGTTTGCTCGATCAAATGCGCCTCGCACTGCGCCGCAAACATTATTCGCAGTCCACCGAGCGCAGCTACGTCCAATGGGTCCGCCGCTTCATCCTCTTCCACGGGAAACGCCACCCGCGCGCCATGGGCACACCGGAAGTCGAAATTTTCCTCACCCACTTGGCCGCGCGCGCGAAAGTGGCCGCCTCCACACAGAATCAAGCGCTCAACGCGCTGCTCTTCCTCTATAATCAGGTGCTGCAGAAACCGCTCGAAGGTCCCATCCAAGCCCTGCGCGCCAGACGCCGTAAACCGCTGCCAGTGGTGTTGAGCCAGAAGGAAGTGCAACGTTTGTTGGACAGCATGCAGGGGCTAAATCAGCTCATGGCCCAACTGCTCTACGGCAGCGGCTTGCGCATTTCCGAGTGTATGCGCCTGCGGGTCAAGGACCTGGATTTCGACCAGAAACAGATCATCGTGCGCGACGGGAAGGGCGCAAAGGATCGCATCACGATGCTGCCACTCGTTCTGATCCAACCCCTTCAACGCCACCTGCGGCACGTTCGTGCCGTCCACAGACGCGATTTACGCAAAGGCATGGGCAATGTATACATGCCCCACGCGCTCGAACGAAAGTACTCCGACGCCGACCACCAATGGATCTGGCAGTGGGTCTTTCCCTCTCGCAGCCTCTCCACTGACCCACGCAGCGGCAGGCTCCGCAGGCACCACCGCGCGCCCAGCACCCTCCGCCGCGCTATCCGCGACGCCACCAGAATCGCCGCCATTCAGAAACATGTAACACCCCACACCTTGCGACACAGCTTCGCCACCCACCTGCTCGAAAAGGGATACGACATCCGCACGGTGCAGGAGCTGCTGGGGCACAGGGACGTAAAGACCACCATGATCTACACCCACGTGATCAAGCGCGGCGGCCTCGCAGTGCGCAGCCCGCTCGATACGCAATAATGTGTATTTTCAACCTTTTAAAGGACTTTAAAATACCCCGCAAGCTGCATTCCGTGATTGACTCTCACCCCCTGCCTCCATCCCGTTCCGCAGCTAAGCCGCTTCCATCACACTTCAAACAATCCGACTTGCCTAAATGTGCCCGTTCAATTTGCCCCGTTCCCTGGCAAGCGGAGCATTTGCCGGTCACTTCCTCGTAGCACGCCTCGCAGTAGCCTTCAAGCGGCAACGGCTGTCCTTCGACGAAAAACAGCCTCCTACTGCAACGTTTACACTCCCGCCACGCCATCCATACTCCCAAGCCCGTGGACTGGCCTCACCCCTCCACCCATGCCGGAACGTACTTCCATGCCTTCCGCAGCTCTTTTCGCTTCGACATATATTTCGGCTCGTGCTGCGCGACCAGCGCCCAGAATTCCTTCGAATGGTTTAGATATACCGTGTGACACAGTTCGTGCAGCATCACATAATGCACCAGGTCTTCCGGCAGGAAAAGCAGCTTCAGATTCAAATTGACGTTCTTCTGCTCCGAACAGCTGCCCCAGCGCGTGCGCTGTGACTTTATGAATATGCGTCTAATCCCGAAACCGTTTTCCTCCGCCAGGTGCCGCAGCCAGGGTTTGAGGTGCCGGTGTGCCTTACGCCGCAGCCATTTCCGCAGCACGGCATGTACCCCATCCGGATCGTCCTTGCCGTCGTAGACTTTCAAGTGATTGCCCGGGTGCTCGACCAATTTCACCGACGCGGCATCCGCATACTCGACGCGCCAAATCTCCCCGATGCTGCGCAGCTCCAATCGCTCGGGCCAGGCGTCTTTCGGCGCGAGTTCGCGCTGCGTTTCGATTTCCCTTGCCACCTTCTCGATCCATCCTTGCTTCTGGGTCAGCAAATCGGGAATGCGCCTGCGATCGTAGCCTTTCGGCACGACGACCACCAGCCCCTCTCGCAACGACATCTGCAGTCGGGCGTGCTTGGCGCGCCGGCTCACGCGCACGTGATATTCGAGCTCAGTCGCCAATTCCAGTCCTCATCCACTCTACCCCTCGTCTCCCGCAGCTCCGGCATAGTCCTCCGGTGTGTCGATGTCCTTCAACACGCCGGCGTCTTTCGTCTCCATGTAATCGATCCACCCCGCCCGGTCGCTTAGATAATCGCGTAAAGTCTCGCCTTCCTCCAACGCCAGAATCTCTGGCCACATCGCTCGCACGAACAGAACCGGATGCCCCCGACGACGTCCAAAGCTCGGCGCCAGAATCCGGCTGCGCTTCCGTTCCCAGGTTTGCCGCAAACTGCACACGGTGTCGACCTGCAAAAAAGGCAGATCACCGGGACAGACAAAAGCGGCCTCGATCGCTTCATCCTCAATGGCGCGTAGTCCAACCCGAATCGAGCCCAGCATCTCGCTGCGGACGTAATCCGAATTGAAAACCGGTTGGACCCTGTCAGGATCGAGTGTGCGCTCGACCGCCTCCCGGTCGCCGCCGGTCACCACGATCACCGGTGCAGCACCAGCTGCTGCGAACGTATTTGCCAACGTGGCGATCAACGATCCTTCACCGCGCCAGGGCAGCGCCAGCTTCGGCGATCCCATGCGCTTGGATTCTCCGGCCGCCAACAGGACGGCAGCGATCATCCCTCGCCTCGCAAGCGCTCCCAATCCGCTTCATTATCGATGTCCTGCAACGCCGAATCGTCCCAATCGACCCACTCCGTTGGCAGTGTGCCGATCAGTCTGCGCCCGCCTCGATCCCCCTCAACGTTGTCCAATTCCGTATAGGTCTCCCGCGTGAACAGCACCGGGTTACCGCGCCGGCCCTTCACCCGCGGCGCGACGATGACGGCGTCGCTATCCCGATACGCAGCCAGTAGGGCACGCACCAGTTTCGCATCCACCGTGGGCATGTCGGAAAGCAGCATCACCACCGCCTCGGCTGGATCCCGCACCACATCCAGGCCGGCCTTCATCGACGAGCTCTGCCCGCTCGCCCAATCGGGATTGTGCACGAATTCGACGGGCTCTACCGCTAACGCATCCCGAACATCCTCCGCCGCCGCGCCCGTCACCACGACCACCGGATCCAGACCACCCTCCACAGCCGCGCGCACCGCGTACCAGACAAGCGCCTTCCCCTGCCAACGCAAAAGCTGCTTCGGCTCGGGGAAGCGCTGCGAGTCGCCCGCGGCCAGTACGACGCCGGCGACAGTGGAATCATCCTTCTGCTTCTGTCCACGCATCACGCCCTCCCCTGGATTCCTTTAAGGACCTTACTTTTTACCGGACCAGGCTTTCAGCACTCGTTCTGGCATAAATGGGAATTCGTCGATCCATACGCCGAGCGCGTCTTTGATCGCCGCCGCAATCGCAGGCGCCAAAGGAATGTAAGGCATCTCCCCCATGCCGCGCGCACCCCAGGGGCCGATCGGATCGGGATGCTCCAACACGACGGCTTCGATCCGCTCGGGGATATCCATCACCGTAGGGATCAAATACGTCGAAAGCAGACCGGTTTGTACATAGCCGCCTTCTTGCTGGAAATCTTCCAGTAGCGCGTAGCCGCCGGCCTGTACGATGGCACCTTCGATCTGGCCGTGTACTCCTTGTGGATTCACGGCCCGTCCCACGTCGTCTGCGCAGATCACCTCCAACAGCCGCACCTTGCCGGTTTCGGTATCGACCTCCACCTTGACGATCTCCGCCACGTAGCCGTAGGCGAAATTCGGCTCGGATTTGCCGGTTTGCGGATCGTAGGGCGTCGTCGCCGGCGGGCGGTATTGATACGTCGCCACCGCAGGACGCTCCTCACTGCGCCACTTTTCCAGCGCCGCCGCCACCGCGCCGCGGATCGAATTCCCCGACATGAAGGTCAAACGCGAGGCCGAAGCCGAGCCCGAATCGTCGGACGTCGCCGTGTCGGAAGCCACCAGGCGCACTTTATCGATGGCAACGCCAGCCGCCTCCGCTGCCATCTGCGCCATGACGGTATGCGACCCCTGCCCAACATCCGCCCCGGCGTGCCGCAGCACCAGTTCCTCGATGTCAGCCGAGCCGTGAAGTTCCACCGTCGCCATACACTGCTCGGGTGCGCCGAACGAGAAACCCACGTTCTTGAACCCGCAGGCAAAACCAACCCCGCGGCGTAGATGCGAATTCCCCTCCTCCCCTTCATCCCCATCTGCTTTCCTCGCCCAACCCCGCTTCGTCTGCTTCCAACCGCCTCTTTGCGCGCAGGCGGCCAAGACCTCGTCCATGCTGACACCCTCCGGCAGCGGCGTCCCCGCAGACAGCAGGGAGCCTTCCCGGAAAATGTTGCGTTCGCGAATTTCGACGGGATCCATGCCCAGGGCTTCTGCCAGCTTGTTTATCTGCCCTTCAGCGGCGAAGGCGCCCTGCGGCCCACCGAAACCGCGGAATGCCCCGCCCGGAATGTGATTTGTGTACACAGCATAAGCGTCCACTTTCACGTTGGGGATTTCGTACGGACCCGTGCACATCAGGGTGGCGTTGCCCAGCACCTTCGTCGAGGTGTAGGCATACGCGCCGCCGTCCTGGATCACATCGACTTCCGCCGCCAAGATTTTTCCTTCGCGGCTGGCGCCCCACTTGGCGCGCAGGACGAAAGGATGCCGCTTGTGGTGTCCGAAAATCGACTCCTCGCGCGACCAGATGATCTTCACCGGTCGATCGATTCCGCGTTGGTGTAGATGCTGCGCCGCCAAGGCAAGCACGATCTGCACCGACATGTCCTCACGCCCGCCGAACGCTCCGCCGACGGCGGGATAGATCACCCGAATGCGATCTTTGGGAAGGTCGAGCGCGTGGGCGATTTGCTCCTGGTCCTCGTGCGTCCACTGGCCGGCCACCTCGACCGTTATTCGCCCTTCATCATCGATGTAGGCCAACCCGGCTTCGGGCTGTAAAAATGCGTGCTCCTGTGCTGGTGTACGGTATTCCCCCTCGACGATCACATCCGCCGCTTCAAAACCCTTTTCGATGTCTCCCTTGCGGATGCGGTAATGGCAGAAGATGTTGTTCTCCCGGTCCGGATGCAGCAGGACGTCGTTCGATTTCCACGCCTGTAGGACGTCTGTGAGAACCGGCAAATCTTCATATTCAACTTCGATGCGCTTCACAGCTTCCGCCGCGATCGCCTCGCTTTCCGCTACCACCAGCGCTACTTGATCGCCAACAAAACGCACTCGGTCGGAGTACGGTTTCGAAGAACCCGGACCGCAGAGAACGGGTTGATCGGGCATGATCAGGCCGTACTCGTTCACGGGGACGTCCTTCGCCGTAAGCACGGCAAGCACGCCGGAGATCGCTTCTGCGGCCGAGGTATCCACGCTGCGTACGATGGCGTGCGGTCTCCCAGAGAAGAGAATTTTCATGTACGCTTGATCGGGGCGGTCGATGTCCCCGGGGAAGTGGGCTTCTCCCGTCACTTTCTCTCGGGCGTCGATTTTGGGTACGGATTTGCCAATCAATGACATGTGTGCGCCTCAAAACAAGTTAACGATTTCCGCTCACACTTCGAACCGCGGCAAAAGAGAGACATCCAATCCTTCCACTCGCTGCGTGATCCAACCAAAAAACATGAAATCGTGATATCGAATTTACCTTCGTTTCCTTGCGCCGGGTCTCTTTTTCGGCAGCGGAGCGTCAGTCTCGCCCAATTTCTTCGGAAACAACACCGCCCAGATGATGCTCAGAATCGAATAGCACAACATCATGAAAAGCAGGGAAACCACGATTTGCACGAATGCGCCGTCCGGCAGGAATGTAGCAAAGGATGGGCGTAGCGCGTCTCGTGGTAGATAGACCAGACCCGAGCGGATAAACCAACCGGAGAAGAAGTAGGCAGCTACGCCTAAAATGGCGATAATGACGCAGCCGACTCCCCGCCAAATCGGATTCCCGCGTTTCTTCTTTTCGCGTTCCTCATAGAATCTTCGATCCGACCACATACTTCCTCGACCCATTGCAACCTCCTGAATTTACGTTGATATTCGCCTTGCTAGATAGTGACCCTTCGTTTCAATTTTCGGAATCGTGAGCAGCTTTGTCGATGGCCGAGACGATCATCGAATATCCCGTGCAGCGGCATAGATTACCCGTGATCGACTGGACGATCTCATCTTGCGTGGGATGTGGCCGCTCCTCCAAGAGCTTGACTCCCGACATGATGAAACCGGGCGTGCAGTACCCACACTGCACGGCACCCTCGTCGATGAAAGCCTGCTGAACCGGATGCAGCTCATCACCACGGGCAATGCCCTCGATGGTAACGATTTCCGCGCCATGGGCGCGCGGTGCGGGAACCAAACAGGCCATCACGGCGACACCGTCGAGGAATACCGTACACGCTCCGCACTCCCCTTCCGCGCAGCCTTCTTTCGTGCCGGTAAGATGACCTTCCTCACGGAGTAGACGCAGTAAGGTCTTGTCTTGGCCCGAATTGAATCGGTACGCTTTGCCGTTGATCGTCGTCTCGATGATTGTGCCCGCCTGGTGCTTGGTGGACGTTGCAAGTTGGGAAGCGGCAGGCATCTCACTGCTGCCCCAGAGCATGACGGGGTGTTCGGGATAATCCCGGCGTTCACGATTTTCTGCCAGATCGCGCAACGCCCGCCTGGTGCATATCTGCACCATTTGGCGACGATAGTCCGCCGAACCCCGCAGGTCGTCGATCGGCGCCGCGGCTTTTGCGGCGAGTTTCTCCGCCTCGTCAATAATGGAGTCCGAGAGTTCCTTCCCCAATAAATACGACTCCGCCTCGGTCGCGTGGATCACCGTCGGCGCAACCGAACCCAGGGTGATCGCCGCATGCGATACTTTCGACTCGTCGATTTCCAGCAAGACCGCTGCGTTGACCACAGAGATTGCCTGCGCCCTGCGCAGCGCCAACTTCTGAAACGTGCTGCGCGCCTTCGCCGTAGGCGCGCGGAAGGCGATGTCTACGATCATCTCGTCCTCAGCCAACGTCGTCCTGCGCACGCCGGTGTAGAAATCTTCGAGCTTCAGAGTGCGCTCTGTGGAACGTGAACGCAGGGTCAATTCGGCGTCCAGGGCCATCAGAGGTGGGATCGAATCGTTGGCCGGCGAAGCGGTAACCAGGTTGCCTGCGATCGTACCCCGGTTGCGGATCTGCGGCGCGCCGACCTGCCAGCAAGCCTGCGCCAAGGTGAAGGCGCGCTCGACGATCAGTTTCGACCCGGCGCAGTGATTGTGCGTCGCCAATGGGCCCAAATGAATCCAGCCTTCCTCATCGAGCCGGATCTCATCCAGCCCCTTGAGCCGACTCACGTCGATCAGTGCCGTGATATCCGGCCGCTGGCCGCGCTCCAATTCAAGCAGTAAATCGGTCCCTCCGGCGACGATGCGCGCCACTCCGGCGTGCTCATCCAATACTTCTAGAACTTCTTCCATCGTGTTGAGTGTAAAGTAGCGTTCCCACATCTTCCCGTACGCACCTCGCAGCTTTCCGAAATCGTCGGCTCGCTATGTTTCCGATTCTCTCACAAATTGCGGCGTGTGTGCCATTCGCTCGCCGCTTCCACCGCCTCGCAGCATGATGATCTGCGCCAGTATGCTCACGGCGATCTCCTCCGGCGTCTCGGCGTTCAGTTCCAGCCCGATCGGAGAGACCACCCGCTGCAGCCTTTCTGCAGGGATACCACTCTCGGTCAATTGCTGCGCTGTCGTTTCCCAGCGCCGCCGCGAGCCGATCACGCCGATGAACGCCGCGGGCGTGTCCAGCAGTCCGGGCAGTGCTTGCACATCGACGTCGACACCCCGCGTCGTCAGAACCACGTAGGTATCCTCGTGGATTCCCGCGGCGTCTGCAAAACCCTGCGGTCCGCTGTGAATATACTCGTGCGCTTCAGGGACAGCTTCGGGAGTGGCAAATTCCGCACGATCGTCGACGACCACGACTCGAAATCCCAGCCACGTCGCCAGATGAGCGACGGCCTTGCCGACATGGCCGCCGCCGAGGACGACCAACTTCGGGCTCGGGTTCAACGCTTCCATAAACACTTCCATTTCCCCCCCGCAAACGCCCACATCCCCATCATGCGGATCGACGAAGGAGTAGGTTCGAATGCGAGACTTCCCGTCCTTGAGAACCTGCAGCGCCTCCTCGATCACTTGCGCTTCCATTTCGCCGCCACCGATGGTCCCTTCCTGTGTGCCATCGGCCAGAATCAGCATCTTCGCCCCTTCGCGTCGGGGCACAGAGCCGTGTGTGCGGATCACGGTTGCCAGAACGGCCACACCGCCGTCACGTTCCAACGCAGCCAGGTGTTCATACAACCCCTTCGGCGATCGGTTCATCTGCTGGGCCGGCTCAAGATTTCATCCCGCGCAATGCTCGCCACAGGCGTTCTGGCGTGATCGGTATCTCCGCCAAGTCCGCGCCGCAAGCATCCATCACGGCATTGCCCACCGCAGGCGCAACGCCATCCATGGGTATCTCGGCCACAGCTTTCACCCCGAAGGGATGCGAGGGCTCGAAGGTCTCCACGAAAATCGTCTGCAATTCCGGCATCTCGTGCGCGGCGAAAATGTGGTAGTCACTGAAATTGGTCTCTCGGGCATGGCCGTCTTCGTCGTACAGCATCTCCTCGCAAACGGCGTATCCCAAGGCCTGAGTCATGCCGCCCTCGATCTGTCCGGAAGCGGTGAGCGGGTTCACGATCACACCCGAATCCACCGCCATAACCAGCTTGTCGACGGTCAGCTGCCCCGTTTCGATGTCGACGGTCACCTCCGCGAACTGCGCTGCAAAAGGCGGCGGCGCCACGGGAGACACGAAGGAAGCCACACCCATGATTTGTTCCTGGTCCTCGTGGTGCAGCGCGTTCAAGGCTACTTCGGCAAGCGTCACTGTGCGTCCGTCCGGTGCCCAGGCACAGCCGTCCGCCAGATGGATTTGTTCGGCGCTCACAGTCTCGCCCTGCTCGCTCAACATGCGTGCCGCCCGGATGCAAATCCGCTGCGCAACGTCCTGGGCCGCGCGCACGACCGCACCGCCTGAAATGTAAGTCGTACTGGAGGCGTACGCACCTTTATCGAAGGGCGTGAAATCCGTGTCCGAAGAATAGATCACGATGTCGTCCACGGGGACTCCCAGCACTTCCGCGGCTTGTTGTGCGAGGACCGTGTCTGAACCAGTGCCCAAATCGGTGGCGCCGACCAATACATTGAACGAGCCGTCGTCGTTGAGTTTGATGCTCGCTCCACCCATGTCGAGATAGGGGATCGCCGTCCCCTGCATTACCAGCGCCACGCCGATTCCGCGGCGCAAATGCGGCGCGCCGGGAATCTGGTGCCAATCGCGATTGCCGAATTTCGCATCCCATCCGGCAGCCGCCTTGCCTTGCTGCACGCATTCCTGCAATCCGCAGGTGTTGATCGTTTCCGGGCGCGGTTCGCGCCCTTCCGACCAGGCCGTGCTGAAGGGATGCAGTTCTCCCTCTCGCAGGGCGTTTTTCAATCGGAAGCTGAGTGGTTCCAAATTTAACGCCTGCGCAACGCGCTCCATGTGGCGTTCGACCGGCCAGAAACCCTGCGGTACGCCGTAGCCTCGATAAGCGCCGGAAGATGGACGGTTGGTGTACACGATATCGGCATAGAAACGAATATTGGGTGACTTGCGATATTCGCCGTCACCCACGTAGAGCGCCATCGTCTTGTGGCCCGTGTTGCCCGTCACGGTCAAGGCGTGGCAACCATATGCCCCGGTGTCGCTCAGGGCATACATCTCGTTGGCCGTGATCGTGCCGTCGCGCTTGACGCCCGTTTTCATGCGTATGCGCATGGGATGGCGAGAGCGGGAGGCGTAGAATTCCTCAGCGCGTGTGGTTTCGAAACGCACCGGCCGACCGGTTGCGATGGTCAGATGCGCAGCGACGTCCTCGATCTGCACTTCCTGCTTCCCGCCGAAACCGCCGCCGATGCGCGGCTTGATCACCCGAATGCGTTTGATGGGCAATCCCAACACGGGCGCAATCTGTCGCCGCACGTGAAAGGGAACCTGCGTGCTGGTGCGGATCACCAGGCGATCGTTTTCGTCCCAATAGGTGACCACGGCGTGCGGTTCGATGTGCGCTTGCTGTACCTTGGGCACCTCATATTCACCCTCGATAATCTCGTCGGCCTCCGCGAAACCCTCCTCCACATCACCGATGTCGATGCGGATCTCGGCTGCAAGATTTCGCGTGGGATCCGAATCTGCGAAATTGACGTATTCGGGCTCGTCGTGGATCTGTACTGCGCCCTCGTCCATAGCGTGGGAGTAATCCAATATGGCCGGAAGCGGTTCGTATTCGACTTCGATGAGTTCGAGCGCCTCCTCCGCAATCGCTTCACTTTCTGCCGCCACGAAAGCGACTCTGTCGCCCACGTAGCGTACCTTGTTGTCCAACGAAAAGCTGTCCAGTGGGCCTGGAATGGGATCGGATTGGCCGGCCGTGGAATAGATCACGCGGGGGATGTCTTCCCAGGTCAGCACAGCGGCCACGCCCGGCAATGCCCGCGCCCGGCTGGCGTCGATGCGTGTGATACGAGCGTGCGCGTGCGGGCTGCGCAGCACTTTTGCGATCAACATGCCCCGCATTTCGAAGTCCAGGGTGAAGGCCGGTTTGCCCTGGGCCAATTTCACGGCGTCCACTTTGGGAACGGGTTTGCCAACCGCTTGAAGCGGAGATTCCTGCGTGGTGACCAGAATCCGCGGCATCACGGACGTGCGCGTCAGCACGTCGGGGCCACCGGGTTCCACGCCTCCCGCTTCGGGCGCTGGTTCACTCGGCGGTTTTAAATCTTGGGACGCGGGAAACGGTGCTTCCAATGGCTCCACAGAATCCCCGCGCAATATCGCCGCAGCACGCAGCACGGCCTGCACCGGCTTTAAATAACCCGTGCAGCGGCAGAGCACACCTGACAAGGTCTCACGAACCTGTGCTTCCGAGGGCTGGGGATCCTTTTCGAGCAGAGCGTGCGCAGCCAATATCATCGCCGGCGTGCAGTAGCCGCATTGGATCGCGCCCGTGTCGATGAAAGCCTGCTGAATGGGATCGAGGCCTCGGGACTGGCGCCATCCCGGATCGGGCTGCTCGCCGAGCGCCTCGATCGTCACCACCTGACGACCCTCCACCTGCGGGACAAGCATCACGCAGGTGTTGCGCGGTTCGCCGTCGATCAACACCGCACAGGCGCCGCATTCACCGCTTTCGCAGCCGTGTTTGACGCCAAACATCCCCAATCGCTCGCGCAGCACTTCGAGCAGCGTTTCCCTGCCCTCGACGTCCAATTCGACCGGCACTCCGTTGAGGGTGAAATGAATCTTCATCATGCACCCCCATTGGCGAGAATGCGCTTGACCAGCACGCCGACGACCGCAGTCCGATATTCCGCACTGGCCCAAGCATCTTCTGCCATCTCGAACGGTGAAGCAGCGGCTACCGCCACAGAATCGAGCGGTTCACCTGCAGCAACCTTCATCTCCGCTTCCTTTGCCCGCAGGGGGAAATCTCCGAAACCCCCAAGTGCAATCGTTGCGGAGGTCGTGTCGGGCTTGGATTCGAACCGCGCCACGGCCACGCATACAATCGGGCGATCGACCGGTGAGCGTGCGACGTGTTCGTAGGTGAACGTGATGGGCAATTCAAAATGTGCTGCGGTGATGAGGGCTTGGATCGAAGCCGCGTTCCGCTGATGCAGAAAATCCACCAGAGAAATAGTTCTCGAGTCCGGCTCGAGCGTGATCTCTGCATCCAGTGCAAGCAACGCGGTCAACAACGGCGAGCGCCCATCCGCAGCCATGATTGTCCCGCCCAACGTGGCTGCGTTGCGGACGTTCCAGCCCGCTTCGAGCCGGCAGGCCGATTGTAGCGCGTCGGGAAGCGGTGGATCGCTATCCAGGATCGCTTGCAGTCTCACGCCGGCTTCAATGATGACGGTACCCTTTTCGATATTTAAATCCGTCAACCCTAGATCACACAGATCGATCGCAGCTTCGATCTGCCGGCGCTCCATGCTCACCCGGGTGCCGCCGGCCAGAGGCACACCGCGCTCCAGTAGCGAGACGGCTTCCTCGATCGTTTTCGGCCGCAAATATTCGAACGTACGCATCTCCTCACCCCTCACTGCAGAACCCACCTAATCGGGATATACCTTCCAACCCAGCGCTTCGAGATCCTCTTTCCGCAAGGTGTCGTCCCACAAATCTGCCAGGGCGCCATCTGCATCGGCTCCGATGCTGCCGTCGGGGAGCAGCAGTTCCGCATGCGCGAAGGCGTACCGCCCGCGCCGTTTGAGCACCTTCCCGTGCAGGGTCAGGACTTCTCCGATCGGTACCGGTTTGCGATAGTGCACTTCCATCTTTGCAGTGACCCGAAAGTGATTGTGATCGCCGATCATCGCCGCGCGTCCCAACACTTCATCCAGCATGGCGGCGGTGATGCCGCCATGCACGACGCCAGGGTAACCCTGATATTGATCCGGGATGGTCACCGTGGCCGTCACCTCATCGGGACCGACCTCATAGAAACGCAGCCCCAGACCGTATTCGTTTTCCAATCCGCATACGAAACAGTGTCGTGAATTGGGCTGTTTGCGCTCTTGCTTCTCTATTTGGGCCTCGCTTGTCATTGGATTTATTCCTCGATGAATTCGGATTGGGATAGTGCCCTTACGGCGATGGGCTGAAGGTGTCGACGAGCAGCGTCACGTCGCCGCCCACAGGATATAGGATCGGGTACGTGGCACCGTTGTCGAGGTACTCCTGCACCTTGGCGCGCGCCTGCTCCGGCGTACCCGAGGCGGTGATCCGCCGCACCAGTTCGTCCGACACCAGGTGTTTGGCGCTCTGGATCTGCTCGTGGGTCGCCGGCCAGCCCAGGATGGATTGGATTTCGGTGACCACGTCCTGGGAGACACCGCTCGCCTTGGCGATGTGCGGCTGCTGCGCAAGATATTGGGTCAGCAATTCCCGGCTCGTGTCCAACGCTTTTTCTTCGTTCGCATCGACGGAGCAAACGACCAACTGCGGCCGATCGAGATCGTCGATCGATCGCCCGGCTTTCTTGGCGCCCGCCTGCAGATGTTCCAGTGCTTGATGGTTGTATTCCGGCGGCACGCAGTAATTCAACACCACGCCGTCGGCGATTTCTCCGGTTAACTCCAACATCTTGGGCCCGGTGGCGCCGATGTAAATCGGCACGTCTCGCGGTTCGCGCCGCCCGTGAACTACGTCGAGTTCGATGCCCTCCACGTTATGGAACTCACCGTGAAAGGTCACGCGCTCCATGTTCAACAAACGCCGCAGCACTTCGACCGTCTCGCGCATGGCCAACAAGGGTTTACGGCGGTCGATGCCCACGTTCTTGGCCAGCGGATCCCACCAGGCACCAATCCCGCAGATCATGCGTCCGGGCGCCAGATCGTCCAGCGTCAGGAAAGTCGCCGCCAGCAAACCGATGTTGCGCGTCCAATTGTTGATCACGCCGGAGCCGATCTTGATGCGCTCCGTGACTGCGGCGTACGCCGCCATCGGCACGATCGCGTCCCGCACCAGACGCGATTCGGCCTGCCACACTGCATAGAAACCACGCTGCTCTGCATAACGCACGAAGTCGAGTCCCTGCCGCAAGTCATGCGCATCCTGCAAGTAAAGAGCAGCCCGTGAAGCAGTCATGTTTATTCCTCCGCCTTGATCTGGACTTTCTGGAATCGCCATTCCTGCAAGATTTCGAGGTCTTCTGGAACGTCCAGATCCAATTCGAGAGACGGTAGCTCACAAACGACGACCTTCGCTCCCGCCTGCTTCGCACGCTGCTGATGCCGCGAAAAACTGTCCGGACCGAAATCGTACTCGATCAACCCCGGCGGGGACATCAAGAGTGCATTGGTGCCCGTGCCGTGGCGATCCGGTGCGATGACGACCACCGGGGGCTTCTTCGCCGCGGCGATCAGCGTCTCGACGTCCTCCGGACTAAGAAGCGGAAGATCCGCCGGAACGACCAGCACGGAACTCACACCATAACCGCGCGCCAGGATCGTTGCCCGTACCAGGGCGGTGTTCAATTGCGGCGCACCGCGCTCCGAAACCGTCCTGGCACCATGTTCCCGCGCCAGCGCCAGCGCGCGTGAATCCCGGCTGATCACCAGCATGCAATCGACTTGGGGAACATCCTTGAGTACTTCCAATGTATGAATCATTAAATCCTGACTTAACACAGCCCGCTCATCGCGATTGAGCACCTCGGCGAGCCTGGATTTCGCCCGGCGCAGCGGTTTGACAGGCACGATCGCCCATAACGTCATGATTTCACCACCATCAACACCTCTTTCGATACGTATTCGATAACCTCTTTAGCCAAACGGATTCGATCTTCTCGATCCTGCATGACGATGCTCGTCGGCCGGGTTTGAATTCCCAACGCGTTGATGCCGGATTCGAAACCGGCATCCTTCTCATCCACGAAAAACACCGTCAGTAAATCATCGTAATGCTTCGCCACGTTCAATACCGAGGGTTCGTAACCCAATTCGGCATACATCTTCGCCGCCGGACCTTTGATCGCCCGGCTGTCCACGATGGGCGACACACCGATCACGGGTTTTTCAGCGACCGCTGCTCGTATGCCGGGAACTGCGAGGATCGGATCGAGACTCACCCAGGGATTGGAAGGACAGAAGAAAACGCAATCTGCTCCCCGAATGGCCTCCAGCACACCGGGCGCCGGCTGCGCTCGTTCGACTCCTCGAAACTGGAAGCCGCTAACCTTTGGCTCACAGCGCCGGGCTACGAAATACTCTTGAAACGGCAGTTCGCCTTCATTGGTCAACACGACCGTGCGTACGGGATCATCAGACATCGGCAGCACACTCACAGGGATGCCCAGGCGCTTGCAGATCCCTGCGCAGACTGCGCTCAAACGCTCGCCGTTCTGCAGCAAACGCGTGCGCTCGAGATGCAGCGCCAAATCTCGGTCGCCAAGTTGAAACCACGTCGGTCCGCCCAACTGCTCGATCGTCCCCAACACGTTCCAGGTTTCGTCGGCGCGTCCCCAACCCGTTGCAGGATTCGCCACACCGGCCAGCGTGTAGGTGATCGTGTCCAGATCCGGGCAGATCGTCAAGCCAAAATGCTTGAAATCGTCGCCGGTATTGACCACCACGGTCAGGTTTTCGGCAGGCAGCAGCGCCGCCAACCCGTCGACGAGTTTTGCACCGCCGACGCCGCCTGCCAGAGCCGTGATTTTCAACGCCACAGCGAGACCGCCTCCACCGGCATTCGTTCCCTGCTTCGTCCTTGCTCCGCCGCATATCCAAGCAGGATCGACCCTTGTGGTTCCCAGGTTTTCGGTAAGTCGAGCGCCCGGCGAGCCGCTGCGGGGGCGAACAATGGCGCGCATAACCAGCAGGCTCCCAGGCCCTCGGCATGCGCTGCGAGGAGGAAGTTCATCCCCGCCATGGCCACGCTCTGCACGGCCATCATGTATTCGGCGTTCGACCTCGCTTCATCGGGATAGACATCCATTGCTTCCATCGTCAAGCATACCACCACAACCACCGCCGCCGAGGTAATCCGTTGGTAGGATCGAGCAACATCCGCCTCGATGGCTTCCGCAGCGTCGCCATCCGCCCGACGCGCTACGCGCAGCGCTTCGCCCATTTGCTCGGCGAGCTCTTCTTTTTCCGATTCACCCGAAAGGACGGCGAAACGCCAAGGCTGCCGGTTGTGCGCCGATGGCGCCTGACAGGCAGCTTCGATCAAACGCCGCACGAGATCGACCGGCACCGATTCTTCCGTGAAACGCCGGATCGAACGCCGGCTGCGAATCAATGCATGGAGATCACGTGTCTCCATAATTAACCCATCGTGCTGACGGATTTGATCTGAACACAGTACTTCACCCGCGCTTCGCCCCTGTAATTTTCGTATTTCGGTTTTCCCGTGTACTTCCCGGCCAGCCGATCGATGTGCGTCCGGGCTTCTTCGCCCGTGATCTCCCGTACGCTGCCACGTATTTGCAGGTAGCGATAGGGGTCACGCGGATCGACGATCACGATCGCCACGTTAGGTCTGGCCGACAGATTGCGCTCCTTTACCCGGCCGCGGGCCGTGTTGAAACACAGCGATTCCCCCTCCATGTCAAACCATACCGGCGTTGCCTGCGGGCTGCCATCCGGCATGGTCGTCGCAACGATGGCGATGGCTCTTGTTTCATCACGCAATAAATCGGTTTGGGATTTCGGGATAGCAACTGACATCGTACCTCCAAACAATACGTATTAATGACAATCTTACTTATATTCTATCGGAATAAGTCTTCTTCCTCCGGACGTAGGATTTCGGCCAGTGAACCATCCCGCAGAGGATAGGGCAACCCGCGAACGTGAACGACCGGTCGTCCTTCGTCTGCTTGTCCCATCATGATCGACGCCGCAGCAGCGAGTTCATCTGCCAGACCTACCTCCGTGTTCTGCAGATTCCTGGTAAACAAATCCGGCCGGCCACGCAAATCTAACAGGGCTGGAAATCCGGCCACACCGATGGCCGTTCCCACCGTTCCCAGACGCCAGGCTCGTCCGTGCGAGTCGATGATCAGGACGCCGATTTCGCATCCCGAGGCTTGCTGCAAGCTCCTGCGTATCTCACGGGCAGAGGCGTCCGGATCGGCGGGAAGCGCAAGCACCCATTCCCCCGCTTCACCGCCGAGGTTGGAATGATCCAATCCTGCGTTGGCACAGATGAAACCCAAACGGTGCTCGACGATGATCAGCCCGGGCCGTACGCGCAGGATTTTGCGGCTTTCGCCAATCAGCACCTCCACCTCGCGTGGATCTTTTTGGCTTTCCCGGGCAAGCCGCCGCGCCTCCGCGGAGGGCGTCACCAATCTCAAATCTCGCATACAGCCTTCTGCCTTGGACACCACCTTCTGCCCGACCACGATGACGTCATTATCCTGCAAGGAGAGTTCGGCCCGAGCCAGACCTTCCAGGATCAGAGTCGCTAAATCATCACCCGGTTCGATCAGGGGGAAACCGGGGAGTGGTGTGAGCACCAGTTGTTTCATGCGGAACCATTCAAAGTGAATCGGATATTCAATTTCCCGTGATACGAAAACCCGAATTGGTCATCTTGTACCGTTTATTGATACCCAGCAACACGGAAGTCAACCCCTCCACCACTGCCGCATTGGGCAGCAATCCGGCGTCCCAGCCCACCAAACCGGCAGACTTCACCAACTCGAGCACTTGTTTGCGCGCCGCCTCGCTATTTCCACAAACGAGTACATCGCAGGGCACGGGACCGTCCTTGCGCAAATAGACGTGGGAAATGTTCTGAAACGCCGTAACCACGTTGCAGGTTTCGCCTAATATTTCCTGGGCTTCCTGCCCTGCGCTCCCGGCAGAGGGCATCTTGGCCACATCGATGTGCGACGGATCGAGCGGTACAGTCACGTCGATCAGTACCTTGCCCTTCAAATGGTCTTTCAACGACTCCAGGGTCGGCTTGTGCGCCTTGTAGGGAACCGTAAGCACGCCGATGTCGCAAATCGAGGCCGCTTCTGCGTTTTCCCTGCCGACGATCAATTCCTCTCCGAGACGCTCGTTCAACTCCGCAGCCACGCGCTTTGCTTTGTCGGCCGTCCGCGAGCCGATGATCACATGGTAGCCGGCTTTCGCCCATCGAACGGCCAACCCCTGGCCTTCGTTTCCGGTTCCCCCGAAGATTCCCAGTGTCAAGATCAATCGATCTGTCATGTCCCTCCTTTGTGTGACGGTCCCGGCGTTCAATCCGGTGGCACGTAGGATTGGTAACGCTGCCAAACGCCGGGCGCCAACTCTCCCGCCCGAGCCGCAATCGCCGGCTCGTCGAGCGTGAGTAGTTCTCGATCCTTCATCAGAATTGTACCGGCGACGATCGTCGTCGTCACCATCGAATCCCGGAAACCGAAGAGGATGTGCCAGGGCAGGTTCCCTGCCGTCAACGGCGTGATGGCGTGATAGTCGACGAAGATGAGATCCGCGTGTGCGCCGGGGGAGATTTGCCCGATGGGCGCATCGGAAAAGAAGACGTGCGCCAGATCGGCGTTGTTGCGTACCGCCATTTCGACGAGCACATCCCCGGGCATCCTGCGAGGGTCTCGATTCCAAACTTTATGCAGCAGGTAGGCGGTCTTCCATTCTTCCCACATGGCGTTCGAAAAACCGTCGTTCCCCAGGCCGACGCGCACGCCGGAACGCATCAGTCTTTCGACGTCTGCGACGCCCACACCGTTGTTCATGTTCGAGCGCGGTTGATGAGTCACCCAGGTGCCGCTTTCGGCCAGCAGTTCGATTTCGTGGGCATCTACGTGTATGGCGTGCGCGGCGATGGTCCGCTTTCCCAGGATGTCGTGCTCGCTCAGCCGCTTTACGACCCGCATCTGCGACTTTGCCAGGCTGTCCTCTTCGTCGGCCTCGTGTTCGGCGACGTGAATGTGAAAACCCGTATCCCGCGCAGCTGCAGTGCGACAGGCGTCGAGAGTCTCCGCAGAAAGAGTCAGACTGGCGTGCAATCCGAACGTGGCGGCGATTCGTCCCTCGGCGACATTGCCATCCTTGCAGCGCTCGAGGAAACGCACGTTCTCCTCGATGCCCGCCTTGGCTTTCTCCTCCCCGTCGCGATCTGTGACTTCGTAGCAAAGTACGGCCCGCAGCCCAGCCTCGTCCACAGCTTCGGCGATGGCATCGAGTGAACCAGCGATGGCATTGGGTGAGGCGTGGTGATCGATGAGAGTCGTCGTCCCGTGCCGGATCGCATCCAGCAAGCAGATCTGGGCGGATACGCGCACGTCTTCTGTAGTGAGAGATTTATCCAGCGGCCACCACAATTTTCGCAGGATTTCCGGGAAATCACGCGGCGCACGTCCCGGAATGGCCAGGCCGCGTGCGAAGGCGCTGTAGAAGTGGGTGTGTGCACAGATGTTGCCGGGCATCACGATCTGGCCGCGCGCATCCAGCTTCTCGGCCTGTGTATGGCGTGAGATCAGCTCACCTTCAGGTCCCACCTCGACGATCTTCCCACCGTCGATCAGCAGCGCGTGGTCCTCGAGCAATTGGTCCGGTTCGCTCCAGGTAACGAGCCGTGCGTTGTGGATCAACATCGCTTTATCTCGACCCATGTTCGCCATCCCAGCTTGATCTGAGTCTCATAGCGGTTATTCGAGGTTTCGCAGATCGAGTGGCACTTTTCGACGAGCGAGGCTGCTCGACGCCGCTGGAAAGATTTGCCGTCATACGACCCCCGATCTGAGGTAATAGGGATTCTAACATGCTGAAATTATTGGAACAAGCGGGGCATGATATATCATCCTGAGCGGAGGGTTGAGCGCAGCGAACCCCGCAGTCGAAGGATCCTTCAACTTTTACCTACAGACAAACTGTGAAATGGATGCAGCGCTACATCACCTCGGCACCGGGTTCCCGCTTCAAGAATCTCCCCATGCCGGGCTTGCCGTGCCATGTGCCTTCATCGACGAGCAACTTGCCCCGCAGGAAGACTTTCTCCGGATAACCGGTTAGTTCCCAACCTTCGTACAGGTTGTAGTCCGTGCGGTGTTGCGCGTACGCCACGCCGTATGTGATCTTCTTCCGTGGGTCCCAGATCACCAAATCCGCATCTGAACCGGGAGCAATTGCCCCTTTTCGAGGGTAGAGCCCGAAGATCTTCGCCGCGTGCGTGCTCGTCAGAGCGACGAATTCGTTGGGCGTGATCTTTCCCGCACCGACTCCGGTGGTCCACAAGACCGGCATGCGATCTCCGACACCCGGCAGCCCGTTGGGAATCTTGGTGAAATCTTCGGCGCCCAGTTCTTTACCGGGGATGGCGATGCTTTTCCTTTCGTACTCGATGGCTTTCCTTCCATTAAAGAAGAAGGGACAATGATCGGTCCCCAGAGTCTGGATGCTGCCGTCCTCCAATCCACCCCACAAGGCGGCGTTGTCCGCTGCGCTGCGCATCGGCGGCGAACAAATCCACTTGGCGCCGTCCTCGCGCTGCAGGTCTTCCGTGGTGAAGAAAAGATACGGCGGACAAGTCTCGGCCATCACATGCGCGCCGCGTTCCCGTCCGTAGCGGATTTGATCCAGGCCGCCGGCCGTGTTTAAATGAACCACATACAGCGCGGCGCCCGCTTGTTCGGCCAATGCAATGCCACGCAGCACCGATTCCACCGCGCCCCAGGCCGGACGTGTGCGTGCGTGCCAGATCGGTTCTGTGTGACCGGCTGCTAGCGCTTCCGCGGTGAGAATCTCGATCACGTCCCCGTTCTCGGCGTGCAGCATGGCCAACATGCCGTGCTCCGCCGCCACGCGCATCACCTGAAATATCTCACCGTCCTGCAGGCGCAAACGCCCGTTGTAAGCCGTGAACATCTTTAAAGTGGAAATGCCTTCTTCGAGAAGCCAGGGGATTTCGGCCAGGATGGTCCCGTTCAACTGCGTGATGTTCATATGGAAGCTGTAGTCGATGGCGGCTTTCGGTTCCGCCTTGCGGCGCCATGCCGCCACTGAGTCTCGCAGCGAACCATTCTCCAGCGGCACGAAATCCATCACCGTCGTCGTACCGCCGAAGGCCGCTGCTTTATGGCCGGTGTAGTGATCGTCCGAAGAGACGGTGTCGAACATGGGCAGATCGAAGTGTGTGTGTGGATCGATCCCACCCGGCATGACGAGTTTGTCGGAGGCGTCTAACACCTGCGCATCCGGGGCTTCGAGATCTTCGCCGATCTCGACGATCTTCTCGCCGTCGATCAACACGTCGGACACGTAACTCTCGCTGTCCGTGACCAGCGTTCCTGAACGAATCAACTTCAAGTTCATGCAGACGCGCTCCTTGTAGTGATTCTATCGCAATCGAAACAGAGGACGATTCAATTATAGACGGGATTATCAATCCGGGCGGCGAGGTGCAGCGTCTTGCGCCCTTTCGCGCAGGATACGCCACAGGCGATCGCGCTTGTTCGAAGTAGGCACCCTTAGCTGCTTCATCTCCGTCGCGGTCAGAAAGCGTTCGCCCGTCGTGTAGAGAAACGTGAAGCGACGCCAACGCTCGGAACGAATCGGTTGGGTCAACTGCGACAAAGCGCCGAGTTGAATCTTGAAATAGGGTTCGTCGGCGCGCGGATGGTTGCCCTCCTCGCGAAGAAGTTCCCGCCGCGTTACCAACTCGTGCCCGAGAACCGGTGCGACGTGGTGGATCGACCATTTTAGATCGTCAAAAGCGCTCGTCAGGTAGAATGCGATCCAATCGACACGCACCGTCTTGGGTGCCGTCTGCACCGGAATTCGGTACCAGCCCAGCAGGCGGGCGATTTCGAGATCGCGAGGGTCGTTCATCACGGCCACGAGGATTAAATCGTCGGGATAGATTTCTTCCATTTTGCCCCCTTTGGAAAGAACGATGTCCTATTGTAGCACGGCGACGTATGTAAAAGAGATCTACGGATCTACTCCAACAATCCCACATTTTGCTCGAACGCCGTGATCAGCTCGATGATCTGTGACACCCGATTCTGAATCTCAGAACAGTATCCATCATCCTCCCACCGGGCTACAATCTCCTCAGACTCTTTTCCAGGCAAATCTGATAAAGCATTTTGACATGTGTACAATTGAGCCACGTCACTGTTGAAGACCGCGCAACGCTTCCAGCGAAGATGCTGGAAGCGTATCGTGGGCATAGTGGTGCGGCGATGGTACTTGAACAACGAGGGGCTTCTTATATTTGGTATGTTTCAAAAGCCACCCATAGCGGCCAAGAACTACCCTTTCAATCCCCCGGCAACCTGTTTCAGCCTCACCTGGATTTTTAACTGATCCCGCCCGTTCTTTGAAAAACAGCTCCGATAATCAACGTCTTGATGCTTTTCAATTACAGGACCCAATGTGCGAAGGCGATCTTCGATCTCTTCCGCATAAGCATCAAGTGCTTTCCCTCCAGGTCGATTTTTCTCCGACCTTTCCTTCCTAGGGTTAACACTTCCGCTGCTTGGTCTAAACCATATCATTCGGTGGATCGTTTGGGCCGTGCAAGACATGTTTTCCTCCGATCCACTCTCGTCCACAACTTCCTTGCGTTTGTACGTCAGTTGCCGGAACGTAGACGGGAGTGCGAATCGACGATGTAACTATGCAAAAACAGTATCCCAAGCGCGTTACAGGAGGTTTACACGGACGTTACGGTTCTGTAACCAAGGAAGCAAGATTGGTAACAACGACAGATTGCGTCTTGTAGGAGATAAGGAAAAGCGAGTGGTATTCAAAAGTAGCGGACAGAAATAAATGGGCGACGATACCGTCACCCATTTATAGAATGGCTTTCAACGACTAGCTTCCGCAACTTACTTCAATAAGCCGACTTTTCCGTTGAAATCCGTAATCAGTTCATCGATCTGCGGCACCAGTTTCTGAATCTCCGTCCAGTAATCATCATCCTCCCACTGGGCCACGATCTCTTCGTACGTTTTCCCTTGCTGCTCCACCCAGGTGTAATACTTCAGGTTGTGTACCCGGCGCCGGTCGGTGTAACGCAGCTCGAGCAGATGGTCCGTCGTCAAGCCGAGCATGTAACGCTCGTACGCCACGGCCGCGTCCCGGTCGGAATACTCCCCGAATTCCTCATGCATTTCACGCAGGCGGCTCTGATAGAGTTCCATCGAGTCGGTGAACACCGTCAGCACGACGTCCTGTGGGCCGAGTTCGTAGTATTTGGCGAATTTGACCGCCATGGTCAGGTTGGCGATACTGGAAAATCCGAGCAGATCGAGCTGCCCGACGAAGTCCTTTGGAACGCCTCGATCCACGAGGTACTTCTTGCCCTCATCTTCGTTGAAAAGCCGCGCCAGATGGACGATCACGTTATCATCCAGGTCGATCACCATGTCCGTGTTCTTCACGTCGTGAATCCAGGGCACGTGCTTGTCGCCGATGCCCTCGATGCGGTGTGCACCGAAGCCGTTTTCCAACAGCGTCGGGCACTGCAGTGCCTCGCCAGCCGCGACCTTGCTTCCCGGGAAAAGTTGCTTCATGTAATCGCCGCAGGCGATCGTTCCCGCCGAGCCAGTGGTCAGCACGACACCGCGGTAGTGATCCTTCGAGCCGAGTTCCCGCTCCAGGACTTCCTGCATGGCATGGCCGGTGATCTCGTAATGCCACAGATAGTTGCCGAACTCATCGAATTGGTTGAAGATCACCAGATCCTCACCCGACTCACGCAGCTCCCAGCATTTGTCGAAAATTTCTTTGACGTTCGATTCGCTCCCCGGCGTCTTGATCACTTCGCCGGCCACACTTGCCAACCAATCGAAACGCTCCTTGCTCATTCCTTCCGGCAAGATGGCCACAGACTCACACGCAAGAAGCGTCGAATCATAGGCTCCGCCGCGGCAGTAATTCCCGGTGGAGGGCCAGACGGCTTTCTGCGTCGTGGGATCGAATTGTCCCGTCACCAGACGTGGCACCAGGCAGCCGAAGGCCGCACCGACTTTGTGCGCGCCGGTTGGGAACCATTTGCCCACCAGGGCGATGATGCGTGCGTCGACTCCCGTCAGGCTACTGGGCAGTTCCAGCGTGTTCACACCGTCGAACCCGCCGCCCTTCGGCTGCGGATCGTTCTTCCAGGTGATGCGGAACAGATTCTGCGGGACGATGTCCCACAAGCCGATACTCTTCAATTCCTTCTTGATCCGATCCGGCATCAATCCCGGGTCCTTCATCATGGCGAAAGTGGGAATGACGATGTTACGCTCCCGCGCACGTTCCACCGTTCTAGCTAAGCTTTCTTCATAAACCGTTAGATCGATCATAGCTACCGTTACTCCTTTTACCTACTCCGACTCATCTTCATCTGGCGCCTGACGCACGATGTATAACGGGCGGTCGCGCGCTTCGTCGTACAAACGCCCCAAGTACTCCCCGATGATGCCCAGTGAAATCAACTGCACGCCGCCCAGAAAGAGCACGGCGATCAAGGTCGTAGCCTGCCCGTAAAACGCCTGGTTTCCCGCCAGACGTAGTGCGATCACGACGGGAATCGCCAGCGCACTCACACCGGCACAAATGAAGCCGAAGTAAGTCGCCAATTGAAGCGGAAAGTAGGAGAAACTGGTGATGGCGTTGATCGCCAGGCGAAACATCTTGCTGAAGGGGTACTTGGTCTCTCCCGCAAAACGAGCGGCGCGTTCGTAAGGCACGCCGATCTGGCGGAAACCGACCCACACGGTCATGCCCCGTGGGAAGCGATGCTTCTCACGCATGCGGTTCAAGGTATCCACGACTTTACGGTCCAGCAAACGAAAATCACCGGCGTCGAGGGGCAGATTCACGTCGGTGATGCGATTGATCAGCCTATAGAATATCGAAGCCGTCAATTTCTTGAAGAACGTCTCGCCTTGCCGGCTTTTACGCACGGCGTAGACGACCTCGTATCCCTCGCGCCACTTGTCGACTAGATCGGGGATCACTTCCGGCGGGTCCTGCAGGTCGGCGTCCATCACGATCACCGCTTCACCGCGGCTGTAATCCAAACCGGCAGTCAGCGCAATCTGATGGCCGAAATTGCGGGCGAAGACCACCGGTCGCACATGTGTGTCCTCTTCAGCCAGAGATTGGATCAATTCCGTGGAGCCATCCGTACTGCCGTCGTCCACGAGCACGAGCTCCCAATCCTCGCCCAAGGAATCCATCACCTCATGCACGCGCTGATAGAGCTCGGGCAGGGATTCGACTTCGTTGTACACAGGCACTGCGATTGTGTAGGTCACAGACCCCCCGGTTATCGTCACGCGCTCATCTCCTTCCCTATACGTCATCTAAAACCCGCTTCAATTCTTCCAGATCGGGTCGGATGACCACAGGTTCACCTGCAGCCTGCATGGCTGCGGGTATGTCTTTCAATCCGTTTCCCGTGTTGAGCACCACGATGCGTTCCCGCGTATCGACCAATCCGACTTCCACGGCCTGAACCAAGCCGGCGTACGCCGTCGCCCCGGCTGGTTCGGCGAACACGCCCGCCTGGCGAGCGAGATCGCGCATCGCGGCGAGGATCGCTTCGTCCGACACGGCGATAAACGCCCCGCCCGTTTCCGTGGCGGCGTGCAGCGCTCGCAGCCCATCGCGCGGCAAATCCACCGAGATGCTGTCCGCCAAAGTGTGGGCGCGAACGGGTTCGATGTTTTCCGAGCCCCGCTTGTAGGCGTTGAAAATCGCCGCCGATCCCCGGGATTGCACCCCAAAAATACGGGGAATCTCTTCCACCCAGCCCAAAGACAGCAAATCCTTGAAACCCTTGTGCAATCCCGAAATAATATTGCCGTCGCCGACGGAGACGAAGACCGCATCCGCTGACTGCCAGATCCGCGCCTCCGTAGATCCGTTCAAGATTGTCAGTTGTTCACAGATCTCGAAAGCCGCTGTCTTCTTTCCTTCCGCCGTAAACGGATTGTAACCCGTGTTGCGGCAGTACCAATCGAAGGCTTTCGAAGCCTCCAGACTGAGGTCGAAGGCTTCGTCGTACGTCCCGTCGACGAGGATCACGCGAGCACCGTAGATCAGTAACTGTGCCACTTTGGCCTCGGGCGCGGTCTTTGGCGCGAGAATGACTGCCGGCATGCCGACCGCCGCCGCCATGCCCGCCAGCGCCGCACCGGCGTTGCCCGTGGAAGCGGTGATCACGACCTGCGCTCCGATCGCTTCCGCCCGTGCGATCACCACGGCACTGGCGCGGTCTTTAAATGAAGCTGTGGGATTGCGTCCATCGTCTTTCAGCCACAGATCGTGCAGCCCGAGCCGCCCAGCCAAGCGCTCGGGTCGAAAAAGCGGCGTCCAGCCGACCGCGCGCAGCGGTGTACCGGTGTGGCCCGGATCGTCAACCGGAAGCAGCGGCAAATAGCGCCAGATCGATTCGTCTCGCGAAGCCATGATTTCGGCGGGATTCGTCTCCGTGTGAACGGCCTGCTCATCGAGCAGGACATCCAAATTGCCGCCGTCCTGCGGGCAGGTGTAGGTTACCTCACCGTCAGCATATTCATGGCCACAAATCGAACAGCGGTAGCCTCGAAACGTGCCCAAACTATTCTCCCTGAGATTCGGGCGTGGAAAATGCCACACCCAGCGCTGCCGGCGGGCGCACGCGAAGCAAACGCCGCAGTCGCGGTTGAACACGCCGCGGCATGATCAGCACCAATCTTTCGGTCACGTCGCTGCCCACTAGAAGCAGGACGGCGATCATCAGCAGCCACGGCGTTGCGTTGAAAGCCACGACCGATACCTCTGGAAAACGGCGCTGCAGCGCGGCCGCCAACGCCTTGCTGGCACCGAAGAGCAGTGAACCGACTGCCCCACGCAAAGGGGACCATCCGCCGAAAATCACGATCGCCAAGGCGATCCAACCCAGCCCGCGTGTGTGCCCTTCGCTCCAGCCCAACTTGATATCGAGCGAGTACGCAGCACCGGCAATTCCGACCAACGCACCGCCGATCAACGTGTATACGTAACGCAAACGGTTGACGTCAACCCCGCGCGCGAAACCGGATTCCGGCCGCTCTCCGACGCTGCGTAAACGCAAACCCGGCTGCGTGCGAAACAGCCACCACCACGTCAGACCGATCAACAGGAAGGCAAAGTAAACCACGGGATCGTGGTCGAAAAATATTGGGCCCAGGATCGGAATGTCCTTGAGAAACGGAATACCCAGGTGCCGTACGCTCTCCCCGGGAATGCGAGTGTAATTCTGCCCCAAAAAAGCGCTCAATTCATCTCCGAGCAGCGTGAGGACGAAGCCCACCGCGAATTGATCCTTGTGAAGACGTATCGAACCGAAGGCGATGATCCAGGCGAAAAATGCCCCCACCAGCGCAGCGGCGAGAAATCCAATCCACACGCTCCCGCTGAGCAAACCCGCCACGAAACCCGTCATGGCCGAAAGCAGCATGGTACCGTCGAGGGAAAGATTGACCACGCCCACCCGCTCGCCAATGGTCTCACCGCACACGGCGATGATCAACGGCGTGGATTGCAGCACGATGGAAGACAGAATCCTCACCAGCTCGGTTTCATTCATCTTCTTCCACCTCGAGCGTCTTCTGTGAAGGGAGCTTCAATGGTCGTGCGCCGGCAAACAAGAGCACGAACAAGACCATTACGCCGGTGAGAATGCCTCCCAGGGAGGAATGCAGCTGCGTGCGCAGCTGCAGGGTGATGGATCCGTTGAGAACAGCGGAGAAAAAATAGGCGATGAAAGGCGTGAGCAGGATGCGCGTGGCGCTGAGCATGACCACCAGCAACGCCAGGTACCCTATGCCGCCCGAAATGCTTTGCCGCAAACTGTCGAACCAGCTCAAAACCCGGACCGAGCCACCCAATCCTGCAAAAGCGCCGCAGATCATCATAGCCAGGATCGTCTCCCGCTCGCTCGATACCCCCAGGATGAAAGCCGAGCGGGGATTCTTCCCCAGCGCTTTCAACCGCAGTCCCCATTTGGTTCCACGCAGCACGAAATAGATCAAGGCGATCACGACCAGGGTAATGACCACGGACAACGGACTGAGTCGTGATTCTTGATACAGCGGCAGCAGGGCTTTCGCTTGAAACGGCTCGGTGCCCCGGAACGTACCGCCTTCCGGCGGCTGCCAGGGGCCTGAAATCAAGTAATTGGTAAAGATAATAGCGAGATTATTAAGTGCCAGTCCGCCAAAAATCTCGTGCACTTTCCCGCGCGTCTTGAGCAGTGCCGTGATACCCGCCCACACCGCACCTGCCGCCATGGCGAGCGAAAATTCGAGGACCAAGAGTATCGGCCGGGGCGCATCGATCCGCAACGCCACCCAACTGGCAGCGACTGCACCCATGACGATCTGGCCTTCCACGCCGATGTTCCACAACCCTGCGGTAAAGGTCAGGATCAGTCCGGCGGAAGCGAGCGCCAAAGGCACCCAGAACGCCGTGACACTCAACACTTTGGTCGAATCCCCAAACGCGCCCAACAGCATGGCTCCGAAGCCGTCCTTTGGGGAGACGCCAAAGAGGAGCAAGAGCAGGCTCGTCACGAGTAACGAGGCAATTACGGCGATCGGAATGGCGATCCAATTGGGGATATGCCATCGAAACCGACTCATCATTCACCCCCGATCAAATAGCCGAGTTCATCCGCTGTGGTCTCGTCCGCCTTTACGACACGCGACATCGCACCTCCTGAAAACGCAACGATTCGGTCGCTGCGCTCGACCAATTCATCCAGATCGGCGGAAATGAAGAGCACCGTCGTGCCCGTTTCGACACGCTGGTATAGAAGCTGCCAGATCCAATCCGCCGAACGGACGTCGAGGCCGCGCGTGGGATGCTCCATCAAGAGCAACTTCAAATCCTCACGCAGCATGGCGAAAAGCGAGCGCTGTTGATTGCCACCGGACAGCGTTTCCACATGCGAATTCACCTGTCCCACAACTTCGTAGCGCTGAATGCGCGCCTCCGTTTCCTGCACATAATGGCGCCAGTCGATCAAGAAACCGGGCATGGGATTGGATAAGGCGACATGTTCCATCAAACTCAAGCCAGCGATGAGCCCCTCCTCCAACCTTCCGGCAGGTAGATATGCTACGCCGGATTGCAGCATCTTTCGATAAGACCAGCGGGTGACGTCTCGTTGATCGAAGATGATCCTGCCGGCGGAGATGGGCAACAGCCCCGCGCAGGCTTGCAGGATCAGACGTTGGCCGCTGCCTTCCAATCCCGCAAAACCGAACACCTCTCCTTCCCGGATGTTCAGGTTGACATTCCTGACTTGAAGGCGATCATTCTCGACTTCGACGTCCTGCAGCTGCAGGAGGGCACTTCCATCCCTTGCGTACGACACACGCGGGCGACGGGGTGGCAACTCTTCGAACATCATTTCCACCAACTTTAGTGTCGGACAGGGGATGTCCGTCGAGCCGATCAATTTGCCCCTGCGAAGCACAAAAACGTGGTCGCATAATTCCTGGATGTCGGATAGCTTGTGGGAAACCAGGATGACCGTCTTGTTTTCCTCCTCGACCAGCCGGCGCAGTGAAGCGAAGAGACTCTCCTTCTGCTCGGCGCTGATCCCGGTCGTCGGCTCGTCGAGAATCAGAACTTCGGCGCCGAGCGCCAGAAGCCGCAGCAACTCGAGCTGCTGCCGTTCGCCCAGAGAAAGGCTATCGATGTAAGCATCGGGGTCGATCTGGAAGCCCATTCGATTTGCTTTTTGAAGCAGTTCCGCTTCGGCGCGGACGTAATCCAAAACGATCCGACGATCCCATCCAAGCAGGTAATTCTCGATCACGCGCATGGCCGGAATGTCGAGCGGATCCTGATAGATCATGCCAATTCCCTGGAAAAGTGCGTCCGAAGGAGATGAAAAGGCAACCTGTGTCGAATTTAAGATGATGCGTCCATCGTCCGGTGGATGATAGCCCGATAAGACTTTCATCAACGTGGATTTACCGGCGCCGTTTTCTCCCAGCAAACCGTAGATCTTGCCGGGTTGAAGCGCAAGGCTGATGCCGTCGTTCGCTTTCACGTCTCCGAAATATTTTCGGATGCCTTCTAAGACGACTTCCATATTCTATTCCAGTACGACGCTTTCCCGATTTTACTAGAGGAGAGCGACTTTCGAGTCGCTCTCCTCCAAATAAACCAACGAACTGTCGCCGTTACTCGCTGGGTCCTTCCATGCCTTCGAGCAATTGCGGCAGGTACCAGATTTGAGCTTCCGTCGCTACTTCGCCGTCCGCCAGATACACCGTGCCGTCCTGTAGATTCAGCGGGCCCTTCCACATAACGATGTCACCCGAAGCCAGTCCGGCGATGAAGTCATCCAGGTTGGCCTTCATCTCGGCTGTCAAACCAGGTCCATCCACCCACCCAACGGGAGATTTATCCTTGTCGTTCAGATCCTGCCAGTAGGGGGGATTCCAGTCCCAGCTCTGGACCCAGGTGCCGTCGATCACCGCTTGTGCGGCGGCCAGATACGCGGGACCCCAGTTGAAGTACGGCACGCCCAGACAGATTTCCGGTTTCTCTTCGCATGCGCCTTCATAGTCATAGGGGATTGCCCAGACTCGCTCACCTTGATCGGCGCGCTGACCCGCGACGACGATGGCTTCCGTGGTATCGATGCCACTAAGAACCACGTCCACGCCGCTGTCGAAGAATCCCGTCGTGACCTCCGTTGGATCCAGGGTCACACCGGGGATGTTGAACCAAAATCCGATCCAGGTGACCGTGAACTCGAGATCATCTGCACTCATGCTCCGGTAGTTCTCGTAACAATAGCGCGCTCCAAGATACGCCGAAGATGCCAGACGACGAGTCTCGAAATTGATTAGGGGGCCAAGATAGGCGATCTTGCCCGAGTCAGTGGCGAGTGCCGCGGCGCATCCGGCGATGGCCTTCATCGGCGGCATTTGCCCCATGAAATTGCCTTCGTTGGACGGTGCGACTCCGGCATCCTGGCCTTCCACCCAGGCATCATCACCGGAGATACTGATGAAGGTTACGTCGGGGTACTTCTCCGCCGCACCCACGGTGTCTTCTTCGAATTCATCGGAGGTGGTGAAAACCAATTTGGCGCCCTGCGCCACCATGTCATCGACCACACCTTCCAATGTGGCTTCCGGTTTGTCGGCCGGGTTGAGGCTTTCGAAGACGATCATGCGCGCACCCGGTAGATTCTGCTCGACGTAGAGACCACCTTCGTAATGCGCCTGGCTCCAACCGTGGTCGTTCTTGGGCCCGACCAGGATCACACCGAAGACAAATTCCTCTGCCACCGGTTCTTCAGTTTCTTCCATCTCTTCGGGCTCTTCGACAACGGTTTCCGCCTCTTCCTCGGACGGCGCCATTGTGGCCTCTTCGGTCGCGCCGCCGCATGCCGCCAGAGCCAGCGTAAAGACTACGATCAACGCAAAAATTTTCCATACTTTCGATGTGTCCATGAAATCTCCTCCTGAATGCAGTACGATTAAACATGCCTTTGAAATGAGGGTCAAAATTGCTTTATGCTACCATCACCTCCCTTCGACACCCTGATCTTATTTAGTTTACCCCAATTCGATGCGCGTTCCCGTTTGACCGGACAACGCTCGCTCGATATTTTCTGGACTCGTGACGATGGCTTGCGTGCCACCATGCTCGAGGAAATAGATGATTGACTTAATCTTGGGTTCCATACTTCCTTTGGCGAAATGCCCTTCGGCGAGGTACGCTTTCGCTTCATCGATGGTCATACGATCCAGCCAACGCTGATCCGGTTTGTGATAGTTCAAGGCAACTTTTTCCACGGAAGTGGATATCAACAACAGATCGGCATGGATATCGATGGCCAACATCGCCGAAGCGAAGTCTTTATCGATGACCGCCTCTACACCAATCAGGTCGCCCGATTCCGTTTCGATGACCGGGATTCCACCGCCACCCACTCCAATGACAACGAAACCGGTGTCGATCAGGGTTTGAATCGCATCACGCTGTAATATCGTTTGGGGATGCGGAGATGGAACCACCCGCCGCCAACCCCGACCTGCGTCTTCGACGATCGACCAACCTTCCTTCTCGCTGCGCACGTGTGCCGTCTCGTGATCCATGAACGAACCGATCGGTTTGGTCGGCTTCTGGAATGCCGGGTCTTCCGAGTCTACGAGGACTTCCGTGACCACCGTTGCCGCTTGTTTTTCAATTCCGCGTTTACGAAATTCATTATGCAGCGCGATCTGAAACATATAACCGATCGCGCCCTGCGTGTCAGCACCGCAGTAATCCAGGGGTACGGGATGCAGCTCATGCAAGGACAACTCCGAACGGCGTTGGATGAATCCGACTTGCGGGCCGTTGCCGTGCGTGATCACGACTTCCCATCCCGCTTCGATCATTCCCGCGATGTGGGTGACGGTTTCAGAAACAGCAGCGAGCTGGTCAGGCACCGTCTTGTGCTGTTTGTCTTTGATCAGCGAGTTGCCACCCACTGCCAGAACAGCGACCATCTTGCCATCTTGTTTTGACATTTTGGCCCTTTCCCACTAGCGCATGGTCAGCGCCATCACCGCCTTTTGAACGTGCAACCGATTCTCAGCCTGGTCAAATACGACGCTCTGAGGTCCGTCGATGACGTCATCGGTTACCTCGATGTTGCGGTCTGCCGGAAGGGGATGCATGTAGATCGCATCCGATTTGGCGAGACTCATCTTCTCTTCGTCTGTAATCCAATCCTGATATTTATCCTGCAAACGCTTGCCTTGATCCGCATCGGTCGTGGTCAACAGCGGACCCCAAGATTTGGCGTAGACAATGTCTGCGTCCTTGAAACCCTTTTTCATATCGTCGACGATTTCGAAATCAGTCCCGTTTGCTTTCGCTAAAGCCTTGGCTTCCTGTACGATTTCGGGCATGAGTTCGAACTCCGCTGGATGGGCGAGCACGACGTCCAATCCAAAGCGAGGCATTTGTAGTATCAGCGACTGCGGAACAGAAATTGGCTTTAAATAGGACGCCGCGTATGCCCAGGAAACCACCATCTTCTTACCGCGCAGTATTCGTCCCTTCTTCTCATAGATGGTCATCAAATCGGCGAGACATTGATGTGGATGATAGAGATCGCACTGCATGTTGAGCACCGGCACGCGGGAAGCCTGTGCCACGTCGTTGATGTAGTGGTTACCCACCTGCCAATCGACGTGGCGGATGGCGATGCCATCGAAATAGCGGCCGAAAATTTCCCCCATTTCCTTTTCCGTATCGCCGTGCGAGATTTGCGTCGTTCGTGATTCGATGAACGCCGCATGTCCCCCGAGCTGTGCCATACCGGCCTCGAAAGAGCCCCGTGTGCGCGTGCTGCTGAAGAAGAACAACATCGCCAGCACCTTGTCCCGCAGGTAGGCATGCGACTCGCCCAAAGCCCGTTTTCGTTTCAGATCAAAGGCGACATCGAGTACCGTCTCGACCTCTTCACGACTGAAATCTAAATCCCCAATCAGGTCACGACCTCGAAGATCCGTTTGCATCGATCGAACCTCCTGCTTGAATATCCTGCGGGATCAGCGCTCGGGGCAATGAATCGACGCCGATCGCCGTCTTCTTTTCCTTATTCCATCGCGCCAAGCACGAGAGCCAACAGCGCCATGCGCATGACGACACCGTTATAAGCCTCCGACCAATAACGGGCGTGCCGCGTGTCGTCAACATCTTCCAGCAGCTCATCCATTCTTGGTAGGGAATGCAAGACGATCGAATCGGGCCTGGCCTTGCGCATCAAAGCCTTCGTCACCTGGTAATTCGGCGGTGTGCGGCCCACCTCTCCTTCCCGTTCATCCCTGCCCTTGGTGTAATCCGGCTGTACGACGGGCTCCATGTAGATCACATCGCCGTCGGCGATCACATCTTCGATGTGCTTTACTTCTCGATAATTCAGGCTGAGTTCGTCCAGCTCGGCCTTGAATTCCTTGGTCAACGACATCTCCGGTGGGGAGATATAGGTGGCGTCAATATCGAATTGCGACATGGCGTAGCTCATCGAGTGCATCGTGCGCATACGCATGTCCCCCACGAGGATGAAGTGCAGCCCGTCCAGCCGTCCCTTTTCCTTCAAAATGGTGTACAGGTCGGTCAGAACCTGTGTGGGATGTTCGCCCCAGCCGTCGCCGGCGTTGATCACGGGGATACTCGCCCAACGGGCCGCTTCTGCGGGCGCGCCTTGTTGGAAATGGCGCATCACGATCACGTCGCCGTAGTACTCCAACATGTGAACGGTATCCTTGATCGATTCCTGGTAGAAGTCGCCGGCGCGCGTCATCTTTGCATCAGAGAAACCCGTAACGCTCCCACCCAGACGCAGCATCGCCGCTTCGTGTGCCAGTCGTGTGCGCGTGCTCGGTTGGTAAAAAGCCGTGACGAGTATCTTCTCGGCCAGGAGGTCGGATTTCTTGCGGTCCCGGGCGAACGGAGCGAGTCGATCGCACACTTCGAACACCCGAAAGTACTCATTCCGTTCGAAGCCTTTTAATGAAAGAATGTCACGGCCAGCGAAACTGCGCATAATGCCACCTCCATACTTAGATCGATCTCGAAGCGATCGCGCTTCGCAACCTACTTTAACCTATAACGATCCAACACATACATTTACCCACCCACGCGCCGGACGACGTGGAATTTAAATACACCGGGCAGGGAATAGGTAAAGGAATGGTCGATCGCCTTTCCGTCTTTGGTGTACAACCAGGCTTCCAGCACGAGCAAGACCTCTTTGCGACTGATTTGCAGCTGGCGGGCGATGTACGCCGGCGCAGAAATTGCCGTGATCGCGGTGCGCGAATGCCCTAACGACCATTCCCCGCGTTGTAAGAAGATATCCAGCACGGAACCCTGGAAACCGTCGTCGGAAACCTCTTTTGGCAGGATGCTCCGTGGTACAACATCGATGAGATAGCTGACCGGTCGATTGCCGGTCTTCAACACCCTCGATACTTCCACGACCGGATCCGTTTCACCGATGCTAAAACGTTCCATCTCGATTTCGGTCGGATTGCGTTCCTGGATCTCCAACCCGGTCATTTCGATTTCCAGGTCGATACGGGATGCCAGCGTAGCCACGCTCTCCAGCACCTCCAATCCCGTATCAATGATGGGGGGTAAATGAGAAACGTAGGTGCCGATTCCCTGCCGCCTGATGACCCGGCCACTCTCTTCGAAGGTGCGAATCGCTTCGCGCAACGTCGCCCGTGAGACTCCGAGCTGCTTCGCCAGCTTCGGCTCAGAAGGCAGGAAATTTCCCGGCTCCATCTTCGCCAGCATCTCTCCGAGTGCGTCTGCCGTTCGTTGATACAACGGACGGCGATCCGACTTTCGTCGGCGAGCACCTTTCTTCGTTCGCTTTTTCTGCCCCTTGCCTGACTTTTCAGTCTTGGATGCCATAAATGAATCCTATTCCACCCCTTCTACGACGACCGGAATCAACTCGAATCTATTCACGTCCACCAAGCCCTTATCGGAGATGCGCAGATCGGGGATTACAACCAGAGCCAACAAACTGAGCTGCATGTTGGGGCTGTTCAAATTACAGCCGCATGTCTTAAATGCGCGCAACACATTACCCGCCTTCTCTGCCACGATTTCAGCCCGCTCATCGGACATCAAACCCGCGATCGGCAGTTCGATCAGGGCAATAACTTCATGGTTGCACACGACGATCTGTCCGCCGCCGACGCGCGCCAATTCGTTCGCCGCCATGGCCATGTCGGCTTCGTCCGTGCCTACAACGATCATGTGATGCGAGTCATGGGCCACCGTCGAACCGATGGCGCATGGTTTATCGAAGCTAAAACCCTGCACCAGGCCTACCTTCACCTCTCCCGTGCCGCGATGGCGTTCGACGAGTGCCACCTTGGCGAGGTCGTCTTTAACGTCGACCGGAATCTCGCCGTCTTTTGCTTCGACCTCGAGGGTGAGGTGCCGGGTGGGCGCTTGATTCTCGACCACGCCGATCACGTTCGCGATGACCTTCCCATCTCGCGGGGAGGCGACTCGAAAATCCTGCGCTTCCAGCTGCCGTCCGAGAACGACCGAAGACTTGACCTCCTGCGGATACGGGAAAGCAGGCAGATCGACGACCAATTCGCCATCCGTAGCCAAACGCGTTCCCCTGGCTATGACCTGGTCAACCTGCATGGATTCGAGTTCGCCCACGAGTAGAATGTCGGCGTACCGGCCGGGCGCGATCTGGCCGACATCCGTGGCGACGCCGAAATGCTCCGCCGTGTTCAGCGTGGCCATCTGAATCGCAGTCATCGGCTCCAGACCCTGTTCGATGGCATGTCGCACGACGCGATCCATGTGGCCTTCCTGGACCAGGGTCTCGGAATGGCTGTCGTCTGTAACCAACAGGAAATGGCGCGGATTCAGTCCTTTTTCAAGGATGGCGGGCACCTGCGCCGCCACGTCGTGCCAACCCGATCCGAAACGCAGCATGGCTTTCATGCCCTGGCGCACACGGGCGATGGCGTCTTCGAGACGCGTTCCCTCGTGATCGTCCTGCGGACCGCCGGCAGCATACCCATGAAACGGAAGGCCGAGATCGGACGAAGCGTAGTGTCCGCCGATGACCTTCCCCGCAAGCCGAGTCACGGCCATTTCGTCGTGCATTTTTTCGTCGCTGAGGAAAACCCCGGGAAAGTTCATCATTTCGCCCAGGCCAATTATTCCCGGCCATTCCATCGCCTCGGCCACTTCGTCCGGCCCGATCTCTGCGCCGGGCGTCTCCAACCCGGGCGCAGAGGGCACGCAGGAGGGCATCTGCACCCAGACGTGGATGGGCTGCACGGCCGCCTCATCGACCATCAAACGCACGCCCTTCAGCCCGAAGACGTTGGCGATCTCGTGTGGATCGACGAACATCCCCGTGGTGCCGTGTGGGATCACGGCGCGCACGAATTCCGTCACGGTCACCATGCCAGATTCTACGTGCATGTGCCCGTCCAACAGTCCCGGTACGAGATAGCGCCCTTCGGCGTCGATGATTTCCGTGTCCGGCCCGATGCTGTGGCTCGCGTCCTGACCGACGTAGGCAATACGCTCTCCCCGAACGGCCACGTCCGTGTTCTCCAGAATTTCGCCCGATTGCACGCAAACCCAGCGTCCGTTTCGAACCACGAGATCGGCCTTTTCGCGACCCATGGCGACGTCGACCAGTCCGCGTGTCATCTCGCTCCACTTTTGTGCGTCCACGGCGTTCTCCTTGTTCATGCTCGAGCGGCTCAAGCGCCGTTTGCCAGGCGCTGGGCTGCGCGGTTATGCCGCTCGATCAGCGGTTCGATTTCCACCGGCAACAATTTACCTTCATAGACGACCGGTTTCCCGTGTACGTAGTTGAAATCGACCGGTACGGAGGCGCACAGAATGGCGGCCGCTACAGGATCGTGCTTCGCGCCGGCGTACTCCACACTGTCCAGATCGATGGCCACGAAATCCGCACACTTTCCGGGTTCCAACGATCCGATGTCGCTTCTCCCGAGCACCTTCGCACCGCCAATGGTGGCCAACTCGAGCGCCTGACGCGCAGTCAACAGATGTGTGGAGTCGTCGATTTCAGGTGCAACCGCCGAACCGACGCGGGAAAGCAGGAACGCCTGGCGGGCTTCGGCCAACAAATGCGAACTATCATTGCTGGCTGAGCCATCCACGCCCAAACCTACGGCGACGTCGGCGGATAGATAGCGCCGGACCGGCGCTATCCCGGAAGCTAGGCGCATGTTCGAAGACGGGCAGTGGGCCACGCCGATCCGCGATTTCGCCATCCGCTCGACTTCATTGGGATTGATATGCACCGCGTGCGCAAACCAGACATCCTCTCCAGCCCAATTCAGATCTTCTGCGTACGCCAGCGGTCGCTGCCCGAATTCATCCAGGCAGAATCGCTCTTCGTCCAGCGTCTCGGCCAGATGTGTGTGCAGACGAACACCGTAGGAACGGGCAATGCCGGCCGCTTCACGCATCAGATCCGGGGTCACTGAAAACGGCGAGCATGGTGCGACGACGATCTGCAGCATGGAACCCGGTTCCGCATCGTGGTAAGCCTCGATCAGGCGCCGGGTGTCTTCGAGGATGGCGTGCTCTTCTTCCACGACGTTGTCTGGCGGCAGGCCTCCTTTGGATTCGCCGAGGCTCATCGAACCGCGTGAGGCATGCAGCCGCATGCCCATTTGCTGAGCGGCTTCGATCTGGTCATCGAGACGGCATCCGTTGGGATAGATGTAGAGGTGATCCGAAGCCGTGGTGCAACCGGAAAGCGCCAATTCCGCCATAGCCAATTGGGTGGAGATTCGAATATCCTCCGGAGTCAATCCGGCCCAAATCGGATAAAGCGTCTTGAGCCATTGGAAGAGATCCACATCCTGTGCGGCGGGGATCACGCGAGTCAGGGTTTGATAGAAATGGTGGTGGGTGTTGATCAAACCGGGAAGGACGAGGTGGCCGTTCAGGTCGAGCACGTCATCTGCTTCCTGCGGGACGGCAGCGCTTGGCCCGACCTCTTCGATCCAGCCATCTCGAACGAAGATTGCGCCTTGAGGAATCTCGCGCCGTTGGTCATCCATCGTCACAATGACTGCGGCGTTTTTCACGAGCAGCGTTGCCATGCAGCCTCCCCAATCCCGACAAACTGAGTCTAACATCCTTGGCGCACTGGGTCAATTGTCTGACAACCAATAAGGTGCTTGGATTTCAACGAGAGTCAAGGAACACGCTCATCGCGCCTCTATCCAACAAGAAAACGCCGCTCGAAATCGGCGGCGTTTTATGAGGAAATTACCGCGATTAAGCAGCGCTTCGTTGTGCAGAACGCAGGGTGTTGTGCAACAATCCGGCGATTGTCATGGGGCCCACACCACCTGGGACAGGCGTTATTGCCCCGGCGACCTCTTTAGCTTCGTCGAACGCCACGTCTCCCACGAGACGGTAGCCGCGTTTCGCACTGGGGTCATCCACGCGATTGACGCCCACGTCGATCACATAGGCGCCTTTCTTGATCCAATCGCCCTTGATCATCTCCGGGCGCCCGATCGCCGCAATGAGTACGTCCGCGCGACGGCACACGTCGGGTAAATTCTGCGTGCGGGAATGGCAGATGGTCACCGTTGCATTTTCCTTGACGAGCAGCAGGGCAGCCGGCATGCCCACAATGTTAGAGCGCCCGACGACGACGGCCTCGGCACCTTCCAGCTTCGCTCCCGCTTTCTTGAGCAGGGTAATGCAACCCGCCGGCGTGCAGGGAACGAACAAGGGCTCACGTCCTTTCTGCGCCAGGCGGCCAATGTTGATGGGATGAAAACCATCCACGTCTTTCTCGATGCTGATGGCCCGCAATATCGCTTCCTCATCCAAACCCGCCGGAAGCGGTAACTGCACCAAGATCCCGTGCACTTCGGGATTGGCATTCAAGTCGGTGACCAGCTTCTCGACTTCCTCTTGCGATACGTCTGCGGGTAACGTATACCCAAAGGATTCGATGCCCAATTCCTCACAAGCCTTTCGTTTCATACGCACGTAGGTTTGTGAAGCAGGATCTTCTCCTACGATCACCGTCGCCAAACCGGGTCTGGTCGCCCCCGAGTCAACAAGCGCCTTCACGCCTTCAGCGACCTCCTGCCGTAATGCGGCAGCGATTGCCTTACCGTCTATGATCTTTGCTGTCATCTTTTTCTCCCATTTCTATCTCGGATTCCATGATGCTCGGTTTCGATTTCCCATCGGAAAGGTTCCTGCATGGGAACCTATCATCGGCCAGCAACACAGAGATTATGCCCCAAGCCTGCCGGGACATCAAGAACAGAGTTCCAGACCCTACCTGACACCCTTCCTTATCCGTCCAGAGGCAGGATCCTCTCCATCTTCGCCCTACATCTTCGATCTTTTCGAGGCAGCAGAGGTTTCCGATATGCGTAGGATTATAAAAAGCCAGATGGCATCGTTTCAGAACTGCTCGGTGTTATTTCGTTTACGGGGGGTATGCGACCGAACGTACGCGGGTTACGGCACCGGACGCCAGCTGGCGTCGAAATCGTAGGCCGGATCGGTCGTGATCTCCGCATAACCACTGCAACTGGATGAGATCAGGGCGATGTTGTGATTGGTTCCATCCGGCCAGGTTTCGAACACAATCCAATTCCCATCGGGAGACCACTGCGGTTCTGACATCGGTGAACCGCTCAACTTGCCTTCAACACAGATTCGTGAATCTACAAAGCCAAGATCTTCGTAGCGTGCAGCGACGAGATAGGGTGGAGAATCCGGATTGCGCCGCACGAACAAGAGAAATTGACCATCCTTGGACCAATCGGGGTTGGAATCATCCTTGTACTCCCCGCGGCTGAACACGCGCGCCTCTCCGCCACTAGCCGGGACGGACCAAATTGAACTTTCACCCCCACGTTCGGATTTAAACATGATCTCCTCACCCGTAGGAGACCAGGTCGGTTGATAGTTGTAACCCAAATCGTCGTTTACGTTCAATAGATCCCCGCTGTCGAGGTCGGTGACGTAGATTTGAGCTCTGCCGTCTCGAAGGGACGTAAAAGCGATGCGGCTTCCATCCGGCGACCAGGCTGGATCGAAATTGCCAGCAGGCCCCAGCAACAGCGGCTCTGGCGCGCTAACGTTGCCCACCACATCGATGCTTAATAACCAAATATTCGAACCGGCGTAGTCGTCTCGGCTCTTCAAGCAAGGCGTGGTGATAGCCAACTGCGTGCCACTTGGATCCCAGGCCGGCTGGCAAGCCCCTTCCTCGAGATCCGTCAATTGATGCTCGTCGGTTCCATCGAGATTGATCAAATAGATTTGCGGTACGCCAGACTTGTCCGAGGCGTATGCGATTTGTCCGACTCCACCGCCGGTGGGCGTGGCTGTCAGTAGGGCTGTTTCCGTCTCCGCAATACGAGTCGCGTCTGCAACGGAAAGTGATCCCGTCTCTTCGACGGTCGAAGAGGGTTCTAAGGAAGTTGTTGTCCCGTTGTCCTCGTCCGTCTGCGCGGGATCGATCACCGTACCCAGTGCATTCGTAACCACGGCCTGCGTTCCATTTCCATTGAACAGCTCTCCAAAGTTTGCGGCCATGTAGAGCAAACCCGCGGTGATGATCACGGCCACAGAGCTAAGCAGGATCGTGATCGGCAAGCGGCTGGGCTTTTCCCGTGTGGTACGCAGGGAGTTCAACGTGTCGTCCATGAGTCGGGAGGTGTCCGAATTTCGAACGGTGTCTTCGATGCGCTGGAATGGTCGCACGACCGTGGCCTGGTTCGCCGTTCCCGACCCGCTGAGAGCGGATGCGAACGCGGCTGCCGATTGATAGCGATTTCGAGGTTTTACCTCCAACGCCTTTTCAATAACCCTGGTGACGGAAGGGGTGATGTTGGGATTAATCTTTCGTATCGGCGTTAGATTCGTGTGCCCCATCGCCCTCTCGATGGCGTCCTCGGGAATGGTCGCCGTCAACGCTGCATACAACGTTGCGCCCAGAGAATAGACATCCGTGCGCGGATCCGTTCCCCCAGTACCGTATTGTTCAGGCGGGGAAAATCCAGGCGTCATCGCTTTAGCGCCCGTCGTTGTGGCGCCTCCCTTTTCGAAAATCTTGGCCAAGCCGAAGTCGACCAGGATCGCCTTGCCGTTAGGCATGATCTTGATGTTGCCGGGCTTGATATCCCGATGCAGGATCGGAGGGGTTTGGCTGTGCAGATAGGAAAGAGCGTCACTTATCTCGAGGAACCAGGGCAACGCTTCTCTTTCCGGGATGGGGCCATCCTTCTCGAGACGCTCGCGAATGTCGACCCCCTGTATAAAATCCATGACCAGATACTGGCCCTCGCCCTCGATCACAAAATGATCCGACACGCGAGGTAGATTGGGATGTCGGAGTCGGGCTAGGATTTGAGCTTCCCGTTCGAATTGCCGTTCGAATTCTTCGGTCGTGAAAAGATTCTCTTTTACCGCGACCTCGACACCTAAGTTAAGATCAAACGCTTTATAGACGGCACCCATCCCCCCTTGTCCAAGAACGCCGTCGATTCGATATCGACTTCGCAGTAATGATCCAATTTTGAGAGCCATGTAGATCTCAATAATGATTTAAATCAACTTATAATCCGAAGCTTCAAGCGTATTGTAGCCGATGGTGATAGTTTTGACTACCGAGTATCGTCCAGAATCGTGTTTTGTAAAGAGATTGGAAGGTCGAACACCGTATCAAAAGATCCGATTCGATCTCCAGTGGTTAAAAAGAGTGAGCCCATCGAGCTGATTCAACATCCAGGAACGTTCGAGCAAGGTTCGACAGTCGACTCGACTTCAACTACCGACATGCATCTCCTCGGTTTGGACTTGGCAGGAACAGCAGCCACAGGTAAAGTTATAGCCTGGACGAGCATGCGGAACGGTGGCACGTGGAAAACATGAGTTGGATGAGACACGTTGGGATTCAAACTCCAGTGATGACACTCTTCTTGAGCGTGATCACATTCCTAACGTTGTTAATTTCTGCATGTGCGACCCTGGCTTCGTTCCAACCCAATTCGAAGGTTGTTCAATTGGACGATGAGCAAATTGCTGCGACCCTAGCACCGACTACGGTATCCTCCACAAGCAGCCCAACACACACCTCCTCACCAGCCTCAATTGCCACGACGCAACCCAACGACACGCCCTCACCGGTTGCTTTCTGGGACGGGCCGATCGTCATCGGTGAATCTGTCGCCGGCCGTCCGATCGAGGTCCATCGCTTCGGGACCGGACCCAGAAAGCTGTTGATCATCGGGGGCATCCATGGAGGCTACGAGTACAACACCATCGCGCTCACGGAGCAATTGATATCACTTCTGCGGGGTCGCCCCGAGTGGATTCCGGAAGACGTTACCTTATTCATACTTCGATCGCTGAATCCGGATGGAGAATCTCGCGCGCAAGGCATTCATGGGCGTACAAACGAAAACGGAGTCGATTTGAACCGCAACTTTCCGGCGCAATGGAAGCCGGAATGGCCCATCGATGGTTGCTGGCGCTACCTTCCTGTCACCGGCGGCCCGTATCCGGCCTCCGAACCGGAAACCCTGGCGTTGATGCAGTTCCTGATCGACGAGGACATTTTCGCACTGATCAACTACCACAGCGCGGCATTGGGAATCTTTCCCGGTGGCCAGCCGCCCGATGAGGCGTCGATAAGCTTGGCGGAAGCGGTCGCAGCGGTGAGCGATTACCCCTACCCACCTGTCGACACGGGATGCCTGTTCACGGGTCAGTTAATTGATTGGGCTTCGATGCAAGGCATCGCCGCCATCGATATCGAACTTGCCAACCACCGGGATTCAGACTTGAAAGTCAACCTCGAAATTCTGCACGTCTTCCTACAATGGCTCCCCTGAGAACGGCTTCTTGTAGAGCAAGTCTCTCAGCAGCAAACAACGAACCATGAAAGGAAACCGATGATCTTGCTGGCCTTGTGTGACATCCCACACTATGGTGTAGGTCCTCTTTTGTCTAAACTGATGGAAATACAATCTAACTCATGTCTAGGCTGCCGCTGACGTCACTGGTCCGGACGGGTTATAATTTATAGTGGTGTTGATTACATTTAACAATCAAACGAACGACTTGTTTCGTTGTTGAAACCGGGATAAGAAAGGAAGATACAACGTGATATCGGTAACGAAGGTCGCCAAAGAAAAGATTTTGGAAACCATGAAGGCAGAGGGAGGCGAAGGAATGGCACTTCGACTCGCCGTTGCCGGCAGAGGCCCCTTTGGATTTCATTATTCGCTGGGGCTCGTACCTCCGGACGATCGCAAGCCGGATGATTCGGTCGTCGATCTCGATGACCTGCAAGTGTTGATCGATGCGGAGAGCGCCCCGAAATTGCAGGATTCTACGTTGGATTTCGTCGAAGACAACCTTCGCGGCGGCTTCAAGATCGACAACCCCAACCCGCTTTGGACGGACCCCGTGGCGCAATCTGTCCAAGACGTGATCGATAATAAGGTCAATCCAGGGATTGCCGCGCACGGTGGTTTCGTGATTCTCCTGGACGTGAAAGATACCACCGCCTACATTCAATTCGGTGGCGGCTGCCAGGGATGCATGATGGTCGATGCGACTCTCAAGGGTGGAGTCGAAGCAACCATCCTCGAAGAGGTTCCGCAGATCAAGCAGGTGCTGGACACGACGGACCACGCCGAAGGAAAGAATCCTTACTACCGGGGCTAATTCAGCACACAAAGGACGTGTGTTAAAATGAAACAACGCCCGAAGGAAAGCCTCCTTCGGGCGTTTTCATTTGCATCACAATATGTTTACGGACTCACTGCGCCATGCCCAAACTGACCGTTTATCAGTTCCGGCCGCTCCTTGATCTTGGGCCACAGCTCTTTCACAAAATGTTTCGGACCGCGCCAGCGAAAATCCGCCCAGGTACGCGGTGGCACAATATAACGCGAAATGAGATACATCATGGCGCGCATTGACTGGCATTCATCGTCACTCAAAGCCTCACCGTTTGCAAAGCGCTCGATGAGTTCTAAACCTCGATCTCCCTTATACCCATTTAACATGGCACCCTCCTCTTCCGCTTCAAATACTTCTTCGCCCGTTCGCAGACTCATAGATTCAACGTAGCTTCTTGGCGTTGTTGCGCAAGCGAGAAAGTGCTTGGGATTCGATTTGTCGAACACGTTCGCGCGTGATCCCCATGCGATCCCCCACTTGTTGAAGTGCGTAGGTTTGTCCGTCCTGAAGACCATAACGGAGCATGATCACCTTGGCTTCGCGCGGCGATAAATCCTCCAACACTTCACGAACTCGGTCTTGAATCAAACTCGTCTCAGCGGCTTCTTCGGGAGATTCCGCATCGTCATCCGGCAGCATGTCACCCAGAAGTCTGCCATCCTCATCATCTTGGGGTGTCTCTAGTGAAAGTGGATGCTGTGCGATCTTGATCGTGTCATGAATTTCCTCCGGCGTCTTCTCCAGAGTCTGCGCCAGCTCCTCGACAGTAGGTTCTCGACCTAAATCCTGCGCGAGTTCGTGTCTGGCATAGTTGAGCCGATTGATTTCGGTTTTTTTATGGACCGGAAGACGGATAGTACGGGCGTGGTTGTCGATCGTACGGGTGATCGCCTGGCGAATCCACCAGGTTGCATAGGTGCTGAAGCGAGTGCCCCGATCGGGATCGTACTTCTTCGTCGCTCGGATCAGCCCGATGATGCCTTCCTGCACGAGATCGATGAACGGCATTCCTCGCGAACGATATTTCTTGGCCACACTGACGACGAGGCGTGTGTTCGCCATGAGCAATCGCTCTCGAGCCGCCGAACCGGTCTCGATGATGGCATTCAGCTCCGCCTTTCGCTTTTCGCTGACTCTCCCTTGCAAGAGTTCCTTGCGCGCCTTGCGTGCACGCTGCAGGCTGCGCGTGAGGGATACTTCTTCCTCCGCCGTGAGCAGCGGCGTTTGCGTGATATCGTCCAGATAGGTTCGCCGCAAATCCTCGATGTCGATCAAGGCGGGAAAATTCTTTATCACATCCATGTCCTTCTCGTTCCGTGAATCCGAAGAAAGATTCTCATCATCCGGACTTTCTTCGAAATTGAGATCATCTTCAACCAATGTAACTTCTTCACCTTTACTTCTCATGATTTACTCTCATTTCTCTCAAGAAAATAACTCTGAGCTAACGGATTGATCACGAAAACCCCCTAACTAGCTCGATATTATCATGTTTCATGGATAAAGTATATTAAATTTATATTAATTTTACTTATTCCCTGAATTAAACGATCCGGAGGGAAAACGATGGGGGAAGCGCCGCCTGAGAGCGTGTCCCACGAAGCAACCTGCCTTCCCGATCTGACTGCGTTTAACCCGGGCGTTCAGCAGGGTGCAGATTAAAACCGAGGAACAAGCAAAGCCAAACGGAATCGAGCGATTTCGCTTGGTTTCAGGTCACTTTGCTTGATGGCCTTACAGGTTGCAGGGAAGGATTTCCGGATTCCCCTAGACGTCCAGGTTGCGCACCTCGCGTGCATGGGTTTGAATGAAACGACGCCGCGGCGGTACCGCAGAACCCATCAGCATGTCAAAAGTGCGATCCGCAACCGCAGCGTCCTCTATCGAAACCTGAAGCAGGGTCCGATTCGAGGGATCCATGGTCGTCTCCCAGAGCTGCTGCGGATTCATCTCACCAAGGCCCTTATAGCGCTGCAAAGACGCCGACTTGGACTTGGCGCCCAATTCCTTCAAGATCTTTTCGCGCTGGGCTTCGGTGTAGGCATACTGGATCGTTTTCTTGTGGCCGATGCGATACAACGGAGGCTGTGCGATGAAGAGGTGCCCCTCATCAATCAGTTCCGGCATGTAGCGGAAGAAAAACGTGAGCAGCAACGTACGGATATGGGAACCATCCACGTCCGCATCGGTCATGATGATCACGCGACCGTAGCGCAAACCGGACAGATCGAAACTCTCTCCGATGCTGGTCCCCAAAGCCGAGATCAACGCCTTGACTTCGTTGTTGGAAAGGATTTTATCCAATCGGGCGCGCTCGGTGTTGAGGATCTTGCCTCGCAGCGGAAGAATAGCCTGGAAATGGCGATCCCGCCCTTGCTTGGCGGAACCTCCCGCCGAGTCACCCTCGACGATGTACAACTCGCATTTGTTCGGATCACGTTCCGAGCAGTCGGCGAGTTTTCCCGGGAGGGTGAGGCTCTCCAAGGCGCTCTTGCGAATGACCAAATCGCGCGCCTTGCGCGCCGCATCTCTGGCCCGGGCCGAGGTGAGGCATTTCTGAACGATCGATTTCGCTGCTCTGGGATTCTCTTCCAGAAAGGCGGTGAACGCTTCGCCCAGCACTTGTTGCACCTGGGTTTGAACCTCGGCGTTCATCAATTTCACCTTCGTCTGGCTTTCGAATTGAGGATCCGGATGTTTGATGCTCACGATGGCCGTAAGACCTTCCCGGGTGTCGTCGCCGGAAAAGTTTTGATCCGTATCTTTGAGCAGACCGTTCTTACGCGCATAATCGTTGATCGTGCGTGTAATCGCTGCACGCAATCCCGTGAGGTGTGTGCCGCCGTCCACCGTGTTGATCGTATTGGCGAAGGAATAGACCGACTCCGCATAGGCATCGGTATACTGCAGCGCAACATCGATCACCGTGTCGTCGATTTCCTTCTCGACGTGCACGATGGGATGCAGCGTGCTGCGGTTTCGATTAAGGTAACGCACGAAGGAGGTAATCCCGCCTTCGAAATAGAAGCTCATCTTGCGATCGCTTCGCTCATCGACCAGGTTAATCGTGACGCCGCGTGTGACGAACGCCATCTCGCGAAAGCGCTGGAGCAGGGTTTCGAAACGATACTTGGGATCGCCCTTGAAGATTTCACGGTCGTATCGAAAATGCACCTTCGTACCGTGAGCACCTTTCGACGCTTTCCCGATGACTTCCACAGGACCGGTTGGCGCGCCTCGCTCGTAGCGCTGTGCGTGGACTTTGCCGTCCAACTTAACTTCGACCACACACCATTCCGACAGGGCATTCACAGCCGAGACCCCCACGCCATGCAGGCCACCCGAAACCTTGTAGATACCACCGCCGAATTTAGCGCCGGAGTGGAGAACCGTCATCACGATTTCCAAGGCCGGTTTTTTCTTCTGCGGATGGATGTCCACCGGGATACCGCGTCCATCGTCCTCGACGGTTACACTCCCATCCTCATGCAGATAGACATCGATGTTTTCGCACACGCCGGCAAGGGCTTCGTCGATCGAATTGTCCACCACTTCGTAAACCAGGTGATGCAACGCTTTGATGTCCGTGCCACCGACGTACATCCCCGGCCGGCGCCGGACAGCTTCCAAGCCTTCGAGGACCTGGATGTCTTTCGCCGCGTAACTGCTGACTTCTTGCTTACGCTTGGTCACTATTTACTCCTCTTGCGTACATCGAAACCTTGCGAACTGTGTTGGTTTGCGTTTACCACGAGTGTTTGCATGCAGGGTCGCGAACGCTACTCCGAAGGGAGTTTGGCATCATCTGCGGCCGAAACGCTCTCCAAGGAAGACGCCATCAGCGCCGCTAGCCACTCTCGTCGCTCCTGATAAAAAACATAGCTTGCAGCGAGAAACGTCGCCGCCACGAATGCATGGCCGAAGACCGCAAGTGCCATCAACCAGGATTCGTTCTCGGGTAGACTCCAGACATACCGTCGAGCCGCCAAAGTGATTCCGCACACTAAAAATAGAAACAGCACGGTGCTCATGAAGTTCATGCGCACAAAATACACGCTCTCCAGCATGGAACGCACCAAACCAAATCCTTTGAGCACAATCCCGTGGATGGAAAAAAACAGGTAAATCGCAAGCCACGAGCTTATACTCAAGTAACTGATCATGAGCGCGATGCCGAGAATCTCACCAATTTGTCCACCGAAAACGAAACCCGCGAAAGCAATCAATAACGACGTGATCAAAGCAAACAACAAAGCGACAATGAAAGCACCCAATCCCAGAACGAGCGAACGTCCCCAAGTAATCCAACTGGAGCCTAATGTCGAATCCAGAACGACCTGGCTTGCCACCTTGCGGTGAAAGAAGACACCGAAATAAATGCCGGCAACCAGGCAGGCTACCCAGATCAATAGCGCGGCACCCGCATCATCGACGGTGATCACCGCAGGTTTTCCGATGGGCGTCTCCGTTGGAAACAGAGAAGCCATCAAGCTGGGAACGCCCGGTGTAAGACTGCCCAGACCAACGAGCAGATTAAAAGGCAACCCTAACGGAAACACACTCAACCCACTCAGAATGTTAAGTCCATGGCTGATCTCTTCGAAGCTCAATGCCGTATCGTCAGCGCTCGAAAAATCAACCACCGAATCTTCGATCAAAGCCAGATCTTGAGGGATCAGCGGTTCGATCGAAACGTGCGGACCAAACCACAGGAATAGATCCAGCAGCAGAATGGGAAGAATCAATTGTGGTTTCGCGGCCACCCGATCGAAACCAGTCACAATGGACGAAAACACGCCTATTGGTCTCGATTTTGGGTCATTCACGGGATTATTCACGAAATTAGATTTTACCATACAACACTGTATCGCGCCGCATCGACGAGGCGTGGTTGCGATGAGAGATCAACGATTCACCACCTATTAGTCGACGCTGTCCCTAACCTGATTGACCGGTCTGCATGACTCCATTAGAATGATTGCACGGGAGTATCGATTGCCGAAGACAATCGCTTTGTTGACGGATTTTGGAAGCCAGGACGCATACGTCGGGATCATGAAAGGCGTCATTGCCAGGATTGATGCACAAGCGTGTACGATCGATCTTTCGCACAGCATTCCACCCGGCGACATCCATCGCGCCGCTTTTGAATTGTGGCGAGCAGTAAACTACTTCCCCAAAGACACCATTTATCTCACCGTAATCGACCCCGGCGTGGGATCCTCGCGTCGATCCATCGCGGTCCAATGGCCCACTTTCACCGCCGTCGGACCCGATAACGGTGTCTTCTCCTATCTCTACGTTCACGAAAACCCTCTCTCCGCTGTTGAACTGACGAACACGGCCTATCATCTCGAGCGCACCAGCCAGACTTTCCACGGACGAGATATATTCGCACCCGTCGCGGCGCATCTCTCCAGCGGGGTGCGGTTGAAAGACCTGGGTAAGCCGATAGAACATCCCATCCGCTTCCCCATGCCTTTGCTCCAGGTCGAACGAGGACCGACGATTCGCGGTGCGATCATGCACGCCGATCGTTTCGGTAATCTCATCACCAGCATTGGCTATCTGAAGTACGAAGACAACGCGCTCACTTTCGACCCTTGGCTGCCCGAGTTGCCCCGCATCGCTTTTAAGGGAGAGCCGCATATTTATCTGAAGAACCATTACCCACTCCCGATCCATTCGACGTTCACGGAAGTTCCTGAAGGTCGACCCGTCGCCTACATTGGAAGCTCAGGTCTGTTAGAAATCGCCATCAACGCCGGGAATGCAGCTGAAACGTTAAAACTACCTTCCGAACAGCGAGTATTACTCCACTGAGAGGAACCTCATGCCCAGTTTTCTAATCGAAGGCCGTCATCCGCTTCAAGGTGAAGTGACCCCTTCTGGCAACAAGAATGCCGCGCTCCCCTTGTTGACGGCTTGCTTGCTCACCGACGAAGCCATTACGCTGCACAACGTGCCCTCCATTGGCGATGTGAGTACAATGCGCCTTCTTCTAGAGAGTCTGGGGGTCGAGATCGAAATACTCACCCCCAATTCCTGGAGACTGCAAGCACGTCAAGTGCGTCTCGCCGATTTGGATCCGGATCTCTGCCGCAGCATCCGCGCTTCCATTTTGCTGGCCGGCCCCATGTTGGCACGAACAAAGGGCATCGACATGCCGCCGCCAGGTGGAGACGTGATCGGAAGGCGGCGGGTCGATACACATCTACTGGCCCTGCAAGCGCTTGGGGCAGATGTCGAGTATCACGATAAGGAGATCAAACTTTCAACCTCCGACAGGTTACAGGGCACCGAGGTCTTGTTGGACGAAGCGAGTGTGACCGCCACAGAAAACACGATCATGGCCGCCGTCACTGCTGCGGGCGATACGGTCATACGCAACGCCGCTTCCGAACCACACGTACAAGACCTGTGTAATTTCCTCAACGTGATCGGCGCGAAGATCGAAAACATCGGATCGAATACCCTGCTGATCCACGGAGTCGATCAATTGCACGGCGGTGAATACACCATCGGCCCCGATTACCTCGAAGTCGCCAGTTTCGTCGGGGCGGCGATCGTGACCGGCGGAGAGGTGACCATTCACAAAGCCGCCCCACAACATCTGAGCATGGCCCGCCTCGTGCTGGGACGTCTCGGGGTTCACTGGGACGTCGTTGGCGAGGACATCTACGTGCCGTCCGAACAGGATCTGACCATCGAGCAGGACGTGGGTGGAAAAATCCCCCAAATCAACGTCATGCCCTGGCCAGCATTTCCCACCGACCTGATGAGCGTCGCCATCGTCATCGCCTCGCAGTCCAACGGAACCGTGCTCTTCCACGACTGGATGTTCGAGACGCGCATGTTCTTCACCGACAAGTTGGTCTCCATGGGCGCGCGCATCATCCTTTGCGATCCCCATCGCTGCATCGTGCAAGGCCCGAGTCCCCTCGTTGGGGAAACGCTGGAGAGTCCCGACATCCGCGCAGGACTGGCGCTGACCCTCGCCGCTCTCGCCGCCAAGGGTACTTCATACATTCGCAACATCAGCCAGATCGAACGGGGATATGAGCGGATCGACGAGAAGTTACGCTCCCTGGGCGGCCAAATTCAGCGTCTGGAGGATTGATTCATAGCGTTAGGACTCCATTCCTCGAAGGGAAGGATTATTCTCGTCGATTCTCAACAGGATGTGGAGGTCTTGACGCATGACTCAGTTCATCTGGGTGAGCGAATCGGCGCGGATCACTTCCTCCGCCAAACTTCGGTAGGCGTCCGCGATGGAACTGCGGGGTTTGTAAGCCAGCACGGACTTCCTCGCCGCTGGCGCGGCCATGACCGCTTCATCGACTTCGATCACCGTCTGAAATACTCGCTCCTGAAAGACCGCTCGTAATTCTGTCACCACCTGCCGGGAATGGTCCGAATTACGTCGGAACATGGTCGGCAAGAGGCCCAGTAAATCCAGCTCCGGATGCACTCGCTTCTGCACCAGCCACACCGTCTCCAACAGCGCCCGAATGCCGCGCATCGCCAGATATTGGCAGCCCACGGGGACCAGGAGTTCGTCCGCGGCCACCAGACCGTTGACGGTCAACAAGCCCAGGCTTGGGGGAGTATCGATGAGAAGGAAGTCCACCGCGTCGCGTTTGTCCCCGATCGCTCGGTGCAGTCGTTGTGTGGAGTTCTTGAAGCGGGTCAGCGAATAATCCGCCGCAGCCAGTTCGACGCCCGCAGGCACGAGCCACAAGCGCTCTTCGACCGGGTGGACGAGGCGATCCAGCGTCACATCGTCGTTCATCAGCAACGCATAGGTCGATGTCTTGAGTTGATAGGGATCGACTCCGAAACTGGCCGTCAAACCGGCTTGCGGATCGATGTCGATTAACAAGACGCGTCGATCACGCTCGGCCAGCGCCGCGCCCAGATTGATGACGGTTGTCGTCTTTCCGACGCCGCCCTTCTGATTCGCCACAACGATCACGCGCCCCATGGGCGTGAGTATAGTGCACGCATGCCGGCCAAGCAATACAAACGCCTTCAGCAGCACCCGACTGCCCCATGATGACCCTTCTGTCAATTGACCACGAACGACCCTTACGGTATAATCCTCCGGCGCTGTTAATGCAGCTCGATATGTTAATTAATGAATGTCTGGATAGGATCAAATGCCGAAGCGAACGTATCAACCGAAAAAACGCCGCCGGATACGGGTTCACGGATTCCGCAGTCGAATGAAGACACGCGGCGGACGTGCGATTCTCAAAGCACGACGCCAGAAAGGTCGGCACCGCCTTTCCGTCCGGATGAATCAGCACGTTAAAAAGGTTAATTGGAAAGCCTAGCTACGCGATTATACGAGAGACGGTTGCCTACCCGACACATACGCTATCCAGACCAGATGGATGAACCGGAAATATCGGCTCAAAAGTACGTCCGATTTCAAGCGGGTGCGGCGTAATGGGAAATCCTATGCCCACCCGCTCGTTATTCTGGTCGTCTGCTCGAACGATGGCGCAGCGATCCGTTTCGGCGTGCGGGCGGGTAAATCGGTGGGAAATGCCGTACGGCGCAATCGTGCCAAACGCAAGCTGCGCAGTGCGATTCAAAAATACCTGCCCGACCTTCAATGGGGATGGGACGCGATCTTCATCGCCCGTCCTCCACTGAACGAAGCGGACTGGACCGCGATCCATAGCGCGGTGAAAGAACTGCTTACCCGAGCGGGAATGCTGGTGGATAATGATGGAAATGGACAGTGAATATAAAAAAGTATCCGGAACGGAGCACGAACCAGACCTTGCGGAAATCCCGCTCACCCTGCGGAATCTGCCTCGCTTACCCGCTCTCGCATTCATACGACTTTACCAGAATACGTTTGCCCGGTTGATCCCCATTGAGGTGTGCCGCTTTCAACCAACGTGCTCGCACTACGGTTACCAGGCGATCGTCAAATACGGTCTGTTAAAAGGTGGCTGGATGGCGATCCGCCGCATCATGCGCTGCAATCCTCTTAACCCGGGTGGATTTGACCCGGTGCCATAGGTGTTAAATGTCGAAAAACCCTCGTAGAAAGTTCTATGTTGTAATTATTCTCGGCCTGCTGCTCGTCTCGCCGCTTCTGCTGACGGGTTGTAGCGGAGGCGCTTTCGCGGCCTCCAGTTGGCCCGGTTTAACGATCGAAAAATCAACGCTTTACGTCGCCGACGGCCCTGCCGTCTATGCCATCGACGTGGAGAGCGGAGGTGAACTCTGGCGCTTCCCGGTTGAACCGGACCGCCTGCTCAGCTTCTACGCGCCGCCTGCGGTGACCGACGGTGGCTTGGTGATTGTCGGAGGCTACGACAACAAGGTCTATGCCCTCGACGCGGAGACGGGCTCTGCTTCCGCATGGGCTTCCGCATTCGAAGATGCCAAAGATCGCATCATCGGATCTCCGCTGATCGTCGGCGACATGATTCTGGTGCCTTCGGCAGACGGCCGTTTGTACGCCATCGATGTCGATTCCGGCGAGCAGGTATGGGATAAGCCCTTCCAGGCCTCCAAAGATCCGGGACCGCTTTGGTCGTCCCCCGTCGTCGAGGGACAGACCGTTTATTTGGCGTCCCTCGACCATCATGTCTATGCCATCGATCTTTCCAGCGGGGAAGAAATTTGGCGGACGATAGACCTCGGCGGTGCGATTTCTGACTCCCCAACACTCAGCGACGGGCTGGTGCTGGTGGGAACCTTCGGTGAGTCATTGGTGGCTATTGACTCGGCGGACGGCGCGGTTCAATGGACGTTCGAGACCGCCGGTTGGGTTTGGAGCAGCGCAGTAGTTTTCGACGGGGTGGCTTACTTTGGCGATACCTCCGGCATCGCCTACGCCGTCGAAGTCGAAAATGGAAACGAACTGTGGCAGAAAACGATCGACGGTTCCATCGGGGCCTCTCCGGCCGTCGACGAGAACGGCGTTTACTTCGTCACCGAAACCGGAGTCGTACACGCAGCCAACCCGTCCTCCGGTGGTGCGGTTTGGCCGAACGATGCGAATCTCGAAGGAAAATTGCTCTCCGATCCAATCTTACACGACGGTCAACTGTTTCTAGGAACGATCGCACAAGAATGTACGGTCTACGCCGTCGATATCGATTCCGGCAGGTCGGGATGCTTCTTCTCGCCTGTGGAACAATAGGGATACGCCTACGATGTGGAATACACTCATTTTACAACCGATGATCAACGCCCTGCTGCTCATTTATCAGTTTCTGGGGGCCGGGCCAAACGCTTTCGGTTGGGCGATTATTATTTTCACCGTCCTCGTACGGTTAATTACCCTGCCGTTCACCTATCAATCGATGAAAAGTTCGATGATCATGCAAGAACTGCAGGGATCGAAAAAATGGAAGAAGATCCAGGAAAAATACAAGGACGACAGACAGAAGCTTGCCGAAGAGCAGATGAAGCTCTACCAGGAAAAAGGCTACAATCCCTTCAGCGGTTGTCTGCCTACCCTGCTCAACCTGCCGATCATCCTTGGGTTGTACCAGGCGATCATTCGCACGATGGCGGCTACACCCGTCCAACTGCTCGATCTTTCCAAACTGATCTATCCAATCACTCCAACATCCTTGATCCCGCTGAACAGCACCTTTTTATACATGAACCTGGGACAGCCGGAACGCCTGGTCCTTCCCTTCCTCGACGGAATTAGCTTCCTGCAGGGGGGTATCCCGTTGTTGGCAATCGTGGTTGCCGTTACGTCGTACTTTCAGTCTAAGCTGACGACTCCCACAACTAGCACGGACCAGCAAGGCAGCGGGATGATGCAAATGATGACAATTTATATGCCGCTTATCATGGGCTACTTGGCCTTCACTTTTTCATCGGGCCTTGCGGTATACCTGGTCGTCTCCAACTTTTTGGGGATCATCCAGGGTGTCATCATCCGCAGATTACGCGAGAATGCCGCGACGGGATAACCCTGTCGTTGGTTTGTAACACATGAGGACAGATGATGTCAGAGATGAGAACCAGCCTTGAAGTCATCGCTCCCAACGTTGAGGAAGCAATTGCCCGAGGGGCAAACGAACTCGGCCTGCCTCCCGAAGCGTTCGACGTCGAGATCATCGACGAGGGAGGGCGCGGCTTTCTCGGATTGGGAAACCGGCAAGTAAGAGTGCGACTCACGATCCGTGCCACCGCGGCGCAGCAAATGCCGGACGTACAGCGACCTCAAGAATCCTCCCAGGCGGCACCCCAAATGGAAGACGATGACGCCGAGGTCGTGCAGATCGCACGCGAGACGGTCTCCGAGTTGCTGCAGCGCATGGACATCCGTGGAGATGTGGAAGCCAGGTGGGGAGAGGCGGACGAAGAGGGAAGAATCCGCCCACTTCTCGTCGACATCCACGGCGACGATTTGAACATTCTAATCGGCCGCCGCGGTAAGACTCTTTACGCGCTGCAGTACATCACTCGCCTGATTCTAGGCAAGGAGCTCAAACGTCCGGTAGCCGTTGTCATCGACGTTGAGGGCTATCGCGCTCGCAAGGAAAAACAATTGCGCAGGCTTGCGCGCCGTATGGCGCAGCAAGCGCTGGAAACCGGTCGCACCATGACCCTCGAACCGATGGCGCCGAATGAGCGGCGCATCATCCACATCGAACTGCGCGACGACCCGAACGTCAATACCGTCAGCATCGGTGAAGGGGATCGCCGAAAAGTCACCATCGTGCCCGTCCGTTAGAGAACCCGGCAAACTATGACATCTCTTACGGAGATTCATCGTTCGAGCAAACCCACTCCCATCGATTACCTCGTCATCGGCCACGTCGCAAAGGATCAATCCCCAGAGGGGGACGCGATCGGGGGAACTGCAGCGTACGCCGGCCTGACGGCGCTAGCACACGATTTGTCTGTCGGCATCCTGACCTCGTGCGCCGTGGATTTCGACCTGAGCCCCTTGATCGGCATGGAAGTCCACAACGTTTCATCCAAGTCCACGACGACCTTCGAAAACCGCTACACCTCCCAGGGGCGCGAACAGTACCTGCGCAGCGTCGCCGAAACCATCCACACCGCTGCCGTGCCGAAGATCTGGCAGCAAACGCCACTCGTGCATCTTGGGCCGATCGCCAACGAAGTGAGTTCGGATCTGATCGGTCTCTTTACGGACGCATTCATCGGCCTGACGCCACAGGGTTGGCTGCGCGCATGGAACGAGGAGGGAAAGATCCGTCTCCTGGATTGGGAGATCGTTCGAGACATCCTACCGTTGGCTGATGCGGTCATTCTCAGCCTGGAAGATCTCGACAACGCTCCCCAAACCGTCCCTGCCGTAGCGGAAATTTGCCAACTGCTCGTCGTCACCGATGGACCGAACGGGGCATGGGTACATTTTAAAGGTCAGCGACGGCATCTTCCCGCCCCTCGCATGGAGGAAGTGGATCCAACCGGCGCCGGGGACATATTCGCCGCCGTATTTTTCATCAACTTCCAACGCCATCGAGATCCGTGGGAAGCTGCTCGTCTGGCGACGGAGCTGGCCTCAAAGTCCGTCACGCGAAGGGGCATCGAAAGCTCGCCTTCGAGGGAAGAAGTACAAGCTATGCAGGCAAAGGTGCGTTGATGACGCGGATGTACACCCTGGTCAACCAGAAAGGCGGCGTTGGCAAGACGACGACGGCGATCAACCTCGGTGCCTACCTGGCGAAAATGAGGCAGAAAGTGCTGCTCGTGGATCTCGATCCGCAAGCCAACGCCACGTCCTGCCTGGGTATCAACCACGCTGAGATCAAGGTCGGCACGTACGATGTGCTCATCGGCCGTAAACCGGCCGCAGAGAGCACGTTAATCAACCCGAAATTGAAAATGTCCTTGATGCCCTCCTCCCCTGCCCTGGCGGGCGCACAAGTCGAATTGGTGAGAATTGACGGCCGGGAAAGACTGCTGCAGGAAGCCCTGGCGCCGATCACGGGCCAATACGACTACATCTTGATCGATTGCCCGCCATCGTTGGGACTGCTTACGGTCAACGGTTTGATGGCCGCATCTCATGGCGTGATCATCCCCATCCAATGCGAGTATCTGGCCCTCGAAGGACTGACTCAGCTCATGAAAACGCTTCAACGCGTCCGCAGCAATCTCTTTCCCGCACTTGCGATTCGCGGTATGCTGCTGACGATGTACGACAGCCGGACCAACCTCTCGAAGGACGTCGTCGATGAAGTGCGCCAACACTTCCCCGGCAAAGTTTTTCGTACGATCATCCCCCGCAGCATACGTTTGGCAGAAGCGCCGTCTCACGGGGTACCGATCCTCGCCTACGATCCGGGTTCCTCCGGAGCAGCCGCTTATCAATCGTTGGCGCAGGAAATCCTGCAAGGTGACGGCGTGGACCTGCGTAAAGTCAGTAAAAAAGTGTGAGGCCTAACATGAGCCGCAAGCGAGGTCTTGGAAAAGGTCTAGACGCTCTCATTCCGACGGGCGAGGAGCAGCCGGAAGTAGAAGGCGGCGTGCTCCAGGTTCCGATCGATGACATCGTTCCCAATCCGCGTCAGCCGAGAGAGAGCTTCGATGAAGAAGGCCTGCAATCCCTGGCGGACTCGATCCGGGAACACGGTGTCCTGCAGCCATTAATGGTCGCAAGAGGACCCGGATCGGAAGGCTACGTGCTGATTGCAGGAGAGCGGCGGATGCAAGCGGCACGACTCGCCGGTCTGGCGACAGTGCCGGTCATCGTCCGTCAGGCAGACGACCAACAAAGCCTGGAATGGGCACTCGTCGAAAATCTGCAGCGAACGGATCTGAATCCGCTCGAGGCAGCGCAAGGATACGATCAACTGGCCAACGAGTTCGGGCTTTCCCACGATCAGATCGCCAAGCGTGTGGGCAAGAGCCGTACGGCGATCAGCAACACCCTACGCCTACTCAAACTATCTCCCGCCGTGCGTAAAGCCCTGCTCGAAAGAACGATTCACGAGGGTCATGCCCGCGCGTTGCTGGGTCTCTCCAGCGCGCAGGCGCAATCCGCCGCGCTGCAAACGATCGTGCAAAATGACTTCAACGTCCGCCAGGCGGAGGCCTTGGTGCGCCGGCTGACGGGGGAAAAGAAGAAAACGGCGCCGGCAAAAAAGAAAACCCCCGAAGAAATCGCCCTCGAAGATCAACTGCGACAGGCGCTTGGCACCAAAGTGAGTCTGCAGCAGAGCAAAGGCAGCGGCAGGATCATCATCCACTTTTACTCCGACGAAGAATTGAACGCCCTCATCGAATACCTGCTGGGACCTTCGTAGGCGTTATTCATGCACTACATCATCTACGGAACGGGAGCGGTCGGCGGCTTGATCGGCGGCCGGCTTGCATTGTCCGGTCAACGTGTTACGTTCCTGGCGCGTCCACACGTCGTCGATGCGCTGCGTAAAAACGGGCTGACCATACAGGCACACGGTGCTCGCACGCGCCTGGCGCAGCCCGAAGCATTCACGGAATTGCGAGCCGCATTTTCTGATCGTCCAGCGGATCTGATCGTCCTCACCGTGAAAGCGTACGACTGCCGTTCCGCAGCACAGGATATCCAGGCTACCTCCGCGGCCCGAGTCCCCGTCCTATCGATGCTAAACGGCGTTGGAAATGAGCAGACGCTGGCCGCGGTCCTCGGTGAGGACCGGGTTCTCTCAGGGACTCTGACCACTGCGGTGCAGCATCTGGAGCCAGGGCTGATCCGCATCGAACGGGAACGCGGCGTGGGGTTGGTGCAGGATCGAGCGATCATACCCGCTGTCGCGGCGGAATTGCAACAGGCTGACTTCGGCGTTCGTCTCTATCAGAATCGTCCGCGCATGAAGTGGTCCAAATTGCTGACCAACATCGTCTCCAATGCCGGTTCAGCCATACTGGGATGGCCACCCGAGCGCATATTCGCTCACCCCGGTCTCGCCCGGCTGGAGATCGAAGCTCTGCGCGAGGCGGTGCGCGTGATGCGAGGCCTGGGCTTCAGCCCGCAAAATCTGCCTGGGGTCCCTGTAGCGCTGCTCGGGCGAGCAATCTTCCTGCCAGTGAGGATCATACGCCCCATCCTGAGACGAGTTGTAACCAAAGGTCGAGGTAAAAAACTGCCGTCCTTCCATTACGACATTGGCAAGGGGCGAAGTGAAGTGGAGTGGCTGAATGGGGCGATTGTACGACAGGGAAGCATACTCAACATACCCACGCCGGCAAATCGAACGCTCACGGACACGATGCTCGAACTGACGAATCGCCAGACGGATCCGAAACCTTTTCAGGATCACCCTGAAAGACTTCTAGGACGCGCAAGAGAAATTGGCGTTCCGGGTATATGATTTCCAGCCGGATAGTATCTTAGACGTAGGAACCTTTCAACCGTCGTTTGACTCAGGGAAAATCCGCCATCGTTCCCCAGGATCAGGCAGAAATTACTGTCGTAGAATAATTGCAGCTGGGGGAATAGCGACATTGTAGTAAAAGATATGCATGATTTTCTCGTTTTCACACGCAACCAACGATCCACATACGGGTTGCTATCGTAAAACCATATCGAAATCGGAAAAAAGCGGGATATGCACGATCGATCCAATTCCCCACTTCCATAAGCTCGCCTCGTACCCAGCGCGGTATACTTGTGCGAGCCATGACAATCTAAGGAGATTCACATGACTGAAAAAGCGACCTCATTCGAGGAACAAGTTGCCATCGTTACCGGCGGATCCGGCGGGATCGGACAATCCATCGTGAAGTCACTTGCCGCGCGCGGCGTCTCAGTCGCGGTTGCGGACTACGCATTCGAGAGCGCGGAGAAAGTCGCCGCCGAGATCGGCAAAGCGGCGGGAGTCAAGGCGATCGCCGTTAAAGTGGACGTCTCGGATTTCGACCAGGCCAAAGCGATGGCCGATACGGTCATCAAGGAACTCGGAAAAATCGATATCCTTGTCAACAACGCAGGTATCACCCGCGACGATCTGATCATCCGCATGCCCGTGGAGGATTGGGACGCCGTGATCAATGTCAACCTCAAGGGCGGCTGGAACTGTTCCAAAGCCGTCGTACGTGGCATGATGAAACAGCGCTACGGCCGCATCGTCAACATATCTTCCGTTTCCGGACAGGTTGGACAGGCCGGGCAAACCAATTACTCGGCCTCGAAAGCCGGTTTGATCGGTTTTACCAAAGCCCTGGCACGCGAGGTCGCCACGCGCGGCATCACCGTCAATGCCGTGGCACCCGGATTCATCCCGACGCCGTTGACGGAGACCCTTCCACAAGAATTGATGGATTACATTCTGGGCATGACGCCCATGGGACGCATGGGCACGACAGAAGAAATCGCCGCGGCCGTAACCTTCCTCGCCTCCCCTGAAGCATCCTACATCACCGGCCAGGTTCTGGGCGTGGATGGCGGCATGGCGATGATGTAGAGTAGAATATATTTGGCAACATTGTAGGCGAACTTTTTCCGTTCGCGAGAGCGTAAGCACTTTACCCGGAACGGAGAAAACCGCCTCCAGCGTACTAATAGGTCCAAGTTCCTTTGGGCTCACGCGTGAGGTCCATCTGTGTGTAATGGTGAGGCCGGAGCAAACGAGACTTCAGACGCAATGCCGCTGCTTGTGTTGCCGGAAATCGTGAATCGATCTCGATTACATGGCAGTCGATATCTGCGTCAAACGAACCAGGGAGTGAAAACATGGCTGCGAAAGAAAAGGATGCCGCTCGAGCGCCCGGTGCGACGACGATCGCCCCGAACGTGCTCGTTACGACCGCAAGGCTGGCTGCGCTGAGTGTCCAGGGCGTCGCTGCAGTCGCCCCAGGCCCTAGCAGCGTAAACCGGCTCTTCCGGCGCGGGTCCGGCGAAGGCGTCCGCATCGAAATAGACAACGAGGCGGTTTCTGTGGATCTGCACCTCGTTCTGGAAAAGGACACCAACGTCCGAGACGTGAGCCGCAAAGTCCAAGAAAATGTCGCCCGAGCGATCGAAGATATCGTTGGGATGCAGGTTACGCGCATCGATGTTCACATCGAAGACATCGATTATACCTAACCCCGTCCGATCCGGGCATCATGAAGCGTGAAAGGCGGCGCGCGAGAAGTCTAGCGCTGCAGATTCTCTATGAAGTCGACTGCGTAGGGCATCCGCTGGATGAAGTCCTGGCCAACCGTCTGGAGAGAAGCAGCAATCTCGGGGAGGAAACAACAACGTTCCTCCGTCAAATGGTGTTGGGCGCATTCGAAAATGCAGGAAAACTGGACGCCATGATCGCCAGCTGCGCACCGGATTGGCCGGTAGACGAGCTGGCGATTTTAGACCGAAACATCCTGAGAATCGCACTGTGGGAGATCAAGATTTACGCAAAAACCCCTGTGAAGGTTGCCATCAACGAGGCCGTGGAACTGGCAAAACATTTCAGCTCCGATAACGCTCCTCGATTCATCAACGGCGTTTTGGGCACCCTAATTCGGGAAGATGAAAAGTCATGATCGTTGACAAATAGGAAAACCGAGTTAAGACGTATGAATATATTTGGCGTAGGTCCGCTTGAAATCATTTTCATCTTGATCATCGCCTTGATTTTCATTGGCCCGAAGGATATTGGGAAGTATGCCCGCTCGGCAGGGCGTTTCTTAAACCGCTTCTACCGTTCGGATACCTGGCGACTATTCCGGGAAACCTCACGCAATATCCGTTCACTGCCCAACCGACTGGCACGCGAAGCCGCTCTTGAAGAATTGGAGGATATCAAGCACACGATCGAGGATACGGCGGGAGAATTGAATGAAGTCCAAGATCAATTGGAGAAAACGGAAAAAGAAATCGTTGGATCATTGAAACCCACCAATGAGAAAAAAGACCCTCGCCTAGCGGAGTCTCAACATAGCGAAGATGGTTTGAAAGCTTGGACGCCGCAAGAAAGAGAGCCCAAATCCGGCGACGAGACCTCTCCGGCGGAAGAGATCCACAACGCAGAAGGTGATCAATAACGAGTGCTTCCATGATACGAAAAATGCTGAAAAGCATCCGCAGCGTGATCGGCTTTCCCTTCCGGATGATTTGGAAACCCTTCCGCGCTTTCCGGGAATTCATCGAATATGAACCGGAGGACACTCCGCTTGGCGATGCACTCACCCGGGCAGTCGAGCAGCCTTCCGCTCTGCTCGAACATCTCGAAGCGCTGCGAGGTCACATCATCCGCTCGGTCATCGTTCTCGCAATCATGGTTGTCGTGAGTATGACATTTGCCAGTCGGGTTCTCGACTGGCTGGCCAAACCGATTGGCGGGATCGCCAACCTTCAAGCGATCGAAGTGACAGAGTCCATCGGCGCTTTTATGCGCGTCTCGCTGCTGACGGGGTTCGCCCTGTCGCTGCCCTACATCAGTGCCGAGATATTCGCCTACGTGAATCCGGGACTAAAGCCTCGTGAGCGCAAGTCGTTGTTGGCCATCACACCCTTCGCCTCAGTACTCTTCCTGGCGGGCATGGCCTTCGCATACTACATCATGCTCCCGGCTGCACTTCCCTTCATGTTGGGCTTTATCGGCATCAGCACCGTGCCGCGCCCCTCGAACTATATCCGTTTCGTCACCGGTGTGATGTTCTGGATCGGAGTCGCCTTTCAATTTCCGCTCGTCATCTACAGCATGGCAAGATTAGGTGTCGTACAGGCCAAAACGCTGGCCCAAGGCTGGCGCGTGGCGATTCTGGCCATCGCTATCGTGGCGGCGGTTGTGACCCCAACAATCGATCCGGTGAACATGGCCATCGTCATGGTGCCGATGATCCTGTTGTACTTCATCAGCATCGCTGCAGCTGCGGTCGCACAACGCCGACATGCTGCCTCCCAATTGAAGCAATAACTCACTCACTTACGCTTTCCTTCGTCTTTGCTCTCCTTACTCACGTGCGGTAGAATTCGTGCGCTCCCGAATCCCTGGTTGATCCAGCGTGTTTGTCCCGCAGTAAAGTCTCACTAAAATTCGGATTCGTCGAGTGAAGTGGAGAAATTTCATTATCGTAACGGTGATCGTCCGGAATGTCTCGTCGCTATCTGAGATCGATATACGGCGAGATCGAGGTTTGAAAGGCTGATGGAAAGAGCTTACGTAGAACCAGCACCACGGGAATTTGGCTCCGTGATCAGCAAACACGCCTTACGTCGAGAATATCGCACGCTTGGCGTTTCTTTGGCCACGATCGGGCTTTGCACGGCCTTCCTCAGCGCGGCGATCGGAATCTACCGCTGGTACTTCGCTTACCGTCATTTCGGACCAGCCGCTGTGGGACGCTGGTCCGGACCGGCCATCGGGATCAGTTTCGCATCCGCCATTCTGGGTCTCATCGGTTTGGCGTATATATTGCACCTACGGGGAGCGTACGCCAAAGTGTATGCCGGAGGCATTTTAATCGGTAGGAGAGGGAAAGTCGAAAGAATCCCCTGGGATCAAATTCAAGCCATCTCGACATCATCGGTACGGTATGGCTTGTTGTGGTTTTCCTGGGGCAGTAGTTCGAAGGTCACGTTTCACCTTAAACCGGAGGGAAAGCGCTCTTTAAGTCAATCGCTTATGAATCTCGATCAACTGGCGATCACGGCGAAAAAGTATGTCTATCCGGGATTACTGGAACAATATCGCCAAGCGCTTCAGCAAGGAGATGCTGTACAATTCGGTTCCATACAGATCATGAGACGCGAACTCGTACACGGCAAACGCCATTATCCGTGGGCCGAAATCGACAAGGCCAAATTAGACCGGGGTTTTCTGACCATCGAACAACGATCCGCCCGCTGGAAGCGAAGGATACGACTGACCGCACAGCGTATCCCGAACATCGATCTTTGCTTTCAGCTCATACAACACTTCCTCACGGAGGAAAAAACGAGACAACAGGGTGCCTGACAGAATGCAAAGCGGAAAGCAGTCGCAAATTCCATTAATAAACCCGATGAGCAGACATCGGTTGTCCTACTTGCTGCTCGTGATACTCTTGATTTCGCTCGTTTCGAGCTGTTCGATCGCCGATATCTTCTCGAGCCGCAGCGGACCAACTCCCAGACCGATCTCCACGGCAACACCGCTGCCTGGCGCGGAGGTCATCTTCAATGTTACTCCACCCGCAAACACGACCTCGAAATCTGACTTGTCGCTCGTCGTTGTCGACGAAGTGACCGGTCTCGACTACAACACCGTCATGCATGAAATGAAGCGCCAAAAGGACGGACACTGGGAAGTCCATATCGCCGTTCCTGTCGGCTCGATGCTGCGCTACCGCTACACTCGCCAATCGCCGTCGCTCGCAGACGAGGCGGACACAAGGGGAAACCCCATCGAATATCGTCTGGCGAAAATCGACGGCCCGACCCAGATCGACGACGTCATCGCCGCCTGGAGTGACACTGCCTATCAAGGACCCGTAGGCCGAATTATCGGTCGGCTCACGGATCGAGACGACGGATCGTCGCTTGCGGAGATGATCGTGGTCGTTGCGGGCGTTCGCACGTTCAGCGACGGGGAGGGAAATTTCCGCATCGAAGGTCTTCAACCCGGTTTGCATCAACTCGTGGTTTTCAGCCCGACCGGCGCGTACCAAACCGTGCAGCAAGGCACGCTGATCGCTGCAGACAGCACGACGCCCGTCGCCCTACAGCTCTCGGCCGCGCAACGAGTTCAAGTTACTTTTGAGATCTCCGTTCCGGACGACACGATTCCCGGCACACCGCTGCGCATCGCCGGCAACGTACAGCAAATGGGCAACGTCTTCAGCCCGCTTTCCGGCAGCGTAAACATTAGTGTGGCAAAGATGCCCGAAGCCGTTCTGGTGACTCCGACCGATTACATCGCCGTCGTGACGCTCTACAGCGGCACAGACCTGCGCTATAAATACACGCTCGGAGACGGTTTCTGGAACGCTGAGCGCGATCCGGACGGATATTTCCTGACTCGACAATTGATCGTCCCGGACTACGACATCATTGTCAAAGACGCCGTGGCGACGTGGCACAGCGGATCGAAAGGCAGCATACAAATCAACGTCACTGTTCCCGCGGACACGCCTCTCGGAGAGCAGATCAGCCTGCAGCTCAACCCGTACACGTGGTTCGAACCCATCCCGATGTGGCCTCAGGACGAAAATCTATGGTTCTACGTCTTGAACGGTCCACTCGATTTCAGCGGAACGATCGGCTACCGTTATTGCCGCAACGGCCAATGTGGCAGCGCCGACGACATCGAAACGGCCGGTTCAAATTCCATGGGCCGACCGCTCACACCCTCGAGAGACACGCAGCAGCTTCACGATGAAGTGACGGAGTGGTGGTGGCTGACTTCCGATACTCCGACGACGACCATCATTGCCCCGGTGATAAAAGCCCGCAAAGATTTCGATGTCGGCGTGGAACTAGCATCTAATTACGATCCGAACCTACAAGATCGGACCACTGCGATGCTCGACAGCGTTATGGATCTCGGATCGAACGCCATCGTGTTAACGCCCAGTTGGGTGCTCGATAGGAACGATCCTTCTCCGATCATCGCCTTTGATCCAGCACGCGCCCCATTTGCGGCCGATCTCGAAAACACGATCCGTGAAACCGCGAAACGAGGTCTCGATATCTCTCTGCGGCCAACGTTGTCCGTCGCGGACGGCAGCCTTCAGAATTGGTGGCTGACGGCCACTCGCGACTCGGCTTGGTGGGATGTGTGGTTTGAAGAATACGGAGCGTTCCTACTCACCTACGCACAGCAAGCCGAACGGTATGGTGTCTCCCGTCTGGTCATCGGTGGAGTGGAGACAATGCCTGCCCTACCCGGCGGATTGATCGCAGGTGACGTTCCATCCGAAGTCCCGATGGACGCCGAACATCGCTGGCTGGAGCTCATCACGGAAATCGGCGAGATATTCGACGGCGAACTTGCGTTTCAGATCGAGTTTTCGGATGAACTGCAGGCGATTCCCAATTTCGTGGTCGCCTGCGACTCAGTGTATGTGTATTGGCATACGCCATTAGCCACCACGAATGAAGCTTCACCCGCAGAAATGCAGTCTGCGGCGAGTTCACTGTTGGACACCGTACTGCTCACCGATCCGGCGCTCTCGAACGTGCCCATTTACCTGAGTGTGGAATACCTTTCCATCGAGGGCTCGGCAAGTGCGTGCGCCAAAGCGCCGGACGAGACCTGTCGAGACAACACCGAGTTCGAACAGGGCGCCATCGTTGACCCGGATTTGGAAGTCGATTTGCTCGCACAAGCTCAGGCGCTCAATGCTGTGCTTCTTGAAGCGACCATTCGAGACGAGATCCAGGGCTTCTTCGTGCGCGGCTACAATCCCAGCGTAATGCTGCTAGATAAATCAGCTTCTATCTACGGAAAACCGGGACGCGATGTAGTCTGGTACTGGTATTCCCGCCTCACCGGCATTCAATAGAAAGCCAATCCATAGACCAATACTTTTCCCTGTTCACCAAAGAACGAGGCACGGGCAACAGGCTTCGATGGCAGGGAAGGTTAAATGGAAAACATACTGAGTGTACCTCGGCGAGATCCGTAGTGTATGAGGTTATGAAATCGTATCGCCGATCGGATTACTGGCGGCGAAGCCACCACAAATAGCCGACGTACCAAACGATACAGGCAGCTCCAACAATACCCCAGATCGGAAAGCCGGCTTTGAGCGCTGCGACCCAGTCTGATCCGGTAAACAGCCCAATGTACGTCGTTATCGAGGCCCACACGATGACGAATGTACCAAAGAGCCAGAATCGCATGACTTTCAGTCGCTTGACCTTGTCCTCATCCATTTGTAATCCTCCTGAAAGGTAAGGTCTGATGCTCTCAAGATTCTAGATAAAAAGGATCATGGGCGCAACAAGGCACCCTTGCTATGACTCGTCTGGAGCGAAGCTCTCTCACTGGAGTGCCTCATTGAATGCAGTTTCCAGATCTTCGGCCTCAACGTAACCCAACCATTGATGGATCACTGTCCCGTCCTCATCCACGAGGAACAGATGCGGCTGGACCCGATATCCCAATTCGCGCTTGAAAGAGTCCGTACGTGGATCGTCGATGTCGAGATAAACGAAGTCGATGTCTTCCTGCCACTTTGCTTCGAGCCCGTGCACGACGGGCGCCAATCGCTGGCAGGTCGGTCACCAGAAAGCGAAAAACTCGACCAGCGTCACCCTGCCGGAGCCCAGATTCACTCGACCCGGATTCGTCGCCGATAATTCCGTACGCGGCTCCGGCTGTGATTCTGCAGCCATCGATTCTTGATCTGCCGAGGAATCAGATCCTTGCACCCGATTTGGCTCTCCGGCCTCCGATCCCTCGTCCGCAGAAGAACCGAGAGCCTGCGGCTGAATTTCTTCAGCAACGCCGGTTGGGTTCTTATCCGCCTGGCAAGATACCAAAAGGAAGACAACCAGGAACAACCCAAGTAAGATACGCAACTTATGTGATTCCATAAACCCTCCTACCAGAAAACAATTGTTACCGTCAAAGCCCTAACATCTACGCCAAGCTATCTACATTCTATCGCGTGATTCCTGGACGCTCGGCGAATTTCGAACCCGATATCAGCACGAATCCGTTATTCGTTGGTAGTAACCCATCAATCGCAGTCAGGCTATAATGGAAGCCGTACAGGGAGGCTGTTATGCCCCGAAAGATCGTGGAATGCGTTCCAAACTTCTCCGAGGGCCGACACACGCAAGTAATCCGAGCGATCGAGCAGGTGATTGCAGACGTACCCGGCGTCTTCGTGCTCGACCGTCACAGCGACGAGGATCACAATCGTACGGTGATCACCTTCGCGGGAAGACCGGACGCTGTTTCGGAGGCAGCGTTTCGAGCGATCGAAAAAGCTGCCCAAAAGATCAATCTCGATAAACACCGTGGAGAGCACCCACGCCTGGGCGCCACCGATGTGGTTCCCTTTGTCCCTATCTCCGGAATCGAGATGGATGAATGCATCGAACTAGCCCGCACGTTGGGGAAACGAGTGGGACAGAAACTGGGCATTCCTGTTTACCTTTACGATCGCGCCGCGCTCCGTCCAAAGCGTGTCCAACTCGAAGACGTCCGCCGGGGAGAATATGAGGCGTTGAAAGAGTCGCTGGGCAAGGACCCCGAACGCGATCCGGATTTCGGACCAAAAGTACTGGGTACAGCGGGCGCCACGATCATCGGCGCCCGCCCGCCGCTGATCGCCTACAACGTATATCTATCCACCGACGATTTGTCCGTTGCGAAAAAAATCGCCCGCATCGTGCGTCAATCCTCCGGCGGTTTACCCAGCGTGAAAGCGATCGGATTGCTGGTTAGAGGACAAGCCCAGGTGTCGATGAATCTAACCGACTTCACTGTAACACCGATCTCCCGCGTTCAGGAGATGATCCGCAGCGAAGCTAAGCGCTACGGCACATCGATCCATCATGCGGAGTTGGTCGGTTTGATTCCGCAGGCCGCAATCACCGACGCTGCAAGCTGGTACCTGCAGCTTGATCCCCTAGCCCCCGAGCAGATCCTGGAAACGCAGCTTTTCCACGCCATGTCCGCTGACGCAGAGAAAGATTAGCTTCGCTTGGAAATGCTGGCGATAGGCTACCAGAGGCTGTTTGCAAAAATATCCGCAAGAAACACAAGGCGCTCCTCGTCCGTCATTGGGCGCGGCTGGGCGTAATCCTCGAGCAGTGCCGTACGGAGTTCCGTGCTGATGTGACGGCCTTCGTAGAAGACGTACAAATCGATGAATTCCTGACGCAGTGCCAATGATTGCATCTGGTCGAAAAACAGATTCCCCAAACCATAGTGTATGAACCCGCCATTGTAAAATTCAAACCCCAGCGGTTGATGCGCCTGGCTTCCGCTGACGATGTTCGCACCAGCATCGACCGCCTCTCGAAAAGCATCCCGTTGTGCCGGTAGCAGCGATGCCCCTTCGAACCATTGGTAGGTGAACACCACAATGTACCCATCCGCCCGCAGACGTTCGATCTCGGCATACAACGTTTCCGTATCACAAGGAGCCGCGCCTGGAGATTCATCCGTCGCCCAGGCGTGCGCCGGACCGGCAGTATTGCACCCCAGAAAGGCGAGGTGGTTGCCGTTATGATCGAGCGTCACTGCACGCAGGGCTTCGTCCAGCTTTCGTCCCCCACCGAACGTCTGCCAGTTACGCGCCTGGTACAGATCCAGGGTGTATAGCAGGGCTTCCTCCCCCCAATCATTCACGTGATTTCCAGTGAGTTCCACAAGATCCACACCGACATCTTCGAGCAGGGCAATGTTTTTCGGCGCGCTGCAGAAACGCATGTTTGTAGTAAAAGCGTCGGGCGTCGGACAGGATTCGGCGAAGGAAACCTCGTTGCTGACATGCGTCAGATCCGCTTCACGCAGCCAATCGCCGATCAACAGACCGGGATAGTCCACTCCATGGGATTCCATTTTCGCCGCCGTACTGCGCGTCAAGGCGGTGACGCCGGTCATGGCCAGGATCGACATGCGTGCGGGATCACGATTGGTCGTCGGCCAGTCCACCAGCCGGAGGAAATGCTCGATCGCCTGAGAAGACCCGGTTAACCCAAAATGTGCCCGAAGCAAGTAGTTTTCCCCATCAAATTCGTTTCGTATGGGTGACTCCCCATCAACTTCCAGTACCTTCCAACGCGGTTCGAGCTCGTCGAAGGGAACGATGGCATAGGCGGGCTGATCGGCCCAGGCCACGTCGGCCAGGGTCTCCGGCGAGACGCCGACGACTTTCGCCTCGTCCGCAGCGCCGAACAACCCCTCGAAGGACATCAGGGTGGCATTGGAGGCATATATTTTTTCTGTAAGAGTATCGCTTCCTGCCCAGATCGCCTGCAGATCGGTCCCGGCCAAACCATCTTGCAGTGTGGGAAACGGCGCCGCAAGCGCATAGATCCACTCCGCAGGTCGAAATTCGGCGTTTGCTTGAATCTTCAACTGAGCGCCAGCTTCGTCGCTGATGCGGATCGACGCTGCATTGGACAGGATTGCGGATTCCACACGCTCTCGCAAACCCATCGGCACGGCCGGGGAGATCCACACGTTCAGCGGTTCCGGTGTAGGCGTGACAACGAGCGGTTGGAAGGGAGTCGGGCTGGGCGAAGACGGAGGAGGCGGCGATGGGGAAAAAGCCGGGAAGTGACAGGATTGAAGCGCCGCGCAGGCGGCGAGGAAAGCCAAAAGATAAATGATCAAGGAGTATCTTGACGGAAGAATGCGTTTTCGAAGCCCCATGCAGGGGCTCATTATCCCACGCCTGTCACTGGGATGCCAAGGAATTTTCCGACGTAAAATACTGCCAGAATAAACTTCCGTTCAGGTCCCCAACAGCGCAAGGAAGACATCCTCGAGCGAAGGTTCGACCGTGGCGATCCGTGAGACTTGCACGGCGGCTTGCGATAACGACCGCTTCAAGTCCGCTTTACGAACATCGGTGGGAGCGATCACGCGAAGATGGTCACCTGCCAAACCAGCCCGGGTTACGTGTGGATCCTCAGCAAGTGCTTGCAAAGCTTCCAGCATCGGTTCCGCAAAAACATCCCAGGCGGTGCCCGGGAGTGAATCGCGTTTGAGCTCCGATGGCGTGCCCATGGCCATCAAACGGCCACGGTGCATGATGCCCACGCGTCCGCAGTACTCCGCTTCATCCATGTAATGCGTGGTCACCAAGGCGGTCACACCTTCATCCGCCAGGGCGTAAATCAAATCCCAGAAGTCCCTGCGGGCAACGGGATCGACGCCGCTGGTAGGTTCGTCCAGGAAGAGCAGCCTGGGTTGGTGAATGATGGCGGTCGCCAGGGCCAACCGCTGCCGCCATCCGATGGGCAGCGATCCGGCGCGTTCCCCCGCCATGTCGTTCAAACCCAAGCGATCCAGCACCTCACGTAGGCGTGCAGGGTCATGCATACCGTATACACCGGCGTAAAATGTGAGATTTTCCAGTGCCGTCAGCTCGTCATACAGGGCGAATTTCTGCGACATGTATCCCACCCGGGCTCGGATGGCTTCCGCTTCGCAACGCGAATCAAAGCCCAATACCTTCGCCCAGCCACCGCTCGGCAACAACAGTCCCAATAACATGCGTATCGTGGTCGTTTTTCCGGCGCCGTTAGGACCCAAATAACCCACCACTTCGCCTCGCAGCACCTTGAACGACACCCTGTCGACGGCGATGAATTCACCGAACTGCTTGCTAAGTTCCTCTGTCTGGACAACGACATCATCAGTCATCGGCGTTATCATCCTGGGCCAGTAATTCGATGAAGACATCCTCCAAGCCGGGAGGTGTTTCGGTCAGCCGCGTAACTGTACCCCCCATTTTCTCTATGCCGGATTTCAAGCGTTGGATCACGCTCCCGTTCTCGCCGGGTTTCACGCGGATGTGCCAGCGGTCTCCAAAAGCGCGCACGCCTTCGATCTGCGGGACGTCTCCTGCCACGCGTTCGACGATCCGTTTGGGGCCGCCGTACAAGGCGAGGATGCGTCCCTCCAACCGCTGCGTAATTTCCCCCGGCGACCCTTCCAGCAAGAGCCTCCCGCTCGAAAGAAACCCGACTTTGCTACAGCGGGAGGCTTCGTCCATGTAGGGCGTGCTGATCAACACGGCGACGCCATCGCGCAGCAGTTCGATCAGCAGTTGCCAGAACACCTGCCGGGTGAGCGCATCGACCCCGCCGGTGGGTTCGTCGAGCAGTAGCATTCGCGGTTTGTGAACCAACGCCGCCGCCAATCCAAGCTTCTGTTTCATTCCGCCGGAGAGCGCATCTGCCCTTCGATCCACGAAATCTTTCAAACCCACGAATTCTAGGATTTCTTCGCAGCGTGGGCGCCATTCGGCATGCGAAATCCCGCGCACCTCGGCGAAGAAACGCAGATTCTCCAACACGGTCAAATCCCCGTATAAACTAAAACGCTGCGGTAAATAGCCGATCTGCGCCCTTGCCCGCTCCGTCTGCTCCCACAAGTCGATCCCGGCCAGCTTGATCGAACCGGAGTCGGTGGTGTATGCGCCGCACAACAAGCGCATGGTGGTTTTCTTTCCAGCGCCATCCGGGCCGACCAGGGCATAAATCTCACCCGCATGCACGCGTAAAGAGACACCGTTCACGGCGGTGCGCGCAGCGAAGCTCTTACGCAGATCATCGGCCTGGATCAAAGTCTCCAACGAACGTCCTCCTCACACTTCCCCGAGGTCGATGAAGGCCCTCGCTTGCCCAAGGTTTCTCATTCGACGAACTCCACATCAGCTGGCATGCCTGGCTTCAAGCGGCCAGTAGGATCGTTCAACTCCAGTTCGATGGCGAAAACCGTCACCCGGCGCCCCTCCTCGGTCTGCACGTTTCGCGGGGTAAATTCCGCCCGATCGGCAATGCGCGTCACTGTGGCATTGAAGGTCTCATCGGGAAACGAGTCGACGGTAACGATTGCCGCCTGCCCCAGATGGATCTGCCCGTATCGATCTTCCTGGACGAAAACCGTGATGGTTAGGTCATCCAATTGAGCGAGAGTCAAGGCGACTGCACCGGGCTGGAGCACTTCTCCAGGCTCTACGTTGCGCGTGACCACGACGCCCGTGATCGGAGCGGACACCTCCATTTTCCCCAACTGCAGATCGATCACGTCCAGCTCGGCCTGCGCCTGAGACAATCCGGCTTTCGCCTGATCGACAGCCGCCTGGGCCTGATCGAGATTCCGTTCGGCGATCTGCACCTGAAGCGCGTAATCTCCGCTCTGCAATACCGCCAGACGGTCGCGTGTCGAGTCGTAGCGCTCCTGGGCGACGGCCAACCGCGCCCGCGCTTCGAGAACGTCCTCGGCGTCCTTTTCGGATAGCAATTGATCGTAATCCGATTGCGCCGCTTCGAGTTCGGCCTTCGCGGCATCGTACCGATCCTCGGCGTATTGTTCGAGATCCGCATCGTCGCGGGCACGACGCGCACGATCCAGGACCTCGTCCGCGATCGTGAAGCTGATCCGCGCATCAGCAAGGCGGTCTGCGGCCTGTTGCAGATCTTCCATGGCGGAATCTTTGAGCAACGTATCGAAGCGCGATTGTTCGTCCTGCAGCGCCGCCTGGGCGGAGTCGACCTCTTTTTGGGCGGCGGAAATTTCGTCCGACCGGTCAAAATACCAGATCGGCAGTTCAAACTCCGACGGCATTGTGGTCTGCCAGCGATCCTCGCGGTTGGTCTGATCGGTCTGACGCTGCGTGCGGCGCGTGAGATCGGCCTGCAGTGTCAGTAGATTCAGGTTGATCTGCGCGCTGTTGAGGGTCGCCTGGGCCGTTTGGACTGCCGCCGCCGCCCGTTGTCTCTGTGCCTGCAGTAGTTCGTCATCGAGACTGAAGAGCAAATCGCCCAATTCGACGTGATCCCCTTCATCAACGAGCACCGTATCGATGCGCCCCGCCACTTCCGAGGAGATCGTCACCTCCAGCGCTTCGACCGTACCGGAGGCCCGGAGGCCCACTTCCGTCTCCTGCGAGACGTTGGCGAGATATACGATCGAGATCACGATCAATAACGGGATCAGCAGTAAAAGAACCGCTCTGCGGATACGTTCAACTGTCATGCTAACCTCCCAGTCCAACCGCTTTCCCTTCCAGCGGATGGAAAACGTTCAAGACGGAAACACGCCCTCAATCGAGGCGTTTACGAAAACGCAGGGCCGCCAGGGTCATCATCACCCCACCAAAGAGAACGAGGGCCAAAATTTCATCCTGCAAGGCATCTATTCCCACGCCCTTGATTAACAAAGAACGGATGACGACCAGGTAATAGCGCAGCGGAATGATCGTCGATATCCACTGCAGCACCTTTGGCATGGCTTCGATGGGGAAGAAAAAGCCCGAGAGGAAAATGCTTGGCAGGTAGGTGAAAAATGCACCGAGCATCGCCTCCTGCTGCGTGTTCGATATGGTCGAAACCAGCAGCCCTACGCCCAACCCTGAGAGCAGGAAAAGGCCGGAAAGGAGCAGGATGAGGCTCAGATTGCTGCGGATGGGGACGTGGAAGAGCAGGGACCCGATCGCCAGAACCTCCAGGGTGTTGATTAACGCCAGAAACACGTACGGCAGGATTTTTCCGACGACCAGCTCCCAGGGCCGGATGGGCGTTACGATGAGCTGCTCGATCGTGCCGCGCTCGCGCTCGCGCACGACGGCCGTGGCGGTGAGAGTGGACGTTAACGCATACAGGATCGTGCCGATCACCCCGGGCACCATGAAATAGGCATCGATCATGTCCGGGTTGTACCAGACTTGCGTATGCAGTTCCAACGGGGTTTCCGGCACTGCGGAGATGCTGAAGCGTGCGCTCTGGTCCAGCAGCACCTGCGTTGCGTACGCCTGGGCGATCAATTTGGCCGCAGAGAGCGACGTCGAAGCGATCGTCGGATCGCTTCCGTCGAGGACGAAGACCGCGTTCGCCGAACCTTCCCCCGTCAAACGCCGGCTGTAATCCGGCGGGATGATCAGACCCACTTTGGCATCGCCATCATCGATCGTCTCCCGCAATTCGTCCTCGGAATCGACCTCAAGCACAATCTGGAAGTAATCTGCAGCGCGGTAGGCGTCCAGCAATTTCCTGGCCGAGGCGCCGCGATCTTGATCCAGAACCGCCATGGGGATGTTGCGCACGTCGGTCGTGGCGGCGTATCCCATGAGCAGGATTTGCGTGACCGGTATGGCGATGACCAGCAGTAACGTGCGCGGATCGCGCCAGATTTGAATGAATTCTTTCCGGATTAGCGACATCAAACGATTGTTAACCATGTTTGTCCTGCCCCATCAGACCTCGGTAAAAAAATCAACGTGTCGTAGATCCAACATCCGATGCGTTCGTCGGACTGGCAAGCGAATACTCCGGACCAAGAAACAACTCGTTGCAAATCAGTATTCCGGACGGAACCAGCGTACAGAACCTGACAGCGACCACCAGGATCAATAAAACCCATTTCAGGATCTCGATGACCCTCACTCAAGCCTCCGTGACGATTCCGTGTAGGAAGATATCGACTGTATAGTTCAAGACATCGGCACGCATTTCGACCGGAAATCCTTCCCCGAGGAATCTCTCCATTAGGAAGTAGGCATAGAAATTTGCCAGGAAGACGCGCACGATGATCGGGATCGGGATCGGGCGGATGTTGTCCTTCATCGCGGCAAAATTCTGCACGATGCTCAATACCTGCGGAATGAAGTGTGACATTAAATCGGGAAAGTGCTGGCTTTTGAACTCCACGATCTCGATCAGCATCAGGTTGAGGAAATCCGGGCGTCGATCCAGCACGGAGACCATGCTCTCCGCTACGTGTTTCACGAATGCTTCCACCGTATCGCCTGTTGCGGCGCGAACAATGGGCACGATCTCGTGGTAGGGATGGAATTTCTCCAAGACCTTTAAGAAGATGTCTTCTTTACTGTCGAAATGATTGTAGATGCCGCTCAAGGCGATGTCGGCTTCCTGGGCGATCTGCCGCATGGAGGTGCCGTGATAGCCCTGCTGTTCGAACAGACGGCGAGCGACTTCGACAATGCGGGTACTGGTTTGCTCTCCCTTGGGGATTGTCATCCTATGCCAGCCATTTCCATTCTGCAAAATGAACGAACGTTCGTTTTTATTCTATTCAATATGAATATTCCTGTCAAGGGCACCTACGAATTCTTAGAAAGATAGATCGACTTTCGTTGTATAAATAAGGAAAACGAGAAATGATATGGATGCTCCGGGTAGATGAAGGATGTCGTTCCATGTCGATCGAGACTTCGCGTGATCCAAGCCGGGATCTAACGATCCACGTCGTGAGCGGTCTGACGTCTACGGATGATATGATCGCGGCCTTGGAAAAATTTTACAGCCAGGGATCAACCTTACTCACCCTCTGGGACATGTCTCAATCTGAGCTTTCCCAAATCACATCGGGAGGAATTCAAGAATTTATCAAGCGCGCTGCTGAACTCGGCATCGAGCGAAAAGGCGGACGAACCGCTGTCGTTGCCACAGAAGACCTGCAGTACGGCCTGGGAAGGATGGCAGAATCGTTTGCCCTATTCGAAAAGTTGCCATTTCGTATGAGGCTCTTCCGCGCGCGTGAGGAGGCAATGACCTGGCTGTTTTCGGAATGTAAAGCCAGACACTCAACTCGGTTTGACTCTGTGCTCCGATAACCCATCGGACTGCTGGAAAAATATCCAAGAAATTTCGAACGAGAGGCAGACCGTTTTCAGGATCGGCACGATTCTCCAACCGATGTTGTCGGAATCAAGCGCGACGACCGGACGTATCCCCGTTGCACACCAGAACGATCTCACCCATTGCACAGCCCAAATCTGTAGCAATCACCGGACATTTTGCCATAAACATGAAATATACCGGACGGCGTTCGTCCGACAAGGTCTCGTAATTTCCCTGCCCCTTGCTGATCACCAGATCGGCCTGCTCGAACAGATCGATAAACGCCTGCGAACACGACGGAAGAATTGTCCCCGGCGCTTCCGAACCACTCGAAATGATTTCCGCAATTCGATCTATTCCAGCCGCAATCGCATCTTCTTTCGTGGCGTCGTTGATGATCGGTCTTTCCCGCACCGCGTACAGGATTTCTTTTGCGGGATCGATGCGCTTGATTTCTTCCATGAGCACGCGGTCGAAAACCGTCTCGCCAACGTTGTCGCCAATGTAGAGAACGGTCCTGGCCCTATCGAGTGCTCCCCGGAAAGATCGATAGTCGAAGACGGACTCCCTCTCTGCCGCGATTGTCTTCTGTTCCTTCTGCAGGATTTTCCCGAGCTCGTTTTCCAAATCGAGAAAATTCTCGGTGCCGTAGTCGATGATGTTTCCTGCGATGGCCAATTCGACCGCCATACGCAATGCATCGCACGCAGTCGCGGTCTTTTGCTTCAGGTCCGGGTAGATCGCCAACGTATGTTCTGTCGCTCTTTCCTTCAGCTTGTGATAGGGATCGGGTTTGCCGGTCATCCGTTTGACGATGTCGTAAATCGTCTTTGCCATCTCAGGTGGCGTAGACGATAAGCGGAAACCCGGAATGGATCTTGCGACCTCATCGAGGATTTTCTTTTGGGTTTGCTCGTCCGCACCGGTTATTTTGGCAGCTTCAAGCGCCTGCCGGAAAAAGCACGGTATACATTCAAGATAGGTTTTCATGTCACCGACCGATTATAATCAACCCCGTTTCCGAGGGTTTTTGATAAAGACGAAACAACTTGTGCCCAGGTTCGTTCCTGCGAGCAGGGTATCGACAGCGTCGTGCTTGCTCGTTTGGCTTTCGTTAAATCCACACGCGACAAGTTGGAACGATGCCGCCCATCATATCGGAGTTGAGTCCCGCAAAAGGGAAATATCGATTGAAGGATAACCGATCGGCTCTCAGGAAAACACAAATGAGACGACAAGCAACATTATCGTATGACAAGTGCAGCCGATTACGACGCGAGTTGAGATGATCTTCCTCCGACGATTTTGTCAGTGCGGCTGCACGTCCTCTTCCTTCATTCCTTGGAGATCTGGCGTAGTAAACCCAGTAAGGCCATGCCGATCTTCATCCCCTCGCTGGTGCCGAGCTTTGGCCGTTCTCCCTGCTGATCAGCCCGCCGTACGAGCAGCGCGGCCATCCCCAAACCGGTTAACGCACCGATCAGACTGCCCAAAATCAGGGTTCGTGTTTTCCAATTTCCGTCTTCATTCATACAGATTTCCCTCATCAGAACGAAAGATCGAAATCACACCGCGGAAGAAAGCCCGGATTCCCGCCCATGCGGACAAGGTGCTGATCATCGGTTTTACCGTAAAATCTCCGGTGCGCTTCGCCGCACTTTCGATCCGTTCCATAAACCGATCCGCTCTCCTGAACGGCGTTGGCAGCTTGTGGATCAGTTTTTCCGTCGCAAACACGGCGATTCCCAGGATCACCAAAGCCAACAGGCCGAGAAGCAGGAGCGGCAGCGCCAGACAAATCACGGACACGTCCGCCAATTCGCCGGGATTGCTGTCATCCGGCCAGAGAAAGATCGCAAGTCCCGCGATCAACAGCACGCCGAATATCAACGGCATGTAGATCTCCTGACGGAATTTCCGCCGCGTTATCGGTCGTAATCCTACTGTCTCCTTGCGATGATCTCTCGAATTCATCCCCATCCATTCTTTATCGTTATGCGCTATTGTAGCACGACCAGCACACGCTCAGGGATCTGCTTCTCAGATGCAATCCCATTCCCCATGCGCCGGTTCTGACCCACTGTTACAACGCTGCAGGTTGCGATAGAATTCTAACGCAGTAAGAAGGAGGAATACATGGCAGATTATTCCGGTAAAGGCCTCGTGGCGGCCGTAAAGACCTCCCCCGAGACCGTCTTAGAAGACATCGACAAGGTCATGCGCCTGGCGCATTTCGAATCCGCCTTACCTAAGGGCAACCGCACCGGTTTGAAGATCAACATCTCCTGGCAAACCTGGTATCCCGCTTGCTCCACCGAGCCCTGGCAGCTCGAAGGCGTCATCCAGACCTTGCGAGGCAGCGGATACGATGATCTGGTCGGCGTACACAACGACACCGTGGTCGTCGATACACGCGTCGGAGAGTTCAACAACAAACATCGCTTTGTGACCGACAAACACAACGTGCCCTGCATCTACCTCTACGAAGAGAATTTCGAGTGGTTCGAGTATAAGCCCAAGAAACCCTTCCTCGTGCTCGACAAGGTCTATCCCGACGGGGTTTTTATTCCCAAGGCGCTCGTCGGCATGAACATCGTGCAGCTTCCGACGGTCAAAACTCACGTCTTCACCACCATCACCGGTGCCATGAAGAACGCCTTCGGCGGATTGCTGCATCGTAATCGCCACTGGACGCACGCCGTTATCCACGACACGCTCGTCGACCTACTCATGATCCAGCAGGACATTCACCCCGGCATATTCGCCATGATGGACGGCACCTTCGCCGGCGACGGACCCGGTCCGCGCGCCATGCGTTGGCACGAAAAGGACATCCTGCTAGCATCTGCCGACCAGGTGGCCATCGACGCCGTGTCCGCCAAACTGCAAGGATTCGATCCCATGAAACTGCGCTTCATCCGCCGCGCCCACGAACTCGATCTAGGCGTCGGCGACCCTTCGCAAATCGAGATCGCTGGATACGACATCGAACAGGAAGAGCCCTGGGAGTTTGAGGAAGGCAACACCTTCGCCAGCCGCGGCCAAAAATTGATTTACCACGGACCGCTCAAGCCCTTCGAGAAAGTGCTCCTGCAAAGCCCGCTGGTGCCCTGGTCATACTTCGCCAGTAACTTCTACCACAACGTCTTTTGGTATCCCTTCATCGGGCGTAAACGCGTTACTGCCGCTCTGAAGACGCGCTGGGGACAGCTCTTCGAGCGCTACGGTGACGGCCAGGTGGTCATGCCCGGCATGGAACCGAAAACGGTCATCCAAGCGATCGTCGGCCTGGCCGGGTTGGCAGCCGTCGTCCTGGGCGTCCTCTTGCTGCGTTGATGCGCCTAAAATCGATCCGCCGGCGCCTCGTTGTCGGCTTGATTTTCGGTTTCCTCGTCTTCATCGGATTGGGACTAATCGGCGACATCCGTCAGGTCGGTACCCAATTCGCCAATTTTATGTGGGCTTACACACCCCTCATCCTGGTCGGAACCCTGTGTAATTACATCCTGCGCTTCTTCAAGTGGCATTTTTACCTGGGCCAGATCGGTGTAGAAGATCTATCCTGGCGCGAGAGCGCCCGCCTCTTCGTCGCCGGCTTCCCGCTCGCCGTGACGCCCGGCAAGGTGGGCGAAGCGCTCAAGGCGGTCTGGCTGCAGAATAAAACCGGCATCCCCACGGCGCGCGGCGTGACCGTGGTGCTCGCCGAACGTATCAGCGACGGCCTGGCCGTACTGGCGCTCTCCACACTGGGCGTGATCGCCTATCCCCGCTACTGGCCGGCTTTCGCCGCTGTGCTGGGTATCTTGCTTGCAGGCATCGTGGTCTCGCAGATCCGGCCGCTGGCGCTGGCCCTGCTCGGCTTCGCGGAACGCCTGCCCTTGATTCAACGCCTAGCGCACCACCTGCGGGAATTCTACGAGGGCGTCTACGCCCTATTCCGTCCGCGCGCCACAATCACCGCCATCGGGCTGGGCAGCGTCGCCTGGTTGGGGGAAGGTCTGGCGATGTACCTCGTGCTCTTAGGCCTGGGGGTTCCAGGTGGATGGGAAACGCTCTCCGTAGCGGTCTTTGTGCTTTCCTTTTCGACGGTGATTGGCGCCGTCTCGGCGCTACCGGGAGGACTGGGCGCCTTCGAAGCCAGTGCCGCCGGCATGCTAACCCTCCTCCTCGGAGCCCAAGCCAGCACTGCCGCCGCAGCCACGCTGCTGATTCGCTTCGCCACGCTCTGGTTCGGCGTGACGCTGGGTTTGCTCGTCTGGTCGCGTTCAGGGGATTTGCTTTATCTGCAGACGAACGCCGAAGAAAAAGACGCAGCCCGCAGGTTGGGTTGAGGGGACCGAAACCCAACATCTCATAGACGTGCAGACATACGACCGAACCACTGTATCCTTGATACAACTGGTTTCACTGCTGGCATTCTTCCCAAATCATTAGTGCATTCAACAACATCAGTGACATCGGTGGTTCTGATTACACTCGTTCAACCCTCCGCTCCGGATGAAGTCATAAGGGCTTCGAGATCGATTTTTTCATGATGATGGAAATAGACGCCTCACCGAGGCGTCTCTACGCGTTATTCTTCGCCCGAAGTCCGTAGGTTGGGTTGAGGGGACCGAAACCCAACATCAAGCAGCCTGCTTACCCTACTCCCTGTCCTTGCTGCGCAGGTGCGGGAAGAGGATCACCTCTCGGATCGACGAGTTGTCGCTCAACAGCATGCTCAGGCGGTCGACGCCCATGCCGAAACCCCCGCAGGGCGGCATGCCGTAGGCCATCGCTCGCAGGTAGTCCTCGTCCATGGGATGGCGCTCCTCGTCCCCGGCGGTGTAGATACGGCCCATCTCAAGGAAACGCTGTTCCTGATCCAGGGGATCGTTCAACTCAGTGAACGCGTTGCACAACTCCATCCCGCCCACGAAACCCTCGAAGCGTTCAACGGTCTGCGGGTCGCCAGGTACAGATTTCGCCAGCGGTGAGATATCCCGCGGATAGTCGTACACGAAAGTCGGTTGGATCAAGTTAGGTTCCACATACTTGCTCAGCAGCGCTTCGATCAATTTGCCGCGCGAAGATGTTTTCGACGGCTCGTGGCCGCGGGCTTCCATCGCCTGGCGCAGGCGCTGCGCATCGTCGTGTTTGGCGATGTCGATCTCGGCGGCCTCGATCAACGCCCGGCGCAGTTCGATGCGCTTCCAGGGCGGGTTTAAATCGATCTTTTCACCCTTATACTCGATCCGCGCCGATCCCGTCGCCCGCTCGGCGGTGAATGCCACCATCTGTTCAGTGAGTTCCATCACGTCCTTATAGTCGGCGTAAGCCATGTAGAACTCGAGCTGCGTGAACTCGGGATTGTGTTTGAAGGACACGCCTTCGTTGCGGAAATCACGCCCGATTTCGTAGACCCGCTCGAACCCCCCGACGAGCAGACGCTTGAGATACAGCTCGAAAGAAATACGCAGGAAGAGATCCTGATGCAGCTGGTTGTGGCGTGTCACGAAGGGCTGCGCTGCTGCGCCGCCGTAGATCGGCTGCAGGATTGGCGTCTCGACCTCGATGAAACCGTGTTCGTCGAGGAACTGCTGCAGTGCACGCACGATTCTCATGCGCAATCGAAAGATGTCGCGCACTTCGGGATTGACCACCAGATCGGCGTAGCGCTCCCGATATCGCGCCTCCGTATCGGAAAAGGCGCTGTGAACCACACGATCCCCTTCGATCTCCTCCTCCTTCGTCGCCGGCAGCGGCGTGATTCCCTTGGCCAGCATGCGGTATCCGGCAACGCGCAGGGTCACTTCCCCCGTGCGCGTGCGGAAAAGCTTTCCGTACGCCTGGATGAAATCGCCCAGATCGAATTCGTCGTTGAAACGATCGAACACCTCCGCGCCCAACTCGTCGGCGCGCAGATAGAGCTGCAGCCTGCCGGCGCCGTCCTCGATGTGGGCGAATGTCGACTTACCCATGGCGCGGATCGAACGCAGTCTGCCGACCACCGTAGCCTCGACGGTTTCGTCCTCATCCGCAGCCTCGAAAGCCCGGACTGCTTCCACCGTGGTGTGCGTGCGTTCGACGCGGTTAGGATACGGCTCCATGCCTGAATCCCGCAGGCGTTCGAGCTTCTCCAGGCGGACCTTTTCGAGATCGTTCCATTTCGTCATGCTGAAAATCATCCTTCATCTACGCCCCGAACGTTCCCGCTCGGGATCCATTCCAGGCTAAGTGTACACGAAAAAGCGCCCCGCACGGCAAACCAAAAGCGGGGCGCTCAGGGAAACCACCAAATTACTTGATTTTTACGATGCGGAAGGACAGCGTGCCGGCCGGCGCCTGCACTTCGATCTCGTCACCCACGACCTGATCCAACAGCGCTTGCCCCAGAGGTGATTCGTTGGAGATCAAGCCTTCTTTCGGGTTAGCTTCCGCCACCCCGACGATCGTATAGGTCTCGTTCTTCTCTCCGTCCTGTTTGACCACGACGGTGCTGCCGATTTGTACGACGTCCGTTTTCTTGGACGGTTTGATCAACTGCGCTTTGGCGAGCATGCGCTCGAGCTCAAGTATGCGACCTTCGATGAAAGCCTGTTCGTTTTTGGCGGCTTCGTACTCCGCGTTTTCGATCAACTCACCGTCTTCCATGGCCTCGTGCAGCCGATGGGCTACTTCATGGCGCTTGACCGTGCGCAGATGTTCGAGTTCTTCCTCGAGCTTCTTGTGTCCTTTGGACGTAAGATAGACTGCGGAATTCGCCATCGTTCTTCCTACCTCAACGTTTCGACCTGCCCTTCAGGGCAGGATACGGCTTAGAATAAAAGAACTGAGAGGATGCTCTCAGCCCAAAACTATTTCTCTTGCGGCAGGATAATAGCATAACTTAGGTCTACTGTCCAGCAAGTAAAATGGTACGAATCCCATAAATCTGGTCGAAATACGAAATGTGAGGTCTAGCGGCGTAGAATGATGAGCTGCAGCCCATGATTTGGCGCCTGGAAGTCGACCAGTTCGGCATGCAGCGCACTTTCGTCCGCCCAGAAGGTCGAAAGCTGCGATCGATACGAGGCACTGGCCGCCGCCCAGGCCTCGATGTCCCCCGATTCGAGTTCGAAAACCCGTTTGTCCCCCTGCGGCAGACCCAAATCGTCCGGCAGCGGACCTCCGCGCGCGGCGTAGGGAAAATCGGCGTAATAACGCAGTGCCCGGCCCAAGCTTTCCGCAGCGCGGCGGGCGAGACGGTGGTCGACGTGTCCACCATACCCCAGCGGGCAGTAGAGCGCCGCATCGGCGGGGATATGACGTGCCAATTTCCGCGCCAGTTCGTCGACCAGATCACTTTCGATCTCGTGCAGCGCGCCGAAAATAGCAGCTTCGTCGGGATACAACGGCGAACCGTCTGGCGCTTTACGGTAGATCGCGTCCAGGATTTCGAGGTGAATCACCCCGGCGCACAAGCGTTCGCATGCGGCCAGATCCTCGGATCGCCGCACTTCCATGGGCGTTCGATCCGCATTCCAACGCGCATGAAGCTGCTGCGCGAATGGGGAAAGTTCCCCCGTTGGCGGGTCGCCGGCGCAGACGGTGAGCACCGTGACCGATTCGCCGGACGAGGTCTGGCGTGCGATCAGCCCGCCGCAGGAGAACACGGCGTCGTCCAGGTGGGGCGAGAGGTAGACGTGTCGGGCCACGAGGAGATTATAGCTCGGTTCGCATGCGACGGGCGAAGCGCAAAATGGTTGACGCAGTCAAAACCGGGATGTTACAATCGAGCGTGGTTAGCTCATTTGGCAGAGCAAGGGCCTTTTAAGCCCAAACAACTCAGGTTCGATCCCGGCACACGAAAGAAATCCCCTCAGTACGAAGCATAAAGTGAAACCGTTCCTGGTTGACGCGGCGAAATCGCCAATGTTACAATCGGGCGCAGCGCGCCGTTAGCTCAATTGGCAGAGCAGGGGCCTTTTAAGCCCAAGGTTACAGGTTCGATTCCTGTACGGCGCACACATAATAAAGCGTACATCCCGCGATATTTGCGGGATGTTTCTGATTTCGAGGTCCATTCCAGAATCCTTTTCTACCCAAGCAACTCAGGTTCGATTCCTGTACGGCGCACACAAAGATATCGAACCCCGTCGGCTTTGATGGTATTTTCATTTGCCTGCTAGAAAATGCTTCAAAATTAACGAGGAGTCATGACACTATGAATACACTCGAGGTCTACGGCTCCCGATTCGGCAACACGAAACTCGTCGCCTAGGCCATCGGCAAGGCATCGGAAGCAACCGTCCTGGATAAGCAGGCTTATCCTCATGCCGATCCCCGTCCTCGTCAGCCGGATTGTTCCCGCGCCGAAATGGGTTTATGATAAACACCAAGTATTCCAAAGCGGCAAGAAACCAAACATCATGGGAGGCCAGCATGAAATCCGCATTCCGTCCCGAACGAACTTTGCTGCTCTCAGCCATCTGCCTCGCCCTGATTCTGGCGTTCAGCGCATGTGAATTCCCCGGTTTGGCCAGCCAGTCCGAAGGGGCAGGCTCGAACCTGGCCACGCAGGAACAACCGCTCGGCGGTTCCGGCGGTGAGACTTCGGGCGCAGGAGGAGCCAGCGGTCGGGATTTTCCTTCGTTGATCTGTCCCACCGGCGAAGAATCGAAAGACGATCGCGCCGCCTTCGAAGTCGACTACGATCTCACGTGGTCACCACCGCAGGGTCCTTACATCGCGTTGCGGCAAAACTTCGTGTTCACCGCCTCGTACACGCCCTCGGAAGACGTCGGGACGGACACACTCACCGGAACGTTGAAGTTCGAAAACCTCGGGCCGCAAACCGCAACCTTCACGATCGTGTGGCCGGAGTGCATGAAGGACGATAAACCGGTCAGCCAGAAATTTAGTTTCACGCCGACGATCACGGGCTCCTGCGCAGGCGGCGTGATCACCATCGTATACACGGAGAAATGGGAATCGGGACAGATGCTGATCCCGTGCAAAAAGGGCTCCCGCATCTGCGGGGATTCCGACGATTGCAAGCCGGTTCCCTGGTACATGCCGTTCGGCTTGGGACCCGCCGGCAGGCTGGAACGCACTTTCACGATCGACAGGCGGTTCAGTGTGATACCGCCCAGTTATGATGTGGATTTCCTAGGCGTGGGAGGTTCCGGCGGCCGCGTGGTCAAGCTGGAGTGGCTGCCGTAGCCGCCGATCATTCAGACGAATTGAACGATACGTTCGACGCGTCCCGCGAAAGCCGTCGATCTACAAACTGTGTATCGCAGCTGAGATCGATTGAAGTCCGGAGCATTTGAGCTTATGACCCGTTCACGAGCCCGTTTCCTGCGCGCCCAACTGCGTGACGCCAGCGTGCTCTTCCAGGAGTTCCGCGGCTCGCTGCTGTTCTTCGCGCTCATCGTCTTCGGCGGCGGGCTGCTGCTGCACTTCTTCTACACATATCCAGACAGTGGGCAGCACCCGGAGTTCAGCCGGGCGTTGTACGCCGCCTTTTCCATGATTTTCTTCGACATCCAGCTTCCCTATCCCCGGCAAACGGCGCTGCAGGCGCTCTACTTCATCATACCCATCCTCGGCCTGGCAGTCGCCGCGGACGGTGTGCTGCGTTTCAGCGGCGCCCTGCTCAGCAAACAAGCCCGAGGGCAGAAATGGCAATTAGCGATGGCATCTACCTATAAGAATCACATCATCGTTTGCGGCATCGGCAAGGTCGGCTACCGTGTGATCCTCGAGCTGCAGAAATTCGGCCGCGATATCGTGGCCATCGAGATCGACCCCGAAAGCCGCTTCGTCGAAAAAGTTAAGCGCCTCGGTGTGCCGCTCATCATTGCCAACGCACGCCGCTCCGAGAACATACGCCAGGCCGGCGTGGAGCGGGCGCAGGCCATCATCGCCTGCACCAACGACGAACTGACCAACCTGGACATCGCTCTTGACGCACGCGAGATCAACCCCGGCATCATCATTGTGGTGCGCATGTTCGACAGCGACCTGGCGCGACGCATCGAGAGCGGCTTCGGCATCCAAACCGCCATCAGCACCTCGGCGCTCACCGCACCGATCTTCGCCTCCGCCGCCATGGGCCTGAACGTGCGCCACAGCTTTTACGTCGGTGAGGAATTGCTGCATCTCAGTGAATTCGCCATCCAGCCCGGAGCGGCGCTGGTGGACTGGGACGTAGCCCGCCTCGAGCGTGAGTTGAATCTCTCCGTCATCAGCTACGAGACGGATGGCAGCTCCTGCTTTCACCCCGAAGATTCGCAGCCGCTCGAAGCCAGCAGCCGCATTCTGGTGCTCGCATCGCTCGAGACGCTGCGCAAGCTACACGCGCTGAACACCCCCGGAGGATAAAGATCCATGCCCCCCATCTACTTCTCAATCGCTGCACTTCACGAACTGGCTGAGATCGACTGGAATGCACTGCTGCAGCTCTTCCTGATCGCGGTCGTTGCCGGATTGATCCTCACCGCCCTGCTCACCGTCTGGATTCTGCGCAGCGTACGCCGCATCTCCCTTCCCCAGGATGCGGATTTCTTCACCGCATTACGCGCCACACCCCTGACCGTGGTGCTCATGCTCGATCTGCTCGACTTCAGCCTGGATTTCCTCTCGGCACCCATCGCCTGGCCGCTGCTGGGTCGTCTCGGCCTCACCCCGCTGCGTCAGGTAACCGTCATCGAGGAGTTGATCCCCGGGACGCAGGTCATTCCCACCATGACGCTGGCCTGGCTCGCGGCGCGCATCATCCGCCGCAGATGAAGCGCCAGATGCGTATGCAGTCCCATCGCATCTGCTTCACCCTGTTGCTTCTGTTTCTCGGCGCCTGCACGCCTGCTGCGCAATCCCCGGCGCCAACAGCGGCTACCAGTCCGACCGCAACTCATGCACCTGTCGCCAGCGCCACAACCGCGCAAATACCGACGCTCGCAGCAACGCCCGATCTCACGCAATACGACCTGTCCGTCGTTTTCGACGTCGGAAACAAGCACCTGGATGTCGGCGAACGGGTGACCTACGTCAACCGCAGCGGCGTCTTCTTGAGCGATCTGCTCTTCGTGGTGGAATCCCTGCGTTGGGAAGGGACGTTTCAATTGAACGACATTCGCTGGGCGGACGGCACGCCGCTCTCCGGGCTGCGTTTGGAAGGCGTTGGGCTGCGCCTTCCGCTGCGCGAGGCGCTCGCACCGGGCAGGATCGTCGAGCTGCAGCTGCAGTTCGAACTGAACCTGCCTGAACCGGCCGGCGCCTTCGGCTTCACGGGGCGCCAATTCAACTTCGCCGACTGGTATCCCTACCTGCCGGCGTACGACCCACAACGGGGATGGCTCGTCCACCCGCCGGCCTACGTCGGAGAACATCAAGCCTACGACGTAGCCGACTACCACGTCGAGTGGGCTTGGGCTGATCCGGCAAATGCGTTGATCCTAGCCGCCAGCGCCGCGCCGCAAGAAATCGGCGGCGAACTGCGCTTCGACCTCCAGGCCGCTCGCGGTTTCACCCTCTCGGCCAGCGAGGAATATGAAGTCATCTCGGCACAAGAAGGTCCCTGGAACGTACGCGCCTACGTCTTCCCCGATCACGCTGCGGCAGGCGAAACGGCCGTAAAAGTGGCCGTCGAAGCGCTGACGCTGTACGACGAGATTTTCACGCCCTATCCCCACGACGGCCTGACCATCGTCGAGGCCGATTTTTTCGACGGGCTGGAAACCAGCGGCCTCTTCTTCCTCGACCAGACCTACTTCGACACCTACGACGAGTATCCCACGGGCTGGTTGACCACCCTGGTGGCTCACGAAACTTCGCATCAATGGTGGCACACCCTGGTCGGTAACGATCAGGCCACGGAACCCTGGCTCGACGAAGCCATGGCAACCTACAGCGAACGTCTGTTTTACGAGTTCCGCCACCCCGAATGGCTCGATTGGTGGTGGTACCGCCGAGTGGATATCTTTCACCCGCAAGGCATGATCGACGGCCGCGTTTACGATTACGAGGACTTCCGCGACTACGTCGACGCGGTGTATCTACGCGGCGTGAGGTTCCTCGAAGCCGTGCGTATACGTATCGGCGATGAAGCGTTTTTTGAATTTTTAAAGGCGTACGCCCAATTCGGTGATGGCAAGCTGCTCACGGCGCAGGATTTCTTCCAAGTACTCGCCGGCATCAGCGATGAAGATATCTCGGGGATCACACTCGAGTTCTTTAACGCCGCCCCTTGAGTCCCCTGTAACGAACTGCCCCTCTCTTCCGAAGTAATAAAGCAGGATCCCGGTCGTGTCTACGACGCAGGATCCTGCCTGGGATGGTCCGCTGCGGCAGCGGCTCAGTTAACCGAGGATTCCTCGACCGGCGCCTCCGGCACGACGGCCATCATTACACCGTAGGTCAGTACCGCCGCCGGCGCGTTGGCGAAGAGTCCGACCACGGCCAACAAACGGATCAGTGTCGGATCGGATTCGAAATAACTGGCCAGCCCAGCGCAAACGCCTGCGATCATGCGGTCATCTCTGGATCGACACAGTCGCTTATACTCACCCGACATGGCATACCTCCTTGAAATTTACGTTCTGATTCACTATACGCAGATCGCGCGGCAAAGTTGCACGTTACAGGGATGCGCATTAAAAAGGAATCCCCCTGATGATCAGCCTGGAGCGGGAATTTGAACCTTGCGAGATTGTGTGTCAGAAGGATCTATCGATCGAGTTCGTGAGATCGCGCAAACCGTGCTACCCAAAACCTTTGCGCGCCCAGGCCAGATCGTAATCGAGCTGCCAGGGCAGGATTTCGACATAGTCGAGGCCCAGTCTCTCCAGCACACCGGCGAAATCGTTGCGCTCGTATGTATGCCCCAGAATCCACGGCGCTTCCCATCCCACACGGTTGGTCACCACGACCCATCCGCCGGGTTGAGTCACGCGCACCATCTCGGCAAGCGTCTCCAGTGGTTGAGGCGTGAATTCGAGCATCTCCAGACTCACGACCATGTCGAAGACGTTGTCCGGGAACGGCAAAGGTACGGACCAGGCCCGCATCCAATGCGCTCGACGATCGTCCGTCAGCTGACGCCCCAGGGCGATCATGCTGCGGGATGCATCGAGGCAGACGATCGAGCCCTGGAAGGAGTCGAGCGGCAGCACCCGGCGCGCCAAGCGGCCGGTGCCTGCGCCCACATCCAGGATCATTGCGTCCTGTAGGGACCGCAGCGTCCCGACGACCGGCTCCCCCAGAAAACGTTTTTCCCAATCGGGGTCGAACTCCTTGATCTGTTCGTAACGCGTGGCGGCCAGATCATAGAGAAACACCACGAAGCGCCGCCCGAGGTGCACGCCTTCGCAAATCCAGATCTCCCAGACCAGGAGAGCGATCAACAGCGCAAGCAGAACGAGGATCAACCAGGGCATATCACGGAAAACGTCGGCTCCCGCGCCGACGCCAGTTACAGGAAAAAGGAAGTATCTCGCAAGACATGGGTTCAGGAGTTCTTGTTGCCGACGAGACGTTCGGTCATAGCCTGGACTCGTTCCTCGGCTCTCCGGAAGCGGGCCGGGCGGGCGTGTGCGAGCATACGGATCAGGGCATAGACCATGCTTTCAAGAACGATTTGTCCCACCCCCGGATCGGGATGGGCGAACCCCGAAAGTACGATGTCCGCGGAGACAGCGGCTTCCGCGGAAGGGATGGCTACGAGGCTGACCGTGCGTGCACCGGTATCTTTCGCGCCGGCGAGCGCCGCGGTGATGAAAGGCGCTTCGTCGGTTACACAAACCGCCAACGCCAAATCCTGCTTGCGCGCACCCGCAACCGCGCGCGCCAGACCCGCCGGGCTGCCGTTGGAACGGTGGACCGTATATCCTGCAGCCTCCAGGTAAACCGCCAGGGTGTTGGCCGGGGGATGCGCGTGCTCGTCGGCCAGCAAGATGATCCGCTCCACTTCATCCAGCAAGGAAATGAATTTGTTGGCCAGTTCGACCGGAAAACTGCGCTGAACGGCTTTCAGGGTTTGAACCACCTCGTTCAACGCATTGGCGGCTGCTTCGGAAGGGGAATTTGATTCGGTCTCCAAATCGAGGAAACATTCCCGCCTGACGCGATCACGGATTTCGGCCTGCAGTTCAGGATATCCTCGATAGCCGATGTGCTGCGAGAATCGCACCACCGTGCCCGGGTCGATATCGATGAGATGCGCCAACTCTGTGGCCGTGAGAAAAGCCGATTCGGTGTACGAGTCGAGCAAAAAATTGGCCAGGCGTAAAAAGCTCGGCGAGAACCCGGATCGAGCCTCACGAATGCGATTTTCGTACGAGAATGTAGAGTCAGTTTGCGGATCGGTCACAATTCGAGCACCATACGTCTATGAGAAAGTGGAGAAACTATAGCACAAGGCGGGTTTACAGGCAAAGCCGCAAGGAGTAATGCAATATTTGTTGAATCCGTCATGGCGAATTCCAACTAGCAGTGGAAAATGTCCTCGGCAACCTGGAAATGGCATCATACAGGCATCATTTTTACGATCGCGCGTTGACCCTGCGTAGGGCACAAGCTATAATTTGAAGTCCGGGCGGATAGCTCAGTTGGTTAGAGCGCTTCTCTTACACAGAAGAGGTCGCAGGTTCGAGTCCTGTTCCGCCCACCAGGCCAAAACCGTCTGCCGTAAAAGTCAGGCGGTTTTTCGACCAACTTCCTTACACCGTTTTGACATCGCAGCTCACAGCCAACCCAGCACTACAAGATACACTTGAACGAACCACCGAGAGGGCGTAGTCGTTGAACCAGCGATCCGCTTGCGGTGCTTTCACGTAGAAGCTCGAAGAAATAGGAGTACGTCATGCCGACACTCAGCCATTGGGAACTAACCGGCCTGTTCCTCATCATCGTCGCCTGTATTTGCATCATTCAATACCTGTACATTCGGCGCTACGTGCTCCGACCGCTCGCTCATCTTGAAGAACGCTATCGCCAGATATTCAACAACTCCCTGAACGGTATCGCCTATCACGAGGTCGTCTGTGACGATGAAAACGGAGAAATCGACTATCGATTCGTCGAAGTCAATCCCGCCTTTGAAGAACTCACGGGTCTTAAAGCTTCCGAAGTCGTCGGCAAATGCAACCGCGAAGTGCTCCCAGAGGCGGAGCAGACGATCTTCGAACAAATATACAGCCAGCTTGCGGAAACCGGGGAACCCGATCGTCGAGAGATCTACTCTTCCACCCTGGAACGCTGTTTTCAGGTCGCTGCCTTCTCGCCCATACCCAATTTTTATGCCGCCATCTTCACCGACATTACCAAGCAGAAGAAATACGAACAATCATTGAAGGACCAATCTGCCTGGCTCGAGACGCTCATCGAGGAACGCACGGAAGAACTCCGTGAGGCGCAGGCGAAATTAATTCAGCGCGAGAAGATGGCCCAACTCGGTCAGCTGGCTCGAGGGATCGCACACGAATTACGCAACCCGCTGGGCGTGATCTCCAATGCCGTTTATTACTTAAAATCCCTCCACGCAAAAAATGAAGACACGACGAGAGAATATCTCAGCATCATCGAGACCGAAGTGAATCGATCCGAGAAGACCATCACCGACTTGCTGGAGTACTCTCGAGAACCGGTTCCAATCTGCGAGAAGACGGATATCTGCGAACTGCTTCAAGAAATCCTCGATGGTCTCCCGGCGCCGGATTCTATTCGAGTCACCACGAAGGTCAACGATTCGGCACCGGTCGCGCAAATCGACGGTAGGCAAATCGGAATGGTATTGAACAATCTGCTCACCAATGCGTATCAGGCGATGCCCGAAGGGGGGAATTTAGACATCGATATATCCCAGCAAGACAACCATGTACGGCTCGCTATCCACGATACAGGTACGGGGATCGCCGCACAGGACATACAGACGATATTCGAACCGTTCTTCACCACCAAGCCTAAAGGGATCGGCCTCGGTCTGGCGATTTCCAAGACGCTCGCAGAGGTTAATGGCGGAGAAATCAACGTAGAAAGCACCGAAAACAAAGGATCGACGTTCACCCTCATTCTGCCTCGCGCCGAAGAAACAACCGCCCCAACAGATTGAAAATCAGGCTAAAACCACTACAATACCACCTCCACGGTGGAGGTGGGTAATGTCGCGACGCTATAGACTCTTCGTATTGGTTTTACTCGTCCACCTCACCGCTTGCAGTCGGATCGGGGAATTCGGAAAGTCTCTCCGCAGAGCAACCGACACGCCTCTCACGGGTCGCTCACTTCCCGCCACGTATACCCCGACCGCCTCTCCGACTGCGATCCCTTCCATTCCAGCGACGCCAACGATTTCCGAGCATACGCAGCAATCTGCGCTGCTGCCTGAGTTTGTCAGCGATGCTGATGCTTTCCCCGATGCCACGCGTTACGATATCGAGCTGGATGTCGATTTTCAGCCCGGAGCGGCTGAAGCCCACATCGAAGGAATCGCTCGCATTCGCTATGTCAATCCCCTCGAGAAAAACCTTTCTAACATCGTGTTGATGCTGTGGCCCAACGACGAGCAGTTTCAAGCGCAGATGCAAGCTGGGACGGCCATGATCGACGGAGAACTCACCGTCCCGCACCCTATCCTGGATGGAAAAGCGCTGCGCTTTGAATTACGCCCGTCGCTCGCGAAAGGTGAAAGCGTCGACTTGAGCATTCCTTTCTCCCTCGAAGTTGGTACCTTCCACGAAGGATCGCCAAGACGCATGGGGATCACGGAAGGTATACTCATCGCACCGACTTTCTACCCTATGATTCCCAGGCTGGTGGATGGCAAATGGGACGCAATCGACGCACCATCCGCCGGAGACACGACCAGCTCAGAAACCGCCTTTTACACCGTTCGCATCACGGTGCCCGAGCATCAAATCGTGGTCGCTACTGGCGTCGCAACTTCGAGCACCACGACGCTGGATGGGAAACAGCGCTACGAATACCTCAGCGGTCCAGTGCGTGATTTTGCCTTCGCCGTCGGTCAATGGGAGAAAACCAGCGGCACCTCCGGTGAGGTGGCCTTGAACGTGTGGGCGCTTCCACAACACGCTGCAAGCGCACAGACGGCACTGCGAGCGGCTCGGATTCAAGTGAATCTATTGAGCGAAATCGTCGGGCCATATCCCTACCCCGAACTCGATCTCGTCGAAGCACCGTACGCCTTCGGGGGAATCGAATATCCCGGCCTGGCATTCATTGGAACCATGGGAACGAATTGGGTGACGGTCCCGACCGTCCACGAGGTTGCGCATCAGTGGTTCTACGCGCTGCTTGGCAACGATCAGGTTCGTGAACCCTGGCTGGATGAAGCATTGGCTTCGTTTGCCGAGGCGCTCTACTACGAGCGCGCGTATGGATTGGGCCGGGGCACTGGGTATCTGAGCGATATCCGCGCCATACTGCGTGCCATTCCCGACACCACGCAACCCATCGGTCTTGGTGTTGGGGAATACGCAAACGAGAACGATTACTTCACCTTCGTCTACCAAAAAGGAGCCTTATTCCTGGATGCGCTGCGCAACAAACTGGGAACCGATCGCTTCAATGACTTTCTGGCCGCCTTCTACGAGCAATACCGTTATGGATTCATACATGCCGAAGATTTCCAAAACGCTGCGGAAGCGGTCTGCACCTGCGATCTCCAGGATTTATTCGATCTCTGGGTTTATGAAGGTGGTGAGATTTTTCCCCCTTGAGCGTGACCCCGATCCAGTTCCAAAGTAGTATTAAAGCGGAGAGCCTCATCCATGGACGAGGCTCTACAGCTATAACAATATTGCGACGGTATCAATTAGATGTTGCTAACGATGTTGCTGAATACGTTTCCGATGGCAGGTCCGAGCAACGCCAGGATCACGATCACGACAACGGCGATCAGAACCAGGATCAAAGCATACTCTACCAAGCCCTGCCCTTTTTCTTTCGGAGCGAATAGCATCTACATTCACCACCTTTCTTTTTTTGATGATCACAATTGATGTACCAGGTAAACGGATTCACACATTCACAATTGTGTACGATACTGAATTCAGAATATCACAGGAACCACGGTCGTTTACCTTACAGAGTCCTAACGATGCGCTAACGGTGCAAGAAGCAGACCGAAGCTTAATCACCCCGTAGAACACGATTTCAACACACTCGTCTCATCAATCTGTTCCATACGCGCGGCCAATAACGCTCGCAGTAAAATACGTGCGCCCGTGCAGGATAACCTTGCGCCAGGAAATGCGTTACCCTGGCGATCAGGTCGAACAACAACACGATTCGATTTGCGAGACCGCGGGATCCTCTAAAATGGGTATTGAATGGGTCGTTAAGTCACCAATTGGATCACCATCGTAAGAATCATCATCACCCCCATGATCGCAAACAGGATTCGTCCAATGCGCATTCGTCGCTTCTGATCGCGGCTCATTTGCGGCTTCTTATTCTTTCGTTTCTTTGCCATCAGATGCTCCATTATTCATCATACCATGAGGCCAGCAAGTCGTCTAGACGGGGTCCATATGCGGCTATCCCTCACCTCAGATTCCGACATATCTTCAAATCATCGACCCGTTCGCACCCAGATACAAATTGAAAATCCGAATCGTCGCGTTGATTCGGCGTTGAGCACGATACGCTATCATGTTGAGACGAAAGTCGTAAGCTATCTTCTGAATACATTCTTGATCGGACCGGCAAAAATTCCATAACTGGGTTTATACGTTACGGAAATAGCTGGCTCGATGTGTTGAAGATACTCTCTTCGAAGCTTTCAGGGGGTTTACGGCCCATGCTTCGATGGAAGTCTAACGAGTATCAAACGCCAGTTTGAAATTCTCAATCTAGATTCGTCACGAAGGAGGTGAGGCTCAAATTTAAGCATGATCCGGATCGTTAACGAGTAGCAAGTACAAGTTGTGGTTATCTTCTAATGAGGAGGAAACTCATGAAACGGTACTCAGTGATCGGTATATTGGCATTACTTCTGGGTTTGATCGCCGGTGTTTTACCTGTCGGAGCAGCACCCGGAATCGATTATCGACCCGTAGATATCGGCCCGGAAATTCGCGAATGGGAACCTACCCAAGCGCGGCTGGAGGGATCGCCCGCAGCAGCGGAAGACGAGGCTGAGGCATTTGCAAGCACCGCCACCAGCGTGGATGAATGTATTCTGGATGAGAAGGATTGGTTGTCCCTGGATTCTATCGACGGAGTCTACTTCTTCACTACATTCTACCTGGTAGCCGTGGGTACGGATTCCGAGCTTTGGGTGCAGGCGGACACGAGTTGGCCCGATGGAGATACCCGGGCGACCCCGGAGATCACCTGCGAGCAAGCCAGCTACATGGTCGCGGAATTCGACAACAACATGCTCCCGAAGGAAAGCAATTTCTTCGGTGTGGCGGACTTCCACGACGGTTCGGCCTCGTTGCTCGAGGCTTGGGGAATCGTCCCACCAGGATATTACACCGATCCAGATGGAAAGCAGGTAATCCTGGTCTCGAACGTACGCGATGAAAACTACTACGATCCGGACTACCCGCTGTATATCGCCGGATTCTACTCCCCGTCCCTCGAGGCCTATTTCGATCGCAACGTCATGACCATCGATGTTTACGATTGGGAGGATCGCGTGGGAGCGGATGTGGAACGGCCCTATCTCTATGAGGGTGTTTTCGCCCATGAATATCAGCACCTGCTGCATGACGACTACGATTCCGACGAAGAGAATTTCGTCAACGAGGGATTGTCGATGTACGCCGAATACCTCACCGGGTACGCTTCGGGCGAGGAGCAGTACAGCGGCTTCCTGACCAATCCTGAGAATTCTCTCGTCGTCTGGGAAGATCAAGGAAATCTCGAAGTGCTCTCGGATTACGGCCAAGCCTATCTGTTCCAGTTCTACATGATGGAACAATTCGGCAGCGCCTTCCTGCAAGCCGAGTTTAAAAACACCGAAAACGGGATAAGCGGCATCAACTCGACGCTCGATTCCTTCCACATCCATCGTAATTTCGACGACGTTTACCATGACTTTTCGATCGCCGTGCTGATCGATTCCCGCCAGAGCCGCTACCGCTACGGTTTTAAAAAGCTCGACTTGGCCATCGACGTCGGCACAGTGGACGAACCCAATCCGGAAGCTTTCGACGTGCCCGGCGCACCGCCCTGGGGCACAGATTACATCTGGCTCACTGGCGAACCCAAGAAACTGGGTCTGTTCACCTTCAACGGGCAAGACTACTCGATCTTCCCTTCCGCGTGGACTTCCGACGGCGAGGTGCTCTGGAGTGGGAGTGGTGATCTGATCGACAACTGGGCGATCTTCGAAGCCACGGGCGGCGGCACATTGACCTTCGACACCTACGTCGACATCGAAGACTACTGGGACTTCGGATTCGTGCAGGTTTCCACCGACGGCGGCCAGACCTGGACCAGCCTGGCGAACGATTACACCACGAGCGACCACGATCCCGACGCCCATCCCAAGGTTATCGAGAACCTGCCCGGCCTGACAGGTTGGAGCGAAGAGTGGATTCCGATGAGCTTCGACCTGAGTGCCTATCCGGGTGACATCCTGCTCGCCTTCCGCTACATCACCGACTGGGCCACGACCTACGAAGGCTGGTTCATCGACAACGTCTACGTCGACGACGCGCTCATCTCCGATGGCTCCGATGCTTCGGTTTTCAAGGACATCACAGAGCTGTTCCCCATCGACAACGACTTCACCGTGATCTTTGTCGGTATACGGAATCTTCGAGGAAAGCCGATATACCAAGTGATCAAGATGCGTTTGAACGAGGAGACCGAAGACGGTTTCATTCAGCTTCGCAGGCTTCTCGGCCGTTCGAATAAGGCCGTTATGCTCGTCACCTTTGACGCACCTGAAGGTCATTCGAAGTATGCAGATTACGAGTACGGTTTCACGTATTTCGATCAAGGTCCGCGGAAACCGCACCGGCCGCATCGACACCCCTGGCATCGGCGCTGAGATCATGCACTACACGAGCCCGCCAATCGAACGGCGGGCTCGACTTCTTTTTATGCAGCATTTTCGTTATCGACGTAACATTGTCAATCCACAGGCACCCAGGGGGAGTCGTCCTGATTCTTGTCTCCCGGCTGTATCGGGATCGGCAGGATTTCCGGTGTGCCATCCTTCCCACAAAGCACGATGATACGTCCTTCGTCGCTGTGATAACTGTACACATCCTCGTCGACCTGTAAGATAACCTCATATCCTGAGAAAATCACCTCTGCATAATCCATCCCCTCTGCAGGGCAACCGAGGCTCGAATCGGACCACTCCACAGCTTCCACGCTCACGACCTGAACGTCATCCTCCGAGACGCCCAATCGCTGTGATAGATCGGAAACTGATCGGTCAACGACGTACTCCTCACCCCGCATTACCGCCGGGGTATTCGCCATTATTGCGGATGTTTGCTCGGTGGGTTCCGGCGGTTGCGGCGTCACAGTGGACTGATCTTGTTCTCCAACCACGGGGACAGGTGCGTTCTCCTCTCCTGCGAAACCCCTCGCCTGGCAGCCCACTATCGTCAGCGAAATAACCAACAACACCCCGATGATCTTTCGTTCTTCCATTGCAACCTCCCTCATGTATTAGTATATCGATCCGTAATGCTTATGACGACTCTCAGGATCGTTTTGTTCCTGCGCCTACACAGATCGAATTCAGGATACTTGAACGCACACCGCAAGTGCTTCCCGCATTGCACCCAGGTGTTTGCAGATAGGCAATGAAAACGATACCATGATCCCGAAAACCCCGCTCAGGATTATAAAAATGGCAGAAGAAATGGATAAAACAGATAGCGGCAACGAGAAGCAGGGGAAGAAACTGAATTTTCGTTCGCCGCGCACGCTCGGCTTGATCGCGATCATTCTGGGAGTGTCCTTCGAGATCCTCTTCGACGGCCACCCGCCTGGCATCTCTTTTCCCATCTGGACCACTGCCTGCTCGCTTGCCCTGATCGGAATGGCACGGAATGAAGGAATCCGGCCGGCTAAACCCGAAAATCTGCTTTGGATCCCCATCCTCGTACTTTCCATATTTACTTGTTTTCGACTGGAACCCATGACGGGAATATTGAGCATGTTCGGCGCGCTCTTGATCTTTGGCGTTTGGATATACGCGTTTCGCGTCGGGCAGGTACTGGAATTTCGCTGGATAGATTTCATCGCTGCCACGATTCGCACTCCACTTGAATCCTTGTTTGGATGGGGACCTGTCGCCGGCGCGGCCGTCCGCCAAACGGTCGGTGCTCGAGCCACCCGCAGCACACTTGCTGCCATCTTACGAGGGTTCTTACTGGCGCTTCCGGTGTTTCTCATCTTCTTGGGCTTGTTAGTGAGCGCCGATCTGGTTTTCGCAGATTTTGTCGAGGGCGCATTTAAATGGCTGGACATTGAACGTCTGTGGCAAATCCTGCGGCGATTGGTCGTCGTCCTCATTGCTGCGGCATTCTCGCTCGGCGCCCTCGTCATGGCTCTCCGGGAACGGGAAGAAACCATCGCCGGACACACGCAAAAGTCCTCGTCTTCATTTCTGGGAATCATCGAAGGTTCCGTCATTCTGATCGTGATCGACCTGCTTTTTGGCGCCTTCGTCGTCATCCAATTTGCTTATCTCTTTGGCGGAGAGGCCAACATCACCGCGGCCGGCTACAACTACTCCGAATATGCCCGCAGAGGCTTTTTTGAGTTGACTGTGCTAGCGGTGCTGAGCCTGGGATTCATCATCGGCTTGAGCCGGTGGACGAAACGGGAAAGCATGTCGGAGAAGCACTGGTTTAATGCGCTGAGCACCTGTCTGGTGGTTTTGATGGGCGTCATACTGGCGTCTGCGTTGAAGCGACTCTTGTTGTACGAAGATGCTTATGGCTTTACTCGCCTGCGCACCTACACCCACGTGGCGATCGGATGGATGGGCGTTATGTTCGCCGTCTTCCTCGTCCTGCTCTACCGGGCACGCTTGCGCCGCTTTGCCCCCGTCGCCGTACTCGGAGCGCTCGGATTCACACTGACGCTCAATATTCTGAACGTCGATGCCTTCATCGTGCGGCAGAACGTCAAGCGGTATATCGCTACCGGGAAACTCGAAATCGTCGGAGAAACAAATACGAGGGTCACCGGTCGAAGTGGTAAGCTCGATCTGGGTTATCTCTTCGACCTTTCTCCCGACGCCGTTCCCAGCCTGGTCGATTTCGTTGACGAGGCGCGGGGAGATATCCGCACCGAACTCGTCTCCCGTCTGGCCTGCGAGCGATTCATACTGGATGAGCGTACGGAAAACTTGGGTTGGCCTTCCCTGCACTTTTCCCGGCTACAGGCACAAAGCGCGCTCGGTGGTATAGGCGATGTGTTGGACGAATTTCCGATTTTATACGACGGAAACGACCGATGGGTCGTGGAAGTGGATGGCGCATATCAGTACTGCTATCGTGAATATTCCTGGGATTGAACCGGATAAATCCAACCCAATGTAGTTACCCACGAAGGCCTCCTGGTTGAACCGGGAGGCCGATGATTTACAGGTCCCCTGATGGAGTTACTTTTCACCAACAATCCACACCGTAGCTCCATCGCGATTTATGCTCGTCTTCGCGCCGAATGCTTCCAACTGTATGGCGATCTTCTCCGCCAGCACGAAATGGCTGCGGAACAGGGCGAGTTTCTCCGCCAAGGCGAGCAGCTTCACGCCGAAGCGGCGGATGTCCGGCTCTTCGATGACCAGCCGTCCACCGGGCGCAAGAACGCGCCAGAACTCTTGCAGACTGAGATCCTGATCCAGTAAATGGTGATAGGCATCGACAACAATCACCCGTTCGAAGCTCGCATCCGCGAACGCCAGTTTCTCGGTCTCAGAACCCACGGCACAGCACAGACCATCCTTTTGCCGGGTTTGACGCAGCATTTTGATGGACACGTCGCTGATCACCACCATGCCTGCCCGATCAACGAGTTGCTGGGCGATGCGTCCCGTCCCGCCCGCAGCGTCGAGCAAGCGACCGGCGACAGGCAAGCCGGCAACCTGCGCTAGCTCATCGTTCTCCGGAATGCGGATCAAACGATCGTAAAGGGGTGCGAGGATGTCGAAATGATCGAATATCGGCATACAGACTCCGATGCAGATTATAATGGGATATCTTACCATCCAGAACGTGCGGACGCGTAGCCGAATTACGCTCGCGAACGGGAAAAGATGTCGAACATTTGCATCCGGAATAAAACGGAAGAGGACCAGGCCTGGTGCAGCGGTTTGCTTCGCGACCATTGGGGGTCGACGCGAGTCGTCAGCCGCGGCCGTCTTCACCACGCCGATACGCTCCCGGGATTGATCGCCGAACTGCAAGGCGAACCCGTCGGCCTGCTGACTTACCGCTTCGAAAACGCAGAATGCGAAATCGTCACGCTCAACAGCTTGCTGGAGCAACACGGCGTCGCCACGGCGCTGCTGAATTTTGTCACCGAGGAAGCCGTTCGAAACGGATGCCGCCGGCTGTGGCTGATCACCACGAACGACAACATCCCCGCTTTGCGCTTCTATCTGAAGCAAGAATTCACGCTGGCCGCGGTCCATCCGAATTCCGTACAGAAAGCGAGAAGACTCAAACCGGAGATCCCCGAACTCGGTTGGGAAGACATCCCCATCCGGGACGAGATCGAGTTCGAAAAATCGCTCCAACCCTCCGGCGGTGCATAGGGCGACTCTTCCGGCCGTATTCGTGTGTCATCTTGGCGAGTTTATGGTACGATGCTGTGTTGAACGATCGGCCGGAGACGACGCAGTTGGCCGCTCCGCACGAAAATTACCAGCCAGACGGTAATCGAAACGACACGAGCATAAGTTCATGCGAATCACGCGTTTTCGACAAACACTCAAATCACCTATTCTCTGGGGCTGGGTCGCCGACGAGCGCATCGGCATCCTCGATGGCCAACCGTTCGACGAGTTTCGCCGCGAGGAAGCTACGCTGGCGATCGACTCCGTCCACTTGCTTCCCCCAATTTCTCCAGGGAAGATCGTGTGTGTGGGCCGTAACTACGTCGCCCATGCCGAAGAGCACGATGCCGAAGTGCCCGATCTGCCCCTGCTCTTTCTCAAGCCACCATCATCCGTCATCGGACCCGGTGAACCCATCGTATTGCCCCCACAATCGAACCAGGTCGAACACGAAGCGGAACTCGCCGTCGTCATCTCACAGCGAGGCCGCTGGATCCGTGCAGAAGAAGCCAGCGATTTCATCCTCGGCTATACGGCGGCGAACGACGTGACCGCGCGGGACCTGCAGCAGCGCGATGGACAATGGACGCGCAGCAAGGGTTTCGACACCTTCTGTCCGCTTGGTCCCTGGATCGAGACGGATCTCGACCCCTCGGACGTGTTAATCACTTGTTCGGTGAACGGACAGATGCGCCAGATGGCGTCTACGCGAGACATGGTTTTCACCGTTCCTCAACTCATCGCCTTCATCTCCTCGATCATGACCCTCATGCCCGGGGACTTGATTCTCATGGGAACCCCCGCCGGAGTCGGAATCCTTGGCGACGGTGACGAGGTGACCGTAGACATCGAAGGAATCGGTACGCTGCGGAACCCGGTCCGCAGACAACCAACAGAAGAAGGCTAATCCACCCACACTCAGGAGGCGTTACATGGGGCTCAAACCCGATCATTGGATTGCGAAAATGGCTCGTGAAGAAAAGATGATCGACCCCTTTGCCGCGGAGCAAGTGCGCGATGGCGTCATTTCGTACGGAGTCTCGTCTTACGGATACGATATTCGCGTGGCAGACGAGTTCAAGATTTTTACCAACGTGTATTCAGCCATCGTCGATCCAAAACAATTCGACAAGTCGTCCATGGTCGATCTAAAATCAGATGTCTGCATCATTCCCCCGAATTCGTTTGCGCTGGCACGCACCGTGGAGTACTTTCGCATTCCCCGGGGTGTGCTCACGATCTGTGTGGGTAAATCGACCTACGCGCGCTGTGGCATCATTGTGAATGTGACCCCCTTCGAACCCGAATGGGAAGGCTTCGTCACACTTGAGATTTCCAACACCACCCCACTCCCGGCGAAGATTTACGCCAACGAAGGCATCGCCCAGGTGCTTTTCTTTGAAGCCGACGATGAATGCCTCCAATCCTACGCGGATAAAAAGGGGAAGTATCAAAAGCAGAAGAAAATCGTGCTTCCTCGGATGTAACCCTCGCAATCTGGTGTCGAGAGCATTCGGGTGCGTTTGCGCTGCAACGAACGAGCCGCCGGGATTAAAACCGGCGGCTTTTATACTTCTCTCCAGGTGAATTCTCTAGATTTGGAATTCTCCGGATCGGTAGAACAGCTCCCCATCGACGACGATCTCTCCACCGTCTCGCATGTCGCAAATCATGTCCCAATGGATGGCGCTCTCGTTGCTCGATCCTGTCTCTGGATATCCGGCGCCGAGCGCCATGTGGATCGTTCCGCCAATTTTCTCGTCGAAGAGAATACTCTTGATGAAGCGATTGATGCGCTTGTTGGTTCCCACCGCGAATTCGCCCACGTATTTCGCGCCGGCGTCGGTCTCCAGCATGCGCAGAAGAAAATCCTCGTTCTTCTCCGCGCTGGCCTTCACCACTTTACCGGATTCAAAATGCAGCTCGACCCCAGCGACCTCCCGGCCACTGTATATCGCCGGATAGGAAAATCGAATCCAACCGTTCAGTGAATCCTCCACCGGTCCGGTGAATATTTCCCCACTGGGCATGTTGTGTGTACCGTCGGAATTAATGAACTTGCGGTCCTCGATCGAAAGATTGAGCTCCACGTTTGGACCTCGCACTTCGACATTGCGCTTGCCTTCCAACCAATCCACCAAACGCTGCTGCTCGTCGTGCACGGCTTGCCACGCCGCGACTGGGTCATCCTGATCGGCGAAGGTGGTGCCGTAGACGAAATCCTCAAACTCGGAAAGATTCATGTCCGCGTCTTGGGCGTACGCTTCGGTTGGGAAGAGAGTGATCACCCAACGCAAATCTCCGGACGCCGAACGCTGCATGAAGATATTCGTCAGTTCGCTGTGTGCCTTCGAACGCAGGCTTTGCTTGGCCGGATCGACGCTGCTCAGGACGCGTGTGTTTGAAGAACTCTCGACGATGATCATTACGTCGAACTCCGAGCGGACGATCTTTTCAAAGCGGTTCACGTGCTGCATATGATCGTCGTTCCCTTCCGTGAAGAGGATGTAAGCCAGGTCTTCGACTTCGACATGGGAACGCAATAGCCCAAGCAGGACGTATGGATAAGCGCCAGCACGGATGACTTCACGGTAGATTTCCCGAACCAGCGGAAGCCCCGCCGGCTGGTGGAAAATCGCCACATGTTCCTTCGGTCGCACCTTGGTCGAATACTGCACCAGAGTTTTCGCCAGATTCACCACGCGCGCATCGGCCATGGGACACATCCTTTCTTCTCTATATTTATCTTGATTATAACAATGGGACCGGTGTATGGAAGTGGCGACATGCATTTTCGAAGCAACCTGTAGGTTGGGTTGAAAGGATCCGAAACCCTACATCTCGCCGCTACGAGCGAGGGCGCTTGTAAGATCGGCTTTGAAACCCGGCCCTACCTCGCGAATTACCTTGTTTCAAGTGGGCGCACATATCGACGCGTCCCTACGTTGATGAATTTGATTCCATGGATGGGGTATCTGCAGCTGACAATATCGAAGGATCTCTAAAGACGTTTGGGATTCAATGCCACGCGCCTTTCAGCGTGCAGCCGGCGTCAAATTCGAGGGCGAGCAGGTAATCCGCCTGTGCAGCATCTCCCCAATAGAAGTTGAGCGCGATGACAACCACCTGGTTCTGGGGAATGGTCTTGTTGGCACTCGCCGACATCTCGAGAACGCTGCCGTTCTGCAGGTCGTCCAACCCGATTTTCCCCTGCCAGAGAATGTCTTCCCCAAAACGAATGTGCTGCAGCACACCCTTCACCGCTGCGTCCCAACTCAACTCCCGAACACCTACGAGGTTCACACTTCGGCCGCTCTGATTGTCGACGATCCACTCGGTGTCGTTTCCCTGCTCCCCTAGATATTGAAGCCGTAGGCCGGGGCAAGCGTCCGAGGTTACCGGCTCTGGCGTAGGAGATGCGGCGAGAACGATAACCTGCTCCGTCGCAGTGGGTGGAATATCGATCACGGCTTCCGTCGGGGATGGCGTCGAAGTCACCATGGCGGCCGTTCCGAACCCGGAAAAATAATCCCGCAGCAGCAGTGTTGCCGCAACCCCGGCGAAGATCACCAGCGTCAGTGGTACGATCCAAAGCGAGCTTCGCCGCTGCGTGACCGTGGGAGATGCGGCCGACGATGCGGTCTGCAGATCGCCAACGCCCGTCTGGTTCACGACGTCGAGTGCCAATCTAACTTGCGGAGAAGTCTCTGGGGGCAATCTAAATTGCGGAAGCGGTTTCCCGTCCAACGCAGCCAGGTAGGCTTCCTTCATGAGGCGAATGCTCGGAAATCGGTCTTCGCGTCGTTTGGCCAGGGATTTGAGAATCACCCGTTCCTCGTCCGGCGGAATCTGTGGATTGAAGCGTCTCGGGCGGGGAACCGGTTCGTTGATGTGGGCCAGGACGCTCGCCATGGGTTTATCGGATTCGAAGGGCAGCCGCCCGGTGGCCATGCGGTAGAGCACGACGCCCAACGAATACTGATCGGAACGGGCATCGATTTTCTCCCCGCGCCCCTGTTCGGGGGAGATGTAAGCCGGAGTGCCCATCAACATCGACCCCGTGAGCGTGTCCGAACCCTCGATTTGGCGCGCCAGACCGAAATCGGTCAGCAAGGCGTTGCCCTTCTCGTCGATCATCACATTGGAAGGCTTGATGTCGCGGTGGATGATGCCCTTGTCGTGCGCCAGCGACAGTGCGTCGGAGATCTGCTGCACCCATCGCTTACATTCTTCCTTGGAGATGCTGCCCAACTCCATGCGATCCTGCAGCGTCTCGCCGCGGACGAAGGGCATGACGAGATATATATAACCCTGCGTTTGGCCGTAATCGATGACCGGGACGATGGAGGGATGCGTGAGATGCTGCTTGACCAACTGCGCCTCCCGGCGAAAGCGCTTCAAGAACATGCGATCGGCGCTCATCGCCGGGGACAATACTTTTAGAGCCACCTCGCGCATGCTGCGCGTGTCGACGGCTCGATAGACCGTCGCCATGCCGCCCTGGCCGACGCGCTCGCGAAGATGGTAGTGATCGAGCATCTTTCCAACCAACACGCTCATAAAGCCACCTCTATAAAGGGGTTCGATGCACTTAACAACCAAGTGTTTACACTACACGGACATTTGTGTCAAGCGGACCGAGATCGCGAAGGGGAAACACCGTCGCAGCTCCTTTTATGATCCCTGCGTAGTTTCCCGATCGACTTTCGATCCGAGCCTACAGTCCGGGAGAACGGTTCGCTGTAAAAGCAAGATTAACGCAACCCTTGAGGGCATACATCACGCAGGTTATCATCATTCGAATTCCGGTGGAGGCACACTTCGATAGGTGATCCGATGAAGACAACTGCACGGGCGGAATGGTTTGCCGGAGTACGGGCGCAGCTCCCCATCCTTCTCGGCGTCGTGCCGTTCGGTGTGATCTTTGGCGCCCTGGCGCTCTCCGCCGGTATCCCGCCATTGGAAACCCAGGCGTTGTCGCTCTTCGTCTTTGCTGGCAGCGCACAGTTCATCTCCGCTGTATTGATCGCAGAGGGCACCCCGGCCCTCATCGTGGTACTCACCATTTTTGTCGTCAATCTGCGCCACGCATTGTACAGCGCCAGTATCTCCCCGTACACGCAGCATCTCTCCAAACGCTGGAAAGCGGTTCTCGCCTGGCTGCTCACGGATGAAGCCTTCGTTGTCGCCTCCGTGCGCTATCGAGAACGTCACAACGCACATTCTCATTGGTATACCTTGGGGACGGGGTTGACCCTGTGGGCGGCCTGGCAAGCGAGCACGACCGTCGGAATTGCGCTCGGTACGGTGATTCCGGAAAACAGCTTGCTCGATTTCGCCCTGCCGCTGACGTTCGTCGCCCTGCTCGTGCCGCTGTTGATCGACCGTCCGACCTGGATTGCGGCCGTGGTCTCCGGATGTTCGGCGGTCATCCTTTCCGGACTGCCGTACAAGCTCTGGATTCTGATCGCCGCTCTGCTTGGCGTAGCCGCCGGCATGCTCGCCGAAATGCGGCTGGCACGAGATGAGGACCCCTCGCCATGAAACCCATTAGCACGTTCTACCTCTGGACGATCATCATCGGCGGCATGCTGGTCACCTACGCCACGAGACTCTCCTTCATCTTGCTGATCCCGCAGGAACGCGTGCCGGCGTTGATGAAACGAGCCCTGCGCTACGTGCCGCCCGCCGTTCTGGCCACACTGATTCTCCCGGATTTGCTCTTATCGGACGGCAGCCTGCAATTCAGCCTACAGAATGATCGCCTGCTTGCCGGCGTTCTGGCCGCGTTCGTATCCTGGCGGACGAAGAACACCTGGCTCACCATCGGCGTCGGCATGGGCACGCTGTGGCTGCTCACTTCGTTATAGCTAGGTTGTCTCTGCTATGAATAGAAAATGCTCCGTCGGCCAACCGAGCATCGATAACTGACGTTGGACGCGGATCACCGGCTCAATGCAGCGTACAGCCGTTCGTCGTGGTCACCGTGATCGAATAGGACGTGGCTTTGGCTGGTCCGGAAAATTCGAATTGGATCCTGGCTACCGTTCCGGCCGGAACGCTGACAGAGACAGAAACCGAAGACGGCGAGTCAGGATCATTAACCGCATTGTTACTGGCACCCACTTTAATGAACGTCAATTCATTCGTATCCCCCGGCCACGATAAGGCAACGTAGTTGATCGTCACACTGCTGCCGCTGTTGTTGTTGAAATTCCAGGTAACTTTTTTCGGCAGAACTGCTTTACCGCTTAAACTGAGGCTGGCACACACGTCCTCCGTGGCCGTCGGGGTTTTCGTCGGCGGTGGCTGCGTCGCCGTCGGGGTGTTCGTCGGCGGCGGCGTCGCCGTCGCTGTCAACGTCAGTGTTAAGGTTGGTGTTGGCGTGCTCGTCGGTCCTGCTGTGTGGGTTGATGTGGGTGTCGAGCCCGGAGGCGGGGTCGAGGCTGAGGTCTGGGTCCTGGTAGGTGTAGCACTGGGCACCGCAGGTCCTCCACCCGAAGAGGAGGTCGAGGTCAGTGTCGCCGTTGTCGTCAGATCCGCGGTTGCGGTCTCCGTGAGCAAGTCTCCGGTTCCCGCATCTGTCCCTGTTGCTTCACCACTCGCGACCGGCGTAACGCTGGCCTGTGCCGTCAGGGTGGCGTCCAACATGGCGCGGATTTCCTCCTCCGACAAAGCCTCTCCTTCGATCGCCACCATCTCCGTGGCAAACGCATTCAACGTCGCTTGAACGTCAACCGTCTCCGCAGCAGCAACGGCCACCCCTCTGTCTCCGCCAAACAGATCTGGAAAAAACGAGTTGGCTCCAATAATCGACAGTGGACAGAGAAGTAGGGCCAACACAGCAACCACCAGGACAACCCGCCGGCGATACCACGGTTGTTCTTCTCCCTCCCGGTCACCAGGGATTGGGGACTTATCGCCCACACGAACCGTGGCTTCTATGGGAATGTGAAAAGCTTCGGTCGGGATTTCATCGGTGATTCCACTGCGAATGCGCGCGACCGCCTCCTTGATGGCTTGATGGAAGGCTTGGTTGAATTCGCTGATCGTTGGATAGCGCTTGCTCGGGTCCTTGGAGAGCGCCTTGATTAATACGCGTTCAATCGGTTCAGGAAGATTGGGATTGAGGTAGCGCGGCCGGGGCAGCGGCTCCGTGGCATGCTTCAACGCGACGGCGATGGGGGTCTCCGCATCGAAAGGCAGGTAACCGGTGCTCATGCGGTACAGCACCACACCGAGTGCATATTGATCCGAAAGCGGGGTTACTTCCCCTTCCTGGAGCTGCTCGGGTGCCATGTATGCCGGCGTGCCGATGACCGCCGATCCCGTGAGACTCACCGAAGCTTCGTCGACGTGGGCGAATCCAAAATCCGAGAGAAAACAGTTGCCCTCGTCATCGAGCAGGATATTGGAAGGCTTCACATCCCGATGCACCACGCCCTTATCGTGTGCATATTGCAGCGCCGAACAAACCTGATCGACAATCCGCATCGCCTCTTTCACGTTCATCGGCTTCTTCTGGATACGGAGATGCAGACCACCGTATGTCATAAACGGCATCACGAAGAACAGAAGGCCATTGACTTCGCCGTAATCGATGACCGGGATGATATTGGGATGATCGAGATCGCTGAGGACTTTTGCTTCGCGGATGAAGCGCGACTTGAATTTATCGTCCAGATTTAGATGGGGCGCGAGGATTTTCACCGCGACGGTACGATCGTTGACAATGTCGTGCGCCTTGTAGACGTTCGACATGCCGCCGCGACCGGCTTTTTCGATAAGATGGTAATTCCCGAAGGTAATACCTTCTAGGTCAGGCATTTATTGATTCCCACCCGCATTCACTCCACCCGGGTTGCGCGATACCCGGGAAAACGATGTTCAATCCAACAGCAAATTGTGGATCGGCATATAAGCGCTGAAGCATTCTCTGGCCGATCCACCTCCCCTGGCGTCTTGCATGCCATCTACCGAGGATGCTACCTCGAGCATCGGCAGGATTCTGATCGAGATCCTATCACTCGCACTCGACGGTTTCGTTGCCTGCCGTTAGATTCCCATAATGAAGATTATCCCAGAGAGTGGCAAATTTGTGGATGGGAATGTGGCACCATATCTTAGCACAAATGAAAGTTCGGCTTCAATCCAGATTGAACGTGGACACCACGAATAATAGCTCGATTTTCAATACTTCGGGACGTGCGGGGAGCGAATCAGTCAATCCGGGTCAGGCGGAGGCCAGGGGACGAAATCGCGCAAAATTGAACCGCCAATGAATTCCCGAATCATGGAATTGTCGGGAATGAGATTGCTGTCGATCGGTAAAAACCAATCCAGAAAAGCCAACAATCGTTTCGCCTCAACATGTTCGTCCGTACCGAAGGAAACTTGGCGCAAGAGAGGTTCTGCCAGAGAGGCCAATACGCCACCTTCGTATACCAGAGCCGAGTTGAACATCACATCTGCGTTTTCCTGATACGGAAAGATGTACTTCCTTTCCCCGCGTCGTACCGATTCCCAGCGGCGGATGGTTTCCTGCGCCGAATACCCACGTTGTGCGGCATCGCGCACGATGCGGCGAATCAGGCGCGTATCGGTGGTCGAGACCCGGTTGAAGCGGTCTAGGTTCAACTGTGTCAACGCAGAGACATAGATGCGAAAAGTTGTTGCGCCGGGGATCTCAGGCAGCAACTCCGGATTGAGACCATGAATGCCTTCGAGGATTATGATCTGATCCGGGGCCAGTTGAACGATCTCCCCCTCGGTTTGTTTACCCTGGAGAAAATCGTAGCTCGGGAGGCGTACTTCCTCCCCGGCGATCATGCGTTTGATATCCTGGTTTAGGCGGGCAAGATCCAACACTTGAAGCGATTCGTAATCGTATTCCCCGTATTCATCCAAGGGGGTCTTTTCGCGGTCGATGAAATAGTTATCCAGACCGATCGGGTACGGTGCAAGACCGCGCGCCAGCAGCTGGATCGAGAGACGTTTTGAAAAAGTCGTTTTTCCGGACGAAGATGGGCCAGCGATGAGCACGACACGCATTCGATCTCGGCGCTGCGCGATCAAGGCGGCAATCTCTGCGATCCGCCTCTCGTGGAGCGCCTCAGAAACGAGCACAATTTCTCGCGCCCTACCGGCGCTGATCGCCTCGTTCAATGCGCCCACATCCGGAACACCGATGGTTTCGATCCAATTTCCGTACTGTAAAAAAGTCTCGAGCAGGATGCGGAATTCCGGCACGGGTTGCAATTCGGTAGGTCTGTGCCGTCTTGGAAATCTCAGTGTGAATCCCTCACCTGCAGCTTGCAGCGCGAACCAGCGCAGGTAGCCGGTCGAAGGAACCATGTAGCCATGATGGTAATCCCGGAAATTGTCGAGCTGGTATACCACCAACTCGGGCTTTTTACGATGCTTCAACAAGCGTTCCTTGTCTTTATAGCCTCGCTTGCTGAAGTACTCGATCGCGGTCCTGAGCGGAAGACGACTCTTGACGAATGGCAAATCCCGATCAACCAATTCCTGCATCCGCGCTTGTAATTGTGCGAGTTCATCCCCGCTCAAAGCCGATCGACCGTTCACTTCACAGAAGTATCCACCGGAAGCGATAGAGTGATCGACGGTAAGTTCGGCGTCCGGGAAAAGTTCCTCGAACGTGGCCGCCAACAGAAAGGTCAGAGAACGGCGATAGATTCGCATCCCGTCGGCCGTAGCCATGGTAATTGGACGCACCTTGGCGTCCATTTCGATGGAATAGGTCAATTCACGCAGTTCTCCGTTCACGATGCCGCCCACGATGGGAGCATGTGGTGATTCGACAACCTGTAGGAAATCGACCAACCGGCTGCCTCTTGCACCTTCGAGAACGCGCTCGTCGGGAAGTTGAATTTGAACCGTAGCTCGCGGTTGTGTCTCACGAATTTTCTGATTGGATTCTGCTGCCATACCGACACGGCCTCCACGAAACTTCATTCTACCCTATTTTTTATTCACGCATTTACCTGAGCACAAGAGATCCTGTATTGGATCGTAGCATTAGGTGAAAAAAACGTTCAGAATCTATTGAGTCCTCTGATGTAGACTTTAACCATCTTCAGAAACTAGGCCCCGGATGCAAGGGGACCCGGGGCAATTGTTTTCCTTATCTTCGGAGCGATTGAACCTGACCTTCAATCGCTTCGATCTGTTAATTCCGATCTTGAACGATTCGAAGGACTCTGCCAGGAATGCTCAAAAACGAGCGAGGGTTCAAGCTTCAGACGATAGAGTTAATTCCAGCACCAATCCCAAGCCAGCTGATTTCACTCATCTACTGGCCAGCAACAGAATACCAGCTGCTTCGCTGCTCTGACCTCGTCCATGCGCCCAAAGGGTGTCTCATGCGGTGCAGTGGTCAAGATCTCGGGATCCTCCCGCGCCTCGCGAGCGATCTGCCGCATCGCCTCCACAAAGGCATCCAGGGTCTGTTTGCTTTCGGTTTCGGTGGGCTCGATCATCAGCGCTTCCGGCACAATGAGCGGGAAATAATTCGTCGGTGGGTGAAAGCCGAAGTCCATCAAACGTTTTGATACGTCGAGCGCGTGCACTTCAGGGGCATCATCCCATTGTCCCTCCGCCACGAATTCGTGCATGCAAATCCGATCATAGGGAACGCGGTACGTATTCTGCAGTTTCACGCGCAGATAGTTGGCGTTCAAAACGGCATGGTCGGCGATGTCCCGCAACCCCTTGTTGCCTTGCATGCGCATGTACGCGTAGGCGCGCACCAGGACTCCGAAGTGGCCATGGAAGAGTTTCATCCTGCCGACGCTCTTTGCCGGTTCCACAAGGCCGTACAACGGAGGTACACTTTCATCCCCCACCTCGACAATATCGACGACGGGGCTCGGTAGGAAATCCGCGAGATGAGCGGCAACACCAACCGGTCCCGCTCCAGGACCGCCGCCGCCATGCGGAGTTGAAAACGTTTTGTGCAGGTTGTAATGCAGGATGTCAAAACCCAGATCGCCGGGACGCACTACGCCCAACAGCGCATTCATGTTCGCACCATCTCCGTACACCAACCCGCCGCAATCGTGGATCTGTTGAATCACTTCCGTCACGTGTTCCTCAAACAAGCCCAGCGTGTTCGGATTGGTCAGCATCAAACCGGCGACCGTATCGCCACAAAAACTCCGTAAGGCCTCGAGATCGATGTTGCCGCGCGGATCGGAGGGGACTTCTATCACTTCCATGCCGCTCATCGCAATCGAGGCGGGATTGGTCCCGTGGGCGGAATCCGGCACCAGAATACGCTTACGTTTCACGTCGCCGCGATCTTCGTGGTAGGCACGGATGATGAGGATGCCGGTGAGTTCGCCTTGGGCGCCAGCGGCCGGCTGCAAGCTGACGGCGCGGAACCCGCCGATCTCCATCAGCCATTGCTGCACGGCGTACATCAAAGCCAAGTTGCCTTGCAGCAGCGCCGTATCCTGAAGCGGATGGGTCAGCGCGAAACCCGGCAGCCGGGCGACGTCCTCGTTGATCTTGGGATTGTATTTCATCGTGCACGATCCGAGTGGGTAAAAACCTATATCCACGCCGTGGTTGAGTTGCGACAGGCGTGTGAAGTGGCGCACGACGTCGATCTCGGACAGTTCCGGCAGGGGTAATTCTTCACGCGCAAGGGATTCGGGAATTTCGGCACTCCCAACGTCCGACTCGGGCATTTCGATCGCCGTTCGACCGGAAGATGAAAGCTCATAAATCAGAGGCTCAGTCATGCTTCACCGCCTTCAGCGCGGCGACCAATTCTTCGATTTCCGCTTCGCTGTTCATTTCCGTCACGGCGATCAACATATGATTTTCCAACTCCGGGTAGTCCTGCCCCAGATCGTAGCCTCCGATGATGTCCTGCTCGAGCAATCTATCGTTGATCGTCTTCACATCCCGTGGACATTCGATTACGAATTCGTGGAAGAAATCCCCCGTGTGCCACAAACGATATCCAGCCAGAGCGTCGATCTTTTTCGCTGCGGCGTGCGCTTTGTGGAAACACAATTCCGCGACGCTGCGCAATCCGCGCTTACCCATCAGAGAGAGATAAACCGTTGCGGCTAATGCCATAAGACCCTGGTTGGTGCAGATGTTGGAAGTGGCCTTTTCGCGACGGATGTGCTGTTCGCGCGGCGCCAGGGTTAAAACGTAACCTCGCTGGCTGCGGCTATCGACGGTCTCCCCAACAAGGCGGCCTGCCATCTTGCGCACGTATCTTTCGCGGGTGGTGAATATTCCCAATGAGGGACCCCCGAAGGAAAGTGGGATACCCAGCGGTTGGCCGTCTCCAACCACGATGTCGGCGCCGAATTCACCCGGAGGTTTGAGCAATCCCAACGAAAGCGGATTGACCACCACGCAGAACAACGCACCGACCTCGTGGGCCGCCTCGCCCAGCGCTGTCCAATCTTGAATGCGGCCGAAGAAATCCGGATACTGAACAGCCACCAGTGCGGTGCTCTCATCCAGCATCTCGATTAGCGTTTGCGCATCGTTTTCGATGGCTTCGTCGCTGACGAGGGTCAAACCCATACCGCGTGTATATGTGCGAACGACCTGGCGATACTGCGGATGGATCGCCGCAGAATGGACCACTTTCTTTCGCTTTCCATGATGGACGTTGAGCGCCATGATGACTGCCTCCGCGAATGCCGTGGCACCATCGTAATGGGAGGCGTTCGAAACCTGCATGCCCGTCAGGTTGACCATCAGACTTTGATATTCGAAAATGGTTTGCAGCGTGCCTTGGGAAATTTCTGGCTGATAGGGCGTATACGCCGTATAAAACTCGTTCCTGCGCAGGATTTCATCTACCGCTGCAGGGATGAAATGGTTGTACGCCCCAGCGCCGAGGAAGCAAGCGACATGACGCATGTTGAGGTTGACTTCCGCCAACGATTGCAACTCGGCAGCGATCTCCATCTCCGTAACCGCATCGGGGAGATCAAAATCCGGAAAGCGGACGTTTTCCGGAATGATCTGGTAGAAATCCTCGAAGCGCTCAATACCGACCGCCTCGAGCATCGCTCGTCGTTCTTCATCTGTATGGGGAATAAACGCCATGTACCATGACCTCCTATCGAATCAGAACATCGAAACGAATCGATGGGATTGATGATGCAGGAAAATTTGATTCCGCTCGATGGTCAATGCTCACGATCCTGACAATATTCCTCGTAGGCTTTGGCATCCATCAGATCTTCGATTTGTGCTGCGTTTTTGATCTCGAGTTGGATCAACCACCCTTCGCCGTACGGGTCGCTGTTAATGATTTCCGGTGCATCGACGATTTCCTCGTTGACTTGGGTAACCTTCCCATCAACCGGGAAGTAGATTTCAGCAGCTGCCTTCACAGATTCTACCTCCCCCATTTCATCACCTTGTGACAGCTCATCTCCGATCGAAGCCGAAATTTCAAGGAAGACGATGTCAGAAAGTTGCTCCTGGGCGTAGTCCGTGATCCCAATCGTGCCAACGTTATCCTCAACGCGAATCCACTCGTCATTTTTCGTGTACTTCAATTCCGCCGGAAAGGTCATCGCAGACTCCTTTTTGCCTCATTAGGTTTCGTCGAATATACATAATAACAAGGACGCACGCCATGAAGGTGTGCGTCCTCTGTCGATAACCTGAGAGATTCACCGCACGAATGCAGTTTGCCCCTTCGGTGTCTTTCGACTTTCCAGAGGAACGACCGGACAGGGTCCCTTTACCTGAGAGTTTCACCCGGCGTCTGCACGCTTCCGCAGGGCTTGCCCCTTCGGTGTCCGCCCGAGGCGGATCTCTCCCCTATCCGGACTCGTTTTCTGAATCAATTCTACGAATAGCGGTCTGAAAAGTCAAGGAGCACCGCTTTTCGCAACTTACCCTGCTGCCGGCGAGGGATACATATCCGTCGCCAGCAGTAGCTAATGTCTGACAAGCCAGGTTTTCCCCGATCGAATTTCACGCATACAATAGAGTATCGAGACGACATTTTCCGAGGAGGTCAGATGCGCAGAGAAGTCGTGCTGATTAGCGGTGCGAGCGGCGAAGTCGGCCATGATCTAATCACCCGACTCAGCCAGCGAGGCAGTGTTGATATCGTCGGTCTCGACATCAAAGCGTTAGACGACGACCTGCGTCGTCGCTGTCACGAATTCGTTCAGGGCGACATCCTCGATAAAAGTGTCTTGGGACGGATCGTCCTGCGTTACGAAATTCATGCCATTTACCATCTCGCCACCATCCTGTCCACCAGCGCAGAGTACAATCCGCAAGGCGCCCATCGCGTGAACGTGGAAGGTACACTGAAGCTGCTCAATCTGGCCCTCGATCAATCCCGTTGGCAGGGTCGATCGATCAAGTTCATCTATCCCAGCTCGATCGCAGCCTACGGCATTCCAGACATTGAAACGAAAACCTCCGCCGGCAAGATTAAGGAAGACCAGTACAGCCAACCGTTCACGATGTACGGCTGCAACAAACTCTACTGCGAGAACCTGGGACGCTATTACGCCGATCACTACCAACAATTGGCTGCGGATCGCGAACCCCACAGCGTGGATTTCCGCTGCGTTCGCTTCCCGGGCCTGATCAGCGCGGAAACCGTCCCTTCCGGTGGCACGAGCGATTTCGGCCCGGAGATGGTCCATCACGCCGCAAAGGGAGTAGGCTATCCCTGTTTCGTGCGCGAAGAGACACGCCTGCCGTTCATGGTAATGCCGGACGCCATCAAGGCTTTGATCTCGATCGAGCGTACGGCGGGCGAAAGTCTCTCGCGCCACGTGTACAACGCCACCAGCTTCAGTATATCCGCAGGCCAATTCCAGCAGCTCGTACAGCACGCCTTTCCGCAGGCGGAAATCACCTTCGAACCCGACCAGGCGCGGCAGAAGATCGTGGACAGTTGGCCTGCCGATCTCGACGATTCGGCTGCCAGAAAGGACTGGGACTGGTCACCGGATTACGACCTGGACCGGGCATTCGACGAGTATCTCATTCCGAGGATCAGAAACAAGTACGAGAAATAAAAAACACCCCGCGAGTTCTCCACGCGCAGGGTGTTTCGATTCTCAACAATGCGTCACGTGTAATGGCGCGGTACACGCGCGCTCAGGCCGCAAACCACCTCGTAGTTGAACGTATTCCAACGAGATGCAAGCTCTTCGGCTGCGATGTGTTCGGAACCTTGCTCTCCGATCAGGACTACTTCGTCACCGATTTCCGCTTCGGGCACCTCATCCAAACGAACCATCAATTGATCCATACATACTCGACCAACGACGGGCACGCGCCGGCCATGTATGAGGACGATATTGCCCTCCTCGCGACGGTATCCATCTCCATATCCCACAGGTACGACACCGATCCGCTCGTTTCCTTGCGTGGTATATGCGTGGCCGTAACTGATGCCGCTGCCCGGCGGATAAACGTGAATGTGACTCAGGCGTGCGTGCCAGGAAAGCGCCGGACGCATACCTTCGAGCAGCTCCACTTCAAAAGAAGGTGCCAAGCCATACATGGCGATGCCCACTCGCACCATGTCGAAATTCGCACTCGGCCGCGTGAGCGCCGCTGCAGAATTGGCGGCATGCGCTATCGGCGGGCGTAACCCGGCCGACTCGATTTCGGCCAACAGATCGGTAAACTTGCGCAACTGCCATTCTGTCGTGGGCGCATAGCGCTCATCGGCACGCGCGAAGTGGGTGAATATTCCTTCCACCTCGACGTTCTCGATTTTGGACAAGCGCTGCAGCATATCGTATGCGAGTTCAGGCGGCGCACCCAAGCGGCTCATGCCTGTATCCACCTTTAAATGGATCTTGGCTGGCCGTGAGTCATTGCGCGCAGCCGCTGCCAACACGTCCAATTGCTGGGGTTGAAAAAACGTCAGGGAGATGTTTTGCGCGAACGCCTCACCGAAGCGTTCATCCGGCGTGTAGCCCAACACCAGGATTGGAATATCGATTCCCGCCCTGCGCAGTTCGAACGCCTCTTCCACTCGGGCCACACCACAGTAACGCACGTCTGCTTCAACTGCAGCACGCACGACCTCTGTGATCCCGTGTCCGTATCCGTTCGCTTTAACCACCGCCATCATCGGAACGCCGGTTCTTTGATTGATGCATTCGATGTTGCCGATGATCACCTGTCGGTCAATTTCCAACCAGTTGGAATAACCATTCATCAATTTCACGCGTGCGAGTATAAGCCCAAGACAAGCGGATGACAATGGTTCACAAGCGTGTATAATCGGAGACCAATGACCGTAGATGCCTGGATCACAATCGGCCTGATCACCGTCGCCGCCGTTCTGCTCATCTCTGGGTGGTTGAGATCCGATCTGGTAGCGATCTTCGTCGCACTCGGGCTGCGACTGACAGGCGTGCTCTCCACCGAGCAGGCGCTTTCCGGTTTCAGCCAAACTGCCGTTCTCACCATACTCTCGATTTTCATCATTACCCATGGCTTGGAAATAACCGGAGCGACGGCCTGGGTCGGGCGACATTTGCTGCGTTTGGCTGGCGCATCCGAACGGCGCTTGTTGACCGTCATCACGCTGACGGCCGCGTTGCTTTCCTTGTTCATGAACACGATTGCCGCCGCAGCCATTCTGCTTCCCATGACGATGGGCATCGCCCGTGAATTGAAGCTACGCCCCTCCCGCTTGCTCATGCCCCTTTCCTTCGGTGCACTGCTTGGCGGCACAGCTACGCTCTTGACCACCGCAAACATCATCGTCAGCAATACGTTGAACCAGAACGGCTTGAAACCTTACGGACTGCTCGATTTCCTTCCCGTCGGTTTACCCGTCGTCATCGCCGGTTCTTTGTTGATGGTGTGGTTGGCGCCGAAAGTCCTGCCGGCACGGGACATGGCCGGAGAGATCGCGCGCATGAAACTGCTGCGCGGCGAATTGGCCCGCATCTACCACTTGCGGGAAGGTACTTCAGAGGTCCGTGTGCAGGAAGACTCCCCGATGGCCGGTAAAACGCTGGTCGAAGGTGCCTGGGGCCAGGATCTCGATTTGACCGTGCTGGGAATCTCGCACGAGGATCAGCTCACGCTCGCTCCCGATCCCAACATCGAAATCTACGAGGAGGACATCGTCCTGCTCGACGGAACCCCGACCCCCAAGCAAATGAAAGATTACGGGTTGGAATTTACCTTCACTTCTGACCTGGTAAGCGGTCTCTCCTCGCAAGACGTTCCCCTCATCGAAGTCGTGCTCGCGCCGCGTTCCGAACTGGAAAAGAAAACGCTGCGCCAGATTCACTTCCGCGAACGATTCGGCTTGCAGGTCATCGCCCTTTGGCGCGAAGGGCTGATCATCCAACGTGGGATCGCAGACCTTCCGCTTCGCTTTGGGGACGCAATGCTGCTGCAAGGGCCGAAGTCGAAAGTGCGGCTGCTGCGAATGGATTCCAACTTCATGGTCCTGCAAGAGGAGCGGGACATACGCCCGGGCAAGCAAGCCGTCTTGGCCAGCATGATCCTCATCGGGAGTTTAGCGCTGGCCGCGGCGCAAGTTCTGCCCATCGCCATCGCCACGCTGCTCGGTGCTGCGTTGATGGTGCTCACGCGCTGCATGACGATGGACCAGGCTTATCGCGCCGTCGAATGGCGGGCCATCTTCCTGATCGCCGGCATGCTGCCTTTGAGCACGGCGCTGCAGATCACCGGAGCGGCAAGTGCGGTTGCAAACGACCTTCTTCAATGGGTTGGAACGGGATCACCGATGATCACCGCGATGCTGCTCTTGATCGGCGCGTCGACTTTAAGCCTGATCTTGAGCGGACAAACGGCCGCGGTGATCATGGCACCGATCTCCATCGCAGCCGCAACCGCGATGAACGCCGATCCCCGTGCGCTGTCGATGGCCGTCGCCGTCGGCTGCTCACTGTCGTTCATCAGCCCTCTCGGACACCCCTCGAGCCTTCTCGTAATGGGTCCTGGTGGCTACACCTTCCGCGACTACGTTCGCCTGGGCATCCCGCTCACCTTTCTCACCTTCTTCGTCGCCGCTCTTAGCTTGCATTGGTTCTGGGGACTATGAGCGGGTTCAAATTCGAAGTCGTCTCCCAGGACGGAAACGCCCGCGCCGGTCTACTGCAGACCCCGCACGGTGTCATACAAACGCCCGTCTTCGCCCCCGTGGGCACGCAAGCCACAGTGAAAGCGCTGACGCCGCAGCAATTGAAGGATCTGGGCGCCACACTCATTCTCGCCAACAGCTACCACCTGCACCTTCGTCCGGGTGACGAATTGATCGCCGAATTGGGCGGGCTGCACCAATTCATGTCCTGGAACGGTCCCATCCTGACCGACTCGGGAGGTTTTCAGGTCTTTTCCTTGGCCAAACGCCGCCAGGTGGACGCGTACGGTGTGACCTTTCAGAGTCATCTCGACGGCTCCGAACACCGCTTCACGCCGGAGAGCGTGATCAGGATTCAAGAAAACCTGGGCGCGGACATCATCATGACGCTCGATGAATGCCCTCAGCCGTACGACCGGAAGTACAACAAGGAAGCGCTACGACGGACACACTCTTGGGCTGAGCGCTGCCTGACCGCCAAATCCCGCAGCGATCAAGCACTCTTTGGAATCGTTCAAGGCGGCGTGTTCCCCGACCTGCGTGAACAATCCGCCGCATTTATCGCATCGCTGGATTTCCCCGGAATCGCCATCGGCGGATTATCGGTTGGCGAAACTCCGGCAGAAATGCTCGCCATGATCGAAGTCGTCAACGCCGTGTTGCCCGAAGATCGCCCGCGCTACTTGATGGGCGTGGGAGCGCCCAACGATCTCGTGGAGTGTGTACTGCGGGGCATCGATATGTTCGACTGCGTGCTGCCGACTCGCATGGCGCGTAATCACACGGCGCTCACCCGTCTCGGTCGCTTGAATCTGCGTAACGCCCCCTTCGCAGATGATAGGCAGCCGCTCGACGACACCTGTACGTGCTATACTTGCCGGACGTTCAGCCGCGCCTACCTCCGCCATCTCTGTGTAGCCAAGGAGATCCTCGCGGCGACGTTGATCTCGATTCACAACGTACATAGCCTCACGACGCTCGTCGGCGATTTACGCCAGGCCATCGTCGAAGCGAGACTGGAAAAATTTGCCGATGAATTTCTTGCCGATTACCGCAAACACCGCTCGCCGGAGACCTAATCCATGAGCCTCATCCAGGCCCTCGTACTCGGCATCGTACAAGGCGCCACGGAGTTCCTGCCCATTTCTTCCTCGGCGCATCTCGTCCTTGTACCGTGGATTTTAAAATGGGATTTTGACCCCAAGGCGGCATTTGTATTCAACATCCTCGTGCAGTGGGGCACGCTGCTCGCTGTGGTCTTCTATTTTCGACACGACCTGCAGACGATGGTGAGAGCAGCCTGGCGCGGTGTACGCTCCCGAAAACCCTTCCAGGACCCTGATGCGAGACTCGCATGGCTGGTCCTGGCAGCCAGCGTCCCGGCGACCATCGTCGGTGTGGCCCTAAAGACGCAAGTGTCCCAAACCTTCGAACACCCACAAATGGTCTCCATTTTATTGCTCGTGACCGCGGCCATGTTGTTCGCCAGCGAACGCGTCGGAAATATCGATCGAAGCCTCGATTCGCTTATTGCGAAAGATGCTTTGTGGATCGGGCTCGCCCAGGCGCTGGCGTTGTTCCCAGGAATTTCCCGTTCCGGCGCGACGATCGCAGCGGGACTGGTGTGCCGCTTCCAACGCCCGCATGCCGCCCGTTTCTCGTTCTTGATCGCCATACCCGTAATGATCGGCGCCGGTTTGGTTGCCTTGTTCGATCTGACCCAAATTCCGGACGGAAACAGTCAGATCTCCGCACTCGTGGTCGGTTTCTTGACCGCCGTCGTCGTTGGCTATTTCGCCATACACTGGTTGATCACATTTCTGACCAAGAAATCTCTCTCCACCTTTGGCGTGTACTGCGCCATCGTGGGCGGTTTGGGATTGCTGCTGAGTGTGATCCGTGGCTAAGCGGATCGGTTGCGTCACGGTTTGTGTAATCCTGTGTGCTTGCAGCACGCCCAGCCTCACACCTGCACCCACGACCATTGCAACTATCGCCACCACGCCGGCGCTCGAAGCGCTGGTCCAGACGTGGATCGCAGAGATACCCTCCACCGACATCGCCCGCTTCGACCTGCGCACACTCGCCCCGCTGGAAGTACCCCAGGCTATCGAGGACAACACGGTCCAACTTGCCATCATCGGCAGCGCGCCGCCGAATGACACCTTTGCCACACCGCTGTTTGAAGAAGCGATCGCCGTCGTCGTTCACTCGCGAAATGACATCCGCTCGGTATCCCTGGAGGAACTCGAAGGCCTCATCAGCGGGCGAATCACCAATTGGTCCGATCTGACCGGCGAAGACCTGGCCGTTCAGCCTATCATTCCGCTTTCGGCGGATGAAACCCGGATTCAATTCGAGAAGCTCGTCATGAAGAACGAATCAGCCTCGGTGAAAGCGCTGCTCGCCCCGACTCCGGCAGCGATGATTCAACTCATCTCGAAGAACCATGGGGCGATCGGCTATCTACCCTTGTCATCACTTACAGACGAGGTGCGTGCGGTTCAGGTGGACAACCGAGCACCGAGCAACGCGAACGTACGCAGCGGACGCTATACGCTGATCCTGCCGGTGATCGCCTACGATTCTGAAGAACCGCAAGGTGCACTGCGAGAGTGGATCCTCGCCATCCAAACGCCCACAGAAACCGCAACGCCGTAACACCTCGTTCGATCAATATTTGGATATTGAAGCGGAATCGAAACAACGAGCTCAGACGTGCATTTTCGTTGACTTGTCAATTTGCTGAGGCTTTACAGCGGTATCGCACCGGTAACAAAAGGATTCGACGCTCGTTCCGCACCGACCGTGGTTGCCGGGCCGTGGCCGCTGAAGAGGCGTACCTCGTCCGGTAGAGTGAGAATTTCCCTTCGAATACTCTCCAGCAGCGCTTGCCCGCTCCCGCCGGGTAAATCCACACGTCCGACGCTGCCCTGGAAAATCAAATCCCCGCAGAAGATTACACCATCTTCCCGGTCCAGGAATATCACGTGTCCCTGACTGTGTCCGGGCGTGTGCCGCACTTCGAAGGTCCGCTTTCCGAGCTGCAAATGCATGCCGTGTTCTAACGCGATGCTGGGTTCCGGACCGGGATCAAATTCTTGAAAACCGAATAACGCCGCACCGCCCTGCACGTGCCACAGCGGTATGTCGGCAGGATGAAGTGCCACCGGCAGTGATTCCGGTGAGGCCTTTGCGACCGCCGCCGCACCGCCGAAGTGATCGAAATGGGCATGGGTGAGCCAGATCGCTTCGAGCGGCCAACCCCGTCGCTCCGCTTCGGCAACGATTACCTCACCTTCCCAAGCCGGATCGATGACCACCACTCGGCTGGTTTCCCTATCCGCGACGAGATAGGAGTTCGTCGAAACCGGCCCAAGTACGAAAGATACGATCGCCAGCGAACCGGCTTGATCTTCACTGGAAAACATGGATTCCCTCGCTCGGCTTCTTGCCTGCTAGACTCCTTATTGAATCGTCTAATGAAGAGAAGTATAGCCAGAAAGACGGACGCCTTCAATCCCGGAAGCACGATGAAAGAAAAGAGCCAGCCCTCAGGTACCGGCTGGCTCGCTGTTATTCAACGTGAATTCCTTACGGCTCATTGAACGTGGCGAAGTCGAACAAGACTGCACTCGAATTGTAATTCGTGATTTTAATCCAGCCGTAATTTCCATCACTGGTCTGGTAGCAGTAGTAGCGCTTGTGCAACTCGAAGGTTGACGCACTCAACGACAAACCTTGACACTGTTCACGCGTCGGCGCTTCCGAGCCGAACAGCCTGAAGCCGACTCCGTGTAGCGGATCGATCTCATACTCATGAGTAAAGAGGAAGAGCGTATGCTCGTACTTGAAGTCCGCCTGGGGCGCTCCGCAGCTGACTTGTTCGCCTGCATCGAGATCGTAGCAGCCGCTGTCGTTGAGATATTCATCCGTCCCGCTGGCCTTGAAGAGTAGGTACGCCTCAAACACAGGAACCAGAGGTTCGAAGACGATCCCTTCCTCTTCGGCGGGCACCACGATTTTGACCCAGAAGGCCACACTACCGTCGGTTCCGATCCCAAAGAGCACGCCGTCGCTGCTGCGCAGTTTCCAGAAACCCTGATAGGTACCCGTGTCCGCCGGCGCCGTCATGCCGGAGGAAATGTCCACCGTGCTTCCCGGCGGTACGGTCCCCAGCAGGGCCGACTCGACCAGTCCGTCCATTCGATCGCCGTGACTGAACACCAGTGCGTAGGACGAGGTCCAGGTGCAGGTACCGTCGTTGCGCAGCCGCCAGGTTTTCGTGAAAGATGAATCCGCATCCACTTCCGTGTCGTCTGGATAAGTCACGTCGCTGACGAAGCTTGCGAAGTTCGTGCAACCCGTCGGTTCCGGCGTATCGGTCGGCGATTCCGTGGTGGGTGTCGGCTCCGATGAGTCCGTCGGAGCCGGAGGTTCTTCTGTGGGCGTAGGCTGCGTTTCAGAGCCCGAACCCTGCGAATCTTCCATCTCCTCGCTGGTGTCCGCCGTTGGCATCGTGGTATCGGCGCTGATGGTGAACGGAAAATTGCATGCCGAAAGCAGGAAGGCCGCGACAAACAGCCAACTCAACTGCCGTGATAAATGTGCGTGTTTCATCGTTCTCTCCTCATGCCGCGTAAACGTTGTCCTTTCACCTCTCACAACGTTTCTACTCGATCATTTGTGACATCAGCGCGGTTAACAGACACGGATTGCAAAAACACACGCTCACTCGGAGGATATCGTGGGTACGATGATCGACCAGGACTGTCCACCGTCCACCGTTTTCACCAGGGCGATCTCAGTTTCGCTGCGAGCCACGGCCCAACCAAGCTGCTCGCTCACGAATGAGAATTGGCCGTCCCAATTCACACTCTTGACTTTGGTCCAGGTCTCGCCGCCATCCAGTGTGCGGTAGATGTCACGGGACAGTGCGTAGGCGATATCCGCGTCGATGAACAACAATGTCCCGCCGGGATAGCGGTGCGTCAGCCATGTTCCACCTCCATCTTCCGAGACGTATACGTAATGATCCTCGATCCTTTCATCCCCTTCCCAACGCAGGCACGACATTGCCAGTGCGCCGTGGGAGGAAGAGAAAAGGGTCGGGGATTGGGATTCGCAGCCCGCACTGTAAAATAGATCCGGTTGTTCGTTGGGCGCCGGCAAAGCGATCTCATCCCAGTTCGCTCCGCCATCCTGAGTCACCACGACTTCCGCTCCCTCGATGGGGCAACTTCCGATAGTCACCCAACCCGTTAATTCGAATGCAAAACTCATCCCGGTCTTTTGGCAGCTTTGCAGATAAACACTTTCATATGGATCGATGAGACGATTCCAATGCGCCCCGCCGTCATTTGTAGCAAACATGTAAATTGGGTACTTGTGCATGCCCACACCGCCCACGCGGGCCATGATCCAGCCGTACTGTGCGCTCGAGAAATCAAGATACGGTGGGTTGAAGCTCGATCCCACGAAATCCACGCCGATGGGACCGCTCCATTGCCAGGTTTGACCTGCGTCAAACGTGTGCCAGATCGTCAATTCGGTAGAACCCATTTCGGATTCGCGAGGGACAGAATGATAGACCACCCAGCCGGTTGTATGGTCGACGAAAAAGCCGGTGGCCATCTTCTCCACCCCTCCCGATTCCGGAACAGGCTCGGGCGGTGTCACGTCACGCCAGGTCAAACCACCGTCCGTGGTGCGCAACACGTGATCCCCGTATCCCGCCAATCCCCCGATCGCCCAGCTGCGATCCGCATCCGACATGTGAATGGCATGAATCGTAATTTCCTCTCCGCCTACCAGATGCGGTATGGGATCTCCCTCGGGAAGCGTAGAAGTTGCCGGCATCGACGGTTGAACCACTCCGTTACTCACGTCAGCCGCCGTGTAACGGGTAATGCCTGCGTTTGTGCCAAAATAAACGCTTCCATCGGCCGCAGTGGAGATCGCGCGTACATCATCTCCACGCAAACCCTGGGAAGTCGTGTAGCCCAACCATTCCGTCCCATCGAAACGAAAGGCGCCCGCACGTGTCCCCAGCCAGAGCGCTTCGTCACCACCCGGGGCTATCGCCTGAACGACGTTGACACTCATGTCGCCCGAAAATGTATAGTGCTGCCAACCACCCGAATCGAAGCGAGCCGCACCACCGAAAAGCGTTCCCAACCAAATCGCACCTTGCGAATCCTCCGCTATGGATAGAACGTCACTTGCGGGCAAACCGGTATTTTGATCGTAGGTCGTCCAACCGACGCCGTCGAAACGCGAAACCCCCATGGAGGTGCCAAACCATGTCCCCTGCGCACCGGCGTCGTAGACACAGTGGACGTAATCGTCAGCCAGGCCGTCGGCGGTCGTGAAATTCGTCCATGCATCGTCTGCGAATTTCGAGACACCGTTGTTCGTCCCGATCCACAGCACTCCGTCGGAACTTACCTGCAGATCGAAGATCGTGTCCGCCGTCAGGCCATCCTCCGATGTATACCTGGACCAGTTCCCTTGGTGATAGCGGATCAAACCCATTGTCGTACCGAACCACAGCGAACCATCCGACCCAACCGCAACGGCCCTCACTTCATCGATGGGCGTTCCCTCCACAGACGAATAGCGCAGGCAAGTTTGTAAACCCGCATCGCATTGCGCCGCTCCGTCGGCCGTGCCCACCCAGAGATCTCCCAGCGGATCAAAGGCCAGGTCGAAGACCTCACCCAATTCGTCTGGGGAGATGGCTTCACCCGAAGCTTCGGGCGTATCCGTATCGCTGATCGTCCCGGCAGGTGTGTCAATCAATGTCGTCAAGGATGACTCGGTCGGTGATGCTGTGGGCAGGTTGCACGCTGCGAGCAGCAGCGCGATCGAAGCGAACACGGGTAAAGCCTTGATCTTCGATACGGTCATGATTGATTCCTCCTCCACTCTTCCGTGTACACAAATCATCTGCGCAACATTAAAAGTTTACAGCGTCGGACGGTCGACTGCGGTGCGACAGTGACGATTCCCCGATCGCAACGTACGGTCACTTTAGAATTGAAAATCCCAACCAAAATTGACGTTCCCCGTCGTGGCACCTGGGTTCACGGTCACGTTGATGCGCGCCCAATTCCCGGTCACATCCGGATGGGACCACGTCCCGGGCACGAGGGCATTTTCATTTCCCACGACAGATATGGATACGCAGTAATTTCCCGGTGCCAATCCTGTGAAGCTGAACGCCCCACTCCCGTTGGTGGTCGTGGTCGGCAAACCGGTGGCCGGGCAAGAGCCCACACCGAGCTGGACGATCACGTTGGGGATGCCCTGCTCACCTGCTTCGTAGATCCCGTTCGCCCAGTACACGATCCCATCGGTTTCGCATCCCGGTGGTGGCGGCTCTGGGGTGTCCGGCGTCAGGTTTGGGGGATTGCACTCGTCGTCCCAGACGATACCCGAAATTCCGCCAGGCGCTGGTGTGGGAGTCGGTGGAGAAATCAGAACGGGCAACTCACTAATGTCGAAGCTGTAAGCCAGCAGATTTTCCGCAATCCAGCATTGGTTCGGCTGGGTGTCGAGTTTGACGGCCAACCACGAATTATCGGCGAGACGTCCTTTCGCTTCTGCCTGCTCATCCTCGAGTAAGAAACCGTATTGATCGAAAATCGTCATCGGCCCCGTGCGGCAATTGGCGTTCACGAGCGCCGTCACGATGTAGCCTTCCGCCGTCGGAGTGGCCGTCAGCGGCGGCGGTTCGGGAAGAAATTGATAGTCCCAACCAAAATCGACGTCAGTTTCGTGTTGATCCACCGTGAGCGTGAGCGTTACTTCCTGCGGGTTGGCGCCGCGAACAGGATAGGTCCAACCGCCAGGAACCAGGATCGCATCATTCCCGTCGGAGAGCGCATCCACGGTTACGCAGTATGTACCTGCGGATAATCCACCAAACGAGTAGGTCCCGTTGACGTCCGTGGCAGTCGTCGCTAAGCCACTGGACGGGCAAGTACCATTCCCGAGGTGCAAGGTTATCGCCTCGATCCCCGGTTCGCCGGGTTCATAGACGCCATTCGCTTCAAGCCCCTCGACCGGTCCGGCGTCGATGCAACCTTCCGGCAGGGGATCGCCCGGCGGAATCGAAGCGTAAGGCACGGCACACAGGTCGTGGAAAACGTCCCCGCTGATCGAAGCCGTCGATGCTGGTGGTGGGGGTAAAAACTGATGGTCCCAACCGAAGTCTACATCTGTTTCATGCTGATTCGCCGTAAGGGTTACGGTAACCTCCTGCGGATTGGCATCGCGAACAGGATACGTCCAGCCACCCGGGATAATGATCACATCATTTCCGTCGGACAGAGAATCAACGCTCACGCAGTATGTCCCAGCAGATAAACTGCCAAATGAGTACCTTCCAGTGACGTCCGTGGTCGCTGTTGCCAGTCCGGTTGATGGGCAAGCGCCGCTTCCCAGATGAAGAGTCACATGTTCAATCCCCGGTTCGCCGGGATCATATATCCCGTCCGCTTGAAGCCCAGTTACCGGACCGGTATCGATACATCCTGGCGGTAACGGATCACCAGGCGGAATCGAGGCATAGGGCACGGCACACAGATCGTGGAAGACGTCCCCGCTGACCGAAGCTGTCGTTGCCTGCGTAGGGAAATCACAGGCGGCCAATACGCCGATCATAAGCACGAAAGTCAGTCCGATTATCTTCCGATTTGAGTGTGTCATGATTTTCTCCCGAACAACCTAGAGGGAACGTCTTCCGTTGTGAAATTCTCGTCAAACTCACGCCAATCGACCGCAATCGGCTCCCTCATAAGTACCAACGTTGTTGCACGCAGAGCGCATTTCCTTTTCTGCGGGACAAACCCAGGAATGAAAAACGAAACGAACGATCAACCACTAGTTTACGAGTATGAAAATCTCGACCGACTGCTGTGCGCTCTCAGCCATGTTGCCGGCAGCATCGAAAGCACGAGCGAAAAAGTAAATATTTCCGGAAGCGAAAGGTCCAACAGTGGAGACACAGGTCGTCGTATCCTCACAAGAAGCTACTTTGATGAAATTATTCGCTCTGCCAGCGCGCATCCATATTTCGATTCGTTTTACCTGATAATTATCCTGCGCCGTTGCTGTTAGAGTAACCTCGTCCGAAGTGTTCGGCCGTCTAAACCCGGTAGGTCCGTAGGTGATCGAAACCGTCGGCGGCGTCGTATCGTCGGGCGTGGAGGTCGGCGGTGGATTGATAATCGGTACGACGCTTGTATCCCCGCTCACACTAACTAGGCCATCCCAGACCCAGCAGTGGCCGTAGCCATCTTGGCGCTTAATCCACCACCAGGTCCATTCTGCATTCCGGCCGTCGATCGGCGCTGACTGGGCTTCCAACAGATAGCCGACGACGTCGTAATCCGATGACGGACCGAAGCGACAATTACAATTTTCGTTCCCCGTGGCAAACGGCGGACCGAGCGTAGCCGTTGTGGTTTGCGTCGCAGTGTCCTCCAGCGTGGGAGATGTCGTTGCCGTATACGACTCGTCGATGACGATGGACTCCTGCATTGCGCCGGGTGTCGCTGTGTCGCTTGCTTCCGAATCTGAAGCCTCAGGTGGTGGCGGAGGTGGTGGTGAAGGAGGATGGGGCGACACGAGGAGCGAAGTCAGGACAGCGCCACCGATGATGATCGCGGAAAGCATCATAAAAGCTCCCGTTTTCATCATCCAACCCCAACCTGAGATCGTATTCCACCAGCCGGCGGAAGATCCGCCTCCGCCCATACCTCCGGCTCCCCCGCCTGCTGAGGAGCCGCTTCCAGCCTGTGGTGAACCTTGCCCGCCACCACCGCCCGACGCGGGCACAGTCTCGATGCCCATTTGATCGAAAACTTTCGTGATCCAGGCTTGAGAAGGCATAATGGGAGCCAATCCTGCGACCAACGCACCGACTTTCTTGAGATCTTCTTCTGTCTGGCGGCATTGTGGGCAGGATTTGATATGCGCTTCCACGGCCGCCCGCTGTTGTTCGTCGAGTTCTCCATCGTGATAAGCAGAGAGCAGATCGCCCAATTCACGACAGCGTTCGACTCCTGCCTCCAGTGAGAGGCGCATTCCATGCTGTTCGCGGAAGCGCATGCGAGCGCGGTGGACCAACTGACGTGCATTGGCATAGGTGCATTCTAGTGCTTGGGATACTTCTTTATAACTCTGACCGTTGAATTCGCGCAGGATTAGCGCTTGACGATAAACCGTCGGCATGGCATCCAACGTGCTCCATACCGCCTGACGCGCCTCGTTGCGCTGTACGCCGCGTTCGGAGGGTCGTTTCGTAATCGGTGACTCTGCCATCATGGTTGGTTCTTCAAGATCGACGAATCTTCTGTTGCGACGCAGATAATCCACCGCCAGGTTGCTTGCGATGCGAAAAACCCAAGACTTGAAATCCCAGGGTGGACCAAGCTGTCCAATTCGCTCGTGAGCACGGATGAATGCATCCTGTGTCACATCCTCTGCCGCCTGGCGGTCCCCAAGCATGTGGTATACGTAGTTCAACACAAGCTGGTGCAGCTGGTTGAAGAGCGTTGCAAACGCATCGTCTTCGCCCTGCTGGGCTCGCTGAACCAACGCTACATCATCGCGCCCAGGTACCTTCACGTTTTCCTCTGACAACTTTCTCCTCTACAACGGATTGAATAGGGGATTTGTGACAGCGATTCCCGAAGTTCCATTTTTAGACTATAGCATGATTTGGCCGTGAAAGGTGTACCCCATCCTGACGAAACCTCTCACCGAAAGGACCAGTCGATTCCCCGGAAGAAGGGCTGCAGATATTCGTAAAATACGGTATGGTAATGACGAGATCGAAACGTAATCCTTGTATTTCCATCCATACCATCACTTCACTCCAACTTGGGTCCCCTTCCCAAAATGTGTTCCCAGACGGTATGATATGGGCAAGCTGTATGTAGGAACGAATTGCGATGAGGTCGATAAATGTGAAACATCGGATTCTGATTGTCATCTCTGTCGTGTCGCTGATAATCTGTGGTTTTGCATTTCGTGACTCACTTTCTACCGCAGACTGGACTACGATCGTTGAGGGAATCGATTATCGGGAGTTCCGGCTTCCCGGTCCAAACCGAGCTTTTGTCGCCCGAATGGATCGATCAAATCCGGACCTCATCCTGGACAGCAGTATTGCACAAGGGAAACTTTCTGGTGGGATGGAAACGGTTAGCTTGATGGCTAATCGATACGACCAATCACTCAACGCCTGGGCTCCCCCACCTGACAAATCTGAACCAGAAATCTTTCCGCTTGGCCAGCAAGCCAAGCCAACAAAACCTGTTTATAAGCCATGGGGATCACGAAACGATGTCATAGTCGCCATCAACGGAACCTTTTACTACATGGACACCGGCGTTACGATCGGCGGTTTCGTTCACTCGGGTTGGTATGACAAACCTTTTGGCAACCTGGGAGGCGGCAGCGGTTTCGCCTGGCAGCAGGATCGCTCTGCATTCATCGGTGAATGTGTTTATCACCCATATAATAAGCAACGCATCACAAATCTTTCGACAGGGAAAACCCTATATTTCGATACGATCAATTTCCCTCGAGAAGACCAGGACCTTGTCATTTACACGCCACAATTCGACCGGGACAGTCAGCGAGAGGGTGAGATCACAGAAATCCTGGTTGAGCTTACCCGCACACTCGGTATCCGCCCCTACCCAGATATGACTGTTGGTTTCGTCCGGCAAGTGAGTGATGCCGAAGGTCCCATTCCAATTCCTTTCGACCATATTGTTATTTCTGCACACCATAATAACAACCGGCAGAAATTACGAGAGAACTTACATGTCGGCGACAGGATCGGCATCTCGATAGACGTCGTGTCCCTAAAAGAAGACTGTGAGGAGTCATTACCCCTCAATTGGGCAAACACCTATGCCAGTATCGGTGGCAGCTTCTTTTTCCTGAAGGACGGTGAAATTCAAAGCTTTGACAATCTAGGAGCGACACTGCGTCATCCCCGCACAGCGATCTGTTATAACACCGACTACATATATTTTGTCGTCGTTGACGGCCGGCAGAAAAATTACAGTATCGGCATGACCATGGATGAAATCGCTCATTTCTGTAAGGATGACCTCGGCGCGACCTGGGGCATCAATCAGGACGGAGGGGGATCCTCCACGATGTGGATCCAGGGACAGATTGTGAATTCGCCTTCAGATGGGGCTGAGAGGCCCGTGGCGAACGGGATGATGATGATCGTCGTCGAGCCGATGGAGCGCTCCGATACCTTCCAGGTCAATGACAGAGTAAAAACCAACGAAGCGAGCCGGATATGGTTGGGACCGGGCACCAATTTTGCCGTTCATTCATCCGTGCCGGAAGGCGCAAGCGGGACGATCGTCCCACACATGAACGATCTCAATGGCGTATACGCCAAGGGTACATACTGGTGGAAGGTTATTTTCGGTTCGAAAGTTGGTTGGCTGCCGGAGGAAAAGCTCATTCTGGTCAATCGTCCCGAGTCGATCATTGCCTTTCGGTTCATGCTCGGCGTTCCTTTTGCCGAGATCGAATCGACTTTCTAGCGACTAGGACGGATCCCGTTAAGCACAACACATCATCTGGCCATGACTATGGCGGCTGCCGTAGATGAATGGATTTTCCCTAAGTCCGCTTCATCCAATCGCAATACTACGCAAGGTGGGTCGTAGGGAACTTCAACGGATTACTGCGCCGAAGGCGAGGAATGCCTCACAATGCGGGCAAATGATGATCTGCTTTTGCCGCATAATCCCCATGCCCTTCTTCTTAATCCACACTTTGTCCAACTGCGTCTTGCAGAATGGGCACTTGGGCAAGACATCTTGCGGTGCTCTTTCGTATCGAACTTCCACGACATGCTCTCCTTGAACGAGGTCTTCCCGTAACGAGCCAGATTCCGATTTGCAAATGTGATTGTAACCTTTCGGCAGAAACAGTGGTTAGATCGAAGTCACCTACATCCAAACCTGCTTACGCGATACGTCCAAATTAAAAACCGTGGGTGGATGCGATAAGACAAAATTCTGATCAACCACGCTCGCATTGATGAACTTCGTATGCTCATTTTCTGTGATCCCGTAGTCTTCGTGGATGTGCCCAAACACATGAACCAGGGGTTGAATTCGCTCGACGAAATCCAGGAGATCGCTGCATCCCACGCGGCTGCCGTGAACGGTCAGATCGCCGTGACCGTACGGCGGACCATGCGTGATAAGCACATGCGTGTCCTCCGGGATCAACTCCCATTTCGCCCGAATTTCGGCACCGCGCTGCAGGTTGAAAGCCCAATCATGAAACCAGGGCTGCCATGGACTGCCGTAGAATCGGACGCCGTCCACGATGTAAGATTCGTCCTGAAGGTAGACACAATTTGAGAGAATCGCCGCACTGCCCTGCGGATCACGTTCGATGGAGAAATCATGGTTGCCGGCGATGACGATCTTGATTTGATGCGGTAGCATGGCCAGGAAATCGTTGAAATCCGCGAGATCCGTTTCCCTTCCGTAAGCGCTGATATCCCCGGCGTGAATGAAAACGTCTCCGTCGGGTATTGTGAGTTCATTGTGATGGCCATGCGTGTCGGCAACGACGATGATTCGTATGGGCATGTCGTACGTCCTCCAAACCGAAGAACTGCAAGATGAAAACGACTTGCGCGAGTAGCTCCTCTGAGCTTACTAATCATATACCACATGAATTGCAGTAAATGGTATGGATTTCAATAACGAAATCCGGCGGAATTCTGGTGGATAGACAATGATGTCCAGACAGCATCGTTTTCCTCTCTACGCAGCGTTGCGTACATTCAATCGATATGATAGATTCCTAAAACTACGGTTTCCGGTTTGGGAGTGTATATGGCTCCAACACCACGTTCGACGCTGGGTGAAGATTTCGCAGCCCATATGAATTGTCCCATCTGCGGAGAAACGAGGCTGATGGTTCATCACACCTCATCCCTCCCAGATTACGTATCCTGTCATAATTGTTCGTCCGCCTTTGTCGTCGAGGAAGGCGGAGAAAGGGTTCTCTTCGGGAAGATCAACGATCAATACCCGCGCACCCAACAATTCGCCCTGAAACAATGGGTCATGCTGGAAGCCGTCGAACGTCGCGCATCCGACGAGCGATTGGAAGACGAGGACACAACAGCACCGTCTGAAGTCGAACGAGCTCCCACCCCACCACTCCCAGAAGCTCCACCACCTGCTGAGGATAATCTCATGCGTTCGGCAGCCGTTCCCATCCCCACCGAACCCGATCTTGAATGGCCGCCGGAGAAATTAATTCCTCTGGAACCGGAGCCGGAATCCGAACCCGTCCAGCCTCGAAGGGCAGAATCCCGCCCACCAACGCCTGCGAGCGTTGAACCCGTGATACAGAAACCTGTGCAAACACCGCCGATTCCACCCATACCCTCCCACCCTGAACCACCATCGGGGGTGGACCTCGAAAATATCCTCAACATCGAGGAACGAGCAAAAGAGGAAGCGCCACTCGGCGATGCGCCGGTCCTTCCGCAAGGTTTGAAGCAAAAACAGCATGCGGAAGGTCCAATCGAGCCTGCTCCCCCAGCGACAGCGCAGGCCAAGCCTGGCGCAGCAGTCCAGGCTTCCCCCGCAAAGCCTGTCCCGGAACCCCCGGCTCTCGAACTGCGCGAAAACGAGCCGCCGCCCGGTATTCGATACCGCGTCGTCATTCGGGGAGAGCAAGTTGTCTTTCCTAAAAGAGCCTGTGCCCACTGTCAAGCCACGCCGGTGCGCGGCCGTCTGACGGTCATCGGTGACCTTCCCGAGGGGCAGAAAATCGGCCAACGAAAGAAGGCGACGTTCGATCTGCCCCTCTGCGCCGAATGCCACGATCGGGCGAGAAACGTCACGCCGGAAGAAAAAGCAGAACGTCTTCAAGCGAACCTGATCTCTGCGCTCGTTGCTATGTTGTGTCTCGTCGCAGCCCTCGCCTGGGGTGTCGATTTACAGGAGAATCCACTTTCGGGCGTGATCATACTCGTCATCCTTCTCATCGTTGGGTATTCTGTCCCCGCTTTCATCTTGCTGGGACGCATCCGCCCCTCTCCGCCCTCACCGAACGCCGCCTACATTCGCTCGACCCTCCTCATCCCCGACGACGCACAGGGCCTGGAAACGGCCTTCGAATTCCGCAACAAGGATTATGCGCAGCAATTCTTCGAGGCCAACGAATTCGTTACCCTGGGAAAGCCCATCCAGGTTAAAGACCGTTCGTTCTCCAAGAAGCGTCCCCCAGAAACTCCTGCGTCGTAACTCAGTTATAGGGGGAAGTTCCCAATTCTATTTGCCTTCGTGCCGATGCCATCTCTTTCGAATCGATGCCTCGCTGGCTGACCCGGCATTGCAACCGCTCGCCGCGAAATCCCATTCTCGCACTCCACGACGATCAATCCTGTACTTACCCTTGATTTTGGTCTGTTATAATGATATGTTGTACGCGCGAATAGAACATTTGTACGAATAAGGCCAGGATCGAATGACACAAGATCATATCCAAGTCGTAGGGGCAAGGGAACACAACCTTAAGAATCTCTCCGTCAACATCCCGCGGAACAAACTCGTCGTCATTTCCGGCATATCCGGATCAGGTAAATCTTCGCTCGCCTTCGACACCATTTTTGCAGAAGGTCAACGCCGCTACGTTGAATCCCTCTCTGCCTACGCACGCCAATTTCTCGGTCAGCTCGACAAACCTGACGTGGATTACATCGAAGGACTTTCTCCCGCCGTGTCGATCAACCAACGCGGGGTGTCTCACAATCCCCGGTCCACAGTCGGGACCGTGACGGAAGTGTATGATTATCTACGTTTGCTCTTTGCACGCGCCGGAATCCCGCATTGTCCGATCTGCAATCGAGAAGTGCGCCAACAATCGGCACAGGAGATCGTCGATGCCGTCGAGGCCATGCCGACCGATTCGCGCGTGTTGATCCTGGCGCCACTGATTCGCGGGCGCAAAGGGACACACCGCGCGGTTTTCGATGAGGTTCGCAGATCGGGGTTCGTGCGCGTGCGGGTTGACGGCGTGATGCAATCCGTCGACGACGAGATCGAACTGGATCGCTACAAAACGCACAACATTGAAGTTGTCGTGGATCGTCTCATCGTCGAATCGGATTCTGAGCATGCATCGGAGAATGGATTCCGATCGCGCCTGACGGATTCGATCGAGACGGCACTGCGCTGGGGCGACGGTACGATGCTTGTCGCCGACGTGACTTCAGAGCAAGAGCCGAAAATCACTCCCTATTCGGAGTTCCTTGCCTGTCCCGAGCACGGCACGATGCTCTCGGAGATCGAACCGCGCACGTTCTCCTTCAACACGCCCCACGGCGCATGCCCGGAATGCCAGGGACTGGGTATTAAATTGGAGATCGACCCCGATCGCATCATTCCCGATCGTTCCATCTCCATCGCCGACGGTGCGGTCACCGCGCTGGAATGGTCCAACCAAAGCCGCGAACGAAGAGGCTATTACTGGCAGATGGTCGAAGCCGTCGCCGAGCACTATGGGGTGAATCTCGATGCCCCGGTAGCGGAACTCGAAGATGAAAAACTAGATTTGATCCTGTATGGAACGAACAACGAAAAATTGCCCGTTAACTACGTGAACAGTGACGGACGTAAAACAACTTTCAAGACGACTTTCGAGGGCGTGATCGGAAATCTCGAACGGCGCTATCAGGAGACGCAATCCGATGCGGTTCGCAACCGCATTCAAGAATTCATGGCCGAGCGGCCGTGTCCCTCCTGCGGAGGCCGGCGCTTGCGCGCAGAAGCCCTGGCCGTCCTGTTGGACGGCATGAACATCGTCGAGGTCACGAAGTGGCCCGTCCAACGCACACTGCAATGGATACAGAAACTGCATGGTGATGACAGTCCGTTGTCCGATCGTCAACGGAAAATCGCCGATCGAGTGCTTAAAGAGATCGCTGACCGCCTCGGTTTCCTGGTGAATGTGGGTTTGGATTACCTCACCCTCGACCGTTCGGCGAGCACGCTCTCGGGTGGCGAAGCGCAACGCATTCGATTGGCGACCCAAATTGGATCGCGATTGATGGGCGTGCTCTATGTGCTCGACGAACCTTCGATCGGTCTTCATCCCCGCGATAACAAACGGCTCATCCAGACTCTGGAGGAGATGCGCGACCTGGGCAATTCCGTGCTCGTCGTTGAGCACGACGAGGCCACCATCCGGGCTGCAGATTGGGTCATCGATCTGGGTCCGGGAGCCGGAGAAACTGGGGGAGAAATCGTAGCGGAAGGCACGGTCACTCAAGTCACGCACAACAAGAAATCGGTTACCGGCCGGTTCCTCGCTGGAAAACTTTGCATCGACACTCCCGAGGAACGGCGAAAAGGAAGTGGACACACTTTATCCGTACTCGGCGCACGCGAAAACAACCTCAAGGACATCGACGTGCATATCCCTCTGGGGACGTTTGTGTGCATTACGGGCGTTTCAGGCTCCGGCAAATCCACCCTGATGGTGGAGGTGCTCTACAAAGCGTTGGCTCATAGTCTGCATGGGGGACGGCAGCAGCCAGGTACCTATTCCACACTCGAGGGAGTCGAGTTCGTAGACAAGGTTATCAACATCGACCAGAGTCCGATAGGTCGTACGCCGCGCTCCAACCCCGGCACGTACACAGGCGTTTTCGATCACGTGCGCGCGTTGTTCGCCGAACTGCCCGAATCCAAGGTGCGCGGTTACAAGCCGGGTCGCTTCTCCTTCAACGTTCACGGCGGCCGCTGCGAAGCCTGCCAGGGGCAGGGACAATTGCGTATCGAGATGCAGTTTTTGCCTGACGTGTATGTGCCGTGCGAGGTATGCCACGGCGCTCGCTTCAACCGGGAAACGCTGCAGGTGCGATTCAAAGAACAATCCATCGCCGACATTCTCGACATGACCATCGATGAAGCGGCAGAGTTTTTCGAGGCATTTCCAGCGATGGTACGCAAACTAGACACCTTGCAGGAGGTCGGCCTGGGCTACATTAAAATCGGTCAGCCAGCTCCCACCCTATCCGGTGGTGAGGCCCAACGCGTGAAGCTGTCGCGCGAACTTTCGAAACGCAGCACCGGCCACACACTCTACGTTCTTGACGAACCTTCTGTGGGGCTGCATGCTGCGGACGTATATAAATTGATCGACGTCCTGCAGCGTCTGGTGGACCAGGGCAATACCGTCTTGATCATCGAGCATCATCCCGACATCATCAAGGTCGCCGATTGGGTGATCGATCTCGGTCCGGAGGGGGGAGATCAAGGCGGAGAAATCGTCGCGGTCGGAACGCCGGAAGAGCTCTGCAGCGTTTCCGTATCATACACCGGACAATTTTTGCGAGAACATCTGAAATAACTGAAGATCGGGTTCGTTATTCGTAGCGCAGCGCTTCGACGGGCTGGAGATCTGCGGCGCGTTTAGCTGGATAGAGACCAAAGAACACACCGACGGCCGCTGAGAACAGCGTCGCCAACAGGACCGCATCCAGGCCCATGCTGGGGTTCAACTCGGCATCCGAAGCGGCTGCGATCGCACCGACAATTTGTGACAATCCCCAACCCAAGCCGATGCCGATCAAGCCCCCCATCATGCTCAACAACGCCGATTCGGTGAGGAATTGAAGCAGGATATCCCGTTTGCGCGCCCCGACCGCCTTGCGCAAACCGATCTCCCGCGTACGCTCCGTAACCGAAACGAGCATGATGTTCATGATCCCGATTCCACCGACGAGAAGCGAGATCGCCGCGATCCCGCCCAGGAAGACCGTAAGTACGCTGGTGATCGCTTCCGCCGTTTCGAGGAAATCCTGCTGGGTGAAAATAGTGAAATCGTCTGCGCCGATCGGCGTGCGGTGACGAGTACGCAGGATGGCGGCGATTTCGTCGTTCGCCGTGGAGACATTCTCCGGGCTGATCGCCTGTACCAAGATCATATCCACCGCGTCTCGGTTCCGGCGCAGCAAGCGGACCTGTGCGGTGGACAACGGAACGATGATCTGATTGTCCTCGTTCGAAAACTCGGATCCGCCTTTCGAGACGGTAACGCCGATGACGCGAAATGGCTGTCCTTCGACGCGTATGGTTTCGCCGAGCACGCCCTGCGTTCGGCCGAACAATTCTTCGGCGACGTCAGGGCCGATGACCGCCACCGCGGCCCGTCCGAGTAGATGTACTTCGCTGATGAACTCACCTTCCGCGAGTTCAACGTTGCGCACGCTTTGATAATCCGGTGTGACGCCATAGCCCGTGGTCAGTTTTGTTTCTCCAGCGTAACTTACCTCGACCGTGCCTTGGAGGACGGGAGCCACGCCGACCACAGAAGGAGCGACGAACGGATCACGTATCGCTTCGGCATCCGCCAAGGTCAACGGCTTGGGATTGCGGATCTCCTCCGATCCGCCGCGTATCACGAAAAGCAAATTGGTGCCGATTCCGCTTATCGATCCTGTGATCGTGTTTTGCGCGCCGGTACCAATCGCCAGCATGGCGATCACCGCCCCAACCCCGATGACGATACCCAATACCGTCAGGCCGGAGCGTAATTTGTTGCTGGCGAGGCTGTCCAGCGCTTCGAGGACGTTGTTCCAAAGGTCCATCCCGATTCCTTACCGCCTTGCTTCTGCCTGTTCGTGGACCCGCATTTCCGGGATGCGTGGAAAACGCGCAAGCCCATCCATGCGCTCACTCTATCAACCCGATTGACTTTCGACCAATCCATCCCGCAGCATGATCACGCGTTCGGTCCGTACCGCGATCTCCGGATCATGGGTCACGAAGATCAGGGTCGTCGAAAATTTCTCGTTGAGATCGAGCAAGATGTCCATGATCTCCTCGCCCGACTTCGTATCAAGATTACCCGTGGGCTCGTCGGCCAGAATGATCGCCGGATTATTGACTAACGCCCTGGCGATCGCCACTCGTTGTTGTTGCCCACCGGAGAGTTCGTTCGGTCGGTGCCGAATGCGGTCGCCCAGACCGACGTCTTCCAGTGCCTGGATCGCGCGTTTTCGCCTGCCGTTGGACACACCGGCGTAGCGCATGGGCAGCTCGACGTTCGTCAGTGCGGTTTGGCGCCCCAACAGGTTGAAACTCTGAAAAACGAAACCCACTTTATGACTTCGGATTTCCGCCAACGCATCGTCGCTCAAATCGGCGATCTCCTGCCCATCGAGCTTGTAACGGCCGCTGCTCGGGCGATCGAGGCACCCCAGGATGTTCATCAACGTGCTTTTCCCCGAGCCGGAAGGTCCCATGATGGCGATCACTTCACCCGGCTTGACGCGCATCGATACGCCGCAGAGTGCGTGCACTTCGACCTCACCCATACGATAGACTTTGGTCAGCTCTTCGGCTTCAATGACCCACTCCGCCATTATCTGCCCCCCATGAACCCCGGCTGCCCACCGAAGAGCATATTTTCGGGTGGATTCAAAACCACGAGATCCCCTGCCTCAAGTTCTCCATCGAGAACCTGGCTTTGTGTGTCGGACGAAACCCCGAGTTGGATGACCACCGGTTTTAATTGCTCACCTTCGAGGATAAAGACGGTACGTTCACCGTCGACCACTCGTACGGCGCGATTGGGGACGAGCAACACGTCCTCGATCTGCTCGACGACGATGTTTACCGCGGCGGTCATGCCCGGCCTGATGCGCTCGTCCGCATCCTGCAGTTCAACGGTAACGTTGAAGCTCACAACGCCTTGTGTGATTACGCCGCTGAGCCCGATCGCGGTCACATGCCCGTGATACGTACGGTCGAGGACAGCATCGAAATTCAAGTTAACCGGTTGGTCGATCGCAATGCGATTGATGTCCACCTCGGAAATTTCGACGTCCACCAACAGGCGTGAAAGGTCCGCCAAGCCGAAAGCGACCGTACCCGGGGCGACTTGGTCGCCGGGTTTTACCTGCACCGAGGTAATCGTGCCCGAAAAAGGTGCTTCGATGCGGGCGGTTTTCAGCGTCGCTTCTGCGGCCGCCAAGCGCGCTTCCGCAGCAGCTATGTCATCGGGGTTGGGTCCGTCTTTCACTCGCTCCCAATCGCGCATGGCATCCGCAACCCGCGCTTCCGCCACCGCCACTTCGGCATCCAGCAACGCTTGTTCGGTTACCGAAGGGTGTCCCGTGTACCAATTGAGCTCCCGCTGGATCGAGTCGCGTTTCTTGCGCGCCGCGATGAGGTTGGACAGCGCCAGAGCCCTACCAGGATCGTCATTCGGACGATTCTCCACCCGCTCGAAAGCAGCTTCTGCGCGGTCTACATCCTGCTGTGCGAGCACCAGGTTCGCTCGCGCCGCATCCAATGTGTCGCTGCTGGCCCGATACCCCTCCTGCCGCACGGTGCGCAGGTATTCAGCATTCTCGAGTGCATCCTGCGCTTGGGCGAGAGCCAGCTGTGCCGCGGCCTGCGTTTGCGATGACTCCTGAAGATCGTCCAGCGCTCGCTGCGCAGCGACGTAATCGGCCTGGGCAAGGATCACCGCTGCGGGCAACGTTGTCTGTTTAATTTCAGACAGCACATCCCCGCGCTCGACTCTATCCCCCAGCTCCACGTCGACACCGTCTACAATGCCGCTGGATTGAAAAGTAAGCACCGCGGATTGGTTTGCCCGTACGGTCCCTGTTGCACCGACGGATGCCGTAAGCGATCCCCGGGTCAGCTCCTCGGTCTGCAGAGAATCCAATGAAGCCTGACTCGATTGTGCGCAAGATCGCAGTGCAAGAAAGGCCGCGACGATGACAACAACCACCGCGATCACAATATATCGTCGTTTCATCTTTCTACTTCCTTCCAAGTGCTTCTCCGACGTTATCGTTCGGTAAATAAGATTTGTGATCCCCAGGCACGAGGTAAAAAAACACCTGGGGATCCTCGGTTTTCCGAGCCGAACTGCACAATAAAATGTATTTTACCCCATGATGATAAGCATATTTTCAGTTGTGACAACCATCACGAATAAGGATGACATTCACGACTGATATAGGACCACTTGGGTCTGTATCATCTAATGTAGGGAGTAGCGGAGGTTTGTAGAATGCCAGAACCATCGAGTGGAGAACCAGCTCTTGACCGTAAAGCTCGCATGAAATTGCCCTTCGAGGACATCGAAGCACGCCCGGTCAACGTTCGTATCCTCGATTTTGAGCCTACGTTCAAACCTCTGACCGCAGAACAAGCGCGGCGCGCTGCCGAAAGATGCATTCATTGCCCAGATCCTGCCCCTTGTCACAAAGCATGCCTGCTGCATAATGACATCCCCTCCGCAATGTGGTTGATCGAGCAGGGCGACTTCATCGGTGCGGCTGAAATCTACCGCCGCACCAGTTCCATGCCCGGAATTTGCGGCAGGGTATGCCCGCACGAAGCCCTCTGCCAGGGCGCATGCCCGCGCAACAAACGCGGCGAGCCTGTCTTGACCGGGGCGTTGGAAGCTTTCGTCGCAGACTATCAACGTCAGCACGGCAAAGTTGAAATTCCAGTCGGGACACCTACCGGAAAAAAGGTCGCCATCATCGGATCCGGACCATCGGGTCTCGCCTGTGCGGAACAACTGGTCCAAAAGGGACACGCCGTAACGATTTTCGAAGCCATGCCTGCTTTCGGCGGTTTATTGATGTACGGGATTCCCAATTTCAAACTCGACAAGCAGGTCGTCCAAGCCAGGATTGACGATCTGCGAAACGCCGGCGTCTCCTTCGTGAGCAACACTCGCATCGGCGAGGATCAAACGATCGATGATCTCATGAAACAAGGTTACGACGCCGTTTTCATCGGGGTTGGTTCCGAGGTCGATGCCAAGATGGATGCACCTGGGGAGGATTTGCCCGGTGTGTACGAAGCCACGGATTTCCTCATGCGCGCCAACGTCGACCCGAAGCTGCTTCCGGAATCGAAGCGAAGCAAACCGGAAATCGGACATCGGGTCGCCGTCATCGGCGGCGGCGACACGGCTTCCGACTGCCTGCGTACTGCGATCCGGCTTGGAGCGGAAGAGGTCACCTGTCTGTACCGGCGCACGGAAGCCGAGATGCCGGGCGGCGAGAAAGACCGCCATTTAGCCAAGGAAGAGGGTGCTCAATATCGTTTCCTCACCCAGCCGGTGCGCTACATCGCCGGACCGGACGGGAGCGTGAGCGCCGTTGAGTGCCTGCAATGCGAATTGGGCGAGCCAGATGACAGCGGCCGAAGGCGCCCCATTCCCATCGAGGATTCGAATTTCACCGTGGAAGCAGACACCGTTATCCTGGCGATCGGCTACTGGCCCGATCCCCTCATTGGAAAGACAACGGACAATCTGGAAACTCGCAAGTATGGTCTTGTCATTGCCGATGAAGAAACGGGCGCCACGTCTCGAAAGGGCGTTTTCGCCGGCGGCGATGCTGTCAGCGGACCCGACCTGGTCGCTACCGCCGTCGCCTCGGGCCGTCGTGCTGCGGCGGGCATCCACGAATACCTGCTCGAAACCGGCGAATAATTCATCATCCATAAGCCGCTCTAAATCCAGACGCGCGGGTTTCTCTACATTCCCTTTCGATCCTCAAAAGGCTTCGTTGCTTTTCGCTGCGGGGAAGATCGCCTGCGTATTGAATGAATCGAAGGCCGATATAATCGGACCGGCGATTCTCCTAGGAAAGATTTGGAAATCATGCACGATGCCCCAGCGAATGCGTTAGCCACAGAAATAAAAAACGAAGCAAAACGTATCGGCTTTACGCTTGCAGGCATCACGTCCCCCGATCCGCCTGCCCATCTCGAGGTCTATGAAGCGTGGCTTTCCCAAGGGCATCACGCGAGCATGGTTTACATGAGCCGCGAAGACGCACGCCAACGACGAGCCGATCCCCGATCGATTCTGCCGGAATGCCAGGCGATCATCGTCCTCGCGGCGAATTATCTCCCCAGAACTACGACTCGAGATCGTACGGACTCTCATTTCCAGATTGCATCTTACGCCCTCGGAGATGATTACCATATCGTGCTTCCCGAGCGCATGTATCGGCTCGTCGAATTCATACAGGAGCGACTTGGAAGAGATGTGAGGTATAAAATTTACACCGACACAGGACCGCTTCTCGAGCGTGAACTTGCACAACGAGCGGGTCTGGGTTGGATCGGCAAGAATTCATGCCTGATCCACCCGCGGCTCGGTTCCTATTTCGTTCTGGGCGAAATCTTGCTCGACGTTCCCCTCCCCATCGACGCCCCATTCTCACACGACCGCTGTGGTACGTGTACCCGCTGCATCGACGCGTGTCCGACCCGTTGCATCCTGCCCAACCGCACCCTGGACAGCCGTAACTGCATATCCTATTGGACCATCGAATCCAAGGACGTCATCGCGCTCGACATCCGTCCGCAGATCGGGGACTGGTTGTTTGGCTGTGACGTCTGTCAGCAAGTATGTCCTTACAACAAGACGTTCGCCAAACCGAGCGAGGATTCCGCATTCCAGATGCGAGAATCCCTCGCTGGCGCGACGCTCGAGCGATTCCTGCGACTTCCACAAGATGAATGGCGCCGTACATTCAAGGAAAGCCCGCTGCTGCGCGCCAAGCGGCGTGGCCTGGTTCGTAACGCAGTTGTTGTTGCGGGCAATGCCGAAGATCCGGCATTTGTCCCCAATTTGACCATGCTCCTTCAACAAGATTCAGAACCACTTGTGCGCTCGCATGCAGCCTGGGCGCTCGGCCGCATTCGTTCTCCGCAAGCCCTGACCGGACTTCGAGCGGCGCAATCATACGAGAAATCTCCCGAGGTGATCGAAGCCATCGAGGCGGCACTGCGAGATTCATAGCCGTTTATGCCCGATGCACGGGCAATCGATGATGCTCGTCCCTACAATGTCCAAAAAATACTACGTAGAGACGCCTCGGTGAGGCATCTAATTCTTATCGCTGGCGAGGGATATGTAACCCTCGCCCATCGTTCGCGGATATTTTTCCTCAGGTGTGCACAGATGAATGTGAATCAATGAAATGTTGGGTTTCGGTTCCCTCAACCCAACCTACGAGCTGTGGATGCGATCTCATTTTTAGGGCTGCTTTTTTAGTACAGCCCCTTTGTCATGCCTTGTGGTTTGTCGCTCGTGGTTAGCTCGGTGTAGCGGAAGGTGTACCCGGACCCGGAGACAGCGTTGGCGTTGGTGTGGCGATGTTGACCGGGACGAGGATGATCTGGCCAACGCCGATGTCGTTCGGATCTTCGATGTCATTGGCTTCGGCGATCGCTTCCGCCGTGCTGTTGAACTGTGCGGCAATCGACTCGAGCGTGTCGTTCGGTTGGACGCGGTATTCGATCCTTTGGCCGGGCAGCAGATTCTCCGGCAAAGGAGTATTTGTCGGCAAGACGTCTTCCGAGCCAGGGATGATTAAAACCTGTCCCACGAATATCGCATCCGGATCGTCGATGTTGTTCACCGCCATCAAGAGCGAGATGCCATCCAATCCGAACTGTTCGGCGATCGTCCAGAGCGAATCACCCAGTTCGACGGTGTAGCTCAATGGGCCTGTGGGTGTCGGTGTGTCTGAGGGCGGTAGGGTGAGGGTAATCGTAGGCGTGTCGGTTGCTGGCAGCGGAGTTGAGGTTTCCGTAGGCGTCGGCGTCTTGCTGGCAAGAAATCCGGGTAGCGCCGGTGGATTATCACCGGTGAGCCACAAAACGACCATGAAGATTCCCACAACGAGGAGCACCACCGCCAGCCCCCCCAGGATGAGCGGCACCAAACGTTCTCGACGCCGCCTGTACGCCATAATCACGTCCGCGACATCTGGTTCCGGTTCAGACATATCCAATCACTCCCCTCCAGTGTGGAGCGTACTCACAACTCCTTCGGCGCGTTTCATTGTACCTGAATTCAAGTCATCCGGGTGCTTAAATGTTAGGGGGGACTAACTTTATTTTTGCCACGCATCGGCCAGGAAGTCGAGCATATCGTCAAAAACCAGAATCCAGCCTTCGCGATTGTGCCCGCCTTGCGAGAATATATAGGTGTGAGGAATTCCCTGCTGTTCAAGCAGCGAAACCAGCTTCTCGGTCGCCTGGCGGAAGGACGGCTCGCCTTTCCCGGCGCTGAGAAAAATCGCCGATGGCAGCCGACGATCGCCACTTGCGAGAAGGAGGGGATCGTACGCCGGGCGGGCATGATTGACGTTCAACGCCGGGCTCAAGGCCATCACCGCGTCGAACACGTCCGGGTGGCGGAACGCAATCTCCAACGCCCACACACCACCCCGAGAGACGCCCGCCAGCGCACGCGCCCGTGCTCGGGAATCGACGGGATAATTCTGTTCGATTGCCGGAAGCAGATCATCGATGAACTCTGCTTCGTAGGAATCGGGACCGCCATCGCTGCTCGTAAACAGCGGCTCCGGAGCACGCGGCATGACCATCAAAATCCCTGGGAGCATGTCCGTGGAGATCGCACGATCCACCCACTCCGTAAACCCCAGGTCAACCCAATGAGTCTCGTCGAAAGGAAAACCGTGTAGGAGGTAGAGTACGGGATACCGCCGGCTTTCATCGGGGTAACACGGCGGCAGATACATCAGATAAGGCACCTGTTCTCTCAACAGGCTGCTCGTATATTCTCCCTGTTCGATACGACCGTGCTGTTCCAGGCAAACCGGTGTAGGGCTCAATGTGGGCGTGAGGCTTGGCGCCGGTGTCTTCGACGGCGGTAGTGTTTGGGTCGCTTGCGGTGTTCGCGTCGCTTCCGCCGTCGGAGCTACCGTCGCGTCCCCTGCAGGATTGCAACTCGTGCCGCCAATCACGAGAACGATGCAGCCCATAAGGTAAAGTATACACTTCAACACCCTTCGATCGGTTTGCGGAATGGATTCCATGCTGTCAGTCTGCCTGGTTTGATGACAATCGTTTCCCATCGTGAACTCCAATCATACCGCAATTCATGTAGGCAAGCCCGCGGGAACAGATTCCCGGCTTTTCCATTCCATCCGATCAGCGCTGCAGTTGGACATCCGACAAATCAGACCCGATCGGGTTATAATCGTCCCCATGAAGTACCACATTTGGACCGCCGGCTGCCAGATGAACGTCGCCGATTCTCAGCGCGTGGCTTCCGCCTTGGAGCGCCTGGGCTACGCCGCATCCGAAGACATCGAGCAGGCGGATGTCATCGTGCTGAACACCTGCGTCGTGCGCCAGAGCGCCGAAGACAAAGCCTACGGCCGACTCCAATCGCTGAAGCCGCTGAAAGCACACAATCCCGATATGGTCATCAACCTCATGGGCTGTCTGGTCGGCGTGAAGGACAATCCCAAGCTGCGGAAGGTCTTTCCCCACGTCGACGTATTTTCACCGCCCTCGGATCCGAGTCCGCTGATCGAGTATCTGCTATTGAAGGATGCCCATGACGTCGACAAAGCAGAAACGGAACGCCGCCATGCCATCATGGACGGCGAGTTACAGTTGCCCCGAGCCCAACGCGGGAAAGCCGTTTCGGCTTTCATTCCCGTGGTGTATGGCTGCTCGCACGCCTGTTCGTACTGCGTCATTCCCTACCGCCGCGGTGCCGAACGCAGTAGGCCGCTCGCCGAAGTCGTCGCAGAAGTGAACACCCTCGCCGCGCAGGGTGTGCGGGAAGTCACCTTGCTAGGACAGATCGTCGATCGCTACGGCAAAGACTTCGAAAATGGGGAAACGCTTAGCAGTCTGCTGCGCGCTGTGCACGCCGTCGATGGAATCCAGCGCATCCGCTTCCTGACCTCCCATCCCAATTGGATGAACGACGAACTACTGCACACGGTCGCCGAATTGCCCAAAGTGTGCGAGCACATCGAAGTTCCCGTGCAAGCCGGCGACGACGAGATTCTGCGCCAAATGAAGCGCGGTTACAGCGTGGACGATTACCGGCGTTTGATTGAGCGTATCCGCCATCGAATATCGGACGTATCCATCGCCACCGACATCATCGTCGGGTTCCCGGGTGAAACGGAAGCCCAATTCCGGCGCACCTACGATCTGCTCGAGGAGCTGCGTTTGGACGTCGCCCATCTGGCTCGTTATTCACCACGGCCAGACACCGTGTCCGCAAGACGCATGTCGGACGACGTAGCCGAGGAAGAGAAGATGCGCCGTTTCCGGGCGTTGGAAGCCCTGCAAGCCGACATCGCCGCGGAGATCAACGCCGGCTGCCAGGATCGAATCGTCGAGGTTCTTGTCGAAGAAAACCATCGTGGCCGATGGAAAGGTCGCACGCGGACCAACAAGCTGGTATTTTTCGACTCTGATGAAGATCTGCTGGGCAAATTGGTGCCGGTACGCGTCGAGTGGACTGGTCCCTGGTCGTTGATTGCATCCCCCACAGTTTCCGAAGAGATCCCCGCAGATATCTCCACCCCACATTGAACTTTGTAATCATTAACGCGAGAATAACTCCATACACTTCTCGCTGATGTCCGATCGATCACGTCGGCGGGACAGCATGCTTAAAACGCTGCTAGACAATGGAAGAAACGTGCAAGTCGAAAGATTCCAGTCGGTATCGTAACGAATATATCGCGGCAATCCCATACATCAATGGATGTACAAGCGTGTCACAAACCGAGCGCTTTTAGCGTTTCAGAGTTGTGAAAAACCTGTTTTTCGGGAGGAGGCTCACTCTTACCGCATGCCAATATTCCGGTGGGTGGCCAGGTCTTTTTGAGTCCTTCGCTTTCGAATAGCGTCCAGTAGCCACATCTGGCACTGGACCGTGTGAAGAAGTGGGGAAAACATGAAGCAATATTCACTCCTCATACAACTGCTCCTCTTATCTACTGTTGTCGTGATGGCTGCAGCATTCACTCCGATCCCGGCTAACGCAAATGGTGATTGGATCGTGGTTAACACAGAAAACGATATGGACGATGGCGTCTGTGACAATACTCATTGTTCTCTCCGCGAAGCTATCAACCACGCCAACCTTCTTCCAGGGAAGCAAGGGATTTCCTTCAATATCCCGAATTCCAATCCCTTCGCCATTATCCAGGCGTGCGGTCCACTGCCAGATATCACGGACCCGGTCCTCATCGACGGTACGTGGCCGCTCGGACCGAATGCGCCCCCCCGAGTCGTGATCCGACCCGACAAGAGACGAGAATGCCCCATAACTCCTCCCAGCCATGGATTCTGGATCGTCGCTAATAACGTCACGATCCGCAACCTCAGCATGGTCAATTTCTTCAGCTTTCAGGCATTGGTATCCGGCGCCATCATCGTCGATACTGGAGCAAATGCAGTCATCGAAAACAACCTGCTCGGCATCTACCCCACCGGTTTCGTTCAAGGCAATTACAACGCCATTTATTTGAATGACGATCACCACACTGTACGGGACAATGTAATCTCCGGTAACTGGAATGGCATCCAGGTTCGCGGCGCGGATGTAACCATCCAGGGGAATTTTATCGGCACCGATATCTCCGGGACTACAAGTAATTTTTCTCTACGCAATGCAATTGGAGTGTTTTTAACACTTTGGAGTGAGGCGAGTGTCATCGGTGGCGTCAATCCCGGTGAGATGAATTTGATCTCCAACAACGGAACCGGTATCGATGTCACATCCTCCCATAACACGATAATTGGGAATCAGATCGGAACGGACATTTCTGGAACTCTGGATCTGGGAAATTCCAATGGGATCATCATAACAGGACCCCGCAATACCATCGGTGGTGACCTGCCTGGAGAGGGCAATCTGATATCAGGTAATTCCATGGCAATTAGCATCGGCACTGCCGGGGATAACAATATTATTCAAGGCAACTTGATCGGCACCGACTTCAGCGGCACCCAGCCCCTGGCAAATGCACAAGATAATTATCGCGGCATGGTTATCTTAGGTCAGGACAATTTGGTCGGCGGACTCAATGCTGGCGAGAACAATCTGATCGCCTACATTATTCACGAAGGCATTGAATTCGGAATGGATGCCAGCGACAATCAAATCCGCGGGAACACGATCATCCATAACGAACTCGGTGTGCTTGTTAAAACAGATCTCTGGGACACCGCGTTGAGAAACACACTGACACAAAATGAGATTCACTCCAACTCTGGGTTGGGAATCGATCTCGAACCAGCCGGTGTTTCACCTAACGACCCCGGCGACACGGACAACGGCGGGAATACGGTGCTCAACTTCCCGGAATTCAGTGTCAGCATGAATGCTGCCGCAGGAACGGCATGCCCCGAGTGTGTCGTTGAGCTCTTCTTTTCCGACAATGACCCTTCAGGGTACGGCGAAGGTGAAACATTCATCGACAGCACCATTGCCGATACAAACGGCAACTTCATGATCCCATTAAATCTACCCATCTCCGGCTGTTCCCGTTTTTCCGCCACAGCGACGGACCTCCTGGGAAACACCTCCGAGTTTTCCGAAAACGTGGAGTTTGGTTTTTGTCTGGCGGTTGATCCCTGGGTGATTCTCACTCCCTTGGTTGCTTTTGGGTTAAGCCTGGGAATCGGCTTCTTTGTTGGACGAAAACCCAACATCAATGGGCGCACAGCACTCGCTGCAGCCGGCGCTGCTGGTTTCGCTCTCGCGGGGACACTGTTTGTGATCTTGAGAGGACCCTCCGAACTTCCTCCACAGGGATCCGAAGACTCCGAAGTTTGGTCCAGACTGCAATCCTGCAGTGAATATCTCGAACCGGATAGTATATCCCCCACCGAAGGGATGCTTTTCGAGCTGGAAGACGACCCCCTGTTCACCTGGGCTCCGCTCGACAACCTACCCCCGGGTTCGATCCGCTGGACGGTTGAACTGGCGAAACTTTCGGATTCACCGGAAAGCCAGAGCACGAGCGAGGCTCATCTGGCATTTTCGACATTCGGCATTCAACCCGATCCCGCAACAATCTTTAAATGGCGCCTCAGCGGAGAATTAGCCGATAAGGACGGTGGTGAATGGCGCTTCTTCTGCTCGCCCACAGACTGGCTGCCGTTTCAGATCGGCTTGCTTCCGGTCGTAAAGGCACCCTCCGATACACCCGAACCGTCACCCACACCCACTCCGACTCCAACTTCTCAGTATTGCGTCTATACGGCGATCGAAAACGCCAATTGCCGCAGCAGTGATTACAAAGAATCGGAGCAAATCGCCATCCTCATGCAAGGTGAAAGTGCAGAACTCTTGAGCCTCAATCCCGAATTCACCCATGGACAGTTTTTACTCGATCAGGAGTTATGCTGGATCTGGCTCGGTTTGTTGGATGGGCCCGAAAATCCCTTCGGCACGTGCAGCGTGCCGATCATCGATCCCGCACCGGCTTGCACGTCGGAACTGGATGAGCAAGCCTGTATACTCGCCGGCGGACAGATCAGTGAAACGCGCACGACAGCACCTTACTGCGTCTGCCCGGATTGAAATACGCAGACGTAGGGAACGATGGACTCCGAAGCGGGCATTTCCTCACTGGGGAGGTGTTCGAAAGCAAGTCAGAAGGTTTGGAGATGAAAATGAATAAGAAGCGGATCTTGTACCTTACCCTCGCCGTAACACTGTCGCTCTTCGCCCTCGTCATGCAGCCCATGGCTTCCGGCTACGCCGGAGGGGGCATTATCGAGGTCAACACGATAGACGACACCGACGACGGCGTCTGCGATGCGGCACACTGCTCGCTGCGCGAGGCGATCAACTGGGCCAACACCATGGCCGGTACACCGACGATCACCTTCGATATCGCCGGTTCCGGCCCGCACGTCATCGACCTGTGCCATGCGCTGCCGCAGCTGACCAGTTCGGGCACGACCATCGACGGCACCACAGAACCGAGCTACACCGGAACCCCCGTTGTCGTCGTGCACCCGGCATTTCTTTCCAATACCCCGCCGCCGCTGACCCACGTCCCGCCGTGTATTCCGCCTTCGGTCGGTCTGTGGATCGAAACCGACGACATCACCGTGAGAGGCTTGAGCATCGTCGGTTTTCGCCAGACATGGCCGGCGATCGCCGCCGGGATCGTGGTCGCCAACGGCAGCAACAACCTTATCGATGCAAATTACATCGGTCTGGACGCCAGCGGCTCACCGGACGGTAACCGCGACGGGATTCTCCTCGGTGCAACCGGCCAAGAGGTTCGTCACAACACCATCTCCGGCAACGACACCGGCATCCACGTCCGCGCCGGCGAACAAACAATAAACGCTAACCGCATCGGCACGGATTTCTCCGGCAGCACGAGCGGAACCGGAATGGGCAACTACCGCGGTATCCGTATCGAGCCGGCCGCGGATGCCAACCACATCGGATCCTCCGATCCCATACATAAGAACGTAATCTCCGGCAATACCGCCGTCGGGATCGAGGTGGAATCCGCCGACAACATTATCCAGGGTAACTACATCGGCTGCAACATCAGCGGCGATACCGCATTGGGCCAACAGGAAGGTGTGGTGCTCGGAGGCAACAGCAATCTTCTCGGTGGGAATAATGCCGGTGATGGCAACCTGATCTCCGGAAACGACATCGATGGCGTGATCGTTGGTGGAAGCGGTCACCAAATCCTAGGCAACACGATCGGAGCAGACATCAACGGCCTCCCATTGGGAAATCAAAATGGCATCTTCAGCATACAAAGTGACAATGTCATCATCGGCACAAACGCCACTGCCTCTGGCAACCTGATCGCGCATAACAGCTTACATGGCGTGATGCTCTTGGCGAGATCCAAAACTTACCACATCGCCGGCAACACGATCACCCAGAATGGTGGTGACGGCATTATATTGGGAACATTTTCCATGAGTCCCGATGTCCCCGAGCAAATCACCATCAACCGCAACAGCATATACGATAACGGAGGCCTGGGGATCGACCTTTATCCAGCCGGTGTTACACCCAACGACCCGGGCGATGCGGATTCAGGCCCCAACACGCTGCTCAATTTCCCCGAGCTCAGCCAGGTGACGTCCACCAATGCACAGGGAACCGTCTGCGCTAGCTGCCGTGTGGAGGCTTTCATCGCCGACGGCGATCCCACAGGATACGGCGAAGGCATGACCTTCGTCGGGGAAGCGTTCGCTGACTCCTCCGGCAGCTTGAGCCTTCCACTCGACGTGAACCTGGTTTCCACCTGCGATCTGATCACGACGCGAGCGACAGACGGGGCCGGCAACAGTTCCGAATTCTCGGAAAACATGCGCGTTTCGCCCTGCTTCACGCTACGTCGGCCGTGGTTATTTGCACCACCCATCCTGCTGGGTCTGCTGGGGTTGCTCGGAGGCCGCCGCGCAGGACGCGGCAAACCCGGGCTGGCTTCCGCCGCGGGCGGCGCTGCAATCGGCGTCGGGATCGGCGGCGGACTCATCCTCCTAGCGATCGTACTGCCCTTTGTGCACATCGAAAAACCACAGGAAGACGTAGGCTTACCCGCCGTGCAGCAGCCCTGCGATCGTTTCCTCGATCCGGCCGGGCTCTCGCCTGCCGATGGATCGATATTCGAGATCGATGACAACGGCTGGGAATTTACTTGGAGTCCATCACCCGAGATGCCAGATGGAGAGTTCCGCTGGCTCGTCGAGCTGGCGTCAGCGGACGGCAGCATACAGCAATTGACGACCACCGGAAATTCGCTGCCCTTCCTGTCCTTCGATACTGAAATCTCACAAGGCGCCGTGTTCTCCTGGCGCCTCAGCGCCGAACAGGCCATCCCCGGTACGGACCGCTGGGAGCCCTTCTGTCGGCAGTTCGCTTGGCACACCTTCCAGTTCGGCGAGCGCCCACCGCTCAACGCCCCACCCTGGACGCCCGACGAGTGGAGTGAACCCGAAGACACGCCGACACCAACTTCAACTCCCACAGAAACTCCAACGCCGACTCCCGAGGAATTGGTTTGTGTGTACGAGGCGCTGCAGAATTCAAACTGCCGCGCCAGCGACTACGCAGAAGCGTTACAAATTTCGATCCTCATGCAGGGCGAGACGGCCGAACTGCTAGCCTTGAACCCCGAGTTCTCCTACGGCCAATTCAACCTCGGCCAGGGCGCGTGTTGGATTTGGCTTGGCTTGCTGGACGGACCGGAAAATCCATTCGATACCTGTGACGTACCGGTCGTCGATCCGCCCTCACCGCCTACGGAGACACCGCCCGCCTGCACACCGGACCTGGATGAAGAAGCGTGTGTGCTGAGTGGTGGCACGTGGTCGGAGGGCGTGAGTCGAGCGCCCTATTGTGTGTGTCCCGAGTGAGAGGCTGCATGCGCATTCAGCGAACGGGAATTTCCGCAGTGAATAGACACGTGAAACCATCCTGCCCCGTAGGAGGTGCAAGATGAATTCTCGATGGATGAAAAAGCTTGGATTGTGCGTATTGAGCACGTTGTGGCTCTTGATGTTCACCACACCTATGGCGACACAGGCTGGTGGTGGCGTGTTCGTCGTCAACACCACCGACGATCTGGACGACGGCACCTGTGACGCCACACACTGCTCGCTGCGCGAAGCGATCAACGCGGTCAACACCTATGCGGGCACGCAGTACATCTACTTTGATATCCCCGGTCCAGGACCGCACGAGATCATGCTATGCTCGATGCTTCCATCCTTGAGCGACGACGGAACGTTGATCGACGGCACTTCGGAGCCCGATTATGGCGGCACGGTACCTGTGGTCGTGATCAAGCCGGGGATATTCAACGTGTCTTCCTATCCTGGCTGCACGCCACCACCCATCGGGATCTGGATCGCCGCCAGCGACATAACCGTGACCGGCCTGAGCATCATCGGTTTCAGGAGTCCTTCCGCATCCATCGCCGGCGGGATCGTGACTCACATGGGCTCGAACGTCACCATCCAGTGGAACTACATCGGCCTGGATCCCTCCGGAACTCCCGTCGGGAATCGAGACGGGATCCTGATAGGCTCCGAGGCGTCGCAGATCTATTCCAACCGCATCTCGGGCAACGTCATCGGCATTCACGTCTTCCGCAGCGACCACATCATCCGCTTGAACTACATCGGAACCGATCCCACGGGCACGTCGACCAGTCCTACGCTGAAAAATTCCGTCGGCATCCTGGTGGACAATCCTTCTAGCAACGTGCATATCGGAGGCCCGAATCCCGCCTGGATGAACCTCATTTCGGGCAACGACACGGGCGTCCAAGTCGTTACGGACGGTAACTTCGTGACCAACAATCGCATCGGCGCAGACGCCAGCGGCAGCGCAGGCTTGGGCAATGACACCGGCGTATGGGTCACGGGCAACGGGAACCAAATCGAAGGCAATCAGGTCAGTGACAGCCAGATCGGCGTGCTGCTGGCCGGAAACAATAATCAAGTCTCCGGCAACTTCATTGGTACGGACGCAAGCGGCGACCTGGCGTTAGGCAACGACACCGGCGTCCACATCATCGGCAGTGATAACGTCATCGGCGGCGAGATTCCGATCATGCTCGTGCCGGGCAGCACGGCAGGAAACATCATCTCCGGAAATGACACGGGCATCTTCCTCGGCCCGAACGCACAGAACAACTACATTAAAGGCAACAAGATCGGTGCCGGCAACAGCCCCGACTCGAGTCTGCCCAACACTACAGGCATCCTGCTCGATGGCGCCGACAACAACACGATCGGAGGTATCTATCTACCCATGGAAGCCAACTGGGTGATGCACAATATCCAGGACGGCATCCAGTTCATCACCACCGCCAGCGACAACCTGGTTCAAAACAATTACATCGCCTGGAACGACCGGGGCATCACCGCCGGCGCCACGACCGGTACGTCGATCCAGAATACCTTTCACTACAATAACATCTACTATAACGATCAACTCGGTATCGACCTCTTCCCCTGGGGCGTGACCCCCAATGATCCGGGTGACGCTGACAGCGGCGCCAATAATCTACAAAATTTCCCCGTGATCAGTTCGGCTACGACCACGACAGCTCAGGGGACCGCCTGTCTGGGCTGCACGGTGGAGATTTTCGAAAGCGAAGAGGATCCCTCCGGATACGGTGAGGGCATATCACCTATCGGTGAAAGCCTTACTGACTCCTCAGGAAATTTCAGCATCAGTGTCGATCCGCTCTCTACCGCAGGTGTCTGTGATTACGTAACCGCCACGGCGACCGACGCAAACGGCAACACCTCCGAATTTGCAGAGAACTTCCTGATCGGACCGTGCTTCACGTTCTCACCCCAACTTTTACTCTTCCTGGGTGTGGTTTTCGTGTTCGGTGGTGGGGCCGCCGGCGGGAGGCTCGGACGCGGTCGCGGCACGCGGCCAGGCCTGGGAACCGCTGCTGGCGCCGCGCTGGGCGGCGTGATCGGTGCCGGTCTGCTCCTCGCAACCTCCTTCATTCCAATTTTCCGTCTACCACCAGAAGAGGAACATGTGGTCTCCGATGGCCTGACAGCGCTCGTCCCCTCCTGTAATGCCTACCTCGATCCGCAGGCATTCGTGCCGCAAGATGGCGCGATCGTGCTCGACGAAAACTTCGACTTCGCATGGTCCTGGTTGAACGAGCCTTCGAACGGACGGTTCCGCTGGAGCCTGGATTTGAACGGGCCCGACGATTCCGGCCAGCAAACGACGGAGGATACTTCGCTTCCCTTCACTGCGTTTGGTTTCGCGGTCGACGACGGGGATCGATTCATCTGGCGACTGACTGGCGAGCAATTCGACGACTCTTCCGCAGAATGGAAACCCTTCTGTGCACCATCGGCGTGGCTAACGTTCCAAATCGGACTTTCACCATTGCTGGCGCCACCGTGGACACCGGAAACGCCGGAAGAACTACCTCCGACGCCCACGAGCACACCCGAGTCTCCTGCGGGAGTCTGTCTGTACACAGCGGTACGTAACAGCAACTGCCGCGCCAGCGACTATCCGGAGTCGCTGCAGATCGATATCCTCATGCAGGGGGAATCGGCCGAACTCCTGGCCTTGAATCCCGAGTTCACCCACGGTAAATTCGAGCTCGATCACGGTCAGTGCTGGATCTGGCTGGGATTGCTGGAAGGTCCCGATAACCCATACGGCACGTGCAACGTCCCGGTCATCGATCCGCCGCCGCCACCGACCGCAACGCCACAAACCTGCACTGCGGATTTAGACGAGGACGCTTGCATCGCAAGTGGAGGCACCTGGTCGGTGACGGGCGCTGCGGGATGTGTATGCCCGGAGTGAAACCGATTCGAGAAGATAACGCCATGGAGTCGATCGAAAACCGCAGCCAGAGATTGATGTAAGGGGTACTTTGATGAGAACTCGCAAACATGTTTCCCGAGCCTGGCTAGCCCTGTGCCTGCTGGCGATGATGACACTTGCTTTTCCGATCACCGCGGAGGCCAGCACCTTCGTCGTCAACACGGTCGACGATCTCGACGACGGAAACTGCGACGCCGATCATTGCTCTCTGCGCGAGGCGATCAATGCCGCCAATGCCAACCCCGGTGCGGACACGATTGCCTTCGACATCTTCGGCGCCGGGCCACACGTGATCAAACTGTGCAGCCTGCTGCCCATACTCACCGACGGCGGGACGACGATTGACGGCACGACGGAACCCAGTTATGCCGGGACGCCCGTCGTTACTTTAACGCCCTCTGCGGATCCGAGTTGTACCCGACCGCACATCGGCCTATGGATCCAATCCGACGGGAACGTGATCCGTGGGCTGCACACCATCGACTTCATGCATCCAACACTGCAGCACGAATCCGCCATCTACATCGAGCGCGGCGACGGAAACCTGATCGAGTTAAATCACATCGGCTATCAACCTACCTGTTCGCTTTTCAACACACAATACGGTGTCCGCATCGACATGGACGCCGGAAACCAGCGCATTCTCAAAAACGTATTCAACTGTAACGGAACGGCAATCGATATCTGGGCTGGCAGCCACGTGATCCGGGACAACCTCATCGGCGTCGATCCCTCCGGCACTACGGCCATCCTCAACGGTCTGGGCATCTACGTCTACGAAACCGCCCACGGCTCGACCATTCAGGATAACGTGGTATCGGGCAACATCAGCGCCATGGTAGTCAATTCGGACGACAACAAGATCCTGGGAAACCGCGTTGGTACGGATTGGTCGACGAACATAGCCATCCCCAATCAAGGCGGCATCAAGGTGAACGGCGATCACAACCGCGTCGGCGGCACGAATCCCGGCGAGGCAAACATCATCGCCGCCAACACCAGCATTGGTCTTGATCTGTACTGCGGCGCGGAATACAACCAGGTGTATGGCAATATCATCGGCACCAATCTTTCGGGAACCATCATCATGGGCAACCAGTACGGTGTCACCATTATGGGGAACACGAACATCATCGGGGGTATCGGCTCAGGCGAAGCAAACCGCATCCTCTTCAGCCAGGAAGCCGGGCTCAGCTTGTACGCTTTGGCGCACAAAAACCGCATCATTGGAAACGAGATCGCTTACGGCCACACGCAGGGCATTCTGGGAACGAGTTCGATGGGCTTTCCCGAATCCAACACCTTCAGCCGAAACAGCATCCATCACAATCGTGCCCTGGGAATCGATTTGGAACCTGCGGGCGTCACGCCAAATGATCCGGGAGACGCGGATTCCGGCCCCAACACACTGCTGAACTTTCCCGTGCTCCAATCCGCCAACGTGAACACGGCCGAAGGAGACGCCTGCCCGGGCTGTACCGTGGAGATCTTCATCGCCGATTCGGGCAAAGGCGCATTCGGCGAAGGTATGAACTTCGCGGGAAGCGGCAACGCCGATCCGAGCGGTCATTTCTCGATCCCGTTAAGCGGGGTCGGTTTCTGCGATCCGCTCACCGCCACCGCCACTGACGGCGCAGCCAACACCTCCGAGTTTGCCAAGAACATCCTGGCCAGCTGCCTGACGCTCGTATTCCCTTGGCCCGATCTCCTTTTGCTGGCGTTCATTTTTGCTGGCGCCCTGGGCAACGGGCGTCGCGGCCGAGGTAGATCGCCGGGTCGATATGCCGCCATCGGCGGCGCTGCTGGCGCAGTATTCGGCATCGCCCTGCTGACCCTGGGCAGTGCGCTTCCTAACATGCACTTGGAATTGCTCCCTCCAAAAGGGGAACCGAAGAGTGAACCACTTTGCAGCGAGTTGCTTCTACCGGATGGGTACGCTCCACCGGCAGGCGCCGTGTTCCAAACCAGCGAAGACCCATTGCTTTCCTGGACGCCGGGACCCGGCGCCGCCGACGGGATCGTCTGGCAGGTAGAACTCAGTGCACCTGACGGCTCAATTTTGAATCAAACGACTCAGGAGACAAGCATCGCCTTCAGCAGCTTCATGTTCCCCACTCAACCAGGATTTTACCGCTGGCGCATCACCGCCAGAGAGGGCAATGCCCCAGGAGCCCTGGGGAAAGCCTTATGTTCACCGACATCGTGGATGCCGCTTTCCTTCGAAGGACCACAGCGCGAGGAAACACCGGAAGAAACGCCGACATCGACCCCCACGCCGACTCCCACAGAAGAGACGTCAGCATGTGTCTACACCGCGCTGCAAAATGCCAACTGCCGGGAGAGCGACTACGTCGAATCGGATCAGATGGCCATTCTCATGCAGGGCGAAAGCGCCGAACTGTTGGCGTTGAACCCCGAGTTTACCCACGGTGAGTTCGAGGTCGATCAGCACCAATGCTGGATCTGGCTCGGGTTGCTGGACGGTCCTGAAAACCCATACGGCACATGCGACATTCCAGTCGTTGATCCGCCTCCACCGCCGACCGCGACGCCACAGATTTGCACAGAGGATTTGAACGAGGAAGATTGCGTGGCCAGCGGCGGTGTATGGTCCGAGGGAATCACGGATCGCCTCTACTGCATCTGTCCTTAACCCGCAGGATCGGGTGGGAGGTTGAAACTTGAAGCCGATTTGTACGCCACGAGCAACTTGTCGAAACCAACAGGTCAATGTAGCATCCTGATACGGACTTACTGCCATTCCCAGTCGATTTCATGGCCGGTATACGGAGAAGAAGACATTAAATTGAAGGAGAACCAAAATGAGCCTTCCCTCAAGAATAAAATCAACCACACTCGTTTTCATACTGGTGACGAGCATCATCCTTGCGGCATGTCATTTCCCAGGAATGGGCCCCACGCCGGACTTGTTCGCCACCTCCGCTGCAGAAACCGTTTCCGCACGGCTTACGCAACCAGTGGAACCCGGCACAGATGAGACAACAGAGCCCGAGCCGCCCGTGATCGCCACGACCGAAGCCCCACCGACAGAGGAACCCCCTACGCCAACGACTACGCTCACCCCCACGATCACGCAGACCACAATCCCCTGCGATCGCGCCAGTTTCGTTTCGGACGTTACCATCCCCGACGGGGAGGAATTAGAACCGAACGAGAGTTTCACCAAAACCTGGCGGTTGAAAAATAACGGTTCCTGCACCTGGACCTCCAGCTACGCGCTCACTTTCGACAGCGGTGATTCGATGAGCGGACCTGCATCCAAACAGCTTACCAGTGGAACTGTAGCACCTGGCGCCACAATGGACGTCTCCGTCAATCTGACGGCGCCGAGTTCGCCGGGAACGTACAAAGGTTACTGGAAACTGCGCAACGGATCGGGAGTGAATTTCGGAATTGGAACTGGCGGCGTAAATCCTTTCTGGGTTGAAATCAAGGTCGTTCCCAACACAACCACGGTTACCATTCCCATGAAAGAAATGGAAAGCGGACAAGTGCAGTCCACCGGCTCGACAGGCTTTGGAAGGTACGTGGGGGATAGCCACACGAATACGTCCACACAAGCCTTCGTCAGCTTCGATATAAGTGCGATACCTTCGGACGCCATCATCACGGAGGTCACGATAAAGATTAGTAATTTCAACGATACCGGAGATCCATTTGGCGATTTGGGACCTATGTTCATCTACAAAGATGATTACGGTAGCTTGGATTCGACCGACTATGTAAGCAGCACTCCAGGGACAGGTCGGCTTATCGCCTGGAATTCAACCTCTCAATTGGGAACCACGATCCCCGACAACGACATGGTCAATGCGGTTCAGAGTAAAGTGGGTAGCAGTCGCTTTAGAGTTCGATTCCAATTCGCCAACGACACGAACAATGATAACGGCGCCGACTATCTGGAACTGGTCTCGATTGTGATCAAGGTAACCTACTACACGCCATAGGCGCATTACGCAAGTTTATAAAATCCCCGCCATTCTCATCCACGGCAGGGATTTTTTTATTGCCGCCGAAGGTATTGCCAGCGGCCTTGAAGGCCATATCTCAGCGATCCGCTCACCTCCGCTGACGCAGACGGTGCTGCCAACACAATCTCCCATTTTGTATAAGCCCATGATACACAAGATTGGTTGTCCGGCAGGAATGCAGTACGGCCTATGCGCAAAGGGCCACTTGTCAAAATCCGCAGGTCGCTGTAGCATCCTGGTACTTGCAGCCTGCCATGTGCAACGCCCCAGGCGCACGGATAAGTAGATTTCAAAACGAAGGAGTTCGAGATGAGCCCTCCGGCACGATTGAGAACAACACTCATTTTAATGCTCGCGATCAGTATCGTCCTATCGGCGTGCAATTTCCCCGGTATGGGTGCCACACCGGATCTGTTCGCCACATCTGCAGCGCAAACCGTCGCCGCCCGTCTCACCCAACCAGCGGGACCGGGCAATGATGGGACCACGCCACCCGAGCCACCGCAGATTGCAACAACCGAAGCCCCTCCAACGGAGGAACCACCTACGCCCACGTCGACCATAACGCTGACGCCCACGATCACGCAGACCACAATCCCCTGCGATCGCGCCAGCTTTATCACGGACGTCACCATCCCCGACGGAGAAGAATTGGAACCGAACGAGAGCTTCACCAAGACCTGGCGCCTGAAAAACAACGGCTCCTGCACCTGGACCTCCAGCTATGCGCTCATTTTCGACAGCGGCGATTCCATGGGAGGACCCGCATCCAAACAGCTTACCAGCGGGACCGTTGCACCCGGTGCCATTATGGACGTCTCCGTCAACTTAACGGCGCCCAGTTCGCCGGGTACCTACAAGGGATACTGGAAACTGCGCAACGGTTCCGGGGTAAATTTCGGCATCGGTACCGGCGGCACCAATCCGTTCTATGTCGAAATCAAAGTCGTGCCCAACACGGCCACGACTACGGTTCCTCTCGTCGTTGGCGAAAGCGGTCAGGTCACGAAAAGCACCTATATCTCCGGGGATAAAATTGCCGGAGATAACGGATCGAACGATTCGTCCCAGGCTTTCCTTAGCTTCAACATCACCGGAATCCCGTCGGATGCCGTCATTACGGAAGTCGTCATCGATCTCGGTGACTTCACCGTGATCGGGACGCCGTTCTCAGCTTTGGGGCCACTGTTTATCTACAAGGATGATTATGGCGGTTTGGATGCCTCCGACTTCGTCAACAGCACACCATCTTCCGGCCGACTCATAGCCTGGAATTCAACATCAAGCTTGGGGAACGCCGTCTCGGATAACGACATGGTCAACGCCCTGCAAACCAAAGTGGGATCGAGTCGCTTCAGATTGCGTCTGCAGTTCAACAAACAAACCGACAACGATGGCGCAAGCGATCACCTGACTTTCAACACTGTGATCCTCAAAGTCACCTACTACACGCCCTGACCGCACGTAGAAATTAGCGATGAAAAATCCCCGCGAATCACCCAACGTCGCGGGGATTTTCGCTCTCCAGTGAAGATCATATTGTGTATAAGTTAATCGCATTTCAAACGGTTGAATTGGCAGTTTTAAAGAACGCGTGATAGATTCAAGTTATGGTTGCGAATGTGCTCGTAGTTGAAGAGACGGAAGAATTCGGGTCTTTGATCCGTAACGCGCTCGAAGACACCGGGCGGTATCAGGTGTCACTGGCGATGAACGCTGACGAGGCGATCGAGATCGGAGATCGGGAAAATATCCACTTGCTAATCATCGACTTCGATCTCTCCGAAGCCGATGCACCGGCCTGTATTCAACGCATCCAATCCACCAATCCGGACATGGCCATTATCGCCATTCCGCCCAACAACGATCCACACGATCCTGCCTTTTCAAGTCTCTCAATCCGCGGCGTGCTGACGAAGCCTTTTTACCTTCCCGAACTCAACGAGATCGTCTCCGCAGCGATAGATCTGCCAACGCAGGCTGTGGAAACGGATCAGATCCGGGAATCCATCCCGCAGGAACCCCCTTTCAGCGAGGCCGCGGAACCACCAACGCCCTGGCCTAACGACGTGGATCAAGCCACGCAGCACCTCGCCAGGGTATGCGGCGATACGTCTGCCGAAGCGTTGATCCTCTTGCATCACGGCCAGCGATGGGCACAAACGGGTGGAATTACACCGGATCAAGCCGAAGGACTTGCGGTCAAGATTGCTGAAATTGGAGTCGGCGCTGGCGCCCGTGGAGCAATCACCACCCTGACTCGTTTACCAGGCACAAAGCGGGATTGCATCCTGTATGCCAATGGTCTGATACCGAATTGGATTTTGGCGCTGGTTTATCCCTCCGGCACATCCTTCGGGATCATCCGCCGCCAGGCTGGGCACACCGCGGACAGACTCAAATACATGGACCTGGATGATCACGAGGAAGACCTCCCTCCCATACCGACGTCCGCGCCCGATACCGCACCGATTTCAGCTCGAGACGAAGAAGATACATCGTTCGATGAAATCTTCGGTGTGGAGCCAGATGCCCAGGAAATTCCGTTTTTCGAAGATCTCGACCTGCCTCCCAAACCGATCCCTGCGCCCGATACCGCACCGATTTCTGCTCGAGACGAAGAAGATACATCGTTCGATGAAATCTTCGGTGCGGAGCCAGATGCCCAGGAAATTCCGTTTTTCGAAGATCTCGATCTTCCCCCTCCGGAGCCGGATGAAACGCCAGCGAAGGTTGACGAGGACCGGATCGAAGAAGCGGACACCGCTGCAGCGATTCCGGGGGATTGGGTGCCGGACAAACCCAAACCTGAATCCCACCTGCCTTTCCTCGAAGAAGGCGCCTTCCCGAGTACGGACTCCGCATCAACAGCGCTGGAGCCCATCCCGCTGCCCGACGCGGAGTACTACCTCCCCGTCACTGCAGTGCTTGTGCCTCGGTTCCCGGAACACCGCCTGACGGGTCCCCTTGTGGAAAATCTACAGGAATGGGTGGTTCGCCTTTGCCTGGCGTGGGATTGGCGCGCGGATGAAGTGTCGATCGAACCCGATTATCTCTGCCTGACGATGAGCATTTCCCCGGAGACGGCGCCTTCGAACGCGGTTCTCCGGCTTCGGGATGATCTATCACAGCGGATACTCAGCGCATTTCCCGAATTTGTAGACGACCTGCCTTCCCGACGTTTTTGGGCGCGCAGCTACCTGCTGATCACCGGCGGACCACCGCCAGCGAAACGACTGCAAGAGTTCGTCGAAACCACACGCAAGAGCCAAGGGATCGAAATCTAACCCACAGCCTCCCCCACGAATTGCGCCTGGTGCTACAATTTAATACCTCACCGAATAATCCAAGGGAGCGTCCAGGATGACTACCCAACCCCGATTATTTCTCATCGATGGCCATGCACTCGCATACCGCACTTACTTTGCATTAACGCGAGCAGGCGATCCCTCCCGCTGGATAACGAAATCCGGCGAGCCGACGGCCGGAACGTACGGCTTCGTCTCTGTGCTTCTCTCTCTCCTCGAGCGTGAGAAACCAGAGTATCTCGCCGTCTCTTTCGATACCGGCCGCACGTTCCGTGATGATCTCTTCGACGAGTACAAGGCCACGCGCGAAAAGATGCCCGACGATTTACGACTGCAAATCAAACGAATCCGGGAGGTCATCGCGGCCTTCGGTATCCCCATTCTCGAAGCCGAAGGATACGAAGCCGACGACGTGCTCGGCACCATCGCTCGAAAAGCGGCGGCACAGGATGTCCATACCGTCATCGTTACTGGCGACCGGGATCTCCTACAGCTTGCCAGCGAGAACGTGACTATTCAATTATCTGGCCAGAAACTCTCCGAAGCGGCCGACTACGGACCAGAACAGGTTCGCCAGCGCTATGATCTCGATCCCGAGCAGCTGGTCGATCTGAAGGCCCTCGTCGGTGACAGCAGCGACAACATCCCGGGCGTGCGTGGCGTGGGTGAGAAGACTGCCACTTCGCTGCTCCAAAAATACCAAACCCTGGATAACATCTTCGCTAACCTGGAGGAGGTGAAAACCCGTTTCCGCAATAAATTAGAACAGGGTCGAGATGATGCGTATCTGAGCAGGGAGTTGGGCAAAATCGAAACGGATGTGCCTATCAAGTTCGATCTCGAATCCTGCCGTGCACAAGCCTACAATCGAGATAAAATCGTCCAGCTATTTCGGGAACTTGAATTCCGTACTTTGCTCAACCGCATCCAACTCGAAAAAGACAGCGGCGAACACCAGATGAGCCTATTCGTCAGCGACCAGCAGGGCAGCGGTGCAGAATCACGAACCGTGCACACCGTCGACGATGCCGAAAAACTCGAAAAATTGATCCAGCGACTGGAAGCGGCTGACCACATTGCGTTCGACGTCGAAACGACCAGCACGGATGCGAGCCAGGCCAATCTCGTTGGAATATCGCTTGCCACCCAACCCGGAGAAGGATTTTACGTCCCCGTTGGGCATATCTCTCCCAAACACGGATCGCAACTGCCTGTAGAAACGGTTATCGAGGCTCTGCGGCACCCCCTGACCGATTCCGGCAAGCCCAAAGTGGGACACAATCTGAAGTACGATTACACCCTACTCGCACGCAACGGGCTTCGTGCGTCGCCGCTCGCATTCGATACCATGTTGGCCGAGTGGCTCTGCGATCCCGCCTCCCGCAGCCTGGGATTGAAAAGCCTCGCCTGGATCCGCCTGGGTGTGGAAATGACGGACATCGAAACGCTGATCGGCCGTGGAAAGAATCAGCGCTCCATGGCTGATGTGCCTATTGCAGAAGTCGCGCCGTATGCCGCAGCGGACGCCGAAATCTGCCTGCGCCTCCTGCCCATCCTCGAGAAGGAATTAAAGGAGAAGAACCAGACGAAATTGTTCCAAGAGCTTGAGATGCCGTTGATTCCCATCCTGGCGCAGATGGAGATGACGGGAATCAGCCTGGACATCGATTTCCTGCGACAGTTTTCCGAGGAGCTGCAGGAACGAATGGCGGAAATCGAAGCTCAAATATTCGAAGAAGCCGGCAGCCAGTTCAACGTCAATTCGACACAGCAGTTATCGACCGTGCTCTTCGAGGATCTTAAGCTCGACCCGCCTGATCGTGCCCGCCGCACGTCTTCCGGTCACTACTCCACTGCCGCGTCGGTGCTCGAGGAACTACGCGACGCACATCCGATCATCGATCACATACTCGCCTTTCGCGAGATCGCAAAGATAAAATCCACCTACGCCGACGCCTTACCCCAGGAAGTCAACCCTCAAACGGGTCGCGTGCACACGTCCTTCAATCAAACCGGTTCGGTGACCGGCCGATTGGCTTCATCGAACCCCAACTTGCAGAACATTCCGGTACGCACTGAAATTGGTCGTGAAATCCGCCGGGCTTTTATCGCTGAAAGCGGTCATACATTGCTCAGCGTGGACTACTCTCAAATCGAACTGCGCATCGTTGCCCACATTTCTGAGGATGAAGCGATGCTGCAAGCCTTTCGCGACGATCAAGATATCCACAGCGCTACTGCAGCGGCGATCTTTGGCGTCGAACCTGGAGACGTATCGCCGAATCTGCGCCGACGGGCGAAAGCGATCAATTTCGGACTGATCTACGGAATGAGTCCCTTCGGGTTGACCCGCACCACGGATCTGACCCTCGCTGAAGCAGAAAATTTCGTGAAAGCATATTTCGATCGCTTTCCCGGTGTGCAGCGATATCTGGAGCAAACTCGACAAGAAGCCTCACAAGTCGGCTACGTTTCGACGCTGCTGGGTCGAAGGCGATACTTCCCGCAATTAGCCGCATGGTCTACCGTATCCGAACAGGCTCGCGCCCGAGCGATGCGCGAGGCGATCAACGCCCCGATCCAGGGCACGGCGGCCGACATCATTAAAATCGCCATGATACGACTCCCACAGGCACTACGCGAACAGAAATTGAAAGCCGATATGTTGATTCAGGTTCACGACGAGTTGGTGCTCGAATGTCCGCAAAGCGAACTATCCAAAACCACCGCCGTCGTTCAGAAAATCATGCAAGGCGCATTCGACCTTCGCGTATCGTTGAAGACCGACGCCAAAGCGGGAGTGACCTGGGCGGGCATGAAACCCATAGAATAAGACCAACGGAGGGGAATGGCAGCAGGATTGGCATAGATACTTCAGATCGTTCAGCGACCGAAGATGACTTATGCTATACTCGCCTCGCCTTGAATTTTAATCCGGTGAAGAACGTCGAATGACTGACCAGTTAAAACTTTTTGAAGAATCGATGCGCCTTGGGCACTCTGCAGCCTGGGACCTCAAGTGGGACCGGGCAATTGAGTTCTACCGCAAGGCATTGGTGCAACTACCGGAAGATCCAGGTGCACTCACAAGTTTGGGATTGGCGCTGTTGGAGACCGAGCAGTATAAGGAAGCGCTTTCGGTCTATCATAAGGCAGCGAAGGTCACACCCAACGATCCGATTCCCCTCGAACGCTGCGCAGAGATCTTCGAACGCTTGGGGCAAATTAGCGACGCTGTCATGCAGCGCAATGCTGCAGCGCAACGCTACTTGGCTCGAAAGGACGCCCAGAAGGCCATCGATAATTGGATTCACATCGCGCGTCTGACTCCGGACGATCTGCACACGCGCTCCACCTTGGCGCTCACCTACGAACGCACCGGAAATGCTCGCCAGGCTGTGTACGAATACATCAACGTGGCTTCCATACTACAAGGCGCGGGGAACACCGAGCGCGCCATCGAAGCCGTACAGCGTGCCTTGCGCCTCGTCCCCGGGCACCCTGAGGCAGGTAAAGCCTTGCGAGCTCTCAAGGTCGGCGAGACACTAGCCCCGCCCACACAGCCGCGCGGCGCGACTGCGCCACTACGAATGGCCAAAGTCCAGGAATACATCAAAGCGGAAGCTGTGGAGACGGAAGCAGATGACGATGAAGTGGCAGATCCCGAGGTCGCGGCGCAGCGCGATGCACTCAAGATTCTGGCCGGCCTGCTGTTCGATGAACCCAGGGGAGATGACGAAGATGATCTCGATGAGGCGGAGGACAAACCTTCCGGCCTTTCCGCACTCACTGGAGGGCTGAGCCTTTCGGGCCGGAAATCCATCGGTCAGCCTCAGATGTACCGCTATCTCGGACAGGCGATCGATCTGCAAACACGTGGCAAAGACAAGGAAGCCATCAAGGAATTCGAACGAGCGATCAAAGCTGGTTTGGATCACCGCGCGGCACATTACAACCTTGGTATTCTCCACAAAAAGTCCGAGGATTACCAGGCCGCTAAAAAGCATCTTGCCGCCGCCTTGGGCTACGAAGACTTAGATCTGGGAATCAACCTCGCCCTCGGTCGGATCGCTCGCACTGAGAAAGATCTACCTGAAGCTGCCAGATATCTGCTGCAGGCGCTGCGAATCGCCGATTCGTTGTCCGTCGATTCCAGTCAATCGGCGTCCCTCAATCAATTTTACGACGCCATGCTTGTTTCCCAGGAAGAAGGCAATGAAGAAGAACTTGATCGTATCGTTGAGAGCACGCTCAACTTCTTGAGTGGACCAGACTGGATGCGCCGTCTGCGGCAGGCGCGCATGCAATTGGAAAGCGAAGGCACGGAAAGTTCGGCTGTCGTTCCGATCGCCGAGATGCTCGCTGTGGGCGGAACGGACCGAGTGCTTCAATCCCTGGGCCGAATCGACGATCTTCTCGTCCGAGAATTGTACGCCGCGGCCATGGAAGAAGCCATGCTGACGCTGGATCACGCACCTTCCTATCTGGCGCTCCATATGCGCATGGCTGAAATCATGATCCGCAGCGGCCGCCGGGAAGCAGGCTTGGAAAAAATGGGAATCGTCGCCGAAACGCATCGTGTGCGCGGTGAAAATTCTCAGGCCGCAGATGTCTACGCAAAGATCATCCGCGAAGCCCCGGTCAATATTCCGGCCAGAAACCGTTTGATCGAACTTTTCGTCCAACAAGATCGGCACAAAGAGGCTCTGGAACATTACATCGACTTAGCGGATATATATATGCAAATGGCAGAACTAGACTTGGCCAGAAAAGCCTTGGCAGCTGCACTCAGCCTTGCGCAGGACACTTCTGTTGACCGCGAATGGTCCGTAAAAATATTGCGGGAAATGGGCGATATTGACCTCTCTCGCCTGGATTGGCGCCGCGCATTGCGCGTCTATTCCCAAATCCGCACCCTGGATCCAAGCGACGAAAAGGCACGCACGAACGTGATCGATTTGAATTTACGTCTCGCGCAGGATGAACAAGCCGCTCAGGAATTGGATGGTTTGCTTGAATATCTCGTTCAGCACGATCGCGGTCAAGACGCTTTGACCTTCATTGAAGAACTGGCTCGTGAGCATCCCGGGAAAAGCATTCTGCACGAACGTCTTGCCGAAGCGTACCTCGCTGCCGGTCGCAAAGCCGATGCGATTGCACAATTCGACGCGCTGGGTGAGATCCTTCTCGACAACGGGAATAATGCCGAAGCAATTCGAATCATCGAAAGAATTATTACTCTCCAACCTCCCGACATCGAAGGATATCAAGAATTGCTCAACAATCTGAGGAAAAATTGATGATCGATAGAGGTTATGCAAGATAGGTCTCGACCGTGACGGATTTACTCAACGAGTTAGAATTATTCATACTGCGCTTCAACTGGCTGAGCTTGATCGATATCCTGCTCGTCACCGTTGTGATGTATTTGCTCCTGCGGCTCATGCGGGGCACGCGAGCGGAAGTCCTGCTGCGCGGTGTGATCCTACTCACACTTGGAATCGCCCTAATCACCTTGGTGCTCGATCTTCCAGCTTTCTCATGGCTGCTCCAAACGGCGTTACCGGCGCTGATCGTCGCGATTCCCGTGATCTTCGCCCCCGAAATCCGCCGTGCGCTGGAACAAGTGGGGAGAGCAGGAGATTTGTTAATCCTAGGAACACAGCCCAGCGCGATCGAAAATATGATCGACATCATCTGTGGTACAGCCCAGCGGCTTGCGGAACGCAGATTTGGTGCATTAATCGTCATTGAAAGAGACGTGCAGCTGGATGAATATGTCGAAACCGGCATTCCTATCGACGCGCAATTGACACCCGAACTTCTGCTGCAGCTCTTTTTCCACAACACCCCGCTTCATGACGGTGCAGTGATCATACGGGACGGGAGACTTATCGCAGCAGCCTGTGTAATGCCACTCTCCTCCAGCGGCACACTATCGAGATCACCGGCTCACCACTTCGGCCTACGCCATCGTGCCGCCTTGGGCATCAGTGAGGTCAGCGACTCGGTTTCCGTCGTCGTGTCGGAAGAGACGGGCTCAATATCGATCACCCACAACGGACGCATGATCCGGCGCCTGGACCAGAATCGTTTACGCAACATCCTCACCGCCTTTTTCCAGCCGCGTACGACCAGCCGGCTCCCCGACTGGCTCGACCAATTGCTTGTGCGTTTCCAACATGCAAGTAGCGAAGCCCAGGGAGACTAAAGCCTTCCATGTTGACTTGGTTCAGGGAGAACTTAGGGACCCTTCTGCTTTCATTGATCCTGGCCATCATGGTCTGGTTCATCGCCGTCAACGAAGATGATCCTCGCGTAGAACACCCGCTAGCCGATCCGGTTGATATTCAATTTACCGGCGTACCGGATGGTTATCTGATCACCAACCCCTCCGCCACGCAAGCCAGCATTTCGTTGCTGACGACGCAATCAATCTGGAACGAATTATCCAGTACAGACATCCGTCTGGTAGCGGATATGTCCGGGCTGGAGCAAGGCACGTACAAAGTGCCGCTACAGGTAGAGCTTACGCGACGATTGGTCAAAGTAACAGAGATCACCCCGGAATCCGTGATCGTCAGCCTGGAAGTAAAAGAAACAAAAACACTCCCGGTTCAGGTCGTAACGCTCGGCAGTCCGGCGCTGAGCTATACCGCCGAAGACCCGATCGCCGAACCTCGAAACGCGACCATTGTCGGACCCGCTTCCGCGGTGGCTCGCGTTGTTGAATTGCGGGCCGCAATCAACTTGACCAACCGCCAGGAAAGTCTGGATCAATTGGTGACGCTCACCGCCATGGATGAAAACGGCCTCCAGATGGATGAGGTCCAGATTTCCCCCGAAACCGTGCGCGTGCAGATCCAGATAACGCAGCAACCCAACTACCGCCTCGTATCCGTCATTCCCAAGATCGAGGGGCAGGACGAATTAGTGGAAGCCGGTTATCTGGTGACCGAGGTCACCGTTACACCCCAATGGGTGACGATCTTTTCCTCCGATCCCCAGGCATTCGAGGACCTTCCGGGATACATCGAAACCGTTCCGCTGGACCTATCTGGAGCCGTAGACGATGTCGAACAGCAACTACAGCTCGATCTTCCACCCGGCTTTTCCCTCGCACTTGAACAGACCGTAACCGTGAAAGTCGATATCGAACCGCGTACAAACTCGATCACCATCAGCCGTCCATTGGATGTGCGCGGCATCGGTTCTGACCTCTACGCGCTGCTCTCTCCCGATGAAGTTTCTATAATTCTCACGGGTCCGGCTGCGCTTCTCAACACACTGCAGTCGGATGAGATCATCGTGGTCGTCGACGTGACCGGGTTAGAACCCGGAACCTACCAGATCACACCGCAGATCATCGGGATTCCAGAGACCATCGATGCCAGCGGCCCCATTCCGGCCACCATTCAAGTTACAATCAGCGCCACACCGCTGTCAACCCCTACCTCAGAACAATGAGCGCCGATGTCCAAACCTGTCGTTGCCATCGTCGGACGGCCGAACGTCGGTAAGTCCACCCTATTCAATCGCCTCGCAGGCGAACGCTTGGCCGTCGTGGACGACAGGCCTGGTACCACGCGCGATCGTCTCGTCGCCGAGTCGGAATGGCGAGGCATTACCTTCGACATCGTCGACACCGGTGGGATTGATCCGACGGACATTCGCAGAAGCGAGCCCTTGTCAATAGATTCAGCAGACTTTATCGATCAGATTCGTGCCCAGGCCGAACTAGCCATGCGAGATGCGGATGCGATTCTGTTCATGGTGGATGTCGAAAGCGGAGTGACCCCTGCGGATGTGGAGGTGGCAGAGAGGCTGCGGAAACGGCAGGGCTTGCAGCGTGATACACGGCAGCCGCCAATCCTGCTCGTGGTCAATCGCTGCGACAACGAACAGCGGCGTGCCCAGGCTCATGAATTTTACGAACTCGGCATGGGCGATCCGATAGCGATATCCGCCCTGCACGGCAGTGGTACCGGCGATATGTTGGACTTGCTCATGGATGCCCTCCAGGTCGAAGGTGTACTCGAAGACGATGAGGACACCACGATCAAGGTCGCCATCATCGGTCGCCCCAACGTAGGAAAATCCAGTCTGCTGAATCGTCTGCTGGGGGAGGAAAGGGTGATTGTGTCCCCTTTGCCGGGGACTACCCGCGACGCCATCGACACCAGACTCATCTACCATGGCACACCCCTGACTCTGATCGACACGGCGGGGATTCGCCGCAGAGGCCGCATTCGATCCGGTGTAGAGCGTTATTCCGTTTTGCGCGCCCTAAAGGCCATCGATCGCGCGGACGTCGTTCTGCTGCTCGTCGATGCCACGGAAAGCGTCATCGCGCAGGACACGCACATCGCGGGCATGGCGATCGAAAAAGCGAAGAGTGTTGTCGTGATCGTCAACAAGTGGGATGCGGTCGACAAGGATTCACACACCATGGTTGCCTTCACGGAACACGTCCGGCAGGAATTGAATTTCATGGACTACGTTCCGGTCCTCTACATTTCCGCCAAGACGGGTCTGCGTGTCGGACAGGTGATTCCCACAGCCCTGCAAGTGCAGGAAGAGCGATTGCGCCGCATACCGACCGGCCAATTGAATCAGCTGCTGAGGCAAGCGCTCCACAATTTTCCCCCGCCGTCCAGAAAAGGCAAACGTCTGCGTATTCGCTACGCCTCGCAGGTGCGTACCGACCCGCCCACGTTCCTTTTTCACGTCAACGACCCGAAGTTGGTTCACTTCAGCTACGTGCGTTATCTCGAAAACTGCATCCGTACGAAGTACCGATTTCTTGGAACGCCTCTGCGTCTTTCATTTCGAAAACAAGCCTGAAGGATCGTTTCCTCACGCCGCCATCTGCTTAGAACGTATGCTCTTTCGATGATGATATAATTTGTTGCGATGTCGAATCCTTACTCGTTTAACCACGAAGCCGAATGGCAGACACCTGCGCCAGAAAAGCCACAGAACCGGATCGTTCGCTACTTCGGTGAATTTTTGCAGACGGCTTTAATCGCCCTGCTGCTCTTTCTGGCCGTCAATCTCCTTACGGCGCGCATTCGCGTCGAAGGCATCAGCATGGAACCGAGCCTACACGACGGTCAATTCGTGGTCGTGAATCGGCTGGCGTATCGCTGGCAAGAACCCAACCGCGGAGACATCATCGTCTTCTACTTCCCCCAAAATCCCTCGCGGCGATTCATCAAACGTGTAATTGGCCTGCCAGGGGACACAATCGACGTTCAATCCGGTCATGTATATGTCAACGGAACCTTGTTGGAAGAGCCCTATATCGCCGCTCCGGCGAACTTCTCCGGCGAGTGGCGCGTCGACCGGAACGATGTCTTCGTTCTCGGAGATAACCGCAATAACTCTTCTGATTCGCCAGATTGGGGCGGATTGCCCATCAACGAAATTATCGGAAAAGCGATTTTCGTTTATTGGCCGCTGGATACCGTTGGACTCATCCCTCATTATGATCTCGTCGGGGCCGCCGAAGAGTAAAAACGCACTCGCCTGAACCCCACACCTTGTGCTAAAATCGAATCATCGAAACACCAAGCGATTTGGCCCAGATGGGATTCTCAGTGCATAATGCAGTGGCATTGATTTCTACCCGTTTACGACAGGTGGATTGGTGTTATCTTCGACTCTGGAATAGAATACGTCGTTCGACGAAGCGGTTTAGCGTCAAATCCATCGGACCTGAACGATGAATTTGAGAGAGACCGTGTCCTAGGACACATCTCAAAGGGCATTAACATGTCTGAGGCGCAAGAAAAAGCGACATCTCCGCGTGTAATGGTGATCGCGGACGTCGAAAGCAATGCAGAAGCGCTCATTGATCGTGTCTTTCGCCCTGCCGGCATTCAGGCTTCAACCTCAAACACGGAAGGCCCACCACCGGACATCCTCGTTCTCGACATCACTCAATTACGCGGAGATCCGCTGGGGAATTTACGCAACATACGCGCACAAGGTGAAGAAGCGCCCGCCATCGTACTCGCGGCGCACTTCCCCCATTCTCGCTTGAGAGACATGTTCCGTCTCGGTGTGAATGACTTTTTACTCAAACCTTACCGGCCGGAGGCATTATGTCAAGCCGTACGCGACATGGGAGAAAGCCGCTCGATTGAAGTCAATACCAAGGTATTGGCGAGAAGGCTGGAGGGGATGCGCGAACAATTCCGACGTCGTTCGGAGGAAATTCGCCTCTTGACCGAGATCGGCCGTGTAGTCGTCCGTCTCGGTGATCTGGATTCCATCCTTCGTCGCGTTGTGGAAGCAGCCGCCTTTGTGACCGACGCCGAAGAAGCCAACATCTACCTGGCCGAGCCGGGAACGAAGGAATTGGTCCTGCGCGCCACAAAGAGTATTAACGAACGACATGCTTCATTAAAGCGTTTGCGTGTCGAGGACACGTTGACGGGAGAAGTGTTCTCGACCGGGGAGCCGATGCTGCGCCAACCTTCTCTGGAAGGCGGACCGATCAAGGTACAAACGGGCTTTATGGTGCAATCACTTGTAAAAGTTCCCATACGAGCGCGGAACAGCATCGTCGGCGTGCTGGGCATATACAACGGCATCACCCCGCGCCGTTTCAGTCAACATCACCTTACCCTGCTGATGGCACTCGGTAACTGGACGGGTGTGGCGCTCGAATACGCCAACCTGATGCGTGAGGCGGAGAATCCGGCAGCGTCCAACCAGACCCTCACAGCCGTTCCTAACGATCTGATCGAAGGTCTTGATAAATGCATTCAAATCATCGAACCGATGATCAACGGTGCAACGGAAGCATCGAGCAGAGAGCAGCGGCGTAGCCTAAACGAACTCCACAGGAATCTACTTATGCTACGCGCCATGCCCATGGCGACGCTCGACGTCGAAGAAGCACAAGAAATGGTCGACTTGCCCGGTGTTATGGAGCAGGTTCTCCGGGAAATGCGGCGTCCGGCAGCGCGCAGAGGTTTGGAGATTATCATCGACGAAAGCCCCCCGCTGCCTTTATTTCGCGGCGATAGCAACCGCACGCATCGCATCATTCAAACGCTCGTCGCCGCCGCAATCCGTCGAACGTCGCGGGGACGTATTGTTCTCGAAGCCCACCGTGTCGAAGTCCTCAAGGGTCGCAGTACGAGCATTCCCATCCCGAGGCACATTCAACTCAACGATGGGTTGTGGGCCATTGTGAGAATTTCGGATACGAGCCCCGGCCTCTCACCGGATACGGTCCACGCGCTGACAAAAGAAGAAATCGATCCGTCCGCCGGACAGATCGGACCGGGGCTTTCCTTGGGTGAGATTCGCATGATGCTTGAAAGCATGAACGGCAGTTTGTGGTACGAGCATACACCCGCAAGCACCAGCATCGTATTCTCACTTCCAGTAACCTGATCGGAGCGGGACCATGAATGGAAAATCAACGTCCGTCGAGGTCTACACTGCAACGCACAGAATCCTGGGAAGGGTCCAGGCTGGGCCTACAGGACTGTTTAGCTACATCAACATCCCAACGCGCTCCTACATCGAAATGGAAGGCGCACACCTGTCGCGCCTGCACCAACCGTCTAAGTTGATTGCTCGCCATCCTACGCTATGGCTGGTGAAGAGCGAAGTGGTTGTCATACTGCTCAGCAGCCGCTCCGAACTGGGTGCGGCGAGCTTCGCTCGAGGGGGTTATACGAGCAAAATCCCGCATTGGGTACGCATTCTCATGGGGGGCTACGAAATGCGTGGCATGGTCGAAACTTCCGGCAAATTCAACTTCGGTTCGATCATGTTTGAAGGCGATTCGTTGTTCATCCCGATCTACCACACAGACTTCAACGCCATCCTCTTCCCCGCAGTCCGGACCCGGTCACCCGTCGGTTTGATCAACCGCAAGATGGTCGACGGTATCGCCTTGCTGCCTAAGGAAGAGATCCCCCAGCCGAAAGACGACGCCGGATAATCCGTCCGTCTTCGACTCGGTCGGTAAACGTGCGCCGACCGCCTGGTCGCGGATGTCTGTTCGTAATTCGCTTTGGATATGAGGCCAAGTAAGCTGACGATCGATTTCGCTCGAGTTACATCGACTCTTCGACGATCTTCACCCCCGCGCTCGCACCGATTCTCGTTGCCCCCGCAGCGATCATCTGCTGTGCCTGAGCGTACGTGTGAATCCCGCCCGCAGCTTTCACCCCGATTTCAGGCCCCACAGTGTGACGCATCAATGCCACGTCTTCGATGCTCGCTCCACCGGGTCCGAAACCCGTTGAAGTTTTGACGAAATCTGCCCCTGCCTCCACTGCGATCTGACAGGCAGTTTCCTTCCCTTCGTCCGTCAACAACGCAGCTTCGATAATCACTTTGAGGATCGCTTCACCTTCGTGGCAGATGTTTGCTACTGCTGCTATATCATCCTGTACGATCCCCAATTGGCTCGATTTGAACGCACCGATGTTCATCACCATATCCACTTCGCTTGCCCCATCCCGCAGCACCCGTTGTGTCTCGAAGACCTTGACCTCCGTAGGCGTGGCACCCAACGGAAAGCCGACGACAGAACACACCAGACTATCGGTCCCACCAAGCAGCTGCGCGCATAGTTTTACGTAGTAGGGGTTCACGCATACCGAATAGAAATTGTATTCCACGGCCTCGTCACAAAGCTGCCGGATTTGGTCCTCGCTGGCATCCGCTTTGAGCAGCGTATGGTCGATGAGGCGATTGATAGGTAGCTGGGTCGATTCTTTATTCGTCACAGTGGTACCCTCCAATAATTGGCAATGGGAAAAATGCACTTCTGTTCCCGGATTCTCATTGGTGATTCTATTCCGTTCAGCCCGTTCCAGGCAAGCATCCCGGTCTGGTCCAAATCGCTCGCGATGCAACTCCCAACAACAAACGGGGGTTAAACGAGAAGGATTTGAAATCATATGGATGCGTTTTTGGTTTCGGGGCGGTTTTAAGTTATCATTCGGCTGACAAAATGAATGCAGGGGGATGCAATGAGGTTGTTCTGTTTCAACATGGCCTGGCTGGCCGGAATCGGCATCAGCCGGGCCGTATCGATTGATTCCACGGAGTGGTCGGTACTTGCGGGGATTTCGCTGGCCGCGCTGCTTCTCTTCCGCCGCAATCCGCTTCCCCGCGCCATCTTTTCGCTCACGTTGTTCTTTTCACTTGGAGGGCTGCGATACGTGTCCTCCCTCCCCAGGATCGATGCGGAACACATCGCCAGCCACAACGATCGCGGAGTGCGCGTTACGATCGAAGGCATTATCATCACCTCACCCGACCTGCGCGATGCGTACACGGGTTTGAAAATCGAAGCCCAAAGTATTCAAGCCCGCGACAGCACACAAATCCGAGCGATAAGTGGCAGACTACTGGCGTACGTTTCTCCGTTCGAGGAATACAGCTACGGGGATAGAATTCGCGTGACGGGATTCGTCGAGACCCCTCCCGTCTTCGAGACCTTTTCCTACCGCGAGTACCTCGCCAGGCAGGGAATTCACAGCCTGATGCAGGACCCCGAGATCGCCGTATTGAGAAAAAGGGCGGGCCAACCGCTGCTTCAAGCCATATACGATTTCCGGGGGCGAGCTTTGGAAGTCGTGCAGAAAATATTTCCCGATCCGGAGGCATCCCTGCTCGCCGGAATCCTGCTGGGCATCGAAAGCGGCATCTCACCCGAAGTACGTGCGGCGTTCGATAAGACTGGCACGACGCACATTATCGCCATATCCGGATTCAACATCACCATCATCAGTGCCCTCTTCATATCACTGTTCGGACGCTGGCTGGGCGTTCGACGCGGCGCCGTCGCAGCTGGGGCAGCGATTTGCCTGTATACCATCTTCGTCGGCGCAGATGCAGCCGTGGTACGCGCGGCGATCATGGGAGGCTTCGTCCTGCTGGCGAACCGCATCGGCCGGCAGACGCACGGCATGGCTTCCTTGGGAGGCGCAGCGCTCGTAATGAGCATCATCAACCCGAGCGTCCTCTGGGACGTGGGATTTCAACTGTCTTTTGCAGCCACGTTGGGTCTCATCCTGTACGCCGAACCTCTCCAGGATTGGTTCGTACGTACGGCCAGCCGATGGATGGAGGATGGCCTTGCGGAGCGCCTCGCAGGACCCGTCGGTGAATTTGTGCTCTTCACCCTGGCTGCACAACTCACCACGCTCCCCCTGATCGCTTACTACTTCCGCCGCATCTCGATTGCGTCGTTCCTCACCAATCCCGTGATCTTACCGGTCCAACCCGCGGTGATGATCCTAGCGGGATTGGCCACCCTTGCGGGCTGCTTGTGGCTTCCGTTGGGAACTGCCCTCGCCTGGGGCGCATGGCCATTCGCGGCGTTTACCATCCGGGCGGTCGACTTTTTCTCCCGCTGGAATGCAGCCAGCTTTTCCCTGGGCCCCGTATCAATACTCGTCGTCGCAGGATTCTATCTGGTTCTCTTTGCTCCCACCGCAATCCTTCAAATTCCAGCGGAGCGTTACCCTCGCCTGGCACGCGTACGAGCCCGATTGGAATCGCTGCACCTATCGAAGACTGCAACGCTGGCTGCACTTGCCCTGTTGACTGGATTCACTTGGCGCGGCGTCGTCAACCGACCCGATAGACGCCTGCACCTCACCATGCTCGACACTGCTGGCGGCGATGCCATACTGATCCAGACTCCCACTGGGAGACACGTCCTCGTCGACGGAGGCAACAGCACGATGCGTTTGTCCACGGCGCTCGGTCGACGGCTTCCACCGCTCGCCGCCCACCTGGACTGGCTGGTGATCGGAGGGACCAACGAAGAACAAATCGCAGGATTGGCGAGCGCCGTCGAACGATTTTCGATTGACGATGTTCTCATTTCAGGCGATCCGAGTGGCCCGGCCTACAGCAAGTTGATCCACTCCCTGATGGAAATGGGCACCGAAATCCGCTACGCAACCCGCGGGCAGCGTCTTGATCTCGGATCGGGTGCACACCTCGAGGTCATCGAAGCCGGCCGGCACGGCGCGATCCTCCTGGTTACGTTTGGGCGGGCGAGGTTCCTGCTCACACCAGGAGCGGACCCCGCGTTGATCAAAGAATTGCAGAAAAACCGCAGCTTTACCACCGTTTCAGCGCTGATGCTTGCAGACAGCGGATATGGCGCGGTAAACCCTCCCGCATTAATCGCAAGCCTGCAACCCTGGCTGGCTCTGGTCTCCGTGACGGCCGGGAACGAACGCAATCTCCCCGACTGGCGTGTGCTCGAAGCGCTAGATGGAACGATGGTTCTGCGTACCGACCAAAATGGTTGGATTCACTGTTTCAGCGATGGAGAAAATCTTTGGGTCGAGGTCGAGCGAGTGGCGGATTAATTCCAAGTTCAGTTGGACGATACCAGCGATCCGAGATCGTTTTGCGCCCCTCGCTACGCATGCTACAATCTCGGCATCTTCGTATCCCAGGCGGTGTATGATGCGATTGAATAAACTTCTTCCGATCCTCCTGATTCTTTGCATGACGGCGTGTAATGCGCCAATACAAAAGCAAATGACGGTGCCGCCGGCTGCTCTTGAGGCTACGGAAGCTCCCACGGAAGCGCCAACCGACACCATCGCGCCTTCCCCAGAGCCAACCGAAACTACGAATCCCTTCAGCAGACTCGGGCAAATCATGTTTCTGGTAACGCAGGAAGGCATTTCAGACGCGTACGTCATTAACGCGGACGGAACGCAGCTCAACCAATGGCAGCCCCCCATCGACGGCATATCGGAATTCGACTGGTCGCCCGATGGCACCCGGCTGGCCGTTGTCAGCAACGCCGATGGCGATGATGAAATCTATGTCATGAATGCGGATGGTACGGATGTCAAGCAGCTAACCAATAACGACGCAGCCGACCGGAATCCAGACTGGTCACCGGATGGTACCAAGATCGCATTTTATTCGATGCGGGACGTGATTCCGGATTACGAAGGTCCGCCTCCCGAAATTTACGTGATGAACGCCGACGGCTCCCAACAAACCCGTATCACCAACAACGAAACCAGCGACACCTGCCCCAATTGGACTCCGAGCGGTTCGCATATCGCCTTCACCTCCTTCCACTTCTCATACCAGACCAGCCGCATCAACATCATGCGCGCGGATGGCAGCGAAGAAACTCTACTCGTGGATACAGACGGAGATGAAGGCTGTCCTCGCTGGTCCCCCGAAGGAACCCGGCTCGTCTTCGAATCGCGCTATCGTGATGGCAGTTTCATCATTCTCACGGACGCCTATGGGATGAATGAAACCCCCCTGACGGACGGTAGTGCCGACGATCGTGATCCGAACTGGTCACCAGACGGACAATGGATTGTATTCACCTCTGATCGAAACGCAGGAGATGATCTTTATATTGTCTCTTCCATTGGAGGAGAATCAGCCAATCTGACTCAGAATCCATCGCAGCATGAACGAGCCCCGATTTGGGTGCTTCCGGGAACCATACCGCTGTCTGAATAGAGCAAAGCCGGCTGAGAATCGAACAAAATTACGAAGCCGCTCCCTACAGTGAGGCAATCAGGGAGCGGCTTTTTCATTGCGTCAGATGATATAAAATCAAGGCAGCATCACAACCAGATTGTCGAACGCCAAGGAAAAGCCGCCTTCGGCGTACGTCCCGGCGATCAAACCGATGTCGCCGTCTGTGAAAGTGTAATCCGTGACCTGCGCGACGACGACGTCGTTGATCGCAAGCGTCAGCTCGCTGCTGATACACGCGGCCGTTATCTTGTAGGAACTGTTTTGGGGGATGTCACGTGTGTAATCCCAGTCCCACAACCATTCAATGCTGTATTCTTCCGCCTTCCAAATGGAAAACCAGCCGTCTCCGGTCATCGTCATGGCGTAAAAATTGCCATCGTCTTCAGCGCGGCAGATCACGCCGAAATCTGCACCTTCAACCGGTGTGACGATGCGTGAATCGACGCTTAGGACCAAATCGCCGTAACTCTTTCCGGGATTTCCCCAGAAGTAATACCCTTCCCAATTGATTTGAAAGACGTACTCACCGTTCTGGTAACCAACAAAAGCGGCTTCATTGCGCTCGTGTCGCCAGCCCTCAGACCTGCTTGAAAAATCCTCTTGATAGACGATCGTCTTCCCTTGCGGTATTTGAATGTCAGGTTTGGGTTGTTCGACGATGTTGTATTCCCCGCGTTGGGCAGCCTCGATCAAAGGCATGGCCAGATCGATCGGGCGCAGCGCGTTGATGAAACCGCCCGTCGGAACGCAGCTATCGCGCCCGTCGACAACCCCGTCGCGGTTGGTATCGACGATCACGCGACAATCCACGAATTGATCCTCCCCGCCGTAGCCAAGTTGTGTGGGAATGGCAACCAGATATCCGGCCGCATCAACCACCAAACCCCCGCTGTTACCGCCTGCAATTGTCGCAGAAGTCTTGATGAAAGCGCGATCGCCGTACGTCTCTTCGGAAGTAAAACCACTCACTTCGCCGCGCGTGAGCGTGATCGTCTGTCCGCCGATCCCCGGATAGCCGAGGATGATCAACGAATCGCCCAATTGAATCTGGCCGGCGTCTCCCAAAGGGACAGCCGGCAGGTTAAGTTCGGACCGATCGATCTCTTTCTTGTCGATATCCGTGGTGATACGGATCACAGCGACGTCAAGTTTATAGTCGGCTTGAAGCACCTCGGCGTAGTAAGTATCGGTCGGCGGTTGATCCGGCTCGCCGGTCATTGATATCTTCAATGCATCGACGGGAAAGAACTTATCCGGCAGCACGACGTGAGCGTTGGTCAGAATCAAACCGTCTGGGGAGATGACCGAACCGGATCCGCTCCATCCCGGGGAAAGGCTTCCGTTTTCCATGTACATTGCCGTGATTTTGACAACCGAGGAAAAGGGGATTTCAGATGCGGGCTCCGGCGCCGGAGTCTCTGTGGCGTTCGCCTCCACATCGGCCGCTACTTCTTCCATTGTGGTATTAACCACCAAACTCGTCGTTGCAGAAACCCGCTTCGATCCCGCCTTGACATCGAAACTGCCGTTGAAATCGATGGCTTCGCCGGCCTGCATGCGAATGCGAAATTCTCGCACCTCTTGGGGAACGAGGATGAAATCGATCACGAAGCCGGTCATCGAACCTTCATTTACCTGATTGAGCGTTCCCGGGAAAACATCGAGAACGGTGGCAGCCTCGAGAAGATCCTGCGGCAGCAGGATCTCATCCACGATCAAGTTGTCACTGCCGAGATTTTCCACCCCGACAAATACGTCGAACGTTTCTCCGACCATGACTTCGGATGGCGCACGCACCTCGACCTGCATGGCGCTCGGAGAGCTAGGGAGAAAGCTCAGGCCACCTTCGAAAATGCCTGAATTCGAGATCACGAACACCGCAACAGCGATCAAAATGCCCACATTTGCAATCGCTAAAATGATGACGATGGTTTTTGATTTCCCTTTCATCTAACACCTCTTCCGTACCGAGGAAGATGTAGAGTGTTCGCGATCTGAGGTAACAAACCACACCTTGTCATAAGTTCAAGTTGAATAGTATAAGATTTCGCAATCGGAGACAACATCCAATTCATCCTATTTGCACCATCGCGTGGAGGGAATGGCAATCTACAACGCCCGTTCGACAAATCACGACTTACTGTTCTCTTTTTTTACGATTTTGAATACACTTAAGAGTGCCAGAGATAATTAAGGAGGAGACAATGCTAGCTAGCGATCCGAAGGCCATGCTGATGGCGCAGCTCCAACCATGGCACGAAGCCATCTCCGATCCGACCAGCGCACAGCAGAACGTACTGCATCGTCTGCTGCAGGATTACGCCAAGACAAAATACGGCTCCGAACACGGCGCTTCACAGATCGATTCCATAGAGACATACCGCCAGGCGTTTCCCATCACGACGTATGAAGAATTCAAGCCGCTGATTAATCGCGTCATGGCGGGTGAAATGGATCTCTTGCTGGCCGAGCCACCCATCGGCTGGGCGATCACTCGAGGCACCACTGCCGGGGAGTCGAAATTCGTCCCCATGACGCCAACCGACATGGCGATGCGGGTTGCCGCCGGCCGCGCCATGATGAACTACGTCTTGGAAAGTGGCCGTTTCGATCTCTTCCAGGGTGTAAATCTCAATTTGAACTTTCCATCCTACGTCGGCACGGTCAAGGTCGGCGATCAGGAATTGACCTACGGCTACAGCTCCGGGATCTATACCAAATTCGTCTCAGAGAAAACCCCCATTCATTCGATGCCCACGCAAGATGAGATCGATGCACTCGGAGGCGGAAAGACTGTGCGAGACTGGGAAGCGCGTTTCGAGTTGGCATACCAGAAATGCAAGGATGAAAACGTCACACTCGTGGGTGGAGTCGCGCCGACGGCTTTACGTTTCGCACGCTATTTACGAAAAAAACACAGCGTGTATCCGAAAAATCTATGGAAGACACAAATCATGACCCTCGGCAGCGTTCCGGGGATCAACACGCACCACAAGGCGGCTTTGACGGCACTTTACGGACCGGTCGCAATCCGCGAAATCTACGGGGCTACCGAGGGGATGTTCGGCCAACAACTCGACGAAAAAAAGGCCTGGACGCCGAATTCTGACCTTTTCTTTCTGGAAGCCGCTACCCGGTCCGGGATTAAAATGCTGCACGAAATGCGCGACGGTGAGATGGGAAATCTCGTCGTTTCCACCCCCATCTTGCCGCGATACGCGATCGGAGATCGCATCCTTTGCGTGAAAAAGCCCTACTACCGCTGTATCGGCCGTGATCGTTGGTGGACGCCTCTCGATTACGCCTGGAACGAGTTTTCCACATTAAATATGGGTCGATTGTAAGATCCAATCGACCCATTGCAGCCTCATACCAATTTCCGGATCAGGCTTTCTTTCGAGTCCCGCGAAATATAATCGACAGCCCGATGACGATGATGATTAAAGGCCAGATCAGGTCTGAATTGGTGATGTCGCCCAATCCGCTGCCGAATAAGATCACACCGAGAACGAGACTCCCCCCAACGGGCCCGCTGTATGCTGGGACGGTAAGGCGAATCAATACCTCCGCCAGTAGGATTAAACCTGCGCCTGCCGTTACGTAAGACCAGGGTTCCGCATTCCCGGGCAGATTCAAATCCTTCAAATAACCCATATTCCAAATCAGGAAGAAAGCCCCAGCCCAAATCAAGATCGCCGCCCAAACGATGGAGGAAAGCGGATCGCGGCTCCATTTCTCATCCCACCGCTTACCCATTTCTTTCTCGTGTGACTTTTCATCCATCTTTTCGTCCCTCCCCCATTCCTTCTCTTCTTTTTCGTTCATCGGGGTGTTTTGTTTGTCAGTCATCTCGTCTTGCCTCCTCCTGAATCCATGATGTGAATTCTGTTCCACGCGAATATAAGATTAAGATCGAATCCTGGTTCCAGATCAGCTTGATTTATCGAACGACCTCGTTAAAAATCTGGTCTCGTGATTTCGCAGCAGCCAGACTCGCAGCTGAGGCCGTCGAAACTCGTGTCAACTCGAACGCATATCCAACAATTTGCTTCCAAACTCAAAGTAAATAGCGGGCAAAGCGTACCCACCACTGAAAATATGATACACGAGAAAAGGCGCAAACTCAATTTGTAGCCTGCATTATCGAGGGAGATCCCCGATCGATTTAAAAGTCAGTAGCCACGAATAATTACGGCGTTTTCGAATTCAATTGGATGGAATTTAGTTTTAAGTATCCGAGACGTTTGTTTCTCTTTGCTTGCTCCAGCGCGCCCGCACATACAAGCTGAACCTAGAAAGCATTTGTTGAAATCTGCTGCCGGCCGTTCGTACCTGGGGTATGCGCAGAAAGAGCAGCAGCACCACAATCGCCATGTAAACCAAGGGTACGCGAACGTCCGATTTCACCAACCAGGTATAGTGCACCGTCGCAAGGAGCGTCCCGAGGTAGATGGAACGATGCAGTCGTTTCCAATTCTTACCCAACCTGCGCTGCCAACCCCGGGTTGACGTGATCACCAAAGGTATGAGCAGAAGCCCCGAGGCGAGGCCCACCAACGCAAAGCGTTTACTGAAAAGCGCATCTTTCAAGGATCCGAAATCGAACCCGTAGTCGATGCCGATGAAAATGAAGAAATGCAGCGCCACATAGCACGCCGCATAGATGCCCAACCACTTACGCACGGGGATCAATAGCTTAAAACCAAAAAGAGTGTTCAACGGCGTAATCGCCAGCGTAATCGTCAACAGGACGAGTGCGGTTTTGCCCGTACGCAACGTCGCCGCCTGAATGGGGTTGGCCGTGAGGTCGTTCTGATACCAATCGAAAAGCAGCAGGCCCATCGGCGTCAGGGCAGCTACATGGATGAGGAGTTGGATTCCGATTCGGCGCAACCTTGTCATCAGAAAAAGATCGATGGGCTCATGTCGGGATAGAGAAAAGCGACCTCATTGGCATATCCATTGAAGAGTAAGGTATCTCTTCGGCTGATTTCTCCGATGCGGCGTTCTTTTGCCTGAGACCAGCGAGGATGGGGTACCTCCGGGTTGATGTTGGCGTAAAATCCGTACTCGTTTGGCGAAGCTGCCATCCAAAGAGACGTCGGCTGTTCCGAAACCAGATCGATCTTGACGATCGATTTGATGCTCTTAAATCCGTATTTCCAGGGCACAACGAGCCGGATCGGAGCGCCGTTTTGAGCCGGAAGATTCTTTCCGTACAAGCCGATAGCCATGAGCGTCAGATCATGCATGGCCTCATCGATGCGCAATCCTTCGACGTACGGCCATGCGTACCAGGGGGTCTTCTGGCCCGGCATCTGATCCGGATCGTAAAGCGTTTCAAAACGGACGTATTTGGCATCTCCCATCGGTTCGACGTCCTCCAGCAACCGGGCCAGGGGAAAGCCATTCCAGGGTATCACCATCGACCATCCCTCGACGCAGCGCAAACGATAGACACGTTCTTCCTGCTCGAAGCCGGCCAAATCGTCGATGTCGTATACCTTTGGGTTATGGACCAAACCTCCAACTTCGACCTGCCAAGGCGAAGTGCGGAAATTCCCTACGCGATCGACAACGGTCGTCTTGTCCGTGGTAAATTCGTAAAAATTGTTGAAATGGGTAATGTCCGTATAGCTGTTCACCGGATCCCCCAGTTCATCCGTCAATGCGCTGCTTTCCGGCTGCATAGTCTCATCGGCCGACGAAAGCTGAGTAGCAGCTCCTCCACCACAAGCAGCCAAGAGCAGCGAGCCCGAGGCTAGTGCTCCAGCACTTTTCAGAAAATCGCGTCTCGATAGATAAACGTGCTCCGGAGTAATTTCTGAGGGATGTATTTCAACCATTTCAACCTCCACATTCCAAGCCCAACGCCAGCGAATTTACCGTAGACCATCTATAGACCAGATTTTACCTCAGCATATCAGGCCCAAGTAGCGCTGCATGCAGGGGGCGTGACGATCGTGTCATTTCTGACGCTTCCGGGGGACCGACCACGGCCATCCATGAATTTTCGAGGGGACGAGCAAACTATCGAGGATCGATTGCACTGAGGGAAGGAGGAAAAGCCCGATTCAATCAACGATCAAACGAAAACACAAGACCTCTTGTCTCACCCAGAATGTGCCGGGAGGTATTTGGTAATCTCTCTCCGAAACTGCTTGATTGAGAAGGGTTTACTCATGAAAGCGTTCGCTCCAGCTTCCAAAGCTTCACTTCGATCTTCCGGCATCGCCTTCGCACTTACGATAATCGTTGGGATATCGGACCAAGCGGGCGCTGATCGTATTTTGCGTACGAGACATATTCCGTCGACTTCAGGCATCATAATGTCCGATAAGATCAAATCCGGCGTGCAACGCTCGAGCAGCGTCAACGCCTGGGGAACGTCATACGCAAGATGGACTTTATAACCATCGGAAGTCAAAAATTCATACATGATCGCACAAAACACAGGATCATCATCGACAACGAGCACGACAGGATTATATTGATGTTTCATGGTTCTCGGTCCTCTAACGAATGATTTATGACCGTTAAGCTGCACGTTTTATGCCAATCGACAAATCGGAAGTGTACGAGTACACAACGACCTCAGCAATTACGGCGAGGCAGATCTTCCTCTTCATTAGAATCGAGATGATTTATCGATGTCGCCATAAAAACAGCAGGATCACACATGTAGGAATGAAGGACCGCAACACTTCATGCTCACTTCGAAGACCAGTATTTCTTCTCCCTCGATCGCCTCAGTGATGAATGTTGTGTCATCCAAAGTCGACGCTATCTCCCTACCCTGTTTCAGCCCTCCCTCATCTTGTTCAACTCGTCTTCCAATTGCGCCTTACGGATTTCATAGGCTTGTTGGATCTCCTCACGAAATTCATCCCTCCGCTGCTGTATGCGCGCTCTAAATTCATCGCCGGAAGAAGGCGCCAGCAACAATGCGGTTACGGCCCCGACGAAGGCACCACAGAATGCGCCGGTTAGAAAAGTCATGAAACGTCGCATCGTACACCTCCTCTTGAAGATAATTACAGGTAGGCACTAATCACTAGAAAAGCTGCAAATATTCCCGGATAGAACACCTTTGTCAGCCAAAATTCTCGAGATTATCGACTGTCGCTACATTGTTAGTAACACCCGTACTCCTGCGAAGCCTCACAGCAGTTCGATGATGGAGAGAATGTAGGATTTGTTCCCTCGAGGGAACATTCTACAACCTTTAAGTACGACTCTCTCGATTTGGTTGCCTATCCCAAAGCATCTGCGATATACTCGTGACTTGTCACATTAAATATCGGCCCGAACCACAAACCGGGAGATCTCCTCCCGGTTGTGCATGACAAGGAATTCGGAGGCAATGGAGGACACCATGGCCAAAGTCAGCATCGAGTACTGCGCCGTTTGACACTACACGGATCGAGCCGTCCGTGCGATGGCTGAAGTCCTGCAGAAATATGAAACCAGAATCGACGAGATCACACTGATACCATCCGACGGCGGACGCTTCGAAGTCACCGTCGACGGCACACTGGTATACTCCAAACTCGCCACCGGACGTCACATCGAATCAGGTGAGACCGCAAAATGTGTCGGAGAACATATTTAGGAGGAAAACCCATTGACAGCAAAGAAGGGACGCGTCTTTTCCGGTGCCAGACCGACCGGGCGCCAACATCTAGGTAATTACCTAGGCGCCATCAAGAACTACGTGGCGCTGCAAGATGAATTCGAATGCATTTACTGCATCGTCGACTTGCACGCCTTGACGACACTTGAGACGACCAAATCGCTCAAGACGAACACCTACGAGATGGCACTCGATTGGCTCGCTGCAGGACTGCGGCCGGAGGAGACGATCATCTTCGTTCAATCCCACGTCCCGGAAGTCACTGAGCTGCATACCATCCTTTCAATGGTCGTAGGGCTCGGGAAACTGACCGATCTACCCACCTTCAAAGAAAAAGCGCGGCAGCAGCCGCATAACATCAACTACGGTCTGGTAGGGTATCCAATTTTAATGGCAGCCGATATTGCTCTCTATAAAGCGGGATTTGTGCCCGTAGGAATCGACCAGGCACCGCACCTCGAATTTGCCCGCGAGGTCGTGCGTTCGTTCAATCACCGCTTTGAAACGGATGTGTTGATCGAGCCCCAGATGAAAAGCACGGAGGTTCCCAAAGTCCTCGGCACGGATGGCGTGCAGAAAATGAGTAAAAGCCTGGATAACCACATCGAACTGGCCGCTACGCCGGAGGAGACCCTCGCACGCGTGATGACCATGGTGACCGATCCGCAGCGAAAGCGCCGCTCGGATCCTGGGAATCCCGACGTGTGCAACGTCTTTACGATGCATAAAATCTTCTCTACGGAGGAGGACGTCAAAGAGATCAACATCGAGTGCCGCCGAGCAGGAATTGGCTGCGTGGATTGTAAGAAGCGATTCGCCGAGAATCTGAACGCACATCTAGCCCCCTTCCGAGAAAAACGGTCCAAGCTCAGCGAAGATCCCGATCAGGTCTGGAACATCTTGGCGGATGGGGCAGCACGCGCCAAACGAATTGCCACGCAAACGATGATCGAGGTACGCGAAGCCGTAGGATTACCCTGACCAGCGGGGTAATGAATGAGACAATCCCGATCGGGTTCAAAGGATGAAAGAAATCCTGCTCGAATGGTCGTACACGCTTCGACTTGGATTCGCCAGTTTGAAATATGCGACGGAATTATCGACGGCTTAGGCGGTCGTACTTCGGAACATCTTATCGTGTTGAGTTGAGAGCGAGAAGGAGCCGGGAACTGTATGCGTGCGGTGCTGCAGCGCGTTCGTCGAGGTCGCGTGTCCGTTGAAGGCAAAACCATGGCGGAGATCGATCGGGGACTGGTCATACTCGTCGGTGTCGGTCACGAAGATACCGCGCAGGAAGCCCACAGGTTGGCGGAAAAATGCGCTGCGTTGCGAATCTTCGAGGACGATGAGGGGAAAACGAACCTTTCGATTCTGGATATCGAAGGGCAGGCCATCGTGATCTCCCAATTTACGCTGTATGCCGACACGCGCAAAGGTCGCAGACCGAGTTTTACCAAAGCCGCCAAGCCGGAGACAGCAGAACCACTCGTAGAGATCTTCACATCCCACTTACGAGCGCAAGGCGTGCAGACTCAAACCGGCGTTTTTGGGGCGCACATGCTGGTGGAAATCGAAAACGACGGGCCGGTTACTATCCTGCTCGAACGTAACCCATAGCCCGCCTTACTGACCTTGACCCTGGTGGAGAGTTTTTTCGAGACCGAATGTCGGAAATATTGAACCCGGAAATGCATGCTACGCTTGTCGAGTGCAATCTTTCCATTCCGACAACGAAACCTTTTTGCCGGAAGTGATCAATGTCCATGAATGGGCGTAAAGAAAAAAGCTGGAAGAATTTCTTGCTCTACTCACCAGCTATACTTGCTTTCTTAATTATGATCCCCAGGTTGGCATCGCCTCAATTCGGACTTTTAGATGATGCAACTAACATCTATGCTACACAACAATTCCATAATGGGGATCTGTCGTGGATTCAAGGTTTGAATAGCGGTCGCTTTAGGCCAGCCTATTTCCTCATTTTTGCCCTTTTTTACGCAATCGCGGACATGAATCCTCTGGCCTATTTCGTCATCGATAGCATTATTTTCATTCTGATTACTTGCAGCTTGATTTTCATCGTAAATCACCAGTCACAAAATAAAGGGATTGCATGGTGGAGTGGTACGCTCTTCGTGCTTTCGAGCCCGGTAATCGAAAATTTCTACACGGTATACAAACAAGAAGCACTACAAATTGCTTTACTTGTGGGAGCATTATTACTTACATGTCAACTCAACAAAGTATCATCGCGCCTTAAAAGAACAGTGTTACTTGCCCTCAGCCTGCTATTTATACTTAGCGCACTGTCTTTTAAAGAGACATCCCTCATCATCATCCCCATTGCAATTTCCTGGTATATCGGGGCCTTTGTTTTTCAACGAATCACCAAGAAAGATACCCATGCGCTGATCAAACGGAATTATATGCTCATCACGCTTTGTAGTGGTTTGATCTTCATCCTCCTTTGGTATTTGAACAAACAAAATGTTATTGCTGTTGAAGGAATCCACTTTCGTTACTCATTTGAGCCAAGTAGCATCGCACATTCACTAAAAGAATGGGAAAGATGGATCCGCCGAGATTTCTTTTTCCTATATTTTCTCCTGGTACCACCCCTATTATGGTTTGTTCACAAAAGAAGATTTCCACACAGCAACTTATTTTTCGATGCTGTGCTATGGATGATCGGATGGCTCGCGGTTTTTATCCCGTGGGTTTACCAACTCGATTATTATTTACTCCCGTTCGCGTTGGGAAGCAGTGTCCTTGGTGCGATTTGTATTTCTCAAAGCATTTCGACTTTCAGAAATGGAGGCCCACTCTATCGCATCGTTGCGATAGCTTCATTATGCCTGGCGGCTTTTTTCTTCCTCACAACGCTCCCGAACAATCTTACGAACGCAAGATTACAATTGACCATCGACAAACACAACGCGGATCTTGTCGCCTTCGCTGTGGATGAATTACCAGAGAACGCTGCCCTTTTGATCAACATCCAACAGCAAAGTGAATATCTTGGAACGCTCAGCCGATTCATCAACGTTCTATATGATCGTTCTGACATTCAGATAAGACAACTGAAAGCTGACGACCTCAGTCTCGCAGAGATAGATGACGATCATTACTACATTGCAACTCCAATTTTTGAAAGTCAATTCTATCGCTCAGTCCGATTGGGTTTTTCAGCAGATGACGCCAAGCAATGGAGCGAATCCATTTCATCATATCTGGACGGCACAGAAGAAATGGTGTTTGAAACAATTGGAAATTTCCGCTTGTTCTTGGTAGAGATACGCCTGGGTTGTTTGCTTCGTGATGTCCCTAGTTATTGTGATATTCCTACTGTACCGCTTGACCGGCGAGAGCTCATCTACGGATGGAGAGTATATCGCATTCCAATCCAACAATGATTTCTTCACCCAAGAACTAGTCGGCACATACATACTGATTCCCGTAATGAAATCAATGCAAAATTTTCTGCACACCAAGATATTGAACTTATCTCTTTTGATCCGACACAATAGATCTTCTTGGCAGCCTGCTGTCAGCCGCACGTCGGCAGTCAGAAAAATCTGCATGTTATAATCCCGTCGAAATACGTAAATTTGATCTATGGATAACTGAAGGAGGAAGAATCCATGAACATCGCAATCGCAATTCGCGCCTTATCTACGATCTCTTGGTTGCTCTTTGTGGGAATCATCATTCTAGCCGTCGTGCGCGCGGCGCAAGGGCGTCACATGAAATCTGCGCCGGTTATGGTCATCGCTACGGCTTTGTTTGCCATCGTCCTGACGACCGTGTCTGCCGGGCTCGTCTTTATCCAACCCGAACAACGTGGTGTTGTAATCTCGGCGCTTGACCCGCAGGGCTATAAATCCGAACCGCTTCAACCCGGCTTGCGTTGGGTTGTTCCCTTCGCCGAAAGTGTGATTACGTACCCGATTTCAAGTCAGACCTACACCATGTCCATCGCACCGGAAGAAGGTCAAGTGCATGGAGACGACTCAGTTGCCGCCCGTACATCCGATGGCCAGGAAGTACTCATCGATGCTTCTGTGATTTTCGCCATCGATCCCAACCAGGTTATTGACGTTCACATTCAATGGCAGGATCGCTATGACATCGATTTGGTTCGAGCAGTCTCCCGCGGCGTTATCCGTGACGAAGCCTCCCAATATCGCGTGGATGAGATCGTGAGTGCCAAACGACGGGAATTGATCCAGGGAATCGAAGTTGAATTGTCAGAGCAACTTCAGCAGAATGGATTGATTCTACGCAATTTTATCCTGCGTAACATTCAGTTTTCACCGGAATATGCTGCCTCAGTGGAACAAAAGCAGATCGCCGAGCAGGAAGCGCAGCAGGCGGCCTTCGTGGTCCAGCAGCGCGCGCAGGAAGCCGAACAAGCACGAAAAGTGGCTGAAGGTCAAGCCGACGCCAATGTGATCGCCGCCGAGGGTCGTGCCGAAGCACGCTTGATCGAAGCCGAAGCGGAAGCCAAAGCACTCAAGTTGATCGCCGACGCATTGCGCGATAACCCCGATTTGCTTACCTTCGAATACATCCAGAAGCTGGCGGACCAGATCCGCGTGATGCTCGTGCCCAACGACAACCCGTTCTTGCTGCCGCTGCCTTCGCTGGAAGAGGAAGGCACAGTTACGGTTCCTTCGACTCCATAGTCGATAAGATCACCGCATCAACCGGTAACACAAAGGGGCTACCCTAAAAGGTCAGCCCCTACATTTTCTTTATGAAATAGGTTCTACCCAATCTACTTCATCCTGCAAGGATGACTTTTTTGACATTTCCACTTTATTTGCCCGGAACAACCGAGATCGTCCCATCGATCTGTAATCAAAATCTGTAGGGGCGGGTTTGAAACCCGCCCCTACATCGCTATCTCGAAGAGGAAGACGGCGTGTGTCGATTTGATCAAATCACATCCTATTTCCCAGTATCACATTCTGGAAAATAGCTAAATCGCAGCCGTTCCTTTCGTGTCATCACGATAATGGCAGCCACGGCTGGTGCGGTTGTGCTGGGCGGCTGCGGCGATGATGAGCGCGGCTTGTACGCTGTGACGCAGCCCGATCAATGCGTCGTTAACGCGCGTCGTGCGGTAGAAAACCTCGATGTCCTCTTTCAAGTGGTTCAAGTCCCGCATGGCGCGTGCCAGCCGCCGGGTGGAACGCACCAAACCCACGTAATGCCACATGGTATGCTGGATGGTGCGCATGTCACGCCAGATCAAGGCCGGATCGGCATCTTCCTCCAACCCCGCCTCCTCCCAGCGTGGAACTTCGTCCGGCATTACACCGTCCACTACGCCGTTTGCGGCGATGTCCTTCGCCGCGCGCACCCCCCAAACGAGACCATCCACGAGGGACGTGCTCGCCAGGCGATTAGCGCCGTGAACTCCGTTGCAGGCTACTTCGCCCACAGCATACAGGTTTTGAACGCTGGTGTGCGCCCACTCGTCTGTCCACACCCCGCCGCAGAAATAATGCGCAGCAGGTACAACCGGAATGGACTGGCGGGTGATGTCGAGCCCAAGATCCAAGCAGCGTGCGTGAATCGTGGGAAAACGCTCGCGGATGGCGTCGGCCGCCATGACAGAGTGAATGTCAAGCAGCACATGGTCATAGCCGTTTTCGACCATCTCGTGGTGGATGGCGCGCGAGACGATATCGCGCGGCGCCAGATCGCCCCACTCCGGATTGTATTTCTGCATGAAGGCATCTCCCGAGGGTGTGAGCAAACGGCCGCCTTCTCCTCGCACGGCTTCGGAGATGAGAAATCCCTCGCCGCCCGGCGTGGCGAGCGTCGTCGGGTGGAACTGCACGTACTCGGCGTTGATGACCCGCGCCCCCGCCCGATACGCCATCGCCAGCCCGTCCCCTCGAGCTCCTTCCGGATTGGTGGTGTGGCGGAAGATGCGGCCCAGACCTCCCGTGGCGAGGATTGTCTTCCCTGCCAGGTAGCGGCGTACGTCGCGCGTGGCCTGCTCGAAAACGTAGGCGCCGTAGCACGTAATCGGCTCGTAGACCGTAAGCGGATCGCTGGCATGATGAGGAAACGTGATCAGGTCGACGGCCGTTGCTGCGGGTACGATCTCGACGTTGGGTTCCCGATGCAGGGCAGCGATCATGGCCCGGATGATCGCCTTGCCCGTGGAATCCCCAACGTGCAAGATGCGCGCACAGGTGTGAGCCGCCTCCTGGCCGTAGGCCAATCCGCCATCGGACGTGCGGTCGAACGACACGCCGCAGTACTCGATCAGCAGCTGGCGCACGACTTCGGGACCTTGTTCTGCGATGATGCGGGCAGAGGAAGGCAGGCTCAATCCCGCACCGGCGGCAAGGATATCCTCCACCAGTTGATCGGGACTGTCGCCTTCGCCCAGGGAAACGATACCACCCTGCGCATAGCGCGTGTTGCTCTCTTCGGGCTCAGCGGCGCGCGTAATGACGATGATCTTCCGCTTGCGATCCTGCGCCAGGCGCAACGCCGTCGCTGCTCCGGCGATGCCACAGCCAATCACGAGCACATCGCTTCGGACGGGAGTCACCGGCTTACCTCCAGCATACGCTCCAATGCTATTCGAGCGTCCTGAGCGGTTTCCCCAGGAACCTCGACTTGATTCACGAAATTCCCCTCCACAAGTCCTTCTAAAACACGACCAACTTTCTCCAGCGTGATGAGATTCATGTTGCGGCAATTTACCGGCTTTTCCGAGAGGATAGCAACGGATTTGTCCGTATGCGCCTGATCGAGGCGATGGACGAGATTGTATTCGGTTCCTACGGCCCATTTGCTTCCGGAAGGCGATTCATCAATTCGCCGGATGATGTAAGACGTCGAACCCGCTTCGTCCGCCAGGTCGACGACTTCCATGCTGCACTCGGGATGGACAATTACACGAATATCAGGTTCAATCTGACGCCATCGGATCACGTCCTGCGGGGAGAAAACGCGGTGCACCTTGCACCAGCCCCGCCAGAGAAAGATGCGAGCGTTTCGAAGCGTTTCTGCATCATACCCGCCGCGCGTAAGCTTCGGGTCCCACAACAGCATCTCTTCCAGCGGGATGTCCATCTTCTTGCCCGTGTTGCGACCGAGATGTTGATCGGGGAAAAAGAACACATAAGGCCGCTGCTCGAAGGCCCAGGCGAGTATCCTTTCGGCGTTCGACGAGGTACACACGAGGCCGTTGTGGCGGCCACAGAACGCCTTCAACGCAGCCGTGGAGTTGACGTAAGTGATCGGGGTAACCTGAGTCTCGACGTCCAGCACCTCACCCAGTTGATCCCAGACCTGCTGTACGTCCGTCAGATCGGCCATTTCCGCCAGCGGGCAACCGGCGTTCAAATCCGGCAGGAACACGCTTTGGCCAGCTTGAGCCAGGATGGCGGCGGTTTCTGCCATGAAGTGCACGCCGCAGAAAACGATGTATTTCGCTTCCCTGCACTTAACAGCATCGAACACCAATTTCAACGAATCGCCCCGGAAGTCCGCCAGTTGGATCACGGCATCCCGCTGGTAATGATGACCAAGGATTACCACTTCCTCCCCCAATTGGGATTTGAGCTGCGAGACCCGATCGAGTTCGACCATCGATTATATCCTCATGCTTATATCGAGCGCCGGCGCGGAATGTGTAAGCGCTCCAATCGAGATGTAGTCCACACCCGTCGCAGCGACTTCCGCAACGTACGCCAAATCCACGTTGCCCGATGCTTCCAAAGGCGTACGACCTGCCGCCATGCGGACGGCTTCACGCATCTCTTCCAGGTCCATGTTATCCAGCATGATGCGGTCGACATCGAGGGTCAACGCTTCATCTAATTGGTCCATTCGTTCGACTTCGACCTCGATGGGTAAATCCGGGTACACCGCACGGGATCGTTCGACGGCCACAGAGATTCCCCCCGCGGCAGCGATGTGGTTATCCTTGATCAAAATCATCTCGTGCAGATTCTTGCGGTGATTCTGGCCTCCACCCATACGAACGGCGTACTTCTCGAGCAGGCGATATCCGGGATGCGTTTTCCGCGTATCTAGGATGATGGCTTTGCTCCCTTCGACCGCGCGCACGAAGGTCTGCGTGTATGTCGCGATTCCGGAGAGGTGCTGGAGAAAATTTAGGGCGATTCGCTCCGCGGCCAGTAGTTTTCTGCCCGACCCGGCAACCTGCGTGATCTCGTCACCAGCATGCACGCCGTCACCGTCTTGTACTTTAGGCTCAAAATGCAACGCCGCGTCTACGCGTGTAAACACCGCCTGAGCGATGGGCAGACCAGCAACGATGCCCGCCTGCTTGACAACGATCGATCCTTGTATCGACCGATCGGGAGCGATCACTGCGTTGGAAGTCGCATCCCCTGGCCCGATATCCTCTGCGACAGCCAATTCGATAAGCGGCTGGGCGGCCTTAATCAAATCATCACTCATTCGTAATCCTATGCTGGCTGGATCGTGGAAACTCGACACTCATACCATGGAACTGGAGGAGACCATCCGTTTGCAGCAGAAATTACACGAAGTATACGCTGGCAGGTTGGCGATGTCCAGCCAGCCGCCGGCTCGATAATTGACACACAGAAAAAGAACAAACCGATGATATGATGTCTCCAACAATGCATCATCATCGAAAAAGGAGAATGTGGTCATGACGGCCGCAGGGAAAATCGATGGAATCACCGTCGCCGCCAATCCACAGGAGTCAGAAACGGTTGAATTGATCGATAAATCCTGCGCGCGGGCATTGCGGCTTGCACGAGAGATGTGGGCGCTCGACCCGCCACAGGACTGCCACATTTACGTGATGACCTCGTGGTGGAAATTCTTCTTCCGTTCCGCGCCCTGGCCGTGGAAGGTCTTATTGGTCGTCGGATTCCCGCTCTGGGCGTTGCGCGCACGTAGGACGTGGCCGTACGCGGCAGCATGGACTCAACGCTATGGTCGCCGCGTCGCCATTGGGGTGAAACCTCCACATTTGTTGGAAATAAGCGACATGAGCGTCGGCATCCGTATGTTCGTCAAAGAGAAGGACATGCGCCTGAAGGTGCAGCACGTCAGTTGTCACGAACTCGTGCACGCCTGCTCCGCTCACCTCCAATTGCCGATGTGGTTGAACGAAGGCATCGCCACGGTCACGGTGGACCATTATTTGGGGAAGAGGACGATCCTGAGGACAACGCTTGAACTCCTGCGTGATTACCAACCCAAGGCGCCGCCTCCGACGTACCGGCAGCTCTCGCGCATGAAAACTGAGGCCCTCGTCTACCACACCACACGAGGGTATTGGCTCACACGATACCTGGCGGAACAGCACCGTGATTTCATGATCAGGCTGTTAGAAACACGCCGCAGCGCTCAGGAGATCGATAATCTCATGGCAGAAAATCTAAAAATCGATCCACTGACTTTTTGGCAGGAGATTGATGGGATACTGGTGCAATATTTTTCATCCGAAAGGACTCCTGCCTGAAATCGCCTCCTGGGCGAGTCAATTCTTTCACCCTCTGGCCGTCGATTGCGCACTCGAAGGAGGTTTGATGGCAGATATCGATCAACACATACCAGAAGCAATCTCTCTCTTGTTTGCCGTTCAATACCAAGACGGCGGCATCGTGAGCCGCACGATCCTGAAAAAGGAGTCGGGAAACATCACATTGTTCGCCTTCGATGCCGAACAGGAATTGAGCGAACATACGACGCCGCACGAAGCGCTGTTGTACGTCTTCGAAGGGGAGGCGCAGGTGACGATTGATTCCACACCACACAAAGTTGAAGCGGGGAGCATCATTCAGTTACCCGCCAACGTCCCGCATGCGGTGAAGGCGGTTCAACGCTTCAAAATGATGCTGGTGATGTTGCACGAATGAAGTTCGGAATGCCGCCGGATTCACTGCATGTCGGTTGGATTTACACGCCGCAGCTTCTTGATTCGCGAACGGCGGCGCTTCTCCATTAAACGGCGTTCTCTGGCGGCTTTGCTGGGTCTCGTCTTCTTGCGAGGTTTTCGTCGCTGCGCTGCTCGCCGGATGAAGTCGATCAAGCGGTCGATCGCATCCTGACGGTTGCGGGTTTGCGTACGAAAGCGGCGCGCGTTGATGATTAAGACGCCTTCTTTGTTGATCCGGTTGCCGGCCAGGCGCATCAAGCGTGCGCGCACGGTCTCGGGCAGCGATGGAGATCGACGGACATCGAAACGAAGCTGCACCGCTGTGGCGACGCGATTCACGTTCTGCCCGCCCGGGCCGGCTGCCCGGACGAAGTCGAATTGCAATTCATCTTCATCGAGTGAAATGTCTTTGGTGATTGGGATCATGGCTTAAGCATAATCAAGGCCCCGCAAGGTTTCAAGTCGTTCCTTTAGTTCCGCTTCGATGCAGTATTGAAATGAACCAAAGAGCTGCCCGTAATGGGCAGCCCTTCATCTATGACGAACGTGCACGGAAGAGAATCCTAGCGTAAAGTAAAACTGCCCGATCCACCGTCATAGGTTATTTGGATACGGAGTTCGGCATCGGTATAGTTCTCTGATTCCCAGGTTCCTGTGTCGTCGTCGTTATCACCACCATCGCTGATCAGCTCGTATCCATTCGGAACCCGTACGCTCCCCGATCCACTGTCGTGTACGATCAAGCGCACCCCTGCACCTTCGGGCACCTCGATCGTCGTGCTGCCGGATCCACCGTTGACATTCAGTTCGGCTGCGGCATCCCCATCGAAGGAAATTTTAAACGAACCGGATCCGACTTCGATGTTCGCTTCAATGTCTGCTCCCTCGGCGACTTCGACCGTGAAGGAACCCGAAGCAGAATCGAGGCGAACGTCGTAGCTTTTCGTGCTGGGGGGAAGAATCAAGCGGCTGCTTCCCGATCCGCCATCGATTTCGATGCGCTCCAGGTTCATACCTCCCAGGTCCAGCCTCGCCGAACCGGATCCCACATCGACGCGTAGATCAACGGGGATTTGCGGGCTTAGTGCAATCTCCCAGCGAGCATCCTGCCCGAGTGTCCCTACCCAGTCAAAAACGGAGGTGCCGTCACGGGGCTCGAGCCTGACGACCTTGTTGTTCGTTCCGCTTACGCTGAAGGACACGTCTTCCAAGGTGTCCAACTCAGCCTCGATCAACGCATTCGAATCCTCTAGGACACCAATCGTCGTCGGATAGTGGGTCAGATCCAGATCGATACGCGCAGAAGAAGCTTCTCCCAAAGGTTCACTGAATTTGAGCGTTTTCAGTTCAGGTCCCAAATCCAGATCTAGATCAGGCGCCATCACCAGCAACAGGATTACGAACGCCACAACCCCGAGGCCGATCAGCGCCCCCAGAAACGGAAAGCGGCGGCCAACCATGATATCCAGACCAATAGCGATCAAAGCGACCGGCCACAAGCGGATTAAAAACGCCATGCTGAACGATTCGATGATCCCCATATTCGCCAGCAGCCAGACGATACCTATCCCGATCAACAGCAGCGGCCAGAAAAATGAACGATACGGTTGATTTCGCTTTTCATCTTGCATGTTCTCCTCCTTAGTTTATTCATAGCCCAAATTCGTGTCTCCGAATCTCCTGAAAACAATCAAATCGGAGAGTACTTCATGCGATCTCGATCTCATCCGCGTCGAAATCCGGCGACGGATTTTGCATCTTCAGAGATTCGAGTGTCTCGACGATAATCGAACCGATGACCAGGTTGCGGTACCATTTTCGATTCGCGGGGATCACGTACCACGGCGCCCATGGCGTGCTGGTTTTCGATAGCACTGCTTCATAGGCTTGCATGTACTTCGGCCAGAGTTGGCGTTCTTTCAGATCATCCGGGTTGAATTTCCAGCGCTTGTGCGCCTCATCCAAACGAGCCTGTAAACGTTCCTTCTGTTCGTCGAGATTGATGTGCAGGTAAAACTTGAGCATCGTGGTGCCTTCTTCCACCAGCATTCTTTCGAATGCATTGATCTGATCGAAACGCCTGGACCAGACGGACTGCGGCACCAAATTATGCACCCGCACCACGAGCACGTCCTCGTAATGGCTTCGGTTGAATATCACGATCTCACCTTTTCCGGGAACATGTCGATGCACGCGCCAGAGATAATCGTGGCTCAGTTCCCGCGCCGTGGGTTTTTTGAAATTCGCCACTTTTACGCCCTGAGGGTTCACTCCCTCGAAGACGTGGCGGATGACTCCATCTTTACCACCCGTGTCCATCGCCTGAAGCACGACGAGAAGCTTGTGTTCGCCCTGCGCATAAAGCAGTTCTTGAAGGTCTTCCAGACGGTCAGTTAACTGATGAATCTCGTCTTGACCTTCATCTTTGTCGATCGGAAACGCACCCTTGTCCCGCGGATCCCACTGGCTGAGATCGACTTTGGTTCCCGGTTTGATTCGATAGCGATCGGTAGAATGGTCCTTCCCCATGTGCCCTCCGGTTCTTTCCGAATATGTCATTGCGGCTTGCGTTAGCTGCAGGAAAATATCGAGCAAGTGCACGGTCTAGCGATCGTTGGATATCTATACTTGAGACGACGATCGCAGGTTTCATATCAGAACGTACGCTAGGATCGGATGATGATTTCCTGCAGGTTCTTCCAAGTACTTTCGGAATACCAAATATTTGAAAACTCCTGGATCGAACCTTCCTCTCTGGCCCTCATCGAATCCAGGACCGGACCGCGCAGCAGACGCTTAATGGAACGAAAGGCGACGACGTCCTTACTAGCGAAATCGTGTGCCAGGATTTCCGCATCATGCAGCAGCTGATCACGGCTGGAAATTTGATCTACGAGGCGCATTTCGTGGGCCTCGTCCGCCAGGTACATATCACCGCTCAGTAAAATCCGTTCCGCAAAATGTTGTCCGACGCAGGCACGCAGCATTTCGACACATCCTGCGAAAACAGAGGCGCCAAAAGTTATTTCGTTCAACGAAATCTTCGACCTGCTTTGCACCATCAGGCGGTAATCGCATGCAAGCGCAAGCATGCATCCGCCTGCAATCGCATGGCCATTGATCGCGGCGAGCGTAGGTTTCGGGTAGAGGTATAGATTCGAATAGAGATCGGTGAACTTGATCAGAAACGAAGTAAACGCCTCCTGGCGGTAGGACAGCAGCGCAGGAATGTCGAAGCCAAATGAAAAGAATTTTCCCGAACCGGTCAGGATCACCGCCTTCACCTGTGGATCTCTCTCCAATCTTAAAAATGCTTCGTAAAGCTCATCGACCATCGGTTCGTGCAGCGCATTGACCTTGCCCCTGTGCAGCGTAAGCGTAGCTATCCCCTGCGAAATGGAGGCATCTAGGAATTCCATGGTCCCTCCTAACACGTTCCTCTCGGTCGGATCGTCAACACCATTCTACCCCGCAGCAATGGGATAGATCAAAGCCAATCTACTCTAAAGCGCTCGCAATTCTCGATAAATATAGAAAGAATCGCTATTTTGTGTTATAAGATGTTATTTATCCCGAAACCGATCGGTGACGATACGCAGATCGCGAAAGACTGGAGTAGACCCTACTGCTGCCCAGGAGATGACCGCTATCGATCGAAGGAGATCAGCATGCAACCATCCTTCCACCCCAAAGGCCTCTACGATCCTCGCTTCGAGCACGACGCCTGTGGTGTCGGTTTCATCGCTGACCTGAACAACGCCAAATCGCATGAGATCGTCAGCAAGGGCATTGAAATTCTGCGCAACCTCGACCATCGCGGCGCCCGAGGGGTGGAGAAAGAAACGGGCGACGGTGCGGGAATCCTCATCCAGATCCCCCATGGATTCTTCCTGCGCGAATGTTCACAGATTGGAATCGGCCTGCCGGAGCCCGGGGACTACGCCATTGGTCAGTGCTTCATGCCCAAAGACCAACATACCCACCATGACGTGAAAGACGTCTTTCAGCGCGCCATCGCAGAACTCGAACTCGATGTGCTTGGTTGGCGAGAGGTCCCTACCGATAATTCAACTCTGGGCGCCACGGCTGTATCCGGCGAGCCCAGCATTCATCAAATAATTATCCGGCGTCCTGTCTCCTGCCGGACGCAGGATGAATTCGAACGGCGGTTGTTCGTGGCCCGTAAATACGGCATCCGCATGGTCCGTGAGACGGTTCGAGGGGCGGAGAGATTCTATCTCTGCTCGATGTCCTCGCGCACGATCGTGTACAAGGGAATGCTCACTGCGGATCAAGTTACTGCATACTACCCGGATTTGCTCGACGACTCTTTCGAGTCTGCCCTCGCCCTGATTCACAGCCGATTCTCAACGAACGTGCTTCCAACCTGGAAGCTCGCCCATCCCTTCCGCACGCTTGCGCACAACGGTGAGATCAACACCCTGCGCGGAAACGTCAATTGGATGAACTCGCGCCAATCGATCATTTCATCTCCGCTGTTTACCCAGGACGAAATCCAGAAAATGCGACCCATCATCCAGGAAGGCAGCTCGGATTCTGGCAGTCTGGATAACGCGGTCGAGTTCCTCATGATGGGAGGCCGCAGCCTTCCCCACGTCATGATGATGCTCATTCCGGAAGCCTGGGAGAAAGATGCGGAGATTCCTCAGAATCGCAGGGCGTTCTACGAGTATCACGGCGCGCTCATCGAACCCTGGGACGGCCCCGCATCAGTGGCATTCACCGACGGGACGCTCATCGGCGCCACGCTGGACCGCAATGGCCTGCGGCCTTCACGGTACTGCTTGACGGATGACAACCTGCTCATCATGGCTTCCGAGGCCGGAACGCTCGATGTGCCCGCAGAAAAAATCCTCCAGAGAGGACGACTTCAACCGGGAAAAATGTTCATCGCTTCTCTCGAAGAAGGGCGCATCATCCCGGATGACGAGATCAAGGATCGCATCTGCGACGAACGTCCGTACAAGCAGTGGCTTGTGGAAAACAAGATTCCCCTCGCCGAACTCGAACCCCCGCGTCAGATCCTACAGCCACCGTCTCGCAAAGTACGCACGCGGCAGCGCGTCTTCGGGTATACCCTGGAAGACCTGCGCATTCTCCTGGCACCGATGGTCAAGAACGCTAAGGAACCCATTGGTTCCATGGGCAACGACTCGCCGCTGGCGGTGCTCTCGAAGAAATCCCGCAACTTGTTCGATTACTTCCACCAACTCTTCGCCCAGGTGACCAACCCGCCCATCGACCCCATTCGTGAAGATCTGGTGATGAGCCTCGTTTCGTTCGTTGGAAGCAAGGGCAACATCCTGGAGGACGGGCCACAACACGCCAATGTGATCGAACTGCCGCACCCCGTTCTCACCAACGAGGACCTCGAGCGCTTACGCTGGGTCGATCGGCAAAGCTATCAAGCCAAGACCATCTCGATCTGTTTCAAAGCCGAACCCGGCCGCATGCTGCGAGCCCTCAATCGCCTGCGGCGTGTCGCGGAAGAATACGTGCTCGACGGTTACGAGGTGATCATCCTCACCGACCGGCCTGTAGACTCAGGCCACACGGCGATCCCTTCCTTGCTCGCCGTTTCCGCGGTGCACCACCATTTGATCCGCAAAGGATTGCGCTCGCAATGTGATCTCGTCGTCGAAACCGGCGAAGCTCGCGAAGTGCACCACTTCGCCTGTCTGTTGGGTTTCGGCGCTTCTGCGGTGAATCCCTACGTAGCTTTCGAAACGATCGAGGACATGCGCTTACGCAAGCTCCTGCCCAACCAGCTCACCGAGCAGGAAGCTCGCAATCATTACCTCAAAGCGATCGGCAAGGGCTTGCTCAAGACCATGTCTAAGATGGGAATATCGACTATTTCCTCCTACATCGGCGCACAAATTTTCGAGGCGGTCGGCCTTTCCGACGAAGTCATCGAGGAATACTTCCCGGGGACCGTCTCACGCATCGGGGGAATCGATATCCCTACGATCGAACGCGAGACTCTCATGCGCCATAAAGCTGCATACGTCGATCCCAACGACGATGAGGACCTGGAGCTGGGCGGTCAATACCAATGGCGTTTGCGCGGTGAGCGTCATCAGCACAACCCGGAGATGATTCACAAGCTGCAGCACGCTGCCCGTACCAATGACTACGGGCTCTACCGAGAGTATGCCCGTATCGTTGATGAGCCGGGAGATGCACCGATCACCTTGCGCCACCTGCTCGAATTCACGAACCTCGATCCGATACCGATCGAGGAAGTCGAACCCGTGGACTCGATCGTCAAGCGCTTTGCTACCGGAGCGATGTCGTTTGGATCCATATCGTGGGAGGCACACACCACGCTGGCGATCGCCATGAACCGCCTCGGCGGAAAATCAAACACCGGGGAAGGTGGCGAGGATCCCATTCGCTACAAGCCCTTGCCCAACGGAGACAGCATGCGCTCCGCCATCAAACAGGTGGCCTCCGGACGCTTCGGCGTTACGGCGAACTATCTCGTCAACGCCGATGAGCTGCAGATCAAGATGGCACAGGGCGCCAAGCCGGGCGAGGGCGGCCAACTTCCCGGTCACAAGGTCGACGAGAATATCGCTCGCGTGCGCCATTCAACGCCGTACGTCGAATTGATTTCGCCGCCACCGCACCACGATATCTACTCCATCGAAGACCTGGCCCAACTGATCTACGATCTCAAAAACGCCAATCCTCAGGCCCGCATCAACGTGAAACTCGTCGCGGAAGTGGGCGTCGGCACGATCGCAGCAGGAGTCGCCAAGGCGCACGCCGATGTGATTCTGATTTCGGGGCACGACGGCGGAACGGGCGCCTCACCCCTCTCCTCGATCAAACACGCCGGTCTCCCCTGGGAACTCGGCGTGGCCGAGACACATCAGGTCCTCATGCAGAACCTATTACGTGATCGCGTCGTCTTGCAGACTGACGGCCTTCTGCGCACAGGTCGGGACGTCGCCATCGCTACGCTACTCGGCGCCGAGGAGTGGGGCATCGCCACGGGAGCGCTCATCGCCATGGGCTGCATCATGATGCGCAAGTGCCATCTCAATACATGCCCTGTGGGTGTGGCGACGCAAGACAAAGAGCTACGTAAGCTCTTTACGGGCGAACCAGAGCACGTGGTCAACTTCTTCCGATTTATAGCCGAAGACCTGCGGGAGCACATGGCGCGCCTCGGTTTCCGCACCGTCGACGAGATGGTCGGCCGGGTGGACAAAATCGCCCCCAAGCGGGATATCAAACACTACAAAGCCAAACATCTCGACCTGGCACGCCTGCTTCATTTCATGCAGGCGGACGGTCGATGCAGGATGTTCTGCTGCGTTCCCCAGGACCACGGCCTCGACAAAGCGCTCGACAAGAAGCTGATTCAAATCGCCGACCCCGCGATCAAACGGGGAGTAAAAGTCGAGGAAAACATCAAAATCCGCAACGTAAACCGTACCGTAGGTACACTGCTGGGCCAGGAAATCACCCGCCGTACCAACGGGGAGGGGCTTCCCGAAGACACCATCCGCTTGAAAGCGGTAGGTTCGGCAGGGCAATCCTTCATGGCTTTCGCCCCAACGGGCCTGACCATCGAGATCGAGGGCGAAGCGAATGACTACTTCTGCAAGGGGCTTTCCGGCGGCACGGCCATTCTCTATCCGCCGAAAGGTGCAAATTTCAACCCCAACGACAACGTGATCTGCGGAAATGTATCGTTCTACGGAGCGACTTCCGGCAAGGCATTCATCCTCGGTTTGGCAGGGGAACGCTTCTGCGTGCGCAATTCGGGCGCACACGTAGTCGTCGAGGGCGTGGGCGATCATGGATGTGAATACATGACCGGCGGACGAGCCGTGATCCTAGGACCGATCGGCCGCAATTTTGCAGCCGGAATGTCCGGCGGTGTCGCCTACGTCTGGGACGAAGACAACCGGGCGCGGCAGCGAATCAACACCAGCATGGTCGACCTTGAGGACATTGTCGACTCGGAGGAGATCAACGGACTCAAAGTTCTTATCGAGGAACATGCCCGAGCCACGGGGTCGGAGCGTGCAGAACGCATCCTTGCGACCTGGGACGTCCAATTGAGGAAATTCATCAAGGTGATGCCGCGCGACTATAAGCGCGCTCTCGCCAGGCTCAGCGTCGAGATGGCTTCGGTGAGTGAGGTATAAGATGGGTAAAGTCACCGGCTTTAAGGAATTCGCCAGAAAAAACCCGGCCTACGAACCAGTCGAAGAACGCATCCGACACTGGCACGAGTTCAGCATTCCACTCTCCCAGGAAGAGATCGAAATCCAGGGCGCCCGTTGTATGGATTGCGGCGTACCCTTCTGTCACAACGGTTGTCCGCTGGGAAACATCATCCCCGACTTCAACGATCAGGTGTATCAAGGCAAATGGCAGCAGGCGCTGCAAACACTATTAGAAACCAACAATTTTCCCGAATTCACCGGGCGCGTATGCCCTGCGCCTTGCGAGTCGGCCTGCGTTCTCAGCATCAACAAGCCAGCGGTCGCCATCAAGGCCATCGAACTCGCCATCATCGAACGTGCGTTTCAAGAAGGCTGGGTCTTGCCGCAACCCCCGCGAAATCGGACGGGAAAGACGGTCGCCATTGTCGGATCGGGTCCGTCAGGTCTTGCCGCCGCCGATCAACTCAATCGTGCTGGGCACACGGTCACGGTCTTCGAACGTGCGGACCGGATCGGTGGCTTACTTCGATACGGGATACCCGATTTCAAACTCTCCAAGGCCGTGCTCGATCGCCGCATCGGCCTCATGATGGCCGAAGGGGTAACCTTCCGTACGGGAGCCCACGTGGGCGTGGACCTGCCCGCCGGACAACTCATCGCCGAATTCGACGCCATCGTCCTCACCGGAGGATCGACGAAACCCCGCAATCTGCCCATCCCGGGCCGTGACGCGGAGGGAGTCGAATTCGCCATGCACTTCCTGACCCAAGCCAACCGCCGCATCGCCGGCGATACAATCCCCGAGGGCAGCGACATCCTGGCCACGGACAAAGACGTCGTCGTCATCGGCGGTGGAGATACCGGATCGGATTGTGTGGGAACCGCCATCCGGCAAAAAGCCCGTTCCGTGACGCAGATCGAAATCCTGCCCAAGCCGCCGGAAATCCGCACCCCGCAAACGCCGTGGCCAACGCATCCAGGACCACGCATGCTGACCACGTCGACTTCACAAGCCGAGGGATGTGAAAGACGTTGGGCTGTTATGTCGAAGGAATTCTTGAAGGACAAGTCAGGGACGCTGCGAGGAATCCGGGCGGTGGAAGCAGATTGGAGTTCGGGCCAACCCGAAGCACTCCCGGACAACGAACATGAGCTGCCCGCCCAATTGGCGTTGCTCGCCATGGGTTTCATCCATCCGGAGCATGCACTGCTGGATGACTTCGGTGTAGACAAAGATGATCGCGGTAATTGTGCTTCGCACGGCTTCCGCACGTCACGCGAAGGCGTGTTCACTGCCGGCGACATGCGCCGAGGCCAATCGCTTGTGGTATGGGCGATCAGCGAAGGGCGGGAATGCGCGCTCGAGGTGGATTCATACCTCAACGGGCAGCCATCCCTTCTGGAAGCGAAAACGAAAACACGCAGCGACGTTGTCCTGCAAATGCTGCGCCAATCCTGAAGAACCACCATGAAGTTAACGAAAACCCTCCCGGACGTAGATACTCTCCGGGAGGGTTAGTCGTTCTTTGTTCGCTTTCCGACGCAGAAATCAGGCTGCGAGTTCTTTCTCCATCTTCGGTGTGTATTTTCCGAGTCGCGCCGCGCCGTTCATCTTGGCGCGGTGATGATAGACTTTCTGCGCCTCGGGGACGTTGTCCGCCTTCCCGGACCAGGCTTTCAGAGCCGGTGCCTGCAGCGCACGGCCGTAGGAGAAGCTGAGCTCCCAGGGGAACTTGCCCATGGCGTTCATGGCGTTCAGATTCTCGGTCGCCTGCTCGGCGGTCTGACCACCGGAGAGGAAGACGATCCCAGGTACGGCGGCCGGGACGGCTCGCAGGAGCGTCCGCACTGTGGCTTCCGCTATCTCCTCTGGACTGGCCTGCTTCTTACACTCTTTGCCAGAAATGACCATGTTGGGTTTCAGCAGCGTTCCTTCCAACTCGAGCCCCATTTCGAATATCGCATCATATAGACGATTCAAGGTCTCTAACGTGACCTGCTTACAGCGATCGATATCGTGGTCTCCATCCATGAGGACTTCCGGTTCAAGGATCGGTACCAATCCGGCTTCCTGAGAGAGCGCGGCATAGCGTACCAGGGCATGCGCGTTGGCATTCATGCATGCCACCGTCGGAATACCATCACCGATGGTGATTACGGCCCGCCATTTGGAAAATTTTGCGCCCAGCTTGACGTATTCTGCAAAGCGTTCGCGCAAGCCATCCAAACCTTCCGTGACTCGCTCACCGGGAAAGCCGGCCATCGGTTTTGCTCCCTTGTCCACTTTGATTCCAGGAATCGTACCTTGCTTGGACAGCACTTCTGGGAACGGGACACCTTTTTTGGTGCTTTGACGGATGGTCTCGTCGTAGAGGATCACACCACTGATATAATCCGCCGCGCCTTGCGTGGTGAAGAGCAGATCGCGGTAAGAGCGGCGGTTTTCCTCCGTGGATTCCACGCCGACGCTGTTGAGACGCTTCTTGATCGTCCCCGTACTTTCATCAGCCGCGAGGATGCCCTTTCCCTCGACAACGAGTGCCTTTGCTATAGATTGAAGATCTTGCATTGCCATATATCGAACCTCCAAATAATCTCACAGAAATGCCACACATTTTCATGCATCATTTCTTGTGGAAAAGTACGTACAATGTTGGACCCATCGAGTTAACACTTCTTGGCACGGATGGTTTCTTCATAGGTGTTTCTTCGGATATTCAATGAACACCACTTCACCGCTGTGCCGAGATATCCTGTGCCACGCTGTGTCGTTGAACTCGATGCAAACGACTCCGCTGGTGGGTAGATTGTCGAGTTCGAAATCCGAGAGGTAATTCACTAGTCCGGTGATACCCGGATTATGACCGAAGAGCATCACTTCCCGATAGATATTATCGAAGTCGTGAATGACCTCGATCAAATCCGCAACACTTGCGTCATAGATTTTCGCTTGCGTGACGATTTCCTCGAGCGGATACCCGATTTCCTCAGCGATGATTTTAGCACTTTTTAACGCTCTTTTGGCGGGACTTGAGAAAATGAGCTCCGGACGCACACCCCGTTTGGCGAGCAGCTTGCCCATAAACGGCGCGTCGCGTTTACCGCGCTTGTTCAAGGGACGTTCGAAATCCGATAGACCGGGATTTTTCCAACTCGATTTCGAGTGTCGGACGAGATAGAGTTTCTTCACGGATGATTCTGTACTCGACAATTGGGTTGCACGTCTTTATTCCACTTACGGGATCATTTGATGTTCTCGATTTCGCTCTCCAGCGCATCGAGTTGGCCGAGTACATCTTCGAGACCCGTATCGATCTCTTTCAGGTGCTTCTCCTCATGCATAACAAAGCGTCGGTAGGGTGCGAGCGCCTCCCGCAACCTGCCGATCGACTGCTTTAGCTCCCGCTCGAAACTTTCCCGCAGCACGCTCGCGAGTCTCCCGCGCAGTTCCCGGACTTTCGTCCGCAATTCCTTCTTCGCCCGGCCGCGTCGGAAGGGAATGATAGCAAATCCAAGCACCCCCAGCACGCTGGCGGCGATGATGCCCGTCGCGTCGGCCGTTGCGCCCACGAGAAGCGCATTCAAGACAATCCCCAGGCCCACGGCGCCAATTTCGACCAGACCCATCATGGCGATCGATTCCTGCACCGTTGTCACCAAACGCGCCGCTTCCGTTTGCTTGTCGTAACTCTTGATCACACGATCCGCTTTGACCCCGATGTTGTCCAGCAACTGCCGGCGATTGTATGCAAAGCCGCTGGAAGCCTCTTCGGCGGCGGCACGCAGCGAATCCGTCTCACGCCGGCGGTTCAACTCTTCGGCCATCAAACGCCACTGACGAATCTCACGCTCGACCATCCAATCGACGATCTCTTGAACGTCGGTGGCGATTTGATCCGGTGTCTGACCGACCACATCGTCCTCGAAAGCTTGTCGTAGCCGGCCGCCGCGCAGCATGTCGCGTACCTTCAACAGCCTCATTCGATCGTCGATGAATTCCTCGCCGCGTAGTCGCATCTCCAATAGTTTGTTATCGATACTGAGCCAATGACGCTCGAATTCGGCATCGGTGTCTTCCGCATAGAGCTTGAGATGACGTTCGACCTTGTCCAGCACCTGAACGTCCTCGGAAAGTATCTCCAGCCTTGAATTCGCCAGTTCGTCGTATTGGCGGCCAATTTTCCGCGCCACGCCCAACGGACTGAGGAGCTTCAAGCGGATGCGGTCCGCCTGGGTGAGACTCTCCAGTAAATATTTGCGGAACGCCGCGAACTCGTCACTCCCCGCGACGCGCTCGGATCCATCCGACCCATCTGTCTGTTCGAGCGCCCGCCGGGCGGAGAAGGAAAACATGTGCGGTGAGAGTTTCAGCAATTCCTGCACGCCATTGCGCACGAACTCGCGCACCTCGTCGATCGATTGCTGATCGTCGAGGATATCGATTTTGTTGATCGTTACGACGATCTTCTTTCCCCATTCCTGTATGTGCTCCAGAAAAGCTCGTTCGCTTTCTGTGAAGGGACGATCCGCCGAGGTGACAAAAATCACCAGATCGCTGCGGGGAATGAATTCCCGCACGATGGATTCGTGATGTCGCAGGACAGCGTTGGTTCCCGGTGTGTCGACGATGTTAACCTCGCGCAAGAATTCCGCAGGGTAACGCACCACGCGCACGTCCTTGGCGACGAATTCAGGCGCTCCCTCCTCGCCGTAGCGCACGACATAAATCCGGTCCGTGGTGGGGGTAACACCCTGGGGCAAGTATGCTTTCCCCAGCAAGGCGTTGATCAACGCCGACTTTCCGCTGTTGAACTCGCCTACCACCACGAGCAGGAACAACTCGTCCAATTGCTGCAATGCATGCTGCAGATGTTCGAGGTCCTCGGGAGCCGTCTCCCAATCTCGAAGTAAGTCGATAAGTTGCTCGATTTGTTTGCGCTCGGCTTCCCAGAGTTCGCTTTGACGGTCATCCAATAGGGTTGGGAACGTCATAGATTGCTCCTCGTGAGACACATCCGCTTCGATTTCACGATCCTGGCACCCATAGGCTTAACGTTCGATCCAGATCATGTGGTTTTGCGGCACATCGATCGGTGTAGGCACGTAGCCAAACACGTACGGTTTCCACACGCCATAATATGGCGAGCTATGGCTGAGGACCAAGACGGGTGCCGCATCGAGCAGATACTGCTCGGCCTGCCGGTACAATTCTAACCGATGCTCCAGACTTTTTTCGGTTCGTGCGGCTTCGATCAAGTCATCATATTCGGGATCATTATAATATGCATGGTTTTGCGGCGAGGCGCTGTGAAAGAGGACATCCAGGAAGTTCTCCGGATCGGGATAATCCGCACACCAGCCCTCCAACAACAAGTGACCGTAATTACCCGCATCCACCTGATCGTAGTAACTCAGCCAATCGATCCCCTCTACCTGTATGTCGACACCCAGCACATCTTTCCATGTATCCACTAAAAATGCCGCTGCACTGGAATAGTATCCACTCGAGCTCCCCAGGGTCCATACGATCTCAGGCGGCACCTTTCCTGGCGCGTAATAATCCGAGCGAGATAGATAATCGCGCGCCAGATCGGGATCGTATACCGGAGGTTGAACGTCTTCGCTAACTCCCGGCATCCCAGGCGGAAGCAACCCGCGTCCCACAACCGCTTCTCCGTTGGTGAGCGCTTCGACGTAGCGTTCGCGATCCACGGCGTAAACGAACGCCTTGCGCACGAGGGGATCGTCAAATGGAGGCGAAGTGGTGTTGAACGTTACGTAGCTCGTACACAGACCCGTCTCCGAAACCACCGTACCGTAGAGACCGTCCCGGGGATCTTCGGCGCGTTCGAGTTGATCGCGCGTCAATCCCGTGAAATCGACATCCCCCGTTTGATACAGGCTCTGGGTGTAGCCCGCATAGATTTGATAGGCCACGAAATCCAGATGCGGCGCTTCTCCGTAATAAAACGGATTACGCTCAAGCAGGAAGAACGTTTCCTCGAGATGCTGCACGTGCCGGAATGGACCGGTTCCATTCGGGTGGTCAGCCCAATTCGGGAAACCAACCTGGTCGCGATCGACCACCCAGGATACCGGATAAGTGAGTTTGGCCAAAAAATAGGGTTTCGATCCATCAATGCGAACTTCCAGTGTGTGACGATCAATGACGCGAACTCCTTCGATAGAATCTGCATCTCCCGCATGAAAATTCAACAGACCGACAATATCACCCATGTAAACGGATACTGTCTCTGAATTTGTTTCCGGACGGGCAGCTCGCTCCCAACTAAACAGGACATCGTCGGCCGTAACGGGACGTCCGTTATGGAACCGAGCCAGCGGATTCAAGTGAAACGTGTATACCGTTCCATCTTCATTTACGTCCCAACCTTGCGCCAATGCGGGTTTGACGTTCATTTGCGGATCGAAAACGACAAGACCGCTAAACAGGTCGCCGATCATTCCGCTGCTTCCAAAATGCGTGAGCGCCGGATCGAGCGTCAACGGTTCGCTGCCCGCGAGCACCAGGGCATTCTCGCGGGAAAAGTCACGCGGCATACTGGGCTCGAGGCGAAAGCTTTTCACCGTCGCCCTAAAAATCTCCAGGAATGGATCCGAATTATCCTCGGGATAGGTGGAGAGGAACATGTATAGAAAGGTGTTTGTTTGGACTCCGGCAACGGCCCAGCCATCCATACCGGATTCAGATCCCTTTTGAAGCCGTCCAGTCTGGTACTCTCCGGGTAAACCTGCATCTGTCTCGATGTTATCTTCGAACGTGGTCTCACCGATTGCCTCTTCCCCCAGCCAGATGGCCAGCACTTCATTCATTGTATGCGCCGGATCGACCGAAATTTCCGATGTGGTGACCAGAATTTGAGTCCCAGCGACGGGATCGACCATCGCGCTGAGCGCAAACCCGTCTCCAGGCTCATCCACCTCCCAATTCATGGGTGGTTCCAGGGAAAACATGGCATCATCGTTGAAGTATCGCACTGGTTCGTAGTCCAGTGACGAATCTGGAGTCTCGCTCTCCGGCATGGTGGACACAGATACCGCTTGCGAGGCAGACGAAGTCGCCGCTTCCTCGCCATCCCGCGCATTGCAGGACGCCAGTCCGATGAGTCCGGCCAAGACGAGGGTGAGTGGAATGAACTTCCTCAGTTGAAATCGATCAGTCACGCGTTCCTCCCCCGGGTACCTGGTTCCTTCTGCGCTGCAGCCACCACACAACGCCCATCAAAGCGGCAACGCCCACGACCACCAAGCCGATCTCCCACGGAAAGGTTGAAACATCCTGTGACGGACTTTCGATGTCGATCTCCGGGGTCGGAACGTCGGTTGGAGGTGTTTCTTCGATAGTTTCGACGGAAGAAGATTCAATGACCAAAGGTTGAATCGTCGGAAAGATTGTCGGTGTCGCTTTAATAGATGTCGTGGTGAGCGAATCCGTGCTTGCTCCGACAGATTCCCGCCATTTGCGGTCCAATCCATCGGCGTCGAAGCCGTATATCTTCTCCAAAGCGGTATCGTACCGATATCCGTCTTGAAAAGCCTGCAGGAGCGCCAGCATCGCATCCGGCCCGTATGTGTCGATTAAGAAGTCGACCAGGCTGTAGGATTGCGCATAGGACAGCCGGGCCATTTCCGAATGCTCGGCAAAACTGTCACTCAACGACCGGACCGAAAGGAGCCGATCGTCCTCGATCGCTTCATGGAGGAGGTATTCGGAGTTGTCGTCCAGATCACCTTCGGCATACATCGCCAAACCTTCGTTCAGCCAGGTGGGTATACTGCTGTAACAGTGATCGACGGCATTACCGACCATCACGTGGGCGAATTCGTGAGAGATGGTATCAACCCCCCATTCCAGATTGTCGGGCGAGATTCCGATGATCACGATCGCAAACCCGGAATAAGCCAGACCGCCCGCCCAGCTTGGTTCGAAGAGTATGGCGTCACGCAGGTCATCGAAATCCTTATAAATATACAGATGAACGTCCCGATCCAGGTGTGTTCCGATATCATTCTCCAGCAGGTCCTGGGCTTTCATCGCAGCATCCAAGAGGCGATTGGCGAAGGTTTCATCTCCGACATACCAGTGCAGATAAACGTTTCCGGATTGTACGGTTCTCCAGGCATGAACCTGATCGATCCACGTCAGCCACTGTTTTTCCGTTCTCAACTCGATCCCGTCTGAATCGATCACGTGCCAGCGCCACCACAATTTGGCGCCAGGAGGTAAGGAACTCGTACGACGCATGTTCCACACCCAATACGTATTGACATCGTAGCCGGGCTGGAAATCTTCCGGGATCACCCGATTGACGTCGGTCACGCAGCTGCTGACATCGAGGCCGTATTCCAATTCGACGACTTCGATGAGGACGTCACTCTCCAGTTCGATCGTGAATTCGATCTCCTCCGGAAAGGAAATGATCGCTTTCGTTTCGATGACCTCAATACCAACTTGCCGTGGAAACTGAAAACCGGATATCAGTATGCCCAGCACTAAAACGGGAAGTATACGATGTCGTTGCATCATTCCAGCACCAACTTCAGTGAATGATCGAAGGCCAATACCTTCGAACGGAGCCAATCGGTACAAAGTAAGATGAAGGCCTTATAGATTTTGCCAGCGAATAGATACACCCCCACCACTCATGGTTGGACCCGGTATCTGTAGTATGCCAGCTGCCAGGTGTGACGTGCAGTGCCGATGACGACCAGAACCGCCTCGTCGAATTCATCGCTGATCGTAAATTCGAACTCAGTGGATTGGTCCTCGTCCAGGGTCAGCTCGCGGACGCGGGTCTCACTGCCGGTTTCGATCAAGACAAGTCGATACGTCTGCGGCAGGTGATTGTAAAGGCGTACGAAGCCCGCCGCATCCCACCCTCCGTCTCCGGATTCGAAATCCTCTTGATAATCGATGGCTTCGATGGAAAGATCGTCCAACAACAAACCATCACCGTTGACCGCCGCATCGGTGATGTACTCGAAACGCAGCAAGACCTGCTTTCCCGCGAACGCCGACAGATCGACGCTTTCGCGAATCCATACCGATGTGCTCGGATCGCCGCTGTATCCCGTATATCCCCACCCGTAGGAATTTCCTGTAGGATTGGTATCCGTTCCGGAGGGCGTTTCTACGAACTGCCAGGTTTCCCCGCCGTCTGCGGAGGCCAGTAGATACAAATAATCCCAGTCCTCTTCGATGTCGTACCAGACCCAATAATCGAAGCTGATGTCGCCGCCCACATCGCTGAAATTGAAGCTGCGGGTCAATGTCATATCGGACGTATCTCCTCGGTTTGACCAAAACGCATAGTCCCCAGAATGTGCATCTTCCGGAACGACCCGCACACTTTGGAGTCCCTGGAATTCAGTCGTGTAGGTGCCCGGACAGGTGAATTCAACGTAATCAATTCCGTATTGTTTGACGTCCTGCACGTGTTCATCGCCTGGGCATTCGAAGAGGGAGACAGCAGGCCGCGGCATGGGTGGATCATATGACTGATAGCTGTATTCCCCATTCGAGATGAACGGATCATTCAACCACATTGCCACACTCCAATCCGAGTACACATCGTCAGCGCTGACTCCATCACTGGATTGGGAAGTAGCTTCGCTTTCGAGGACGCGATCGATCGAGTCCAAACCGTTCGCAGGATGTGCAATCACTGCCTGCGTGGTCTCGGCACCGAAACGATCCATGAAATACGTAACGAAGAGAAAAGCCTGGCCATAGTGGGCCGAACTGTCCTCACCGCTCGGCCAGTAGTCGAGGGTCTTATCGGTATCGCTGGCGTAGATATAATCCACGCCGCCGACGTCATAGCCGTTCAACAAAACGGCAAACTCCGAGAAACCCTCATTCATCCACGTGCTTTCATTGCTGTCTCGATACCAATGGATCATGTGCTGGAATTCGTGGGCCAGAACGCCGTAGGTGAACTCCTCTCCCAGGGAGACGTTGTCCGCACTGATGTAGAAGATCTCATGCGCATTCGAATATGGATGAACCAGAGGCGAATACTCATCGATGGAGCCGTACAAGCCGGCCACGGAATATCCCAGACCTCTGGAAAAAAGAATGTACAGATGAACGTCCCCATCCACACCAGGGGACCATTCTTCGCCGAAGAATTCCCGGTCCTTTGGATAAATGCTGTTTTCGAACGTGTCCACCAGGGCTACCGCATCCTCATCATTGTAACTGACGCCATCTTCGACCCAGAAATAAACGTGATCGGTGGCGTAAGCCAGATTGGCAGTGATCTCGAAGCTCTCCCCCTCTTGATTGTCTGTGATCCAGAAAGATTCCGTCGCGCCGATATCGATCGGATCGGCATGCTCGCGCAGCACGACGGGGACCTCATCGACTCCCCGAAAGCGCTCAGCCAGAGATCTCGGATCGGCCTCGGGCACGATGGTTTCAGCCAAACTCGCCCGCATCTCACGTGCTAATTCGAGGTCGACATCTTCCTGGATCATAGCATCGAAGATCGTAGGTAACGTTGGCCTTTCCGTTACGGATTCTCCTTCGCTGGAACTTTCAGTCGGCGTACTTTGCGTCACTTCCACGGAAGAAACAACTGAATCGATCGCACCACCGACCAAAATAGCGGTTAGAACGGCTATTGCTATACAGAGAAAGACCACCAAAGTCGTGACCAGACCAATCGAAAACCAAAACGCCGGTTCCTTCTCATCTGTTGACATCAATCCACTCCAAAAATCAGGTACCCAGGATTATATCGGATTATCGCTATCGGCGACGGATGAGGGTTTTATCATCCGGACGAACGACCGGGAGCCGGACCGTGAAGCGGCTACCTTGCCCCAGCGAACTTTGCGCCACGAGGTGGCCTCCGTGTATTTGTACGATCTCGCGCGAGATTGCCAGCCCAAGGCCCACCCCGCGTCTCTTCCCTGCGCTTCGGGAATTCTCCAATTGATAAAAGCGCTCGAAAATTCGAGAGAGTTCTTCCGCCGGGATTCCTGGGCCCTGATCATCTACGTGAATCGAAACCCAGCCATTCTCAAAATCTGCGCCGAGCGTGACTGTGCCCTCTTCCGGCGAGTGATCGATGGCGTTGTCGATCAAATTGGTGAAAACCTGCGCCAAGCGGTCACCATCCCCGATGATGGTCGGTAGGGTCGGCAACTTATCGAGCAGCTCGACTTTATTTTCACGCGCACGGAGATCCAGTCGGTCCATTACGCTCTGGATAAGCTTCACCAGCATTACCGGTTCGCGCTGGAATTCCACCTGTCCTGCATCGAGACGCGCCAGGTCCAGCAGGTCTTCGACCAGGCGCCGCAGACGATCGGATTCATCGAAAATCACTTGCGCGGCATGCTCGATGGTCTGGCGATCTTCTGCCGTTCCATCCAGTATGGCCTGCGCAAAACCCTGGATCGAGGTCAATGGCGTCTTCAATTCGTGGGAGACGTTGGCCACAAAATCCCGCTGTGCCCGGCGACTGGATCGTACGCGGGCGACCATGTTGTTAAAGGCAAGCGCCATACTCTCCGCCTCGAGCGGTCCGTCGGATTCAATCCGCTGCTCGTAATCCCCCGCTGCGACTGCGCGCGCCGCGCCGGCCGCCTTGCTCCATGGCGCGGCGACCCAGCGGGCGATCAGCCAGGCGAGCAGCGCGGAGATAATCAGTGCCAGAATCCCCATCCGCAGCAGTGGTTGGATCAATTCATTCCCCCACGTGGACAAGCGCCTGAGAGAGTTTGAAGGCGTTGCCAGGACAACCCAACGCCCCTTCGGCATACGGGCAGAAACGAATATCCACGAGCCTGAAAGAAGGTTCCCGAACTTTCCTCGCTCGACCGAGTCACTCTGCACGATTGTCTGGCTTATTTCTTCCGGCATTTTGCGTGCCCCAGGACGGCTGTCGGCGAGCACGCTGCCCGCACTGTCTAGGATCATGATCCGCACATCGGCTTGCTGATCCACAGGGGCTAAAAATTGCGGTAGGCGATCGGGAGGAAGGTCAGCCAGCACATTCGCTTCCCGCACGTTGAATGCGCTGCGCAAGACATCAAGGCGCCGGTATTCCAATCGTTCGAGATTGGCGAGCATGACGAAGATCAGGCTCAAAACCACCGGGATTACGATAATCCCGGCGTACAGCAGAAAGGTCAGGAACAACCGCGAGCGCAGGGAGCGAAGCACGCGATTACTCACACACCAATTTGTATCCCACGCCCGTCACCGTTTCGATGCGCACCTGCTCGCTGTTCGACAACCGCTTGCGCAAGCTGGCCACGTGCACGTCCACGGTGCGTGTCTGGCCGTAGAAATCGAAGCCCCAAACCCGTTCGAGCACCTGCTCGCGCGTGAGCACGATGCCGTGATTCTCACAGAACGTCAGCAGTAGATCGAATTCTTTGGCGCGCAAATCGACGGCTTCCCCGGCGACTCGAACCTCCCGACGCGCCGGATCGACGCACAGGTCGCCAAGCTCCAAAGGAGCCGTACTTTCATGTGGAGCGCGTTCCATGCGGCGCAGAATCGCTTTCACACGAGCCACCAGCTCGCGCGGGTTGAAGGGCTTGGTCATGTAATCGTCGGCGCCTAATTCCAGCCCGACGATCTTGTCCACGTCATCGTCGCGGGCGGTGAGCATGATGATGGGAACATTCGATTCCGCTCGCACCCGCTGGCAGACCTCGAATCCATCGATCTCGGGCAGCATGATATCCAAGACGACCAAATCGGGTTTCTTCTGGCTGACTTCCCGCAGAGCCTGAGCGCCGTCGCTCGCCGCGCAGACCTGGAAACCATCACGCTCCAGGTACATACGTGCCAGGTCGATGATGTTGGCTTCGTCGTCGACGACTAAAATCTTCTCACCAGCCATCGGGCACTCTCCATGGATGAAGTAGGGACAGCTTTCCGTGTAGCATACTATTCCCCCTACAGGAACGAAAGTTCACATTTTGGCCAATGCAAAGGAACGAAGGGTAGAGAAATCCCGGATCGTTCAACAAAAAAATTGCACCACAATTACCAGCCGGAGTCCATCATTCGTTGGAACCCTCCTCCAGCGGAAAATATGCGTCTTGAACCACCACCTGAGGATTCTGATCTTCGACATTCGGATCTGTCAACAACTGCAGGTTAGATCCGTCCAACGACACCGCAAAGATCGAGAAAAACGGTGTTCGTCCCGATTCGAAGTAGATCGTCTGGCTGTCCGGCCCCCATATCGGTCGCCAATCCAGATTGGGATTAGCGGCAACGGGAATCGGATCCCCGCCTCGAACCATGTCATAAACATAAATATCCTGACGATAATCATCACTGTCCTCATCCAGAGTCGGAATCGAGGCAAAGGCGAGCCACTGCTTATCAGGTGATATGGCCGGATGGGTACCAGCCACTCGCTCGCCCGTAAGGTAGGTGGGATCACACGTCCCAGGCTTCAAGCCTGCCGTCTCGAGACAGTCGTCGACGTCCAACCGATACAGCACGTCTTTGTTCTCGAAGACCAATTCCGGCTTTGAAACGCCAGGGATCCAGGAAGGATATCTCCCTTGTGTGAGTTGGATGGGCACTATGGATTGGTTCTGATAATCCAACAACGTAATAAACCAGCGCTCCGGTTTAACTCCCAGATCCATGGCGGCGTAGGCGATATAACGACAATCCTCGGACCATACCGGCTTATCGTAAACGACCTCCGCTTCGTCAATGAGCGCCTCCATATTCTGACCGCTACTATCCATGATCCATATCGCCCAATTGGGCTCCTCTTCCACGTGATAGCCACGGATTTGGACGAAGGCGATTTTCTGATTGCCGGGACAAAGTGCCGGCTGGACCTCTGCAACGGCCGTGTCCGTCAAGCGTCTGTAATCATTGTCTTCCGGATCATCCAAAGATATTGAGACAATGTCCATGCTCTTGACGCCGTTATGAAGGTAAATTGTATTGTAGAGCAGCCGATATTCATTAACATGTTCATACGCCTTTCTTTCCACGCCGGTCACTTCCTCGACGACAAACACCCCATCAGGTAGATCGGACAGCGAAAAGCCTTGCTCCTTTCCTGCAGACAATTCCGCCCGGGCACGCTCATCGGCGGTAAACGCAAAATAGACGTTGTATTTCTCTGGCTCAGCAAGTGACTCGTCATTCCCAAAAAGAACCGGGATGGACCATTCCCCTGTCGTGTTCGTGACCGAATAATACGCTTCGGCCGGAAAAACTTGCTCTCCCGCAGCTTGCGGTTGAAGCAGGACATGAATTGCGGTGACATCCGGCTCTAAACCCGCAAAGATACCCTGCAACGTGGTGCGTGGCGGAACGAGATCCGAATCGACGAGGTTATGGACTTCGATCGTCACGCCGGCCAAAGGATCATTCGTCGGAGCAGTTGTGGCCTCAGTGGTCACACCATCACTTGTCTCTCCGACCGAGGGTATAGATGTCTCAATCAACGCATCGGCAGTTAGCACAGCCAACTCATCCGTCTCGCCGAGTGGATATCGACAAGCGGTTAGAAGCGCACAGATCCACAGAAATACGAACAAAGTCACCACGCTCTTCTTCATCCACATCCTCCCACCGGACGATGATGACCGAATAGCGGTTCGATGAAAGGTAAATTTCGACTTTGGATCAAGATAACTGTACATGGCCATTCTTGATTCTTATATCGGATGGACTCAAGGCTGATCATCGGACAGCGGCTCGAGGCCGATCATTTGGGAAACCGTCACGAGGGTGTATCCGCTGTCACGCAGGTAGCGAATCATCTCCGGCAGCGCTTCGGCAGTATGCCAGCCGCGGCCATTGCCGTGCATCAGGATGATCGAGCCATTTTGCACACGCTCGCGAACGAGCCGGTTGATATTCTCCGCATCATTATCGGGAACCGGGTCTGCAGTATCCGCATCCCAATGGATTGTATAGAGACCATGGTAAGCGACGACGCTGAGCAGCATGGTGTTGTACAGTCCGGCGGGTGGACGAAAGAGCCGCGCATGCCGACCAGTAAGACTGTAGAGTATGTTTTGCGTCTTGACAATCTCGCGATGCATGTCGATCTCTTCCAGATCGATCATGTCGGGATGACTCCAGGAGTGATTCCCGAGTTCGAATTGGGGATACTGCGCCAGCAGCTTCGTTTCCTCCGGATGGGTGCGCATCCAATCACCGCCCAGAAAGAAAGTCGCCGGCGCATCCGCTTCCAATAGCGCTTCCACGATATCGGCGTCGAACCATGCTGGCAGCTTCGGTTTCTGACACATGTCGAAGGTCAGCGCGACGTAAGGTTCGTCTCGATCGCCGTGAAAAATCAGATGTACGTCTGTATGGGGAAATGTAGGCGCTACTTCAGGGTATGGAGACGCCGTAGGCGTAATGGATGGCGAGACGCTCGGCGAAAGAGTTTGCGATGGTTTTCTCGTCGATGTCGCTGTAGCGGTCACGCGAATTGACGCTTTGACCGACTTCGTGCTTGTCTCGGTTCGCGGAACATCCGTTTGCGTGATTTCGCGTTCAAGCGTAGCCCCAGAAGGCTTACACGAAACCAACAATGTGACGATCAGTAGAAGCATCAGGGCGAAAGCTGCTTTGACCTTCATCTTCTTTGCCTCCCATGGAGAAATCAGGTTCTCATAAATACTTTAGACCTCCATGGTTACCGGATGGTTACCGCAATGTAACCATTCCCCTCATCAGAAACGGACTGCGGTAACATATTTCCCGTAGTTTTCGGAATGCGCGGACTGGGTATCAAGCCCTGGAAAACACCGTTCGTAGGCCGGTCAATCTCCCAATAACCCACCCACGACGGCAATGGCTTCGATCTCTACCGCCGCACCCTTGGGCAACACAGCCACTTCCACCGTCGAGCGCGCCGGCGGTTCTTTGGGAAAAAACTCCGCATAGACGGCGTTCATCTTGGCAAATTCGTCCAGGTCTTGCATGAAGACCGTCGTCTTGACCACGTTCTGCAATGAAGAACCACCCGATTTGAGAATTCTGGATAGATTCGTCAGCGCCTGGCGTGTCTCCGCCTCAATGCCGCCGGATGCCATCACCCCACTTTGTGGATCGATACCCAGCGTGCCGGATACGAACACCAGATCCCCGGATTTAATCCCCAACGAATACGGACCGATGGCCGCAGGCACGTCGTCCGCGATCAATACGTCGCGTTTCATCGTCATGGTTTTCACCTTCTGGATTTCGGAACGATCACGATTGTACGTCGAGGACGGTGAAGGGGCAACGATACGAAAAAAAGGGCGACCCTGTGTGTCGCCCTTTCAAAATAGATTTCGGACGTGAAAACGAAGTTACCCACAGACGGATCAAACGACGATATTCACCAGCCGTCCGGGAACCACGATCACTTTCTTCGGCCGCTTACCTTCCATGAAACGTTGAACGGTTTCGCTGCTCAACGCCTGCGCCTTCGCATCTTCCTCGCTGATTCCCGCCGGAACGCTGATGCGGTCGCGCAGCTTGCCGTTGACCTGCACGATCAGTGTGATTTCATCTTCCTTCGCCAGTTCGGGATCGAACTGCGGCCACGACTGCAGGTGGATGGAATACGGTTTTTCCAGACGCGCCCACAATTCCTCTGTGATGTGCGGCGTCTCCGGCGCCATCAAGAGCAGCAAGGTCTCCACCGCTTCCTCGAAACCCGGCGTGTCCGCCAGGCCAGCGTCTTTCGCCTCGTAGATAGCGTTGGTCAGTTCCATCAAGGCGGAGATCACCGTGTTGAACTCGAAGTGTTCCAGGTCGTGAGACACGTGCCGGATGGTCTGATGTACCTTGCGCGTCAAGTTGCGGGTCGGCTCCGGTTTTTCGTCCCCCGGCTCAACGTCTGCCGTTTCGAGCACAAGCGTCCACACCCGATTCAACCAGCGCACCACACCCTGGATGTTTTCGGGACTCCAGGGACCTCCTTCCGACCAGCGATAACCAAACATCAGGTAGCCCCGCACGGTGTCCGCGCCGTACATCGCGACCTGTTCATCGGGATCAATCACATTGCCGCGCGATTTACTCATACGCTGGCCGTCCGGCCCCAGAATCTGGCCCTGGTTGCGTAACTGTAGCATCGGCTCGGGTCCTTCGGTGATGCCCATGTCCCGATTCGCTTTGTGGAAGAAACGGGTGTAGATGAGATGCATGGTGGCATGTTCCATACCGCCGGTGTAGGTGTCGACCGGCATCCAGTAATCGTATTCCTTGGGATCGAACGGCCCCTTATCGTAATGCGGGCTGAGATAGCGCAGGTGATACCACGAAGAACACATGAACGTATCCATCGTGTCTGTCTCGCGTTCCGCTGGTTCACCACATTTCGGGCACTGGGTATATTTCCAAGTGGGATGTAACTTCAACGGGCTTTCGCCGGTCGGTTTCCACTCTACGTCTTCGGGAAGTTCGATCGGAAGTTGGTCCTCCGGAACGGGCACGATACCGCATTTCTCACAGTACACTATGGGAATCGGCGCGCCCCAGTAGCGTTGCCGCGAGATCAGCCAATCGTGCAGGCGGTAATTCACCGCTGCTTTGCCGATGCCTTTTTCCTCCAGATACGCATTGGTCGTATCGACGGCACTTTCGCCCGGCGTCCCGCTCAGCGGACCGGAGTGGATCATCGTTCCGTACTCCGCATGGTAGAGTGCATCCCGATAGAATTCCACGCTCCAGAGCATTTCCATGACCGAACGGTTATCCTTCACGTTGGGTTCCAGTTGCTTGCAGCGCGCCAGGATCCGTTCATCCGCCTCGGCGGAATCCCACGGCACTACGTCGTCGTGGAAGAGGAACAACCACTGCGTCCCCACGATTTCGATCCAGGCGCCGGTTTTAATGTGCGCCTTTGCGATCTCGATGTAATTGGCGACTTTAACCAGCGGGATCTCGATCTGGTATGCGCCGTCGTGCTCCTCGAAGGGTATTTTTTCCGCTTCCAGCGCTTCGACGAATCCGTCCTTCACGGTTTGCGTGAGGGCAGCCGATTTGGTCAGTCCATCCGGGCGATCGATCACCGGGATGATGGGCAAGCTAAATTTCAGGGCAAATTCGAAGTCTCGCTCGTCATGGGCGGGAACGGCCATGATCGCCCCGGTCCCGTAGGTCATCAGGACGTAATCGGCGATCCAGATCGGAATGCGTTTCTCGTTCACCGGGTTGATGGCGTAGCCGCCGGTGAAGACGCCCGTCTTCTCCTTATCCACCGCCTCGCGTTCAATGTCCGCCTGCCTTGCGGCTTGATGCACGTAGGCTTCCACTTCTTCCGCTCGATCCGCCGTGGTGATCTTCTCCACCAGTGGATGTTCCGGCGCCAGCACCATGAAGGTCACGCCCCAGAGCGTGTCTGGCCGCGTGGTGAACACTGGCATCGGGTCACCGTCCTCGGTGTGGAAGGTCACGCTGGCGCCTTCGCTGCGTCCGATCCAGTTTTCCTGCAGGATGCGCACGGGATCGGGCCAATCGATCGTCGAGAAGTCGAGCAGCTCATCGGCGTAGTTCGTGATACGGAAGAACCACTGGTCGAGGTTCTTCTTGATCACCGGCGTCTTGCAGCGTTCACAGTGCCGATCTTCACCCCAGACCTGTTCCCGGGCCAGCGTGGTATTGCAGTGGGGGCACCAATCCACCGGTGACATTTTCTTATAGGCCAGGTCGTTCTCGTACATCTTCAGGAAGAACCACTGCGTCCAACGGTAGTACTCCGGATCGGATGAAATCGCTTGTCGCGACCAATCCCACATCGCTCCCATGCTACGCAGCTGGCGCTGCATGTTGGCGATGTTCTCATAGGTCCATTCCTTGGGATGGATGCCGCGTTCGATCGCCGCGTTTTCGGCCGGCAAACCGAAAGCATCGAACCCGATGGGGTACATTACGTTGAGGCCCTTCATGCGCAGGTAGCGGGCGCGTGCGTCCGAAGGCGTCATGGCGAACCAGTGTCCGATGTGCATATCGCCCGATGTGTAGGGAAGCATGGTCAGGAAATAGTATTTTTCCTTCTTGGGATCGATTTCCGCTTTGTAAAGCTGATCCGCTTCCCAACGCGCCTGCCACTTCGGTTCGATTTCGCCTGGATCGTACCGCTCGATCCAGGTGCGCTCCTGGGAGCTTTGTTGCGCTTCCTTCTTCTTACCCATCGACATCCTCCACACGAACAACGTCTTTCGGACAATCCCGATCCGCTTCACAAAAAAAACCTTCGTCCGTTCAGGGACGAAGGTGCGCTCCGCGGTACCACCCTGCTTCCCGACCGTTTGGAAAAAGAGTGCTTACCAGCGTCATCGGGCTGCTCGGATCGCGCTAACGGGCGATTCCCGCTCTCGACTACTCCGTTCGCCGAGAGGGCTTGTCCAAAATGGACCACAGGCGAGTTCAGCCTTTTCTGCGGCGTCCCGTGACCACCTTGCCGGGCTTTCACCCTCCCCGGCTCGCTGACGGATGACCTACTACTCCTGCCAAAGCCTTGTATTCAATTTGTTTAGTGGACCCAGTGGGATTCGAACCCACGACCTCCTCAATGCCATTGAGGCGCGCTCCCAACTGCGCCATGGGCCCGGGAGTGGACCTGGCGGGATTCGAACCCGCGACCTCATCAGTGCGATTGATGCGCGCTCCCAACTGCGCCACAGGCCCCCGCCGAGGTGTTGGCATTGTACTTCAGCGCCATATCACTGTCAAGAAACGCATTGATCTCCACCTTCAGCGCAACTATAATGCCCATAGGAGGAGCGCATGCACGCAGACCGCATCACCCGGTTGAAGCAGGTCATTAGGGACAGTGAAATCGATGCGCTGGCGCTCAATCCAGGCCCAACACTTTCCTACCTCACGGGCCTCTCCTTTCATCTCATGGAACGGCCCGTTCTGGTCATCTTCACCGCCGATGCGAACCCCACGCTTATCCTCCCCGATTTGGAACGCGCCAAAGTCGATTCTACGGATTTCGACCTGCAGCTTTTCAGCTACGATGAAACGGCCAGTTCACGCGCAGAGACGTTCCAGGAAGCCTGTCAATCGATCAACGGCTTTCGAGTTGGGATCGAACCATTGCGTATGCGGGTGATGGAGCTGCGCTTGCTGGAAGAACACTCACACCAAGCGAGATTCGTCTCCGGCGAGGTGATTCTCAATGAACTGCGCATCATTAAAATGGCAGACGAAGTCGAGTTCATGCGCAAGGCGGTCGCAGCGGCCGAGGAGGCGCTCGAAGCGACCGTCCCCCTCATCCGTGCCGGTATGACCGAGCGCGAGCTAGAAGCGGAACTCACCATGCAGTTGCTGCGCGCCGGCTCGGAATCCGATTTTCCCTTCGATCCCATCGTGGCCAGCGGACCCAACAGCGCCCTGCCGCACGCCACGCCCACAGAGCGAACGCTCCAGGCGGGCGACCTGCTGATTCTCGACTGGGGAGCTCGGGTAGACGGCTACATCTCGGACATCACGCGCACGTTCGCGCTCGGCGAGATCGATGAAGAATTGAATACCATCTACGAAGTCGTCCGAGCCGCCAATCGGGCCGGCAGGGACGCCGTACGACCGGGAATCCCATGCAGCGACATCGACCAGACTGCACGAGACGTCATCGAAGACGCCGGCTACGGCGCGTTTTTCATCCATCGCACGGGCCACGGCATCGGTCTGGAAGCACACGAACCGCCCTACATCCGGACGGATAACCAGCGTATTCTGCAACCGGGAATGACCTTCACCGTCGAACCCGGAATCTACCTTCCCGGTCGCGGCGGCGTGCGTATCGAGGACGACGTTCTGGTCACGTTGGACGGCGCCGAGAGCCTGACGACGTATACACGTAAACTGGAGACGATCTCATGACCCAAATCATGAAGGGCGGTCAACCCTTCTTCCTGCCCGGTGGGAAGACCGGCTGTCTGTTACTGCACGGGTTCACCGGCACGCCCAACGAAATGCACTGGATGGGAGAGTATCTCAACGGCCGCGGCTTCACCGTGCTCGCACCGCGCCTCTTCGCCCACGGCACACAGCTCACCGACATGTATCGCGCACGCTGGAAGGACTGGGTCGCGTCGGCAGAAGACGGTTATTACCTGCTCGAAGGCAGCTGTGAAAAAATCGTAGTCGGGGGATTATCGATGGGAGGGGCATTGGCGCTCTACCTCGGCAGCTACCTGCCGGTATCCGGTGTGGTTGCCATGTCCGCACCGTACGAGATTCAAGAGTGGATGGTGCGCAGGCTGCGAGTAATCCTGCCGATTCTCAGCCTAATCTACAAATCCAGGACCAAAGGTCCAGCAGGTATTTTCGATCCGATGGCCGAACAGGTGCACGTGGATTATGAAAGCTATCCCGTGCGCGGCGGTTACGAAGTTCAAGAATTGCTCGTAGAAATGCGCCGTAATCTTCCGAAGCTGAACAAACCGCTGCTGCTGATCAACTCCAAGCTCGACGAAACCGTCCCGCCTGAGCAAGGTCAGGCAATCTATGACAACGTACCTGCCGCAGACAAGGAAATCCTGGTTCTAGAGAAAGGTGGGCACGTAATCCCGCGCGATCTGGCGCGCCAGACGGCCTTCAAGGCCGCGGGAGATTTCGTCCAGCGTGTGACGAGCGATTCCGGATGAGTCAAGTCCGGGCCGGCGCAGAACCCTTCTTCATTCCCGCTGGAGAAACGGGGTGCCTGCTCACCCACGGTTTCACCGCTTCGCCGCAGGAAGTGCGTGATCTGGGCTCACACTTGGCGCAGCATGGCTACACCGTGCTGGGCGTGCGTCTGTTCGCCCACGGCACGCAGCTCGAGGACATGAACCGCGCCCGCTGGACGGACTGGCTCGGCAGCGTCGAAGACGGTTATTATTTACTCCGTGATTTTTGCAAGCGAATCTTCTTTGTCGGCTCCTCCGTCGGAGGGTCGCTCTCGCTGATCCTGGCAACTGAATTCCCGAACGCCGGGGTCGTGACCCTGGCCACACCTTTCCGCCTGCCGCCCTATCCACGCTTGAAGCGACTCAAGCCGGTCCTGAAGCCGCTGAGCTACCTGATACCCGCCATCGCCAAGGGACCTCCGGACTGGCACGACCCGAAAGCCCAGGACGAGCGCGTGGCTTACACAGGTTATCCACTGCGGGCCATCCTCGAGTTAGAACCGATGCTTGCCGCCATGCGGAGTACGCTGCCGAAGGTGCACGTGCCGGCGCTCTTGATGCATTCGAAAAACGACCGCTTCATACCGCCCGATCACATGCAGCTGATCTACGATCACCTGGGATCGTCCGACAAAGGTATGGCCTGGGTTGAAGACAGCAGCCATGTAATCACCAGCGACGCCGAACGAACGGTGGTGTTTGAAACCGTGACCGCGTTCATCCAACGCATCGTCTCGTCTGATCCTGAAGGAGTGTGAGTGATGAATCCGTGGCTCGAATGGGGTATCCCGGTCATCAAATGGCTACAATCTCTTGGGGAGTGGCTCGTCCTGCCGATGAAGTTCTTCACGTACCTTGGTGACCAAGAATTCTATATCCTGATCATGCCCACGATCTTGTGGTGCTTCGATGCCGTGCTGGGCTTTCGTATCGGGCTGCTCTTGCTCACCAGCGGATCCGTCAACAACATCTTGAAAGTGGTTTTCGGGTTCCCCCGACCGTATTGGGTCAGCAAAGAGATTAAAGCTTTCGGCTGGCGGCCGACCTTCGGCCTGCCATCCGGACACGCGCAGAACGCGTTAGCCATCTGGGGCGGATTAGCCATCTGGCTACGCAAACGCTGGCTGACGGTGGTTTGCATTTTACTCATTCTGTTCGTATCCATCTCGCGTCTCTATCTGGGCGTCCATTTTCCCACGGATACTTTGGGTGGCTGGCTGGTTGGCGCGATTGTACTGGTGTTGTATCTCAAATTAGAGAAACCCATTCGTCAGCGGCTCGGTGCCTTGAAACCCGGGATCCAGATCGTGATCGCTTTGCTCTTTTCCCTCGCCTTCATCGGCGTCGGGTTGGGGGTCAACCGATTGGCCGAGCAGCGTATCATCCCGGAAGCGTGGCGCGAGACCGCAAGCCTGGCGCAGCCCGAGGGGCTGGTCGACCCACTGGCCCTCGACGATCTAATTACCGCAAGCGGTGCCTTGTTCGGATTGGCCGCCGGCGGTGTGCTACTCTTTCGCTGGGGTGGATTCAACGCCGGAGGTTCGTGGGAACAACGCGCCAAACGCTATTTCGTGGGCATTTTCGGCATGCTGCTGCTCTACGCCGGCCTCAAACTCATCTTCCCCGACGGCCACGGCGTCCTGGAATACAGCTTGCGCTTCGTGCGCTACGCCGCCGTCGCATTCTGGGCGTCTTACCTGGCACCGAGGTTGTTCGTCAGATGGGGGATGGCGTAGGAATACGCCGATTTCAAGCCCATTACTTTAGATTCCCACGGAATAATCTCAGAAAGTAACTAAGACCGATTTATTGCTTCCATCTCTCGCAATAGATACCAATGTCCCCTGCGGTCGGCGGCCTTCTTCGGCGCACGGTCGTAGTACACGTCGAAGACACGGCCGTCTTCGACCTGCACCCGGAAGTAAAACCGCCCCACGCCCCACGAGCCGCGGCGCTCGGCGACGCGCAGGTGCTCCTCAGACATGTTGCGGGACATTTCACCCCGCCGATGGGTGTCGAACCACTCCGAAATCACCTTCTTTACGCGTAGATCTTCATCCCCCCAGGTGATCGTGTCCGGAGCTTTGGGTTTTTTACGCAGTGTGGGTGGCCGATCGAAACCTGCCTCGATCTCGTCGTCGATGAAGCGAACCGGAATCCAATCAGACTCCATGCGCCTCACCGAACTGTGTGATCCAGCGCTGCGTCGTCGCTGCTGTGTGGCACGCCAAACCCAGCAAGGCCAACAGCGTTCCCAGGCCGAAGATCGACAGGGAAAGCACAAACAACCCGACGACGCATCGCGAGCTCCAGGGCATACCCAACCAAAGGGCCGCCAGAACGCCGGGCCAGGTTAGGCCCAGAATTAGAAACGGCCAGGCTACTTTATCGGGTGCGACGGGTAATGAAACTGACGAGATTTTGCCTTGCCCGGGCGCGTGAAACCACAACAGCTGCACATCTCCCAGGTCGAGATAAGACCCGAACCAAAGCACGTGCAAGCTGTTTACGACCGACCAACTCGAGAGGAGTACCGCGATCAGGCTTAATAGAATCAGGCTTAGCGGAGGTTTCTGCACCGTGACTCCAGTGAAGCACAATGGGGAGGGATTCTCCCTCCCCACGTCTTATAAATTATCTTCTAATCGCTTTCTTCTTTGCCGAGTTCCTTCTGGCGAGCGGCGATGATCTCCTCGGTGATGTGATGAGGCACGACTTCGTAATGACTCAGCGATGTGGTGTAGTATCCTCGCCCGCCGGTAAACGAACGCAGATCGGTCGTGTAACGCTGGATTTCCGCCAGGGGAACTTTGGCCGTGACCACACTGCGGCCGCGCTCCGTTTCCATCCCCTGGACGCGGGCCCGGCGGGTGTTCAAATCGCCGAGCACGTCGCCCATGTTGCTCTCGGGCACGATTACGCGTACGTCCATGATCGGTTCGAGCAACACGGCGGCAGCGTCGCGTATTGCCAACTTGAAGGCTTCACGCCCGGCGATCTCGAACGCCACGGCCTTCGAATCTACGGGATGCTCCTTGCCGTCCGTAATCGCCACCTTGACCTTCTCGACCGGATAGCCGGCGAGCACGCCCTGCTTCATCACGCCGCGTACCCCCTTCTCGATGGCGGGCATGTAACTAGAAGAAATCGCCCCGCCGAAGACTTCATTTACGAACTCGAATTCCTCGTCCTCCAGCGGCTCGACGCGCATGTGCACTTCAGCGAACTGGCCGGCGCCACCCGTCTGCTTCTTATGACGATACTGTGAAGTGCCTACCTTCGTGATCGTTTCCCGGTAGGGCACCTTGGGGATTTCGGTGTCCAATCCAACCTGGAATTTCGATTCCGCCTTGCGAATGGCGACGTCGATGTGCTGGTCTCCCATGCCCTGCAGGATGGTTTGATTGGTGCTGGCTTCCTGGTACCAAGACAGGGTGGGATCTTCTTCGCTCAAACGCGTTAGTGTGGGGCTGATCTTGGTCGAATCGGCCTGCGTCTTCGGTGACACAGCGACCGCATACAGCGCCGTAGGATACTCGGGCTGGGGCAGCAGAATGGGATGCCCCTTATCGCCGAGCGTGTCGCCGGTTCCCGTCTCGCCCAACTTCGCCACCGTTCCGATGTCTCCGGCGTGGAGACGATCGACGGGGATCTGTTCCTTGCCGCACATGACATGTAGGCTTCCCAGCCGCTCCTCTTCGTCGCGGCTGTGGTTGTATACCTTGCGATCGCTATCCAGAAGTCCCGAATATACCCGCATGTAGGTGAGCTTCCCGACGAATGGATCGGCCGTCGTTTTCCACACGTAGACCGCCAGCGGTCCGTTATCCGACGCCGACAACTCCTCTTCCCCGGAGGTGCCTTTGGCGATCACCGGCGCGACATCCGCCGGCGAGGGGAATAAATCGATCATCGCTTCCAGCAGCGGCGCGGTTCCGATGTTTTCGGTTCCGGCAGCGACGAACACGGGAACGAAGCGGCCCGACTGCACGGCGCTGCGAAATCCCTTGGACACATCTTCCGCACTGAGTTCTGCACCGTCTAAATATTTCTCCAACAAGGCGTCGTCTCCCTCGGCTGCAGCTTCCACCAGCATCATGCGCGCTTCCTCGACGCTTTCCGCATACTCGGCAGGAATGTCTTCCGCCTTGGTACCATCTCCCGGGCGCGCCTTCATGCTGAAAAGATCGATCACGCCCTCGAAATCCAGTTTTTCACCCAGAGGAAGTTGGACGGGAATGAAGGTGACATCGCTGGAGAGTTCCTGCACCGCCGCCAACGCCGCCTGGAAATTGGCATTCTCGCGGTTCATTTTACTGATCACGACGAAGCGCGGCAGCTTGAACGTATCGCAGTAATCCCAGACCAGTTCGGTCCCGACCTCCACACCAGCGACCGAATCGACGACGATCACGGCGCCGTCCGCCACACGCAGCGCTGAAATGACTTCACCGATGAAGTCGGTGTATCCCGGCGTGTCAAGCAAATTGACCTTGTGGTCTTTGTATTCAACCGGCAGAATGGACGTCGAGAGCGAGAGAGTACGGCGAATCTCTTCATCCTCGAAGTCGGAGACGGTATTCCCGTCCTCGACCCTGCCCATGCGGTTGATTACACCGGTCAGAAACAGCGCTGCCTCGCCCAGGGAGGTTTTTCCTGCACCTCCATGGGACACTAAGGCAACATTACGTATGAATTCCGTTGCGTATTCTTTCATTCGATTGGGGCCCTTCCAACGAGGTATCCTAGCCCAGAGATTGTAAAGCAGGAGGGGGTTGTTGTCAAAGATGTTACAATTTTATTCACGGGTGTGTGGCAATGAAATTTATCAACCAACATTCCTATTTCGTGTTCGCAGGCACATTGCTGGCTGCCGCCACGTTGATCATCGTCGGCGGTGGTATAACCACTTCCCGCCTACTGGTGCTGCTCGGGCTGGCGTGCGTATTGGCGACGCTGTACTTGGTTTTCTATCCCGGCAGCGGCCTAGGTCAACGTAATCAGTCCAGAATCGGAATTGGCAAACCGGTTCTACTCGAATTCCAGAGCCGGTTTTGAATGGCCTGCATGGCCATGAAACCCATCGTGGATGGGATCGAAACCGAATTCGAGCATGAGCTCGATGTGATCCATATAGACGTACAAAACCCCGCATCTCGAGGTTTCATGGAACGCTACGGTTTCGAGTACACACCTACCTTTGTTCTGCTCGACGGCGATGGAAACGAGCATTGGCGGAAGCTCGGTGCGATAAACAAGGACTCCCTGCGAAGCGCGCTCATGGAATTATCGTGATCCGCCAAATCCTTTTTGAACTATCGTACCTAACCCGTAGTACGCCCTGGGACACCGGAATTTCACCGCCGGAATTAATGACCTTTCTCGAATCCCATCCTCCCGGCCGCGCGCTCGATCTGGGCTGCGGCACCGGCACGAATGCCATCACCATGACGAAACACGGCTGGCAAGTCGTAGCCGCGGACATTTCGATACTCGCCATCCGGCGCGCGCGCCAGAAAGCGCAAAAAGCAAGTACAGTTATCGATTTTCGACAGGGCGACGTGACCGCGATGCGGAATCTCGGCGGCTCTTTTGATCTCGCGCTCGATATCGGCTGCTTTCACAGTTTGAGCGGAGAGGCGAGAAAACGGTACGCCGCTAACCTCAAACGTTGGCTGAAGCCGGAGGGCACATTTCTACTCTACGCTTGGCTGCAGGATGAAGATGAAACCCGGGAAGATCCGCTAAACGCAAACGAAATCAAAATGCTGTTTTCCCCGGAATTCGAATGCCTCGACGAGACCCTCGGAACCGAACGACAAAGGACTTCGGCCTGGTTCACCTTCCAACGGAAGTCGTGATGGCGCGCGTTTTCGTGCTCTTCCTCGATGGCGTCGGGCTGGGTGAGGACGACCCGGAACGCAACCCTTTTGCCGTCGCACGCATGCCGGCATTGATCGACTTGATAGAAGGTCGCAGATTACTGGCCGGCTCGGCACCGTTTGTTGGCGCGCGAGCGACGCTTCTCGCCGTAGACGCGTGCATGGGCGTCGAAGGGCTGCCGCAGTCCGCTACTGGCCAGGCTAGCCTGCTCACGGGCCGCAACGTATCTGCAGAAATCGGCATACACTACGGTCCCAAACCGAATCCCGCCATTCGGAACATCCTCACAGAGGACAATTTGTTCACCCGGGTCCGTCGAAAAGGCGAACGTGCGGCGTTGATCAACGCCTACCCGCCTCGCTATTTCGAAGCCATAAAATCCGGCCGCCGCCTGTATTCCGCGATTCCCTTCGCCGTCAATGCGGCCGGCTTCGAACTGATGACCGACGAGGATTTGCGCCAAGGACAGGCGATGTCCGCCGATTTCACCGGCGCCGGCTGGGTCGCACAGCCCGATTTCCCTCCGGCGCCCGTCTATTCGCCCGCTCAAGCCGGTGAATTGCTCGCCGCCATCTCCCAGGCCTATGCGCTCTCCTGGTTCGACTACTGGCCCACGGATTACGCCGGCCACCGCTCCTCACTCGACGGCGCCGTCGAACTGCTGGAATCCGTCGACGCCGTTTTGGACGGCCTCTTCTCTGCCTGGAAGGATCGAACGGATTTGATCGTGCTCACCTCCGACCACGGCAATCTGGAAGACCTCAGTGTGCGCGGGCATACCCGCAATCCTGTCCCGGCTCTTATCGTCGGACCGGCGGATCTGCGCATCCAATTCGCTGCAGGTTTGCACGATCTGACGGATTTCGCGGACGCCATCACGACCACGATTTTCAAGCACCAATAAAAAGCCCCTTACCATACTTGACATACTTTGTCCGACAAGGATAGTATTCAATTGTAAAGGAGATCATCCTTACTCAGCACGAGACGAAACGTGACGAGTTAGGCACGAAAGACATGCAGCCAGAGAGCAAACGAGAGGCACACAAAGCGGGCATCCAGACCCTGGAAATTCCCATCCGGGGCATGGACTGCGTCGAATGCACCAGGCACGTCGAACGGGCCATTTCCGATCTCCCCGGCGTCGAAAGCGTGGAGGTTCTCCTGGGGGCCGAACGGGCCGTCGTTCGCTTGGATCCCGGTCGGGTCGGCATGCCCGACCTGCGCAAGGCCGTCGAGAAGGCCGGGTACCACGTTCCCACCCCGGAAGTCACGACGGCGCAGCGAAGCGCGGCACAGTACGCCCGTCGGATTTTAACGCTGCTCTTCGGCGTCTTCGCCGTGCTGCTTTTCGTCGTCGTTCTGGGCGAGTGGCTCGGCCTACTCGAATCGGTCAGCCGCTTGATTCCCTGGCAGCTCGGCCTGGTCGTCATCCTGGTCGGAGGTTATCCGGTATTCCTAAACGTGCTTCGGGCTGCGTGGCGCAGGGAAATCATCGCGCACACGTTGATGACCGTGGGAGTCATCGCCGCCGTCATCGTGGGGGAATGGGCCACTGCTGCGGTCGTCGTCTTCTTCATGCGCGTCGGAGATTTCGTCGAACACTACACCTCCGAGCGCGCACGCCATGCGATCCGGGATCTTGCGAGTCTGTCCCCCCAGAAAGCGCGCCTCCTGCGCCAGGGAGAAGAAGTGGAAGTGCCGATCGAAGAGGTCAAAGCCGGAGACGTGGTCGTCGTGCGGCCGGGTGAAAAAATCTCCGTGGACGGGAAAGTCGTCGCCGGACACGCGACCGTCAATCAGGCCACCATAACCGGCGAATCAATGCCCGTGGAGGCGAAAGCCGGCTCCCAGGTCTATGCCGCTACGATCGCCACTTTGGGGAATCTGCGCATAAGCGCCCAGCGCATCGGATCCGATTCAACCTTCGGTCGCGTGATCAAGCTGGTCGAGGCAGCGGAGAGCCAGCGCGGCAGGGTTCAACGCGTTGCGGATCGTTTCTCCAGCTACTTCCTGCCCCTCGTTGCGGGAATCGCTGCGCTCACTTTCATCATCGGAAGAAACCCCCTGGCCACGGCCGCCGTGTTGGTCGTCGCCTGTTCCTGTTCCTTCGCCTTGGCGACGCCGATCGCCATGCTGGCTTCTATCGGCGCCAGCGCCCGCCGCGGCCTCTTGATCAAGGGCGGCAAGCATCTCGAAGCGCTTGCCCGAGCTCAGACCGTGCTCATCGATAAAACCGGCACGCTTACCCTTGGCCAACCGGAGATCTCGGACGTCATTCCGCTGGGGAAAATTTCAGCGGAAGAACTGCTGAGCCTCGCTGCCAGCGCCGAACGCTATTCCGAGCACCCGCTTGCTGAGGCCGTCCGCCTGGCTGCATTTCACCGCGGCTGTGCGGTCCAAGAACCACTGGTTTTCGAAGCCACCCCGGGGATCGGCGTGCTCGCCCGGATCGATTCCCAGCAGATTGGGGTGGGAAACCGCCGCTCGCTGCCCGATGCCACCCTGCCCGACTCGCTTCTGGAGAAAGAGAAGCAAGGCAAGACGCTGCTCGTCGTCACGAGTAACGGCGAACTGATCGGTGCTCTGGCAGCAGCGGACACCCTGCGCGATGAGGTCCCGCAGGCGATAAGCCAACTCAAACGGCTCGGCATCGGTGAACTGGTATTGATATCCGGAGACAATGCCCATGCGACAGCACACTTGGCTGACAGGCTGGGAGTCGAGTACCGGGCCGAGCTCCTTCCCGAGGACAAGATCGAGATCGTCAAACGCTATCAGGATCAGGGACGCACGGTCGTCATGATCGGGGACGGCGTCAACGACGCACCTTCACTTGCGCAAGCCGACGTCGGCATCGCCATGGGTGCAGTCGGCAGCGACGTGGCCATCGAAGCCGCCCACATCGCTCTGCTGCGTGAAGACTGGACGCTCGTTCCGCTGCTTTTCCGAATCGCCCGGCGGACGATGTCCGTGGTCAAGCTGAACATCGGCTTCACGCTGATCTACAATCTCTTCGGTTTGTCTCTCGCCGCGCTGGGAATCCTCCCACCGATACTTGCCGCTGCAGCACAGTCCATCCCCGACCTGGGCATCCTGGCCAATTCCTCCCGGCTGCTACAGCAAGCAAAGCTGGACCATTGACGGCCAACGAAGCGCATCAGACTCGCTACGCTGACGCCCATTAATCACATTTTCCATCCTGTGAGGCAACAGAATACGATGTCCCAAGATCACCAACTCTTGCTATACTTCATTTAAAGAGAAAATGGATCATCGGTAAAGTTGAGGCATCGGATGCAGATTCGGCTGACAGAGATTGAGAAGAAGACGCTACTGCGTCTTGCGCGAGAGGCGATCGAGACCGCCGTAAATCCATCGCACGACGCAGCGGAGTTCGACCTGAACTCTCTGCCTCCTGCCTTGCGCGAGCCCAGGGCATCCTTCGTAACCCTGTACAACGGCGACCAGCTGCGCGGTTGCATCGGGGGTCTTACAGCGGAGCACCCCCTTGCCGAGGACGTGCGAATTCACGCCGTAGCAGCAGCTACGAAAGATTTCCGTTTTCCCCCCGTAAAAGCCGACGAAATCCCACAGCTCAGCATTGAAATTTCCGTTCTTTCCACGCCCGATCTGTTGAAATACGAGGGCCCAGATGATCTGATCGGCAAACTCCGGCCGAATGAGGATGGAGTGATCCTGCAGCTGGGAGTCCGTCGCGCAACATTTCTACCGCAGGTATGGAAGAAGGTTCCCGATCCTGAGCGTTTCTTGGGAATGCTTTGCGAGAAAGCATTTCTCCCGCCCGAAGCATGGAAATCGGGGAAGCTGCAGGTTTTCACTTACCAGGTGCTGCCCATCAACGAAGCAGGCCCGAAGGATGAATAGATCCCTTACCCCTACCGCCGGATCTGCCCCTCCAGCTCTCGTCGTGAAGCACCGCATTTCTCCACCCTAAAAAGTGTAGTACGATCGCCTCATACCCGTAGATTGGTGCACCGTCGATAATCGAGACGACGGGCGGCAACATCTTCCTTAGCGCTGGGAAAAAAGAACGCTCGGCGAAATTGAGATGCTATTGTGCGCCGGAGACGATTGAAACAGCTCTCGTGGAAAAGCGGTTTGAAGGTCCTCTTAGCCTCGGCCTTGATCTTTGTCGCAGGGGTAGGCGCGGCTGCGCTTTTGTATATCGCTCCACGGCTGCAGATTGAAATCGCCCTGTTCGCTACCGAACGGTCTGCAGCTCATTTCGTCTTCACACCGGCAACCACCACGGCTGCCGCCAGGAAAGTACGCGCAACGGACAAGACAACAAGAAGCGCCTCCCCGGATCCGACAAAGAGTCCGAGCAGCACATCGGTGCCAGGACTCTCTCCGACCAGCAGATCCACGGTTTCCCCGACTCCGACCATAACGCCTACCAGCTCACGAACGCCAACCGTGTATGTTCCCGTCTATCCGACGAAGACGTCAACACCGCCGAGCGTGCCGACAAACACCCGCACGAGAACCCCGACCGCCGCATCGCTACCCGCTGCGACGCCGACTCCGACGACGGAATCCACGTCCCCTGCCGCATCGCAGCAACCCGCAACTGCAACGCCCACCTCCCCAACGGCTTCCTGTTCGCCCAGCGGGAACGGCGCGTTCGAGGCAACGCTGCTGAGTCTCATCAACCAAGCCCGCAACGACCAAGGCCTCGACCCACTGACCCTTAAAAGCCCGCTGACCGCCGCAGCCCGGATTCACAGCGCGGACATGGCCTGCAACAACTTCATTTCTCACACCGGATCGGACGGCTCCCGGCCCGCCGACCGAGTCTCAGCGCAGGGTTATTCTTTTACGTGGATCGGAGAGAACATCTACGCCGGCGGCGGTTCCTATAACGCTCCCGAACAGGCATTTGAGTGGTGGATGAACAGCACGCCCCATCGGGAGAACATTCTGGGCGCAAACTATCAATCGATCGGCATCGGCTATCAGTACAACCCGGATGGTCAATACGGCGGTTGTTTCACACTCGTCTTCACCCGACCTTGAACGATAATCCCATCATCAAGTCCACCGATTACGCGCCCGGTGTCCTAGAACATGGTGCGGAAAAAAAAAGCCGGTGAACCCGGCGGTTAACAGAGACAACGTAATCGTATGTCATCGACGGAAGCAGGCGTCGATCATAGTCTTGACTGTTTCTCCACGGTCCGGACAAGGATCTGGCGCACGACCTGCAGTGGTAAATCCTCCAGACGTTTGAAACGCACACAGCTCTTGCCTACGTCCAGTTTTCCCAGTTGCTTGCGGTGTTCTTCGACAAGCCCCACATCCAAGTAAAGACTCATGTAATGCTTTTGTGAAGCGAAGGAACAAACGACCTCGTCGAGTTCGTAGGTCGGCATCCGGTAGCGCATCGTTTCCCGCGCTTCGGGGATCGTCTCCCGCACGAGATTCCGGAGGGCATTCAGCGCCTCCGAGCGAACCTGCGGAAGCGCCTGAATGTAAGTATCGACTTCCTTGATTTCCTGCACGTCCGGTTTTCCTCAGGCCATAACAGCAGCAAATGAACCCGCAGTCCAGCTAACTAAATTTGCTCGAAATGTTCGGTGTCCAGGATGAAAATCGTCGCCCGCCTTCGATCGGCTGCCTGCGACTCGGATCGTACTTCACGGATTACTGCGATGGCGTCATCCACTCTTTCCGGCTGCAGGCCGGTGAGCAGCGTCGTATTGCCCCGCCGTAGAAACCCACCCGTCGATGCCACTCGCGTGACGCGGAATTCCTTTTCGACGAGCGCATCGACCGCTCGATCTGCGTCCTTATCATCCAGGATCACAATCATTAATTTCACTTTAGATCACCTCACACTGCTCGACGTCGAAGACGAATACCGTAGCCCCATGCACTTCAATCTGCTTCGGTTTTCCCACCCGACCGGGCAGGTTCTCAAACGGTGCCGACAGATATTCCACGCCGCCGCGAGTGACTTCCCGCAGCACCCGGATCGTACTTTCCAGTTCACCATCCGGAATGCCCACGAGCAGCAGATGGTTCGTTCGGCGTAGGAACCCACCGTTGCTGCGAATTCGTGTGGTAAGTATGCCTCGCGCTCGAAGTGCATCGGTAGCCGATTCGAGATCCCGCTCCTGGATCACCACCATGAGCAGTTGGCAGACCTCCTGATGCAGATAGCTCTGTTGGGCATGATCGGTCCAGGCTTCGACGCTCGAATCCAGGGCTTCGTCGACCTCGGCGATCAAGCTCTCGTAAGTCAAATCTGAAATGATTCCATCTCTACGAAGGGTTGCAAGCGTGCCACGTTGCGCCCGTAGCATCTCGCGGCGTGCACTGATCAGCTCCTGTTCTTCGAGATCCGGTGTTTCGTGAAGGATTTCTTGAACCGCCGAAGTCAGGTTTTTAACGCGTTGCTCAAGCACGGGCTGCAGATGTTCCCAGGTGTGCTCCGAGATCAACCCATTCTTGCTCAGCTTTTGAATACGCTCGTACCCCGCACGTTCGGCTAGCGCTCTGGCTTGACGGCGTTCGTATTCAATCTGGCCTTCGGTTCGCTCGATCACCTTCAAACGTGCCAAAACACGATCCATGGAAAAGCCCTGCACGATAATGCTGAAAAGCACGACTCCGAAGGTCATGGTGATAATGGGACCCCGCGAGTCTCCCAGGGTCAACGGCAAACTGAGCGCCAGGGCCAGCGAAATCGCGCCCCGCAAACCTCCCCAAAACAATACGTGCCGCCAACGAGTCTCCATCCTGCTGATCAACCTGGAGAAGATGTAGATCACAAACGCTCGGCTCAGAAGCACGGCGGCGATGGCCCATAGAATCGGCTTCCAGTTTTCCAGCAGCTGCGTGATGTCGGTTTGCAGGCCGATCAGGAGAAACACGGCCGAATTGGCTGCGAATGCCGCATATTCCCAGAAGTTGAATACCACGATCTTCGTCGTGGGTGACATCCCTTGGGGTCCGACGTTGCCGCTCACGATGCCGGCCGCCACGACAGCCAACACACCGCTGAAGTGGAGCAGATCTTCGGCCACAAAAAACGAGCCGAAAGCTACCAGGGTTGTGAGTGTTGTCTCGACGAGATGATCGTCGATCAGCGAAGTGGCGCGGGCAAACAGCCATCCAAAAAGCAAACCGATGATCAACCCTCCGCCTGCGACGCGGATAAAGGAGGTAACCCCCTCTGCGAGATCGAAACTCCCTGCAGCGACTGCCACCAGCGCAAGGTTGAACATCACGATGGCCGTGCCGTCGTTCAGCAGGCTTTCGCCCTCCAGCAAAACTTCCAAACGTTTCGGTGCGCCAAGTTTGCGAAATATACCCACGACCGCCACCGGATCGGTCGCAGCGATGAGAGAACCAAAAACGATAGCGATGGGCAGATCCAAACCGCCTCCACAATGAACGACAAAACCCACAAACAACATATTGAGGATCACGCCGGGTACGGCCAAGAATACGACCGTGCCGAGATTTTGACGCAGGCGTTCGAAATTCAAGTGAAACGCCGCTTCAAATAGCAATGGCGGCAAGAACAGGGAAAGAAAAACTCTCGGTGAAATTTCCAGCGAGAGATCCGAACGTAAGCCGATGACCAGGCCGGTGATAACCAGACCTACCGTGTACGGGATGCGAAAACGGCGTCCAACAATGGCCACGATGGACGCCACCAGGAAAATCATCAAGATGAGCAGTTCGAGTTCGAGATTGGTTTCCATTACTACGTTTTATCCTAAAGCGATCATAACCGGCAGTTCAATTATATCCGCAGATTACAGGTGGGAGTGGGAAGGCTAACTTTGCTCGACGAATTGAGCTTCACCCCCATCGATTTTTACGCGCTGTCCGTTTGGGAAAGTAATCTTGGTGTAAGCCTTGTAACACTCCACCTTCAAACCCCGCCATCGAACGACGACCGGCCAGGGAAACGGATTGGACGGGTGGAGCCATACTTTCTGGGGTGAAATCAAGCGCACACCCAGCGTGTCCAGGAAAAGACTGACGGGAAACAATCCCCATTGATGGTGTCGATCCCCAATACCTGCCGCCTGTTCCGCGTGATACGATTCGCGAAACGCTTTATCCACTTTAAGGCTCTGGATGACGTTGGCCATCAACCGCTCGACCAGAACCGCTGCTTCCCGCAGATAGCCATGCTCGACCAAGCCTTCTCCCAGCAGGGTGTTCCAAAACATCCAAACGCCGCCGGCGCCCTCAGCCGGTCCTTGTGAATATGCCTTGTCCTTTGCAGAACAGGATGGAATGCCGTACGGCCTCCAAAACCGTTCTTCGTCCATCAACGTCTTTCGCACCAATTGGTCCGCCCTATCCGATGTGGGAATGCCGGCCCAAAGCGGCAGAAGCAGCGTTTGATCCTGCCGGGTGAAATCCGCCACACGTAATTCGGTCTCGAATTCCTTGCTCAAACCTGCGACTTCGATACGCTCGATCTCTGTATAATGCTTCTCGCTGGTCGCTGTCCCGAATTCCCAGAACCATTGGAAATTCCGTTCATTCAACTTCTCGATTCGTTTTCGACCACGACGACCGCGTCCATGGATGAATATCTTGACGGCGTGCGACAATCCCTCTTCTCCGACCGATCGCACGAGGACTCGAACTGCAGGTTCGAATGTCCGTTCGACTTGCAGATTGAACGGACCCTTCCTTCTTCCGAGTCGTAGGCCACGAGGCGAAACGTGCAGATCACGATCCATGTGCTGGAAAACGAAACTCTTTTCCGACCAGGCGATATCGAGCGATTCTCGAATACGCGACATACGCATTTCGATCTCGGGAACGAGTTCCGTCCGATCCAGTAATTCGGCCATATCTCGCAGCGCCTGGCACTCCCGAAACAGGTAGGAAGCCAGATCGGGGGTTTCCGCCAGGGAGATGTCCACTCCCTGGCCCCATTCCCGCCAACGGACGAACGAGGGAATGTCGTCGAACGCCGACTGCGCCGTGTTGGTCCATTCCGGATGGCCGTCGCCGTCGGCATCGTGGTCCGAGTCGAACCACACGTCCACAAAAGCCAGCAAGGGAACGAACACTTCCTCCAGGAAGGCTCGGTCTTCTGTGTGCTGGAATATCTTCCAGGCCAACGTCGCCAAGAGCGGAATCGCCAGCATCCCGTTCCGTTGACCCGCCAATCCCGGGCTCCAATCGATGCCCCCATCCACGCGCCCGGCGGCAATGAAATTCTTGAGCATCCCTGCCGCCAATTCCGGGGCAATTGGCAGCACCTGGAGCAAATTCGTATACGTCTGTGCCATAGACGAGCCGGCCCAATGCACATGAACGTCCGATCCGTCACCGCGCGGCGAATAGCCACGGTCCGGTCGGCGTGTTTGAACCAGTGAAGCATTCGGCAGGTGCCGCGTCGGTCCGACGTAGCCCATCAAGGCATCCTTCTGCGCAAACGCCAATGCAGCATCCCAATCCCCGTCGCCCGTTTCGATATCGACGATGGATGCGGCGGCCATTTCCAGTCTGGTGATTTCTGCGTCCCAAGACTTCGCTACGATTTCACGGGCGACTTCAAAAGATCGTGCATGATTTTTATTCGCAGCATGGACCCAAATCCAACTCTTTTGCTCGCCGGAGATGAGCCGTGTGGAAACGGTCAGGGAAGGAAACGTCGCCTGTTCGCGAACCGCACCACCTGTAAGAAAGACCACGGGTTCGATCGAACCCGTGCGTCCCGATAATACAGTGACGCCCTGAATCTGCTGCTCATCCATCACCTGCGGATTCTCACCCGGTTGAAGCAAAGCATGCAGACGAAGTTCCGCTCTGCGTACGTCGACTCCCCGATTGAAATACGTGAAGCGGCCTGCCAGGCACTTCGAGTCGGGAACCCAGTACTCGGCTTCCACTTCGAGATCTTCGAAGGGCAAACAAGCGACCCGGATGTAATTTGGCAGGAAAGCGCGTACGACCGGAGGCGCGTAAAAGTGATCGGGGTGGACGACCGCTGATTCCCCCCAACGAAACCCAGGGAAAATCCGCATACTGCGAGCGCGCAATCCGTACGTAGTCTGAATCGATAACGCTGGTGGATCACCTCCTACCAACGCCAATTCCCAGATTTGATCGTCCAGATAATCCGGAGTCGTCAGACGCGCATCTGCAGCGATGCACAACGATAGAGGTCCCTCTTGAGAGATCGACCATTCACGCATAGAACAAATTGTAAGAAGAGAGTGTGCAAAGGTAAAGCATATTCGATTCGCAGATTCAAAGACGTTTCCCCAGATTTACAGATGACCCCATGCCATTCCCTCGCACGATCGGGCACCCGATTCTGCCCCGTGGGACATCTTGTGGCCAATTACCCGATTGGCTGATCAGACGCATTTCGGGTTTTGTCACTTAAAGGATATAGTGGCCGCTTTGTAAAGCATAAGCTGGCCGTGTGGATCACAAACACACCTTTAGTATAGAATGATTTCACACGGACGAGGTTTTTGCCCCCTACACACGTCTCGCTAATCTACATAGGTTTTATCTCAGGCCACCTCACGCCGCATCATAAGCGCGCTCAAGATGACAAGCACGATGCCGATGCCGGCGAGAACTGTAAGATTGGGCCAGATCTCTGCCAATCCCCACCCCTTCAACATCACATCTCGCAGTGCCGTGTTGGCGTAATAGATCGGCATAGCATAGGCGAAGGGTTGAAGATAATTCGGCAGATCTGATACGGCCCAGAATGTGCCGCCTAGCAGCACCTGGGGAAATAGAACCAACGGGATGAATTGCAGTACCTGGAACTCGGTGCGGGCAAAGGCCGAAGCCAGGATACCGAGATTGACTCCCACCATGGCCATAATGGCGACAATCAACAGGATAAGGGCTAAGCTCCCATGGTAATGGATGCCGATCACCCAGACGGTGAAGAAAAGGATCACCGCTACTTGGATTAGGCCAAAGAGGCCGAGGCCGAGCATGTATCCCAGGACGATCTCAAATCGGGAAGCGGGCGTGGCAGCCAGGCGCTCCATGGTTCCCTGAGAACGTTCGCGTAAAAAGGCGACGCAGGCCAGGAGAAAGACGAAGAACGTCCCCAACAGCGCAATGTAGACCGGCGCGATGTAATCCATCGTATCGAATTGCTCTCCCCCATAGAGGTAAGTTGCCTGTACGGATACCGGCATAACGGGCTCTCCTTGTGTTACCTGAGGAGAACCTGGCATACCAAGACCGGTCTCCGCCAGTCCGGCCAGGGTTCTCATCGCCGCCTGAGTGACATAGGCGGTGATCGACATACTGCGTGTAGGTTCCGAGCCTTCAAGGCGCAGGTCCAGTACAACCTGGTGGTTATTAATAAATGAGGTAGTGAAATCTTCGGGGAAGACGATCACCGCCTTCACGATGCCGTCCTTTAGACGGGCATCCACCTCGCTGCGTTTCATCGTAACCAGCCGGAAGGAATCGCCGGTCGCGAGTTCATCCACAATGCGTTGGCCGAGGTTGACGGAACCCACAACGGGAATGGAAATTCCCTGGTCTTCGTTCACCACGCCGATGGGATTGACGGGCGGCTTTGAGCGAAAGAGAATAGCGCCGAGTGATAGCACGATGATCGGCGCAAATATGATCAACGCCACTGTCCGGCGGTCGCGCAGAACCTGTCGCATCACTCGCCATGCAAGAATCAGGATACGCCGTGCATTCATCGCGAGCCTCCTTCGTTGCCATCCTCCGCGAATTTCAAAAAGGCTTCCTCCAGTGTGTTGGTACCTTTCCGCTTTTTTAATTCGGCGGAGGAGCCTTCAGCCAGAAGCCTACCCTGACGCATGAAACCCAGCCGATCGCAGCGTTCTGCTTCGTCCATCACGTGACTGGAGACGATCAGCGTCACCCCCGAATCGGCCTGGCGGCGGAAATAGGACCAAAAGGTCGCACGCAACTGCGGGTCAACTCCCACGGTCGGTTCGTCCAGCAATAACAGGCGAGGTCGGTGTGCCAGCGAGCAGGCCAGCGACGTCCGCTGTCGCATCCCCCCCGAAAGCGTGCGCACAAGACTGTGCGCACGATCCTGAAGATCTACCAGCGCAATAGCCTCATCGATCCACGCTGGTTCGTGGTGTCCACACATCTCGGCGAAGAAGGCGATGTTCTCACGCACTGTCAACTCTTCGTAAAGTGCACTGGCCTGGGTCATATACCCTACCTTCGAGAGGATCGCCTTATCGGGGATGACCTCTCCCAGCAGCCGGATGACACCTGTCGTAGGGCGAAGCAACCCAAGGCACAAGCGGATCAATGTCGTCTTGCCTGATCCATTGGGGCCAATCAGTCCATAAATCTCGCCGCTATTAATCGAGAGATTGACACCATCTACGGCATGGATCTCCCCGAAAAGCTTCTGTAGGTTAGTCGTTTCCAGGACAGGTCCGGATGTCATAACTGCCTCCATATTTCTTATGCCACATATTTCCTTCCATTATGCTATTTCAACTGACCTACAGAAAATATCTATAAGTTGTACGGTTATTAATCTACACCCAGCTTTATGCGTGATCTGACGAAAGGATCAACCAGAATCGATGTTGAGGTTTGCGGCCATTTTCAGATCCAGAATCCACTTTGAAGGGCAATTCGCACTTCCTGGTCGAACTCCGTGCGATTTCTGACCGCACAATTGGTAAAGGGTTTTGTTGAAAAATCTTTACTTCGGTGTATTCATTTGTTCGGAAATAATCGACACTGTGACGATTTATGAATATCGTGTCGATTATATTTTCTGATTATAGGTACTCAAGAAAATAGTGTCAATAAACAAAAAAACAGGTTGTGTGGATAAATGAACACTTATCAGGAAAATGACGATTATCATTCCATAAAGAGTTCTCCTTACACATTATGTTGGGTAAGGAGAGTGGATTGACTAAATGGGAGACAGCCTAAGTTTTATTGGTACTAAAACCGGCGGCGCGCATCGGTCCATCCAACGATAATCGGAGTAAAATACGCGCCATTTCCTCTGGCAATTCCTTGCACTCGTTCTCAAGCCAGGATTGGAGCACGCCAAGATGCGCATGGAGAATGTAGGAGATCAGGTATTCCTGCGGGACAATAAAATTATCTGCATTCAATCCTAATAGGGCTTCAATTTCTAAATTTTGTTCCACCAAGCTACGTAGCCGCGTGATGAATGAGTAATTTCCTTGTAGTCCAAGGATGGCATGCATTAGATCCGCATGTTCTTTCACATATTCAAGCAATGTGACAGCAAGCCGTAGAAGCTGATCGGTACTGTTGAAATCTTCAACAGTAAGCGTATTAACACTAAGGAAAATTTGTTGTAATTCTTCGAGAATTTCTGTCTCGGTTTGCTCAAGCAGGTCAAATTTATCTTTGTAGTGCAGGTAAAAGGTCCCCCGGTTAATATTTGCCCGTTCTGCAATATCCGTCACTGATAAGGCATCAAACCCTTTTTCTCTGATTAAAGTGACAAGCGCTTCTCGAACAGCAAGCCTGGTGCGCACGATACGTCGGTCAACATTCTGGTTTTCATTCACAATCGTTTCTCCCATCACCGGGATATATCTGATTATAGTACGTAATACTCAACACTCCGTTGAATTATTTTGCAGAAGAAATTCTACAAAGCTAGCAGGGGCTGGAGATTTATACCTGTGCCAATTACCTCTGCTTTTGATAATACAACCATCAGGTGGCCACGTATTTTGACACTTTTCCTTTGAGAGTTACATTAAGCATAAATTGGCCGAACGGCCAACTAATGCTTAAGGTGACAGGTTTGTTCCTCATACGGTTCAATTCATGCTACAATCGTTCGCTAAGCTGAGGAGGAATCCATGGAAGCATCGGAGAGCATGCGCAGAGGTCTGTACTTCGAGGAATTTGAGATCGGTCAACGCGTCGTCAGTCCGGCACGCACGATTACCGAAGCGGACATCGTGAATTTCGCCGGCATATCGGGCGATTGGAATCTGATTCACACGGACGCGGAATACGCCAAGACCACCCCCTTCGGGCAGCGTGTTTCGCACGGACTGCTCATCATGGCGGTCATTTCGGGGTTGGCGGTTCGTACCGGCGTGATGGAAGGCACCGTGCTGGCATTCCGCGAAATCGAATCCTGGAAGTTTAGTCTGCCCGTCTTTATCGGAGACACGGTGCACGTGGTACTCGAAGTGGAAGAGACCAAGAAGCTGCCCCGGCTCGGCGGTGGATCGATCAAACTGAGCGTCGATGTGAAAAACCAGGACGACAAGACGGTGATGAAAGGGCGCTGGATCGCCCTGATTCAATCACAACCAACCGGATGATTATCGCCGAGAATTTACATCGAAATCGAAATTACATGTCAAAATCCCCCATGCTATAATCGTCTCTGATGACGCTAAATCAGGATGGAGAACCCGAGCCTCGCGACGACGAGATCTCGGAGAATCGAGCAAACGCAGGAGATGAGGCACGCGCCGATGAAGGCAGTTTGCCCCAATCGAGCGCGGACGAATCACAGACTAACCTCCATGAACGATTTCAGGGGTTGATACAGGCTGAGCAAGAGGAGGGGGAAGAATCCATCCAGCAAAACGGTGCCCCGGCGGGACAGCCCACAGACTCGGAAGAGGAGATCGACTTCCAACTCGAATTCGACTCCGCGCCCAACTCGATTGACCAACCAGAACTGGAATTTCAAGCCAACGCGGATGACCCAGCGGATTCCATGCACTCATTGACCCCGACGCCACCTACTGCGGGCGACGAGTCGCAGCTTCCTCAGCGCGTTCCAGAACGAGATCTCGAAGCAACGAGTGTAAGTAATGCCGCATTCATCGTACCCCCTGATTCGTCCCAACCCGTGCAAGCTGCTAGCGAGACTAAATCATCAGGTTTCTTCACGGGTTGTGGCGGCTGCCTGCTGCGTATGATCATATTTGCAGCATTCGCATTGATTGCGGTACTGATTGGGGTCGTTTCCTTCGGTCTTTACCAATACTATGCACTCGCAGCCACATTGCCCTCCGTCGAGGATTTGCAAACCAACGCGGCGCAATTCGAGACCACCAGGATTTTCGACAGGGAAGGCAATCTGCTCTATGAGATCCTTGATCCCCAGGCAGGACGGCGTACCTACGTGCCCCTCGAGGATATATCGCCTTTCATGGTAGCAGCCATCATCGCCACGGAAGACGCACAATTTTATAGCAACCCTGGCTTCGATCCCCTGGGAATCATCCGTGCGCTCATTCAGAACTATCAATCGGGAGAGGTCGTCTCCGGCGCGTCGACGATTACCCAACAGATCGCGCGGAACTTGCTCTTTACCCCGGAAGAACGATCGCAAATCAGCGCACGCAGAAAAACTCGTGAAATCTTGCTCGCTGCAGAAGTGACCCGACGCTACAGTAAGGAAGAAATTCTCGAGCTTTATTTGAATCAAGCATACTTCGGCAATCTGGCGTACGGAGTTGAAGCCGCAGCTGAAACCTATTTCAACACCACAGCAGATAAACTCACACTGACGCAAGCGTCATTTTTAGCCGGCCTTGTCCAGGCGCCTTCTGTTTACGATGTTTTCACCAATCGCGAAGTGACTCTCACCCGCCAACAGCAGGTCCTTGTCTTGATGGTCGAGGCCAGTGTAGAACAGGGCTGCATTTACGTGAGCAATTCCCCACAGCCGATTTGCGTCACCGCGGAAGACGCAGGCAGGGCTGCTGCGGAAATTACCAACTACAAATTCCATTCCCCGGACATCACCATCCGCTATCCACATTGGGTGAATTTCATCCGCTCGGAATTGGAAAACCTCTACGATGCCCAAACGATCTATCGTTCCGGGTTTTCGGTGTATACGACACTGGATCCTGGGCTTCAGGAACAGGCTCAGCAAATCGTCTTCGAACAGGTGGAATCGCTGACCGACCGGCGTGTCACGAACGGCGCACTGGTAACCATCGAACCCAGCACGGGTGAAATCTTGGCCATGGTCGGATCCGCGGATTACCAGGCGAACGACGGCCAGATCAACATGGCTGTACGACCGCGCCAACCCGGCTCCTCGATCAAACCGCTCACCTATACCGCGGCGTTCGAAAAAGGTTGGACGCCGGCAACGCTCATCTGGGACGTGCCCTCGGAGTTTCCTCCGTCAGGCAACCCTAACGATCCACGTCCGCCTTACGAACCGGTGAACTACGATGAACGTTTCCATGGCCCGGTCACCGCACGCACCGCCCTGGCGAATTCCTACAACGTCCCCGCCGTGAAAACCCTGAATTTCGTCGGCATCTACGACGATCCGGAAACACCCGATGAAGACGGCTTGATCGCATTCGCACGCCGCTTGGGAATCACGACACTCACCCGCGACGATTACGGTCTTTCCCTGACCTTGGGCGGCGGCGACGTAACGCTGTTGGAACTCACGAGTGCATACGCCACTTTCGCCAACTATGGCGTGCGCGTACCGCCCACTGGGATTCTACGCATCGAGGATTCCAGTGGTGAGATCGTTTACGAGTATCAGCCACCGCAGGGAGAACAGGTCATCCGACCGGAGCACGCTTACCTTATATCCTCCATCCTGTCCGACAATGCTGCACGTACTCCAGCCTTTGGCCCGAACTCGCTGCTGAATCTTCCCTTTCAGGTTGCGGCCAAGACGGGCACGACGAACGATTTTCGCGACAACTGGACGTTGGGATTCACTCCGGACATCGCCATCGGAGTGTGGGTTGGGAATGCCGACTACACTCCCATGGAGGGGACGTCGGGGCTGACCGGCGCGGCACCCATTTGGAACGAGTTCATGCAGGTCGCCATTCACGATCTCACGCAGGATCACCCCTCTCCCTTCATCATGCCACCCGGTATCGAAGACTACGTCATTTGTGCGATCTCGGGAACGCTTCCCTCGGAATGGTGCACGAAGCACCGCACGGAGATATTCGCCTGGGATCAACCCCCGCTTCCCAAAGAACAGGACCTCTGGCGTGAGGTCTGGCTCGATAGCTACTCGCTTCTACTCGCATCTGCCGAGTGCCCGGAATACGCCATTGAAAAGATGGGCCTGAACGTCTCCGATCCCTGGGCACAGGAATGGATCAAGAATGACTCCAAGGGGAAAAATTGGGCCGAAGATATGGGCTTCGACGAGGACAAAATTTATTTCGTGCCTCAGGAATCCTGCAGCGAGGACAGCCCTCGTCCGATACTGACCATCTCACAGCCCGATGAAGGGGATACGATCACCAGTGACACGGTGGAGATTTTCGGCTCGGCCGGTGCAACAGCGGATTTCGACCGCTGGGTTCTGGATTTCGGCAAGCGCTCGGATCCCGTTGCCTGGACGAGGATCGAGCGCGGCGAAAGCCAGCACCCGGATCCCGTGAAACTGGGGCAACTCGATCTCGGGGACATTTACGACGGAACGATCACACTGCGTTTGAGGATCTTCAGCACCAAAGGTGGAGTGGCTGAAATTCGCGTACACATCACCATCGATCGCGTCAAACCCACGGCGACGCCGACACCCACGCCAACGGAAACCACCACGTCTACCGCAACGCCTTCGCCGACTCAAACCACAGCACCAACTTCTACGGACACTCCCACATCCACGCAAACGTCAACATCAACTTCTACGTCGACATCGACAACGACACCCTCCCCGACACCGACCGAGACTCCGACCCCTACACCGCCTTAATCAATGAAACACACGCCTCGCTAGCGACTGTCTCGTTTATCCCGATCCCACCACAGTTCTCGATATTCGCGGTTCCAGTCCAGTCGCGCACGATACGCGATGAGTACGCCGACAACGGTTGCCAACAACAAATCTCCCCCCGAAGCGCCAAAAATCAACCACAATGGTCCCACCAGCAAACCCGTCACGATATTCCCTCGCGCCGAATGCCTGACCAGCAGCTGGCTGGCAGCTCCCAATCCTACCGCAAGGGCCAATCCCAGCGGCCACGTGGCCAACAGCGTTCCAGCGCCGCTGGCCACGCCCATACCCCCGCGAAATCCCGCAAAAACCGGCCAGCAGTGTCCGACGATGACCAACCCCGCAGCGAAGGCCGGTTCCCAACCAAATTCGGCGAAACGCCTCGCCAACCAAACCGCCCCAAAACCTTTCGCCGCGTCGAGTAGCATGACGGCGATTCCTGCCATCCAACCCGCCGCGCGCATAGTGTTCGTCGCTGTTGCGTGCCCCGATCCAACATCCCGCACGTCGATGCCGGCTCGCCAACGGGTGATCAAGATCGCAAACGGAATCGAACCCAACAAATAGACCCCGACACCAATCGCCAAGACGCGTAGAACATGCACCATGGATTCATCTCCTGCATTGCCGAGAAATTTACAACAGAGGCAACTGCGGATCGTGGTAACCTGGCGGGTCGATCCCCAAACGCTCCGGCAGGTTCGCTTGCGTTAATATCGCCTCTTCCGCCAATCTGCGAACGTGCCTGAATTTCACCACACGCAAGCCATCCTCAAGCCATGCCCGTAAGTGGTAATCCCTGCGCGCTTTTTCCGTCACCAAAGACGCCCGTCCACCGGGCATCACGAAAGTGAATGAACGCTCAGCGTTGTCGTGTAACACTGAACCGATGGTGGCCGTTGCTATGACCACGAAGTCGTAAACGGGTTCGTCCTGCGCATCGAGCCACATGATCGTATCTTCCTGCTTAACGGAAAAGCCCAACCGGTTCCCCAATTCGATCAGCAAACGCTTTACTTCCTCGCAGTCTGCTCGACGTGCATCGAGGCGATCTTCCGCCCGCAAGGTCCACAATCCACTGTCATCCTGTTCGAGTGCATAGGAGTGAATGCAGGCGCGAACGAGTCTCCGATCTGGGGTCATCAATCCAGGTGACGCCTCACACACGTGTTGATCGATTTCGAGTTCCGAAATTCCATCCCCGGAGCGTAGGACATCTACCACCAGTTCTTCCACCCGATCCGCAAGCGGCGCTGTGGCTTCGCGGGCATCGACCAGCCAATACTGCCCACTTTCGAGTTCCGATCCTTTGCCGAGGTGTTGGAAGTAACTTGTGTTTGCCAATGCCTTCTCTAAAGCATCGGCGACGATCGATAAAGGATGCCCGTCTTCGTCCTCCCAAAGCCGAGCCAGCCTGCGTTCTCTGGCGAGACGACACCATACGGCCGCGTGCACCAGCGGGAATGGAGCCGGTTCTCCCCGCTGTACCAAGAATTCTCGCGCGGCGTCAATCATGAGCGAAGGCGGCAGTTCGGCAGGAATCTTCCCTCCATCCGTCTTGGACTTCGTCCATTGGAAGAAGGCCTGCTCTTCATCTCCACGAATCGCACACCCTTCAAGGCGGAAACCCACCCCATCCAGGCTGGCAAGTGCCGCTGCCGTAAACCCAGGTTCCGCCTCCGGTACGAAAGCGAGCAGAGCTTGGTCCTTTTTGTACCACGTATGCAAATTCGATAGAACCGTACGCAACGCACTGGCATGCCAGGCCCAATCGTAACGTCTGCGCCGCAGCGCCATGCGCATCGGTGCGGCTGAATCGCGGCCCCACAGCCAGGCTGCCCACAATGCACACAGGGTCCAAAACGCCTGGTTGGGTCGAGGCAACACCGTGAGTACGGATGCTCCTCCTTCTTTGGGGAACGTCTCCATCAAATCGCGCAGTGGGCCGGAGAAGACCGCAACGACGCCCGACTCCGGAAGCTGCCCTTCCGTCCATTTCATGGATTTGACTCTTGGGTCCTCCATCGCCCAGACGGGGACAGCATCTTCCAGGGCACGCCACACATTAATTTCACGGTAATGTGGAGAGGCGCTTAATTGCCGCGGACGCAAGCGTCCTTCCGGATAACCCCACAAGGCGTTCGCCTGATCGAAGGCGGAAAGCAGCAGCGCTTGCGCCGCTTCGTACAACCCAGGCTCCCAGGACACCTGCGAGATTTTGGTCATCAAGGTGATGAGCGCGTACAAGGCTCTTGCAGGGTAGACAGAGAGTGCTGCCTGCGCATGATCTCGATTCGGATCACCCTTGGATGCAACCTGTTCTAAAGCCAGTGCATGCTGCAGGCTGCGCTGTGTGAAATCTTGCGCACGTTCCCAATCATCAGCGTTGGTCGCGCTTTCACCCGAAAAATTACATCGCTCGCAAGAGTAGACTTTGTGTGTCGGCCGATCGAGCTCCCGATCCCAGACGAAATAATCGGCGATCACGGGCGCACCGCACCTGGCACATTCCGTATGGTACAGGTCGAGTAAAAACAATTCCAATCGACCCCCATTCTTGGGGGTTGCGGCCAGGCGCGCCAACGCCGCCTGTAATTCGTGCAATCGGAATGGAATGAGGGAGTGCTTCAAAATGAAGCGGGTGATCGGATTGTTGACCGCTGCCACGACGGCGTTTCCCGTACGCGCAGCTTCGATCGCCAGAAGTGGAGAGACACCAAAAGGATCCAGGATCAAGCGGCCTGCCCATTGACGATCTTCGATTGCACGGCGAACGCTCCCCTCCTCAAGCGGAGGTAGAAACCTTGAGAGAGGTAATGGTTGAAGTGGTGCAGAGCCTACTGGATACGAAACGTCCATCCTCACCAGTATACGCTATACGAGGACGTAAGCATAAATCCGCCCGTCCGTTCCCGCACCGGAAACCCTTCGGTACGAACGAAGACAAGAGACAGAACAAGGCTATTGATCTGATGGGCGAATCGATAGAAATAAACCCATCCTGGAACCTTTTCCCCATAGATCCCCCTGTCTTTGCAATTCGTAGATCCAACGAGATCCCCGTTGGGAGTTTCTTTCGTCCAGACTCATTTGCGAAATCAATATATTGATGCGTTGTTTGATTGACGCCATCGAACCCCTCAGCAGCGATTTATTCGGTTACAAATCTGTTATTACCCATGACAGAAAATGCGAGAAACCCCATTTCGTTGACATCAACCCTACCCCAAGCGAGCGAGCGCCTCAACTTCTCTGGTTTAGTCTTCGGGTTGGGGAATTTCCCGATCGGAAACCAACCTGCACTACCGATCGTAACTTTGTATCATTGTCCCGGAGATATTTCTGCAAGCGTTTCCTGCAAATCCTGGAAGTCCGTCAGCCAGGCCATCGCCGTCAGGAACTCGGATGGCGATTCGAGAACTTGCCACAAGCTGCGGACCGCATCACCGACGGGATCGTCCCCCGCTGCTCCTCCGGGTTCGTCGGCATAGGCTCCGTAAAATGCAAAATAGGCCTGATTGAGACGGCGAATATGGTAACCGTTATCCCAAAGGTACTGACGGCGCGCTTCCATGTAATCCTCAGCATCATCGATGCGGCCCTGCGAAAGGAGTGCATCGACTTTCAGACGCGTCTCGCGCATCTCCGCACGAAAGTCAAACACCGGTGGGCTTTCTTCGATCGGCGATTCCGGGCTGGTTTGGGTCGTGGGTGGTGGCACGAGATCCGGGTAGTATTGAACCAGCGTAAGCCGGCCGAACTCACCTCCCAGGATGCTGGCGGTTGTCTCGTTCATCGTGCGCAACTCGGGACTCGAATAGTAGAGGAGTCCAAGCGGATGGAGAGTGAGGTAATTATGAACCCACTCATGCGAGATCACATCGGTTATCCAGACCAATGATGTGCTCTCGCTGATCATCGTCGGATAGGTACCCACGCCACCGATCGGCACAACCAGGGCAGAGACGTTCATCTCCCGTTCAACCCGGCTTTCGAGTGCCTGCACTTCTTCCAATGTTATTGAAGGATTCAAAGATATATCGGCATCCTGTCGGATGACATCCCGTGGAGAAATGATGAGCGCCATCGGCGGCTGAGTAAAATGGAAGTTAACCGGGGGAAAAGGCACACCGCCCATCTCAACTCCCGCTTCAGCAATCGACACGGCAACCTGCTCCTGCAAGATCGCCTCGACAATGGGCTGCATGCGATCCAGGCGTTGACGCATGTCGTCGCGGGCGCGGATCAATTCGACCGTATCCTGTTGTGGATCGGCGAGATTTTCATCGGGCGCGATCAACGACAATTGATACTCGATCTGCTGCAGTTCACCGAGTTGATCCATATATTCACGCACGATAGATGTAGCTTCCCCCTCCGGTAGATAATCCGTCGCACCGATCCCGATCTCAGCGGCTTTCTCGAACAGCGCGTCGATCGTCCAGGAAACGTAATTGAATTCGACATCGCGAGTGTACCGATGTGCGCGCTCATTGGGCTTCAACGGCTGAAGTGTACTGCCAGCGACGAGCGCGAAAAAGAGGAGCACGCCGAGAAGACGCCCCAACCATTTTTTCGACCTGCGCAAGTAATTCAACACAGACATAATTGCATCTTACCAGCGCGTTCTTACCTGTCAATATTACGCCTATCGATGTGATATAATCCCCCGACTTGAACGCTACGCAAGAGATTCAACCCGCAGTGAAATCATGAATTTTCTAGTGACCGGCGCTGCCGGCTTCCTCGGATCGGCCCTCGCGAATCGACTTGCCCGCGAAGATCATGAAGTACGTGGTCTCGATGATCTCTCCGCAGGAGATCCCGAACGTCTGAATCCGAGCGTGCTTTTCACGCGCGGCGACGTCAGCGACAGACCCAAATTATGGACCTTGCTGCAAGGGGTGGATTGCGTCTACCACCTCGCAGCCAGAGTGTCCATTTCCGAATCCATTCTCTATCCCCGTGAGTACAACAACGTAAACGTCGGCGGCACGGTGAGCGTCATGGAGGCGATGCGCGATGTGGGAGTCAAACGCGTCGTTTTCATCTCCTCCGGTTCTGTCTACGGTGACCACGACCACCAACCCCTTTCGGAAAACGATTCTCCGAACCCGGGCTCGCCGTACGCCGTCTCGAAATTGGCCGCCGAGCATTACGTTCGCACGATCGGTTCGCTCTGGGGAATCGAGACGGTCGCCCTGCGCGTGTTCAATGCCTACGGCCCAGGACAGCCTCTACCGGCCACCCACCCACCCGTCATCCCGCATTTCCTGCGCCAGGCCGTTCGTGGTGGCACGCTGGTCATTCACGGAGATGGCGAACAAACGCGCGATTTTGTGTATCTCGATGATGTGGTCGAAGCGATGGTCGCTGCGTCGACTGCGCAAACCGTCGACCGCCAGGTGGTCAACATTGGCAGCGGAATCGAAACGAGTATGAACGGCATCGCACAACGAGTCATCGAGACCACCGGAAAACAAGTCGAGTGGATGTACAAAGAGGATCAGAATCCGGGCCCGTTGCGCATGTGTGCAGACATACGTCTAGCCCGAGAAAAACTGGGCTACAAGCCGCGCGTCTCACTCGAAGAAGGGCTGAAACGCATGGTGGAACTCGATTCTCGTTTTCAGTCTACGGAATGAAATACCCCAATCGTGCTCGATCCTGACGATCGAGGGGGTTTAGAACACAATGGACACCCGAGTTCAGCGGACAACCATGAACCAAATCCGCGCGAAACGCAGATTGCCACGCACTTTCTTCAATCGCCCGACTCTTACGGTCGCACGCGAGCTGCTCGGAAAACGATTGGTGAAGCTGGAAGAGAAACACGTGCGCCTCGCCGGCATCATCAACGAGACCGAAGCCTACATCGGCACGGACGACCTCGGCTGCCACGCGCGCGCGGGCAAGACCAAGCGCAACGCCTCCATGTGGGGTCCACCTGGGCACTGCTATGTGTACTTCACCTACGGCGTGCATTGGATGCTCAATTTCGTCTGCGAGGAGGATGGCTTTCCCGCTGCCGTACTGATTCGCGGCATCCTGCCCCGGGAAGGTCAACCCGTCATGCGTCGACGTAGGAGTCGAGCCTCCGAGCGCGGACTCACGGATGGACCAGCGAAATTGTGCCAGGCGTTGTCGATCGAGCGTAGCTTCGACGGCCATGATCTTTGCCAGCCCACATCGAAGCTGTTCGTAGAGGAGGGCATGGATGCGGGACAATTAAGCGTGACCGTTGGGCCTCGAGTGGGTTTAAATAATGTGCCAGAACCATGGAAGAACATTCCATGGCGTTTCCGTATCGAATCTGTCCAACCAGACGAAACGAGCGAAAACCCCAGACGGAGGAACGAATGACGTACCAATCCATCGTGCTCGTCAAGCAAGTCCCCGACACACGCAACATCAGCGGCGAAGTGATGACGGCCAAGGGAACCATGAACCGCAGCGCACTGCCGGCGATTTTCAATCCGGAGGACTTGAACGCTTTAGAAATGGCGCTCCAAGTTCGAGAACAATACGGCGGAGATGTCACGGTCATGACCATGGGACCGCTTAAAGCTGCTGAAGTCCTACGCGAGGCACTCTACCGCGGTGTGGACCGCGTGATATTGCTCTCCGACCGCGAGTTCGCCGGCGCAGATACACAAGCCACATCCCACACATTGAAATGTGCCATCGAAAAAGCGGGGAATTTCGATCTGGTGTTCTGCGGCCGCCAGGCGATCGATGGTGACACCGCGCAGGTCGGTCCCCAGGTTGCGGAAAAGCTGGGACTGCCCCAGATCACCTATGCCGAGTCCATCGTCAGCCTGGAGTCGGATGAAATCGTCGTCCAGCGCGCGTTCGATCTGGGCAGTGAACTGGTCAAATGCAGTTTACCGTGCTTGTTGACCGTAATCTCGTCCGCCAATCGACCGCGCCCCGCCTCGGCGCGGAAACGCATCGCCAACAAACTCGCCGCGGCCCCTGCAGAATATCCCGGTCTGCTCGAAAAATGGCCGGAGTTCGAGACAGAAAAAACCCTCGAAGAGTACCTGAGCGAACACGATCTCAAGATTCCGGTCTGGAGCGTAGACGATCTCGAGCTCGATAAGTCACAGTTAGGATTGGCCGGTTCACCCACGCAGGTCTACAAGGTCAATTTCGTCGTGTTGGAAAGCGGCGACAGTAAAGATATCCCAGCGACTCCGGAAGGCATCAAGGAATTAATCGACGAATTGGTGAAAGAATACGTTGTTGGCTGAGAACAAGAATAAACCTGCAACGTGTTAGGCGAAACGGACTTCGTATTCTCCGACAGGATAGACGCATGACAAAATCAAAAGACATTTGGGTTTTTATCGAACTGGAAGAAGGTCGGATCAGCGACGTTAGCCTGGAACTACTGGCGAAGGGCCGGGAATTGGCACCCACACTGCAAAGTCAAGTGTGGGGCTTATTGTGCGGGCACCAGATCGAGGACTTGGCCGACAGCGTGGTTCAGTATGGCGCTGATCGGGTTCTGGTCGTGAATCACCCCGAATTGGCCCTTTACAGGACTTTGCCGTACGCACGCGTGGCCATCGATCTGATCCGCCAGCATCAGCCGTACATATTCCTCATCGGCGCCACGCCGCTCGGGCGTGACCTGGCACCCCGAATCGCCAGCGCCGTTCAGGTGGGGTTGACTGCCGATTGCACCGATCTGCAAATCGGAGACTACACATCGAAGAAGGAAAAGAAGGAATATAAAGACTTGCTGTATCAGATTCGACCCGCATTCGGCGGCAACATCATTGCCACGATCGTCAATCCCAAAACGCGGCCGCAAATGGCGACCGTACGACCGGGCGTGATGCAGGCCAACGCACCAGATCCGAGTCGAAAAGGTGAAATCGAGAAGTTCGAGCCCGCCTTCGAATCCGGCGATTTTGCGCTCGAAGTGCTGAGCCGGGAAATCCGAGAACCGAGCGTAAACCTCAAGGATGCACCCATCATCGTCGCCGCAGGTGGAGGAGTGCAGGGCGCGGATGAATTTCATTTGGTCGAGGAGCTGGCGCACATCCTGGGCGGAGAAGTGGGCGCCTCGCGCGCCGCTGTAGATGCCGGGCTTGTCTCCAGAGAACATCAAATCGGACAGACCGGCACCACGGTGCGTCCGCGTTTGTACATCGCCGCCGGGATCTCGGGCGCCATTCAACACAGCACGGGCATGGATAAATCCAACAAAATCATCGCCATCAACACGGACCCGGACGCGCCCATTTTCAAGGTCGCCCATTACAAAATCGTCGGCGACGTCGCTGAAGTTCTACCGTTACTCATTCGCACCTTGCGCGAAAAAGCCAAATAGCCAAACGAGATAAGGTAAACAAAGATGACGGATAACTTTTTCCTCGACAACCTCGATCTTCAATTCCGCCTGGAGCAGCTCGACTTGAGAGACATTCTCGAGATTAAGGAGAAAGGCTACACGCTTCACGAAGCGTATGCGGATGCCCCGCGGAATTATGCAGACGCCATCGATAATTTCCGCCTCCAGCTGGAAATCCTGGGGGACATCAGCGCCAACATCGTCGCGCCCACGGCAGCCGAGGCGGACGAGAAGGGCGCTCAATATCTGGACGGCGACGTCGAATATGCCGACGTGACCAAAGAAGGTATCGAAGCCTTCAAACAGGCCGAACTGATGGGCGCCATGCTCCCCCGGGAGTACGGCGGTTTGAACCTGCCGGAAACGATCTACCAGATGATGGTCGAGATTGTCTCCCGAGCGGAGGCGGGATTGATGACCGTGTTTGGTTTGCAGGAAATCGCCGCTTCGATCAACGATTACGCCGATGAAGAGACTAAGGCACGTATCCTGCCCCGCTTCGGTCGTGGTGAAGTGAGCGGCGCTATGGTTCTGACCGAGCCCGATGCCGGTTCCGATCTGGGCAACGTACAGACGAAAGCCACCTACGATGAAGAAGCCGGGTTTTGGCGGCTGAACGGAGTCAAACGCTTCATCACCAACGGCAATGCGGACGTGCAAGTGGTATTGGCTCGCAGCGAGGAGGGATCGACCGACGCCCGAGGACTGTCGTTGTTCGTCATCGAGAGAGACGAGAGCGTGCACATTCGGCGTATCGAAAACAAACTCGGCATCCATGCTTCGCCGACCTGCGAGATTCAATACAAGGACACGCCCGCCTGGCTCATCGGCAAACGGCGGTTTGGGTTAATTCGCTACGCCATGGCGCTGATGAACGGCGCGCGACTGGCGGTTGGCGCGCAAGCTGTGGGCATCGCCGAGGCGGCATACCGCGAGGCCTACAAGTATGCCAACGAACGCATTCAATTCAACCAGCCCATCATGGATCTGCCGGCCGTCTCGCGCATGCTGCTGTCAATGCGCGGGGAGCTCGAAGCCAGCCGGGCGTTGATCTGTGAAGCCGGCGTTTGGGTGGATCGCCTCAAGGCCTACGAAGAGCGCATGACGGAGGGCGATAAATCGCTGCGCCAGGAAGCGAAGAACGCCTCCAATCTGGCCGACGTACTCACACCTCTCACCAAGTACTACACCACCGAAATGGCCAACCGGGTTTGTTACCTGGCGATGCAGATCCACGGCGGCGTTGGCTACATGCGCGAGTTCAACGTCGAGCGGCACTACCGCGACGTGCGCGTGACCAACATCTACGAAGGCACCAGCCAGATGCAAATCGTCGCGGCGCTGGGGAAACTGCTTGGCCACGCCTTGGACGATCGACTCGATCAATGGGCTTCGCAGGATTACGGATCAGAAATGGATGATCTGAAGGAGCGGCTTGTCGACGCTACCGAGCTCTTTAAGAAAGTAACGGACGTTTTAAAGGAGAAAGAACGCGACATCATCGATTACTACGCCGTCGATTTGGCGGACATCGCCGCATACGTCGTCAACTCCTGGCTGCTGCTTCAGGATGCCCTACAATCCGAGCGCAAAGGCGAGCTGGCTCGCATCTACATCACGGAACATCTGCCGAAAATCCACGCCGCCGGCGACGTCATTCTAACTGCGGATGAAAAACTACTGCTGGCACGGGACAAGGTTTTGGCTGAAAAATTCTAACCGCCAGTTTCGATCGATCGGTCTGGATTCGCAAAAGGGCACAGTGCGGTCAAGCAACGAGAACCTACATTCCGACCGAAGTTTTGGTTTCCACTCATGTCAAGCATATTAGTTACGAATCACTTCACAGCGCATCGGAAAGCCTACGTTGACGAAATATCAACTCGGCGCTCCACCTCTCGTATCTGTAGATCTTGCATTGGTAATTAAGGAGTATTGCTATGGGACTCTTATCGGGAAAGACCGCACTAATTTTCGGTATTGCCAACGATCACAGCATCGCATGGGGCATCGCCCAGGCGTTTCACCAGCAAGGCGCCCGTCTCGGTTTCAGCTACGCCGGAGAGAGTTTGGAACGCCGTGTCCGACCGCTCGCCGATTCGATCGGAGTCTCTTTCGTCGAGCCGTGTGATGTGACCAATGATGATGACATTCAAGGCGTGATGGTCAAAGCCAAAGATGCCTTCGACCAGATCGACATCCTGGTGCATGCCGTCGCTTTTGCCAATCGAGAGGATCTGATGGGGCGATTCCACGAGACGAGTCGCTCGGGTTTTCAACTGGCAATGGACATCAGCGTATACTCCTTGATTGCATTGGCAGGCGCCGCCGCTCCACTCATGACCAGGGGTGGCTCAGTGCTCACGCTGACTTTCTACGGCGGACAGAAAGTCATCCCCAATTACAATGTCATGGGAGTCGCTAAGGCGGCGCTCGAAGCCTCCACGCGCTACTTGGCCGCCGATCTCGGTCCGCAAAACATCCGAGTCAATGCCATCTCCGCCGGGCCGGTTCGCACACTCTCCGCATCCGGAATCAGCGGTTTCAGAGACATGTATCGTCAATACGCGTCGCTGACTCCGCTGCAGCGCAATATCACACCGGACGACGTCGGCGGAGCCGCAGTATGGCTGGCATCGGACCTGGCAAAAAACGTCACCGGTGAAGTCATTTTCGTCGACTCGGGTTACAATATTCTTGGTCTGACTGTTCCACAAGAATAATAACGATAAGAAAAATCAACGGTGGATCGAAGCTCGTGATCAACAATTATCTCGACGAATTTCTCCTGCGAAATGACCCTGAGAGCCGTCATTTTCGTGCGAGAATCACCCAATCTGTCTTCATCGTTTTCTACGCAGCCCTCGGTATATGGTTGATCGCGGAGATCGTGTTCACATTCGTACTCTCGGATCGCTCCACATCTGTGATGGTCATCGATCTGGCCATCATCCTTGTTCTCGCTACAATCGGCGCACTGGCATACAGAACCCTGAACCAAGGAAATGTGGATCGCGCAGCCATGATCCTGTGTGTGCTCATCCTCATCCTCACACTGACCTGCACGCTTATATTCCCCCAACAAATCTACATCCTTAGCGTCGCATATCTAGTTGGCATTCTACTTGCCGGCATTACGCAAGGCGGCAAATCGGCCTTCATATTTGCGGGTCTTTCCTTCATCGCCATCAGCATCGCCTGGTGGCGAGCTTACTTAATGTATAGGGAGATAGATCCTTTTTTCGACGGCGCAATTGGCGTGTTCTTCATCATCGGCCAGGCGACGTTGTATTTCGGTTTCGCTGGCATCCTGCAATCGCTGGCGGACTACATTCGCGAGACGGTCGAACGCTTATCCGCCCAAACCGAACAATTGACTCAAATGGCGCTCACCGATCCGTTGACCGGTCTGGCAAACCGCCGTCACGTTCTCGATCAAATGGAGCGGGAATTCATTCGGGCGAGACGTTATCGCCGCCCGCTCAGCCTGGTCTTCATAGACATGGACGGCTTCAAACCGATCAACGATCACTTTGGGCACATCTTCGGTGATGACATCCTGCGCGGTGCCGCTGTAGCCCTTTCCGGTGTGCTGCGCTCGACCGACTTACTGGCCCGTATCGGTGGTGACGAATTCGCCATCCTGCTGCCCGAGACCACAATCAGCGGCGCGCAGGGAGTGGTGACGAAACTGCGCAAGGCGCTTTCAGCGTACAGTCGACATTTGGGCTCCACGATTCCGGAGCTGACCTTTTGCGCCGGTATTTCACAACTCCGTCAGGACGACAAATCCAGTGAAGCTCTGTTGGCACGCGCCGATGATGCGCAATGTCGTGCCAAAGACATCGGCAAGGCGCAGACGAGAACGCAGCTCGAATTAGATCAGCTTCCCCTCTTCAATTCCACAAGAAGGAACCCTCACCGGAATTGAAGCCCGAGATGCGAGTGGAATATCAACCGAATATTTCCCCAGTATCAACGGATAGAACGGAAGACCATCACGGATAACAAGATGAAATAGAAAGAGGTTAGCGAATGGTACATAGTGCTTACGTCCAAGTTTCCACCCACGGTCATGCCGACATGCACGATATTACCCGAGATGTCGAAAAAGCAGTCGAGGAAACCGGCATACGCAACGGTTTGGTCACGGTGTTCACGGCTTCATCAACGAGCGCCCTCACGACGATCGAATACGAAAGCGGTGCCCTGGTGGACTTGAAGCGCACCCTGGATGAGATCGCACCCCCGAATCGGGACTACAAACACAATCTACGTTGGGGAGACGGCAACGGTCATTCCCATCTGCGTGCGGCGTTGATGAAACCGTCGCTCTCCATACCGGTTATCGACGGCAGCATGACCCTGGGAACCTGGCAGCAGATCCTTTTCATCGATTTCGACGTGCGTCCCAGGCAGCGTGAACTTGTGATACAAATCATTGGAGAGGATGAGTAAAAGGATTTGTCGATCAACCATAGAGGAGCGGTCGTATTGAGCCCCGAATCCCAACCCCGGCTGCTGGCCGTCATGGCCCATCCCGACGATGAGAGTTTCGGAGTAGGAGGCACATTGGCGCTGTATGCCCAGCGCGGTGTCGAAGTCTATTTAATCTGCGCCACGCGCGGTGAAGTGGGCGATGTGGACGATTCGCTGCTGCAAGGCTATGACGATGTCGCCATGCTGCGTGAGGATGAACTTCGCTGCGCGGCTGGAATATTGGGTTTGAAAGAGGTATTTTTCCTGGATTACCGTGACTCAGGCATGCCCGGTTCGGCGGACAATCGGCATCCGAAGGCGCTCGACGCCGCACCGCTAAAGGAAGTTGCCGCACGCGTGACGTCCTTGATGCGAAAGATCCGTCCACAAGTGGTGATCACCTTCGATCCTTACGGCGGTTATGGTCATCCGGATCACATTGCCATTCAACGCGCCTGCACCGAAGCCTTCCATGCCGCCGGGAATCCGCAGGCATATCCTGATGGATTAGATCCCTACCAACCGCAGAAATTGTATTACCACACCTTCCCGCGCGGTGCGACGCGCATGCTCGTGCGCTTCATGCCGCTGTTCGGGAAAGATCCGCACCGTTTTGGCCGCAATGAAGACATCGATCTGGTCGAGGTGGCTTCTAAGGATTTTCCGATCCACGCCAGGATCAACGTCAGCAAGGCGCTCGATGCGAAGGAGCGCGCCTCGGCTTGTCACTCGAGTCAGAATTCCACCCCCGGAGGTGGATTCGTAAATTGGATCTTTCGACTTTTTTCACGGCACGAAGGCTTCATGCGCGCCCATCCCTCGGCCAACAAACACACCCGCGAGAAAGACCTCTTCGAAGGCGTCTCGTTCAAACGGTGAAAGCCTGAGTTCTCCCCTTCGATGATTGAAACCGATTGAAGTACCTTTGAGTTTTGGTCTATTTCTTCCTGTGAATCGAAGTGAACGATGCATCGTCGACGTGACCCGTACAAAAGTCATTAGACGGTGCGATTCTCGCATGGTATGATACCGAGGTTTTCGTATCTAAGACCTTGCATGAAATGGGAAACGTATGCCGTTCGACGAACTCCTGAGCCAGAAACCTCCAAACCAATTCGATTTACCGCAGCGCATCCACCGTCTCACCGATCTTTCCTACAACTTGTGGTGGACCTGGCATGCTGAAGCGGAGCGCGCCTATCGTTTCATTGACCCCGTTGTCTGGGAAAGCACACGCCACAACCCCGTTCGCTTTTTACGGCAAGTCGATCGTCAAAAGCTGGATGCGGTAACGCGTGACAGTGGCTATCTTGAAATTTACGATCGTGTGATACTCGCATTCGATGAGTATATGGCGGACGCCAAGAAGACCTGGTACATCGACAACCATCCCGAACGCATCAACCAGCCAGTCGCGTATTTTTCCACGGAATTCGGACTTCACGAAACTCTGCCGATCTACGCCGGCGGTCTGGGTGTTCTTTCCGGAGACCACTTAAAGGAAGCCAGCGATCTCGGCATTCCCCTCGTGGCTGTCGGCTTCCTTTACACGCAAGGATATTTCATTCAACACATCACCGAGGATGGTTGGCAGGAAGCCGAATACAAGAACCTTTCCTTTCAGGATCTTCCTGTCTTCCCGGTCGTCGACGAGCATGGCGAGAAACTAACGACCAACGTCCCGCTCGGCGAGCGCGAGGTCCAGGTTTGTATGTGGCGCGTTCAAGTCGGTCGGACACCGCTCTATCTACTCGATTCGAATGTCGAGCAGAATCTCGAAGCCGATCGCAATCTAACGGCCAGACTCTACACCAGCGATCTCGATTCACGCATATCCCAGGAGATCATTCTTGGAGTCGGCGGTGTGAGAGCACTGCGTGCCCTGGGTTTCAATCCCTGCGCTTGGCACATGAATGAAGGACATTCGGCCTTCATGGCATTGGAACGGGTGCGAGAGATGACCGCCAGCGGAACGGCCTTCGATGCCGCCCTGGAAAAAGTCAGAGCCAGTACGATCTTCACCACCCACACCCCAGTTCCGGCAGGACACGATGAATTTCCTTTATCTTTGATCGATCAATACTTCGAAAAATATTGGCCGAAACTCGGCCTGGATCGAGATACCTTCCTCGACCTGGCGCGGCACACTCAAGAATGGGGTGAACGCTTCAGTATGGCGATCCTGGCTTTCCGCATGTCGGGGCATTGCAATGGCGTTTCCGAGCAGCACGGTCGTGTGGCGCGCAAAATGTGGTCCTTTCTGTGGCCCGATCGACCTGTCGAAGAAGTCCCCATCAGCCACATCACGAACGGGATCCACTCATCCACCTGGGTGGCACGCCGTATGGGTGAATTGTTTAAGGAGTTTCTTGCAGCGGATTGGGAGGATCACGTCGACGATCCTGAACTTTGGGAATACATCGAACGCATCCCGGATCACGCCTTGTGGGAAGTGCGTCGCCATTTGAAACGCAAGATGACGGATTACCTGCGTGAACGTGCCCGTCCGCAGTGGCTGCACGGAAACGACCATCCGGTCCAGGTCATTGCAAGCGGCGCATTGCTCGAGCCTTATGCGCTGACGATTGGATTCGCCCGCCGTTTCGCTACCTACAAACGAGCCAATCTGGTCCTGCGTGACGTGAATCGCTTGCTGCGTTTGATCAACCAACCAGGCATGCCCGTTCAATTGATCTTCGCCGGCAAAGCCCATCCGGCTGACGAACCGGGGAAACGCCTGATTCAGGAAATCTACCGCCAGGTCAAACGCGCCGAGAACGGCGGTCGATTGGTTTTCGTCGAAGACTACGACATGAATCTGGCACGATATTTGACCCAAGGCGTAGATGTGTGGCTCAACACACCTCGCCGCCCGAACGAGGCGTCCGGTACGTCGGGGCAAAAAGCCGCTTTGAATGGTGTGTTGAATTTCTCGATTCTGGACGGTTGGTGGATTGAAGGCTTCGATGGTGAGAACGGCTGGGCAATCGGCACGTTAGAAGATCTCGAGGATGCGCAAGCCCAGGACGAAGCGGACGCCGAGAGTCTTTATCAAATTTTAGAAAATGAGGTCATTCCACTGTATTACCACCGATCAGCGGACAACCTGCCGGCTGAGTGGTTGAAACGGGTGAAACACTCCATTCACACGCTTGCACCCAATTTCAGCATGCGGCGCATGGTGAAAGAATATGTCAGCGAGATGTACTTACCAGCGCTTCCGAGCTCTAAACAATAAAGCGACGAACGAATAAAATCGATGCTCGACATCCTTGCAATCCACCCGGCTTTCATGCCACTGGTAATATTCTTCCTGCGTGTAACGGATATGTCGCTGGATACAATGCGGGTCCTTTTTGTTATCCGGGGGCGCAAACCGTTCGCCTGGATCTTCGGATTCTTCCAATCCGCATTGTGGGTTATCGCCATCACCAGCGTGCTCAGCAACCTGGATAATCTCTTCAACCTCATTGGATACGCCGGCGGATTTGCCACAGGCAATGTTGTCGGCATGATGATCGAGGAACGTTTGGCCGTTGGCTTCAGCCACATCCGCATCATCAGCTCCCGACGGGGGAGCGCGATCGCGGAGGCAATTCGCGAAGCTGGACACGCCGTGACGGAGATTTCCGGGCGGGGAAAAGACGGAACGGTTTCGGTTTTGAATTGCAGCGTGAAACGCCGCAAGGTCAGAGCCGTACGGCAGAGCATTAACGAGATCGATCCAGATGCTTTCGTCACCGTCGAGGACATCCGACCGCTCCATCGTGGCTACTGGAGAGGATGAGCGGAGAAGGGCGAACACGATGCGCGTCGGCTACCCCATCTTCACACTTCTCGCGACCATCATTCTCGCCTGTCTCGTTCGATTGGCAGGCTACACCTTCCCTGCTGCGCCGACTTTGGTCTGGTCTTCAATTTCCAGCGAGGTCGTCCCCGTCCTCATCTTCCTTTTACGTGCCAGCGATCTGACGATTTCCACGATTCGAACGTTGACCATTGTGCAAGGACGCAGGACCACAGCCTGGCTGCTCGCTTTTCTACAATCCTCTCTGTTCGTGGTCGGTGTTGCAGGTGTCCTGGGAGATCTCGACAATCCCTGGAATCTCGCAGCATACGCCCTTGGTTTCGCCTTCGGGAATATGCTGGGGATGGCCATCGATTCGATGATTGCGCCCGGACACATCTTGCTGCGGATTGCTTCAGCGAATCTGGGTGAAGCGTTGAGCACCCATCTCCGCGCAGAAGGTCTTGGAGTAACAGAACTGTCCGGAATGGGCATGATGGGGACGGTGCACATGATGCTCATCTTCGTTCCGCGTAAGGAACTCCGGCGCGTCAAACGCCAAATCCTGGAAATCGATCGAAATGCGTTCATCACCATGGAACCGGTTCGACAGCTGCAGGGGGGTTGGAAGGTGTGACCTGTTCCTCGAGTTTAATACAATCAACTTGATCGGTACAATCCCAATGTCTATTCAAACGACCAAATTGAACCCTTGCCTCCGTATGGGTCAATCGATCGTCGGTCACATCGATGTGTCGGATCATCACCGAGGACGATCGGATACACAGCCAGACCAATTCTCGGGCATTCTTTCGAATTCTAGGAAATTCGGCCAGTATGAGAAATAACTCACATCCGGAAGCAACTCCAATTCCTGATTGAAATATTCATTGAGAATTATCCGGAACGTATTAACTGGAGTTATTGTGGGATACAAGGAGTCAGACCCATTTCCAGGTAAATAATAGGCATTGAGAATGGTAATTCGTTCATAATCATCGCGTGTCTCTTCGCTTCCGTGATCTCCCTGAATGATGATGATCGGCGGGATCTCCGAGTCGGCAAGAATAGTATCTACGATTTCCAGTAACCGTTTGTTCGCATATTTAATTGTATGAATATAGGCCTCGTTGTAATTAACCCCTGATGGAAGAAATTCCCCCGTATCACGGAATACATAGGGAAAATGGGTCACGGTGATGTGGGCAAAAATAAACTTCGGCCCCGGTATTGAAGGAATCGATTCTAATTCTTCCATGTTGTATTCGTTCAGAGCGTGCTTAATTCGCTTTGGAGATTCTTCAATGAACTGCTGCACTTTCAATTGATGGATCGTATTGAGATCTAAAAGAACACGACCCATCGTTGTGCGGATAAAAAGGGCTTCATATTCTTGTAACACTCCTGGAAAATACAATTCTTTAATATTATGTTCCTCGAGGGTGAAAAAGTAGGCGGCGTCCTGCCATTGTGTAAATAGATATCCGGTATCAAAAGCGACTGATTTATACCCGATACTTTCAAGGAAAGCGCGTATGAAATTATTCCTGATAAGTGAAGTAAAATCCATCAAATCAACACGATCGGAGATATCCTGGACGTAGTTGATATTCAACGCTGAACTGAGTGACATTTTAGTAAATGTATAATTACTCTGGCTGCAATCGGCGATATAGAAACCGCGGGCTTCCAGCGCTTCAAGAAAAAGGGAATTATCATAATCAAAGACTTCTCGCAAGGTATCTTCGCGAGTGTAGGCATCCACAATAATGTAATAAATATCGGGGAACACTGTTGATTCCTCTACTGAAACTAATGACGCCTCCGGAATATTTGGGGAAGAATATGACTTGCGAAAACGTAATTCATATTCCGTAATTTGATAAACCGGCACAAACAGGAGAATGATACCGATCACATTCAATCCAATGGTGATATCAAGGTTCTCCATTTTCTTTAAGACCCAAATCCATCCGAAAACCAACAACAATACAAAAAAACCAAAAAGGAATCGATGATGCCCGATACCGACACCGAAAATTTCCACATGTTTCAACTCACTATATACCTGCCCGTAGCTGAAGAACAATAAAGCCGCAATGGAAACCATTACCGCAGATCGATCCCAATCCCTTACAAGAATTCGGAGGAGGAAAAATAGAGCCAATATGCCTATTACAACGATGATAAAAATACGGACAGACGCAGCGATTTCGACTTCTTTGATGTTGAACGCCAAAAATTTCACAGCCGGGTATAAACCAAAAAGTAACGGATGAACAGGTATTCTAAAGATCTTTTTGATATATGACATATTTTATTTACTCACTCCCATGATAATCGTCGTATCCGTCTCGGACGATCGTTTCTGAGCCACGATCCCATGATCGCCTGACGAAGGAGACGAATTCTTTTTCCCTGATCAATTTTCTCTTCCAAACAACTGCGTGGTATTGCTACGGATCACAATCCGTCCTTGTATTGTGGACAACTTCAAAATCAAAGAGGTTTTGCTCTATGGTCCTATAGCTTATATCTGGAAGATATTCGTAATCTGTCCCAAAATAAGTGTTAAATATCAATCGGAAAGTATTCACAGGAGATATCGTTTCATAAAGCTTATCATTAGTTGTGTCTGGTAAGTAGTACGCATTGAGAATGTGAACACTACTTGATAAGTCTTTCGTTTCTGGACCTCCATGATCACCCTGAATGATAATAATTGGTTCATGGTCCGAAACAGATAGAATTTTGTCAATAAATTGGATCATACGATCATTAATTAAGATTACATGATCTCTGTATCCAGGGATGTATGCTTGAGGGTCAGGGATAAAATCACCATTCCGGGCAAAAATGTAGGGCTCATGAGGTAGTAATATATGAAGGTACACGAATTTAGGTCCAGGAAGTGAAGGTATCGTTGTCAACTTGTCAAGAGTGTATTTAATAAGTAGGTATCGATCTCGCATTGGATCGTCTCGTGCGATTTTATTAAATCTCCAACTTAACACATGATCGATATCCATGAGTACAAGACCAGCTGTTGTTTTTAGGAACATACTTTCGAACTCGGTTAGACCGCGTGACATATATCCAGCCGGATCATTTCTATAGGAGAAATAGATATCAGCGTCAAACCATTGAGTTTGGCGATAACCGTTATTAATGGATACAACCGAGTATCCAGCATTTTGTAAAAACTTTCTAGCAAGACTTTCTCGCGAAAGTCTCCCCAAACCAATCGCACTTTTAGAAGGATCTATTTCCTGGATATAGTCCAAATTTAACGAAGATGCCATTGAGACATCCGTATAGGAATAATTACTCTGGCTACACCGAGCAATATAGAAACCACGTTCTGTAAGCGCATCTAGAAACGACGAATTGTCATATTGGTAGAATGAAAGCATTGTATCGTCACGAGTATATGCATCAAGGATTATATAATAGATATCGCGGTAGCCGGACGTAGTATCACTAACGGCCTGCGTATCAATGCTCGTATCAATGAGAGAATCAGGCATTCGAAATCGCAGTTCTACGTAAACGATCTGCAAAAATGGGATAAGGAAAAGAACAAACCCGAATAGATTTACTGATCGCGTGAGCTTTGACAAATCCCGCAATTTTCTTATCCAGCCCAGACCAAGGATGAATAACAGGAAGTAGATGGTGGCCAGGAAACGGTGACGACCGATTATGAATCCAAAAACGGACACATCTTTTATGATCGCATATACGTGTCCATAACTGAAGAATAGGAGCATCAGGAAGGATACAATGAAAGCTACCTTATGAATATCTCGTATGAAGATCCAGAAAAACCCAGACAATAATACTACTGCAGTGAACACGATGAGCACTATCCGTAAAGCAGCAATAAAATGAATTTGTATGAGATTGTGTGCGCAAAACGCTAAGATGGGGAACATGCTGATAAATATGATATGAAAATGAAACCGTTCGTTAATACTTTTGTTCATTACCAATCCCCAGAGAGGATCAAATATACATATCCCGAACAATCACCTGATCTTTTTTTTTCCTGTCATTAAAGGTAACTTAGAATTGCGTTTATCAGCTAACTACCTCATGAATAGATAGCTGATCACGTCAACACTAACAGAAAACCTTGGGAAACCATTTCGAACGGTTTTTGATTTTATCGCTAAATCATTTTATTTCAGCTCATCGAGGAATAATACCATGTTTACTTGGATACCGGATGCATGTCATAACAACGAAAAGAATTGTTTCGATCAGAATCTCTAGAAATGTTCTCCTGAAATACCCTTGAAAGAAAATCGTTAGAAAAATCCGTATAAACATACCACTTCTCTTGACACGAAATATCGAACGACCCATAAAAAGTCATTGATTTGATTTATTGTTGACATAATCAGGGACTCCTTTCATTGGAATTACGGCAAAGGTTATCCACGTGCACCTCGGTAATAAACCAATGCGTAATCCGTATAGCCAATACGAACCAGTTGAAATCCCCCAACTGTTGTCGATACAATGAGTGAGTGGTGTCTGGTAGCGAATAACGATCTTTATGGGATGGTCACGATTCGATTCAAGGTAAGGCATCAAGAAGGCGTTTCGACTTCCATTCGTCTTGTGTTTGCACTGTCCGTCCCCTACAGGTATAATCCCGCCACCTGATCGCGTAGAACACTCATGCAGCGAGCGAGACCTGCAAGCATGCCTCGCGACCGCTTCGCTACAGAGAAGTGGCGCGATCGATGAGCGTAGAAACATAGAAGAGAGCCAAATGGCACTGAAGGGCAACCTGCGTGACTTCACAGTCACACAACTATTCAATTTGATCAACCTGGCAAAAAAAACCGGAACCCTCACCGTCGAGGGACCGGATGAAGTGGCTTGGATTTCCTTTAACAAAGGAAAACTGATCTACGCACAGATGGGTAAGGGTGACAGCTCGCTCACGAACATCTTGACCAAAGCCGGCGTGATGACCGCCAAGCAAGCCACGACCATCAAGGAACACGCCAGCGATAAAACCGACAAGGAACTGGGTCTGCTCCTGATCAACGCGGGGTATCTCAGCCAACAAGACATTCTCTCGGGTATACAACAATATGTGTTGGATACCGTGTATCAACTTTTTACCTGGTCGGACGGCTTCTTCCGATTCGACGCCAGCGTGCTGCCTCCGGATGACGCCATCACGATTCGCCTCGATCTCGAGAACATCATCATGGAAGGCTCGCGTCATGTTCAGGAATGGGAACAGCTTCAGGATGAGATACCCAATCTCAGTATGGCGCTGAATTTCGTCGAACGCCCCGGCGCGAACATCCGCGATGTCAATCTCACTGTCGAAGAATGGAAAGTCGTCTCGTACATCAACCCGAAGAACAGTATCAAACAAATCGCAAAGGCCAATAAAATGAACGACCTGGAAATCCGCCGCATCGTTTACGGATTGCTCCAGGCTGGATTAATTGAAATCGTACGACCGGATGGCATGCCGCTACCCCGGCACGCCCAACAAGTACCGCCTGTCGATCGTAAGAAACAGACGTCGCTGGTCAACCGTCTGATCGATCGCGTCCGGTCATTATAGGCGAGGATCTTTTATGCAAACTGTAAAGATGGTCGTCACCGGCCCCTTCAACAGCGGAAAAACCGCCTTCATCTGTTCCGTGAGCGAGATCGATGTCGTGTCCACGGAACGAAAGATCAGCTCGGAAGCGGAGCGCGTTAAAGAAACGACGACCGTGGCGATGGACTTCGGACGCATCACTGTCGACGACGATCTCGTACTTTACCTGTTCGGCACACCCGGCCAAAAACGCTTCGATTTCATGTGGGAGATTCTCTCGGAGGGTATGCTGGGGTTCATCGTGATGGTCGACAGCGCCCGGCCGGAAACCTTCCGGGAAGCTCGCGGCATACTGCAAACCTTCCGCGCCTACGCGCCGACTCCCTACGTCGTCGCGGCGAACAAACAGGATGTCGATGACGCCTGGGAGGTTGACGATTTGCGCATCGCCTTAAAGCTGGATGAGAAAGTCAAGATGCTGCCCTGTACAGCGACGGACAGGGATTCGGTCAAGAATGTTCTGCTCGAACTGCTTTACAGTATCCTCGAAGAAATGAAAGAATAGAATTCAATCCCAGCGATCATCCTTTCATTATTACCCGAAACAGTCAGTACCCCTCCCTCTTTGGAGGGTTTTTTCTTTCCTCACGGCGGCATGTGTCGTTCCCGGATTATCTCCCGTTCAGAGGGAGATCGCTGTTTCAAATTCCCGCTTTCTCACAACCCTACTCTCCCTGCATTGGCTTGACGCTCCGAAACTCGGCCGGTATACTTCTAGAAGAACGAAAGGAAAAAATTGCACGGGGAGCCTGAAGAACATCGGGCTGAGAGGAGGGTGAGCGCCCTCGACCCGTAGAACCTGATCCGGATAATGCCGGCGTAGGGATGGCACAGATATCAACATCACGAAAAGCCACTCCCCCGCCAAGGAGTGGCTTTATTCATGGGAAGACTCACGCTCGTAGTCGCCAACGGTGTCATCGCGGATCCCGAAAGAATCCGAGCGCGGGTAGAAGCGTTGGACGACTTTCAAGTCATCGCTGTAGATGGCGGCAGCAAGAATTGCCAGTTGCTGGGTCTGGACTACAACGTCGTACTCGGCGATCTGGATTCCCTGGAAAACGTCGAGCGCGAATCGCTGCGCAAATCCGGTGTGCAAATCGATAGCTTCCCCACACTCAAGGATGAGACCGATCTGGAGTTAGCGCTGTTCCACGCCGTCGATCGGGGAGCGCAAGAAATATTCATCCTCGGCGCCATGGGGGGTCGTCTGGACATGACCCTGTCCAACATTTTCTTGCTGGCTCATCCGCGCCTGCAAGGTTTGAAAGTTCGCATATGGCACGGCGATCAAACCGCATGGCTGATCCGCCCGCCGGGCGACGATATCGATGGACGACAGGGAGATACGCTCAGTTTGATCCCCATCGGCTTCGCAGCAAGAGGGATCACGACGCACAACCTTATCTTTAGCCTGGATGGGGACGACCTGATTCTTGGCCCGGCGCGCGGCGTCAGTAACGTACTGAAAGCATCCCCTGCCCGTATCACGCTGCAGCAGGGATTGTTGCTGGCTGTGCATACGCCGGGCCGAGCCTGAGTCACTTCCGCTGTGTCCAGGAAGCTCACGAGGAGAAAACGAGATGGAAATGGATGAAAACCGAACCGTCAACGTGTCCGTCCAGGTGCTGCCACTCACCGAAGGGGCATTTCCGATCGTCGATCGCGCCATTGAAGCGATCGCCGCGCAGGGAGTCCGTTACGAAGTCACTCCGATGGAGACGGTGATGGAAGGCCATTTGGATGATTTACTGGCGGCCGCCAGAGCAGCGCATCTGGCCTGTTTCGAAGCCGGGGCGAAACAAGTAGTGACGCTGATCAAGATCGGGGACAGCGTCCATGGTACGACGATTGAAGAGAAAGTGAGCAAATACCGGACGGAACATGAGTGAGTCAAACGCTGCCTCGATGAAAAGCAACCCACGACGCACCCGCTCGCGCTGGGCGGGTGAGATATTCCCTGCGCTGCTGCTGATCTTGTTCATCCTGTTATGCTGGCAGATCGTTGCCACACGAACCGGTTTATCGGCGTTCATCCTGCCCTCCCCGCTCCAGGTCCTTCAGGCAGGCTGGGAGACGCGCCACATCCTGCTCGCTGCAATCGGGACGACGATGCTCGAAACGGTGATCGGCCTGGTGATTGCCATCCTCTTGGGCATTTTGATCGCCGCAGCGATCGACCTGTCTTCCTTTTTACGCAGAGCGCTCTACCCCATTCTCGTCGCCTCACAGACGATACAAATCATGGCCATCGCGCCCTTGTTGATCATCTGGTTCGGTTTTGGGTTGCTTCCCAAGGTGATTATCGTTGTATTGGTCTGCTTTTTCCCAATGGCGGTCAGTACAGCTGATGGATTGGCGTCCACCGATCCCGATTTGATCGCGCTGATGCGCGCCATGGGCGCCAACAGACGTCAGATCTGGCGCATCGTGCGCTTGCCGTCGGCACTGCCATCCTTCTTCTCAGGCCTACGCGTCGCAGTGACGTACAGCGTCGTCGGCGCGACGATCGGCGAGTGGGTGGGCGGCTCAGCGGGGCTGGGTCTGTACATGCTGCGTTCGAAAAACGCACTTGCGACGGATCAGGTGTTCGTGGCAATCCTGATCACCACGGCGATCAGCATCGGTTTGTTTGCGCTGCTCTATTGGATCGAGCGTGTATCGCTGCCATGGTATCACTCGAGCCGCCGGGCCGAACAATGGGAAGAAACTGGCATATTCTGATGGGATCCCGCATGAAAGCGACACACGTCTTCAACGATCTGGCCGAGGACTACGACGTCTGGTTCGACGAGAATCTCGAAATCTATCAGGCCGAAGCAGAAACCTTGGCGGCGATGACTCCAACGACCGGTAGAGGTTTGGAGATCGGCATTGGAACAGGACGGTTTGCCGTGCCGCTCGGAATCCGCACCGGCATCGACCCTGCCCACCGAACTCTACGTTACGCACTCGCCCGAGAGATCCACGTTTGCCAGGCAATCGGGGAGCGGCTTCCCTTCGCCAGCGATCAATTCGACTTTGTACTTCTCAACACCGTCGATCCGTTCGTGTTTGATATAGGGATCATCTTGAACGAAATTTATCGGGTACTCAAAGACCATGGACGGATCATTGTCGGCATGATCGACAAGGACAGCCGTCTCGGCCAGGACATTGATGCCGAGAAGGAAAAAGATCCTTTCTTCCGCATTGCCCGTTTCCACAGCGCCGATGAAATGATCCTCCAACTCCACAACGCGGGCTTTTCCAACGTCGTGTGCCGACAAACACTCCTGCACGGTGCGAATGCCGACGCCCACGATAAAGAGAGGTTTGACAATACGTTCGTGCAGATCAAAGACGGTTTTGGAGAGGGAGGCTTCGTCGCACTCCGCGCCGAAAAACTTGCTCGAAAAGCCCACGATGAAAACCCGAAAATAAGTATAGAAAAAGGTAAGGATATTCCATCATGAAAAGAATGACCCTTCTCATACCCACATGTCTTGCACTGGCTCTTGCAGCATGTACCAGCCAGGTTGTGACGGAAGAACCCGAAAATGGACCACCCACGCCCGTCAAAATGATGCTCGATTGGGTGCCAAACACCAATCACACCGGCTTGTTCGTCGCCCAGGCGAACGGCTATTTCGAAGACGAAAACTTGCAAGTCGAGATCATCCAGCCGGGCGAAGTGTACGCCGAGCAAGCCGTTGCCAGCGGTGCCGTCGATTTCGGTGTGAGCTTCCAGGAACAGATCACCCTCGCCAGAGCGGACGACGTTCCCATCGTCTCCATAGCCGCCATCATCCAGCACAACACCTCCGGATTTGCATCTCGAGGTGAATTGAAGGTCGAATCTCCCGCCGACTGGGCTGGACTGACCTACGGATCCTACGGCAGTCCGTTCGAAGAACCCACCTTGCGCGTGTTGATGAGCTGTGCCGGCGGAGATTTCGAAGCGCTGAACATCGTCGACACGGGTTACGCCGATCCGTTGGCCCTGCTCGACCAAGAACAGATCGACTTGGCCTGGATTTTCTACGCCTGGCAGGGTGTCCAGGCCGAACAAGAGAACATCGATCTGGACGTGATCATGATGCAGGACTGGTTCGACTGCATTCCGGATTATTACACGCCGGTTCTCATCACCAGCGAGCAGACGATTGCAGAACGGCCGCAGCTCGTCCGCCGTTTTCTCCGCGCCGTATCGCGCGGATATCGACTCGCCATCGAAAGCCCGGACGAGGCAGCGGCGATCTTGCTCGACGCTGTGCCGGAACTCGACAGCGAACTCGTGTATGCCAGTCAGGCCTGGATCTCACCACGCTACCAGGCTGAGGCCCCGCGCTGGGGCGAGCAGTCGCTCAGCGTCTGGCAGGGGTATTCGGATTGGATGCTCGAAAACGACATTCTCGCCGAGGCGATCGATGCGGAAGCTGCATTCACGCGTGATTTCCTGCCGTGAGTGGAACCCGTCAGATTGTGAGATAAAAGGATAACGATGCCGACAGCGAAAGTTGAACTCCGCAACGTCAGTAAGACCTTCCACACCAATGGCAGAACCATTCGGGCGCTGGAGAATCTCTCTTTCGACGTGCACCCCGGCGAATTCGTGACCATCATCGGACCTTCGGGAAGCGGTAAGAGCACGATCTTCAATCTCATCGTCGGTCTGCTCGAACCGGACGAGGGCCAGATATGCATCGACGGGGAGACCTGCGCGCAGCGGACCGGCCGCGTGGGCTACATGCCCCAACGCGATCTTCTGCTTCCCTGGCGCAGCGTCCTCGATAACGTCATCCTCCCACAGGAGCTACTGGGCGTCCCATCGGAGAGTGCTCGTGCGAAAGCGGAGGAGCTTCTGCCACTCTTTGGACTGGCGGAGTTCCGCGCCGCCTACCCCAGCGAACTCTCCGGAGGGATGCGGCAGCGCGCCGCCCTGCTGCGTACGATGTTGACCGAACGCGACGTGCTCCTGCTCGACGAACCCTTCGGCGCACTCGACGCGCTGACGCGGCGCGAGCTGCAGGACTGGCTGCTCGATATCTGGCGCCGCTTCGAGAAAACGATCATCTTCATCACCCACGACGTCGACGAAGCGCTGTACCTCGGGGATCGAGTCCTCGTGCTCAGCGCCCGTCCGGGAACGATCCTGCGCGCCAGCAGTGTGAATCTACCCAGGCCCAGGCGCCAGGGGATGATCGCCACACCCACCTTCGGCAAACAAATCGCTGAATTGTTGGAAGCGTTGGGGATAAGCGTATGAAATCCATTCCCCAGGAGGATCGACCATCGACCGGAGATTCCATAACGGTGCACAAAATGGATGCAAATGGAAATGAGACCTGGCGCTATGCGGGCGAAGTACTGCGCACGGATGCGGCGAGCATCACCCTCGTGGCGACGTTCGACCGGGAGGATCGTTCCCTGGGCGGCATCGAACTGCAGCGCGGCGATCGCTTCGTGGAGACGTTCTACAGCGATCGTTGGTACAACGTGTTTCGCATCCACAACAGCCAGGACAACAACCTGAAAGGCTGGTACTGCAACGTCACCCGCCCGGCGCAGATCGAACCGGGACACATCTACACCGACGACCTGGCGCTCGATCTGGTCGTACTTCCGAACGGTGAATATCAGGTGCTGGACGAGGATGAGTTTGAAGCGCTGCAGCTCTCGGCCGACGAACGAGAGGTGGCGATCAAAGCTCTTGAGGAACTTCAAGCCCTTGCGTTGAGCCGCACCGGGCCTTTTCAAGACGCCACTTTCTGACTCAATGATAATCAGCCCAACTTTTTCGGAGTGCCGAACGAATTAGCGTATTGGGAATCCTGCAGTAACGTTCAGGCTCGCCTTTCGGCGTTCGCTCGCCGCCAAAGCCACCAGACGACGAAAGCGGTGAACATGATGATCAGCGCTGCGATGGCCACGGGAAGCACGACGGCCAGAATCGAAATCACCGTCGCCGTCACATCCTCGGCGACGCTCACCGGGACGTTGCCGACGCCTGCCGTGGTTGCCGTAACCGTCGGCCGAACGGCGGCCGATTTGGCCACGTGCACGCTGCCTGAAACCAGGATGCCGGCGATGATCGCCAGCACGGGATGGATGTTGGTTGCCGCGCTCGTGCTTGCAGCAAACAGTATGGCACCCGCCGTCGGGCGAATGAAGGTCTGGATGGCGTCGTTGATGTGATTGACGGCAGGAACTTTGTCCACGAAAAATTCGATCACCCCGAGAATCACCAAAACGGCGATCGTCCACCAACTGGTAAGTGGTTCCCACGTCTCAGAAAGCGTGATCCAATCCGTGAAGCGCGCCATCAACGCTACGATCAACAACGGCACGTATGCGTTCAAACCCGCGCTTGCCGAAAGGCCGAAGGCCGCAAATAATCCTGCGATACTTTCTACCACTTTCCCCTCCACTTCTCCAGCAGCATCCGATTCGAATCAATCGCTACTGCTTATACCACACATTTCTCGCAAACCCGGATTCCCCGTTAGCGATAATGAAATCACCTAAAAATGAAAACCCTCCCAGGTTCCCGTCAGTGAATACCGGAGCCAATCGATGGCTCCGATTTGGATCACCGCCAGCGTCAATCCGATCACGACGGGCGTGAACAAATCCCGCCAGCGCTCGGCCCGGTTTTCCCGGCGCGACACGGCTAACACGACCGAGGTGTACACGATCGTCAATATGAGGAAGACCGACAGCGTGCTGGCGATTGCCAACGGAAAGAGGATCAACGGATTCCCATCGAGGATGAAAGCCACCAGGACGGCAGCGAACAGTAGCAGTAATCCAAGGTCCTTGAAGGAACGGAGCACCGGCTCGTTTTGGGCATCCTTCCAGGCAAACTGACTGAAAGCCGGGTACACCAGGGTCGCCAGAGAGATGCCCACCAAAGTGCCCGTAATCAAGCGCAGCGTGTTGCTCGGAGGATACACTCCGGACGCCATCGGCAGGAGCTGCAGGTATGAATTGATTCCATCGATGGCCCAGATGATGGCGAAGAAAATGAGGGTCGCAGATACAGCCTTGTCGGGATAGCGACCCGCTTTCGTCCGGCGGGTGATGTAAAAACCGAGGCCGAGCAGTATTCCGAGATACATTCCGGTGCATCGAGCGCAAAGCGGTAGCTGCCGCACACCGAGATGGAAAGAGCGCAGGTCGATGCGATGGCACAGCGCATATCCGACGGCGTCCGCTTTACCCAGCAAGCCGTCTGGCGTGGACACAAGCCATATACCAAACACGATAATGGCGATAAGCACGGCCATCATCCGAGGAAGGTATGCTCGTTTTAGACGCTCTGGAACCCTCTCACTCGAGGCGCACATGCCGTCATTATAGCGGAATCTCATTAAGACGACGGAAAACGCTACGCGAAGCAATCATCGCCCTCAGGCCAACAGGCTGCGATTCCTTGACGGTGCGACTGCGGGACGGTTATAATGCCCCCTGCTTTCCTCGGTAGCTCAATCGGCAGAGCGGGCGGCTGTTAACCGCTAGGTTGTAGGTTCGAGTCCTACCCGAGGAGCCTGTTACACCACGAGCACTCATGCGCAAGCGCAGCGGGTGCTTTATCTTTTTCTTACGATTGCTACTCCGATCTTTCACCTTTCACCCGACAAAGATGCGATATGATTAGGTGTAGACCGATCCTTGATGGAAAGGGGTGCATGTCACATGAACCTTCTGAAGAAGATTGGCGACTTGTTTATGCGTTCCGCCGATGATCGAGGTTTTTGGATCTACGTCCGTTGTAATCACTGTGGGGAGAAATTGAAGACGCGCGTCGATTTAATGACAGATCTGACGGTGCGCTATGGAGAAGGCGGCAGCGATGACGTCTACTACACTCACAAAACGCTCATCGGAAACGATTTGTGCTTCCAACCCATCGAAGCGACGCTCACTTTCGATCTCCGTCGTCAACTGCTCGACAAGCAAATCACGGGGGGAGAATTCATCACGAAGGAGGAATTCGAAGCGGAGGAGGAATAAACGGGCTTCCGCTGAACTCAAACGGTAACGCGCACAGTCAGTCGTCACCCGACTCAACCGGTTCCGCCGAGTCCTCTTGCTTTTCAGAATTTGAATCCTCTTGGTTCCCCATCCGTACGACCACCTTATGTTTCACAGCGCTGCCATCCAGGGGCATCACAAGCCGATCCAATCGTCTGCCGTCCATCTCGATCCACGCCACTCCCTGGCCGACGTGATCCGGATTTTCGACCTTCATCTCGTATACCGCGTCTCGGAACGAATAACGGATGCTGAAATCGTCCCATGCGGCAGGAATGACGGGATCCACACGCAGCTCATCCCCCCGAACCTTCAAACCCAGTATTTCTTCGACCCAGGTCCGGTACATCCAGCCGGCAGAACCTGTATACCAGGTCCAACCCCCTCTCCCCACTTTACCGGGTAGGTTATAGATATCCGCCGCAATCACGTAAGGCTCGACCGTATAACGGTCAACGTCCTGCGGTTCCCGTGAGTGTTCGATCGGATTTAACATGCGTAGAATCTGGACTGCGCGTTCGCCGTCCCTCATGCGCGCGTACGCGATCGCCAACCAGACGGCAGCGTGGGTGTACTGTCCGCCATTCTCGCGGACACCGGGTGGATAGCCTGCGATGTATCCGGGATTTTGCGCGGGTTTATCGAAGGGCGGTGTAAACAACAATACCAAGCGATCCTTTTCGCGAACCAATTGCTCCCACGCCGATTCGAGTGCGGTCCTCGAACGATCCGGATCTGCGGCCCCACAGATAAGCGCCCATGATTGGGGTAGCGAATCGATGCGCGCTTCAACGTTTCTCGCCGAGCCAAGTGGCATACCGTCGTCATAAGTCGCTCGCTGGTACCAGGCGCCATCCCAGGCTCCCTTCTCGACAAGTTCCGCCAGCCGGCTGGCGCGCTTACGGAAATCCGCCGCATCATCCTGCCGGCCGGTTTCTTCCGCCAGATCGGCAAAACCATCCAGGATGTCGTTCAGGAACCAGGCCAGCCAGACGCTCTCGCCTTTGCCCTCAACACCCACCCGGTTCAACCCATCGTTCCAATCCCCGGTTCCGATCAGCGGTAATCCATGCGGACCGCTTGTCGCGCCGCGCTCGATCGCACGACGACAGTGCTCGTACAGAGATGCACGTTCCGAACTCGCCTCTGGAACGAGGTAGATTTCATGCTCATCCTCTTGAAGCGGGCGTCCATCCAGGAAGGGAATCTGTTCATCGAGAATATCGAAATCCCCTGTGACCCGAACGTAGTGATTGACGACGTAAGGTAGCCATAGCAGATCGTCCGAGATGCGCGTGCGAACCCCCGCACCGCTTGCAGGATGCCACCAATGCTGAACGTCTCCTGCCTTGAACTGACGCCCTGCTGCGCGCAAAATGTGTTCGCGAGTTAACTGCGGAGCAGCGTAGAGCAATGCCATCACGTCCTGTAATTGATCACGGAAGCCATATGCCCCACCGGACTGGTAGAACGCCGAACGACCGAAGATTCTGCAGCTCAGCGTCTGATAGAGAAGCCAGCGGTTGAGCAGAAATTCCACGGACAATTCCGAATGACTGACCTGCACACGACTCAGTAATTTGTCCCACCAGCCACTCGTCTCATGCAGGGCTTCATCAACGCGCGTGTTCTCACGAAAATGGCGGATGATACGATCAGCTTCTTCTGGCGTGTCCGCCGAACCTAGCATGACGATGATTTCGTCGCGCTGACCGGGTTCGAGTTCGATGGTGATACGCATCGCTGCGCAGGGATCCAAGCCCGCTCCCACCCGCTGCGACAACTGCGACCGGTGCATGGCGGTCGGGTTGTCGAGATCCTGATTGCGCCCCACGAACGCCATGCGATCGCCAGTATAGTCGTCGGCCGCAGGGCTCATGGCGGCGAAAGCCACGCGATCCGCATAATCCGGGTGGTAGTGATTGTAAGCCATCAACGCTTTGGTTTCTTCGTCCCACTTGGTAATGACGTGCATCTGATTTACTTCACGCACTTCACCGAGTACCAAATCGGCGTAGAAAGTCACGCTGAGTTGCCGTGTTTGCGTCGAATCGTTGTGCAATCGTAAGCGCTGGATGCGTACCGGCTCACCGCCCTGATCACTCATGGGCACAAACGTGACCAATTTTTGCTCGATGGCATGGCTGTTATGTTCGAACACGCTGTATCCTGCGCCATGACGGCTGCGGTAAGCATCCAATTCGCGAATCGGTCTCGGCGTCGGCGTCCAGAATGTGCCACTCTCCTCGTCCCTGATGTAGATCGCGTCCGAAGCGGGATCGCAAACTGCATCGTTCGACCAGCCAGTTAAACGATTCTGTTGACTGTTACCGTACCAGACGAAACCCGAACCGCTTTCGGAAATCAAGGCACCAAATTTCGGATTGGCCATCACGTTTACCCATGGTGCAGGCGTGTTATCCTCCGGACCCAAATAAACGGCATACTCACGACCATCGGGCGTGAACCCGCCCAAGCCATTGAAGTACGGTAGTTCCATAAACGGAAGTGGAGCAGAAGGCTCTTCCTGGATTTTCCGCGGAACCAATTCGGTCGGTAAATCCGGCGACTCGCGTGAAACGCCGAGCTGCTGCGAAAGCGGCCCGCGTGCGGCTACTAGGGCCACTCTGGCAGTGGAAAGGATTAAGGTGAGATGGTCTTCCGGAATCTGGTCAACGCTGCGCAGGTAAACTCCACCGGGCTGATCGACGTCGGTATAGATCGAGTTCGTCTGGATCAAATTCTGTAATCGTTCGTTCAACGGCTGTTCGTAACTGCTAGCTTCTTCGTTGAGAATGACCAGGTCGGTCTTCAAGCCATGTTGACGCCAGAAGGTATGCGCTTGCAGCACCTGACGCACCGTGCTCAGATCCCGTGCCTCACCAATACTCACCACAGCGATGGGAAGATCACCCGAGATGCCGTATGGCCACAAGCCCGACTGACCCAGACGATTCTGTTCCAGCCGTTCGGGCGGCGGCCGCAGCCAATCATCTGGGTAAAGCATGGCGCTGGCCAGTTGCTGGAAACGACGGGCGTCGTCCGGCTGTATGCGCAGCAAGCGTAACTCGAGTTGAGCGTGAACCCAGGCCATCTCCAGGCTGCGTGTGATGGCGCGAGGATCGCCATATTTTTCCATCAAACGCACGACTTGATCACGTTCGTGCGACGCTGCCAGCAACATAGAAACGGAAAGGCGCTGCCGAGGCCGTATCGTTATCACCTTGCGTATGCTCAGGATGGGATCGAGGACGAAACCCTTGCTGTTGTTCAGATCGCCCTCTAATGCAATTGGATTTGCTGGGGAACGCCCACGGCCAATGAAGCGTGAACGGTCGGTTTCGAACTGCATTGGGCTCGATTCCCCGTTTTCAAGCGTGAGGCGATGGGCGACGAATATCGGCGTCTCTTCAGGATCCCGCAGCCGGCGTAAAGCAAGCAGACCATCTACCTGCGGTAAGGCCTCCGTCTGAATGAACATCTTGTTGAATGCAGGGTGCTGTCGATCGGCATCATGCTGCGCCATGGACAATTCGATGTAACTGGTGATCTCGATCCGTCGGGCACGGTTCGAGCGGTTGATGAAGGTCATGCGCCGGATTTCGACGTCGTCCTCCGGCGAGACAACGATCTCGGTTTCCGTGTCGATGCCGTTGTCTCTGCGCCGGAACTCGGCGCGATCGATCGCCATGTTGATGGAATAGTCATCCGGCTCCCCTCCGACCGGCTGATATGTGTTGGACCAGATGCGCCCGTTATCGACATCGCGAAGATAGCAGAAGCTGCCCCACGCATCGCGTGTGGTATCGGCTCTCCAGCGAGTGAGTTCGAAATCTTTCCACTGGCTGTAGCCGCCGCCTGCGTTGGTGATCATCAAGCCCATGTTGCCGTTGGACAGCAGATGGGTCCTCGGCGTCGAGGTCTGGGCGGTGTCGAATTTGCTCACGGAAGGCGCCAGTTCGGCCGTCGTCGCACGCGTCGTTGGACGTTCGCGAGTGGAGACTTCGTAGACCGGTGGCGCGACGGGGATGCGCTCGTACAGCAGTGGTTCGGTCGCCTGCACGCGCCGATCCTCGTGGAATCGCCGCTGCATGCTGTAATCATGGAGTAGATTCACCATGGCCAGAAAACCCATCGCCTGGTGGTGTGCCATGTACGCCCGTACCAGGATTCCGCGTTCGCCCTCACGCCTGCGTTGGCGGGTGAAATCGATCGCCTCGTAAAACCCGTAGCGGCTCTGCAGTCCTTCGCTCGCCAGGCGGCGTAAATTTTGCGCCGCTTGATTCGGCTCCACCATTAATGCCAGCATGGAGGCGTAAGGCGCGACAACCAAATCTTCCTCCAGGCCGCGCTTCAAACCCAATCCGGGCACACCGAACGCCTTGTATTGATACGTCTTGTTGACATCGAGATCACCGTAAGCGGATTCGGAGATTCCCCAGGGGATGTTGCGTTGATCCGCATACTGACGCTGCAATTCAACAGCCTCGTGTGTGGCGAGGTCCAATAGAGAGTTGCTGTACGTGCGCTGCAGGATCAAGGGCATCAAGTACTCGAACATCGTGCCGGTCCAACTTAGAAGCAATCGATGCTCCCCGACGGAACCATAAAGTCGACTGAGCGCCAACCAATGCTCGCTGGGAACGTCCCCGCGCGCGATGGCGACGAAGCTTCCCAGACGCGATTCACTGGCCAACAGGTCGTAATAGGACTCATCACGACGCTGGTTGCTTACGTTGTAGCCGACGGTAAAGAGGCGGCGGTCGGGATCATACAAGAAGCGCATATTCATGTTGCGGGCCAGTTTTCGAATGGCATCGAGCAATTCTTCCCCTTGCCCTAGAATTTCTCCCGCGAACCACCGCGCTTCGGAGAAAGTATCGCGCAAACGTTCGATCCATTCCGTGAGCGATGGCGGTAGCGAGCCATTGGACTGAATGGACGCCTCGATGGCCTGCATCACGGGCACACGTCCGGCTGCCAAGTCTCGCAGCGAGGGAGCTTCAAGAAGCGCGTGCCGCCGGGCATCCAGCGTTTCTGCGCCCAACGGTGCGAGGACTTCCTCCGCCTCGGTCGTTAAAATCTCCGCCCATTTCATGTAGCGATCTACGGTGTGAATCCATTGGGAGATTTGCCGCTCCAATTTGCCCGCCCAGTAGGCTGCTTCGTCGCCTGTTCCGGCGCTGCGGCGTAGCCCGTAAGACAATGCAATTGACAGACCGCTGGCATGGCGGATGGCGCGGATGAGTTCTTCCAGATTGGCCGGCGATGATTCCAACGTCTGTGCCAATTTGTCGAAGGTCTGCATGTGGGGATCGTCCGGCCGCGTGGACTTCAAAACGTCCTTTAGAATGTCGAGCGTGTCCCACCCGCCATGCAGGATCATAGGATCGAGTAGAGACGCATCCAATAATTCCCCGATTCCAACTTCTAGCGCCCACAAGCAACCCAAAAGGTTTCCGCTGTCGACCGTAGAGACATAGCGTGGTTCCAACGGTTCCAGCGTCTCGATGTTGTACCAGTTCAACAAATGACCTTCGTATTTCTCGAGTCGATCCAGGGTTTTCATCGTGGCGTTTACTTGCTCGATGACGCTGTCCGCGCTGAGATAGCCGCAATCGTTGGCGCCCAGGGCAGAAAGCACCCACAGCCCGATGTTGGTCGGACTCGTGCGATCGGCAACATGATTCTGGTGAGAGACCTGAAAGTTATCCGGCGGCAGCCAGTTCGTCTTTTCGGTGACGAAATCTTCGAAGTACGCCCAAGTGCGGCGCGTCCACTTGCGTATTCTGCGACGCGTTCGCCGAGAAATCTGCGGCTGTGTCGTTTCTTGATCCGGCCCTAGATTCAACTTCCAACCGACCCAGGGACTGACAAACCATAACACGAGGAATGGAAATGCGGCGTACAGACTCGTCGGCTGGATCTGCCAAACCAGGATGCCGACCACGATGGAAAACAAGCTGACGGTGCCCAGCGTATTGGAGAAGGACCGTGCATGATCGGTGGTGCGCCATCCCGTCATCTGTGCCGTCGTCCATTCCAGAAAATTATGTTGACTCACCAGCCGACGGTACCAAACCCGGAGAATCGCGTCCAGAGCCACACCCGTTTGATGAGGGATTAAAGCCGCTTCAACGAGCGAACGTCGAACGCCGTGCCACACCTCCTGCAGCGTGAAATTTGCCGACCCGGGCGACGTCGTCATCCAAGTTACCGGTTGTACCAATGGTTGGAACAACATCAGGCCGCCGACGAGCAGGCTGGACACGCCACCCAATGCCGGTGAAATCAGCCATGTCACCAGCAGGTAAAGCATTAGCGATACCGGCACCAAGCTACGGCGGAGATTGTCGAACACTTTCCAGCGGTTGAGGATCGACAGCGGGTTGGGCACGCGCTTGCCGCTGCCGGAGGGCACCCGGGGCAAGATCCAATCCGCAATTTGCCAATCTCCCCGAATCCAACGATGCTGGCGCCGAGCGTAGCTTATGTAATCGCTGGGAAAATCGTCATACAGCTCGATGTCACTCGCATAACCCACACGAACGTGTGCGCCTTCGATCAAATCGTGGCTGAGGATGCGTTCCTCGGGAAAGCGATTTTTCATGATCCGGTTGAAGAAACGCGGATCGTAAATCGCTTTTCCGACATAAGAACCTTCGGAAGCAAGGTCTTGATAGACATCCGAAACCGCTTTGGTGTATGGATCGCTCCCTATCGGATCGGTGAAGAGGCGCGTGAATATAGTAGCCGTCGCGCTGGGCAGCGCCGTGCTGACTCGAGGCTGGATGATGCCGTATCCGTCGACACGCAGTGGATTCTCGGCGACGACCGTTGGCCGGTTGAGTGGATGGGCGATGGTTTCGATCAAACGACGGGCGCTGTCTCTCGGCAGCTGCGTATCGCTGTCCAGCGTGATCACGAAACGAACGTTGGCCATTGCTTCCGCCCGACCGACGCGTACGATGTCCTCCTCCAAATCCTCGCCATCGATCAGGCGGTTGAGCAGCTCCAGTTTTCCGCGTTTACGTTCCTTGCCGATGAATTTTCCTTCCGATTCACACCAAGCCCGTTCGCGGTGGAAGAGGTAGAAGCGGCCCGCGCCATGACGCCGGTTCAACGCTTCGATACCGGCTACTGCTGTTCCGAGTAAGACTTTATCCTGCTCAGTCGTCGGCTCGTCGGCGTCCATAAAATCACCGAACAGCCCGAACAAAAGGTTCGGATGTGGATTGGCGAGGTAGCGAATCTCCAGTTTATCGATCTCCTCATCGATCGTGTTTTCGTCCACCCACAACAAAGGCACGACCACAAGCGTACGGAATTCGTCCGGAATGCCCTCCTCTTCGAAAGACATTTTCGGCAAGGCGATCGGTGTTAGCAGCCGCGTGAACCAGTAATTCACGATCTGGATCGCCAGCTGGCTGGCCGGCAGTGCGCTCAACAATCCACCGAGAATGAGCCAGCCGCTGTGCTCCCCGACCAGATAACTCAGTGCGACAGCGATCCCAACTAAAACGGCGCTGGTCAATCCGACTGCACCCAGGTACAAAACGGTGTGGTTGCGCTTTGTCCATTGCAGAAACCGCCTGCTCAGTTTCTCCCGCCCGCCCAATTCACGAACGAAACTTTTCCGCCCCGAACCGATGAGATAGGTGCCTATGTGATTTCGCCGGAAATCAGCGGCACCCATTTCGACCTTGTTCGAAGCTGCTTCGATCGCGAGCTCAGCAACTTCGGTTTCGGGGATTCTCGCTCCTCTGGCGATTTGCTCGACGGCGCGGCGGTAGCGGTCACGCGTGTCGAAATCCATGTGCGGGTACACACCGGCGGGGTCACGCCGTAGAATCTCTTCCGTCCGGCTGTGGCGCTCGAAAATTTCCCGCCAATCCAGAAGCGAGAGCTGGCGCAGGCTGGTAATGGCGTTGCCGATCGAAATCTGCATCGCCGCCTGACGGGCTTGCTCGCGGCGGTTGATCTCGCCCAACTCGGTTTGCAGACTGCGCTCCAACCAGCTTCGTACCGGTACAAGTGCCGCCTGCTCGTCGTACAGATGGCCGATCAGCTGCGTTGCGAAAAAGGCACTCGGTTCGGGTTGTTCTTTAGCCAGTTCGGCGAGGACATTAAATAGCTGGCTGGCATCACGACGGGCGGTGGTCAGCAAGCGGTTGGCCCAGAAATCGGCCTGCACTGACTCATGGAAACGCCGCAGCACTTGCAGCGCCAGTTCGCGCAAGCGATCGATGATGGTGATGCGCAGCATCATCGGCAGCGCCCATAATTCCCCTATGCCAAGCGGAGAAACGGACTGGTAGGCTTGCAGGAAATCTCCGATATTGCTGCGGTCCAAGTGGGCATCCGTGTGTAGTACCAGATCGCTGGCCAATCCGTAGACTCGCGGGTCGCCTCGCTGCGGACCGCTGTTCAAGATCGGGAGTTCTTCGTAGAAGCGCCGTGGCAAGTTGAGGCCTACGTCGCGAATGTGACTCTGCACGATGTATGCGTTGTCCAACAACCATTCGGCCGAAGCGGTGATGCTTTGCTCGAGTCGCTCGTACTGCGCCAGGTCCTCGCACACCTGCTGCAGCGTCTGACCGGATTGGATGATACGCGCCAGCAGAGCTGCGCCGCGCCCCCGTGACGGCGGGCCGATCGTATGCGTGGCCGCCAGTCGTCGGGCGTGATCTTGTATCTGCACCGGCGAGAGTGGAACAACTGCAGGGAACTCTCCGGGTTGTATTAAGGAACTCGTCTCCAAGGCAAAGATCGCAGGCTGCATTTCCGCCACCCTGCGAAGTATTGGAATCGCCCAAGCCAACGATTCGGGCTTCGCCCGCAGCAGGATCAGTGACTCCTCCGTGACCAGCCAACGATCGCAACGTTCCTGCAGCTTGCTTTCCACACCCGGGTCCAGCCAACGGGCGATCAATCCACCGAAAAGGCCCAACAGTAGTACCAGAATGCCGGTAGACAAATATGCTGAGATCTTCAGGAAGTCGGGAACCAGAACCTGGAGAAGCAGACCTGCGAGCAGTCCCAGAAGGACCCCACCGAGGAAACCGAACAGGATCCAAGTGCGTCGAGCGTAACCGCGCTTGCGGATTTCGCCTTCAGCGGTCTTCTGGACCAGAAACGTCCTGCGGAAACCCCGTCGCCGCAACGCTTGCCGCGCTTCGACGGCATCTTCGTGGCGCACAAAAAAAGCGACCAACGTCGCTAATTCACCCACGAGCACACCTCACCATAGCGGGCAACCAAAATGCAATCCACAGAGAACATGTGGCGTGGGCAATTGAATTGCTTCAGGCGATCGGAGACATTACGACTGGGATGCGAACGCATGGGTTAATACTACCCGGTTCATTCCTTTCAATCGCGATAAAGGGATATTCACTGCATCCCTTCCGGGTGGAAAATAGTCCTCTCGATACGAGTTCTGCAAATTATAACAAACGTACATGCTGCGAAACAGGATCACGGACAATGACTTCCGGAATTTACAATCTTGACGAATAAGATACAATAATTCAGTTTATCGCTCAAATCACGCATCACAAGAGGAGAGAAAGGTTATGCGTATACTCGCTATCATCTCGGGGGAATATGGTCGACGACACCTCGAAAACCTGCGGGAACACGGTCCTTCACAATGGCGCTTCGAGGAGTGGCAGGCGCCATCTGTACTTCCGCCGGTGATCGACGATCCGGAGGACCATCTGCCCGATCATTTTCCGGCGGTGGATCTGATCGTCTCCTTCGCCGAGCATCGCGGCGTGGCGGAACTTCTGCCCGAGATCGCTCGTATGAGCGGTGCGCATGCGGTCATCGCCCCCGTCGATAGTGAGGCCTGGCTGCCACGTGGATTGGCTCGCCAACTGCGCGGTTGGTTGAAGGACATGGGCGTTGAATGCGTCACACCGAAGCCGCTCTGTACGCTCAGTGAAAACGACTACGGTGTGGCACGCGGATCCCGAATATCCTACGAGCATCCACTGATTTCTGCCTTCGCACGCCATTTCGGGCAGCCGGATTTGAAACTCACCATCGACCCGAAAACACGAACCATCGCGAAAGCCGAAGTCCTACGCGATACGGTATGCGGTTGCGCCCGCTACGCCGCACAGGGCCTAGTGGGTTTGTCCGTCGACGAAGCCGAGGAGAAAGCCGGTCTGCTGCATCATCATTATCCCTGTATGGCCGCCATGGGCATCGACGACGATTATGGCGACACGTTGATGCACATTTCCGGAAACATACTCAAATCGAACGTCGGGGAACAGGTCAAACCATTCAAGCAGGGGCAGATCTTTCGGCCAGACGGGAGAAGCGAATAACTCTACATTTATGTCGAGAGATAGGGACGTTGAATGCTCCGATATGCTCGATCTGCCGACTGATAAACTGGCATGTTGAATTACCCACTTCAAGCCCAATCGGTGTGTAGAGGAAATACTAGAATTCCTCCAATTCCTGATAAAATAGTGCCTTGGAGGGTGGAGATCGACACTGACCCAATGCCCCAACAAGTTTCTTCACCCCAGTACGGGGTGTCAATAGCCCCAAAGGACGATAGTCCAAACGAAAACTTGCGGTTATCATGCGCGTAGGAGGAGCCGCGAAACGGGGAACGTTTTAACGCGCCCGCGTTTCGTGAAGGTTAAGCTCGGCCATGAGTAGACAATCAATAGCCGCCATCCAACAAGCGAAGGCTGCCGCTTCACGCGGGGATTATTCACGCGCCCGCAGTATTCTCCGTGACGCAGCCCGCTACGATCCGAACAACGAAGACATTCTTTTGCTCTTTGCACAATTCGCGCAGAAACGTGAGCATGCGGTCATGTGCTACGAGCGCATACTTGAAATCAACCCGTACAACGAAACGGCGATTCGTGCCCTCGACCGCGCCTACGCCCAGCAAGCACGCCGCGAAGAATTCGACCATATCGTCGCCAAAACGAAGTCCGCCATCGGCAGCTTCGATCCCGAGGCGGCCAAGAAAGTCATATCGCCACTGACTAAGATACCCTTCAAACGCATCTTCATGAAGACGTTTCGGGTGGTGATGGTAGTCGGCATCCTCGTGGGTGGCGTTTATCTTGGCTTGAACGCCTACGATTTTATTAACCGTTTCTTTGGTTTGGGCGCCTACGCTCCCACCACTCCTACCCCCGATCCCAACTTGACACCCACACCAACTATTCCTGTCGACTTACCCTTGCTGCAATCCGAATTCGCCGGACGGATTTTCATCAAAGAAGGAGATCCGGCGTTGTTTGAAAACGTGTGGGACCTGATCAGTGTCGACAGCTTCAATACCTATGCCTACGCCAGCGAGAATGGTGAGGATTATTGGTTCGACGCGATCGTGAACCTGCGCACCGGATTCCAACGCGCCCATCCCGTGCGCTTCCGCCTGACGATCACGAACCCCGCCACCGACATCTCGTCTCCGCTTCTCCTGGAGGAGACCGTCGTGCCCAATCACGAACTCGGCCTCGGAGCAAACTCCCTCCAGGTGACCCGCTTCACGTTCTATCAATACGTCACGGGCAATGATAGTGGAAAACTACAACTCGACAATGTCGAGATTATGCGCATCGACGGCATGCGTCAGGAGGAATGGGAACCACCGGAAGGCGGCACAGGCAAGTACAGGGATGTATGGAAGATCTACAATCCTCACGACGTTGCCCTGCCCCTCGCCTGGGAACTGGTCAAACGCGATCAAGCCGGGAACACGATCGGGCTTTCAGAATACAAATTCTGCTTGCAAACAGACAGCGAGTTCGAAGCGCTCTACCGCGAATTCTCCCTGCTCCCTCCGGGGAAACAGATCATCATCTCGGAGAACCTCACACCCGAAGAAGAACAAAGCGGCGTTACCACCGAATTGACCCTGCGCTATCCCAACGAGTGCCAACCACTACAACAGCATGACGTGGCTTTCGATCCGTATATGGTACTTGTGGATGCAGCGGAAGGAGAAGAGCAGCCCGAAGCAGCGGAGGAGACCAACGAGGATCCCTACTCTCAAAAACTAAAGATTGAAAATCGTGGATTGAATGAAGCTTTCGGTTTATTCTACGTCAATGTGTATGATGAGAATGACAACCCCATCGCCGGGCGGGCGATCACGCTCGACCCGAGTAATTTCCCGCTGATGCCGGATGAATTTCTTGAACTCAGTCCCAGGCTGGATTTTATCGAGCTCGTAGAACCCATTCCCAGCCGCTTCGAATTCATATTCCTCGGTATGAGCAAGATTCCGGAACAGCCGGCACCTCCTCCGGGTGAGAATGAGTCAGTTACCCCCGAAGTAGTCTTAACCCCCGAGCCAACCAGCAGCGAATGAACCTGACGCGCTACGGAACCATCGATTCAAAATGAGTCGACCGCTGTGGTTCACGGAGTTCGTCAAGAGAATATTTCCCACTCGCTATCTGCTCGCTCGCGCCACGCGCTTACCGTACCTGGGCTCGCTCGTCGATCGCACTCTTTTCAACGGCGACGACATGATCTATCTCCCGTCCAACCGAACGATACAAGTTAATGAAGCCATCCCCGCGAACGGAAACATGGTCGTACCTTCCCAGGTTGTGGAGCACTTTATCGAACGTGCCGAAGTACATTGGATCATGGACAACTGCATTTGCCGCACGGCGGCAGGTTGTGAGGACTATCCCAGGGACCTGGGATGCCTATTCCTGGGGGAAGCTGCACTGGACATCAACCCCGACCTCGGTCGCAGGGTGACGAAGGCCGAAGCCAGCGAGCACGTCGCACGCTGCCGAGAGGCGGGGCTGATCCACCTGATCGGAAGGAACAAACTGGACACCGTCTGGCTCGGAGTCGGGCCGGGATGTCGCTTACTGACCATCTGCAACTGCTGCCCCTGCTGCTGCGTCTGGCGGGTGCTGCCCTATGTAAAAGCGGAAATCAGCGCCAAGGTCACGCGCATGCCCGGCGTCGAAGTCTCGGTCGGAGAGGCGTGCACCGGCTGCGGTACTTGTCTGGACATCTGCTTTGTGGATGCGATTCGCCTGGTCGGCGATCGGGCCCAAATCACGGAATCATGCCGGGGTTGCGGCCGATGCGCGGAGATATGTCCGCAAGGCGCGATCGAACTCCGTGTGAATGCGGAAAGGTTCGTCGAGCGCACTATCGAGCGCATCGCCCCGCTTGTAGATTTAGGTTAATTACTTCTACTTCTCGCACAATTGATTATTTTGAAACCTGCTGCGAATTACCCCCGTTTTCCGCTGCGTAGGCCGTATGCAATTCCAGCGGATCGCGCTCCTTGGCATGCAGACGAAGATTGAGCATTTCCACGAAGAACGAAAACGCCATGGCGAAGTAGATGTACCCCTTGGGGATATGAAATTCCATCCCTTCTGCTACCAGCGAAACGCCGATCAACAGCAGGAAACTGAGTGCCAGGATTTTCAAGGTTGGGTGCCGATTGACGAAATCACCGATCGGTCCGGCTGCGAACATCATCACCCCGACGGCGACAACGATGGCTGCTACCATCACCGCCAGTTCGTTGCCAATTCCCACGGCGGTGATCACGGAGTCGAGTGAAAAAACGACATCGAGCAGCATGATCTGAAACACGACGCCGACAAAAGAAGTTGCCGCTTTTACCTCGGTGTGTCCCGAGGGCATTTCGAGCTTGTCGTGAATCTCGAAGGTGCTTTTTCCCAAAAGAAACAAACCGCCGACGATCAAGATAATACCGCGGCCCGTAACAGTCAGGCCAACCACCTCGAACAGCGGCGTCGTAAGCCGCGTCAACCAGGTGATCGAAAAGAGCAAAAGGATACGGCTGAGCATGGCCATGGCCAAACCAGCCGTACGCCCACGAGCCTGCTGATCCTGTGGAAGTTTGCCGGAGAGTACGGTTATGAAGATGATGTTATCGATGCCCAACACGATCTCCAGTGCGGTCAACGTGAGCAGTGCAATCCAGTTTTGTGGATTCGAGATCAATTCCGTCATTCTTGTCCCTCAGTGCCTCATTATCCAGGCTGGAGGTATTCTACCGTCCGCCGGCGCTTCGGATCTGACCCACGCCTGACGGCGAAAATCCCGCTCCCTGACCGCCCGATGATACCACAACCCACGAGTACGAAATCGGCCGCGCTATACAAGATACCCAAAGGTGAATATACTACCCGCATGCCTGTCGCCCGACCAAAATATACATTCTTCACCCGAAGCGCATTGTCGATCCTGGCAGGTATTCTCAGCGGTCGGTGCCGGAGTTTTCGGAACGACGCGTGCGCAATGACTTCGCGGTTAAAAAGCCCAATACAAATTCGAGGATCGCTGCCAGATCTTGCCGAGAAACCCTGGTTGATCGTCTGCAACCATTACAGCCGGCCTGGCTTCGGCGCCTGGTGGATTCCCATGGGTATCGCAGCCATCGTTCCCCGCGAGATGCACTGGATCATCACCGCCGCTTTGCGTTTCGATGATCCACTGCGAAGCCGGTCGATCACACCGCTTTCCCGTTGGTTCCTGCAGCGAGTCTCGCACGTATATGGATTCACTTGCATGCCCCCGATGCCGCCGCAACCACAAGACATCAGGCAACGCGCACAGTCCGTACGCGCAGTCCTTCGATTCGTCGAAACGAACGAGCACCCCATCCTGGGCCTGTCACCTGAAGGCGCCGATTCATTCTACGGCGACTTGCAACCACCTCCACCAGGAGCAGGTCGTTTCGCGGCGATGCTGGCGAAACGCGGTTTTCACCTTCTGCCCATCGGTGTTTTCGAGGAGCAACATCGGCTTTACCTTTCAATAGGCGATGCGCAGCAGCTGCCGTTGTCCGCCAGTGATTCAAAAGTGCGTGATCGGAAGATGGCAGACTTCGTGATGCGCGCCATTGCCGCCTGCCTTCCCTTCAACTTACGCGGATCCTATGCTTGAGAAGAGGCTTCAATGCGAAAAAAATCGTTATTCGAATTGATCAACTTGAACACGTACTGGTTTGGCTTATCGTTCATGTGGACCAGTCTCCACACCCTCATCCTGCCGGCGCTGATATTAAAGTACGTGGCGGATGAGCAAAAAAACACCACACTCGGCCTGCTCACCTTTACGGGGCTGATCATTGCCGCCATCGTTCAACCGCTGTCCGGTGCAGCCAGCGACCGTTGGGCTTCGCGTTTCGGGAAAAGACGTCCGGCGATCGTTTTCGGCACGATAAGCGACTTGCTCTTCCTAGCCCTGATGGCCTACGCCGGTGGCCTTCCGCTGCTGGCTTTGGCGTACATAGGCCTACAATTCACATCCAACATCGCCCATGGTCCCGCGCAGGGACTGATGCACGACAAGGTTCCCTCCGAACAGATGGGCATGGCCAGCGGAATCAAGAACTTGTTCGATATGGGCGGGGTAGCCATCTCGTCCCTCGTAGTGGGATTCATTTTTACGGTGGAAAAGCCGCTTGCGGCGTTCATCGGGATTGCCCTTGCGCTGGCACTCGGAACGACGTTTACAATTTTCGGTGTTCGTGAGGGGAGCACCACTGAGGAGAAAAACGGCGAGCCCATTCTAAAGAGATTCCGTAATTCGCTGCGCATCGATCGAACTCAACACAGCGATTATTGGCGCCTACTCCTCGTGCGATTCCTGTTTCTTTCCGGCGTGTATGGCATCCAGGTCTTCGCCCAGTATTACATCCGCGACGTCCTACAAGTCGAAAATCCGGTCGAATTCACGGGGAACATGCTGGCTGTCATCGTATTGGCGCTGATGCTGTTTTCCATCATCGCCGGCCGGATCGCAGATCGCATCGGCCGCAAGCCGATGCACACGCTGGCCGCCGTAACCGTTTGCGCGGGGAGTATTTTGCTCACCCTGGTCAGACAACCGACCGGCGTTTTGATCGTCGGGAGCATCGTCGGCGCGGGGATCGGCGTGTTCCTGAGCGCAAATTGGGCGCTGGCCAACGACCTGGCTCCGTTGGGAGAGGGTGGAAAATTCCTCGGTCTGACCAACATCGCCACGGCCGGAGCTGGCGCCTTGAGCCGCTTGCTGGGGCTTCCGATCGATTTGGTCAACAATTTGCGCCCCGGCGAGTATCTCGGTTACAACGTACTCTTCCTGAGCGCCGCGGTAATGTCAATCGTCAGTCTATTCATCCTGCGTAGGGTGCCGGAGCAAATTGAAAGGCAGCGTACACGAGTTGGTGATAAACAACCCAATCGATGATTAACCGCCCGCTTGCTCGATGAGCTCTCGTATCTCCAAAGGTGGACTCTTGGTCGTGTCCAGCGCCAGTGAAAGCGCCTGCTCTTGGCAAACCGAAACACACACGCCGCAGCCCATACATGCAGCTTTGTCCACAATCGCCAAATCTCCATCAAATTCGATAGCTTCGAATGGGCAGGCTTCGCTGCAGTCGCCACACGCAATGCATCCGTCCGGATCAACACGGGCGACATAACCGGAGCTGGCCAACATTCCCGATCCTCGCCGGAAGGAGTCCATCGCCGCGCAGCAGCAGGAACAGCAGTTGCATATCGCATAGAAGCGACCGAACATCGCATCCTTGAAGAAAGCATGGTGTACGTGTCCGCGTTCGTGCTCCTGTTCGAGTATTTTTTCCGCCTGTGCCTGAGTGATCCAGCGTGCACGGCTTGGGTGATGATCGATCACAAAGCTGGCAAAGGGTTCACCAATCACCATACACACGTCCATCGGGAGGCAAGGATTGGGTTTGCTCGCCCGGCAGGGGCATTCAAGAACCGCGATGTGGTCGGGATTTTTAAGCACGATGTCACGCGCCATCTTGTAAGGGATGATCTGTTCGAGGTCCCCGAGATCGACATCCTCCCGCACCGTGACCAACTGCCGAGCGGCTCGCGTGGGTACGACCTTGCCGTGATACGTGTCCGCGAACGTATGTGCCTCCAGATCAGAGTCAGGGCTCGGCTGAAACCTTCCCACAATCGCCGCCACAAATTTCACCACCCCCGACAGCCAATGTTCGCCGCGGCCGGCAGCGATGTAGAGATAAGGCCAACGTCCGTAGACGTACCCATGCAGAAAATCGAACCAGGAATAATTCGAAACCGTTCGTGCCTCCTGGTGAAAAGCCTTCGAGCCTTGAGAACGCCAAAGCCACTTCCGACCATTCTCGTCTGACATCTCCACCTCCTACCAGGACTGGGCGACGATCATCCGACACATTCGCTCTCCCAAAGCATACAACAAACAGACCCCGGATGCTGATACATTCCTGCACCCAAACGCCCTGCGGTACAACGACCTGATGTACGGCGATACCAAGATATGTGGATCGATGATCATGACGGGAATTCAAAGCAGGACCGGAATTCGCACCGCACGATCGAGAAGAACCGCATACCTGCAAAGTGACGGAGATTGTGTTATCGTTGTCTGCTGTATCGAGCCAGGAGAACCCACAAGCATGCCCATCCCCATCGCCATTCTCACCCGATCGGGAGAAATAGAACTCGCGCCCTACCAGGCCGAGACCATGTCCGCTCTGGCCAAGCTTGAGCCGACCGGAATCTACACCGTTGCCCGAACCTATCACGGCGATCAAGCCGTTCTTCTGGAAGCACATTTCGACCGACTCGAGGAATCGGCGCGCCTCGAAGATATTCCCCTCGACCTCGATCGACGCGGCATACGCCGATGCTTGCGCCAACTTATCGAAGAGGCCGGTTTCGAGGAAGCGAGATTCCGCTTGACCATTCCCCGCGACCAACCGGATCGAGTCATCATCGCCCTGGAACCCCTGGATCTGGACGTCATCGCTCGTCAACGCGAAGGCGTGGCGGCCAGCACGCTCTACGTAGAGCGCAAGAATCCCCGCGCCAAGCGCACCGAATGGTTGATCGTTCGAAACCAGGCGCGCGTGCAGCTTCAGCCGGACGTCGTTGAAGGCCTGCGGCTCTCGGCCGACGGTACGATCAGCGAGGGCTTCAGCAGCAATTTCTACGCGGTGAAAGACGGCGCATTACGCACGGCGCAGGACGACATCCTCTTCGGCATCTCTCGCCAGATCGTGCTCACGGTTGCCCAGGAAATCCTCCCGGTCGAGCTCCGCCCTATCCACGAGAAAGAAATCCCCGACTTGCAGGAGGCCTTTCGCAGCAGCAGCAGCCGCGGCATAACGCCGATCGTGCGCATCAACGGAAATCCCATCGGCGCCGGCAAACCCGGCCCGAAGACGCTGGCTCTCATGCAGGCATTCGAGGCCTGGGTGGAAGCGCACCTCAAACCTATCTGAGTGAGATGTTGAGTATCAATCCCCTCGACCCAACCTACGGGCGAAGGATGGGAAGATTGTGCAGATACACATCTGCCCAGTATCGGTTGCGGATGGATATTCGCAACCAGCGCCTGCCTGAGGGAATACGAAAACAAGAGCTGTCTAAAAAAAATCGACACCAACATACCCCTGGCGAGGGATGTGTACCCATCGCCCGTAATCCGCGGAGATTTATTCGTAGGTGTGTATGGGGGACTGAAAAACAGGGGGAGATGTTGGGTTTCGGTTCCCTCAACCCAACCTACGGGGTGTCAATCCGAGAGTCTGCAGCTGTTGCTGAAATCGAGATCGAGATGGTAGCTGCCAGGCTGAGGCTTATCCTCAAAATAAAATCTGATTTGAGTCGGTCCAGAGATTTGTTGGCTCGTAGAACCTGATGCACTCGGTGGAGAAGCTGGTCCTCCGGTCGCAAACCAGATTGTGGCAATTCCAACAAGTTCTACTCTATATAGGCCGAGACTATTCCAACTAAGATGCCACTGATTTAATGTGGCCAGCACTCCATCGTTGGCGATCGTCCAGCTAACATAGAACTCAAGTTCGTTTCGATAGAAATTAATTAAATCCAACCCCTCACACGGATCGGGCGTCGGCGTGCGCGTGAGTGTGATCGTGGGCGTGATCGTCGGCGTCGCCGTCGGTGGGGGCGTGAGCGTGATCGTCAGCGTAAGCGTGGGCGTGATGGTCCGCGTCCGGGTGATCGTCGGTGTGCGCGTGATCGTCGGCGTGCGTGTGATGGTGGACGTCATAACATTGGTAAGCGTCAGGGTTGGCGTGCGCGTGCGCGTAGATGTCGCGGTTGGCGGCACGGGCGTGTCGGTCGGGACCGGGGTCAGCGTGTTCTCCCCGGCTGCCGCCAGGGTTTCGTTGACGGAGCCGAATGCTGCGGTCTCCAACGCCTGCATGGTGCCCGCCACCGCAGTTTCGATTTGCTCGCCGGAAAGATCTTCCAGGCCGGAGCGAATGGCGACGGCCGTCGAAAGGGCATCGATCGTCGCCTGGGCGTCCGAGGTGGGAATCGCGGCGGCCGCCGCACCTTCGCCGCCAACCATGTTGTCCACGATGCGTGAGGCGGCGTACAGGCTTCCCACGAGCAGCGGGATTAGAAACAAGAGCATCGCCGGCATGGGAATGCGCCTGCCCGATTTCGAGTCGTCACCGTCATCGTCGGGCTGTACGACGAAGTCCTCCGCCTTGGGCGGTGGCGATTTGGCGCCCGGTTTCAACCGGCCGGATTCCGGGTCGTACACATCCTGCATCGTCTTCTGGAAAGCCTCGTTCATCTTCGCGATGGAGGCGTAGCGTTCCTTGGGATCTTTGGCCATCGCCTTGACGATGACCTGCTCGACTTTCGCCGGCAGGTTGGCGTTCACCAATCGAGGTTGGGGCAAGGGCTCGTGCGCATGCATCAACGCGATGGCCAGGGGGGTGTCGGCTTCGTAGGGAAGTCGGCCCGTACAAACCTGGTACAGGATCACGCCCAGTGCATATTGATCGGCGAGATGGCTGACCTTCTCTCCGCGCGCCTGTTCGGGGGCCATGTACGTCGGCGTGCCGATCAAGCCCGAACCGGTCAGGGTCATCGTCGCTTCCGATACCTGTGCGGTGCCGAAGTCGGAGAGCCAGGCGTTGCCTTTCTCGTCGATCAGGATGTTGGATGGTTTGACGTCACGATGGACGACCCCCGCTTCGTGCGCGTACTGTAATGCGCTGGCAATTTGATTGATGATGACGGCGCCCTCTTCGGGGCTGAGCGGACGCTCCAGCAAGCGTTCTCGCAGCGTACCCACTTTCATATACGGCATGACGATGTAGGCCAGATCGTCTTGCTCGCCAAAATCGAGAATCGGTACGATGTTCGGATGCCGCAAGCCCATAAGAACCTTAGCCTCACGCCGAAATCGCGCCAAAAAACCTTCCTCTTCTGCCAGACCCGGGGAGATCACTTTGATGGCAACGACGCGCTCGTTGGTCACGTCGACGGCCTGAAACACGGAAGCCATCCCGCCGCGCCCAATTTTCTTCACGATCTCATATTTTCCGAGGATCTTACCGATCAGATACGCCATTCATCCTTATCCTGCGGACCCATATAATACAGGCAAACGGAAATCCAGACCAACGCATAGACACAAGCCGCACCTCCTCTCGGGCCGGTGACAGACGAGTCGTCCGTAATCGTGGCCAACAAGATCGGTGCTAAATCTCAATATAGCTGTTTTCTTCGGGAATCCACAAGGTTACGTTTGTCATCCTTGCGGAACCGCAGCAAATCGATCATCGCCATGGACTTCTTATCGAGGTAAAAATCCTTGTCCACCGGCGCTCAGAAAACGTAGGGGGAAGCGTGAAATCCTTCGTGCAAGCTCTCCTTTTAATGCGCTCGATTCAAGGAGTAGGACTGGATAGCTATTTCTCTGCGGCCTGGAGAATGCTATAAAAAAGGTGCGTCTTTGTGGTATATTGGTGTAAGTTCTCTGGCGTTGGTATAAAAAATACTCTAGGTCTCGCAGATGGGAGGCGAGTTACTGCCGTCCAACTCTGCGAGAATCGCTATTGGAGTGTTGGGGATTTCTGGAGGACTGAAGCAAGCGTTGCCAAAGGGAGGCAATCGTTGCAACACTGAACCACAGGCGAGTGACGACGCGCGACTCTAGATCGCAACGATTAAAATCCTGGACTACGGAGAACGCTAGACTTGACCTCCCAAACATCAACTTCATCTAAGCTCGCGATTGGCCTTGCTCCACTTCTCGTGGCAGCTGGTTTGCTGCTGGCTGACGCCGTGCTTGCAAGCCCGGTTGTCACCGAGCGGGTGAGTATCGATTCGGACGGCGCCGAGGTGCTAGGGCCCAGTTCGGACCCCAGCGTCAGCCAAGACGGCCGCTTTATTGCCTTCTCGTCTGAAGCGGCGCGTTTGGTCCCCGAAGACATAAACGAGATCAAAGATGTCTTTGTGCACGACTGGGTCGAGGGGACAACTGTGCGCGTCAGCGTGTCATCCACCGGCGTTGAGGCCAACGCGGAAAGCAATTCTCCGTACATCAGCGATAACGGACGATACGTCGCCTTTTACTCCAATGCCGACAACCTGGTCGCAGGCGACAACAACGGTGTCACCGACATCTTCGTCCACGATCTCCTGACTGGAACAACGGAACGTGTGAGTGTGAACGCAAGCGGTGTGGAAGCCAACTACGCGTCCAGTTCGCCCAGCCTGAGCGCTGACGGTCGCTTCGTTGTTTTCGCCTCCGAGGCGGATAACCTCGTCGCCGGCGATTCCAACGGTGTGGCCGACATCTTTCTATACGATCGAGAGCCCGATGATCCAGAATCCGATAGGATCGAACTGATCTCTGTGGCCGAAGATCCATCCGTATGGGCCAACGGCTCGAGTGACACGCCGGTGATCAGCGCAGACGGCAACTTCGTCGCCTTCGCATCAACCGCCAGCAATTTAGTCTCGGGTGACACCCTGGGTCGCCAAGACATCTTCGTTCGAGATCGAGCGCAGGGCACCACAGAACGTGTAAGCGTCTCCACGGACGGGGACGAGGCGAATTTCTCCTGCTACGGACCCGACATCAGCACCGATGGCCACTTCGTTGCTTTCCGATCGACTGCAACGAACCTCGTAGCGGGCGACACCAACTACTGGCCGGATATTTTCCTGCACGATCGACAGAGTGGCATCACAGAACGTGTGAGCGTCGATAGTGACGGTCTCGAAAGCAACGGCGCAAGCTACGAAGCTTCGCTCGCCGTAAACGGCCGTTTCATCGCCTTCCGCTCCAGTGCATCGAATCTGGTTGCAGACGACACGAATGGTTCTACCGACGTATTTGTACGTGACCGACTGGGTCTCACCGTACGCGTGAGCGTTGACAGCGATGGCGTGGAAGCCGATGATTCCAGCTACCTACCCTCGATAAGCTCCAATGGCATGGTGGTCGCGTTTTATTCCCTTGCGACAAACCTGATTCAGGATCCATTTGACACAAACGGTGAGTTCGACGCGTTCGCCCACGGCGAGAAGCCGGAAGCATCTCCAGAACCGACGGCCGCCTTCTCCTGGTCGCCCGAGCAGCAGGACGAGGGCTCGCCTGTGCAGTTCATTGACGAGTCGACGAGCGACAATGGCGAGATCATCGCCTGGGCCTGGGACTTTGGCGGGCTAGGCACGAGCGACGTCCAAAACCCCAGCTTCACCTTCTCAGACGACGGGATCTACCCTGTATGCCTGACCGTGACCGACGATGGCGGCAGCTTCGACTTGATCTGCCAGGATGTCACGATCCTCGATCTGGCGCCGGTGGCCGCTTTCTCCTGGTCACCCGAGCAGCAGGACGAGGGCTCGCCTGTGCAGTTCAGTGACGAGTCGACCAGCGTCAATGACGAGATCATCACCTGGGCCTGGGACTTTGGCGGGCTCGGCACGAGCGACGTCCAAAACCCCAGCTTCACCTTCTCAGACGACGGGGTCTACCCTGTCTGCCTGACCGTGACCGACGATGACGGCAGCCTCGACTCGATCTGCCAGGATGTCACGATCCTCGATCTGGCGCCGGTGGCCGCTTTCTCCTGGTCGCCCGAGCAGCAGGACGAGGGCTCGCCTGTGCAGTTCAGTGACGAGTCGACGAGCGACAATGACGAGATCATCACCTGGGCCTGGGACTTTGGCGGGCTAGGCACGAGTGAACTCCAAAACCCCAGCTTCACCTTTTCAGACGACGGGGTCTACCCTGTCTGCCTGACCGTGACCGACGATGGCGGCAGCCTCGACTCGATCTGCCAGGATGTCACGATCCTCGATCTGGCGCCGACGGCTGCCTTCTCCTGGTCGCCCGAGCAGCAGGATGAGGGCTCGCCTGTGCAGTTCATTGACGAGTCGACCAGCGTCAATGACGAGATCATCACCTGGGCCTGGGACTTTGGCGGGCTCGGCACGAGCGACGTCCAAAACCCCAGCTTCACCTTCTCACACGACGGGGTCTACCCTGGCTGCCTGACCGTGACCGACGATGACGGCAGCCTCGACTCGATCTGCCAGGATGTCACGATCCTCGATCTGGCGCCGGTGGCCGCCTTCTCCTGGTCACCCGAGCAGCAGGACGAGGGCTCACCTGTGCAGTTCATTGACGAGTCGACCAGCGACAACGGCGAGATCATCACCTGGGCCTGGGACTTTGGCGGGCTAGGCACGAGCGAACTCCAAAATCCCAGCTTCACCTTCTCAGACGACGGGATCTACCCTGTCTGCCTGACCGTGACCGACGATGACGGCAGCCTCGACTCGATCTGCCAGGATGTCACGATCCTCGATCTGGCGCCGACGGCCGCCTTCT
>DAOULU010000007.1:0-37850 GCA_034417075.1 Anaerolineales bacterium
CCGTCGGGCCGACCGGTGTGTCAGTCGGGGCGACTGGTGTGTCGGTCGGGACGACTGGCGTGTCGGTCGGGACGGTACCTCCGGACGAGTAATGACATTGCTTTTCCGTCCCAACGATCGGATCGCCAAAGGTGCTGTTGTTGCAGGAGATGCTTCCGGTCGCCTCGAGATAGTTGTACTCTCCGTCGGCGCCGTAACGCACCGTCCGGGTGCCGCTGAACGTGCAGGTCTCACCTTCGTCGGCGCAATACACCCATTCGCCTGTAGGCTCAGTCGCCGTCGGGCCAACCGGTGTGTCGGTCGGGCCGACTGGTGTGTCAGTCGGGGGCGGTGGTGTGCCGCCTTCTGGAACGGAACCGAATTCGACGGTCCCGGATCCAACCTGGTAAATGTCGTAGAGGGCTGTACGCTCGACGAACGTCGCGCTTCCGGAAATCACCGAGGTGGCAGCGGATGACGATGCGATCGGCACCCATACCTGGCCGCTCTTGCCGGACGGGACCACGACCTGCATGTGGAACTGGCCGCTGGAGTCGGCAGCCCAGCGCACGGTGATCGAACCGCTGCTGGTGGGAACCTGTCCCTCGGCCCAGGTGAGGTCGTCCGCATGTGGTTTCACTTGGAACGTCGAGTAACCCTCGTTGACCGGAGTCACGCCGAGGACGTATTCAGTTAGGACTTGGGTAGGACCTGCGCCCCAGGCGTGGGCCAGGCTGTCGAACCCGCGGTTCGGCAGGCCGTTGCTCATCACGAACTCCCAGAAGGTGCCGGTGTAGTAGCCGCTGTTCCTGTCGACCTGGAGGCCCCACAGGTTGCGCATCGCCTGGATTGCTCCGTCTGCGTCATCGGCTTCCATGCGTGCCATTAACTCCCAAGTGTTGTTGAGGGGCTCGATGGTGTGGCCGTAGGGATCGGACATACTGGGCGATGGTTGGCTGATCTGACTTCCGTGTGCCGTCCAGCGGTCTCGGAAGTAGTCCAGAATATAATCTACCCGATCGGCCGGGGCGACGCCCAGGCGAACCGCGTTCATGTTCGCGTCGAGCGGGTAGCGGGAAGTATCCTGGTTGGAGTGGACGTAGAGGCCCGAGGAATTCCTGAGTCTGTTGTTGATCGCGTTCCTGAGGGAGTTCGCCTGGTTGGTGTAGGAAGTGGCGTTGGACGAGCTGCCGATCCTACTCTCGAGCCAGGCCATGTTCAGTAGCAACTCGTAGTAGGCCAGACTGTACTCGGTGACCTCACCGCTTTGGCTGGTTTGCCAGTAGTCGTTGTCGTTGGTCACGATCAGGCCGTTGGAGTCTAGCCTCGAGGCAGCGTAGGAGGTCGCGTTGCGCAGCCTGGTCAGACGCGATGAGTTCATCCAGGAAGTGTCACCCGACCATCGGAAGTACTGGATGGCGATGATCGCAGCGTAGTTGGAGTACGTCACCGCGTAGTTGAAACCGCCGCAGCCCTGGAACCCGACCGCGCTGTGAAGCCGGCCGCCCGACTGCTGCAGGTTCAGGAAGGCGTCGATCGAACCCCTGATGTACGGGGCACCGTTGGTGCCCAGCGCATACCAGATCGCCGGGTCGGAGACCATCAGGTCGCCGGACCAGATGGCGCGGTCGCGCTTGGCGCCGTCGAAGATGACCGGCTGGCTAAAGCACGAAGCCACGCCGACCGGAACCATGTCCATCTGACCGGTGTACGCGCCTGCGTACCACATGTCGTTGAGCTGGCTGTCGCTGGACATGAACCAGCCCTGGTACTGGGACGAGGTGGCCCGATAGGCTTGGAAGTTCACGCCAGCAGCGGTCAGGGACACCGAGCTGCCACTCGAGAGCTCGATCGCCATGAAGCGGAAGCCGCCGCGCAGCGACCCCGTGTAGGTCCTCGCGCTGCTGACCGAGAGGCTGATCACCGAGCCGTTGTCGTTCGAGTAGGTGGTGCCGCTAAGCAGGAACGGAAGCGCCTCGCTCGTGTAGATCCTGACTGTGCCGGAGCCGCCAGATGTGGTGATGTACGGGGTTCCGCCGACTTCCTGGCCGAAGTCGAGAACGATGCCGGCGCCGGAGCTATTCAGGGTGGCGGTACCGCTGCTGATGAGAGCGTTGGCGTTGCTCACGCTACCCTTGGTGCTCTGGATAGCCACAGCCCTGACGTTGTCGCTGCTAGGTCCAGGCACGAGAGCCTGCCAGTTCGGGTTGGATGGCCATGTGGGCAGTGACGCCTGCTGCAGAGGCGCAGCACCCGCCGGTGCGACGATGAGCACCAGCACAACCATTAGCGCCAACCCTGTGGTTATAACTCTCTTCCGTGGTCGATAGTGGCCCATGTGGATGTTTTTATGATCCATAATGATCTTCTCCTTTATTAACTAAATGAAATATCGGTGATTTCCTCTTGGAGATTTTCTTGCCCACACAACACGCGCTGTGAGCACACGCGCCCGGTATCGTCGGATAACGCCGAGGTCTTTTTGCGTCGTTGGGATGCCGCACCCCTGCCACGGACAGGTTTTCGAGCCTGATATCTAATGTCGTTATTGCCGTCTACCTCCTATCCCTTGAATTTAGTTAGCAATATTGTGTTACAGACCTATTTGCAGGTCAGATGTAGTGATTGGCAACGACATTTTCATTGACTGTTAAAAATTAAATTAAACCCTCCCTGTTAATCAGGCGGTTTGTTACACCGAACAGCCGGTCGTACTGTGTGAGCAAGAATTATCGAATGACATCCCAGGCTGCACTCAAACTATATATAATCTGTAATTTCACCTACTCTGAAGTACAAAGTATCGTAGGTCAATGATGAAATGCGGGACAAAAAGGATTGCACAAGCTGGTGCCCCAAACATAGACTGGCGCCATTGATAAATGGCTGAATGGCACCTTCTATATAGTTATTTGTCATGTTCCTATTTAAGCACTTCTATTGTAGGGACTATGTTGATTTTTGTCAATATGCTTTTAAATTCTACAAATATCTTCAAGGTTTAAGCCTTCGATAGCCGAAAAACGACATTCGCTCAAGACTGCAAACCTGAGCATCCTGTGTTGTGCTGGTCATGGTGAACTCGAGACCCGTTCAGGCACCATGACTTATATGGCAGGCTATGGAAACGTAATATTGGGAAATGAATTCAGATAGGAGCATCGTTCAGGCGTGTTTCGATCGAGGTTGGTAATCGAGTGCTCCATACTCCCTACTATGCACTGAAGGTCAACGTGATCCATGAACGCTCTCCGGATGGCATCCGGCGCGAACACCTGGATCACTTCAGCCTCCTGGCGGCAAGAAGATGCGAGCAGAAAGTTGGGTAGGACTCGATGATATGTGAATTATGTTCGCGTACTTACTCGAAACCCTACTTTGGATTGTGGACTTGTTGTAGTAAATCAGCAACGATGTCTTCGGGGTGTTCGGACCAGGAACTTTTCATGAACATCAACACACTGACCAGCGGCATATCGTTGAACATATCCATGATGTCCATGCCGATCGTACCTTCACTGGCATAGCGATTCTCGCCGCTGCCGCCAAACATCTTACGCGCTCCCGCTTCGATTTGCGGATAATAGGCGTCAAGAACTGAGTTCCCGCGCGGGTCCTCTATCCATTCACGCATGGTTGATTCTTTGTCGAGGATACAGGGCAAGCTGAGGGTAGATTCGAGTGTTACAGTCAGGCGACAGCGAACGTCGGTCGAAGAGGTGCCAATGAGCAGGTCAAAGTCACCATCTTCGCTAATCCACTGTTTGTATTTCGGATGGTAATAGGCAAAGGAGCGGAAATCCAATTGGATGGAGACGGATTTTGTCTCGCCCGGCTGGAGATCTACCTTCACAAAGCCTTTGAGTTCCTTTTGAGGGCGCCTCAAACCAGACTTTTGGTCGTGGACGTACAATTGGACAATTTCTTTACCCGCGAGTTTGCCCGTGTTGGTTACGTCGATGGTGACAGTAACTCCATCAACGTCTTTGAAACTTTTCGCAGAAACCTTTGGATTGCTGTATTCGAAGGTTGTGTAACTGAGTCCGTAACCGAATGGGAACAGGACCGGCATTTCTTTGGCATCATAATAACGGTAGCCTATGAACATGCCTTCACCGTATTCGACCCTACCCGCATCACCAGGCCAGTTCACATGCGCGGGTGTATCTGCAAGTTTGAGAGGAAAGGTTTCGCCCAGTTTACCGCTGGGATTAACGCGCCCAAATAGAATATCGGCCAATGCCGCACCGCCTGCCTGACCCATCATCCAACCTTCGAGCACTGCAGCGACGGAGTCGATCCAGTCGCTCATTGCCACGGGTGCACCGTTATTGAGCACCACCACAGTCTTAGGCTGGACTTTAGATACGGCCTTGATGAGGGCAATTTGTTGGTCGGTCAGGTCAAGATCCCGGCGGTCATAGCCTTCGGATTCTTTGAATGCGGGTAACGCGATGTAGAGCAAGGCCACATCTGCTGATTGTGCAAGTCCTTCAGCTTGGTCAATCATGTCCTGCCGAAAGGAGTCGTCGCGTGGATAACCATCCGCATACGTCAATTCGGCGTTTCCGGCGCGATTCTGAAGTTCCATGAAAGGTACATCTACTTTGGTTGTGTTAATGTGCGAACTGCCTCCACCCTGGAAGTAGGCATCTTTCGCGGAACGCCCAATCACGGCAATATGCTGGCAGTCCTTCAAGGGGAGGATCCCATCATTCTTCAGCAGCACCATGCCTTCTGATGCAATCCTGCGCGCCAGTTCATGATGGGCCTCCACGTCAAAGGAACCGCCTTTGGGAGTATCCTTCGCCTTGAATACGATCCGTAAAATGCGGCGGACAGATTCATCCAGCACCGCTTCATCCAATTCGCCAGAACGAACCGCCTCAACCACGGCTTTGACGCGGCGTTCTTGTGGTCCGGGCATTTCCCAATCCACCCCGCCTTTGAGCGCGGCTACACGATCACGTACCGCACCCCAATCGGAGACGATCAATCCCTCGAAGCCCCATTCGTCTTTGAGAATTTCTGTTTGAAGATAATGATGCTCGGATACGAAAGTCCCATTGACCTTGTTGTAAGATGACATAACCGTCCAGGGATGAGCCTGCTTGACAGCCTTTTCGAAAGAGGGCAGGTAGATCTCGCGTAGAGTCCGTTCGTCCACATCAGCGCTGATACTGAAACGCTGGAACTCCTGGTTGTAGACGGCATAATGCTTGAGCGACACACCGATGCCTTTGGATTGCACACCGTTGATGAAATTCACAGCCATTTCGCCCGAGAGAAATGGATCTTCGGAGAAAAACTCAAAGTTACGTCCGCCCAGCGGAGAGCGCTTCATATTGACTCCGGGCCCGAGCAGCACGTCCACGTTGAGCGCGACACATTCTTCAGCGAGCGCAATACCCATTTGATTGATCAGGTCGACATCCCAGGTAGAGGCGAGACATGATGCCGTTGGAAAGCAGGTTGCGGGTAAACTCTTCATTCCCAAGGAATGTACATCCGGCACACGACGAACACCATGAGGACCATCCGAAACGACCATCTCGGGAATGCCAAGGCGTTCTACAGGTGTGGTCGTCCAAAAGCTAGCTCCGGTGCAGAGGGCGGCTTTTTCTTCGAGGGTCATTTGCGTGATTATGGCCTGAATATCTGTCTTCGTCATTGTACCTGCGTCCTTTTCTGAAAGAATAAATGAGCACCTGTATCGAAGTTGTTACAAACCTTTACAAATCTGCCAGAGCATCCTCCATCAACTTTACTGCATCCTCGTAGTTCGAGAGTATGCGAAGGGATTGGCGAAGCGGTACATTGAGTTCGGCGAAGATCATATTGCGGAGGTATTCCGGCATGCCAACCTGTGCCAGTACATCCATGATGGCATTGTGTGCGTCAGGTTCGCTCATGATATCGCCAGTTAGATCATCCAGAGTATACGGTATGCGCGCATCCGGATCTTGATAATCAATGGACCAATGCCACGTACCAGAGCCTATTTCAACAGGCGCCGCATCGCTTCCTGGGAAAATAACTCGCGCGGTCGTGTTTGGTGGAATAATCACATCCAAGTCGATCCTTCCCCCTTCGATTTTCCAATTACATTCTGCCATTCCATAGGGAGTGATATGCCGAGCTTGGGCGTGCGTGAGTCTACCGCCTGGGCGTGGACGAATTTCCATACGACGGTAACCAGGCTCGGCCGGGGCCAGACCACCGATCGTCCGATAGATCCAATCCGCTACAGCACCAAGGGCGTAATGATTGAAGGAAGTCATTTCGCCTGGATTAATCGATCCGTCCGGAAGTATGCTGTCCCAGCGTTCCCAGATCGTGGTTGCGCCCATCGTCACAGGGTACAGCCATGATGGGCATTCTTGCTGCATCAGTAGACGATACGCAGCGACATAATGACCTGTCTTGCATAATGCGTCGAGGATCAACGGCGTGCCAACGAAACCGGTACGAATGTGATACCCACTCTCGCGCACGAGCTCATCGAGACGTTCGCCGGCGTGGTGATGCTGTTCAGCGGTAGGAAATAGGTCGAAGACCAAGGCAAGTGCGTACGCGGTTTCGGCATCGCTCATCATACGTCCGGAGGGCGTGATGTATTCGTCTGCAAACGCTTCTCGTACTTCGGCAGCCAACGATCGATATTTCTTTTGTTCATCTTTTCGTCCAAGCACCTTAGCAGCTTGAGTTACCAATTCTGCGGAGTGAATCAAATACGCACTGGCAACAATGGCTTTGTCGGTGCGAGCCTGTGCAGGCTTGTCGGTCGGCGCAGTGGGGTCCAGCCAGTCTCCGAATTGGAATCCTCTATCCCAAAGGCGATTTTCGCCTGCTGCTGAAGCAGCACAATCCACCCAAGCGCACATGCTCTCAAATTGGTCTGCCAGCACCTTGACGTCTCCAAAGCGCTGATACAACACCCAGGGAACAACCGTGGCAGCGTCTCCCCAAGCCGCCGCTGCGCCAAAAGTGTCGCCTAAAATATTGGGTATCACGGGTGGAACAACACCGCCAGATCTAAGCTGTTCCACTACAAGATCCTTTAGCCAGGATTGAAGAAAACCACAGATATCGTAAAGAAAAGACGCGGTCGGCGAAAACACCTGAATATCGCCAGTCCACCCTAAGCGTTCGTCACGCTGCGGGCAATCCGTTGGGATATCCAAGAAGTTACCACGCATGCCCCAGAGTACATTCTGATGCAATTTATTTAACAATGGATGAGAACATTCAAACCAGCCGGTGCGTTCCATATCCGAATGCAGAACTACAGCATGCAGGTCGTCTACATTAAATTCACCTGGCCAATTATTCACTTCCGCATAGCGAAATCCGTGGAAGGTGAAAAGCGGTTCCCATGTTTCGGTCCCGACGCCCTTCAATGTATATCGGTCGGTTGCCTCTGCATAGCGCAGTGGGCGTGTGCACAACTCTCCGTTCTCTAATACTTCCGCATGGCGCAATGTCACTGTTTGGCCGGCAGGACCTTTCACCACAATGGCTAACCTACCAACGAGGTTTTGACCAAAATCAACGATGATTTTCCCAGACGGGGATTGTTGAACGGAAACTGGCGCTACTTTTTCGATACGACGGACAGGCGGACCTAGCGGTGCTTCGAGTGCGTTCAAATTCCATTCAACAGATCGGACCCCGCTCCAGTCGACATCATCAAACCCGGGCATGGTCCAATTTGAATGTTCGAGACGGGCATCGTAGGACTCGCCATCGTAAATACTGCTGGACAGGATCGGTCCAGTTGCGGCGCGCCAGTTCTCGTCAGTGACGATACACTCAATGGAACCGTCAGCATATTGGACTTCTAGTTGTGCGAGCAGAGCAAGGTGCTTGCCATACAAATTTTTCTTTCCCCCGCCGAAACCGAGCCGTCCACGGAACCAACCGTCGCCCAGGATTGCGCCGATGGCGTTTTTTCCATCTTGCAACTGGGCAGTGACATCGAAGGTTTGATAGCGCAAGTGTTCGTCATAAACCGTCCACCCGGGAGAAAACACATGATCGCCAACGACCTGTCCGTTGAGTTCGGCTTTGTACATACCCAATGAGGTGATATAAAGCCGCGCCGATTTGATCTCGCCGTGTAATTCGAATTCATAACGCAAGTAAGGCGCAGGGTTAGATTTGGTTGTGTCTTCATCCCAATCAGGAGAGATAAAACGAGCGCTCCAATCGGCGCTGGAAAGCAATCCGATTTCAAGGGAAACCAAATCGCTCCATTCAGATACATTCCCATCCCTTCCCCAAACCCTCGCACGAACCGATACCCGTTGGCGAGACGAGAGCGGCGGGAATGGCCAAGGGATCAACACCGATTGATCGGACTCGACTCGCCCGGTTTGATTCATTAATTCGCCATCTGGACCGTATTCCTCGATCTCATAACCGCCTTGACACCAACTTTTGCCATCCGTCTCGATGGTCCAGGAGAGTCGTGGATGCGTTGAACCAATGCCCAAGGTTTCGCGAAAATGATCGACCTGTAGTCTTACAGATTGGATTTCTGTCATATTGAATGTATCCTAAACAAGAAGTTTGTCAGCATTCAATATACCGACATTCGTTAAAGCCAGAACCCTCATTATTGTGAGCAGTACTGAATTCTCGCAAGAGTCCAGGCTTATTTAGCCGGTGACCGAACCAGCTGTCAACCCCGAAACGATCTGTCTTTGGAAGAAAATGTACATGATGAGAGGTGGAATTGTGATGACAACCACATCTGTGAAAAGCAGATTCCATTCCGAAGCAAATTGACTCATGTATTGAAACAAGGTGAGCTGCACGGTTACATTCTTTGCGCCAGGCAGGAAATAAAGAGGCAGAGTGAAATCGTTGTAGAGGGTGACTGCCGAGACGACAATTACGGTGACGACTGCCGGCCACAATAAAGGAAGAACAACGGAGAAAAATATCCGTAGTGGGGATGCACCATCGATGGTAGCAGCTTCATCGATCTCCCTTGGAATGGACGCCATAAAGGCGCGGAATACCAATATTGCAAAAGGCATCTGAATCGCAACTTCGATCATGACTAGACCAAAAATGGTCTTGTAGATATGGAGCCACTGCAGAAGAAAGATCGTAGGTACAACGGCGGGAGGAATGATGAGGCCCGCGAGCATTACCGTGCTCGCAATCGTGGACACACGATCGAGGCGGCGTTGCATCACATAAGCAATTAATGCAGAGAAGAGGACGAGCAACAGAACGGAGGCCACCGTCAGGATGATGGTGTTCTTCAAAGCCAGGAACATACGGTTGTTGCCAAAGGTCATGACTTCCCGGATATTTTCAAACAGCTTAAAATTGCTCGGCAGATTAAATTGGAACAGGGCAGCCTCCGCACTCGTTTTTGAAGCCATGACTAAGATGAACGCGAAGGGTATAAGGAAGACAGCACCAATGATGATCAGCGAGACGATATCTACCCAGGATTTCGAAAAGAATTTCGACACATTCATAGTTCAATCTCCAAGCGATTGAAGAATCGCATCAATGGATACACGATGATCGTAACGAGAATGAAGAGCACGACATTACCGGCGGTCGACAAGCCATAGAATCCCGCCTGATACTCCTTGTATATCACGGATGTGAGTACGTCGGAGGCGAAGCCGGGGCCACCTCTTGTCATGGTCCAAATTAAGTCAAATCTCCGTAAACCGCCAATAAACGATAACAGAATGACCGTGAATGTAGCATTTCGAACCAGGGGAATGATCACGTAGCGGAATTTCACCCAATTTCCGCCCTCGAGACGTGCTGCTTCGAAGTAATCATCCGGGATTGACATAATGCCCGCGATGAAGATCATCGTGGCAATGCCAAGGCCCTGCCATATATCAACCAGCGCCACCGAGTACAAAGCGAGCTTTGGATTACCGAGCCATTGCGGTTGCGGGAGACCGAGGCCTCCAAGGACAAGGTTGATGAAGCCTCCGGATGGCTGCATAAGTGTGGAAAACGTGATACCGATTGCAACGATACTAACAAGCGTTGGGAAGAAAACGATGCTTCGGAGTAATCCTTTGAGGCGAATGTTTGAAGTAAGCAGCATGGCAAGCGGCAGGGAAATGATGACTTTGGATCCGCTCGTAAGTATGGCATAGATTATTGTATTGCGGAGCCCAGATAAAAGTTGTGGGTCGCCCATGAAAGTGCGATAGTTTTCGAGTCCGATGTATGTTGAATCGAATAGAGTCCAGCGCGTCAGACTGAAATAAAACGCAAGCACTGTTGGCACAATGAAGAACACGCCAAAAACCAGCGCTCCTGGAATGTAAAACCAGTGAGGATAAATTCGTCGTGTGGGTCGTGGAAGTTGTCTATTATTCATCGTGTTTGCGTACCTCAGAATTCGGAGTTTCTGAGGGCCGGGCACAACGAGAAGTTACCGGCCCCCAGAAACAATGGAAAACTACGTCAGTAGGAAATTGTTACTCCCAACCCGGGATGCCAAGCTGTTGAGCTTGCTTCTTGACATCCTCATCGTAGTTCGCTGCCCCTTCTTCAGCCGTCATCTGACCCGTTCCAACCGCTACACAGATCTGCTCGAGATTCGGCCCTTTAATGGGGGAAAGAAACTCAAGCGCAGGGTAGGCATTTCCGGAGTCGATGTACCCATTGAGATCTTTTACATACTGGGGGACGTCTGCAGGGAGACTCGAACCTTTGATGAGGTACGGACCCGCCGGCGTAACTTTTGCTGTGATCGCTTCCGTACCGGCTACTGAGGCGACGAAGGCGAAGAAATCCTTAGCAATGTCGATGTGCTCGCTTGTATTCGGGATGTAGAGCGCGAGGGGCATCCAGACCGTCGCACCGTTACTCGAAGAATCGGGGCCTGGCAGAGCAAAGAACCCGACGTCGTTCACTTTATCGGGCCAGTTCGCCTCGATTGCGGGCATCACCTGGGTGAGCATGGGGTATTGCGCAACATCACCGTTGGCAAGCAAGCCTAATCCGGTATCGAAATTCGCTGTTGCATAGTCTTCCTGCCACCAACCCTTTTCGAAACCTTCCTGCAGATGAGCAAATCCTGCCCTCGCGGCGGGAAGGTCTGCATACTTGGCCTTATTGTTGGTGTAATCTTCGGCAAAGTTGGGAATAGCTTGCGCCACGTTGTAGTTGTCCGCTAGTACGAACAGCTGTGAAGTCCAGGTATCACCGTAGGTCTGGAGAACTGCCGGGTATCCGGCTGCCATGAGCGCATCGTTATTCGCTTCGAACTCCGCCCAGGACGTCGGTACGCTCAATCCCAGTTCATCATAGACCACCCGGTTGTAGAGCACGCCACCAGCGGCTGCATATCCGACTGGTACTCCGAAAATACCCCCGTTTTGCGACACGGTGGGGAGGAACGATTCGGCAATGTTGTCAATAAACGCCTCGCCCGACAAGTCAACCAACGATTCGGACGGATGCAAGGCCTGGAGCAATGAACCAGAGTTGTAGTAGAAGATATCGTTCATTTCGCCCGTTGCGAGGCGTGTTTTAACGAGGTTATCCACTTCGGTGCCGCCCGCCGCAGCTACTTCGACGTCGAATGTCACGTTTGGATGCAGCGCCGTATATGCAGCGATGAGCGCATCGAGCATCACCTGGTCATTCTCATTTGCGGCACCAAGGAAGCTCAGGGTAACAGGTGCTTCCTCAGTAGGAGGCTCTGTTGCAGCTGGTTCGGTAGCCTCCGGCGTTGCCGTCTTAGGGGTGCATGCTGCCAGCACGAATGCCAACAGACACAAAAGACTGAGAGCCTTAAAAAGTTTGTCCTTCTTCATGATCTCCTCCGAGACTAAGATTGATTCGTTGTTAATGTATTCACATTTGGTATGCGTTTCGTATCATAGGCCAATAAGCAGTGTCTCCTTTCTATTTACAGTCTGAAACCCTACGTCCAAGCTACTTCAGCTCAAATGTAGGGCGCCCTTCTGGCCTGAAGCTCATGTCATCCAGACCATCGGGCTGGCGTAGTCTTGCTACAGACCGCTTTTTCGCAGCCATTCTACTAAATTAATTTTTGGCATGCAACTTTTCGCATTTTAATAAAAGATCCCATTCCTTGATATTTCATTTGAAAGGTGCGCGTCCGGTCGACTCACGAATGATAAGCCTTGCCGGGTTCTGGATTTGTTGACGTGGAAGTTCGGGATCTTGAATCCGTGCCAATAAAAGCTCAAACGCTTTCCTTCCGAGTTTTCGGGCGTCTTTTGTAACGGACGTCAGGCGCGGTACGAGATAATTTGCCATAGGAATGTCGTCGTAACTTACCAAGGACAGATCATCCGGTACGCTCAGTTCAAGGTCCGCCGCGGCACGCACGGCGCCGATTGCCAACAAATCGTTGATGGCAATTAGAGCCGTCGGCCGAGAGGCGAGCTTGAGGAGTTTCAGCGCGGCTTGATAACCATCCTCAATCGTCGGTCCGCATTCCATAATCAGATTTTCATCCACAGGAATGTCTGCCGCCTCGAGAGCCTCGAGGTATGGCTCTAAACGGTCTTGACCCAGCTGATGACCGCCCACACCATAGATCAGGCCAATCCGACGATGTCCGAGTGACAACAAATAGGACATCACTTCTTTGGTCGTCTCACCATAGTCCGCGGATACCGAATCCACCCCATAGATTTCGGTTAATTCTACGATTGGAAGTCCGCGCTTTCGGATTTGGTTGAGGGTGGATTGTGCCTCATCGGACTCAAGGATAAACGAGCTGGCGAGTATCAACCCATCAAACCGCCGTTGGGCGAAATCCTTAAAGATATCCACTGCATATTCATCGTTCATGGTGGTACTGGATATAAGCAAGTGATACCCAGCAGCGCGGGTGGCTTCCTCGATACCGGTTGCATATTCGCAGAAGTGAGGATTTCCAAGGTCTGGGATAATGAGAGCGATTGTCTTTGTGCTACCTGAGCGCAGGGCCTGCGCCCGTGCATCCGGCTCATAGCCAAGTTCTTCGATCGCATCCAAAACACGTTGCTGGGTTTCATCAGAAATTGGCACGCGACCGTTAGTATGACCGTTCATGACATAAGAAACGGTCGCACGAGAAACACCTGCGAGTCGGGCTACATCTACTTGAGTGGGTCGTTTCATGGCTTTGCTAGGATCAACTTGCTAGCTAATTGAAGAGACTTATACGTGTCGCCTTACACGTGTAAATTGCGCTGATAGTGTAGCATAGACAATGAAGGAAGTCAACAATCGACAAGAACCGCTTCATTAATCTATGGACGTCATACCAAGCCGAACACGATACCCTCGCAGTCTGCTGCCAACGAAGGGCAGGCGGACGCATTTTTGGGGAATTCGAGGAAGCCATCACCTCTCTCATTACGCCCCATTGAATCCATATCCGTACGAATCTCGAAGGCGCTTCTCCATAGATTTGCAGACAGGCGCCAGTAAATAATCGAGCGGCCAATGACATGGTTACATTATTTCGGAGGCGGATGATCGTGGAGATCCCGGGGAGAATTCACCTTCGACCTAGTCCATGGCGTTTTACTTGTTCTCTTTATCCCAAGTTATCGCTCGGGAGCGATATCCGCCATAGTCAGGCACCAGGCGATCGTATTGTCCAACCATCAACGGAGACGAGATCATGAAATCCGCAGTGGAGCGATCGCAAGCGATGGGAATGTTCCACACCACGGCCATTCGCAAAAGGGCTTTGACATCGGGATCGTGCGGCTGCGGTTCGAGTGGATCCCAGAAAAAGATCAGGATATTGATCTCGCCATCGGCGATCTTGGCGCCAATTTGCTGGTCACCGCCCAGCGGCCCGCTTTGCATCTTCGTGATTTTAAAGTCAAGTTCTCGTTCCAATAAATCACCGGTCGTGCCGGTTGCATACACCCTATGTTGCGCCAGTAGATCGCGGTTGAACCTTGCCCACTCCACCAGCGTTTGTTTCTTGTTGTCGTGCGCTACCAGAGCGATACTCTTTTCACGTTGCATTGCGACCTTATAGTCTGTCATGAGGTTTCTTCAGTCCTTCCTATAAATTAACGAGACGTGTCGGAACTCGTAGCGACCGGAGTGAGCGGTTTGCTTCATTACCACTGCTGGCGCTGTGAATTCGTGCATCGGACCGCTCCCCAGTTCAATATTACCTAAATTTCTGTAAAATCCGCACGAAACTTGGGGTGTTAATCACCAGCCGAGCCGAAAGTCTACAGTGGGTGTCAACATCAATCATACCGTTGCATGCAAATGTTTTCCCTCCTGGTTGATAATGAATGGGATGTAAATGGAACGAGTATGCCGAAGCACATTAAAGATGATTCTATCACTGGCTAATACCTCTACCCGGAATAGGCGAGCATACTCATCTTCCAGGTGAGGCATAACAACAGATACCCTCCAGCTGACCATATTGGCAAGAATACCGACGGCTATACAAGCTCAGGATTTACGTATCGAGATGGTGAGCATCTTCGAAATATCCACTCATTTCACCCCAAGCCCGGTAGGGGCAAAGCGATGAGATTCTGTATATTTCAATCCCGTCCATCCCGTGGCAGTTTCAGCGGCAGCAAGAGAGGTAAACCAAATTGCCAGGGAACGGTCAATGCGTGCATCACGAGCCAGTACGACGGACGTGGGAAAACATGGACCAGCCCCCAGCGCCAGACCAGGTAGTACATCAAGATGGAGAACTCAGAAGTCAGGCAAAGCAGAAAGACGCGTAGCCGAGTTCTGTTTGTCAGGCACAGGGATGCTAATGGTACCAGCCAGAGGGGATACCAAATTCGATAGCTTGTGGCCGTTAGCAAGTAGAGTATGTAAGCAAAAACGCCCGCTTCAGCTAATCCAATACGCTGTTTCCACAGCCGAACCAGCACGAATAGGTATAACATAACGAAGACGATCTGCCCGAGAGTACGTGGGATACCCCTCGCCAAATCAGATGGGATGAACTCGCGTAAGATCATACGCAGAAGTGCGGCGATGGTATATGAGTAACGATGCGAGAACTCGTCTACTATTCCCGCTATGCTCTCCCAGGGCGGCCAGAAGGGGAGATAGGCAAGCAGCACCACACCCAACGCAAATACGCCTGAAACCACCAACACCCAAGATCTGCGCATCCACCCTTCCTGTTTGCGCAGAATCGCAACCAGCAGGAGAGGCGCTGCTAGAGCCGCCGAGAACTTGATCAGAACCGCCAAAGAAAGTGCAACCACTGCTGGTATCCATAACCGCTTTCGCTCCCACAGCAGAAAAGCCAGCAGTACCCAGCTCAGCATCAACAAATCGTTGTGACCGTTACCCACTCCTTCCAGCAATACTAACGGGTTCCAAGCGAAGAAGAGTATCGCCTGCGAATTTTTTTGCGTGCCCCAGGCCAGCAATCCTGTGCAGATCAAGTAACTTATCAGTGCCACACCCTTGTACGCAAGCGCACCGCTCACCGCATCGCGGGCTCCGAACCATATCCCTCCCTCAGCCAACAGTTCCCAGGCTGGACCATAGGGCGAGAGAGAGTCAGCCCACTCCCCAGCAAAAGGAAGCAATGGGTCATCTGGAAAGTGGCTGGCGGGAACGGTCATCGGATTTGCGCCGTAGATGACACGGACCCGGGCGCGCAGCACATATTGGAATAAATCAGTCGCTGTGACCGGGTACAACCACACGAGCGTGAAACCAAAGAGCAATCCAAAAGCCAGAATCAACCGCGTCGGGATTTGCGCTCTCCGGTTCAGACGCAGTCCAATCCAGAATGCCCCAAACAGCACGGCCAAGCCTGCCGCGTAAACATATGCAGTCCAAGGCCGGCCACGCGAAAGCTGCTCCAAATCAAAGGGACGCTCCGCCTGCGCGTGAACATACAGCGGATAGAGCAATACATAGGTCAGATAAATGGCTTCGCTCACCACACCAAGCAAGACGAGAATTACCAAGTGCCGTCTCTGGCGAAATGCCTGCAATCTATCCGATACCTTCATTCCATGTCCAGCCTTCCGACGAAGGCAAACCGCGCCGGGCGATCCCAAAATCGCATTAAACGGGTTTGAGCTGTCGGAGTTACAACGATTTTTACAGGATGTAGATCCTGGTGTTCTTCCAGAAAGCAGTCTGCTCTCATCGCTGATACTATACCCACTTTAGAAAATTCCGCACGAATATCTAGTCTGACGAAGACCGTTCGCCCCGCGCAGACGGGGTCCAGCCAGGTTGGACTGGATCCTGGTATTCTTCAAGGGTTCCAGTGAACCGTCAGGCGCCACCAAGGTGCTTCCGAAGGACTTCATGTCGGTTAGCGAAGACCTGCTTAATGAACGATCCCACCAGGCGTCGCGCCAAACGAGGTCGAAAGGTGAGTTCATCAATAAGCAGAACTCCCCCAAAATTGGAGATAGTCGGGACAATGCGTCTTTCGTGACGCCATAATTTCATGGAACCCATCGGAGACTGTTCGATAAAGCCTCGCCCGGGATCCAACTCCACGAGTGTTAGATCCGAAAAATCGATGGGAAGGATACCAAAGAGGAAAAAGTAGCTGCGAAACATGGGAACACCGAGTTTGATCTCCAGGTCGGTGAGCGACCGAATCCTTCGCGGCACGCTCATCCGGAAGTACGGCCACATTTCAGCAGAGATACCCTCAATGGAAGTAATCCATTCCCAGACACACTCGGAAGTGGAGCGCAACTTGGATTCAAAGCGTAGAGAGATCGTATCGTTCAACGTGGCCTTCCGTGTGGCGCATAACCTCTTTAAGCCGTCGGAGTTCCCACTCACCGCAAGGTGTTCTCTTCATTGGAGTAGGTTGATGAAAAACAGGGCGCTTGCATCTGTAAACGAAACGCAGCGAGAGCCTCGGAGCTTGAATTGATCCGCCAATCAGCCCGGTCGTTAAACCGATGATGAAACCAGTAATATAAATCAATCCGCGGGTAGTCATGCTGAAGCTTGGTACACATGTCGATCACCCAGTTCGCTTTGTTCGCCGGTGCCCGTTCGTGCACAAACTCACCGGTGCCCGTCATGATTTGAATGGGCTTGTCCGACAGTGTGCACAGCTTCCGATACATTTCCCCAAAGCAATCATCAAAGCTCAAACAGGCAGGATGGGTCCGTTCCGGATGTTCCGGATAGAAATTGAATCCATCCACGCCCAGCCAATCCACCCATTCGTCACCGGGCCAATACTGCTCGATGGCGTTCCAGGGTTCTAGGGACACCTGTGTGCTGGGCTCATGAACGCACCAGACCCATCGAACGTTCCGTACACCGAGTTCCCGGAATTTGCCCACCACATACAGCCACACGCGTTTCACCTTCTCAGGACCGCCGTCGGCCCCACCGTTCTTGTACCCACTCCAGACGTACCAGTTGGCGTTAAACTCGTACAAAAAACGGATCAGTAGCGTCCGGTTCCAACGATGAACGTCACGGGCAAACTGCTCGATATACTCATCATGCCTGCCGGCCAGAATCTCATCCAGCCCTGTCTCCTCCGGAGAACATTCGCGACGCGAATCACCTTTCTTGGAGGGCCAGTCCGGCATCCAAACCAACAACGGCGCCGCGCCCTGTTGGTCAATGAAGCTGCAAACTTGTTCGGGAAAGGGTTCTTCCCATGTCACGTAGCGCAGCACCGAAGCAACCTTCTTTTGCAGCAAGTCTTCATATTCACGAATTTCTTTGACCACATCAGCGGCAGCTTGCAGCGAAACCGTGCCAATCATTATGGTTCTGGATGGGGCGGGTATGGTCTGCATCGTCACGTCTCCATTAACTCCGTTCTTCAACCCGGTCATTCACATTCGCAAGTGTGGCCAACGGCTTCGAGTTGAAACCCACATTGCGACGAAAATCCCCACGATCTGAACACACGCCCGCCGAGTCGCGAAGCGCCGGATCACAGCGCGAGCGCGTGTCCGTCCGCGCCTCACCAGTTGGAATAGTCGCTGTCGATGTTGTCTTCGTTCCAAATGAAGGGCGGGCCGAGAAGAATACTCAATCCCTCCCAATATGGATCATATTCGATCGTATAGGATCCGAGCTTGCCGGCCTCGAAAGTCTCGCCTGCCTCCCCCGCGATCTTGCCGGTGGCAAGCGCATGGAGAGTGTAGATGGTCAGGTAGCCAAGGTCATCGGGTCTCCACAGCGCGAACTGCGGTACTGCACCGCTTTTGACGTATGCGCGCAGTTCGTTCGGGGATCCCAGGCAAGTGACGAACACCATGCCGATCAGGCCCTTTTCGGTTATGGCGCGGGCCGCAGCGGCAGTCCCCACGGGATCCGAGGCGATGATAACTTTTAGATCCGGATATTTATTCAGCAATCCCAGTGCTACGTCGTGGCTCTTTACGTCGTCCCCATCCACGTACGCAATGTCGACGAGCGTGAGCTTCGAGTATTCAGGTCTACTTAGTTCGAAGTTAATACCCTCACACACGGTACCCCGACTCGGATGCGCGGAGGAATGGCAGAGTATGGCGACCGCACCGCCACTTGGACCGGCGATATCACTGGCCATTTGGACCAAGATTTCATCAAGGTCCTGCTTTTCGGCTGGTTCGATATGCAGTACGCGGCCTTCGGCCAAAATCCCGGAGTCCCAAGAGATTACAGGGATACCGGCATCCATAGCGGACCTGCCGACCGGCGCTAAAAGTTCAGCATCATTGGCCGAAATGGCCAGTCCGTCGACCTTCTGCGCGATCAGTGAGTTTATCAATTGGATTTGCTGGTCGACATCATAATCCCCAGGTCCTTGGTAAAGAACCGTAACACCCAGTTCCCGGGCGGCTTCCTGCGCGCCGTTGTTGGCCGTGTCGTAGTACGGGTTGATGATTTGGGGAACCAGCACGAAGGTGCGTTTCCCAGTGGGCGTTTGAGTGGGACGGGCAGTAGGCAGCGCAGCAGGTGGCTCCGTGGGCGCCGGCGCCGCGCATCCGGCCGGCAGCACAGCCACAATCGCCACTACGGCAAATCGATGAAGCTTCGAAATCCTCAAAAAGCGGCTTTCCTTTCGATTTGCTTCATCATCGGGTTCGGCACTCATCGGCCTCCGGTAACCGGTCGGCAACCGGTACGTTAGAAGTCGAAATCGTCGATGTTATCGGCGTTGTAGATATATGGCGTGCCGAGCAAGACTTCACTTCCCCAAAAATATGTACGGAAAGGTAAATCGTATACACCGTCTTTAACGGTGTAGTTGCCCAGCCTGCCCGCTTCAAACTCGTCGCCTGGCTCACCCGTGATGTCGCCCGATACCAGGTGGTAGGTGGCATAGATGGTCAGGTAGCCCAGGTCGATGGGGTTCCACAGCACGAACTCCGGTGAAGCGCCGCTCTTCACGTATTCGCGCATCTGATTGGGCGTTCCCAGCCCAGTCACGAAAACCTGGCCAATCTGGCCCCGATCCTGGACGGCGCGGGCGGCTGCAGCGATGCCAACGGTCGTCGGGGCGACGATCACTTCCAGGTCGGGGTAGTCGACCAGCAGACTGAGTGCATCGTTGTAGATCATCTCGTCATCGTCTTCATATGCGTCTTCGAAAGAATAATGCAACCCCTGATCGAGCAGCTCAAGCCCTTGATACTCGTCCTCCTCCAGAATCTCATACATATGCGAGTAAAAACTCGCACCCGTATCGCCACTCGTGGTCACTTCGCACAGGACCGCGATCTGGCCCTGGCTGCCGGCGAGGCGGCTGGCGATCTCGATCTGCACGCGCCAAAGGCTTTCCCAGGTTGCCCCTTTGACGTGGAGGGTACGGGCCTCCTCCGCGAGATCAGAGCCCCAGGATACCACCGGAATGCCCTGATCCAATGCGTCCTGCCCGTCTGGCACCAGCGCATCGGCGTTACTGGCGGAGATGGCGAGGCCGTCGACGCCCTGGGCGATCAGTGATTGGATGAGCGTGGACTGCTCGGCGACATCGCCGAAGGATGAACCCCGATACATCACCTCGATGCCCAGCTCCGCTGCGGCTTCCTGCGCGCCCTGGTTGGCGGTATCGAAGTAGGGATTGCCCATGTAGCTCGGCACGAATGCAATGGTTATGGGCCCTTCCCTGGTCCCGGTCGGCGGCGGCTGCATATCGGTGGGCGAGAGGCCGGCCGAAGGCGTTGGCGTACTCGTGGGCGGGACAGCCGAGGGTGCCTGTGTGATGGAAGGCGCGAGGGCACACCCACTAAGAATCATACCCAGAAGGATCATTCCTTTGACAACGAGCTTGGTGTTCATCACGAGCGGCTTCTTTGCTGTAGGAAGGACAGGATTAAGTGATTTTGCTGCCGGAATCCCATCGTTCTTCTCCAATCGCTGGTGCTTGTGTTGTTCCATGGAGCACCTCGCGCGAATCCTCGATATCCTACCCTCTCCACATATTGCCGAGACCGAAATTTCACGTCGGACACCTCGATACGTTCAGCAACAGCTGTTCTTCCGAACGCCCCTTGATCGTTTTCACATGATATCTAGTAAGAATCATGCGCCCATCCAATTCCCTACCGGAATGAATTCCGGAACCGATTACTTCACAATCTTGATGATCTTCCGAAACTGCTCGCCCTCTGCCACTTTTAATAATTCAAACAAAGCCGTTTCGACGCTCGTCCAACGAACACCATGATCTCTCATTTTCTGCAATCCGATTTCCTTGTTCCAAACGTTCCTCGAGGACACAGCATCCGTCACAACTTGAACCTCGAATCCAGCATTCACCAGGTCGACGGCTGTTTGATAGACGCAGACATGTGCCTCGATACCCGCAATCAACACCTGATTGCGATTCAATGCTTTCAGCGCCTGCATGAAGCGATCGTTCCGGCAGCAGCTAAAGCTGTTTTTCGTAATCGGTTGGATACCGGATAACGTGTCGGCAATTTCATCTACAGTATGGCCCAGCTTCTCGGGCAGTTGTTCTACCCAGAGAATAGGTACTCCCAAGACTTGAATCCCTTTGATCAGCTTTTGCACGTTCTCGAACAGAGACTCTTTCTCATGCATCGAGTGTGCCAGCTTGCCTTGAATATCAACGATTGCCAATACTACCTCTTCCGGTTCGAGCATGATGTTTTCCCTTCGTGGAAAATATACAACACATTCTAACCTACAGGGTCCATCATCCGAATGGTTTTGCGCTGTCGTACACCCTGTGATTTGGACCAGAGATAATGCATCCCTTGCCGGGTGGTGATGCGGTTAATCGAGCCGTAGATTACACATTTTTAGCATCGCGAAGTCCAAATGTATATACCAGGAACGGCCTACTTTCATCTGCGATCATACAAGATCTCGTGGCAAATCCGGCTGAATCTCGGATCTGACGCAGACCGTTCGCCGTTCGCCCCGCGTAGACGTGGTCCGGCTTGACTGGATCCTGGTATTTTTGCAGGGCTCCAGCGAATGGTTGTGCGCGTCACGTCTGGAAAAAAGGCGGTTGACCCATCAAACTTGCAGTGATGTCGTTAAACTGCGTATTTTTCGAGAAAGCCGATGACACGCCCAATGACCCAATCAGGTTGTCTATGGACCATCGTGTGCCCCACCCCTGGGACGATTTCGGCGGTGATCACATTCGGCAGTAAACTCACCCCGCGCTTAATGGCCTTGTAGGGGTTGAATGAAACTTCGTGTTGGCCCATCAACAGGAAGATCGGCGCAGTCATCCGTCTGAGTTCCAAATCGCTGAGCAGAGGTGCGTTTTGTTCAGAGCGAAAGCGACTTGCGAGCATCAACTCGAAAATTTCTATCGTGAAAGGATCGGGGGGCTCATTCGGTGGTGAAAGCAGAGTCGCAAGTTCATGCGCGGCCTTATCCGACGACTTGAAAAGGATACGAGGTATCATTCGCAATGCCTGCACGAGGTTGAGGCTTATAAAACCCGCTGAACTCATCAAAACAGCGCTGCCGATCAATCCTGGCGCCACACCGCCCAACTTGCCGATCAGCCAACCACCGTTGGAGGCCCCAATCATGTTCGCTCGTTTCAAGTCAAGACCTTCCAACACCTCGGCTGCCCAGTGACCATAGGCCGGCCCGTCCTTGGGCGGTCTGCTTGGGGCACTCTTGCCCATCCCTCCAATGGTATCTATCGCATAGATTCGATAGGTCGGTGCGAGCGCAGAAATCCAAGTTACCCAAGTCGTTGCATTGGCATTGAGGCCGTGCCAAAGTGCAATTGACTTACCCTGCTCATTTCCGATGATAACCGTGTGAGTGGGACCGAAGCGCGTTTCCACGTACTTTGTCTCGTACGGAATCCCCATCCTTTGGAGAGCCATGTCGTAATGCGCCATGACTTTCTGGTAGCCTTCAGTAGCTCTGTACAGGGACGAGTTGTCGGGTGGCATGACCATAAAAACTCCTATCGTTTCACAGCGCTTAAAACTCGAATAACTACATTTTGGTTAATCGCTTAACGGCTTTGCGCTGTCATACGATCGCAGTTTTGGATCAGAGATATTGCGCCCATTGCCGCGCGGCGATCCGGCTAATCGAGCCGTAGATTATGCATTTTAACAGGGCGAAGTCCAGATGTTCATGCCGGGAGCAGCCCATTTTCACCTTCGATCATACACTATCTCGTGGCAAAGTCGGTTGAACCCCGGGTTCGCTCCTGCGAATGAATAATTGCCATCGAGCAAGCTCCTGCCTTCAGCCATAACACCGCCTCGGCGTATTCCATCCAGGAAAGAAAACAAGCAAGTACGCTGTTTTCCGAGTCCATGGAGCCTTCATTTTTGAATTTGATATGGAGTTTCATGGAGCGGTTCGGCACCACTAGCCGTAATCAGGTAACCGTCCTCGATTCGCAGCCCGCCCCAGGGCGTGTTGAACAAAGGTATATCGATGGAAATAACCATGCTCTCTTTCAATTTCGCCGCACTGCTTGGCCCAAAGATGGGTGGCTCGAATTCGATGACCCCGACGCTATGTACACCCGAATAAAGGAAATATTGCCCCAAATCCCCTTCAGCGACAATCTGCCTGCCAATCGCTTCGACCTCCCGACCTTCAATGCCTGGACGTAATGCCTCGAAACAAGTCCGTTGAGCTTTTATAGCCACGTTCAGGGCACGCTCGATCTCTTTCCCAGGATTGCCCACCATGACGGCTCGCCCGATGGCCGCATGATACCCTTCATAGCGGGGAGCAATGGTTAATAACACCAAGTCATCACCTGCGATAGGGCGAAACGTAGAACGAGCCAAAATGGGCCTGGAATTTGGTCCAGACGCAACGATGGTGTCAATTCCTGTTCCTTCTGCTCCAGCCCGACGCATCACCGCTTCGATTTCGGCTGCGACTTCTCTCTCGGTCACACCTACATCAATCACGTCGATGGCGGCTTGAAAACCCACTTGGGCGATTTGATAAGTGTGTCGAATGACTTCGATTTCTGCCAGCGACTTCTGGGCTCTCAAGTTGCACAAATCATTTTCCACGTCTACCCATTCCACATCAGGGAGAGCTGACTGAAAGGCCGCCAGCAGGTCGGCTCCAATCAATCCTCGTCCGCCCAAGCCAATTCGTTTTATGGTGGGTATCTCCCAACCGGTCTCAATTATGATGTCTTGCAAACTTTGGATCCTGGCGTAAGGATAATCTTCATCGGGGTGGGTAAATTCACGCAAAACACGTACGTCGGCGATTTGTCCAACAAGCAGCGCATACTGATCGCTCTCAGGTCCAACTAGCATCGTCGGTAACCCTTGCCTGGGCATCAGGATACAAACAGACTCGAAATGTACCGGGAAATTTGCCAACCAACGGGCATGGGCTGGCCCAAAAGTGGCCCGATCATCGGCATATGCGACCAGAAAATCAAGCTCCTTTTCTTTCATCATCGCCTGAACTTTTTTCCATCGTTCAGCGTATTCCGAAACAGGAATTATCGGTCTGGTGTGTTGTTGTCTCATCGTGAACACCTCATCAGAATCGGTTTGTGGCAGGTAATTGATTGCCGCCCAACGGCTTGCGTAACAGGCGCCGACGGATGAGGCGTCCTGTGCACGCCTCGTTGAGCGGTTAAATTTCCTCGTCTGAACGTCAATGCTCCACAAGTGGTTTTCAAGGCAGGGATTTCACCAAAAAAGGAAGCAACCTTTGGATTCATTTTTGATCGCTCATAACGTTTATCTGATTACCGGTGAGGTCGAAATTGCCCAGGAAGTCGCCAGAGCCGTCCGTCATTCCTAGGGCAGCCTATGCTGCGTCATGGTGTTGGGACATGGAGAAAATCTTTTGCAGCCTGCGCGAGCTCGTTCACGGCAGTCTCGACATCCCGGTCCGTTGAAAAACGATCCATCGCCCGATAAATGGCGTCTCGCCAGTCCAAGTTTACGGTGTTTATATGAGAAGGAACAATTTGATCGGAGGCCCACGATCCCATAGCCCCTTGCGTATACGCATCGTACCGGTAAGGATCACTATTCAACAAGGCTGGGATACCACCGCCGGGTACTCCATCGATGAAGGCTGCCTGCCCTTCCTGAGAGCCGCAGAGTGTTAGCCAGTCTACGGCCAGGTCGCGGTGTTTGGCGTTCTTGGGTAAGACGAAGGCACTGATCTCCATGTCGAAAATGCCGACCGTGCCAGGAACCGGTACATGGCCAAGCACATCGCCAGGCGTTGGCTCGACCTCCATGACCCAATCGCCCATAATGGTCATTGCTACATGGCCCTTAATCACCCGGTCAGTTGCCTCCTGCCAATCGCCATAACTGTGATCTTCATCGACGTAGGACAGGATCCGGGCCAGCGTTTCCAGTGCGCTCCGGACTTCGGAGCCATTCCAATCGGTGCGACCGTCCCACAATCCACGGTATTCCTCCGCTCCCAAGGAACCCTGCAATACTGTTTCAAAGACCAAAGTTGTCCCCCATTCAGAGTCGTCCAAGGTCAGGGGTACGACTCCGGCGGCTTTTAAGGCGTCAGCAACCGCAAAGAACTCGTCCCACGTTCGAGGTGGATCCAGGTTGTATTGGGTAAAAATACTTTTGTTGAACCAGAGAACGTTAACGCGGTGGACACTGACCGGCACACCCCAGATTTCACCGTCGTGCGATACGTAGTCAAGCACGCCTGACGGATACTGGTCCAACCAATGGTTCTCTGTGAAAAGAAAGCTAACTGATTCCAGATAGCCACCGGCTTGCCACTTATCAATCAATTCGGGAATTGGATATTGGAAAGAGTCGATTTGTGGCAAGATTTCGTCCATCGATCCTTGGCAGTCCATGGCACAGTTGGTGATTCTTGTGCCCGGGTGATCTTCCATAAAAAGCTCAGTCAGAGCCTCCAATCGTCGTGCCCCATTACCGCTTGTCCACCAACTGTATATTACCAACTCATCACTTGGAGTTGGCGTCGACGATGTCGCTTGCGGGAGACAAGTGGGAAGCTCAATAACGAATTTGTCGGTAGCCGTGGGCAGGGCTGACAAGGAATCGGTTGCTTGCGGCGTTTGCCGTCCGGACGCGGCCGTTTGAATCCAAATGAGCAGGACGACTAAGAAGGTCATTGGGATAAAGGCATACCAGAAGCGTCGTGGAACGCGGCGCATGGATTGTTCTCCTGCTGTTTGTTTAGAATTAGCAATGTTACCCGTGTTGAATCTCCTACCTACAGCTCGTTCTTCTGCATCTTCTGCATTGATATGTTGAGCCGCCCGACGGCCTCGAGCTGCCTGTGCTACGCTTTATGAGCGCACAGATCCTGGTGTTCTTCTAGGGCTCCAGCGAATGATTGGGTGGAGCTCTTTTTATCCGCAATCATAATAAACGGTTAACGAGCATGTGAAGCCAGTGAGGTAAGATCATCCGGTAGATGATCGATGCCTTCGAATTCCTTCACTACGATATGCCCGATTGACTTCCGCTTGATGGCCGAGATGTGAGGATAAGTCATCTCCGCTTCGCCACCGATGCTCTCGCAATCATCCTCGATGAGAATATCTGGCATGACCTTCTCGGCTACATCTGAATACCCCTCTTGAGATTGTCGGAAATAGATATCCCCGTCGGGGAAGGGATATTTTCTCAAAACCGACTTGTCCTTCTCTACATCTTCCGGTTTACGATGAGAACTAAGATATACAACTTCGGCTCCCTGAATATTCCATGACTGCAGCTTCGATGCGGAATTACCGACAGGAACATACTCCGAGAAGTCACGTACGGATTGCTCACCCTCGAGTACTTGGCGGACGCGAACCTCTCGGGAATGACCCACGCCACCGTGATGCATGATTGCTGTGCCGTGCAGGAAGATCATGATCTTCATTTAAACGATCTGACTCCTTGATAACCTCTATCAAACCATCGCTCCGTCCAACGGCTTAGCGTTGCGGGTGTTTTCCGGGTGTGTAGATCCCGGGGTTCTTCCGGGGAGCAACCTGCACTCATTTTCGATCCTACACCCCTTATAGGTAAATCTGGTTGTATTTCGACTCTGACGAAAATGCTGGCGTTCATCCAAGTGCCCAACGAATGGTTGGCCATTCCCCATGATTAACGAATACCCGTATCGATATCAATGTCAATTGTCTTTACAACGCCTGCTGTAATACGAATTTCCAACGGTAAATTCACGGCCGAATCGACGCCATTCCGATTAATATCCAGTATGTAGACTCCGACGGGCAACTCCCCACGATAGTTACCCAAGGAGTCAATCGGTAGACGACAGAACTCAGTTTTTCCATCCTTTTTGTAAATTACAATTTCCCGAGAAAAATATACTTCAGGGGCCGGGGTTGGCTCAATTTCACCTTCCCGGATAACGGGGACCAATGGACCTATCGTTACATGCCCCTCGACTATCCCGAATTCCTGAGGCTCCTGAGCACATGCAGAAATGAAATAAATCGCGAGCAAGGCTAACGAGAAGAAAAGATTTGGGCCGGATCTTATTTGGAAATCAAGATTGTGGTATTGGGGTGTTTTACTCATAGAAAAAATTCCTCGAGTATGTTTATCGATCTCGAGCTGCCGTAGAATATAATCCGCTAAAAGTCGAGGACTTCTACATCACCATCAAAGTAAAAAGAACTTGCATGTTCACGCGCATAATCCATCATGAGTTGATTCATATCGACTCTATTCTGAAGCTCATAAAAACGATCGTCCAAATCAGTGAAGTCAGCCGAAGATCGATCTAACTGATCCTGACGCTCATAACGATCCCTACTTGGTTGATTTCCTAACCTGGCAATCGTTTCTTGTATTATGTTTACGGCTTCGTCAAGGCCAATTGCTTCAAAACCTGAAAGCGCGTCAGGCCATACGATGCCTGTTGAGTTGAAATAGAATTGGTCATGACCACCATTATTTACCTCTGACATGTACCAATGCATTGCAAATAGGTATCGTTGCGGCGTAGAAAACTGTGCGAGGCTTTCTTCATAGTCATTTACAGAGCCATATATGTCACCGACCCACCACACAGGTTCGATTAATGCAAATGAATCATCTTCAGACAACGTTTCATCATTGACCGTCATATGGACAACTTTTGTATTCACTTGTGTATCTTCTTCAATCATGTGGGATGGTTGACACCCAATTAAGAAAAGAATAGAGAGCAAGAAGACAATACCTTGAAGATATCTCATAGATGACATAATTCACATCCATTGATTGTGGCAGTCCAACGGCGTACGCTTCACCGGCTAGGCAACTCGTTTCCAACCAGCATTTATCCAAAATGAACAAAATGGATTATATAATAATTTTCGCCGCCACCGGCGCCAGCCCGGTGCGAGCGAGGGTGGGCCAATGACTAATCCATACATCTCCACGATTCATTCATTTAATCAGATTCTCCGATGATCAATGTGAATACCATTTCGTTGATCTCTTCGAGGGGAATTTCGGTTGGCGGGTCACGAAATCTGTCGAAACCGTAGCCAAAACTGACATCATCTGTTTTCTATCTACAAACAGGGACCAGAGGTCGGGTGTTTCCTTCCGGTACACTTTCAAGGCAAGATCGTTGGCGAAAGATGTTTCCTCATAAAACTCGATTCGAAACTCACGCCAATACATCAAGGTCATGAGCAAAAGGTCTACATGGCTAAACTAGGTCGGTCAACTGAAGCCTCGCCAGTATTTTCGACTTCTTTCAACATCAATCAAGGTTTCGCGTCGGACTCCTGTTCACTGTTTGTTTTCACTTTCTTTCAGATGTTTGATCGTTTCTGGGTAGGTACATGGATTATTATGATAAACTAATAATAGAGGGAAATTATCCGTTTTATAGAACTTGCTAATCTAACTTCGAATAATTCTATTTAGTAGAAAGGGTTCGGTTTGGCGACGGCCTATTTAAGAAATAGTCCAGAGCTACGATCTGCTGGCCCTTTCGCATTGACTCTGCGTGAAGTTTCAATCAACACCGGATTTGAAATTGACGCACGTATATTTGTGTCGCCCCATTGAATGCTAAGAATACAACCAAAGGAGGTGGTATGACCAAATGTTGAGCCGTTATCTAGCGTGTGTTGGGTATGTCCGGGGCAATGGGTCGGCACACGGTGCATCTACATCACGGGAGATCCTCAGCATACATCAATAACACAACGCACGCATGTACGAAGCATGCATTTCGCGAGTAACGATTTACTTTTGAATTCAGGAGGAGGCAATGAATTTGCAAAGTAACCACAAAGATAGAACCGGTCCGATACGAGTCACTTATCTGAAGCGCGTGTGGCAGATTATCACATGCGTGCTGCTGCTGGCGTTTGTCACCGGGCCAGCCGTAGCTGACGGTGGTGGCGTACCGCAGTGGCCTGTCAACGCGGACTGGCAACAGTATGTACCCGGCCCCTCGAGCGACGACGTCAAGGCGGTTGCGATCACGCGCGCCCACGGCGGCGTGACGAATCCCGAGGCGCTGCTCACTGGTGAAGGTACGGCAACCCTGACGATGGAGGCAGGCGGTCCATCGGCCGTCATCGTGCTCGACTACGGACAGAATCAGGGTGGCTTTCCGTACCTCAATGTCTCGAGCGTGTCGGGGTCGCCCTCGGTCCGGATCTCCACCAGCGAGGCGCTCCCGGGCCTCAACTCCAGCGCGAGTACCTCGCTTGCGATCGACGCGTCCGAAGGCGATACGAACGTCAAGGTCGCGGACACCAGTCTCTTCTATGTCGGCACGGACATCACGATCGACGAGGGGGATATGGCGGAGACCCGCACCGTAACCGACGTCGGCACCCCGGCGACCACCACGAGTCTGTTCAGTGCCGCCAGCCCCGGTGATACTAACGTCAAGGTAACCAGCGTCGACGGCCTGGCGGCCGGTGGTGAAATCGTCGTCGATCCGGGCGCTAGCAACACGGAATACGTAACGATCAACAACGTCGGCACGGCCGGAGTCGCCACCACAGTCTCGTCCCCCAACTCGACGACGACCAGTCCGGTGATCCCGGACTACTCTGATGCGAACTGGATCTGGAACACCGAGAACGCTCAGAGCAGCGCGCCGTCGGGTACGATCTACGTGCGCAAGACGTTCGAAATCCCGGACGCCTCCGCGGTAACCTTGGCGGCCGTGGGGATCGCCGTGGACGACGAGCACGACACGTATGTCAACGGCACGCTTGTGACCTCGCTTCACGTCCCCAATGGATGGCGGACGTTTAACGTCGCCAATATCAAGCCGTACCTCGTTGACGGAACCAACGTGATCGCGGTGGCAGCGACCAACGGCAGCGGCGCGGGAAGCATGATTGCCGCCTTCGACATCGACGGCAGCCATAACGTGAGCGACGCCAGCTGGAAGGCGCTGCCCGGTACGCCGGCATCGCCACCCGAAGGTTGGAACACCGCCGGCTTCGATGACTCCTCGTGGCCCGCGGCCTTCGTGTCCGGACTATACGGGATCTCACCCTGGGGCAGCAACGTCCAGCCCGGCCCCATCGCTCTCCAGGTGTCAGACCGGTCCGGCTTCGACGTGGGTGACCAGATCGCGATCGACACCGGCGCCAACCAGGAGTTGCGGATGGTCACGGACGCGAGCGGGGGCGAATTTCCGTGGGTCCCGGCAGTCCTGATCGTCGACTCGCCGTTCACGATCGTCCACGAAACGGGTGCTCTGGTGCTAGATCTGGACAAGCCAGGCACCGGTATCGACTTCTCGCCGCCCCTGAACTACGGCCACGATGTCGGCACCTCGGTGTCGAGCCTGGGCACCGGCGTTTCCTTCAGCCCCGCCCTATCGAGCGACCATGCAGTCGGCACGACCGTCACGGGCCTCGGAGCCTACGTCAACGACTCTACCCAGGGCTCCGGCGGGATCGAATTCGAAAACATCGACAGCCCAGATACCTACACCGGCGGCCTGCGCGGCGGCTTCCGCTTCGAGGCCATCGAGCTGCGCACGCCGGGCACGGTCGAGCTGTCGGGCGCCGGCCTGGACTTCGCCGCCTATCGGGCCACGCCAGCCGAGTACGAGGGCTGGTTCATCTCCAGTGACGACGAGTTCAACCGCATGTGGTACGCCGGCGCCTACACCGCCCAACTGGACATGGTTCCGGCGGGCTTGGACGATTGCTTCACCAAGCCGGTCATCTTCGACGGGGCCAAGCGTGACCGGGCCATCTGGTCCGGCGACCTGCTCGTCAGCGACCCGGTAGCACTGCTGTCGCTGGGCTCGAACGCGGCCCCATACGTGACCGGTTCGGTCGATGCCTTCATGGACATCCAGGAGGCTGACGGGCACCTGGCTAGCGCAGTCGGCTTCTTTGGCTGCGGCGGCTTCAACTACGCCGTGACCTACTCGCACTACTCGGCCATGATCGCGGTCCAGTACTACCGCTACACCGGCGATACGGACTACATCACCGGGCTGCTGCCGAACCTGGAGGCGGCCACCGCTTACGGTGCCTCGCGTCTCGACGCAAATGGCCTCATCGTGACCAACGACAACGACTACTGGCAGACCACCCAGACAGGTGAGGTCACCGAGTACAACATCGCCTACTACGAGCTGCTCCAAGACATGATCTGGCTCGAAAGCCAAATCGGCACGCAGGAGATGGTCGACCAGTACACGGCCGACGCCGCAGCATTGAAAGAGGCGATCAACACGCATCTGTTCAACGAAGCCGCCGGTTTGTACCAGCACACCGACAGCCGGCCCGACGTGTTCCCGCTCGACGCGAACATGAACGCCGTCAAGAACGGTGTGGCGCCGCCTGACAAGGTCCAATACATCCTGGACTACTTCAAGGCCGCCTGGGTCGAGCACGGTAGCGAGATCTCGCAGCCGCCGCCCAGCATGTCCGACCCCTACGGGCACACCATCGAGCCGCTCAACAACACATGGGAGATGCTCGCCCGGTTACGCAGCAACGACGCAGCGGGTGCGCTCGAGCTCATGCGGCGCCTGTGGGGTTTGCAGATCGATCCCAACAGCGGGTACTTCACCAACACGTTCTGGGAGTTCGTTGGGTCGAACGGCCTTCCCACCATGGCGCGAGATAGCCTGGCCCATGCCTGGGGCGCCGGCCCGACGCAGGTGCTCACCGAGGCCGTCATCGGCGCAACCGCGGTCGATCCTGGCTACGAGACGTTCCAGGTGAAACCGCAGCCGGTCGACATCGAGTGGGCTCAGGGTCAGGTTCCGACGGCCTTTGGACCCATGACGGTCAAGTGGGCTCAGAACACCGAGAACAGCATGTTCCACCTCGAGGTCACCGCGCCTGAAGGCACCGGTGGCGAGGTGTGGGTCCCCGTGGGTTCTGCTTCCGAGGCAGCCAGCGTCGCGCTGACGCCCGGTGCTACCCTGCTCCGGCGCGACGGCGAGTACGACGTCTACAGCATCGGTGAAGGCACCTTCGAGTTCCTCACCGTCAACTTCGAGTCGCTCAAGGACTTGGTTTCCTCGTTCAGCTCGAAGCATGGCGTGGCGAATGGTCTCAACGCCAAGCTCGACGCCGCAGCGTCCGCATCGAAGGCGCATACCCGCGCCAACATCCTTGGCGCGTTCATCAACCAGGTGAACGCCCAGACGGGTAAGGCGCTCACGTCAGATCAGGCGGATCTGTTGATCCTCCTGGCCCAAGCGTTGATGTAGCACGGACGCACCTACCTCCGTAACAACGTATTGCCCCGGTCACGCCCTCGACGTGACCGGGGCTTTCGTATGTCTCGCCTCACCTCGGTCGTCGCCCGGCGGCAGGTGATGGGCCGCGCACGTGTGGGAGAGACGACGGTGTGGCCAGGGCCGGCGACTACCGCACCGATTTGCACACCGGCAATGATGGATCAATCGCGGTGATCTTGGGTTGCAAGTTCAAGACAGATGCGCCGCATCAACTCCGCAGCTCGCGCACGATCCATTTCTCCCTAATTAAAAAGCTTTGGGAAGAACCGCCCAACCCTTTGCTGGTACTGCTGGTACGCTTCACCAAACAACTCTGCCAGCTGCTTCTCTTCGGCCTCTGCCGTAGGTCCCATCCCGATTGCGACACACAGCGCAAGTAGAAATGTCCAGGGTGTTCCAAGTATTAGCCCCAGACCTACCAGAACCACCACATAGGAGACATAGTACGGATGGCGCACGATACCCAGCGGTCCATCCTGTACCAATCCATGATCGGCATGGACGCCAGATATGGAAGGCCTCAAGGACCTATTGGCAAAGCCAACTGTCCAGGCAAAAAAAGCGAGCCAATGTATAGAACAACCAGCCCCACAATTTGCACGAATGACGTCATCAGAAACGAACAGGTTAGACAGTCAGGCAGAATGTAATACCGACCCAGAAACAGCAAGACGATCCCACCCAGCCAGAATGGCCAGATGCCAAAGTAACCGATGCCCACCAGAGTTAGAAAGAGCTTGTTGTAGCCTATATACTGCTTGCCTGATCCGCGCATTTCTTGCTTGCCATATGTGATCCAATACGAGATGCTGACGAAGAAAAGTGGCAGCAGGGGCAATGACAGCAGAACCGCCGTAAGTCTTTGTGGTAGCATATCAACTCCAATCGTCAATGAGCCACCCAATGGTTTTGAGCTGTCGTTGAATCTGGTGTTCTTTCCGAACTCCAGCGAACAATCCGGCCGATGCAAGGTAACTGATATATCCACACCGGCCGGATTTCGAATGCTGGTCGTCTCAGGACGCGATTTCAGATGTCGTGAAATCACCCCAGGGTTGGACCGCAGAGAGCTTCTTACGGTCGGCGACCCAGGCGATAATCGGAATCATCAAGAGATGGCCGATCAAGAATATCAATGCAAAGGGTATGAATTCAAGGCCAGACTGCATTCCCTCAGCCGTTTGAATGAAGAGCACGTTGAAGACACTGTTGTTGATCACATGCCCGACAAAGGCTCCCCAGAGATTGTTGGTTCTGTAATAGAAGTAGCCATATACGACGCCAGAGATCAGTGTCGAGAGCAGTAGACCAAAAGCCTCAAACGCCACCTCGCCTGTTGAAAGCTCTCCATCCAGCAGATGCCTTAAAGGCCAGCTCAGGTGCCATAACGAAAACAGGACAGCCTGCAGGAAGATCGCACCCCATTTGGTATAGCGGATGAGGAAATGGCGCAGCATGAGCCCCCGGAAGAGGCCTTCTTCCATGGCTGAGTTCACCAGATTGGTGAAAACCAGCCAGAGCCCGAATAACACACCGCCCGAAAGACCCGTTTTGGGGTCGATCGCAGAGAAGACAATTTCGGCTTCCTTCCCCGAGGTTTTCAAGATCACCAGTTGGGATATAAAAGCAAGCACGTATATCAAGCAAAATCCAGCAAGAGTAATCAGCAGCGCGATGGCAAGGTTCTGCGAACGAAAACCGATGTCGCTAAATTTTCTCCTCACGATCCAAAGAAAACCAGCCACTAAGAGAAAGCCAAGCGCCTTGGTGAGAATGGCTTCCCCAATCAATTCATCCAACCGAAAGATAAAGGTATCCAATATCTTGATGATCCAGGCGATCGCATAAAGACCGAGCATCACCAGAACAGGGCGATTTTGTGAAATCGCCGTGAGCCAATTCTGCTCACCGGAGTGAGACGTTTTTTCCGACATGCTTAATCCTCCTTCGTGATTATTCCGTAACGGATGGTTTCAAACGGAATGTTTGAGCTCACCTACCCGTAACACCGATCCTGTACCAACCCGGGTAAATCAAGCAGAATCTCGAGGGCCTTTACCTTGAGTCATGTCGACGGGCTCCAGCAAGTGTTCGACCAGCGTCTACTTTTAGCCCATACCGGCACATCTCTCAATCACGTGACTCAGCTGGTTCGAGAGGTTCGTGCTTAGTAAGGAAACTCTCGATATCATCGATGAACGCGCCCGTGGTCTCATCGATGGACGCTGTCAAAGCATCCGGATCGTCGAGGTCGAAGTCTATAGCCAAGTCGCATTCAAGAATCGAGTCGACCCCTTTCGCTGGTTTAACAACACGATACTCCGGCCACTGGCTATCTTTAAACAGTTCCCAGTACTGCCGCTGAACCTTCCGATTGCCTGCCGCAAGCCATGCTTCAAATCTGAAGGCATCGTAGTTAAAGACAATCGCGATCTTCAGGTTGCGATGTTTGAGAGAAGATGGAAATAGCGCGAAGTATGTCATGTCCATATATCCCTGATAGAGACCGGACACGGCAAAACCAGCAGGGTTGGCCTTGAAATGCGTTCGTAACTTCATTATGTATGAGAGTAATGCTCCGTACGCTTTTTGGATTGATCCCTTCTCAAGTTGCCTCCGAAACTCCTCCAAGTCTTTCTTCATCGAGTGCATATCCAACTCCAGTTTGGTTATATAAGAACCTATCGGACGACTGCCTAACGGTTCGCCCATCAGCTGCGAGTGGAGCTAGCGAGACCACGATACGCTAACGGCGATACACATCAAAAGGAATCTACCTTAAAGGTCTTAATAGCTCATCGGCTGCATGCGTGTGTTGGGTCGCAATACTCCACTTTCGAAGGCTTGAGCACACCTATCGCATCATAATGGCGCAGCGTATCGATCGTCACACAACCAATGCGGGAAAACTCGCCTATTCGAAACATGCCTGTAGTTTAGCCTCTCGGGTAACCCTAGATTCAAGGGGGAATTGTCGACGATAATTTTTTTCGTTTGCCGTTCCAACTTCTTGTTGCCCAACAACCTGCATTACAGGCGCCGACGTTTGGAGGCGTCCTGTCCACATTCAGTTGGTCTGCATGCTCAAAACTTATAAGTAGTTGACTTTTTGCGTCTCAATAAGATCTGCACCTTTTTCACGGATTGCTTGATTCCATTTCTCGATCAATTGAGCTGCATCTTTACTGTAGTTGCTATGACCATCACTGATTAACACGACCTTGTACCCTTCTTCCATTGCTCCCAAGCAAGTCGCCTTTACACAACCGTGGGTTACAAGTCCTGTCACTACCACTACTCTCACGTTCCTTTTCGCGAGCTCTTCTCCGAGATTCGTCCCTTCAAAGGCATTTCCATGAAGCTTGTGGATGATCACTTCATCTGCATGAGGCTGGATTTCGGGATGCAATTGCCAAGCATCAGAACCTCTTTCCAGAGATTTGTTGTTGGAATGTTGGATGAAAACCACTGGAACGCCTTCTTGGCGAGCCTTGTCGATCAAAGCAGTAATATTCTCAAGAAACTGCTTGGCTTTATAAATTGGAGTTGTTTTTTCAAACAGGCCCTTTTGAACGTCGATCACTAACAATGCTGTTTCCCTTGGTTCAGCTTGTTGACTCATCGTTTTACCTTACTAGAATTTTTATAGTTTACGGCCCAATGGATTTAAACTACGGGCCTTCTCTCAGTGCGCAGAACCTGGTGTTCTTCCGGGGAGCAGTCCACCCTCATTCCCGATTCTAAACCAACCCTGGGCAAATCCGGCTGAATCTCGGACGATTTATCCTGAGCTTTGTTGGAGGGCTCTAGTGAGCGGTCAGCACGCTGCGTGTAATTTGTCCATATTTAAAGGAAAACCGTCTATCATGTCGTGTCATTTTAACCGGAAGGATTTCAGTTGATCCTCCTGCTACCCTAGGTTAATCCGTTCCGTTGTAAAGGAAAATTAGCCGTTGAATTCCTTTCCAATGTGGTTTGCACCATCACAATCAAGAAGGTCGTTGCGTAATGAAATCCTTCCGATCCTCCGCACAAATCTGCTGAATGACGTTGCGACCCGACATCGCCACAATGGGCAAACCTCCCCCTGGCTCTACCCACTGCCCGGCCATATAAAAGTCTTTCAAACCGGGCAAGGTGTTGCGTATGCCCAGGACGTTCATGGGTAACGTCTCTGGCGTCAGCAGCCAGCCGCAGATCGATCCTCGCCAGTTGCCGGAGTATCTTTCGTAGCTCAATGGGGTGGCGACATCGGTGATCTCAATATCGTTCTGGATCCCCGGATAGATTTCCTCCAGGAGGTCGATGAGCATATCAGCTTCCTGGATTTGTTCGTCATCGTAGATGGTCCTTCCGTAAATGCGCTGCCAGTACTCATAATCCGTGTCCAGCGTCATGACGATGGCCGACTTGCCTTCGGGCGCCAGGGAAGGATCGAAGCCGTAGTGCCGGATCCCGATACTGGGATGTTCCAGGCCAGCGATCAGTCTCGGTCGATCGAGCAGAACATTCACCAAATGGGGTTCGGAGGAAAAGTCCCGATTCACGCCTACGGACACTTGAAGTTTCGTGGAGATCGGCAGGTGACCGTCGTAGCGTTTTCGTATCGATCGATTAATGTATTCGCCACGCAGCGTGTTGAATATCGTCCCGCGTCCGTCACAAGCGGAAATAACGCGGTGGGCGCGATGTTCTTCGTTATTATAGAGCCGCACTCCGACGGCCCGATCGTTCTCCACCATGATGCGCTCCACTTGTGCCCGGTATTGAATCTCGCCGCCGAGTTCGAGGTAACGTTTCTCGATGGCGCGGGCGAATTCGAGCGAGCCACCTTCGGGAAAACCGGCATTCTCGTCATTGGCGCAGGCCAGGAAGGACATCCCGACCATCACCGGGATACGAGGCCAGGCGAACATTAAGGGCACCGCGCGCCGTAAGAAGGGATCTTTGAAGCGTCGAGCTAATCTATCCGCGGATACAAATCCCCACCTGGCCAATACACCAAGATAAGGCAGCATCTCCACACTGAGTTTGGCCCAATCCGTCAAACCCATCAACGCTTTGGGTTTCTGTTGCAATCGAGTCAGATCGAAGCGCGAGAACGCGCGTATACCGTCGCAGAGTTGTCGGATCAGCTTGCGATCGGAGGGCGAAAGTTCGAGCAGATGATGCTCCAATCGATCGATATCGCTGTAGACGACAAGTCTCTTCCCATCCATCCCTCGAATGTTCATAAATTCTTCATGGTGGAAAAAGGTACGCTCTTGAACGGCACCCAGATCCTCCCAAAGATCGTTATAGGCTTTGCCGGGTCCGGATCCGAGCAGGTAATAGATGCAGCCCTCGAAAGTGTATCCTTTCCGCCGCCAGGCGGTACACAGCCCACCCGGCAGATGATGCATTTCGAATATCTTCGTCTGATAACCGTTCATCTGGGCATAGCAGCCAACAGCCATCCCGGCGATGCCTGCGCCGATGATGATGATGTCGTCCGATGTCTTCGTCATGAGGGATTCATCTTGTCGATGGTTCAGGATTTTCGATATTCGTTGTTCGAAAAAAGGTTATGCTTTTCTTTAGAGCTCCCACGCGTTAAACGCGTAGGGTTTCCTGGCTTTTATTGGCTAGATTCAACTCCGAAGTGCAACTTTGAAGGTTGGACTAAGAGGTAAGCTGCGGTAGTATCAATGCTTCTTAGACCACCACGTCAAAGGAGCACTGATGAGAACCTACACGCAGCTTACCCAGGA
>DAOULU010000008.1:0-5387 GCA_034417075.1 Anaerolineales bacterium
TGTTTGGGAGAGATTTTATGCCTGAGCAGCCTACCGTGCAGCGATTCGCGGATGTTCCAATCGATATGTGGTATGCGAAGTGGGTGCATGCCGCAGATGACGCCGGATTATTGCCTCCTTGTGAGACTAGTCCTGAGTTACTTTTCTGTCCAGACACACCCCTCACACGTGATTGGTCCGCCTACATGATGGTCCAGGCCAAGGGCGGACTGCCATTGGAATAAAGGACTTTCTCACAAAGTGCGACAGTTAAACACCTTGATATACATCATCCCTTTAAATTCCAACTAATTCGAGCATTTTGATGACCGAAATTAGGACGCTATTTTGAGGAGGTATACTTACATACTTCCACCTTAGACCCGGCTTTGAATTCCAAACACGAGTCGAGCGAAAGTACACGTTTGAGCCATTCACGATCCCGGCTGCTTTCGAAGTCCGCCGTTTCATCGGAGGTGACGTACCAAATCGAGTCGACGCTGACGCTCAAGTCGTTGATCAAACGTTTGACTTCGTCCGGAATTTCCGATCCAGTATTTTCCATTTGAGTGGAGCCCGGAATTGAAAAAGGCAGCGAGTACCAACGTTGCGGCAGCGCCCAACGATTCAGCCAGAAATTCCACAAAGTCGTGCCATACGAATCCAACAAGACTACATCGTGCGCTGAAATTTCCCCCGAGACACTTGCGAGTGCCGAATGAAACGCCGGACGGTCATCCCCCCAGGCGGGATCACCTGCAGCCGCCCACCAGGTCAGGATGGAAACAAAGCTGAAAACAAACAGCACGCCAACAACGAAGACTTGCGTTGGGATCTTCTGCTGCCGACTCTCACGAATGATTCCTCGAATTGCAAAACCCCCGAGCGCCGTTGCAACCAAGATTATGATCGACACACCTAGCGTTCGATCCGAAAACAATCGTCGCCACGCAACGGTCCACTGATCGACGGAGAAAAGTCCTGAAACTTGATAGGGAATGGCCAACGAGCGCACGTCCCAGGCCGCGTTCGATGCATATGGATCCAGGCCCCTGGTTTGCATGTGGTCATAGGCTTGATGCCAGGGTACGAGTACGGCACAGAGCTGCACAACGACGCCGAGTGCCAAAACGACGCTCAACCCATGCTTGCCTCTGATAGGATGCTCGTTAAGCACGGATTCGATGATAGGGGCGAGCAAAGTTACGAGCACTGGAATAGTCGGAAGCATGAATCTCAACCCCCACCCGAAATCACCGGCCCACTTCTCACGGTAAAACAACCTCTGTGCGCCGGCCAAAAATCCTGCAAAGAGCAGCACGAGCAGCGAGTAGCCACGATGGTGAGCCTTCGCTATCCGGCGCAGCGAAATCAAACCCAGCAGCAAAGGGGGTGAAAATAGAAAAATACTCTTTGCCGGACTCAGGAATGGGCCGGCCATCGCTGGGAACAGATCGATGTTGATACTCTCCCAAAAGTGACCTGCCAGAAAGAGGTAATAATCCAGCGTGTACCGGGCGAAAGGGCCTTTACCCGGGAAGACCATCAAAATGCCAATCCCACCAAGGATAATCGCGAGAACAATCAGTCCGACACGCAAACAATCCACCCATGTTTTCGGAGAACTCAGCCAGCGGGTTAATGTCACGCAGGCCAACGCCGGCACGAGTACGACTACGTTGTTCTTCGCCAGTACGCCACCCAATACGCCAACGCCAAGCAGGACGAAGGATGACCAGCGTCGATCATCTTCATCCACTTGCAATCGAGCCCACCCAAGAAACGCCAATGTACTCATGCTCATGGCGAGTGTGTCGCGAAAATAAGTCTGCGCGTAAGGCCAAACCATCGAACCGGCTCCAAAGAAAAGCGCACACCAGATCGCAACACGTCGGGCATACTTGAGTTCCACGACGATCAAAAAAACCAATCCGGCACACAATGCGGTCAGCAAGATGTTGAGAGAAAAAAGACACTGGGCACCGCCGAGGTCGAAAGCCTGCGCAACTTTCATGAGGGCCGCACCAAGTACCGCCTGTCCCGGTTCAATCTGAGTCGCCGCATCACCCAGGGGGATCAAAGCCTGAACCCTTTGATTGCCATATACTTGGGGTTCAGAAAACTCCCCCCATAAGGCCAGACTTTGTGTACGTGCGGCCAGGATATGTTCGTCGTCCAGGCGGAATCTTCCGTTGAATGTGAGCGTGTAGAGGGAAAGGAAGAGGCCAACCAGTAGTAAAAAAGTGCGGATTTTCGAACGGGAATCCATCGCCTCCAGTTGCATTATGGAGCTTGCGTGGACCTCTGGCAGGGAGGATCGGCGATCGGACGTCTGCTGCTCAACCAACGTTGACGGTGGACGATCGCCAGTGCCAAACTTTGAAGCCAGAGGAAGAAAAACAAAGGTGAAGCCGCCAGTGCGACGAACGTCTTCCATGGATAACGGGTGTATCGGAGCGCACAAAGATAAAGCCCCACATCCACCAGAACTGACACGCATCCAATTGCTGCCGCGATACGCCACAGAATTCCGGCGTTATGATGTGCCAAGTACACGAAGAATAGGACACAGATCATTTTAAACGGCAATACAAACGTCCGCGGTTTAAATAAGCCAGCGGTGATCAAAGACCATCCCTTCGGGCCACGGAAAAGTAGACGCAGAATTTGCACGGCGTAGTCACGTATCACCTGGAATTGCCCCCGCAGCCAGCGCGCTCTCTGATGTACGGCGCCTCTTGAATCTTTTGGCTTGGGATCGTAGATCACGATTTGCGGGACGTATGCGATCGGCTCATCGTCCGCGCCTAACAAGACGGTCAATTCCAGATCTTCAACGCTCGTGTGCAGGCTTGGGGAATATCTTTCGAGCAATCCGCGGCGGAAGAACATGCCCGTTCCGCGTAATCGTACCGGCCATCCCAGACGAGCACGCAACGAATCGCAAACACGATGTTCGACGATTTCGGAAAGGGATGATAACAATTCGAGTGGCGTCGTTGATGAAATCGACGGTTCGAGGCGCGCTTGCGCCGCACGTGTACCATTGACGAAACACGTTTGGATGCTCTCGATAAAATCGGGCGTGACGCGGCTATCCGCATCCACCACGATGATGATTTGCTGCGGTGATGCCTGCGAATGAGTCCTGGTAAGCCACCAATGCAGCGCTGCGCCTTTCCCTGCAGGGCCGCGGTCGTTGCGGATATACACACGTGCGCCCGCTTTGGTCGCGATGGATGCAGTTGCATCGCGGCAATGATCGGCGATGACGTGTACCTGCGAGATGTCCTGGGCTAATCCGGCCAACGACTTCAACGTCGGTCCTAAGACAGCTGCCTCGTTATGCGCAGGAATCACGATGACCAGATCCAACGCAGGATCTCGGACTTCGCACGTCTGCTGTTTATTATCTCTATCGACCAATTTTCTTACCCGCATGAAGCACCTGCATAATGAATGAAGGAACGTCAAAGCGAATCAAATCACGCACACTACCATTCATGATCTCAAGGATTGGACAGCGTCGGGCAGGGTGTCCCCGGGAACTGCTCGTTGAAAGAGCCGCAGGCGGCTGTGGCCGTGGCTTCAACGTCCGGAGTCGAGCTCAATGTCGGAGTAACAACGATCACCTCCGGCTCTTCGATAACCGCTTCGCAAGTGGGGCAAACAGGGATCCTCACTTCCGTCACCTGCGCCGAAGGTTGCGTCTCTTCGTCCAGAATCGTCACGTATCCAAAGAAATACAAACCGTAACCGAACAACCCCATGATCACCATGCCCATCAGCATGCCGATTAGAAGAGTCATCACGAACACTCGACTCGACGAAGAATCCCTCTCAACAGCTACGGGTTGAGTGTCCTCCGTTGATGGTTCCGTCATAGGTAATGCTCCTCCTCAAACCAAGACTTCAATCTCGATACGGCAACAAGCCAAATCTGCCATTTCTATAAGTATGTTCGAGAAAATTTACCCTTCCACTTCCAATTCCAGGTGGTAATGATACCCGAAATGGCAAAAAAAGATACGACCACCCGAAGCGGATCTCCCTGGCGGTAGAACAATTCGCAGGCCGTAATGATTGATTTACGTCAGAAGTAAAAATGGAGCATTAACGCAAGACACCGCGTTGATCGTGGTAATACACGCCGCCATGGCTGTCGTCTCGGTAGGCATCGTAGCTGACGTGCCGGCCATTTACGGTTACGACGATAAACGTGCTCGGAATTCCTTCGTAGCCCAAGCCCGAAGCATGTCCAGCATCGAGCTGCCAAACACCATCGACCTGAATCACATTGAAAGCATGCGTATGGCCACATCCGTAAAAGACGACATCATGATCATCCAGCAGACGCCAGAAACGATCCCGTCGATCGGGGTATGCATCCAAGCTGTCTCCTACGTGCCGCTCGATCCCCGTTTCAGGATCTGCTTGTGGGAAAGCCGGTTCATGACCGAACACGAAAATATGCTCCCGGTCCGTCGCTTCTAAATCGGCAGCCAACCAATCATACAGGTGATCACTGATATCGCCGTCCGTCGATCGGACCCCAAAGTGGTTGCAATATACGTTCAACACGACGAAATGTGCATTTTCGTAGTCAAAGGAGTACGTCGTTTGCGGGCAGGCGGTTGGACCGGGGTTCACGCGGCCATAATCATAGTCTATCAACCAGGACAGGGTATACCAGTTGATATCGTGGTTGCCAACGACGGGATACCAATCGTAATCGTCCCCGATGTAATTCTCGATCGTCCAGGCTGGATAAGACGGATGATCCAGATCCCCCGGGCTGATCATAAAACTCGTGGTGCCGATCTCATCGATCTTTTCAGCCGCACCTCGAAAATAGGAAGGCGTATCGTAAATCCCCGCTCCGGCAAACGAACGCATATCGGAAGCGATGGCAAAACTGAATTGCGTGGATGCCCCGATTGACTCCGGAGGCTCCGCGGCCAACGGCAAGCCACCCTTGGCCTGGACCATCATGTAGGCGGACCAATCACGTGTGAGGGGTGTGTCTGGACAGAAAAGTAACTCGGGACTAGTCTCACAAGGAGGCAATAATCCGGCATCATCTGCAGCGTGCACCCACTTCGCATACCACATATCGATTGGAACATCCGCGAATCGCTGCACGGTAGGCTGCTCAGGCATAAAGTCTCTCCCAAACAGCATTTTCAAGAAGAACACCGAACCTTCTGCACGTGTATTCCCTTGCCAGGGGCAGTAGAGGGGAGGCGTGAGGCTGCAGCCAGCAGTATAACCATCTTCCCACAAGACGGTGACCCATTTCGCGGCCCAATTATCCAGTGGTACGTCATCGAAGAGTTGAGTCGTTGGATTGTCAGGAAAGAAAGAGAGATCCTTGATGCCGCGTTCAACGAAGACAGCTGCTTCTGCGC
>DAOULU010000009.1:0-3032 GCA_034417075.1 Anaerolineales bacterium
TGATGCCGCGTTCAACGAAGACAGCTGCTTCTGCGCGACTCATCGTGTTATCTGGGCAATACAACAAGGGGTCGGACGAACATCCGGCGACGTAGCCTGCGTTGTAAAGGGCATTGATGTAGTCGAAAGCCCAATGACCGTAAGGGACGTCTTCGAAGATGGCGGTCGGTATGATGGTGGGTGTGTTGGTCGGCGTTGCCGTGGGTGTGGGTGTCGCCGTATCGACGGGGGTGTTGGTCGCCGTGGCGGTGTTGGTAGCAGTGGCCGTCATCGTGGCTGTGGCGGTATCCGTCGCGGTGGCGGTGTTTGTCGCCGTCGGTGCACCGATATCGGTGGCCGTTACACTGGCCGTGGAAGTAGGCGTGGAAGTAGGAGTCGCTGTGGGTTCCGGATATTCGAAAGCTGTATCGGTGGACCACTCAGGTCCGGCGGGAGAGCCCCCATAGTTGCGGTATGCGTTACTCGGTCCGCCGTCGAAACCTGTCGTGTCATTCGCTGCGTCGCCACTACCTTCGTCAAAATGCAGCAGTGCAACGGTGTCGGCATCGGAGTCGAAGGCACCATCCGGTGGTGTGAAATTGGCCGTGTAACGGACGATCGAGGAGAAACGGAATTCGTCCAACCAGCCATGGAACGCCGGGCGACTGACAGGATCGTAATCGTACTTCTCGGCGCCGATGACCAGGTAGGGATCGTTGGGATGATCGACTGTGTTGCCATCTACATAACTAATGTCTCCACTAAAACCTTGCCCGGCAATATCCAATTGGCCGTCGACGAAGATTTGCATCCAGCCATCCAAGCTGCGGGTGACGGCCACGTGGTGCCAGTTCCCATCGGCAACGACTGTGTTGCCAAGGATAGTCTGACTTTCATATGGGATGCCGTTCCTGGTTCCAAAGGCGATGCGACCGCCTTGCAGCGATACGCCGTATTCGCCAATCCCGTTGTCATCGGTCAAACTGCGATCGAGGATGATGTTGCCGAGCACCCAATTTTCGTAGATCGGTTCTTGGACCGGGGCTGTATTTTCGCCCGGTAACGCTTTCATCCACCACTCGATGGTGAAATCGGTTTCTCCGATATCGATCGGCCGGGCAGGTTGATCGAGCTGAATCTTCAGGCGATCGATGTCATTGACAGCGTTGCCGTAAAATCGCAGCGACCGGTTTGGATGGAAATAATAACTCTGATAATCATTCAGAACCCAGTTTCCGGGATTCAAGAATATCCCGTCACGTTCGATGGAGCCTGAATTATAGGGTTCATCTCCGACGTGGATCGTCCATCCCGAGACCTTGACGCCCTCTAGGCTGACGTACGCACCGTTGTATTTCAAGCTCCAATGGACGTGCGGACCACTCGCATATCCCCCGGCGCAAACCTCGCATGCGATTTGGCCCAGGCTGGTGTTCGGCCAGGCATAGGCGCCTTGTGGATTTACCGTGTCTTGCATGTGGTAGTAACTCGTCGTCCATTCGGTGCTGTGTTCGACTTCGATCCAGCACTCATATCCGTATTGACGTACTGCAGAGCCTCCAGCCGTGGCCACGGTCCACATGTCGGGCGGATTGCTGCAGCTACCACTGCCGGAGAAAAAATCCATCGAGGAGAAGGGCGGTGTGCCGTCTCCGGCCCAGCTGTGTGGTCCGTTGAAACGCCAGGTGGCGCCGAGTGGAAACGGGAATTGAAAGAGCGTATCCGGCGGTGCAGCAGCCGGGTTGATGTCGTTGCTCGTATCGAACGGATCGACTTCGGGGAACATCCCGCCTAAGACGTATAGGAAACTGTCAGGTCCGCTTCCGAAAATCTCTTCCGCCCAGGTGTCGGCATCGGTTGTCTTTGCGACAACAGCGGCGATGGCAAACGTGCCCGAAGCCTGATCCGCGTGGACCTGGATGGTTGATCCATCTACGAAGCTTAGAACGGGATCGAGCGTCAGGGCTTCCAAATCCCACGGTTGACGCCTGTCTCCCCATGTGTGCAGGTGTTCATAAAATGCTGTTGCGAGATCCATCGAAGTGGTTTCGATGATCGACAGCACGTCATCCGAACCGAGATCGACGGGAAATTCGTCGATCAACCCATAACGCAGCTCGAGTACAGCGAGCAGGATTTTTGGATTGAGGCTGGTGTAACGAGCCCACATTTCCAGATCGTCTGTGAATACCTGCAGAGCAGAATTCCGATTTCGCAAGAACTTCCCAATATCGAAATTTCCGACGTTTGGCCCCCACACGAATTGCCCGTTGCTCAACAGTTCAACCGACAAATCCGCTGGTATGCTCGGGGATAAGTCCACTCCTCCATTATCTTGCGCCTTCGTTTCGGCGAATCGTTTCGCCATCTGTCGGTAGGAATCGTTATGATTCTGAGCCATGCCGCCGAATGTTTCTTGTGAGGAGTCCGAGGGTTCAGTCGTGCAGGTTCCCCCATCTGCTTCCGCGGAAGACACGATCCGTGCGGGCATGTAATTCCCGGCTGAGTACGGTGCTTGATTGGATGAGGCGCATACCACAAGCAGTGTCAGTCCAAGGAATACGATGAATTTCAAGAATCTGAAGTTGGTTGTCAACGGTTCATCCACACTCGAGGTCTTCATTTCATATCAGAAAAGTGGCAAGATAATTCACAGAGCCGGACATTTTCACACTATGAGTTCATGCAATATTTGTACCGCGCACCTCTGGCTGTGCGCTGGTTTCATCGTACTTCAGGAAGGATTTACAGGCAACCTGACCTGAGTCCCGAAGTCAAGGTATCGAGAGAACAAAATATCGTGGATGAAGAGGGATTCCCGATTCCGTACTATTCCAACGGCAGGCCACCCTTAGCCTGGACCATCATGTAGGCGGACCAATCACGTGTGAGGGGTGTGTCTGGACAGAAAAGCAACTCGGAACTCGTCTCACAAGGAGGCAATAATCCGGCGTCATCTGCGGCATGCACCCACTTCGCATACCACATATCGATTGGAACATCCGCGAATCGCTGCACGGTAGGCTGCTCAGGCATAAAATCTCTCCCAAACA
>DAOULU010000010.1:0-136323 GCA_034417075.1 Anaerolineales bacterium
TCGACGGATACCGGCCGCAGTTTTACGTGCGCACGATGGACGTGACGGGCACGATAACGCTGCCGGAGGGCGTCGAGATGGTGATGCCGGGCGACAACGTGAATCTAGCAGTGGAATTGATCACACCGGTGGCGTTGGAGAAGGGCTCGAATTTCGCCATCCGTGAGGGAGGCCTCACGGTCGGTGCGGGCGTGATTACCGAGATATTGGAATAAACGAAAGGAAAACGCGTTCCAAAACGTTTGGATCACGTTGTTGGTGACAGATGGCAAAGAAGGATGTTCGTCCGGTAGTTACGATGGAATGTACAGAATGCCAAGAGCGGAACTATACGACGGAAAAAAACCGCCGTAACGATCCTGGCAGGATGGAGTTTAAAAAATACTGTTCGCGATGCCGAAAGCATACGCTGCATCGTGAAACGAAGTAAATCGAAGGGCATTCATGACGATGCCCTCTAAGGCCAGTAGCTCAATTTGGCAGAGCACCGGTCTCCAAAACCGGGGGTTGTGGGTTCGATTCCTACCTGGCCTGCCTGATTGGATCGCGACGCCGGTTGCAATCGGCGTCGCTTGATTGACTAGATGAAGGAGTACTTGATTGGCAAAAACGAAAGCAGCAGCACGAAAGCGTCAACTGGGGATTGTGCGTTATCTTCGGGAAACGGTCGCAGAGCTACGCAAGGTTAATTGGCCGACTCGTCAAGAAGCCACGCAGCTAACGATCATCGTTCTCGTTGTCGTTTTTCTAATGAGTCTTTTACTGGGTGCTTTGGACTTACTCTTCTCCCGCCTATTTGCATTCATCGTCGGACTCGGATAGAACGCAATCCAGAAGGTTTTGCCTGTTGCAGACCCAAAAGAGCGGGATTGGAACTTGTGGTTTATGCATAGTATGGAACGGATATCATGGCTGAGAATGAAAGCGAACGCCTTGAAGAAATGAATTCATCCGAGACGGAAGGAGCTGTCTCCGTAGAAAACGAAACGGAGAGTTCCGCTTCCGTTGAAGAACCGATGATGGAGGAAACGGCTGTGCAGAGTCAAAATGACGAAGACGATGCGCAAAATGCTACGGAATCAGCCGCGTCTGATGATGTTCCCGATTCTCCCGAGGCTGAAGCGGAACCCGTGGCAGAGGCGGAAGCCGACGCAGATTCGATTGTAGAATCGCAAGACATGGTGGAAGAGGAAGCTGTATCCGAATCGGAAGAAACAGAGGCAGACCAGGAGCAGGAAAGCGATCGCTACTGGTTTGTGGTCCATTGCTACTCGGGGTACGAAAATAAAGTCCGTCACAATCTCGAGCAGCGAATCGAAACCATGGGCATGAAGTCGAAAATATTCGACGTCGTCGTGCCGACAGAAGAAGAAATCGAAATCAAAGACGGTAAGCGCAGAACGGTCGAACGACGGGTATTTCCCGGATACATTCTCGTTCAGATGATCATGGACGAGGATTCCTGGTACGTCGTACGCAATACACCTGGCGTGACTGGTTTTGTGGGGATGGGTAACGAGCCCACTCCGTTGAGGCCAGAAGAAGTGAGTCAGATCGTGAAGCGCATGGAGGCAGAAGCCCCGAGAATCAAGGTCACCTATAAGACGGGACAAAAGGTTCGGATTATCGATGGCCCGTTTAATGACTTCATCGGCACGGTCTCTGAAATTGATATGGATCGGGCAAAAGTCCGCGTGATGGTATCGTTTTTCGGAAGAGAAACACCCGTGGAGCTCGATTTCTTGCAAGTAGAAAAGGCTTGAGTTAAAGATACGTTATCGTGGAATAGTGGGAGGGTGAATTCGTAGCCCGTTATGACCACAAGAGGAGCTTCGAAGTGGCAAAGAGAGTAAAAGCAGTCGTGAGGCTTCAAATCGAAGCCGGCAAGGCAAACCCTGCACCGCCGATCGGTCCTGCATTGGCCCCCCATGGGATCAACCTGATGGGCTTTTGCAAGGAATATAACGCAAGGACATCCAGTAAGGCGGGTGAAATCATTCCCGCAGAGATTACCATTTACACCGATGGTTCGTTCAATTTCATCCTCAAAACACCCCCAACCGCGGTATTGTTGCGAAAAGCTGCAGGGGTGGAGAAGGGATCTGCAGAACCGAATCGTGAAAAAGTGGGCAAAGTAACCAGCGATCAAATCCGTGAGATCGCAGAGATCAAGATGAAAGACCTGAATGCGATCGATATCGAAGGTGCCATGCGACAGATTGAAGGAACGGCACGAAACATGGGCATCGTCGTTGAGAAATAGCACAACAAAACGTGGGAGGATCGACTAGTTTCGATCCGTTTGCACCACAAGGAGATAACATGGCAAAGCGCGGAAAGAAGTATCGAGCAGCAAGTGAAAAAGTGGATCGCGACAAGCTCTATCCGCCCCGAGAAGCGGTCCAACTGGCGAAGGAAACCTCGGTCACCCGCTTCGACAGCACGATCGAAGTTCATATCCGGCTCGGGGTAGATCCCCGTCATGCGGACCAACAAGTGCGCGACACTGTAATGCTGCCCAATGGACTTGGTAAGACAGTTCGCGTGTTGGTGTTCGCGGAGGGGGATGCGGCCCGAAATGCGCAGAAAGCCGGAGCGGACTTTATCGCCGATGATGAAGTTATCGAACGCATCCAGGGCGGTTGGATGGATTTCGATGCCACTGTCGCGACCCCCAATATGATGGGAAAGGTTGGGCGACTGGGGAAGATTCTCGGACCACGTGGCCTGATGCCAAATCCAAAAGCAGGTACGGTTGTCCAGGAAGATGATATCGAGCGCGTCATCGATGAGCTGAAAGCCGGCCGCGTCGAATTTCGACTCGATCGAACGGCGAATCTTCACGTCCCCATTGGGAAGGCATCTTTCGAGGCCGAGAAGCTGTACGAGAACTTTATGGCGTTGATGGATGCGGTGAAACGGGTTCGTCCTGCTTCAGCAAAAGGCGCATATATCCGCAAGATCACTGTCACAAGCACGATGGGGCCGGGAATTCGTGTCGAACCGAGCTCCTTGATTGCATGACAATCGAGGGTATAATCGTATCGAATTGATACTTTCTGTCTAACATTTGATTCAAGCTTCGCCCGAGAAAGCAGGTGTCTCACATGGGACTTAATTTCCTGCCTAGGTGAAGACTAGCGATAGCGATTATCGCGACGCCATTGCGGCGATTAAAGTCTTTGCTGAGGCGAACTGTGCGAAGCAAAGACTTTTGATTTTGAAGGAGGTGATATCGCTTGGCAATCTCAAAGGAAAGAAAGCGAGATTTGGTATCGCAATATAAGACCCTCGTCGAGTCCAATTCGGCGATGATCATCACCAATTACTCTGGGTTGAGCGTGAAACAGATCGAATTATTGCGATCACAAATCCGTGAAACAGGTGGAGAATTCCACATCATCAAGAATAAGCTGGCCGAAATCGCCTTTGGAGAAATCGAGTTGCCCTTACCGGAAGGCGCTCTCGATGGACCCACGGCAATTGGGTTTGCACCGGAGGATGCAGTCGACATCGCCAAGGCAATCGTCGATTTGTCAAAGGAAACGGAGATCCTATCGGTTAAAGGTGCGATCATCGATGGAGTAGTATTTAGTGACCAGCAGGTACATCGTTTGGCAGAATTGCCACCCTTGCCTGTTGTTCAAGCTCAGTTGTTGAGTCTGATACAAACCCCGGCAGGGAACATCGCTCGTGCACTTGCCAGCTCTGTCCGTCAAGTCATGAATGTGATGAAAGCGTATTCGGACTCGGAGGCGCCTGCATAGTGTGGCCTCGTCGAAATGTAGTGTCACAGACTTAACTGATCAGGAAACTATCTCGCAATTCATGCGATACAAGGAGAATAATTAAAATGGCAGACTTGAAGAAATTAGCGAAGGATCTGAGTGCTCTCACGGTTCTCGAGGCGGCGGAATTAACGAAGATGCTCGAGGAAGAGTGGGGCGTTTCTGCGGCTGCACCGGTGGCCGTTGCGGCTGCGGCGGCTCCAACTGATACGGCACAGGATGATGAGAAAACCGAATTTGATGTTATCATCAAGGACGTTGGTCCCAAGAAGATTGATGTAATCAAAGCGATCCGTCAGATCACCACCCTGGGTCTAAAAGATGCGAAGGTAATGGCCGAAACGGCTGATGCCAAAGTGCTGGAACAAATCGGTAAAGATGCAGCGAATGACGCGAAGAGCAAACTTGAAGCTGCTGGTGCAACCGTCGAACTCAAATAGCTTTGTGTGCTATATCCATAGAGCCGCCTAAATCCTAGGCGGCTCTAATATTTTAGGGATAGGCTGTGGTATATTCGATGCGGGGACTTATGCGAAAGCGAATTCTAGTAATCGAGGACGAAGAGCGCATCCTTCAGTTTTTGGAGCGGGGCCTGAAATTCGAGGGTTATTTCGTCGATTGCGCCAAAAACGGGACGGAAGGCCTTGCCTTGGCGTATGAAAATACACCGGACCTGGTGATCATCGACTGGATGCTGCCTGAAATCGAACCGGGATTGGATGGTTTGGCGGTCTGCCGGAGATTGCGGGAAGAGGGAGATATCCCGATTATTATGCTGACGGCTCGAGACTCCGTTGAGGATCGGGTGATGGGACTGGATGCCGGTGCAGACGATTATTTGGTCAAGCCGTTCGCGTTAAACGAATTGCTGGCAAGGGTACGGGCATTGTTACGTCGTGCAAAAACCACTATTCCCGAAGTGTTGAAATTTGAAGATCTTCGCTTGGACACGGGAACACATCAGGCGTTCCGGGGCGGTAAACCGATTGAATTGACTGCGAAGGAATACGAGCTGCTGGAACTTTTTCTGCGTAATCCCAGGCAAGTGCTTACTCGTGACGTCATCTATGATCGGGTTTGGGGTTACGATTTTGGGGGCGAAAGCAACATCATCGAGGTATATGTTCGCTATTTACGTCAGAAGATGGAAGAAGGGGGTTTGCCTCGGCTGTTGTATACAGTCCGTGGCGTAGGGTATGTCCTGAGAGAACCTGCGTGACTCTCCGATTGCGCTTGACGCTTTGGTACACATTCGTCCTCGTTTTCGTCCTGCTGGCTTTTGGTGGAGTTGTCTACATAGCACTTACCTACAGCCTTACCGCGCAAATCGATCAGACGCTTAGCCGAGTGGCCAACGAAATTGTCAGCGCATATCGAAGTCCAGATTCCTTGCCCATAACACTTCGAGCTTTGAACATTACTTCGAACGTGTACGTTCAAGTCTGGAATGATGAAGGACGACTCGTGTGGCAGACCACAAATACGCCGAGCGTAGACACTGCCTTCGACCCGGATACATTGCTCCTGGAAAAAAATGTATATGCAACGCGTGATGTAGCGGGCATGCATTTACGCGTGCTCACGGTGCCCGTAATGCTGCAGGCGGATGGCAGCGTTGTTGCCCGGCTTCAGCTTGCCAGTTCACTTGAGACCAACGATCTCGTGCGGTCTATGTTGCTGAATGTGTTAATTGCCGCAGGGTTGATTGCAACGATTATCGCTGCTGCCATTGGCTATCTCGCTGCAAGTGCAGCGCTGCAGCCCATCGATCAGGTGACAGAAACGGCGTTAAGGATTACCCGTGCGGATGATCTCTCCCGTAGAATTCCGATCTCGGCGCCGCCGACGAGTGAAGATGGACGTCTTATCTTGGCAATTAACGAAACACTCGAACGACTCGAAGATTTGTTTCATACTCAACGCCGGTTTTTGGCGGACGTGTCTCACGAATTAAGAACACCGCTGACAGCCATACGTGGCAACGTGGATCTAATCCGTCACACTGGCGAGGCGGATAATGAATCATTGAACGCGATAACCGATGAGGTGGACCGCATGACACGATTGGTCGGAGATCTGCTTCTCTTGGCTAAAGCAGAATCGGGCAAAATTTCGTTGGCAGAAGACATCGTCGAACTCGATACTTTGATGCTCGAAGTTTATCGGCAGGCAAAAATTCTTGCCCGCAAGCAAGTAGAAATCAGTATCGGTCAAGAAGATCAGGCGCGGGTAAAAGGTGACCGGGACCGTTTAAAGCAAGTCGTTCTCAATCTCGTATCCAACGCCTTGGGTCACACGCCGAGCGGAGGAAAAGTTACCCTGAGTTTGCATTGCGCTGGGGATTGGGCTTGTTTGAGCATTGAGGACACGGGGGCGGGGATTCCGGAAGATGAATTACCGCATATTTTTGAAAGATTTTATCGGGTGGATCCTTCACGTCAACGCAAGGCCAGTGGAGGCGTGGGATTGGGATTGTCCATCGCCAACTGGATCGTTATTAACCATGGGGGTCGTATCGAGGTGTCGTCGGAACCAGGGGTGGGTTCTACATTTTCCATTTGGCTGCCGAGAATAGAGGAAGACTGCGGAGGAAGCTCCTAAGAAGATCGTTTGGCGATGGCTTCACTTCGCTTGGGCGGCAGCAGCTTGTTCACAGAGACGGTTTCCTCCTGAATCGAGCCATTTCCGTAGCGTAGGTGGAAGGGAAGCGTCGGTGCCAAGCTCGTTATAGATTCGTACACCCCAATACACGTATCGTTGAGTTTCTTCCGGCCAGAGTGATGGATTTGTCTGAATCATCTGATGGCCACCGTTGTAGACCGCCAATGCAAAATCTAACTTTCCCTCAGCAAGCTCCAATGCTCGAGCCAGATAGGATAAACCTCGCCTGGCGTTTGTGGAAGGATCATATGGATTTTCGTTGTAGCCGAAATGAAAGGGCATGACCTGGAACAATCCCCTGGCGCCGGCTTGAGATTGTGCCTGCGGATACCCACAAGATTCGATTTGCATTACCAGGGCGATGAGGTTGGGATCAATTTGATACTCGTGAGCCCATTGTAGGATTTCGTCCGACCAGAACAAAACCTGGGGAGAAAAGCTGCCGGAAAGGGGGATTGAGTCTACGCCGGAAGATAATTGGGGAAATGTTGAGTCGGGGATGCTGCTGTCGGAATTCACGCCAGAGATGCCTGTTGAATGAAATACCGCATGCAGTCGAGGCCCAATAAAAGTTAACGACCATACAGTGAGGATGGTAAGAAAGATCGCCAATGCGATCGGTATCGAGGAGATTGGCAAGGAGTATACGGTCGTCCGTCTCCGAGTGGAACTCCGAGAGGGGGACGGACGACCGCTTCCTACGAGAAAGAGTCGCAGATTCGATCTGTGCATCGATTATCAACGCCGCGGTGGACGCGCGGACATCGGTCGCTGTGCCATGTTGGGGACACTGCGTTGGGGAACGGGTGTGGGTTTTGGGGCCGGGCGAACGGGCCGGTTTTGATTTCCGTTTTGCGATTCTCGTCTTGGCGGGGCGGCAAATTTCGGAGCCCGCCGAGTCTGATTTTGGTTGGCCGTCTTGCGCGAGAACGCGAAAGTAAATATGTTCCCGCCGGTGACGGTGAAATTGCCGATGATGAGAATACGGATCAACCAGACGAGAATGGCGACGAATATAGGCACGACGGTGAGCAGCGCATCGCGGCCGATCACTTCGTTTCCGAGACCTTGATGTCCGATCAGGGCCAATGAAACGGCCCACCAAGAAAGTATGGCGTTCATCGAACCGGCAATCAGCCAGGCTCCCAGTAGATACCAGGTCGAGGTCGATTCGCGTTCCACATCTTCCTGTGCGAAGAGTCGGGCGATCCCGGCGAAATCCATGCCGCAGAACGCCAATGCGAGGATGGTCGACCAGCGTAGTCCTGCGAAGCGAAGTGAACCCAGTAGGTCGGATAGGGCGAACTCGGTGGTGCTGTAATTGAAGATCTCGAATGCGACGAGAGCGCCGAAGATCATGATCCCGAAGGATTGTCTGCGATTCAGACGCAGGTATGGCGAGATTTTTTTGACGAGCTCGCTGAATGCGCGATCTGCATTGTCCACATGGGTGTACTTGGTATAGGTTGACATGGTACCCTCCCTTTAGAACAAATGTACTGGTACGCAGCAGTATAGAACAAACGTTCTTTGTTGTCAAGTCGATTTTTGGCGCGAACGAGGGTCTGTTAATGATAGGCCGTGCTGCATTCGATCTGTGGCTGAGAATTTGCGTGGCCGATGTTTCAATTATCGGAATTTATTATTGAAGCATCGGAATGATGGTATCGTTTTGTGTAGAGTTTGATCAACCATGCACCGAGAAGCATTACAGGCAAGACAATCAATCCGGCTTCGGGGCCGAACGCGCCGCCCGAGAGCAAATCTGGGCCGCCGGATTGCTGCCGGATCAGACCGAACGCCTTCATACCGCTTACCGGAAATCCGAAGATCGAACCTTCGAAGAAATTCCATCCCAGGTGAATGCCAATGGGCAACCAAAGGGATTTCGTACGCAGGTACGCGTAGACGAGGAATAATCCGGCTGCCAGTAATCCGATAAAAGCCATCCAACTGACATTGGGATTCCGAAGGTGTAACAAGCTGAAGATGAGTGAGGAAAGGAAAACGGCCGTTGGCAGATTGGTTCCTTGGGCCAGGTTCTGAAGTTGATAGCCTCTGCTCAAGAGTTCCTCTTGATAGGCTGCTCCGAGAAACAGAAAGAACGATGCCGCCACTCCGACGAGAACTTGCCCGAGACTCTCGTTTTCCCACGCCCAGGACTCGAACTTCGACCAACCCAGCATCGTTGTCGTGAGGTAAAGGATGCTAAAGAGAAATGCGGACAGGAAAAAACCAACGATGAGATCGGACCACGTCGATCGATTGATGGTAAATCCCAGGCTGCGGAACGATCGATGATCGAGATATCGGCGGGCGATCCAGGTGGCAATTGTGAACGTTAACAATTCGAGGATCATCACTGCCAGCTCGTTAACCCCCAGGCGTTGGGCTAGCTTCAAGCTGGGCAGGATAATGTCGATGGCTATCACCAGGCTACCCCACACGCCAGTGATGATGAGTGACGTCAGCACAATGAGCAATGCGTGTAAGATAATCCGCCAACCGGCCCTCAAACGTGGTTCGTCTTCGGAGATGAAAATTGCGTGCAAGATCGAGCGATTTTTGTGCATAGGAAGGTTTTCCCGGCGGATCGAAATCTGCTGACATCGAGATCGAACCGGATGATTGGCGTGAATGAAATCAGCGATTACTTATACACACCACTTTGTAAAATCAAAGTCGCCAGTTGAGTTTCGAGATTCCGGAAGGAGTAATGCCGCTTGCCGATGTTGTAATTGTGCTCGGTTATTTCTTCAGCCAGGGTCGGATCCGCCAATACTTCGCGCGCTAGCTGGACGGTTTCATCTTCAATGAAATCATCGAAGCCGATGACTTTAAAGCCCTTGGGCTTGATGTCGGTTTTGAAGATCTCGTAGCGGCTCATCACGATCGGCCGTTTGTAGTAGATGGTTTCTAAAAAGGCGTTGCCGAAGCCTTCGATGGTCGAAGGATAGGTGATCAAATCGGCGTGTTGGTAGGCGTCCTTTAACGAATACACTTTGTGACCATTCGTGTGGGAATCTCGAGTGTGGTTGACATATTGCGAGCCGAAGATTACCCGCACGCGCAGAATTTCGGCGTAATCCCGCAGATAGCGTAGATACGCCGAACCCTCATCGCCCGCCATGTGCGTGATCACCAGGATGCAATCGGGATCCAATCTTCTCGTAAGTTCGATAGCGAGTTCGATTCGCTTGCGGGGGACGATACGGGTGGGTTGGAGCAGAAAATTCTGCTCCGGGTAAATGCCCAACGCTTCTCGAATGTCTGCAGAATACTCATCCGGCGGTGAAGGAGGATTCTCGAAGTCCATCACGTTGGGTACGAGCGTAGAACTTGCGCCTGTGCGTAGCGCCAATTGACGGGCGGCAAAGGAATTTATCACCACGTGTCGAATGGAGGGGAGCAATGGGGGGAATGCCGCACTGAGATAATCCTGAGCGGCGTTCATCGAGTAGCGTCTTCGTTCCCAGGTGAAATCGTGATGGTGTGCGATGGTGGGAATGCTGGTTTCGGCGATGTATTCGCTCAACGCGAGCCCCAATGGGACGTTCATGGGAAGCGAGAGCGCGTTCTCTACGATGAGGATGTCGATATCGAACTTATTTACGAATTGATAGAGCTCTTTCTTCAAGTGAAAGCGCAAGCGCTGAATCTTACCGCTGCATTCTGACGAGCGAACGTAGTCATCGAAGAGGTCGCATGTAATGGAGAGGATTTCTGGATGATTGAAATGTGCTTCAGGGACGAGATGTGTCCTCTCCTTGGGGTGGTCCGATTCTCCGGCGAAAAAGAATGGTTCATGCCCCAGACCTTCGAGGGTCTGGGTCCACTTGTTCGTTTCCAATGAAACACCGTCCGTTCCTGCGAAACGTGTAGAAACGAATCCGATGTTCCTGCTGTATTTGCTCATAAATGCTCCACGGTAAGGAATTTGGGGTCGGCGTTCGAGGGGATGTGATCCCACACGCTTTCGATCGGCATCCCATGCGTTTCCACTTGAATGATGGCTAATGCCAGGCCGTGTGAAACGATGGCAATCGTTTCTTGTGGATGCCGGTTGATGATTTCACGCAGCGCTTGGAGAACCCGCTGGCGAAGCTCTCCGACCGTTTCACCACCCGGAGGCGCGACTTCCAGGGGCGCGTCCTGTCGCTTCTCCCATGCTTCCCGGTATCGAGTCCGGATTTCATCAAAGTGCTGTCCCTCCCATTCGCCCTGATCTATCTCGCGCAGGCGTGGATCGAGATGCAGCGGTATGTCACGGTCAGACTTTAGACGCAGCGCCGTTTGACTGGCGCGCAATAGGTCGCTGCTGTAAATCGCGTCGATTTTCTTGTCGCACAATCTTTCGCTGAGCGCTTCGGCTTGTTGGAGCCCGCGGGTGTTGAGCTGGATTTCCGATTGACCCGTGTAACGGCCTTCGAGGTTCCAATCGGTTTCGCCATGTCGAATGAGGATCAACGTTGTCATCGTTTCAATGAGGCGGCATCGTTCTTCCCCCGGCGCGAAAGATATTCGGGGATTTCGATCATCGGCGGCCGCTGTAATTCGGCAATCCTTTCAACTTCGAGGAAAAAACGGCTTTCCTCGTGACGGATGAGTTTCATGGCCCGGTTGACGTCCTGTAACAATTGTAACCCATCCCGTCGATCGATTTTACGGATTACCGTCTGGATGATCGCAAAAGACATCTTGCTGAGTGAGGTCAGGGGTTGATTACGATGCAGGCGTTTGATCAGATTAACCTGCCCCAGGGCTCCAAGACCGTAGCGTTCGAGAATATCGATCAGCAATCCGATTTCCACACCGTAGCCGCATGAGAATGGCAGTTGCTCCAGGGCGTCCCGGCGGCCACCGTATTCGCCGGAGAGCGGCTGGATGAATCCGGAAAGCGCCGGGTAAAACAGATTCAACAACGGACGTGCGGTCAGTTCCGTGACGCGGCCTCCACCCCGCGCATGGGTGGTGTCCCCCACACGAATCGGCCGAAGATAAAAACCTTTGATGTATTTCAATTTCGGTCGGTGGAGAAGTGGTCCAATCAACCCGTAGACAAAATGAGGTTGGATGTTGGTAATATCCGTGTCGATCCAAATCAGGATGTCTCCATGCGTGACATAGAGGCTCTTCCACAGCGCTTCTCCCTTGCCTTGGCGTTCCCCGTACTGCGGCAGAATGTCCTGGTGGATGTAAACCGGAATGTCATAACTGCGGGCGATTTCCCGAGTGTTGTCGGTTGAGTTCGAATCGATCAGGACCATCTCGTCGAGCAAAGGGATGTCATCCATTAGCGCTTTTTTAATCGTGCTGATGACGTTCCCCACGGTTTTCTCCTCGTTGAGCGTTGGCAAGGCAAGGCTGATGGTCAGGTCTTGCGCCAGTTTGCGCTCGTGCAGGCGTTCGATGTTTTTAAATTCTTTGGCCGAGAATGTATTTTCGGCGAACCACTTGTCGACGAGGATCGAGATGGCTTCAATTCCTACGAATTCCGGTTCTGGCTGGGTTTCGATGGGTTTTCCCGAGCACGCGTACAGTACGGGAATGGGGGATTCCCTGAAGAGGCGAGAACTGAGTGGGTATCGCAGACCACCTCCCATTTCCTCGGTTTCACAAGCGCCGACGATAAGCAGATCGAAGTTCTCGGCTTGCTTCAAGATGGCCTCAACCGGATCGTCGGAGACCAGTACAGCGTCCTGGATGTGCGGCAGATGTTCGAGCACCTGGTTGAGGCCGGGAATGTTGTCGTTGATTTGCGTATCGTCGAAAGAACCTTCTGGGCGCAGCGTGGAGAGGGTATAACCGCCGCTGCGGGCAAGGTTGAGCCCGAGCCTCAAGGCCATTTCGCTGTCGGGGCCTGGACGCAGTACGACGAGAATGCGATCTCCTTTCGAGGGTGCGCTGCCCTGAAGCAGCGCGATCGGGCACGGAGCGCAATCCAGCAGGGATTCTACGATTTCACAGTACGCTTCATTTTGGGCCGACCAAGGCAACAAGAGCATACTGACGTTTTGCTCGTTGATGAACGAGATGACTTCGAACACAGGGTTTGTTGAGGCGATGATTCTGGGCCATTGTCTCCCTCCATAAGCCCGTACTGCTTTGCGAACACGTGTGCGCAGTTCCTGTGTGAGATATGACGCCTGGCTCATTGCTTCGTCGCTTTCCACGGGGACGACGCCTAAAACCTGTACCATCCTCCCATCACTCAACTGCTGTGCAAGGGGGATCAGTGGATCGTGAAGGACTTCGTTGAAAATAGGAACGAGTATGCGTCGCCGCTTGCGTCGGCCTCTGCGAGTTTTGGCTGTGTTCCTCGGTTTCTTATTCATCGAGTGCGCTTTCGAGCATGGGAATCATCGTGTTGGAAACGATGATCTCCCATGGATACTTACGTCTCACTTCTCGTCGTAAGATAAAAGTGGCGTTCGTGAGCAGCGTGTCCGCGATGGTTTTCGCCACGAATTTTGGGGAATCCTGCAGCGAAAAGTAATGCGCTCGGTCCTCAACGCTTTCGTGGAACGGTTCGATGTCGCTGCAGTAGATTGGCAATCGTGTAAATCCGGCCTGTAAGAGCGGGATGCCGAAACCTTCCTGAAGGCTTGGAAAGAGGAGCGCGTCACTCGAGGCATATAAATTGGCCATCGTGGCTTGGTCCACCCGAGGTTGATCCTGGGTGTGGAGTTCGTAGAGAAAATGGGCGTATGCATCAAGTCCCAACGCGCGCCGTTGCGAAAGCAACTTCTCGAGGTAGGCTGCGTTGGCGGGATTGTGCGGCCCAGGTGGGCCGGTCACGATGAGACGCACGTCGTGTGAGGTGAGCGAACGCAGTTCGGCAAGCACTTGCAGCGCAAGTTCGATGTTCTTGCGGCGGGTGATTCTGGCGGGTAGCAGGAGCAGGGCATATGCTCGCAGCAGCTCGTATTCTGCTACGATGCGGTGCATCATATCGGTCCAGTTGCCGATCACGCCGGGATCGATCCCCGGATGGATGACGTGGATGCCGGCCGGATCGAGCGAATATAACTTTGCCAGGCGATCGCGCTGGGCTGCGGACACGACGATGTTGATTGCCCCCGGCCATGGCTTGCGAAGGAGATCCCAGGGAAATTCATCCTTCAATTCTTCTTGATACTCATCGCGGTCCCAGGCGAAATCGTGATGCCATCCGACGATCGGTGGAGCCCTTTTTGATGTGTGTAAATCCCATAGGGCTGAGGTGAGGGCGAGATTCTTGTGCAAGGTCATGACATTGTGAACGATCAAGACGTCGAGATCTTCAATCATCCCCCGCAGCTCGGATTCGATGTTTGCACGTAGCGCCTCGAAGCGCGCGTTGCACTGGCCGCGATCCAATTCAGCTTTCACGGCAAGCACGGTCGGATGCTTGGAATACAGTTCGGGAATCACATCCACGGGAATGCGTTGATCGAATGTTTTTCCCTGTCCTACGATCAGCCGGGTGAAATGCCCCAATGTCGTCAGTACCCGGCTGTGGTAGTAAAGCGTCTGCTCGACTCCGCCGATGGTGGGAGGGCCGCTGTAGTGCAGAAATCCGATTCTCATGCTTCAACTCCCCCATCCAGGAGAATCCAGCGCACTTGATAGGGATCCAGAGGGCAGTCTCCGAGAGCTACCGTCTGGCCCGAAAGGACGTCCTCCGCCTCCTTTTGTGTACGTTCAGGTAGCTCGATCGTCTTGCGAGTAGTTTTCCCCGCGATTTCGTGCAGGCAGAGCATGGCACTCGAATCTTGTGGCGCGAATCGGAGGAGTGCGAAAATCGATGGATCTAGATCGATAACACGCTGCTTGCCGTATGGATGGAAGGCGGAAAAGCGTCGACGTGTATGCAGCAATCGTTTGTAATGGCGCAGAACGTGTGTACGAACGGACGTCCGATCGGCAAGTTGGGCCTCGAGATCCGTCAGATTGAGTTTCTCCCGATTGATGCTGCGCAATTTTCCGGTTAACTTCACACCTTGTGGGTAATTGCGTGAGCCGAATAGACTGTGGAAGTATATCCCCGGCACGCCGATGAGGGAAAGCATGATTGCCTGTGAGGCGATGAATCGGGCGACTTGTCGATCCGATTCGGGATTTTCCGCCTCTTGCTCGACAAGCGCATCGAAGTAATTGATGTTGAGTTCGTAAGGTTGCCGCTCGTCGTCATCTATTTGTCGATAGGAGATTCCACCTCCATTCGCCTTTGTCTGCCGGATCAGCGCCTCGATCTCGTCCGTTTCCAGAATGCCTTGGACCGGGCGAAGACCGATACCGTCGTGCGAGGCGAGGAAGTTGAAGAAGGTAACCTGCTCGGAAGGGAGACGGATTCGGGCCGCCCATTGTGTGAGGCGGGTGGCGTCGCCGGTGAGTAGTGTGTGCAGCACCAATGGCGGCAGCGCAAACTGATAGACCATGTGCGTTTCATCGCCGCCACCGCCAAAGTAGGATACGTTTTCTTCGTAGGGCACGTTGGTCTCTGTGACGATTAACACCCACGGCGCGACGCTGTCCAGCACGGCTCGGATCAGCTTGACCACGTGATGGGTTTGGGGTAGATGAATGCAGGGAGTGCCCACTTCTTTCCAGAGGAATGCAATCGCGTCCAGGCGGATGATCTGGGCTCCGCGACGGACGTAGAAAAGCAGCACATCTAGGATCTCCAGAAGCACGTCGGGATTGGCGAAATTGAGATCCACCTGGTCGGCGCTGAACGTCGTCCAAACGTACTGTTGACCTTGCGGTGTTTCGAAAGGTGTGAGCAACGGCAAATCGCGTGCGCGGACGACTGAATCGAGATTGGTCTGCGGGTCGAGGGTGATGAAATAATCGCGGTAAGTGGGATTCCCGGAAAGAAATTGTTGGAACCAGTCGCTCTCCGCCGAAACGTGGTTGATGACGAGGTCGACCATCAGGCGAAAGTTGTTGGATATACTCTCGATATCAGACCAGCCTCCCAGATCGACTCTCACGGCACGATAGTCGATTACCGCAAACCCATCGTCCGACGAGTAGGGGAAAAAGGGTAGAATGTGAACCCCGCTGATCGTTTCTTCAAGCTGCCTCGAGAGCAAATCGGAAAGCGTCGTCAACGGTTTTTCGCCGGGTTGGCTGACCATGTCGGCGTATGTGATCAGGATGGCGTCGCGTTCGGAAAGAGGTGTAGCGGTCGGTGGTTTCTCTCGGTCATTTGCGAGATGCTCGTCGAGAATGACCTCGAGCCGCGTCAAAACGAATGCACTCTGCTGCTCGGAGTAGAGCTGCTTGATGTGCGCTTTGAAACGATTTCGTTGTGCCTGCGTGAGGATTCTCGATGTCAAAATAACCCCATTTCGATGATCGGGCGTGGTTCGGTTTATTCTCCGGACGTTGCTCGGATGTGATACCGGGTTTACGTCTCGTCAAGGCCACATGAAACGGTATGTTGGCCGTGTCCGATGCGCAGAATAGGCGTCTTCTCCGGTGAAACCTACGGACGAGGGAGATATCGATGTCTTCTTAATCGCAGTAAACTCTCTGGCAAACACCCGTCCGATGACGACGTCCCCATTCAATGCGGAGGGCTATTCCATGGTAGTGGAGCATCTGGGATTCTGTCAAGAGATCGCCAGGCCGCTTCACCTTTCGATTGATCCAATATTCCTGTTGGAGTGTTCCATTCGAATTGCATTATACTTGCCGGATAGCTTTCGCGAAAATCGTTTGTGGAATTAAATTGAAACAATATCTTCTCTATGGAGGCTTTCGTGTCTACGGATCGGGCAACTGTTTTCATCTTTAGCAGTGACGGCATGGGGCGAACGCAAGATCAGGGATTGCGCGAGCTGCTGGCAAGTAAGTTCCTGCAAATCCTTGCTGAGGCCGAGTCGCTGCCCAAAGCGATTTGCTTCTACACGGATGGGGTTCGGCTGGCCTGTGAGGGTTCGCCCGTACTCGGAGAACTCGAGAAATTAGAAGCGCAAGGCGTTCATCTGGTGCTGTGCAGCACTTGTCTCAATCGATTGGGATTGAACGACGCTGTGCGCGTCGGCATTGTGGGAGGCATGCCGGACATCATCACCGCAATGACCGTGGCCGATCGTGTCATAACGTTATAAATACACCTGAACACCTCAACAATTTAGTCGTCTTTATTGACCGGCGTGCAGCAGGCGACCGGCCAATCCGGCTCCGATCAGCGCCAATCCGTCAATTGTGAGGTAGCTGTCGGCGGCCGCATCGAACAGGATGGAGGCGCGGGCTGTAAAATCCTCGTCACCGGGCCAGAGTACGGCAGCCAGGCGGATGCGAGGTAAGGGCTGGAAAGCAAAGGCATATGGGGCGAGTGCGGTGAGTCGCCAACCGTTTAATTTCTGTGCGGCCCGTTCGAAATCGTCCGTATGTTCGCCGAAGCGTTGGGCGACAGGATCGCCACTGTAACCTTGAAATGCCTGATGGTAAAACGCGCCGCCGGGAAGTTCGCGGAATGCGATCCAGCGGTTGGCAAGATCGGTTCCCCTGGCGGTATGCAGGTAGTAAACCAACATTGCACTGTCGAACACGGAACAGGGTTTGTTCCCTTCAACGAACAGCGGCGCCAAACTGTCCCAGGGGATGACGATCGCTTGTCGCCAGTATTCGAAACGAATGCTGTCCTCTCGGTACGTCCCGCCGCATCGATCGGCGACGATTTGTGGCTGGCGGGTGTGTAGATCGGAACGCAATTCCTCCAGTCGGCGCAGCATGCTTTCCTGCCAGGCCTGACGCGCCTGAGCGACGAGTTCTTCCCCGGAAGCCTGCTGGCCTCCCGCTTGGTCTGTCAGTCCTGGCATGACGTATTATCCCTGATAGCCGATTTTGGTCCCGAAGCATCGACATCCTAAATCGGCCATGAAAGGCCGCGAACGTTGTTGAAAAAACATCGCTCAGGCGAATGAATTCGATATGGCGGGGGCTGCAATCCAGTCGTGCTCACGCCGCAAGCCGCTATAAATCTGAAGCGTTATCGGCCGCTGATCAGGTCTCCTAAAATCTGGCCGCCGAGTCCAGCGAAACCCTTGCGTTCACCGGTCTGATGCCGCGCGGCCGCCATGACACGATCCGCAATTCGCGAGAAGGGTAGGCTTTGCAGGTAGACTTTTCCCGGGCCGGTGATTTTCGCCAGGAACAATCCCTCACCACCGAACAGGGCATTCGTGAAGCCGCCAACGAATTGGATGTCGTAGTCTATGCTGGTCGAAAAGGCAACCAGGCAGCCGGTGTCGACGCGCAGCGTTTCGCCTGCCGCCAGATCCTTTTCGATCACCGTGCCGCCAGCGTGGACGAACGCCAATCCGTCGCCATCGAGGCGCTGCAGGATGAATCCTTCCCCACCAAAGATGCCGGCGCCGATTTTCTTGGTGAAGGCGACTTCGATCTCGATGCCTTGTGCGGCGCATAAAAAGGAATCCTTCTGGCAGAGAATGCTGCCGCCGAAATCCGCCATGGTGATGGGGATGATTTTGCCCGGATAGGGAGCTGCGAAAGCCGCATGCGCTTTACCGCTGCCGTTGTTTAAAAAGGTGGTGATGAAAAAGCTCTCGCCGGTAACAGCGCGCTTTAGACCTTTTAAGAGGCCTCCCCCCGTCGAAGTCTGCATTTCGATGGCGTTTTCCATGTAGGTCATCGTGCCTGTTTCGGCGCGCACCCCTTCGCCGGCATCAAGTTCGATTTCGACGAGTTGGAGATCATCCCCAAAAATACGGTAGTCGACTAAATCAGCCATATCGATCCTCCATTGAAGTTAATAATAACCCTCCGTAGTCTACCAGACTTCGAATGGGTTTATGAAAAAACGTTGCCGTACGAAATCTGAGAAAGCTCATTCGTCCAATTCATCCACTTGATTACGACGCAGCAGTCGAAATCGTTGGGATTGACTTGCCCTGCTGCGAATAGCGCGCCGGCGCAGTATCATTCCGAGCAGACTAATGCATGCGCCGAACAACAATAGATTCGGATCTCCTTGTTGATTCGAGGCACTGATGACGTAAACGAGCAAGCTGATCACCCCGATCAAGATCAGCGCCAGACTGAATCGATGCGTCATCCCAACCCCTTTGATGGTTTAGCTGTGACATAGTCCTGTGTTGGATGGCTTCGATCGACCCATTCGTACCCCTTCATTCGTCATTCATATTTATTGCGCGACGCCCAAGATGATTTGCACCTCGGGCGTCGGATTGTCCCGTTAAACAGGACGGATCAAAGTACGGCTTTGTTCATGCATGTAGAGCGTGAGGTAGTAATGACCGCCGGCGTTCTTTCCCGATGATCCCGATCCTTTCCAGCCGCCAAATGGTTGGAAACCTGGCCAGGCGCCTGTCGTCGAACCTTGCGGCCGATTGGCGTAGGCGACGCCGACGTTGATCTGGTCGAAGAACCATTTGGCCTCTTTCTTCGATCCATAAAAACCGCCAGTCAAACCGTATTGGCTGTCGTTGGCGAGAGACATCGCCTCTTGAAGATCGGCTACGGGATGGATCATGGTGATGGGTAAGAACATCTCGTGTTTCCACAAGCGGTGTTTGATCGGCACGTTGGCGACGATCGTCGGCTGGCAGAAGAAACCTTTCTTGTACTCGCCGTCGGTGATGATACTGCCGCCGGTGGTGATCGTGCCTGCGTTCGCCAGCTGTTTCGTGAAGCGCTTGAAATCTTGATAGGACTTCTTGTTGATCACGGGACCCATGAATACGGCGCGATCCGTGGGATCGCCGACGGAGAGCTTTTCGGTGAGCTCAATCAGTCTGTTCAGCAGTTTTTCATAGACGGGTTTCACGACATAAATGCGTGAATTTGCCGAGCATTTCTGACCTTGCAGGCCGAAGGCGGAGCGGACGATTCCGGCTGCCGCGTGCTCGATGTCCGCACTTTCCGAGACGATCGAGGCATTTTTACCGCCCATCTCCAGGATAATGGGTCGAGGGTATTTGCCCTCGGCGAACGTTTTGTAAATCTTCATGCCAACGTCGTACGAGCCGGTGAACGTGATTCCGTCCACTTCGTCGCTCGAGATCAGCGCCTCGCCGGTCGTGCTTCCAGGACCGGTGACGTAGTTGCATACTCCGGCGGGGATTCCCGCATCCTGGAAACATTCGGCCAAAAGGCGAACCGTCCATGGTGTGTTTGAGGCCGGCTTCATGACAACGGTGTTGCCGGCAAGTATGGCCGCGCCGACCGGTCCGCCGGTTAATGCACCCGGAAAGTTGAAGGGGCTGATGACGAGCCACACACCGTAAGGCCGCAAAACGGAAGAATTCTTCGCTTTGTAGCCCTTTAGGGGATCTTTGCCCATGCGTACGATGTAGCCGTCGTTCTTCTCCATCTGATCGCAGGCATAGCGGATAAGATCGGCTGCTTCTGCAATATCTCCCAGGGCTTCCATGCGATTCTTGCCAACTTCGAGTGAGATTACGGCGGCAAATTCGAAAATCCGTTTATCAATCTGTTTGGCTGCCTTGCGTAATAATTTTACGCGCTGTTCCCAGGGGACACGTGCCCAGGCCGGAAAGGCCTTTCGTGCGGCTGCAAGGGCTTTTTTAGCATCATTGTCCGTCCCTTGTTGAAAGATTCCCAACAGCCAATCTTTGTTGATGGGTGAGCGATCTTCGAATTTTTCCGGAGATTTGACTTCCTTACCGTCGATCAACATGGGATGTTCGGCGCCCATGTCGCGCTTTGCCTGTGCAAGAGCACTTTCATAACTTTCGTGGAGTTCCTCGGGTGGATCGAACATCGTGGCGTAGGTCAGTTTGAAACCACCCGCTTTCTTTCCGTCTTTATTTTTCTTGGCCATGATCTCCTCCTGGCGTAATAGCCACATTTAAATGCAAAGTATAGCCGCAAGCCTCGCCGTCGTCAAAAGGCCGATGTATACTGAGGGAACGAATTTGATACGATGAAATGACCTGGATTCACGATCAGATCTACGCTGCGGGTGGAGAACACATCCCTTCAACGTGGGATGCGTTCATGGATCAAACGGGCATATCCGCAATTCTTCATTTTAAGCCGGATTCTCCGCAGCGATTCGCAGGTCCGGTCCCGGAACAATTCCTCTGGATGGACGTGACTGACGAAATGCAGGTTGGAATTCAACAGCGGCTATTGGCGGCCGCTTTCCTTTATACGTGTGTTGCCCAGAAAATGCGTATCCTGATGCACAGCAGTCTGGGTCTTCATCGGACCCGATGGGCTTATGTGGCTTATTTGATCTACACTGGCCGTTCGGTAAACTTGGCATTGCGTATGGCGGCGGAACCGCCCTGGCTTGCCCCCTACCATACCGATCGGACTGCCTGGGAGGAATTCGCCGCTGCCTGTCGGAGTGAATCCGCTAGTGAGGAGGCGTTTGTTTAATGCGCCGCGGGTGGGAGGAGATGATGCTTTTTTCAGACGTCGCGTACATGGGAATCGACCCGACGGCAGGAGGACGTCCCCTGGATTATGCTGTCATCGATAAGCGGAAACAGATCTTGGCGCTGGATCAAGGCGATATCGAATCCGTGCTGGCTTTCGTGGCGGGATTGGAAAACGTCATCGTTGCCATCGCGGCACCGCAAGCCCCAAACAAGGGTCTGATGCGACGATCCGAGATCCGCCGGCGCAACAACCTAAAAGTGGACGGAAACACTTGGGCGAAGTGGCGCATGTGTGAATTCATACTGCGCCGCTGCAACATTCGTCTTTACAACACGCCGGCTGACGAACGGAAGGCGCCCGGATGGGTACGGAATGGATTTCATCTATTTCGACGGCTGGAAGAATTATCCTTTCGACCCTTTATCGTCGGAGACGAACCGGCAGATCACGCGATCATCGAAGTCAGTCCGCACGCATGTTTTTCTGTGCTTTTGGAGCATCGCCCGCTTTTAAAGCGAACGCTCGAAGGACGCATGCAGCGTCAGTTGGTGTTGTATCAGGAAGGTCTCGATGTGTTCAATCCCTTGCGTGTGCTCGAAGAGATCACCCGCCATCACCTATTGACGGGAAATCTACCATTGGATGGTTTATACGAATCAGATCCGTTGGATGCCCTAGTAGCCGCATACACTGCGTTTTTAGTGGGAGAAGAGCCGAAACAGGTGACTCAAGTAGGTGAAGCGGAAGAAGGTCTGATCACGCTGCCGGTGGGTGAACTGAAGGATTTTTACCCCTGAGTTGATCGCTTGAATTGATCCTGCGTAAATTAACGTGATTCGCTCCAGTATGTGTTCGCAAAACTGGGAAATGCGGGTTCGAACGGCGACTTGTGTGCATCCAGCGGAATGGTCGTCGTGAAGGGAGAGGATGATGAAGCCGCGAGGGATGGAAACGATCGTATCTGTATCTGTGTTCCTTTTTTTGCTGCAAGGCGTACGGGTGATTTTCTCCGTACTGTTTGGCATCATCTACGATCAAATCTTCGAGGGACCGATCGATTATTGGCTCGTGGTCAGTAATCTCCTTGTAGTATTTGCGTTTGTCGTAGCACTCTGGACTCCGAAAAAAAGGCAGCATCGTTGGGCATTGGCATTTGCCGCGCTTGCATCGATTGCTCGGATCAGTTTATCGATCAATCAGGCAGATGTGCGCTTCTGGGGCTCGTTATTCACCATTGCTTTTGGGAGTCTCTACCTAACGACCCGATTGCGGCTCGATCGACGCTCGTTCGATCAGTGTATGCTGAGTGCCCTGGTCTTGGATCAATTGCTGCGCGCAATTGGGGACACGTATGATCCAAGCCTGCGCAGTTCCTGGCTGTACGTGCAAATCTTGTGGAGTGGCACTGTCATTGCTTTCGCTTATCTGGTTTTGCAGCGTTCGAGCGAAGCGTATGTCGAGCCGGGAGGAATACGTCTCGTCGACGGGATCGCTTTGAGCGGTTTCCTGTTTTTACAGATTTCGCTGCTATCCTTTCCCAACGCGGCGGCGCGCTGGAGTTCCACGACGTATTTCGTCTCTGCCATACTCCTCATGGGTTTATCGATCTTGTTCGTGCTGCCGACGGTGCGGGATACATTCAGGCGTGTTTTTCAGACCTCGATGGCCGGACTCGGCCTTTCCATGTTGCTACTCTTGGGATTGGTCGTAGGGTATTTTTCGGAAGGCGGCCTCAGCCTGTTGGCGATCCTCGTGGCTCAAGTTGCCGTGCTGTCCGCGTTCTCGGCCGGCTTCGAGAATTCAACGACAAGGACTCGTACCACTGGCGGCGCTATAGCGCTGGGTATGCTGCTTTTCCTGGTGCTCAATTTCGTATACGCCTTTACTTTCACGTATGCCTACACATTGCCCGTCTTGCGCGGATATGGGTGGGCTGTATTTTTGGTGGCGGGTGTGATGGTTGGCGCGGGCGTCATTTTTCAGGGGCCGACCGAGTTCAGGCTTCCTCCGCCCCGGCTGCGACTCGTTCCCGGAGGTATATTTGCCTTGCTTGCATTCGCCGTTACGCTGGTTGTGGCCTGGCCGAAGCCGGCAGCGGGTTTTCACGCGAGTGGTGTCGTTCGCGCTGCCACATACAACATCCACTATGGGTATGATGATTTTTGGCACTTCACGCTGGAGGACATGGCGCGCGCGATCGAGGAAGCAGAAATCGATGTGGTGATGCTGCAGGAAGTGGACACGGCGCGCATCACCAGCTACTGTGTGGACGATGCGTACTATCTGGCTCGTCGATTACGGATGAATCAGGTCTATCTGCCCACCGTCGAGCATCTCACCGGCATCGCGCTTCTGTACCGTGGCCCCGAGGCGCCCTCCGTACAAAAGTGGTTGACGAGCCTGCAGGAACAAACCGGAATCATTGAGGTGAGCCTCGAATTCGACGCAGCACCGCTAAACACTTATGCAGTGTGGATGGGTTTGAACGACGAGGATACTCAAACTCAGATCACGGAAGCGCTGGAATTTATCGGTGATCATTCCAATGCGATCTTTGGGGGCGATTTCAATGCCGAATTCCAAGAGCCTGTTCCACAGGCGGTTATTGCAGCTGGTTTCGAAGACCCTTTCATCGCCTTGGGAATCGATCCGCCTCCTTTCACCAGCCCGGCAATCGAACCGCAATCGCGGATCGACTTCGTCTGGTTGCGTGATTTGAGCCCACGCGCCGCGTGGGTTTCACCTTCGCTGGCTTCCGACCATCGTATGGTTGTCGTGGAAATCAAAGCACCGTAACCGCACTCCAAAAAACGCGTTCGTGTTGATAATCCGGGCAGATTTGTGTGTCAATTGTCTTACATTTATTGTATTATGTAGGCCAAGGAATGTAGGGTTTCCGTAAGTCGCGGCAAGGCAACTTTCCTGTAGGATGGAGGAACCTAACACGCATGTGTCGTCATTGCGCGTAGGTGTTTGTGATGTTGTGTGACTTCTTCGCCAGGACTCTTGGTATTGTAAATGGTATCGTGTGCGTCGTCGGTGGAATTGGTTATGATGTGGAGAAGTGAGCATCCTGATGCGAGATTCTATAACGTGATTGCGAAATACATGTGGCGGTCCTGTGAAATGTCTTCTACAAGTCGAACAGTCTTGGCAGCAGCCAAACAACCTGCCCCCGATCTTCATGGACGACTCTCGATCGAGAGTAAGGGCTCTGGCTGCGTAAGGCGCAGGTCGGTGGATATTGAAATATGGATGAAGTGAGGGATTCGCACGAGATCAAGGTGCTGCTCGTCGAGGAAGATCCCAATGAAGTTGGGATTATCCATGGCATTCTCGATGAAGCGAATCTGAAAGGCTTCTCGTTTCATCACGAGAACGTTTTTCAACTTGCGATCGATCAACTACGGAAAGATTCCTTCGACATCGTGATGCTCGATCTGTCTTTGCCGGATGCACAAGGAGTGGAGTCGATCCGGGTTGTCAATTCGGAATTTCCAAATCTCCCCATTGTAGCCTTAAGCAGTGTCTCCGATGAAGGTGTCGTCGTGCAGGCGATAAAAGCGGGAGCGCAGGATTGTTTGGTGAAAGGGCAGGGAGATGCCAATCTACTCACACGTTCCCTGCGTTATGCGATCGAGCGTAAACAAGCCGAAGAGCGATTGGCGTTTCTCGCCCAGTACGATCATCTGACGGGGCTCGCGAATCGCACGCTCTTCAGAGACCGTTTATCGCAGGCGTTGGCTCGTGCAGACCGCAACAATGAACAAGTCTCCTTGATGTTTCTCGATCTGGATAATTTCAAGGTTATCAACGACACGCTGGGTCATGATGCGGGGGATATTATCCTTCAAGCCGTTGCCGAACGGCTCAAAAAATGCGTGCGTGCGACGGACACCGTTGCCCGGTTGGGGGGTGATGAATTCATCATCATTCTCGATGGACTTCCGAAAAGGGATGTGCCTGTCATCGTGGCGCAAAAAATCATCAACGTTTTGGCACCACCGTTTCATGTTGGTGACCGCGAAGTCTTTATCACCACGAGCATCGGCATCTCCCTCTACCCGATGGATGCAAAAAACGCAAAAGATCTTTTAAAATACGCAGATCGGTCGATGTATCGGGCAAAGGAGAAAGGCTGTAGTAATTATCAGTTTTATTCCGTCGAGATGAATTTGCGCGCCACGGAACGATTGACGTTTCGCAGCGGACTTTACCACGCTTTGGATCGGGATGAATTTGTGCTCCACTATCAGCCAATCGTGAATCTGCGTAGTGGGAAAATCATTGGTTTGGAGGCATTGCTTCGCTGGAATCTTCCCAATTATGGCTTGCTCTATCCCAAGCGCTTTATCGATCTAGCGGAGGAGACAGAGTTGATCATTCCGATCGGCGAATGGGTCATGCGCAAGGCTTGCAAACATACACAGCAGTGGTTGGACACAACACATCGGCCTTTCCGGATTTCGGTCAATTTGTCGGCGCGCCAATTCCGACAAGGAGATTTGTTCGACGTTATCAAGCGCATCTTGCGTGAAAGCGGGTTATCTCCAAGCCATCTGGAATTGGAACTCACGGAAGGCACCCTCATGGAGCAAACCGAAACCAGTAGTTCAACGTTGATGCGTTTGAAGGATCTGGGTGTGCGTATCTCGATAGATGATTTCGGTACAGGTTATTCTTCCTTGAGCTATCTGCGCAAGTTCCCCATCGACACGCTGAAGATCGCCCAAGCTTTCGTGAAGGATTTGACCAACAATTCCAACGATGCTGCCATATCGAAAGCGATCATCGCCATGGCTCACAGTTTACACTTGGAAGTCATTGCCGAGGGGGTGGAGACGATGAATCAGCTCTCGATCCTATATGCGCAGGGGTGTGACGCTGCGCAGGGCTATTATCTGGGAAAGCCGATCGACGAGGCGGATGTGCCCGATTTGATTGCGAAAGGCGCTTTGATGGAGAGTTCAGAACCTCCGGATGACGTTACCCAGCCGGGGTTGAAGCGAACGAAGAAGGAAGAGGCCTGGCGAGAAATCGCTCGATAGCGCCTCGATCGCACGCGGCCGTAAAAATTAAAAAGCGTCGAAGTAAATTTCGACGCTTTTGTTATTCTCCATCGTTCTGATGGATTATGGCTGCGATCCGTTCTCGAGCTCTTTGTCAATGATCGTCTCGAAATCCGAAAGCGGGCGTGCGCCGACGAGCGGTATACCATTGATGAAGAAAGTCGGTGTGCCGTTTGCACCCAGATTCAGTGCATACTGGGCGTCTTCTTCCACTTCATCGGCATAGCGTTCTTCGTTGACGCATTCCATCAGTGAGTCAGGATCAATGCCCACAGTAACGGCGTACTCGCGGTAGGCACTTTCATCCAATCCAAGCCCACCCGAGAAGAGCAGATCGTGGAACTCCCAAAACTCCCCTTGTTCGTTGGCGCATTCGGCTGCTTGTGCGGCTACATATCCACCGACGACGGGTAGGTCCCGATAAACGAAACGTATTTGATCGGGATATTCTTCGAGCAGTATATTGAAGGTTTGTTCGTGGAAGCGTCGGCAATAACCGCATGCGAAGTCGCTGAATTCCACGATCGTGATGGGGGCATTTTCCGGACCGATGGCAGGGTCATCGTCGACGTCGATGTCGAAACGCGTCGGCTCCTGTGCGGCTGCAGCGCTGGTGGGTTGAGCGGTTGGAGCATTTGCCTCCTCTGTCACGACGTTGTTGGGCTTCTGCCGTCCCCAGAACAGGAATCCAACGGCGATGCCGGTAACGAATGCCAGCGGCAACAAAGCGGCATAGAGCTCGTTGCGTTTCAAGAGGATCGCATTGGATTCCGCAGTCGGTTCGGTGGATACATCTGTCGAGGGAGATTTAGCTTGATTGGTCATGCTGGGATTATAGCATACCGGATCATTTTTATCTTGCTTGACTCGCCATGGATTGAGGTTATACTATAATAAACTGACCGGTCAGTCTATTATAATTTTACCCTACGGAAGGGTGCGTATGGCCACCGTTTTCATGAAATGGTTAGAGACACAGCCGGAACAATACGATCGTGGTATCCGCCTGCTTACCCTGGGAAAACTTCAGGAGCTTCAGCAACAGCTCGTCGAGCTTCTCATCCACCCGGGAATGCGCGTGCTTGAAATCGGCTGTGGTACCGGCGCGCTCACCGTTGCCATGGCGGCCAAAGGCGCCAAGGTCCTGGGCATCGATCTGGATGCCGACATGTTGGCGCAAGCCGAGAACCGGATCGCCGCATCTGGATTGGATGAAGGCGTCGATTTGAGACACATGGACGCTGCCTTAATCGCCGATCATTTTCAATCGGCTAGTTTCGATCTCATCGTCAGTAGTCTGGCTTTCAGTGAGATGACCCGGGACGCACAAGCATACGTGCTTTCGGCCTGCCTTTCCCTGCTGGCACCCGAGGGACAATTGGCCATATTGGACGAGATTTCGCCGTCGGGTTGGGCCGCGCGCTTTGCGGTCGCTGCGGTACATTTTCCCTTACGGATTATCACCTGGCTACTGACGCGTGCGACGACGCATCCTCTGCGGGATTTTCGGGCGGTGCTTGAGCGCGCGGGTTACCGCGCGCAGGTCGTCGATTCCTACCTGCTGGGTTCGTTGTGTCTCTATCTGGCAAAGCCCAGATCCGAAGATGCGGCCCGGCAATTGCCCGATTCCTTCAAAGGCCGCCTCCGTCATCGGGTAAATTTGCGCACCATGTTGATCGATCTCTGGGCGATCTTCTTCCGCATCATTCCGCCGTATCCAAAGGTTGAACCTGGTTTGTACGCCGTAGGCGAACCGAATCCCGATTCGCCTGTTTTGGTGACCGGAAATTTCGATCTCACCGTCCGACGCCTGGTGAAGGCCATCGATACCAAGCTGGATGTCTGGTTGCTTGTGGTCGATTCCAGTGGGATTAACGTCTGGTGTGCCGCAGGCGGTGGTTTTCTGACCGCAGAGCGCATCATTGGTGCTTTACGTACCAGCCGGTTGGATGAAGTGGTCAAACATCACGCGCTGATCCTTCCACAACTCTGCGCCAACGGCGTAGATGGATGGGAAATCCGGAAGCAGACCAAATGGGGCGTGCATTGGGGCCCCGTTCGGGCGACCGATCTGCCGGCATACCTCCAGGCCGGGAGGAAAAAGACCGACGACATGCGCCACGTGCGCTTTCCGCTGAGGGATCGATTGGAGATGGTGGCCGCAACGATGGGCTTTTATGGGTTGATGATCCTCATTCCGGTGGCGTTGATCTGGCCTTCCAGTTTCTGGCCTCTGCTCGTCGCTATGTTTGGTTTGTCGATATTCTACGCCATCACGCTTCCCTGGCTACCCGGACACGATGGTTTGGCGAAGAGCCTCCCACTGGCCTTGATCGCGCTGGCGGGGATGCTACTCTATTCGTGGCGGGTAGATTCTATGGCCTTACCGGATATTTTCAACCGCTTTGTCGGCTTGACCGGCCTCTCGGTTTTCGTCGGCGCCGAATTGCAAGGAATGTCGCCACGTATGCGCGGCGAACAAGCCAATTGGAGTTGGGAAGCGCTCATCGCCGTCGTTCTGGGCTTGGCGTATTGGCTGGTTCCTATTCTATTGGGTTGGAGGTGAAGGCATGGCGGAATCGCCTTCGATGGTCGAACTGCTCAAGGAACATATTGATTTGGCGCTGAACTTACGCGCCTTGCAGATTCACTTCTACCCCGAGCGCTGCAACGGCACGTGGCAGTGTTATGAAGTGTGTCCGGTGGGTTGTTGGCGGCCGGATTATGAGAAGCGGATCGTGTCATTCGAACATAGAGAACTCTGTATCGCATGCGGCGCTTGTGTGCTGCAGTGCCCGCAGGATGCGATTGAATTGAAGGTGCCCGATGACTGAACCGGTGCGTGAGGTAAAACCGCCGCGCGGCCTGATGCGTATTATCTACCGTTTCCCTATCCTGCTTTATCGAGCCGGATTGGGTTGGTTGCTGGACCAGCGTGCCCTGATGATGATTCACACGGGCCGCGTAAGCGGCCTGCCGCGCCGCGTCGTTCTTGAGATCATGCGCCACGATGAGGAAACGGACACCTACATCGTCGCTTCGGGATGGGGGGAGAAGTCGGATTGGTTTCAGAACATTAGGAAGACCCCGCGGGTCGAGGTGACTGTCGGACGCAGGCGTTTCGACGCGATGGCGCAGCGATTGCCGCTCGACGAGGCGTATGAAGAGATACAGGATTATGCGCGGCGGCATCCAACGGCCATCCGGCAATTGGGGCGTTTGATTGGATACCAGTTGGAGCATACGCCGGAAGGATATCGTGCGTTGGCCGGCGTCATGCCGATCGTCGCTATCCGTCCCGAAGTGGATTAATGGAAACCGCTGGGTTTCTTCTTTTGGAAGATGAGGGGACAACATCATGAAGGCACTGGTGATGAGTGGGGCGGCGAATTACGGAACCATGCAGGCCGGCGCATTGGATCCGATCTTTCTCTCGGGCTTCAAGCCCGAGATGGTGGTGGGAACCTCCGCCGGTGCGTTGAACGCCATCTACATCGCCTACGATCCCAGCCTGGATGGCGTCGCCCGCTTGCAGGATCTCTGGCGCGCAGCGGGCCCCAATGAGGTGGGCATTCCCACGACGATCGGTGTGGTTCGCAGGCTGGTCCGGCAGCGGGACAGCCTGGTGCCCGGGGACGCACTCGAGGCGTTCCTGCTTCGCCATTTGCCGCAGAATGTTGATACCTTCGGACAACTACGTGCGAGTGCGGGTATTCCAGCCTACGCCGTGGCCGTGAACATGGAAACGGCTGAACTGCACGTGTTCGGTGATCGCGACGAAGACCGCGTCATCGATGGCGCCATGGCGAGTACGGCTGTACCGCCGTATTTTCCTCCCTGGTCGGTTAGCGATCAACGCTATCTGGACGGTGGAGTTTATACGAAGCTTCCCATCCGGGTGGCGATCGAGCGAGGCGCCACTCAAATCCTTGCCCTCGATGTGACTCACGCCATGGGTTCGAAGGAAACCGCCAAGGGTATTCTGGGCATGACCTCTTATGCCGTGTCCTTAATGGTGGAGGCGCAAGCGACTCGTGAGGTCGCCTCGGCGAAGGCGGCAGGCGCCTCGTTGCGCGTGATACGTCTGCCGGCTCCTACGGACATCGCATTCTGGGATTACACACAGGCTGAACGGTTGATGGAAATGGGGCGATCGTATGCCGAGCAGCAGCTTGAGGCGGAGCCGCTGCGTTTCTCATACAACCCCTGGGTCCGCTTGCGAAGTTGGTTTGCCAGCAGGATCGTAAAACCGGATTGTATTTCACCTTTGGTCGACCCGGAGTAGAAGTGCGTTGCGCTTGACAATGAACGTAAATCTATGTATAGTCATAATTGACTGACCAGTCAGTATATTATTTGGAGTAGGCATGGCGCCACGTCCTGACGTGAGTGAAGAACGCAAAGAGCAAATCTTGGAAGCTGCTATGGACGTATTCGCTCGTTCCGGTTTCCATGGGGCGCGTATGGACGACATCGCAGAACAAGCGGGGCTGAGCAAAGGCGCACTGTACTGGTACTTCGATGGAAAGGACGCCATCATCCAGGGTATTATGGATCGTTTGTTCGCGGGTGAGTCCGAACAGTTGAGAGAACTTCTTAAAACCGACATGTCGGCGCAAATAAAATTGCAGACTTTTATAGATCTCGCCATCGAAGAAATTAAAAGCATGGAATCCATGATTCCCATCATGATTGAATTTTGGTCCTTGTTGTTGCGGAAAAAGAAAGTCAGTGGAGTGCTTGGCGGGTATTACAGCGGCTACCTTGATCTCATCGTGCCCATGATTCAACAAGGTATCGATACAGGTGAATTCCGGCAAGTCAATCCCTTGGATGTTGGTGTAACTTTGGCGGCTTTTTTTGAAGGTCTGTTCGTGTTATGGTCCGCCATTCCGGATATCGTAGTGTTGGAACGACACATGCGGTCCGGTTCACAGTTGATCATCGAATCTTTATTGAAGTCAGAGTAACACAAGTACAGCAGATCATCGATGTTGCGATCGAATTCTGCCAATAGCGGATAAAGGAGACACAGAAATGGAAATCCTCATCTTACTCGCAGTCATGATCGTCGTGGGTCTGATTATTGGCGCCGTCGCCGGCGCCATCTGGAAGGAAAATCGTCCCATAGGCGTACAGGGGGATTACATCGTGGCGATCGTTACCTGCATCGTTATCGGGCTGCTTGACTGGTACGTCATCCCGGCCATGGGCTTCAGCGACACGCTGAAATACCTCGGCATCGCAATGGAGCCGGCGCTCGGTGCCTTAATCGTGCTCTATGCGATCCGCAGAGCGAGGCAGTAGTCGTTCACCATGATAGACGATGCGCCCATCATCGAGACGCATGGACTGACGCGCGACTTCAAAGAAGTGCGTGCGCTCGCTTCCCTCGACCTGGCGATAACGTCTGGCGAATTATTTGGTTTGGTGGGACCGGACGGCGCCGGTAAAACGACCACGTTGCGCCTGTTGGCTGGTTTGTTGAACATCTCCGAAGGGTCGGCAACCATCGCTGGATTCGATCTTAAACGCGAACCCGAAGCGATCAAGCACCACGTCGGGTACATGGCGCAGATCTTCAGCCTATACGGTGAATTGAGCGTAGTAGAAAACTTGCGCTTCTTCGCCAGGATGTACGACGTGACGGATGCCGAAATCGGGCCGCGCATGGAACGCTTGCTGGCGTTCGCCGGCCTGACCGAGTTCAAAGATCGTCGCGGTTCGCAGTTATCCGGGGGTATGCAAAAGAAACTTGCCCTGGCCTGCACCTTGATTCACGAACCGGAAATCCTCTTACTCGACGAACCGACCACCGGCGTGGATCCGATATCGAGACGCGAGTTTTGGGGCATTCTCACGGAATTGCATCTGAGTGGGACGACGATCGTGGTCAGCACGCCCTACATGGATGAGGCCGATCGCTGTTCGCGGGTCGGTCTGATGTACACCGGACACATGATCCGCTGTGATTCGCCGCGTCGCTTGCGTGCCGAAATTCACGGTGACGTCGTCGTGATCCGCCACGAAGATTGGCGCAGCGTGCGGCATCTGATTGAGAAGACCCCAGGTGTCCGCCAGGTGCAGACCTATGGAGAAGAGCTCCACCTGGTGGTGGACTCTGCCGAAAAACGCATTTCGCAAATCGATGAGCTCCTGCGCAAGGAGGGTTTGCGAGGAGCGGAGATTCGTCGGGCGCCAGCCCGCATGGAAGAAGCTTTCATTTCGCTCATCCGCGAGCGGGAAGCTTCTGTCGAAAGCAAACAGGAGGTCTGAGGTGTCGTTGCGTCGATTGTGGGCCGTGGCGGTTAAAGAGTACAACCACATCATGCGCGATCCGATCACGCTGGGCCTGGTCATCCTGGCACCGACGGTGGTGCTCTTTGTGATGGGCTTTGCCATGACGGTGAACATCCAGCATGTACCCATCGCCGTATTGGACTACGATCGGAGCCCGACCTCGCGTACATTCATCCAGCGCATGACGGCGGGGGACGATCTCGATTTGATCGCGCAGGTAAATGAGTTCGAGGAAGTCGATGCGCTGCTGCTGCGGGGTAAAATCAAAGCCGCCATCGTGGTAAATCCGCGTTTCGCTGAGGAACTGCTTGCCATGCGCAGTATGCCGCTGCTGGTGATCATCGACGGCACCGAACCGCAGAGCGGCGCACACGCCCTAGATCACATCGCCTGGCGTACAGAGGAGTTCATCAGCCAGGAATTGGCCCAGAATCTCGAGGCCTTGGGTGCGCCGAGCGACTCGCTACAGATGTTCGATCTACGCGTGCGCACCTGGTTCAACCCGGGGTTGAAATCGAAAAACGACGTCGTTCCCGGCTTGATCTCCCTCGTTTTGGGGCTTCCCGCGATGTCGGTGGCGTTGACTTTGGCGCGCGAGCGCGAACACGGTACGTTAGAGCAACTCATCGCCACACCCGTCGGACGATCCGAGTTGATTCTGGGGAAGATGCTGCCCTACATTCTCGTGGGATTGGTGAACGTGATTCTCATTCCAGCAATTGCCTTCCTCGTCTTTCGAATCCCCTTTCACGGCAATTACCTGCTCTTTTTCCTGTTGTCGGCGATATTCCTTTTCGCCATTTTGAGTATGGGCACCATCATTGGTGTTTTCATCCGCACCCAGGCAGCGGCTTTGGCGCTTTCATTCCTGGTGATTTTCTTCCCGGCATTTTTCCTGACCGGCATATTCTTTCCCATCGCTGCCTTACCGGAGGTGATGCGTATGGAATCTCTGGTGTTGCCGGGAACGCATTTCGCCATCATCACGCGCGGCATCTTCTTGCCCGGCGTGGGACTCGATGTCCTCTGGCCGTATGCGGTCATGTTGTTTGGGTTGGGCGTGGCGTTCTCGGCCGTCGCAGCGCTGTTTTTCCGCAAGAAGCTGGGTTAACGAGGTGGGCATGTTTCGTCGAATCTGGGCATTGGCGGTCAAAGAGTTCTATCACCTGCGCTACGACTGGTGGATGCCGGCGTTCATGTTGATTGGCGGTGTACTGGAATTGACCCTCGTGGGGTGGGCGACGTCGCGTCCGATGACCAATTTGCCTCTGATGGTTTTAGACGAAGATCAGTCCGCAGCCAGCCGTCAGGTGATCACGTCCCTGGAGAACACCGGCACGTTCACCCTGGAAGCGCTGGTCTATGGTGAGGCGCCGATCCGTGAGGCTATGGTGCAGGGCAATATTTACGCCGCCGTGATCATTCCACCCGATTTCTCGGAGAAGATGGCTTCCGCCAACCAGATTCCCACACTGGCGGTGCTGCTCAACGGCGCTGAAAGCATGCCGGCCACTGCGGCGTTGCGCGCCGTCGAAGGGCTTGCGCGCGAGATGGGGCAGGAGATCGCCGTCAAACGTCTGGGGATCGACGCGGAGGAATTTGCCGGATTCGATTTCAGCGTGCGCACTTGGTACAACGAATCGTTCAGCGAAGCCTATTACACCACACCGGCAGAGTTGGCCTTGATGCTGGAGTTCACGGTGCTGCTTTTCGCTGCCTTATCCTTCTCCCGCGAACGGGAATTGGGCACGCTGGAACAACTGTTGGTGATGCCGTTCACTTCGTTGGAGATCATCGTCGGCAAATCCATTCCGGTCGTTCTGATCGGTTTTTTCGATTTCTTCTTAATGCTCAACATGGTGCATTTCGTCTTCAAGGTACCGATCCGCGGCTCGATGCCGTTATTGTTACTCCTTGCCCTGGGTTACTTGTTCGTCGAATTGGCCAAGGGCATGGCGATTTCGGTCTTTTCGCGCAGCCAGCACCAGGCTTTCCTGCTGGTGATGATCGTGGGCTTTGTTGATTTCATGTTCACGGGCTACGCAGCACCGGTCGAGTCGATGCCCAAGTTCCTGCAGGGTGTCGCACAGTTTATCCCTGCCCAACACTGGCTGGCTATTTTGCGCGGCATCATGCTCAAGGGTGCCGATTTACAAGTGTTGTGGCCCAACCTGCTTGCGCTTCTGTTACTCGGTCTGGTCATTGGCATCGTTTCGCTGCGCTATGTACGGCGCGCATTGAGTTGATCGAGATGAATACGACGGATAACAACAGGGCGATCGTCGCCCGGGGTCTGACCAAACAGTTCGGCGATTTTACCGCGGTCGATGGGATCGACTTCGAGGTGCATCCCGGGGAAATCTTCGGGTTCCTGGGCCCCAATGGCTCGGGAAAGACGACCACCATTCGCATGATGCTCGGATTGTTGAAACCCACCCAGGGTACGGTGCGGGTGCTGGGGGTGCCTGTGCTCGAGCATCCGGAACGCATTCGCAACCGCGTGGGTTACATGTCGCAACGCTTCAGCCTGTACAACGACCTGACCGTGCGCCAGAACCTTACTTTCTACGGCAAGGTCTACGGACTGGCCAACGCAGAATTGGAAGAAAGTATTCAGACGGCGTTGGAGATGGCCGGATTAAAGGAACATGACCAGTCGAAAACTCGCGAACTATCCGGTGGCTGGCGGCAGCGGTTGGCGTTAAGCGCTGCGATCCTGCACCGGCCTGAGCTGGTTTTCTTGGACGAACCAACGGCCGGCGTCGATCCGGTATCGCGGCGGGCGTTTTGGGATTTACTCTACGATTTGATCGCCCAGGGCGTTACGGTTTTCGTGACCACCCATTACATGGATGAAGCAGAACACTGCCAGCGTCTGGCTTTCATCCAGCGCGGCAAGATCATCGCGCGCGGTTCGCCAGGATCGATCAAGAAAAGTATGATGCGCGGCCAGGTTTTGGAGATCGCACCTGCGGACGCCGAACGAGCGATCAAAGTGCTGCGTGAAGCACAGGAATCTGGCGAGTTGGTGCTGGAAAGTGTGGAATTATACGGATCTCTTCTTCACGTGACGGTGGGAGACGTGCAGGCGAGTGAGACGGCCATACGGAAAGAACTGCGAGGGGCAAACATCGACCCGGGCACGATTACGGTCGTCGAGCCCTCGCTGGAGGACGTGTTTATCGCCAGTATGCGTTGATCGATATGTTCGCTCGGACGGAAACCTACTCCGTCGAGCTTGAAAGCAGGAGGTTTACATGCGCGAAAAACGAATCCATTTGTTAATGATCGGCATCATCCTGTTGGGTGGACTGCTGAGTGCGTGTTCTGGCGGCGGATCGGATCAGCTTCGTGCTTCCGGTGTGGTCGAGACCGTCGAGGTGGTCGTGGCGCCGGAGCTGGCAGGTCGTGTGGTCGAAGTGTTTGTGGGGGAAGGCGATTCGGTCCAGAAGGGCGAGGCGCTCTTTCGCATGGACGGCGAAGCTTTAACCCAACAAATTGCACAAGCTGAGGCGACACACGATGCCGCACTAGTCGGTCAAAATGCGGCCCAAAGCATGCTCGATTCGGCCAAAGCCGGATTTTCGGCCGCGCAAGCGGGCGTGGAATTGGCCAACGTGCAGTACAAAATGGAACTGGCGACCGCCCGAGCGCAGGATTCCCCCGCTCGTACGCAGGCATGGGCACAGGTCTTTCCCTACAGCTTCGATTTGCCCGCCTGGTATTTCGAGCAATCGGAGTATCTCGCCGGCGCTGAAGCCGAGATTGAAGCGGCGAGCAAAATGCTGGAGGAGGAACGGGCCAATTACGAGGCCGTGCTCAAGGCGGCAGGATCCGATGAATTAACCGCCGCGCAAGAGCGGTTGTTGGACGCACAGGCTGCATTTGAAGTGGCTAAGGAACTCTGGGAGCGAAGAGTCGGCTCGATGGATCGAGGTTACATGGACGATTTCATCGATCAGCTTTACGACGATGCGAAAGATGAATTGGACGCGGCGCAGGACGATTACGATTCGCTGCTCAGCGAAGATGAAGCCAAGGACGTCCTCGAAGCACGCGCCCATCTGGCGGTGGCGATCGAGCGCTACGAGACCGCGTTGGATCAACGCGATCAGCTTCTTGTGGGACATGAATCACTACGAGTGCAGGCGGCGCAAGCCGGAGTCGAACAAGCCGAAGCAAACTTGACCGTGGCACAGGCTGCCGTGGATCAGGCGCAAGCCGCGGTGGAACAAGCTGAAATGGCCGAGGCGCAAACCCAGGCGGCTTTGGATCTGCTCGAGGTGCAGCTCGATAAACTGACCGTCGAGGCTGCGGTTTCGGGCGTGGTGATGACACGCAGCGTCGAACCCGGTGAGGTAGCCGTGCCGGGAATGACGCTGATGACCATCGGGCAGCTGGACCGGTTGACCATCACCGTCTATCTACCGGAGGATCGCTACGGGCAAATTGCCATCGGTGACGAAGCCGAAGTGAGCGTGGATTCGTTCCCCGACCAGACTTTCGAAGCGGTCGTGATGCGCATCGCGGACCAGGCGGAGTACACCCCGCGCAACGTGCAGACTCAAGAAGACCGCCAAACGACGGTCTACGCGGTCGAATTGTCGGTGAAAGATCCGGGGGATTCACTCAAGCCCGGCATGCCGGCGGACGTGGTTTTTGATACCGCAGATGAGTAGTTATTGGTGACATCCGCGTTTTCCAACATGGAGCCGTCTTCTGTTGACGGCTCCATGTTATTTTCTCATATCATGTCGATTACGCACCGGACGCTGGTGTTGCTTAAGCGAGGTGCCGCAACTTATGGTTGGCGAATCCCCAGCCCGCAGCCAGCGCCCCGGCCGCGAAGGCGCCCGTGATCATCAGCGCGGACTTCCAATCCGCAGGCCAGGCGTTGAAGAGGATCATGTCCCGCAACGGGTCTACGGCGTAGATGTAGGGGAAGAGCCACGAGAACCAGTTGACGTTGTGGGCGTTCCAACGCCATAAATTCAACCCCCCGCTGACGAAGAAGACGATCAATGCCCCCAGCACGGCCCCAATAGCGCCGGCCATGTAATTGCGGGCACGCAAACCAACGACCAGCGCCAGAGCGATCCAGAACAGTGCCACCAATCCAAAGAGCAGCCATACTGCCCATAAATACATCCCGGGCCAGAGGCCCAACCAGAGATACAGAATCCCCAGAAATGCGGTGCCTGTGACGATCCCGGCGGTCAGCGCCAGCAGTGTCTTGGGCAGTAGCACCCAAAGCAGCGAGTGCGGCGCCAGCCCGAATTCAAGCGTAAGCTTGGAGATCTGCTCTTTGTAAGTCAGAGCGTAGATATTGAACGCTGCACCCAGGGAAACGGCCAACAAGGTGACCCCGACGGCGATCACCGGGAACCAGTGCACCATTTCCGGCCGGGGATATTCCTCGGCCAGTGCGATCGGCGGCGCAGGCTGGCCGATCTTTTCATAAAATCGCCACAGGATTTCGGCCGAATAAATGCGGTGGTTTTTAGCGCGGTCGTCGTTATAGTTAATGAAGTACATCTCGATTTCCGGGTTTTCTCCGGCTTTCAATCTCTCCGAGAAGTCTTCCGGGATGAACCATAGGCCATCGAGGCGGTAGGCGTAATAGCTTTCCCAGGCTTCTTCTTCAGAAAGTGCGGGTATACCATAATAGGGAACACCGAAAGGAGACTCCACTTCGGAAAGAGTCTCACGAAGCACCTCGCCGAAGGGTCCCGCGTCGTGGTCGATAACGGCCAGCTTGAAACTCAAACGGCCGCCCAGCAGCAGACCGAAGGCGATCAGGATCAAGGTAGGGGGAATGAAGCCGCCCAGGGCGGTGATCGGATCGTGCCGCCAGGCTTTGAATTCGCTGCTGAGTAAAATCCAGAAACGCTTCACGATGGTCATCCCTGTTGCGTCAAGACTCGGCGGTGGTAGGCGAACGCGGACAGACTCAACGCCGCAACGCTGAAAACCGTCAGGGCGAGGATCGAGAGAGCGCTATCGCCGATTTTGGTATCGTAGTAAAGCGGGAAGAGCAGTTCAACGGCGTAGGAGTTGGGGACGAGCCGGCTGACGAACTCGTATGCCATGCTGAAGCCGGTGGGCAGCCCAAAGGCGGCGCCCAGGATCCAAGTCCCGAATGCCGAGCCCAGACCAATGACAAACGCCGGCAGACTACTGCGCAGCAGCAGACCGGCACTGATACCAATCCCTCCGCCGACGAGAGCGATGGGGATAAGGATCAGGGCGACGGTAAAGATCGAGCTGGGCCAGACGCCGTTGAACAATCCGACGACGATGAGCAGAATTCCCGCCGAAAGCCAGCCCAATAAAACCAGACGGATCATATGTGCAGTGAATACAATTGCCGATGAAACGGGGGAGAGGCGGTATTCGAGAATGGTGTCGAACTCGAACTCCTGGGCGGTGAGGAAACCGCCGATGAGCGCCGCAGCCAGGAAGGTTGTCATGGGTAGCATGGCCATGCCGAAGTAGAGGTTGTACGGAGGATCTTGCGGTAACCAGGGACGTTCGACGATGACCACTGCTCGTCCGTCGAGTGAGTCGTTCCAGACGCGCAATGCCGCCGCGCTCAGGCGGTTGCGCAGGTTCTTGACGATGTTGCTGTCGATCAATCCGTAGCGGTAGACAGCAGTAGCTTGATGATCTCTTTCTTCAACCGTGACAACCCCCGCGCCGATGGGATCATCTTTGTTTATGAATTTAGGGTCGATGTAGGGCACAGCGTCCGGCGAGCCGACTTCATACATGGCTTCAACCAATTGTCGCCCGACCTCATTCGTTGGCCTGACGATATTGATATCGAACGTCGGGTGTACGAGCACGCCCGCCATGATCGAGTACATCAACGCCGGTTGGAGCAAGGCGATAATATGAATCGGAAGCGCCGTACGGATCATTTTCAATTCGTTGAGGACCAGTAATCGCAGGCGTCGCATGGCTTTACTCCCGCAGGGCGCGGCCGGTGTAGTGCAAGAAAACGTCGTCCAGCGTGGGCCGCGTGATGCGCACTGAGTCGAGACGGTGCCCCGTGGCGGCGCGGGCGACCAATTCACCTACGATCGATTCTGCGTTGGCTACTTCCAGGCGGAGTTGATCGGGTTGGGGGAACGTGGCCGCCTGCAGGCCCAGCCCGCTGAACAGTTCTTTCGGATTTTCAAGATTGGGAGTCGTCCGCAGCGTGATCACGTCGCGTCCCAACGTGGCTTTGAGGCGTTCGGGAGAATCCATGGCGATCGCTTTTCCGTGGTCGATGATCAACAGCCGGTCGCAGAGCGTATCGGCTTCTTCCATGTTGTTGGTGGAGACGATAAAGGTCTTGCCTTGGGCTTGCTGCGTTTTGATGTGTTCCCAAAGGACATGTTTGCCCTGTACGTCCACGCCCAGGGTGGGCTCATCGAAGAGGATCAGCGGAGGATCGTGCAGCAGGGCTCGGGCTAGGGCGAGACGGCGCTTCATACCCCCGGAGTAGGTACGTACAGGATCGCCGCGCCGCTCCCACAGGTTCATCAGCCGCAGCATTGACTCGATTCGCTCATCGATTTCGGTCAAATCATCACAGTACAACGCGGCGTGGTGCAGCAGGTTGTCGACGCCACTCAGATCCGCATAGACGTTGGTTTCTTGGGGCACAAGTCCGATACGACGTCGCACCTCCCGGGCTTTTTTCTGGGGATCGAAGCCAAGGATTCGAATCGCCCCGTCGTGGCGTTTGAGCAGACCCGTGATCAAATGGATGGTCGTCGTTTTACCGGCGCCGTTGGGCCCCAGCAGGCCGAAGATTTCACCCGGTTGGGCGGTGAAGGAGAGCCCGTCCACGGCGACTAAATCTCCAAAGCAGCGCGTCACTGAATCGACGAACACCGCGTTTTCTGCTTCCATGTAATCCTCCATTGGCCGAAGACTCAACTCTCCCGGCGAACCGTCCCGCTGACGAAAATAGCCACGAACTGCTGCACCAGATCATCGATCGTCGGTTCCAGTGACAAGCTTCCGGCGAAGATGGTCTGGGCGACGTTGTAGGAGAAGAACATGCCGAAGAACGCCTGCGCCATCACTTCGGGGTCCATGTCACGGACGTGTCCGGCGGCGATCTGGTGGCGTAGGTAGGTGGCCAGTCCGTCTCGCAGCCCGCGCGGCATCTGGCCCAGCACCTCACTGACTTCCTCGAAGTGGCCCGCCTCGCAGAGCATCATGCGCATGGCTTCGCGCCGCTCGATGAGCATGCGCATGAAGTGGCGGCCGAGGGTAAGCATGTCATCGTGGTAGTCGCCTGAGAACTGCGAACCGAGGGCGACCCGCATGTCCGGCGTATTGGCGTATTCTTCCAACACCGCAGCGAAGAGATTCTTCTTGGAACCGAAGTGCCGAAAGAGAGTCACCTCGCTGACCCCAGCTTCGGCGGCGATCTTGCGCGTCGTCGCCCGGGCATAGCCAAGCGTGGAGAAGAGCTCGGCCGCGGCCCGGATCAAGCGATTGCGCGTATCGGTGGCTTTTTCTGCATCCTGGGGCATGATTTATATCCGTAAATGTAAGTAAGTGCTTACATACATATTAGCCTACTTAAGATGATCGGTCAATAAGATTTGGAAAACTTGGTCTATGTGTGAACGGTATAAATTCACTGGGTGGAGACGCGACAACCTTTGATTTTGCGTTCCTTAATGGTAAGAATTACTTGTATAGAGACTTAGCGAGGATGATGCCGCGGCATATGAGATTGGACCCTTGAATAAGAGTCCTGAGGGGAAATGGATTTCCACATGCAGACCCGAAGGGTTTTAAAAACCCTTCGGGTCTACGGGATTTCCGAGTATGATGGCTTGTCCCTGAATTTCATTGCTCTTCGGGACAGGCACAGAACGGGGCTCTGCTCACATTCTCAACCCAAGTTCCTCCAGCCTTGATGCACAGCTCCTGTTTGAGATCGGCGCTGCAGACCAACTCCGGCTCAGGTTCCGGCAGCTCCGGCGATAGGATAACGGATAGGGATTCGGCATTGCCGTGAAACTGTCCTACAGCATCGGAGATCCAGCAGTTGAAATCGCCAATCCACCACCAGGTGCTGTCCTCGTTACGGCCAGCTACGTCGAGCACGGTTCCGGCGGTGAACGCGGTCACATCTTCGTAGCGCTTGTCGGGACCGCGCCGGCAAAAACCGTTCATGTTCAGGCTGAAACTCGGGGGACCTTCTGTTGGAGTCGGAGTCACAATCGGCATTGCTGGCTGCAAAGTGACGACGGGTGAGATTTCGACAACCGGCGAAAAGACCTCCAGTTCAAATGCTCCGATATCGCAATCTGAACCTTGCGGGCGTGTGACGCCGCGTTGATCGGTGGTGTATACGCAGTGTGTACTTGTGTCGATCGCCGGGCTGCCGATTAATAATGCGTGGGTTTGCGTTGGTCCGCCGTTGTCGGCAAGCGGTCCGAGTAGTGGATCAGCGGTAATGGTAAAGCCGCTGCAGCTGCCATCGGAGTCGATGTTGTCGCCCCCAATTGAGTACATTACGGAGGTAGCGGAAAAATCACAGTCGCCGCCATTGTTCATAGCGATGATCGAGTTGCCGAACCCAACGCCAAAGCCGCTTTGGATATACACTGCCGGCCTATTTGCGGATGCTGAATTGCCAGTGATGGTCGTGTCGCCGACGATCAAGTGTCCGCTGTCGTGGATGATCGCGGAGCCCTGCTCATCTGGCCCGGGAGCGCTGACGAGCGAATTGCCGGAAAATGTGGAGTTGCTTAGATATAGAATGGAGCCCGAACTTTGGAGACCGCCTCCCGAGTTGGCTGTGTTGTTGGCCATCGTACTCGTGCGAAGATCCATCTCATTTTTATTGTAGATGGCTCCGCCCCGGGAGGCTTGATTGTTGAGGAACGAGCTGTCGTCGATGGTCATGTAGCCACCTTGCTCGTTGCCAATGCCACCGCCTGCGAAAGCCACGTTTCCGGTGAAGGTGCTGCCCATGATGGCTGCGATCGAAGCTGAATCTTGAGCACCGTTATTGATGGCGCCGCCTCTGCCGCCGGTGGCCGTATTGTCGTTGAATTGTGAGTTGGTCACGTCCAGATTCCCGCCCTGGTTGTAGACCGCACCTCCACTGCTGCTGGCCAGGTTGTTCGAAAACGTGCTGCTGGCAATGGTCACATCCCCGAGGAAATTGCGGATGGCGCCGCCGAGATCGGCTTGGTTGTCCAGGAAAGTGCTGCTGGAAACCGTCACCACGCCTTGGTTCGAGATGGCGCCGCCGATGAGATTGCCCGTATCGTCCGCCGGGCTGGCGGCACCGTTCGCCAGCGTCACATTCTGCAAGAGCAGGTCGCCGTTCGTTGAGACTTTAAAGATGCGAAACAGGGGCGTTCCTGCGGCGCTTGCGCGTTGGATCGTGGCACCGTTGCCGATGATGGCGATCGGAGATTCAATCACCGGCAAGCCGTTGTTACCGAGTGAGTCACTGTTGTCCACCGCGGTGAGTTCGTAGATACAGCCCGCGGACAGGGCGATATTATCCCCGGTCGCCGGCGTTGCGTTGGCGTCATTGATGGCATCGATCAGTTCGGTCACATCGCAGCCGATGGTTTCGACTTCCGGGAACTCGCAAGCGCATAAGGCGAGCAGGATCGAGATGGCAATTAATAATTCGATACGCATTTTCATTCTCCCTACTGGCATAGGCCTCTCGAAACAGTTTCCGCGTTTCGCAGCCTTGATCCGTCTCTGCTTTCAGCTGGGTATCTGTAGGCTTGTGTGTCGGGAAGTGTGTTGTCCCCTGGCTCTTCTTCAAGTCAAGAGCGGACCGATCGTACGAGGTCGATATTTATGCCTCTACTCTCTAGAACGGATTCATTGTGCAGATTGTGACAGCGCTCGCCTCCCAATTCGAGGCAATGCCGTAATTCCCATTTCGGACTTGACAACTGTATTGGTATATTGTAGTATTCCAGAGCTGGAATAATACAGCACTGGAGTATCCATGCCTGAAGAAGCTCTGACCGACGCCGAACTGGTGATCATCAGCCTGATATGCGAACAGCCGATGCACGGTTACCAGATCGAACAGACGATTACCCAGCGCAATATGCGTACGTGGACCGACCTTTCCACGTCTTCGATCTACTACATCTTGCAGCGTCTGGAGGAGAAAGGTTTCATCGAACGCAGCCAAGATCAGACAAGCAAGGCAGGCGTACCGCGCAAGGTTTACCGCATCACACCCGCCGGTGAAGTGCAGTGGAAGGAATCCACTTTTCGCGCCCTGGCGCATCCGAAGTTCACCTACACCGATTTCCTCATGGGTTTGCACAACCTGTGGGGCGTCCCACCGCAGGAAGCGCTGCAAGCCGTGCGTACCTATCGGGACTGGCTGGTGGGCGATCTCCAGCGCCAGCGGGAGGAGTTGGAAAAATTGGGTGAGTCCTTTTTCCCGCTCGACGTGCTTTTTGAATACGGATTTGTCCTGGGGGAAGCCGAGCTGACTTTCCTGAAGGACCTGATCAGCCGTCTGGAAGGCATGAGCGGCGAATCCCCGGGTGGATCGAAAGACGAAGAAAATACAGGAGAGTAACGAAATGGATGGAACAAGAATTGAATTAACCTCGATCGGCCGGGTGGAATCCGACGAGAGCCGGGGACGCTACCGCTTGCAAATCGAGGCGGACTACCGGCCCGCGCTGCGAGGGCTAGGCAGCTGCACGCACGCCATCGTGCTCTGGTGGGCCGATCAAGCGGACGAGGGGGATTTGGTGGTCGAGCTGCCCTACGCACCGGGCGTGAGGAGCGGCGTTTTCGCCAACCGTTCCGAGGCGCGGCCGAATCCCATCGCCATCACCACCTGCTGCCTGTTGGACGTGGACGAGGATGCAGGCACGGTCGATCTAGCCTGGATCGATGCCTTCGACGGCACGCCGTTGTTGGACGTCAAGCCCTACCTGCCCATGTCCGACCGGGTGATGGACGCCGAATACCCGGAGTGGTTGGCGGGTTTTCCGGAATCCATGGAGGATGCCGCAGCCTTCTTCTCCGATCCCGAGAACGTGGCGAAGTTTTCGTAATCGGCAAGAAACCCGAAAGGTTTCGAAACCTTTCGGGTTTCTTTGATTCTCTCCCGAAGTGATCTTGGTTTCAGTGGATGATCATTTGTTACACTGGGGTAGAATCTGGTAGCCAGTGAACCAGAGCAGAGAGGATGTCGTGCATCGATAGAAGGAGACGGAAAGCATGATCACTTGCAAAATCACCGTGCTGAAAACCTCGTTCAACCAGGACCTCGTCGAAGAATACGTCGAGGCAGAACGCAAGAAAACGCTGGGCCCATGCGAGGTGTTCGAAGAAGGACAGGAATTCGTCACCGACGTATGGTCGGGAATCCCGCAAGGCTTCTGCCCCTGGGCGTGGGACGACATTTACAAGGCGTTGGTCGGCTTTGCGGCGGGTGGAAATTTCGGCACGTGGTACGAGGATCAAAACACGATCATCGCCTGCTGCTCGGACGGCACCCGACCGGTTTATTTCAAGATCGAGAAGATCGAAAGTTGAACCATCGTCGCATCGAGATCGACGCCGCACCGGGCAGCGCCGTAGAGGAGGAATCATGTCCGCCGAATCAGACAACGAAATCCACGAGTTGATTCAAGGGCGCTGGTCTTCGCGCAATTACGATCCCGACCGGCCGATTCCAGCGGAGATGGTCAACCGGCTGCTCGAAGCTGCGCGCTGGGCGCCTTCCTCTCGCAACAGACAACCCTGGCGTTACATCGTCTTCGACCGGCGCGACGAACAGGCGCTGGAGAAAGCGCGCGCCTGCCTCAATCCTGGAAATCGGATCTGGGCGAGCCGGGCGCCGTTGCTGCTGCTTTCCGCCGCCGAGATGGTGGGAGCCGGTGGAGAGATCAACTCGAAGGCGTACCACGATCTGGGGCTGGCCAACGAAAACCTAATGCTGCAAGCCATCGGCATGGGGCTGCACTGCCGCCCGATGGGCGGTTTCGACCACGAATGCGCGCGTAGGGCGTTCGGCATCCCTCCAGGATTCGAGCCGGTTGTCATGATTGCCGTGGGCTACCCGGGAAACACCGCCGACCTGCCCGATGAAATCCGGGGAAGGGAATCTGCGCCGCGCGATCGTCGCAAGATCGAGACTTTTGCATACTTGGGTACCTGGGAGGCGGACGGTCCCGGCGAAGATTAAAATCAGGATGAATGCAGCGGCCAGGCGGACATTGACGCACTACAGATGTCCTCCACGAAGCAGTACGAGTTGCGGGTGGTAAATCCGGTCGTGCGCATTTACAATGAGTTACGGTTGTTGTCTTGAATTGCGATGTGTTCTGTGAAAGTCGATATGGTGTTGTTATGTTGAGGAGGGTTTTGAGATGAAAAGGCTGACCCGAAGGGATGTGCTGCGCTGGCTTTCCCTCCAGTTCGCCGCGTTGACCGGTGCCACTTTATTGACAGCGTGTGGGGACGAAGAAACACCAACTCCGAACCTGAATCTGTCCCCAGAAACCGACTCCCCGGCTGCAACGGATACCCTGTCCAACGAGAATGAGGTGCCGCGGGAATCTCAGCCTACGAACGCTGTAGAGGAATCGACGACGTATCCGGATTTGGTTGTCGCTCGCAGGGGTGAGCCCGAGGAACTGGTACGCAGCGCGCTGGCGGCCCTGGGTGGGATGAGCCGCTTCGTCCAGCCGGGTTATGACGTGATCGTCAAGCCGAATATCTGCGTCTCCTATCACACCTATCAATATGCCGCGACGACCAACCCCTGGGTCGTGGCCGCCTTGGTCAAGCTTTGTTTCGAGTCCGGGGCGGCGCGCGTGCGCGTGATGGACTACCCTTTCGGAGGGACCTGTGAGCAGGCATACGCTCGCAGCGGAATTGCGGAGCAAGTTGAGGCTGCCGGCGGCATAATGGAGGTAATCTCGAACTTCAAATTTGTCGATGCGGAGATTCCCGAAGGACAAGATTTACGTACGTGTTTTATCTACGACGACATCCTCCAAGCCGATGCTGTGATCAACGTTCCCATTGCCAAACATCACAGCCTGGCGCGCCTGACATTGGGAATGAAGAACTTGATGGGCACGATACGAGATCGCCCGCCGATGCACATCAACATGGGCCAGCGCTTGGCCGATCTGGCCAGCCGTGTTCGCCCCACACTGACCGTCGTGGATGCGGTGCGCATTCTCAAAGCGCACGGGCCGACCGGCGGTAGTTTGGACGACGTACAGCAGTTGGATACGATGATCGCCAGCCCCGACATCGTAGCTGCAGACAGTTACGCCGCCGGCTTGTTCGGCATACAACCGAGCGAACTCAATTACATCACCGCCGGCGCAGCGATGGGCCTGGGCCGCAGTGACCTCGAAAATCTGAACATCGTGGAGCTGCCCGGTGCGGCATGAGAATGGATCAAGTCGACTGTTAATCACTTTCATGTTGTTGTGCGCGCTGATCGTCAGCGCATGCAGCGTTTTGCCGCCTGCGAATCCGACGCTGCAGCCAACGTCGACGTTGAATGTGAACGTACTCACGCCCGAGCCGAGTCTACCTCCAACGATGACGATCACCCCGGTCCGCACACCGACTTCCGAGCCGACACCCACACCGGCGATCATTACGCTCGATAATATCGAAGCGCTTACCCCGCTTCGGACGTTGACGGGTCACGATGCGGAAGTGACGGGCGTGGCACTCTCAGCAGACGGTGAGATCTTGGTATCTTCCTCAGCGGATGGTACGCTGCGCGTCTGGCGCACGGCGGATGGAACACTGCTGTGGGTATTGACCGGCCACACGGATGTCGTGCGCAGCGTCGATATTTCGCCGGACGGAGCGACGATCGTCTCCGGTTCCGACGACCGCAGCGTGCGCATGTGGCGCGTTGCGGACGGTACGCTCATCCGCAGCATCCACAGTGACTTGCTCGGACGGGTATTGAAAGTCGTTTTCTCACCGGATGGATATCTCTTCGCTGCGGGCGGCCACCGCTGTATCGTGGAGTTACGCGCGACTCGGTCCGGAATCCTACGCCGAACCTTGGCGCAGCCATCCTGCAGCGTGACGGGAGAAGGACAGGTCGATTACTGGGGATTGGCGTTCAGCGCAGACGGCTCGCAGATCGTCACCGGTGAAGGACGACCGTGCTGCGGCGGATCGCTTCAGCGTAGGGTGGTGGACTCTATCGAAGCACCGGAGTTGATCCGTGGATACGCTTTGGTGGTCCGTGACGTGGCGATTTCCCCTGACGGGGAGACGTTGGCCGTTGCGCTTGTGGGCAGCAGCTCGTTCTGGCTGCTCGATTTGCAGGGAAACGAACCACAGCGCACCTTGGATGGGCACCGCTTGCGCGTGAACGATCTCGAATTCTCGCCGGACGGCACGATCATCGCTACGGCCTCGCGAGACGGCAGGATCGGGCTCTGGGACGTCGCAAGCGGAACAGTGCTGCGGTATCTCGAACCGGCTGGTGGGATTACGACAAGCCTGGACTTCTCGGCGGGTGGGAGACTGCTGGCAGGGGGTTTGGAGGACGGAAGCGTGATCCTGTGGGGGGTTCCCTAGCGCGGTGATCCGTCGTGCAGCGACGTCGCTCGTTGCGTTATATTGCAGTTTCCTGAACAGGCCGTTATAATGCTCACACGAGGGCGGTTAGCTCAGTTGGTTAGAGCGCATGCTTGACATGCATGAGGTCGTAGGTTCAAATCCTATACCGCCCACTGGCCGTCGATTTCCGACGGCATTTTTTATTCTCGCGCGGTCGGTTGACAACGCTCTTACGTCCGATATAATGTAGCCACCAAGTGAACATGCAAGGCGATGACCGGGACGAGTAGCCGGGATTGGTCCGACAGAGAAAGGGGAGCGTGGACTGAGAATCCCCTGCGGCGTCCGACCGGTGAAAACCCCCCGTGAGCCTGACCCGGAAAATCCTGCAGATTTATGTGGGGTGAGTATGGGGAACGGTTCAGCTCCGTTAGCGGCTGTCCGAGATGGTCGTCAGCGGCGGCCAATCTGGGTGGAACCGTGTGAGTGAAGACTCTCGCCCCAGAAGCGAGGGTTTTTTTGTTTAAGCATCGGAGGTGTCGTATGGCTGTAGGAAAGAAGGTGGAATACGAAAAGTCCAAATTGTATCGTGTGCGCCATTCCGCAGCACACGTGATGGCGCAGGCGGTGACGGAGATGTTTCCGGCCGGAGAGGCCAAAGTCGCCATCGGTCCGCCGATCGAAGACGGTTTCTACTACGACTTCGATCTGCCGCGGGCGTTGACTCCTGAAGATTTGGAGAAAATCGAAAACCGCATGTGCGAGATCATCAAGAGTGACTATGCCTTCGAGCGGCGGGTGCTTTCGGCGGATGAGGCGCGAAAAATTTTCAGGGACCAGGATTACAAGCTCGAATTGATCGACGGGTTGGAGGCAGGCGGTTTAGATGAATACGGTGAGCCGATCGAGGAAAAACCGGAAATCTCCATTTACACCCACGACAGTTTCATAGATCTTTGTCGGGGACCGCACGTCGAACGAACGAGTGAGATCAATCCGGACGCGATCAAGCTGCTCAACGTCGCCGGCGCCTACTGGCACGGCGACGAACATCTGCCCATGCTGCAGCGCATTTACGGCACGGCCTGGATGACGGCCGACGACCTGGAGCAGTATCTCTGGAGGTTGGAAGAAGCGCGCAAACGTGATCACCGCAAGCTCGGGCGCGAGCTCGATCTGTACAGCATCAACGAACAGGTCGGAGCGGGTTTGATTCTCTGGCATCCCAAGGGCGGCATGGTGCGCAAGATTGCGGAGGATTATCTGCGTGACGAACATGAACGCGGCGGTTACGAATTCGTCTACTCGCCGCACATCGGCAAGGCCAGTCTCTGGGAGACGAGCGGGCATTTGGATTGGTATGAAGAAAACATGTACGCGCCGCTGGAGATCGACGGCCAGCAGTATTATCTAAAACCGATGAACTGTCCCTTCCACGTGCACATCTTCAAGAGCCGCACGCGCTCGTACCGCGATCTGCCGCTACGCTATGCCGAGTGGGGCACGGTTTACCGCTACGAACGCAGCGGTGTGCTGCACGGCTTGATGCGCGTGCGTGGCTTTACGCAGGACGATGCGCACCTGTTCTGTCGTCCGGACCAGATGCCCGAAGAGATCGACCAGGTGCTGCAGTTCAGTCTGGACGTGCTGCGCGCCTTCGGGTTCGAGGACTTCCAGGCCTATCTCTCCACGCGCAACCCGGATAAAGCCGCGGGATCGCCCGAACAGTGGGAAGCGCCTACGGAGGCGTTGCGCCAGGCACTCGAACGGGCCAAGGTCCCTTATCAAGTCGATGAAGGTGAAGCCACGTTCTATGGTCCGAAGATCGACCTTAAATTGTGCGACAGTCTGGGACGCGAGTGGCAGCTTACGACGATTCAATTCGACTTCACGCTTCCCGAACGTTTCGACTTGGCCTACGTAGGCGAGGACGGTGAGGAGCATCGACCCTACATGATCCATCGTGCTTTGGTGGGGTCGATGGAGCGCTTCATGGGAGTCTTGATCGAGCATTACGCCGGGGCTTTACCCGTGTGGTTGTCGCCTGTGCAGGCGATCTTGATTCCTATCGCCGATCGGCACATCGACTACGCCGATGAGGTTGCCGGGGAGCTTCGCAGCGTCGGATATCGTGTGGAAGTCGATTCGCGCAGCGAGCGCATGAATGCCAAGATTCGAGACGCCCAATTGCAGAAAATTCCCTACATGCTCGTCGTGGGGGATCGTGAAGCGGAGGCGCACGCTGTCGCTGTGCGGCTTCGCAGCGAAGAGGATTTGGGCGCCATGTCCATCGACGACCTGCTGGCAAGAATCCAGGACGACATTCAAGCCGGAAATTAATCGCGGATACGATGGCCGTTTTCAAGTGCATAGGTCAATGCGGGGACGTGTAGCGACGTCCCCGTTTGTTTTCCTCGGAACAGGAGTACTTTCTGTCGGCTACAAAGATGGCCTTTTGATTTGTGACTACTCGTCGGTGCGCTCGATCGGGATTGCGAGTGTATCTCTCCAACCTTTTTGAGCCGCGGACGGGTTGCGGATATAATATGAATCACCTTTGGGAATTGTAGAACGAGGTCGAACGGATGCTGAAACGTTTTCTGGGCTTGAGTATAGGTTTGCTGCTGGTTTTTGTGGCTTTCTCCTTGGCGGTTGCGGAGGAGAGTCTAACGATCGCAATCGACAACGGAGCTGCGGTCTGTACCAATCGGTTGCAGCTGCGCCATCCCCAGCGATGTGACAATGGCGCGCGCAGTTCGTTGACCACGCTGGCCATCGAAGGTCTATACCCGGAGCACCCCATACCGGTGGGGTCGGTCGACCTTTCCTTGGGCGACGTGAATTTCAGTTATTTGCGCTCGGGGCGTAAAAATGGCACTCCGCTCTACAACAGCCTCGATTCGGCGATTAAGGGGCATGACGCCTATCGCACCATCGAACCGGGTTTCGTCTATTTCTCCTGGGTCGATCGCATCGAGAAGAACGGCAAGGTGGCGTACATGATTACCCCAGGCGTCTATATTCGCGGCGATGGGGTAAGTCGTGTTTCGATTCCCAATTTCCGCGGCGTAACCCTGACACAGACCCCAGCACAGCCTTTTGGCTGGGTGTTGAGCAACGTCGAAACTCGCGTAGGACCGGGATCCGATCAAGCTAAGACGGGACGTTGGAAATATCGCTACGACATGGTCTGGATCCACGATGTCGAGACCGTGGGCGGATTGGATTGGTACAAGATCGGTCCGGAAGACTGGATCGAGCAGCGCTTGCTCGGCATCGTTTTCCCCGATACCAGCCGGCCGGAGGGTGTCCCGGATGACCGTTGGATTTCGATCAATCTTTACGAGCAAACCCTGGCGGTTTACGAATCTGGTGACATGGTTTACGCAACGCTGGTCTCCAGCGGATTGAAGGGCTGGTGGACACGTCCCGGAGATTTCCAGGTCTATAAAAAGCTAGAGAGCGACTTCATGGGCGGCGCTTTCGAAGCCGACCGTTCCGATTACTACTATCTCGAAGACGTACCCTGGATTTTGTATTTCGACGAATCGCGTGCGCTACACGGCGCCTACTGGCACAACGGTTTCGGCTATCCGCGTTCACACGGATGTGTAAATCTCTCCCTGCCGGACTCGAATTGGTTGTACAATTGGGCAGAAGTAGGTACCTGGGTGCACGTATTCGATCCGTCCGGAGAGACTCCGACCGAAGAGGAATATTATGGGGCAGGAGGTGTCTAAGCCGCACCGAAAACTTAAATGTAAAATATTAAAGAACGCCTGATTTAAGGTCGAAAGTTCGATTCTGGTACCAAAGTACTCTGCTACGGATATGGTTGAATCTCTAAAATGTAGTCAAATTGGTCCGTATTTATCCTAGACAGAGGGGGTCGGCGCTATCATGTATGCAGATAATGAACTTCTCTATCCACCGTACGTCACTCCGCGTCTACGTGCTGCGCGGGGTGAACCATGGCGAGATTTGGTTGATCGGATTTCCCGTCTGCCGCAGGACGATCCCAAAAATCTCGCTTTTCAATTGATGATGATCCGTTTGAACGGCTGTCTCAAGTGCGAGACGGACTCCTACCGGGCGATGCGCGGTTGTTTGGCCTGCACGCATCAGACCTTGCGTCGCCACAAGCCACCCGATGAGGATTTGCTCGATTGCTACGACGTAGCTTTGGAGGACATGATCGCCCATCTGGAGGTAGAATCCGGCAAGCGCATGGCCCCGGCCGCGAAAGCCGCGTAATCCGGAAAGTCATCCATAACTCGCAAGAGGCGCCTTCGGGCGCTTTTTGTGTTTGAGTAACGATTCTCCCCATGGCAATCGCTCGCGTGCGGTAACCCAATCGCTCGTCATTGGAGAATGCGGTACATTTCAGATAGCACGTTCTACACAAATTCCTGCCGTCGAACACGCCCATCGCGTTGGGAGGGAGGAGCAGCATTACGAATGGATGATATCGCAATCACTGACGCAAAATCCGTGCGCTATTTTTTCAAGGGGCAGGGGGTCCACTTCGCTGCCGGCGCCGTCTTAATCATCCTCGCATGGACCTTAGCCAAACCCGCTTTGGGGGACGGTGCCTGGCTGGGGGCGGCAGACATCACCTGGTTCTGGACGGCGATTGGGCTGACTGTGCTGCATCAGTTGTTGGTTTGGCTGGTTTTCAGAGGGCAATTGGGTTGGGCGGTCCTTTCGCGTTGGTTCGGCAGGAAGGATTTGTTCGTTTGGGGGTTGGTGTTTCTGCCGCTGCTGGCGTTGAGGCCGATTCTACTCCTTGGATTGGCAATGTCGGATCGAGGCTCCCTCAGCCTCGACCCTATCGTTGGTTGGATCCTGGGTCTTGTCCTGTTGGCGCCCACGTTGTACACGTTCTGGTCGGTGGAACGCTATTTTGGGGTTGCCAGGGCTCTCGGCGGGGATCATTTTCGATCGCGTTACCGCGCCATGCCTTTTGTACGACGGGGCGCATTTCGCTGGAGCAGTAACGCCATGTACACATTTGCTTTTCTGGGTTTGTGGTCGATTGCACTGTTTGCCAATTCCAGGGCTGCATTGATCGTGGCGATTTTCGAGCACGCCTATGTCTGGGCGCATTATTTTGGCACCGAGAAAGCGGATATGGAATTGATATACGGCGGACGATCGAGTGAATGAGATTTATGCGTGCTGCATGTTATATTCGACGATTCTCTTTCATCGAACGAGGCAGTTAGCCGGCCGTTTTGCCGGGATCGAACGCATCAAGCCAGCGGGTCATTCCCACGAATGAATCAAATGCATCTTTCTCTTGTACGGTGACCGAAACGATTTAGCTCGAGGTGTCTTGCGTATCCGGCTGTGCGATGATTTCCCAGCCGTTTTCACGTGCATGCGAGGCCAACTCCGCATCCGGGTAAACTGCTACCGGCTGTCCGACTCGCTCGAGGACAACCAAGTCGGTGATGCTGTCGGCATAAGCGTAACTCTTCGACCAATCGATGTTTGAGTCTACCGCAAGATGGCGGTCGAGCCAGGTGACCTTGTGCCGTCCCTGGCAGGCAGGAAGCTCGCTGCCGCCGGTATATTTTCCGTCCTTAACTTTCAAGCGCGTCCCCACCACCTCAGAGACCCCCCATAGTTTTCCAATTTCTGCCAGGAGCGGGACGAAGGTTCCCGAAAGGAGAATCACCCGGTGTCCATTGCGTTGATGCTTCCGCAGCCGGGCGATCACGTCATCCCGGATGCGGGGAAGCACATATTCCTGCGCGATCCAACGGAAGGCTGCTTCGGCTTTTTCTATCTCCATACCCCATAAAGTCCAGCTTAAGTTACGCGCCCATATGGCACGTCCTTCGGTTTCAGAGAGAATACCCGCTTTTACCAAAGTCCACATGGGCCAATGAACGGACATGAAGGCATAGAGTGGAATGCGCTGCATCCGATGCGTCCGATGATGTTCAGCGATTGCGTACGTCAGGTGTCCGGTGTACAGCGTGCCGTCTAGGTCGAAAATGGCGACGATCATCTTGATTTTATCCCTCCCCAAAAACTGCGCATCCATTATAGCATCGGATGAAAGTACCAAACCGTGCTTTTAATTCGTGCCGTCGTCTCATAAAGGGGAGGTCGATGGCGGCTGAATTGTGGACCGTCTGGCCATTTGCTGGATTGGAAAGCGCCGATCGTTTATACTAAAAAGGGCGTGGCAGGTTGCATATGCACATGAAGGAGTCGCCAACTCTTCCGGTTTCTTGAACGACGGACGTCCCGGTTGTTGAGGAAACGGAGTGTTTATGTTGGACTGTATTTCATCCGAATTCATGTTTATTAATTGGAGGAAAACATGCGCTTAAAACGTGCGCTTGTCTTTTTGCTATGTGTTCTCAGCCTGCTGAGTGCGGGATGCACGCCGGAAAGCGATTGGGTCATTCCCGATGATTATAAAACGTACGACGACCCTGCGGGACTGTACAGCATTTCCTACCCCGCCGAGTGGCGGGTGAGTATGGAGTTGGTACGTCAGGTGGAAGCATACATTAAAGACTACGTAAAGCAGATCGATGAAGGACTTCCCATCGAGAGAGCGACGCTGCTATTCCTGGCGGGAATCCCACACGGTTCGAATTATCATCCGAACGTAAACATCGTTATCGAACCTTTACCAACGGGCATGCACAGCTTGCGCAGTGTGGTCAACGCCGCCATTGCCGGGACGAAGGCGGTCGCTGCAAGCTATACCGAAATCTCGCGTGACAAGGTGAAAGTGGGAGGAAGAAACGCTTACATCATCGAATATCAGGCTTCCCTCTCCAATCTGGGTAGTGTACACGGGATCATGTTGTTGACCATGACCGACGCCAACATTTGGTCGGTGACGTGTTCAAGCCTGGAAGGCCTCGACGATTTCGATGAGTTTGCGGACGATTTTCAAGCCACCGTCAGAAGCCTGCGCGTCTACGAGTAATGCCGAAAGAGCCCGACTGGCAATCGAGGGCCTATCATAGATGCAATAAGATATGAGAATATATTAAGGAAATTCAATAAATATTGCTTTTCCCCAAAGAACCCAATATCCTGAGATTCAATCGAATGGATACGATTCGAGCGACTACGCAGCATTCCAATCCTACCGGGTTTCTTCCCCGGTGCTTCAATCTATCATGTCAGCGAGGTTAATTACCTGGTCACGTCGGCGCCTACGTTGGACTTAACACCAGCAGCAAAGACGAATCGAGTGAGAACGTAGCCGACTTCGTTTGGTACACAGGAGAAGAGCGGATTGTCTGAAATGTGGGACAGATTCCACTTGACGAACAAACAAGCCCGTCGCTTCATGCTCGCCCATCACGGCCTGGGAGCGGGATTTTCGTGGAAGGGGAAGACGGGAATTCTCGATTACATCCGACGCGTGGGATGTATTCAATACGACCCGTTGAACATCGTGGGCAACAATCCCGAGCTGGTGCTGCAGGCGCGCCTGGCTGACTTCAAGCCCGAGATGTTGCAGGAATTGCTTTACGAACAGCGAAAACTGCTCGATGGCTGGGACAAGAACATGTCTATCTATCCCGTGGAAGATTGGCCGTATTTTCAGCGGCAGCGGGAGTACGCCGTTCGTCGCTACGGCGGCGACAACCGCCCGGCCACACAAATCATGCCGCAAGTGCGTGCGGCGATTGAAAACCGTGGGCCGTTGTCGTCGATCGATCTGGATTTCGATCGAAGCGTGGATTGGTCCTGGGCACCGACGCGAATCGCCCGGGCGGCATTGGAAAGCATGTATTCCTGGGGTGAGTTGGTGATTCATCATCGCGTTCATACCCGCAAGGTGTACGATTTTGCCAGCCGACATCTTCCGCAAAAGCTGCTGGCGACCGAGGATCCCAACCAGAGCGCGGAAGCTTATCATGATTGGTATGTCTATCGCCGCGTCGGCGCTGTTGGTTTGATCTGGAACCGGGCGGGCAACGCCTGGTTGGGAATGCTGGGAATGAAAAGCCCTCAACGACAGGCGGCATTCGAGCGGCTGCTAGCGTCAGGCAAACTCATCGAAGTGGAGGTCGAGGGAATCGATGCGCCACTATTCATCCGGAACGAGGAGCGTGAACTGCTCGAATCCGTGTTAGCTTCTCGCTCCCGGCGCAGGCGGGCAGCGATACTTGCGCCGCTGGACAATCTGCTCTGGGATCGCCGTCTCATCGAGGCGCTCTTCGATTTTTCCTACGTCTGGGAAGTCTACAAACCCGTTGCTGAACGTGAGTATGGCTACTACGTACTTCCCGTGCTCTATGGGGATCGTTTCGTCGCCCGATTCGAGCCGGGACGGGACAAGGAAAGCGGTTCGCTGCGGATCAAGAATTGGTGGTGGGAAGCGGATGCGTCACCCTCAAAGACGATGCGGATCGAACTGGTGCGCTGCTTTCGGCGTTTCCTTCGATTTCTGGGGACGGATCGTTTGCGAATCGAGCGGCAGGTCGCCGGCCGGACCGATTTGAATTGGCTGGAGGCGCTCTCGAAGACAACCGCTGGGGGGTAAAAGCTCCTACGATATCCCCCGCTGGCACGCATGAAACGGCTGTCGTGTAATCAGAGGTTGCCTATCCAAGGGTGACGTCGGATGCGCGGGATTCGCACGCTCACCGAGAGGATGCGATAGAATTCATAGCAGTCAACCAGGTGGAGGGTTTCTCAATGTCTGATTATGATGTGATCGTGATCGGCGCCGGACCGGGCGGTTATGTTTGCGCCATTCGAGCGGCGCAGTTGGGGAAGAAGACGGCGGTCGTTGAAAAAGAATTTCTCGGCGGTGTTTGCCTGAACGTCGGCTGCATCCCATCGAAATCTTTGTTACGCAACGCCGAAGTCGCCCACATCCTGCGCGAACGTGGCAAAGATTTCGGTTTCCAGATCGATGGCCTCAAACTCGACTATGCCGCTGCCGTGAAACGCAGCCGAAAAGTGTCGAATCGACTGACGAAGGGCGTCGGCTTTCTGATGAAGAAAAACGAAATCGAGGTGCAGATGGGGACGGCGAAATTCGAGGCGTCGGATACGCTAACCGTCGCCAGCGATGACGGTTCGACGCAGACGTTGAAGGCCGAGAATATCGTCATCGCCACCGGCGCTTCGGCGATGACCATTCCGGGAATCGAAATCGACGGCGAACAAATCCTCACCTATCGTGAAGCGATCTTGCAGGACAAACTTCCCAAAAGCGTGATCATCGTCGGCGGCGGCGCCATCGGTCTCGAATTTGCCACGGTATGGAATTCGTACGGCGTGGACGTGACGCTGGTCGAGATGCTGCCTTCGATTGCCCCACTCGAGGACGAAGAAGTCAGCGCGGAGTTGAAAAAGGCGCTGACGAAACGCGGCATCAAGGTGCTGACGGGAACGAAAGTAGAAGGCGTCGAACGCTTGAAGACCAAAGTCAAGGTCACAGTCTCAGGCTCCGACGCTAAAGAGACCCTCGACGCTGCGCAGGTGCTGATGGCGATTGGATTCCGGCCGAACAGCGCCGGTCTCGGGCTCGAGGGCATCGGTGTTTCGTTGGAAAAGAATGGCGCCGTTGCAATCGATGAGCGTATGGCGACCAACGTTACCGGCGTGTGGGCGATTGGTGACGTGACCGGCAAGCTCATGCTCGCGCACGTGGCTTCCGCGATGGGCATCGTTTGTGCCGAGAACATCGCCGGTGCGGAGACTGTTACATTGGACTACGAGATGCTGCCACGAGCGACCTTTACCCGGCCCCAAGTCGCTTCGTTCGGTTTGACGGAGAAGCAAGCCCTTGAACGGGGACATGAAATCCGAATCGGCCGCTTCCCTTTCCAGGCCAACGGCAAGGCGCTTGGGTTGGATGACTACACCGGATGGGTCAAATTGATCGTCGACGCTCAATACGGGGAGATTCTCGGGGCGCACCTGATCGGACCGGAGGTGACCGAATTGTTGCCCGAATTGACTCTGGCGCAGATGACGGAACTCACTTCAAGGGAGATTGCCAGGAACGTGCATGCGCATCCGACGCTGAGCGAAACGTTGATGGAAGCCGCGCACGCCGCCGAGGGGCATGCCATTCACATCTAATCCGCGTCGATGATTCGCTCCGGTGGTTTTCAAACCACCGGATTAGATCCGCTCTAAAACCCAAAAATGTGACAGGCCAAAGACCTTTAACGGCGTCCGTTCGAGGAATTGAAGCATCGCACGCAAGGTGCGGCCGAATCTTGGCCAGCGGGCGATGATGTTGTCGTAGGCGCCAAAAATCACGCCGGTGTGGATGATTTTCATTGGAAGATCGTGAACGAGATGTTTAACGTCACTGTGGGAATACACGCGCACGTGAGGTGCGAGGCGATCGCGTAACCTGCGCGGCAGGTAGTTCACGAAGGGAAAGTTGCCGAAACGATAGCGCCCGCGCCAGTAGATGCCGTGGGTTTCGAACGGATAACCGCGATTGGGCACGAAGAGGAACAATCTTCCGCCCGGGGTGTTCGTCGAGGGATCGGGAACACGCAGGGCGCGAACGATTTCTTCGAGCGCGGCGCGATCGTTGGCCACGTGTTCGAGCACTTCATGGGAAAGCACGAGATCGAAGCTGCTCGCGGGAAATGGCAGTCGTTCCGCGGCAGCGCCTGTGACTCGAAGCCCGCGTTCTCTGGCTTTTCGTGCCCTGGGAATTTCGTATTCGACTCCGACGGCGAAGTTCGCGTTCTGGGACAGGCGTTCGAGGTAGATGCCGATACCGCAGCCGTCGTCTAAAACATCACCGCGGGCGCGGTTATCGGCGTGATCGAGGATCATGCGCAGGCGCCTGGCCTGGCCGGCGCGCCAAACGTAGGACGGCTCCCCTCGCAGCGCAGCCCGTTGGAGTTCGACATGTGTCTTCATTGTGATTCACCATCGGCGGATGGGGGTATTTCGCTGCGTGAATCGAGATGCGCGAAAGCCAAACCGAGCGAGGCGACCGACGCGAGCTGGCGGAACTGGCCTTCCGTCAAGCGTCGCTGGATTTCAGGCAACGAAAGCCACAACACTTGCTGTTCTTCCAGGTCTCCGGAATCCGGTGCCTGGATCTGCTCACAACCGGTCGCCAGAAAGATGTACGCCGGACCTCCACCGAAATTACCCCCGAGGACGTAGCTTCCCAGCGCCTGCCAGGTGTTAGCGTTGCAACCCAGTTCCTCAAGAAGTTCGCGCTGCGCCGCCTGCAGCGGCGGCTCGTCGGCTTCGATGATGCCGGCCGGCGGTTGGATGTCGATCGCATCGACGCCGCGTTTGTAGGAGCGTATCAGTCCGACCCGGTTTTCCCGATCAAGCGGAACGATCATCACGTAGCTCGGGGATTCGAGACGCAGGTAGCCCTCGACGATCCGCCCGTCGGGTAATTCGACGTCGTCCGCGTAAATCCGCATCCAGGGTGGGCGGTCGAGCAGCAGGTTTCGCTTCATTGTGCGCCAGGGCTTCAATTCGGGCATTTCATACGCCTCGCTGTGCGTTAGAATCTCGACTCGGGAATCGGGGTTTCGACCCGGTTGATCATTATAAACCGCTTGCTCCCGTCAACAATGAATGGCCTGCGTGGATCGTCATACGCTAGAAGCGTCCTGCAAGGGCGTAGTAGAGCGTGGCGGCGATCTCGCGCATCGCCATCCAGCTGGCGTGGAGCGCGTCGGCGCTGGGTAAGAATGCGACGTCGTTCTCCTGGAAACCGACGCCATGTTGCGCGGAGACCGCCGGAATCGGCTTTAGGCCTTGTGCTTTAAAAGCAGCCATGGCGCGCCGCATGTGGGTCGGTGAAGTTACCAGAATGAATCGTCCGACCCCTCGCTGTGCGAGCATTTCTTTGAGATTGAGTGCTTGCTCGTAGGTGTCGCCTGATGCGGATTCGAGCAGGATCAGCGATGGGGATACGCCGAAATCCGTCAGGGCCTCCTGCAGCGGTTCACTCTCCGGTGTCAACACTCCAGCGCGTGCATTCGTCCCCCCGGAAACGATGACCCACGGCTCGTCCATCTGGAAATACAAACGCGCGCCCTCCATGGCCCGCAAGATACCCGCTTCGCTGAGGACGTTTCGTTCGAATTCACCCACTCGAAAGGTATTGCTTCCGCCTCCGAGGATGACGATGGTATCTACACTTTCTGGAATTTCCTGTTCATTCAAAGGCTCGTATCCGTGCCCGAGTAAAGCCTCGATTCCACGCGCGAAGAGCGGCATGCTAAGAATCCAGTAGCCAAGTAGCAGCAACGTGAGCCAATGCTTTCCGCGTCGCCTCCATTTCTCGCCGCGGTACAAAAGCAGGATGCCGACGAGCAGCCCAAACAAGAGAAAAGGCAGTGATCCGGGTAGCAGATATTCTTTCACGATTTCGACGAGCAGGTCCATGCTGGAAGCGTTTCCTTATCCTTAGACTTTTCTTGCCCAGTGGATGGCCACATTGCCGAAAATATGGTGAGAAAACTGGACGGCAGCGAAATTCGCAGCGCGGATACGCTGGGACAAAGCATGCGTGGGCAGGAAATTCTGCGTGGAACTTTCGAGGTAGCGGTAGGCTTTGCCGTCCCCACTGAACAGCTGGCCAAGAAGGGGGACAACGTGGCGCATGTAGATTCCGATCGCCCGGCTGACGATGTTCCTGCCAGGTGGTGTCGTCTCCAGACAAACGATGCAACCTTGAGGTTTCAGAATGCGGTTTTGCTCTTCCAACGTCCGGTCGATATCGACGACGTTGCGGAGCACAAAGCCGGACACAACCGCATCGAAGGCGTCGCCGGCAAAGGGAAGTTGTTCGGCATCGGCGATGACCCAGCCAGCGGCGGCGTGCCGGTCTCGTTCATGCGCGAGGTGGATCATCTGGGGTGTGATATCTACGCCGACGATTCTTGTTGTCGGCACGCGGCGCAATACCTCGAATGCAAGTTCTCCGGTTCCGGTTCCCAGATCGAGAACGCGGTTGTGTTCGCTGAGGGATAGACGATCGATAGTCTCATTCCGCCATCGGTGATCGTAACCTAAGGTCATGATGCGATTCATCAAATCATATCGTGGCGCCAGGCGTGCGAACATCTGGCGGATGTTTCGTTTCCGCCCTTCTGCGCTTCTCGTGGCCATGTTCACTTGCCCAGGGGAATTACGGCACGCGGAATGAAAGGCGTATCGTCATCCGGTGCTCCGAGATAAATATGGATTTGCTTGACTTCGAAGGTGAACTTGGGTTCGGGGGGCAGTTTGATCTTCTTGGCCTGCGCAGGTTTATCGAACTTTGCCAGCGTCAAGTGCGGATGAAGTCCCTTGCCGTGTTCCCCTTCGTAGGCAGGATAATCCGGGAAGGCTTTTGAGATTTGATCGAACAGCTCCATGATCTTCTCGGGTTGGGATGGCTCGAGGAAGATTGTGTTTTCAAATTGGCCATATCGATCCAAAGTCACTTCGAACGGGGAGACCTTCTTGCAGATCTTGGCCAGAGTTTTCTCTGCTTCATTGACCTCGTCCGGTGGAACGAAGGGGTAGAGTAGTGTGATGTGTGCGGGAACGCGGTTGAACGATTCCGCATCGTGCGTTTCCCGAATAGGATAGGCGAACGATTGGACGGGTCGAGGTGGAACGATGAGTAGCGCGCTTTCAAGTCCCATGAATCAACTCACGGATTACCCGGAACAGATGCGGTGGTGTCAGAGGCGGTAATCCGAGCTTTGCTGCTCCTTCCCGCATTACACGTAGACCGAAAAGCGGGATACTCGCTTCGGACTTCACCAATCCAAGGCTTGGATTTGCTCCCGTTCGTACAGAGCTCGCCTGTATTTTAACGCATTCCGGGCCGGATTGTAGGGTTGGCTTATAGGAAGTAAGTTGGATTGCCCACAATTCGTCTTCGTTCCATCGGGAGGGAAACCGGGGGATGATTTAGCCTCGGGCGGTATAATGCACGCATGCGTTCACGCATATTATGGTTTATATCGGGTGCATTCCTCTCGGCGGTGTTGCTTTGGTGCATCTACCAATTTACCCCCGTGAAAGATGAGCTGGAGTGGCGCTTGGATGCCGCGGCGGGAATCGTACGCGGCTGGCTGTATCCTGGGGATACACTGCCTACCCCTTCCGGAGCGGCGACGGCGATCGTGACGCCCTATCCGACCGCCACAAGCCCGAAATTTACATCCGAGCCAACGCTCTCCGCTACTCCTGCTTCGACTCCCACGCCGATACCTGATTCGATTCGACTTGCCTCTCCGGATTGGGAGAAACAGGATTGGAACAATTGTGGACCGGCGACGTTGGCGTTGGGATTGCGCTACTATGGATGGGATGGGGACCAATTTTCCATATCGAATGTCGTCAAGCCCGATCGCGGCGACCGCAACGTAAATGTCGATGAGTTGGCGTACTACGTTCGAACGCGGGCAGGTTGGATGGGGGCGGAGTTTCGCGTCGATGGCACGTTGGAGGTCTTGAAACGTTTCATCGCCGCGGGCTATCCCATGATCGTCGAAAAGGGGTACGTGATCGTGAGCGACGGTCCGGATGCAGGATGGGCCGGGCACTACCTGCTGCTGACGGGCTACGATGACACCCGTCAGGTTTTCATCACCCAGGACGCTTTCGAGGGGCCGGATCGAGAGGTGAGTTACGCGGTCCTGGATGATGGTTGGAAGGCGTTTAATCGTGTCTACATGATCCTGTATCCGGTCGAGCAGCGTTCGATCATCGATGAATTGCTCGGGGATGACCTGGATGAAATCGCAAACCGGGAACGGGCGCTGCAGACTGCTCAGGATGAAATCGAACTCGATACTGAAGATCCGTATGCCTGGTTTAATTTGGGCACCAACTTGCTCTACTTCGATCGCTACAGCGAGGCGGCGCATGCATTCGATACCGCTTTAGCTATCGGTCTCCCATGGCGTTTCACGCGCTATCAGTTCGGCCCCTATATCGCCTATTTCAACCAGGGTCGCTTTCAGGACGTGATCGATCTGGCCGACGCGACGTTGAAACGGACGAACAAGGCGGAAGAATCCATGCTTTGGCGTGGTTGGGCGCGCTATCAACTCGGGGACATCAACGGTGCCATCGAGGATTTTCGAGCCGCACTGCGCGTGAATCCGAACTACTTCGATGCCCAATATGCACTCGAGTACGTCGGCGCATCACCATAGATGTCCGATCTCCCGTTTTCGAACGCAGGTAACTTCCGTGGTTTCTTATCATCTAAAGGGGTGAAGTATATCCATTCAATTTTATACACGAGTGCACGCCAATAGGCGTGCATCGTTGGAAGGAGTATATGACGATGTTAATCAGTAAAGCTCTAAATCAAGCCATGGACGCACAAATTGGCAGCGAATTGGGGGCCTCAAACCAATATTTGATTATCGCCTCGTATTTCGATAACGAGTCGTTGCCAGAGTTGGCCGGTTTCTTTTTCCGTCAATCGGATGAAGAGCGCATGCATGCGATGAAGTTCGTGCGCTACATCCTCGACGCGGGCGGTCGCGTCGAGATTCCTTCAATTCCGGCGCCTCCGACCGACATCCAATCCGCTGAGGCGGCCGTTCAAATGGCGCTCGATTGGGAAGTGGAAGTGACCAAACAGATCAACAACCTGATGGATTTGGCCATCAAGGAGAACGATCACATCGCTCAGGATTTCCTGCGCTGGTTCGTGACGGAACAATTGGAGGAAGTCTCCACCATGGATGAATTGCTTTCGGTCATTCGCAGAGCGGGGGAAAAGCAGCTGCTGTTGGTCGAGGATTTTTTGGTCCGTAAGGGAGACCCGCACGCGAGCGAAGAGGCGGCGTGATCTCCGCTGAAACAAGTTTCGGACCACCCGCGTACTGCAGCGGGTGGTTTTCTTTTAGTTAGGTTTACAATATCCAGTTTTACTTAGCTGCCGATTTGTTCCAGCCGCGAGAATGTCGTTGGTGTTTGGGAGCATCGAAGTCAGTCCGGCCGAGCAGCGCATCGAGGTCGTCGACTTCCAAAATTGATCCGTAATTTAAATAATCCGGGCCGGAGGGCACACTGAGCGTTCCGTCAGGGAAAACCATGACGTAGAGGCGGTCGAGTGTGTCGTGATCGAGCCAGTTGATTTGGAAAGGATGCGGGCTGCTTTCGATGGTTCGGCGGAGGTTTGAGAAGGCATCGTCGTCAACGAGGATTTCCTCCCAATCGCAATCCGACATGGCGCGTGGGAAGGCTTGGAAAACGTTGTAGAAGAGGCGATTTTGCAGCCGCTCGGCGTAAGCGTCGAGTAAATCGACGATGGCGGGGACGGACTCCAGATTACAGCTTGTCACCGGAGTGGCTACTTTAACATCGATCGAAGGAAACTGCTCAAGTAGATCCAGATCTCGCAGGATCGCCTGGAAGTGCCCCGGTTTTTTCGTGCGGCTGGAAATCTCCTCCGAAGGTCCGTCGATGGGAAGCGAGATAAAATCGATCCATTGGCCATAGCCGCGCAAGAAGCCGTAGCTCAATTCATCACCCGTCGTCGAGAGCGCGACTTCCAAACCGAGTTGTTTGGCGTATCGGATCAATACGCCGATATCCGTTCGCAAGAGCGGGTCGCCGCCCGTATAGACGATCCGCCGTGCTCCAAAGGAACAGATTTTATTAACGATGGCGATGGCAGTGTCGGTATCGACTTCGTTTTCAAAATCCTGGGGGCCCCAACAGTATGGGCATTCTTGATTGCAGCGTGAAGTTACGTGGAAGTCGATCGTCGTGAAAGAAGTCATGAAATCCTGCCCCTGTGTGTCAGGGAGGTATGGAGAATCAAGTGGCATCCTCGAGTACATCGGCTTGATGGACTTAGTAGCAGTATAGCCTAATAGCGCGTTCTCCGGCTATTTGGACAAGAAATAGGACTCCCCTTAAGGTCTAGAAGCCAGGTTAGTAAAAAGAAAAGCTATGCGAGCTGTTTTCAATACAACACCTTATTGCGTCTCTCCGAGCAAGAGCAGGATGCTCAGCAGTGGGTGCCGTTCTTTCGGCGGCTCATCATCGAGAACGAGACCGACAATGAACTTTAGAGAAGGCTGAGCTGCGTGGCCGGACGATGACCGTCGAGTGTGATATATGGCGCGGCACGTTCAGCCACGATCCCAATTCTGCGCAGGTCTCCCAATTCACGGAAACGCCGATTTCTGCGCAGTTTGAGAATTGAAGTTACACCCTTGAGGCCGATTCCCGGCACGCGTAATAAAACCGATCGATCCGCTTGATTGATCTCAATCGGTGTATGAATCAATGCGTTCTGTGCATAGGCAATTTTTGGATCACGATCGAGCGGCAGGAATCCGTCCTGCGTGAACGAAATTTCTTCGAAATCGAAACCATAATCACGCATCAGGAAGGATGCTTGATACAGTCGATGTTGACGAAGTGGATCGGTAGGTGTGTGGTTTTCCAGCGGGGTTCCAGTAACGGGATCGAAGGCTTCGAAATACGTGCGTTTTAAACCCACATTTTGGAATAATTTTTCGACCAAGCTGAGAAGTTCGAGATCGTTCTCACCAGCGGGGCCAATGACGAACTGTGTGCTACTCGATGGCCAGCGATGATTCCACCCCTTGATGGGATCCTGATTTCGGCGGATTTCCTCCACCCAAATCAACGATTGGAGCAGTTCCTCGTGAAACCGTTTCATCGGGGCGATTTGCGAAAGGTGATTCTGGCTGGGTGCTTCGAGATTGATCGAGACGCGATCCGCGAGGCGCATCGCTTGAAGCACTTGATCGCGTTCGACTCCCGGCATGATCTTCAAATGCAAGTACCCTTGATAACCGAGTTTGTGGCGCAGGATCGAGGCGGTGTCGAGCAATTTGACCTGAGTGATGCTTCCACCGAGGATCACCCCGGCGGAAAGGAAAATCCCTTCGACTGCCTGCATTCGATACAACCGGAAGAATGTCCGGGCCATGTCATCTGCTGAGAACGTGACGCGATGAAAATCACGGCCAGCTTGGAAGGGACAATAACGGCAGTTCCGTTCGCACGCTGTACTGAGCATGGCCTTCAACAAGGGGATACGCTTGCCACCGGAGAAAACGGCGTTGGTGATGGGAATGGTCCTGCCGTCAATCGTGACTTCACGATCGTCCCACTTCTCGCCGTATTTATTACGAAGCTCGGCAGGCGTAAAAGCGCAACTCTTTCTTTTTCCATGAATCGAAGAGTTGCCTTCGGCTTCGAAGGTCATCGCTCGAGCGGAGTGAGACAATTTTTCCAGAGCATCCATGCCATTAATATGATAGCACAAACGTTCTATTATTACAATCTGTGAATTAATGTCCTTCCCATGACATTGGATGACTGAAATAACGTTCACGCATGCACGCATGCAGCGCGAATCCTTCGTGCGCGGCACTCGTGCTTGACCGACCTCAGGTGCGGTACTAGAATCTTGATTCGAGCGGAGGCTGAGTTCCATTCTGGTGTTTCAAATGGCCAATGTTTCCTGCGCGCGCGGGATATGCTATACTGCGCGTAGATGAACGAAGAGCGCAGAACTTCCGAACGTACCGCAAATTGGCTTCGACATTTCGGCATAGGATTTGCAGCTGCCGGATTTCTCGAGGCATTCCGCTCCTTGACGTATATCGGTGCCCAAGTGTTGTTCCTATTCGAGCCGATGATAGGTTGGCGCAATGATTCGATCAGGGATTTTGCACGGCTCCTAGAAGATCCCGATCAGGTCGAGGATCTCATCCTTCGTCTGCGGGAGGAGAAATAGCTCGGTGAACGTAGTAGGGATATTGGTTTTGATGCTCTTCATTGGTGGCATGATCGTCTATGCCACTATCGGCAGACGTTGGCCTGCCGTCTTTCGTCCCCTACCTGCATACGATGATTTGAGCGAAGCGATCGAAGAAGCGGTCGAGGCAGGTGAACGCGTTCATGTGTCCCTGGGCACCGGTTCGGTGATCGGTACGGACGTTGCTCCCGCACTGGTTGGATTGACGATGACTTCGAGAATCGCTGAAATTACCTCCGTAAGCGACCGGCCGGTCGTCGTTACCGCGGGGGATGCTGCAATGGCGCTCCTGGCGCAGGATACCCTCCGAACGACCTACAATCGCATCAACGCGAGCGAGGCGTATAGCCCCAACGCTGGACGGATGCTTGGCCCAACCCCATTCTCATACATCGCAAGTCTTCCTGTCCTGATCGACACGGAAAAGGTTTCCGTTCACGTCTTGGCTGGTTCATTCGGTTATGAAGGGGCTTTGGCAGTTGACTTCGGCACCCGACAAGGGGCATTCTGCTTGGGCGGCACCGATGATGTGCAGTCCCAGGCGTTGATCTATGCTACGGCAGAGGATCCGCTCATCGGAGAGGAGCTCTTCGCCGCTGGGGCTTATTTCAATCAGCACCCGATACACCGCGCGGGTTTACGCGTACAAGACCTGATGCGCATGATCATTATCGGCGCCATATTGGCGGGGACAATCTTACGCGCCTTGGGGGCATTCCCGTGAAATTGGGTGCGCACCTCGTCTGGGCCGTTGTGGCAGGAACTGCGGGTCTTTTCGTCCTGTTGGGTTACTTTATCGACCATGAAAGCATCGTTGCCTTGCGTTTGGTGCTCATGCGCTGGGCGGTTCTCATCGCTGCCTGGGCGTTATTGCTCGGAATCTTCAATATCCTTTACGTGCATTTTATTAAGGTTCAGGAAATGGAACCAGGTTGGCCTTACAGCATCGTTTTGATACTTGCATTGATCGCCACCTTTGGATTTGGTTTCGTGTTCCGCCCGGACAACGAAATTATGGTCATGGTGTTCAATTACATTCATTTGCCCATCGAGAGCAGCTTGATGGCTTTATTACCGATATCCCTGGTCGTGGCGGGATTCCGGCTCGTGTCCCAGAAACGTGATTGGGCCAGCATGGTGTTTGCTGGTACGGCTTTTCTCGTTCTTCTGGGTACGGTGCAATGGCCATTTTTCTCGGACGAATTATTTGCAGGTCTTTCTGGGTTACGGGATTGGCTGGTCCAGGTTTTGGCCTCGGGAGGCGCGCGGGGAATTCTGTTGGGTGTCGCCCTGGGGGCAATCGTTACCGGTTTGCGAGTCTTACTGGCCGTCGATCGACCATACGGGGATTGAACGCATGGCAGAAATTCGCTGTCCCATGTGCAGCCAGTCGAACCCCGAAGATGCGGAAGTATGCATCTCTTGTCAGGCGCGCTTGAAACCCCTGATCGCGGACAATGGTCCATCCAGTGCAACGGACGAAAGGTCCAAGACGTCAGAGCCACAAGCGGAAAGCGAAGAAGAACAGGGCTCAGATTGGTTATCGCGAATGCGCAGCGGCGCCACAGAGCAGGTTGCTCCGGATGAGCAGCAGACGGAGGGTGTAATCCCCGATGCAACCCCGGATTGGCTTGGCAGATTGCGCGATACGCAGGCTCAGCAAGAAAGTCAACAAGTTGAGCAGGAAGCCGAGTCAGATCGGATGGCTCAGCGCGTATCGCCTGATGAATCTCAACCTGCCCCCAGCGCGCAAGCGGGTGATGTTCCGGATTGGCTGGCGCGCATCCGCCAGCGCGAATCTGAAGACGCTGCTGATCAACCTGAAGCACCAGAATTTGACGAAGTTGATTGGCGATCCCGCCTCGGTGAAAGCGAAAGCACCGATGTGGAGGATGTGGAAATTTCTGCGCGTCTCATGGGGCAGATGGAAGAGTCAGAGGCGGACTTGGGGCCGGAGGCCGATCAAGCAGCCCCGGAAATCAGCCAACCCACATGGGATGAGCCTGCCACTGAGGCAATGGATGACCGACAAGATTTTCCCTTTCTTGCTGATGAACCATCCCCACAAGCAGGTGAGGAATTCGATTACCTCGAAGAATCGAGCGCCCTCGACTCTGAAGTCTCCGAGGTCGAATTACCGTGGCTGGCTTCCACGGAATCCCAACCCGCATCACTTCCGGACGAAGTAGATGTGGGAGAATCTGCCGCTGGTGAGGCGACCGCATTTTCCGAGGATCCCGAATTCGAATGGCCTGAAATCAAAGAACCGGGCGAACCTTCCGGGATGCCGTGGGAAAGTGGTGGGGAGGTGCAAGAAGCACCGAGAGAACAAGCTTTCGATTGGCTAGAGCCCGGCGATCCACAACAACCTGCTCCGCTACTTGACGAAGGCGGACTTTCCAAGGAGGAACCCGAAGCCGCTCCAGCGCAGACTCCGGAAGAGCGCATCTTTGGCGTAGAACTCGGATTGGAAGCGGATATTCCAGAGCATGTGGAACCTGCACCGCCACAGACTGCTGAACCCCCATCTTCATCCGCGTTGATAATCGGTGAAGAAGAACCTCCTGCAGATACTGGCGGCGTCGATCTCAGTCTCGACGATATCGATCTGCCGGATTGGTTGGCGGACATGCAAGGCCCCTCAGGAGCGCCAGGGCGGGGTGAGATTGTAGACGATGCAGCTTTAGCACCCGCTACATTGCCCTCCTGGTTGGAAGCCATGCGTCCCGTCGACAGCTTCCGTTCGGTCATGGATGGGGAATCCGCCGATAACCAAGCCGTAGAATCGGCCGGACCGCTGGCAGGGTTGCGGGGTGTGCTCATGGCAGAGCCTGTCGTAGCCATGCCGCGCGCGGCCACGATCGGTTCAGCGGGTCTCGAGGTTACGGAGCGCCAATTTGCACAGGCTGAACTCCTGCAGCATATTCTCATTGAGGAGGAGCGGGAATTCCCACCAGCCCAACCTGTACGTACGAGCCTGCCGCTGCTGCGTTGGATCATCAGCATTATTTTGGTGCTTTGTGTTGCGATGCCGACTTTTTTGCCCAAGATCTTTAACGGAGTGTTCCCCAAGAGATTATTTCCCGACTTCTCTCAATTCTATGCGGTAGTCGATGGTCTTCCCACGGATACACCGGCGCTGGTTGTGTTCGATTATCCGCCCGGATACAACGGAGAACTCAGCACTGTCGCAGGCCCGTTTCTGGAACATCTCATAACGCGAGGCGTTCCCGTCGCGACTCTGTCGACGACACCTACGGGCCCCGCTCTGGCCGAGGCGATTCTCAGTAAATATGGAGAGAACTGGACCGATTACATTCACCTCGGATATTTATCGGGCGGGCCAACCGCGGTTCAGATATTTGCCGCCACTCCACGTATTGCTATCCCGAGAGGCTTTAAAATTCCAACTTCACTTCAGGAAGAAGGTGTGAATAACGTATGGCAATCGGAGCTTCTTGAGAAGGTCGAGGAACTCTCCGATTTCAGCATAGTTGCGGTCATCACTGCCGGTCCTGAAAACGCACGCACCTGGGCCGAGCAGGCGCCAAGTAATATGGGGGGCAAACCGCTGCTGATGATCTTGAGCGCCGGCGCCGAACCGTTGGTACGGCCTTACTACGAATCCACGAATCCGCAAGTCCAGGGAATCCTTGCGGGATTACCGACGGCGGTTGGTTATGAAATAAAACTGAACGGGCAGACCAACGCGGCGGGGAATAGATGGGACGCATTTGGATTCGGTATGTTTTCCGCCCTGTTGATTCTGTTCGCGGGTGGGTTGTATGGTCTCGGTGTAGGTTTGTGGCGCCTCGGGAAGAGATCAACGATAGGTAGCGTGGATGACTGAACTCAACGGTCTCGATTTCGTCGGCACACTCATCGCCGCGCTGCTGACCGTGATGGTGCTATCCTATATCATCGGGGACAATTTCCTTTTTCGTCTGGCGACGTATATCTTTATCGGCGTTGCTTCTGGGTATGCGGGCTCTGTTGCCGTGCATAGTATTCTAGGGCCAGGCCTTTTTTCACAACTGCTCAATAACGATTTACAGGTTATCTTCGAAGCGCCAAACATCATCAAATGGGTGTTTCCATGCTTGCTGATTTTGCTTCTAACGTTGAGGATTTTTCCGGGTGGCGCTCGCTATGGTGGTTTACCGATGGCGATCCTCGTGGGTGTTGGAGCGGCCGTTGTTGTGGGAGGGGGCATTACAGGCACGTTGATCCCACAATCCTTGGGAGCCACGGAGACGGTCGACGCGCTACTCCGATCCTCGAATGCGGAAGAGCCGATCTACGAAAGGGTTTTATATGCGATCGTAATGCTTCTGGGTACGATCAGCACGTTGATGTATTTCCGCTTCAGCGCCAAACGGGAGCTTTCCGGTGAAGCTCGTCGGTCCTTCATAACGAGCGTCTTAGCCGTTGTCGGGAAGTTTTTCATTGCTGCGACTTTTGGAATAATGTACGCCGGTGCCTTGGCATCGTCGATCGTCATTCTTGCGGAGCGTTTCCAATTCCTGAAAGACGTCTTGTCGATGTTGGCGGATAAGTTGGTGGGTGGATGAGCACAAACATCGACATCGAAACCATTTTGGCGATCGACGTGGGTAGTGTGCACACGCGTGCGATCCTCTTCGACGTCGTTGACGGTCAGTATCGCCTCGTTGCGACGGGCCGAGTCCCTTCGACTTCGGGTGTTCCGTTGTTCGACATCAGCGAGGGTGTACGTAACGTTTTGGATGAATTGAAACGCATCTCGGGACGATCCTTCATCGACGATTCCGAAAATTTGATCATGCCTGTCGCCAGTGCCAGCGCAGGGGTCGATCGCTTCATGGCCACGGCCACGGCAGGTCCGAAAGTGCGAACGATTCTGGTTGGACTCATGCCCGGGGTGTCCGTGGAGAGTGTGCGACGTCTGGCGGCAATGAGTTATCTGGATGTGGTCGGTGAAATCGACCTCATGGATCACCGCAGGGACGAAGAGCAAATCGATGCCATTCTTTCCGCGCGACCGGATTTGATCCTCATCGCTGGAGGTACGGACGGTGGAGCGAGGGATTCGGTTTTGCGTATGGTCGAGACCGTGAGTCTGGCGTCTCGGTTATTGCCCCTCAATCAGCAGCCCAGAATCATCTACGCGGGCAATGAGCAAATCGTCGGCACGGTCGAGGATTATTTTGGAGACTGGGCGACCATCATTCCATCGTTGAACGTGCGGCCGAGCATCGAAATAGAAGACATCGCTCCGGCTCGTAAACGGGTTACGGACGGAATCGCCGAATTGCGTGCGGGCAAAATTACGGGATTTGACGAACTTGTCGAATGGTCAGACGGTCACTTCATGCTGACGGCGGATGCCTTTGGCCGAGTGGTCCGCTATCTGAGTCAGGTATACAGCCCGGAGAAAGGCGTCCTGGGGATTGATCTGGGCGCCAGTCAAGTAACCGTTGCCGCAGCTTTTGACGGCAATCTCGATGTTTCCATCCTGGCAGATTTGGGTATGGGTGCGTCATTGGATGGGATTCTTGACCGTGGCAGGATCAGCGAAATCAAACGCTGGCTGCCAATAGATCTGCCCGATTCATACGTGCGTGACTACATTCACAACAAGACGTTGTTTCCGCGCACGATACCGACTGCTCTTGACGAGCTACATCTTGAACACGCTCTGGCCAGGGAAATCGTGCGTTTGGCTGTTGAAAAGGCACGTTCGGGTTGGGCGGGCAGCAGTGCTGCGCGCTCTTCTGTTTTGATGCCGCCGTTAGAGCCCATCATCGCCAGCGGCGGCGTGCTGACAGGCGTGCCCCGACCGGAATTCGCCGCCTTGATGCTTTTAGATGCCATTCAACCGACCGGCGTAACGACATTGGTTCTCGATCCCAACAGCCTTACGCCCGCTCTCGGTGTTGCGGCCGGACAAATGCCGGTAGTGACCGTTCAGGTCCTCGAGACCGGCAGCTACATCAGCTTGGGTACGGTCATCGCACCTATCGGGCGTTCGCGCAGGGGTCGGCGAATTTTAAGTCTACGGCTCGAGCGAACGGATGGGGGCGAAGAGGTTTCCGGGGAGGTAAGAAAAGGGCAATTGGTACGCATACCCCTTTCTCAGGGGGAACAGGGCAGGCTAACCATTCGGCCAGAACGAGGCATCGATGTCGGATTCGGGGGCCCAGGGAAGGCGGGGACAATCCGTGTTTCTGGAGGGGCCGTCGGTTTGGTTATCGATGGACGGGGCCGTCCTTTGCAACTTTCGAAAGATCCGGCCCATCGGAGGGAACTCAACCAGAAATGGCTGTGGGACATTGGAGCGATGGAATAGTGGTCTGGCATCAACCTTGCAACGTAGGGCACGGTGAGATATGAAAAAATCGTATCACATACCCGTGACTCATGTCGTTCCTATGACTACGATTCGACGAGAACGCTTGATGCCAGTTCCCGGAACGGTACTGGTGGGCGTGAATGAAATGGTCAAGGGAGACCAGGTGCTGGCCGAATCTGCACCCACACCGCATCATTATTTCTTGAACGTCGCTCGCGGTCTGGGTGTGCCCGTGCGTCGCGTGGGACAATACCTGGTGCGTAAGGCCGGAGAGCGGATTGAAAAGGGAGAGATTATCGCCGGTCCAGTGGGTTTTGCGCGGCGAACAGTACGCGCCCCACACGATGGGCGCATCGTGGCGATCACGCGCGGACGGGTTTTATTTGAAGTGCGAGCAGAGCCGATGGAATTGCAAGCGGGTTTCCCTGGTCGGGTAATTGCAACGGATGGCGTTCAAACCATAACCATCGAGACTACCGGCGCCCTGGTTCAAGGGATATGGGGGAACGGTTTGCAGGATGCCGGCATCATGCGGCTCGCAGGGGATGATCCGTCGAGCAGACTGCGGGCGGGTCAACTCGACATTAAGTTACGCGGCGCGGTCATGGTGGCAGGAATATGCGACCACCCTGCACCATTGAAACAGGCAACAGACATCTCCGTGCGCGGGGTCATATTGGGTAGCATCCTCTCGGATATTATTCCCGTGGCAAAGGAGTTGCCTTACCCGTTGATTATAACGGAGGGTTTTGGAGAACAGCCGATGAACAGCGCTGCTTTTCAGATCCTGGGGAGTAACGTGGGACGAGAAGTTTCGATCGATGCAACCCCGATGGAACCCTACAAGATGAACCGTCCGGAAGTCATCATTCCGCTGCCCTCGAATGTGCCCATCGAATTGCCAAACGAAGTGATCCCGATCAAGCGCGGAATTCGCGTGCGCATTCTACGTGCACCCCATCGAGGCAAAGTTGGCAAGGTGCGTGAGATGTTGCCCAGGGCAAGCATCTATCCCAGTGGCGTACGTGCCGTGAGCGCAAAAATTGAACTGGAGCAGGGTGGCGTGATCTCCGTTCCTGTGGATAATTTGGATGTGATTCAATGAGACTCATCACCGGTTGTGGGTGGATTACCCAGCGGGAGGCCGCTTGCCGGTTTGGAGAGTAAGGAGTATGGATTATGGCAGACGATTTTGAGGTGGGTGGCTTACTGCCCGGAGAGTCCTCGAGTAATCGAACCTTCGTGATGGCTGCTGTTGGATTGGGTGCTTTGCTGATCCTGAGTATGGCTTGTTTGGCTGCCTACGCATTGTGGTATGCACCGAGACAGCAAGTCGCTCGTCAAACGGAAGCGGTGCAAATCAATCTGCAAAACACGGAGGTTGCCGGAACGCAAACCGCAGAAGCGTCTGGTCCTACGCAAGTGGCGGCTACTTCAACACAAGCCAACACTGCCACGCCCTCCCCAACGATCACACCGACACAAGTCGTTGTGCTTCCCACCAATACACCCACGGAATTCTTGACCTTGGATACTGTCGAACCAGGCACGGCGACGGCAGCCGCCCAGGCCACGCTTGATGCAGAGATCGAAGGAGGTGGTGGTGTAACGCCGACACCGACGGCCTTGCCGGTGACCGGCTTTGCGGACGAAGTGGGCATGCCGGCGTTGCTCTTGCTAGCGGGCGTTTTGCTGGTCGTTATTTTCGTCGCCCGGGGCGTCCGAACACGTGTCGAGGCACAGGACTGAGTCATATAGATTTCTTAGCGTTTATAGTTGACAATCGAGCAGGGTCAATATACGATTGACCCTGCTCATATTTTAACGATGAAAAGCAAAACCGATGGATACTCAATTATCTGATTTAGCACTTCAATTATTAGGCGGCCTGGCTGCCGGGAATTGCGTCGCGATTACCGGATTGAGTAATTCCGGAAAATCAACCCTCATGCGATCTCTGGCAACCAAGGAAGCCAAGGACGCTTTTTATCAAGCCAGCGGTCGCCACGGCTTTTTAATTTACATCGATTGTAACCACGCGGTCTCGATTTCGGCTCAGGCGTTTTATGAGGTCGTATTGCGAACGGTATTGGAGAGGCTGACGGATCAAATTTCCGAGAATCTAGCAAAGGGGTTGAGGAATTACTATGAGTCCGTAACGGAAGCCGAATCGGCGTTCGCCGCTTCCCTTTCTTTCAATCTCGCCTTGAGTGATCTGTGTGAACAATTGGAGGGCAATCTTTGCTTGCTCCTCGATGAATTCGACGAAATTTATTCATCGCTCGACGAGCGTGCTCTGCTCAACTTACGCGCGCTGAGAGATCGATTCAGCGATCGCCTGGCGTATGCGACCGCAACGCTGCGTGGGCTTCCTGCTTTACGCGGCCGTCCCATCGAGGGGGAATTCGCTGAGTTGTTCTCTCGTTTTTGCTACGCAATGCCGTTGCTCGATGACGCGCAAGCCGGAAACATCCTCGAGCAACTCCAACTCGGATCATTTTCCAAGGAGCAACGCTCGTTTTGTGTGTCGATGGCTGGTGGACACCCGGGATTGTTAATCGCCGTTGCTCAGGTGGTGGCGGCTTCTGTGGATGATACAAAGGCTCACCAAGTCGAACGGGTCAGTCGTGAACCACAGCCACGCGCAGAATGCTTGAAACTGTGGGATCAGCTAACCGAAGAGGAGCAAGCTCATCTGAGTTCATTGGCGACGGATCCCCAATCCGGTTTGCCACAGCAACATCTCCGCCATCTGGAACAGCTCTCGCTCCTTCGCGGCAAAGAAATCTTTTCCCCGATCTTCGAAGACTTCTTGCTGCGAAAATCGAGAGGCCCTGAAATCGATGCGCAAGGTGTTTACCTCGATTCAGATTCGGGCGACGTGTGGGTCGATGGGGTACGTATCCCCGTGTTGACCGATCTCGAATTCCGTTTACTTGCCTTGCTTTATGAACGGCTGGATAAACTGACCGATAAATATCGCATCGTTACCGCTGTGTGGGGGGAAGAGTACCTTGGAGATGTGGATGACGCGAGAGTTGAGAAATTGGTGAGTCGCTTACGCAGTAAGATCGAGACTGACCCTGCAGATCCGAGCTATTTGATCACGCAGCGCGGCCGCGGGTATAAACTTCTATCCGTGCCACGATCTCGCTGATCTGTAATCGTCCGCCTTGTCGTCCACGCTCGACTTATTCCTTACACTCCAAATCTGATGCAGTTAAGCCGTTTTCTTTGGAAGGGGAAGCATCGAACGATCATCGGGTAGCCGGCATTATGCTGCGCTTGCCATCGACATTGATCTCTGCGCCAGCTCAGGGAGATCGCGGCGGAATGTCTTTTACGTCATCGACAACAAACTTGCGTTCCAACTGTGATTGGGGCAAACTAGGCGGACGGTCGATGTTTTATTCACTGCGTGATTACCTGGAATGAGATGATTTCATCTTGTATCCAATTCCAATATGGTTATCATTCGTATATCGATGCCTGCCCTGAAAATCTGGATTGAACGAGGTTTAGATTGAAATGGCCGAACCGACGATAATGGTCGTGGAAGATAACGTTTCACTTCTCGAAGGACTCAAGGATCTTCTGGAAAGCACTGGATATCGAGTCGAAATTGCGGAAGATGGCAGCGAAGCACTCGAGTTACTCAAAAATGTGAAGCCCGACTTGATCATATCCGATATCATGATGCCAAAGCTCGACGGCTATGAATTTCAGGCCAGGGTTCGTGAAAAGCCGGAGTTGCTCGGTGTTCCGTTTATATTCCTGACCGCAAAAGGGGGAAGAGATGACATTCGCTTGGGTAAAGACCTCGGGGCGGACGATTATATAACCAAACCCTTCGACGAAGAAGATTTGCTGATTGCCGTGAGGTCCAAACTCTCGCGTTGGGGGGATTTAAAGAAAGTGCAGGATGAGCAGATTGCCGGTATCAAACAAAATATCCTGCTCACCATGAGCCACGAGTTCCGTACACCTTTATCCTACATCCTGAATTACGCAGAAATGCTCGACGAGAATTATGAAACTATAGCCCCTGAAGATTTCCGCTTGTTCATGAAGGGTATTAAAAAAGGGGCGACACGTTTGAGTCGGCTTGTGGAGGATTTCATTTTGCTCGTTGAGTTAGAGACGGGGGAGGCTGAAAAAGCATATCAAATCCGAAGGCGCGAGGTCGAGGATATGGGCGCGTGGCTGCGGGTTACCTGCCGTCGTTTTGAAGAAGATGCAGGCGCGAGAGGGTTGAAACTCATTCTCGATATACCCGATCAATTACCGACACTTGTCGTGGATGAATTCTACGTGGCGAATGCACTGGGGCGCATCCTCGAAAACGCGATTAAATTTTCAAAATCTGCAAGCGAGTGGGTACGTGTGATGGTGAACGTTACCGGTGAATCACTCAGGATCTCCGTACAGGATCAGGGGATCGGAATTCCCGAGGATGAGATGGATTCGCTGTTCAACGTCTTCCATCAGATCGATCGAGCGAAATACGAACAACAAGGAATCGGCTCGGGGCTGGCGATTTGTCAGCGAATCGTTTCGATCCATGGGGGAACTGTGAGCGTCGAGAGCGAGCATGATGTCGGCACAGTAATCACGATTGAACTGCCGTTTGACGTGCCCTCGGAATAAACTGTCTGCTGCGAAAATTTCAGCCATGGCGAATTGTCGTTCCATCGATTACGATCAACCTATGTTTCACTTAGGCTGTTGGGGATGATGCGAATAAAAATCCTCTTCTCCATGCTTCTGTTTGTCTCCCTTGGCGCTTGCCGCACCCTAACACCCGAGCCCTTGCCGGCAGATACGATCGTCGAGAATTGTGTTGAGAGAATGCAGGGGTTGACCGGGTTCCATTTTTTGATCGAACGTAGTGGATCACCGGCGTTCATCGACGAGAATCAAACTCTCGCATTCCGCAGGGCTGAAGGTGATTTTCAGGCCCCGGACCGGGCGAGTGCAACCGTTCGTGTGATCGGACCGGGGATCGTCGCCGAAGTTGACATCATCAGTGTTGCGGAAAATCAATGGGAGACCAATGTGCTTTCTGGAGAGTGGCAAGCATTGCCACCAAATTGGGGCTTCAACCCCGCCTCGCTCTTCGATCGAGACATCGGCATTCAATCGATCTTGATGTCCGATCTGCGGAATCTGCGCTTGCTCGGAAACGAAGAACTCGAAGAATTTCCCGGTCAATCTTTGTACGCATTAGAAGGGAGTCTTGATGGCGAGGGGCTTTACCGATTGAGTTACGGCATGATCGGTCCCCAAACATTAGAGCTCTCACTTTACATTGCCCCGGAAACCTTCGAGTTGTATCGCTTGACCATCGTTGATCACCAGCCGGGCGCAGAAGAGGATACGGTGTGGCAGCTTGATTTTTGGAATTTCGATCAGTCGATGGACATCGTCCCGCCCTTATTAATCGAGGAATCGAACTCGTGACTGCGGCTGTGCAAAAAACGAGTCGCTCGATGATCATACTCTGGATCTGCCTGCCGATATTCATCGGTGCGCTGGATCTCACCGTAGTGTCCGCGGTACTGCCCCAGGTCATTTTCGATCTTGAAATACCACTGCAAACCGGTTTGGATGAAGCAGCATGGCTGGTCACGGGTTATCTTCTGGCCTACAGCGTTGCGCTGATGTTCATGGGGCGGTTGTCGGACCTCTACGGCCGTCGGAAAGTGTTTCTGATTTCACTGACCGTCTTTGCGGCAGGTTCTTACCTCGTAGCCGTTGGTGAAACGTGGCCGACTCGCTTCGCGCTGCGTGCGATCTACACGTTCGCTGAAAATCGTCCGGATCCCGCACACGTCTCTCTGGCCGTTTTGATCGCTGCGCGGATGATCCAGGCTTTTGGCGCGGGCGCCATGGTGCCCGTTGGGATGGCGCTCGTGGGGGACTTATATCCCCTCGGAGAGCGGGCGAAACCCCTGGCTGTAATCGCGGCGGTCGATACGGCGGGTTGGGTCGTGGGACATTTGTATGGCGGCATCATCGTTCGTTTTTTCGATTGGCGAACGATTTTCTGGCTCAATCTACCGCTTTGTCTGCTGGCGTTCGTCATGATTTGGAAGGTTTTACAAGGTACGACGAAAGATCGTGCAGATGCACGGATGGACTGGTTGGGAGCCAGCCTGATTGCTTTAAGCCTCGTTCTACTCAACGTTGGTCTGGGTACGAAAGTTGATCTTGGAGGAACACTGTCGCAGCAGGGTCAAATCGGCATGCCTTCCTACGCGTTACCCTTCGCTGCTGCGGCAATTTGTTTGTTCGTAGTTTTTCTACTGCGACAGGCACGAATCAATCACCCGCTCATTCCCCTGCACCTCTTTCGTTTACAGAACTTCACTTCAGCTACGTTGGCCAATTTCCTGGTCGGCTTCGGGCTATTTGTGGCCATTGCAAACGTTCCCCTTTTCATCAATACGGTCGTGGCACAAACGCTGGAACAAGGCGCCTGGGAGAGTGGTTGGGTGCTCTCCGCATTGACGGTTCCCATGGCTCTCGCTGCGTTGCCCGGCGGCTGGCTGACCGCCAGAAGTGGCTACCGTACGCCGGCAACTATCGGATTGCTCGTCAGCTTGATTGGTTTTATACTTATGACCGCCTGGCAACAGGACACACCATATTCGGTGATGTTACCGCATTTGTTTTTGGCCGGTATCGGATTTGGGTTGACAATTGCTCCCATCGCTGCGGCCGTGATCGACAGCGTTCCAGCAGCATTCCGGGGAACGGCTTCCGCGTTGGTCATTTTCTTTCGCTTGATGGGTATGACACTCGGTGTTTCCGTTATGACGTCTTACGGCTTATATCGAGCTGACGTGCTTACCGCTCGGTTACTGCCGCTCAATGCAAATTTGGATGAAAGCTTACATGTTGGAATAGAAGTTGCCGTCCAAGTCGTTCGTGAAACATTTTTATTCGCAGGCCTCGTATGCGTAATCGCGCTCCTGCCTGTAATTCGCATCAGGAGCAAGAGAAAGCCAAAGGAAATAGAAGATGAGTGAACAAGAATCAACCACCCCGATTTCTGAATCCAATGATCGTCGCAGGTTATTTATCGGACTGGGCATTCTCGCTGGCATCATTTTCGTGATCGTAGTCGTCGTGGTGATCCTGCTTTTCGTCGATCCTTTTGGATGGGATTTGCTGGGCATGACGGGAAAGGATGCGGCTGCTGAGGCCATACCCGCCGAAGCTGCCATGTACATCCATGTCAACCTGGATCGTCTCGGTGATGAAAACCTGGAGGCGATCATACGCGCACTTTCCCCAGAACCGCTGGAGGAGGGCACGACCTTTCTTGATCAACAATTGGAAGAATTGGATGATTGGCTCAGCGAAGAAATGAACATCACGTACAGCGAAGATATCCAACCCTGGATCGGGAACGATGTCGGCCTCGGAATATCAGATCTGGCGTTTGATTTATACGGCACAGCCGGGCAAGAGGGCATTTTATTTGCCGTGGAGGTTGACGATAAAAGTGCGGCAGATGAATTTCTCGAACAGATAATTACAGAACTCGAGGAGCGAAGCGGCGCAACCGTTGAGGAAGAAACTTACGCCGATCAAACCATCTATTTCCTCGAAGATGATGTGGTGGACAACGTCGCCATTTGCCGCTCAGAAAATCTACTGCTTATCGGCGAATCTGTTGTGCCCATCCATGCGGGAATCGATGCCCAGAACGGCGCGTCTCTGGCCGATCTTGATAGCTACCAGAACGCGATCGACGGATTGCCCGGCGGAGAGATCTTGACCATGTATATGGATATGGCGAAGTACTATGAAAGTATGACGCCTTTGGTTTCCATGGCTTATGGTCCGGGGATGTCGGATCTGATGTCCGAATCAAGTGCTGCGGCGGTCTACGTCGCCGTCGGTATTTCCGCCGTGGACGTCGGGGTGAAAATCGACTATGCAATCCTCACCGATCCTGAACTGCAAGCGGAACTGCCAGAAGGATATTTGGATACCGATCCAAAAATCCCCTCAATGGCGCCTGAGGATACGATTATGTATTTGGTCTCAGGGATTGTGGTAGAGGATCTCGAGCAGACCCGGGAGAACTTGCTGCAGCTACTCAGTTCACAGGGTTCGGATGCGGAAGAAGCGCTGACGCTGTTCGCCATGTCTTTTGGATTCGATCCGATCGACGATCTCATCGGCAGCTTGGACGGTGAAATCGCCCTACTTTTATTGCCTTCCGCCGAAGGTTTGTTGGCGGAATCCATGGATATTCCCCTTGGTTTCGCGCTGTTAGCCGAAACCAATAAGCCGCAGAAGCTGCTGACTGTGGCTGACAATTTCAGCGCCGCAATGGAAAGACAGGGGATGGGAGAAGTGGAAGTCAGCGAAGAGGAGTTCGGCACGATCTACGACCTGGTGGACATGTTCAGCGGCGATTTAATCGTCACCTACGGGGTCGGTGAAGAGCATTTGATGATCGGATCGTCTTCCAGCGTGTTTGCCGATTTGTTCAGTGGGGGTCCGTCCCTCGCCGAGAGCGAAGCGTATCAGGAAATCTGGGACGCATTTCCGAGGGACATGGTTCCCATGATGTATCTAAACATCGAGGGTTTGATCGGACAAATTCGGGAGTCTATGGAGCCTTGGGAACGAGAAGATTTCGATGAGGAAGCCGGGGCGATCTTGAAGGCGATGAAAGCTTTCGCTGCAGCTATGGCTCCCGTTGAGGACAATTTGTCGAAAATGACGATTATCCTTTTCATTGAAACGGAGTGAGTTAGCCAATTTCCAAGCATCTCGTGCGGTCCCGACACTGCGATCGATTCACTCCAGCGGATCGCACGAGATTGTGTTAAATATCACAAATCTTACGCACAATCAAAACGGGCGTGTGAATTACGCCCACAGGGAGGTTTGACATCGGAGAAAAGCGTAGCCCATACGAGAATCTGCTCATAAATAGGCGCCCGGCCTGGCTGTTTCCCGTCGCCGTCTATGCAATTGCAATGATGGCGAATTTAGCCTGCAGCCTTCCGGCAGTCGTGAAAGACACGGTTGTGGATGACATCGTTCTGGATACACTTGGTCCGATAGGTCAGTCGCTATACCTGCTCGCCGCCATTGGCGGAGCGCTTTTACTCTTCGCCGGCTGGAAAATCTATCGTTTCATCGTCGCTTTGCCCGGATTCTTTATAGGAGCAATGCTCGGTGTGCAGATCGCCTTTCATTTGGATCAGAGCGGGTGGATCGCACTCCTCGCCCTCCTTGTTGGCGGGATGATCGGCGCCTGGCTCGCCCTGGCGGTTCACGATCTCGCTATCTTCGTCATCGGAGCGGTTGGGAGCATCTTGCTCGCCGACACGGTTTGGGGAGTGTTTTCGACGACAGATCCAACGCTGTTGTTCGAAGTTGGCGCGGGAATCGTCGGCGGAATATTGCTATTGGCGATGGCCAGAGCCTGGATGATGTTGCTTTCAGCCGCCGTCGGCGCGGTGATGTTCGTCTGGGGCGTGCAGATCAGTTTGATCTATGCTCCGCTTTTCTTCATTCTGGGGATCGTCGTGCAATCCTTGTTGTCACGCGCCATGGGGGAGCGGGCGTACGAGCAGGCGTCTGAGGTGGAATGTCCTCCGATGATAGACGAATAAGAAAAGCCACCCGATTCCGAATGATTAAACATGTACGTTGCAAGGGCTCATGGAGGTGAGCCCTTTTCTTATTCCGGATGCCCTCGTTCTGCGCTTACTTTGCCAAAGAGCCACCAAAGTCGAGCAGCGTTTGTACGTCTTCTGCATTTGGGGCTTCGGCATAGATGCGCAGCACCGGTTCCGTGCCGGAAGGCCTGATTAAAAGCCAGGAGTCATCCTCGAGGATGTATTTCACGCCGTCGAGCGTGTTGACCTCGCTTACCTTTACATCGCCGATTTTGTCCGGCGCGGTATTGGCGAGCTGATGAACCAAACGAGGTTTCTCGATCGGACGGGATAACCGTATATCGCGGCGGGCGTATTGGATCGGCCCTGCCTCCTTCAAGAGTTCGTCGACCAATACGTCGAGTGGCTTTCCGGTCGACGCAACCATTTCAACCAGCATCAACCCCATGAGGATGCCATCGCCCTCGGGGATGTGTCCTTTGAAGGAAATTCCTCCCGATTCCTCGCCACCGATGAGCACATCGTCGCGGAGTATGTGTTCTGCAATGTAGTTGAAACCTACAGGGGTCTCGATCACCTCCAGATTGTAGCGGCGTGCGAGACGATTGATCATCTGGGTTGTCGAGACGGTTTTCACAACCTTGCCGCTGTAGCTGTGGTGTTCGACCAGATGTTTGAGCGCCAAGGCCATGATGCGGTGCGGATCGACAAACTGCCCCCGACCGTCCATGGCACCGATGCGATCGGCATCTCCGTCTGTGGCCAAGCCGATCTGTCCATGCCCTGCGGCAATGGCGCCTGCCAGCGCTCCCAGGTAGCGGGCGATGGGCTCGGGATGGATTCCGCCGAACCCGGGATTCATTTCCCCCCGCACTTCGAAAACTTCACAACCGGTCCCCTGCAGTATGCCTTTGATCTGCCCTCGCCCCGAACCGAACATCGAATCGACCACGATGTGTTGGGGATTATCGGCGATGGAATCGAAATCGATGAGCGAACGTAGATGATCGTAGTAAGCCGGTGTCGGATTGTAGCGTTCAATGAGACCCGCTTCACGCGCACTTTCGTATTCCATCAGGTTGGGTCCCCGACCCCGGGCCTCGTTGTCGTTCAGATACACCTCGACTCGCCGGCACTGCTCATGCATCGCAGAACCGCCGTATGCGGCTTTCAGTTTGACGCCGTTGTACCGCGGCGGATTGTGGGAAGCGGTGATCATCAAACCGGCGATCGCGCCGAGATGACGAACCGAGTAGGAAATTGTGGGTGAGGGAACGTCGGCGGAGGTGAGGTACACCTTGTAGCCATTGGCAGCGAGCACACGCGCAGCTTCGACGGCGAAGCGATCGGAGAGAAATCGGGTATCGAAACCTACCACCATGCGTTTCGGGTCGGGCTGCACGCCGCTGGTCATGCCGTTGAGCCACTCCGCCGAAGCGACGGCGTCTGCGATCGCCTGGGCTACGAGACGCAGATTGTGAAAGGTAAATGTGTCTGAAATTACGGCACGCCAGCCATCGGTACCGAAATGAATGGGCATACAGACTCCTCTAAGGATACTTGAGCGGCGGGATTGTAACAGCAGGAATGTCGATGGTCAACCGGATGCTCATGGCGCTGGAATTTCCTTCGTCAGATGCGCGGGTACTTGAGTCCGACGACGAGATCGTTGAGATTGGTCCCGCTGGGACCGGTTATCAGCAAAGACCCTAACGTCTTATGGAAGGGGAAGGAGTCGTTATTGTCGAGCGCTCCTTCCGGGTTCAGACCGAGTTGACGTGCGCGAGGAACACTGTCTCCCGTAACGATCGCGCCGGCGGCAGGTGTGGGACCGTCGACCCCGTCTGTGGCCAGCGACATCACTGCGCAATCGGGTGCCCCTTCAAGCGTCAAGGCGGCGGCAAGTGCAAGTTCTTGATTGCGGCCTCCACGTCCGTCTCCATGGATATCGACGGTGGTCTCACCTCCCGCGAGTAGGCATGCTGGTCCGGATGTGCGCAGCAGGCTGTTGGCCAGCCGCCTTCCAGCGCTGCGCGCTTCTCCTTCCAGGCGGTGGGTGAGAACTCTCGTGGGAAAACCCAATTCACTGGCCTTTTCCTGTGCCGCGCGAACGACCAGGCGATTGTTGCCGATGATGATGTTTTTAGGTGGAGACGTTCGGGGCGGGGAGCTTCGACTTTGACGTAGTGTGCGCTGAACGCTTTCCGGGGTTCGGTTCCATAAATCATACTGCTCCAAAACGGCACGAGCTTGTTCGGGCGTCGGCGCACGAAGCACGGTGGGTCCGGAGGCGATCGCGGAGAGACGATCGCCGATGACGTCCGAGAGTATCAAGGAAACGACTCTGGCGGGTGCAGACATACGCGCCAGACCTCCCGCTTTAATCCGGGAGATGGCGCGCCGTACGACGTTGATAGATTCGATCGGTGCGCCGGATTTCAACAAGAGAGAATTGAGTCTGCGTATGTCTTCCAGGGTGATCCCCGGGCGAGGAAGCTCGAGCATGGCCGATCCGCCGCCTGAAATCAAGACCAGGACGAGATCGTCCGCCGTCGATTTGGCGAGCATTTCGGCGACCGCACGGCCCGCATCCAAACTGCCTTGGTCCGGTAGTGGGTGCCCCGTATGGAAAACCTGCGCTCCGCGCGGGAGCGATCCTCGAAATTCTTTCGGTACGGCAATCAGACCTTCGGCGAAGGGCCAATCGAGGATGCGGACGGCGGCTCTACTCATTGCGGGAGAAGCTTTTCCAAAAGCCACGAGGAAGATCCGGGCGGTTGCATTCCGCCGAAGCACCAGGTCATCGATCTGAAGAGTGTCGTTGTGCAGACTCAGCTTGCGACGTAAGAGTGCGTCCGGGTCTGCCGCAGCAATCGCTGCGGTGCGAATGGAATCCAGATGGGCCAAATGGTCACGATATCTCAACATGAGTTTGCGTGAATGAATGAATATCGACGATCCTCGATGCCTTCAGAGGATGGAATGTACTCTGCGTTGAATCGACAGCATAAACCGCCAGGGAGCAGAGAAACTTCGTCACTACTCCGTCTGGTCGCTGGAGACCGACTGTGCGGTACTGACAGCGGCGTTGGACGGCTTTACCCCGTCACGAATTACTGCGGTGATGGCATCGTGGATGGGTGGTCCAAATACGGTAATTGTTTCTGCAGGAAGTTCAGGCCGCATGATGGTCACCAGGCTGCTGGCCAAGGATGTTTCCGGACCTTCCGGCCACTGGGATAATGCCAGGTTTGTCGGTGGCAGCATGCCCAGGGCGTGTGTCCATGGGCCGAGGAATTCCGGTTCTGTGAGCCAGTCAATCATTTGTGCCGCTAATTCCTGGTGATCGGTGTCGTTGTTGACGATGGCCAAGGACCATGTTTTTGCAAAACCAGCACCGGGCTCAGTTTGCGTCGGCAGCGGGACGGCGGAGTAGACTCGTAGATCGCTTTCCAGGAGGAATTCAGATAACGGAGCTACCGCACTAGTCGCTCGTTCTGCGATAAGCGCCTCCCAGGTTTCAGTAGCGTTTGCATATTGCAAAGCGGTCGTCGATAGAATGTCAGAATTCCAAGCTGAGTCGTAGAAGGTAAGGACTTCGGTCAGTACGATGGGATCGAGAGCGGGATTGCCGACATCGTCGACGAGAGAACCGCCGAGTGCCAGGTATTGCGCGAGGCTGAAGCTCGCCTCTGGATCGTTGGCAGGAAAAAGGAATGATTCGGGGCCAGCGAGTATATTGGACCATGTCATCGGTGGGGTTTGGAAGAGAAAGGTCCTATAGGCCAGGATTTCTGTTTCGCTGGCGATCGGCCGACCGTAGAAGCTTCCCTCGATTCGTGCGATGGAGACCGTGTGGTCGTACCAGGCCGGAGACGTCGGTGCTTCGAGGAACGGTTCGAGAGGCGAGATCAAATCGTCAATAGCAGCCGCTTGAAGACTCTCCGGGTTCAGACTGACGATGTCCGGTATGACACTCGGTGCAGCGACTGTGGCAGACGCTAGGCTTTGATACAAGCCTCCGACCCCCGATTCCTCCTTGATGCGGATTTCCACCTCCACACCGGAGTGATTGTTTTCAAACGCATCCAGACGTTCCCGTAGCAGCATGCCGGCCGAGCTGCCATCGTCCGGATCGAATGCAGGCGCAAGCCAGAGTCGCAAGATTTTATCCGCCGGTTGAGATGACTCGGTCGGGGTAGCGGTTAGAACTTCCTCCGATGGAGGTGGTGTCATCAATTCCGGTCTACTCGTTTCTTCGGCTGGAACGCATGCAGAAAAAAGCAGAGCCCAGATTACGAGGAAAGTGCAGCGTAAATTGTTCATGTCCACGGCATTATACTGCATACTTCAAAAAGTGGATTTTAGCGATTTGAAAACAGCGGACGCCGCATTCTTTTTGTGAAGACGTTGGCTGAAAGTACATATGCGCCATCAGCATTATGGAATGGATGTGCTAGAATTTGACTCGATGGCAGCGTCAGATCAGATCCAGCCGATCCTGGAAGGGATTCCATCCAAGCCAGGTTGTTACTTGATGAAGGATGTGCGCGGTCAGGTGATCTACGTCGGCAAGGCCGTCAACCTGCGTAGCCGCGTACGTTCCTACTTCCACGCCTCCGCTTCACACAGTCGAAAAGTCAGTGAAATGCTCGAACATATCGCTGATATTGAGTGGATCGTGGTCGGCTCGGAACTTGAAGCTTTGATCCTCGAGATGACGTTGATCAAACGTCATCGCCCCAAGTACAACGTGCGTCTGAAGGACGACAAACGCTATCCGTACATAAAAGTCCGTTGGTCGGACTCTTTTCCGAAGGTGACGGTGACCCGCCGAGTACGCGACGACGGTTCCCGATATTTCGGGCCCTACACCAGTGTCTGGGCCGTACATCAAACCCTGGATGTTCTGCGAAAAATATTTCCTTATCTGACGTGTGACCGTCATATCACAGGGGGGGATCTGCGTGCCTGTTTGTACTACGATATCAAGCTCTGTGTCGCACCTTGTATCGGCGCGATCGATAGGACCGCTTATCGGGGCATGATCGATCACCTGTGTCGATTCTTGCAGGGACAAACTGCACCGGTAGTAGAAAATCTAAATGAGGAGATGCGGCGCGCCTCTGCCGACATGGACTATGAACGCGCCGCCGTCATTCGAGACCAATTGCAGGCCATCGAGAAAGTCGTCGAGCAGCAGAAGGTCGTCTCCCAAGAGAAGATCGATTCGGATGTCATTGCTTTTGCCAGAGACGAACGTGACGCTTGCGTGCAGATATTCTTTATCCGGGCCGGACGGTTGATCGGGCGAGAGTATTTCGTGTTGGAAGGAACCCGGGAAGCGGATGACGTTGAACTGGTGCAATCTTTCGTGAAGCAATTCTACGCCGATGCGGCCCATATTCCTCAGCGCGTGTTGCTGCCGACCGAGATCGAAGAGAGTCAGATTATCGAGAAGTGGCTCAACGAACGCAAAGGCGGGAAGAAGGTTCGCCTGGTCGTTCCTCGCCGTGGAACGAAAAAGGACCTGGTGCGTATGGCGACGGAGAACGCCGCTGAGACGTTAGCCTCCCTTCGTACTCAATGGGAGGCTGATCGTAGTAAACACGTCGAAGCCGTGGCAGAATTACAGGAGGCGCTCAATCTGCCGAAACCGCCGAATCGTGTTGAGTGCTACGACATCTCTAACATACAAGGCACGGCGGCCGCTGGTTCGATGGTGGTTTTCGAGCAGGGCACGCCGAATAAGCGACTCTACCGCAAATTTACGATAAAGTCGGTGAAAGGCCAGGATGATTTTGCCAGCATGGAAGAAGTGCTCGATCGTCGTTTTCGACGTTGGAAGATCGCCGACGAGGAAGTGCATAAACCTGGAGGGAAACGAGACGCCTCTTTTGGTTTCTTGCCGGATTTGTTGATCGTAGATGGTGGCAAGGGGCAGTTGAGCCGGGCGGTGAAGATTTTAGAGCAATATGGTCTTTCGAACGAAATATCCATTGCGGGATTGGCAAAGGGTAACGAGGAATTATTTCTGCCCGACCGTCCTGACCCCGTGATTTTACCTCGCAGATCCGAGGCGTTGTATCTCGTTCAGCGCATTCGCGATGAAGCCCACCGATTTGCATTGAAACACCATCAGACACAGCGCCGCCGCTCCGGTTTGTCCTCCAAATTGGATCACATTACCGGAATCGGCCCGGCGCGTCGAAAAGCGCTGATTCGGGTTTTTGGTGATGTAGAACGTATCCGTCGGGCGAAAGTGGAAGAGTTGATGCAGATTCCCGGTATCAGTCGTGGACTGGCCGAGCGCGTGAAGGCTGAACTGTAGGCGTAGATGGAGGCGCAGATGCGTGTTGCCTGGATCGTCGATGACGATGACGAAATGAGTCAAGCAGTGAGCTTGATGATGAAATTGTTGGATTATTCCTGTGAGATCTTTCGTGATGCACGCAGTACTGGCCTGCAGATGCTACAGGGCCGCAAGCCGGATGTTTTCATTCTGGATATCAACATGCCGAACGTGTCGGGAATTGATTTGCTCCAATTCATTCGTACACGCCAGGGCTTTCAACAGATCCCGGTTGTGATGCTGTCTTCCGAAACCACGGATGCGCAGGTGGATGAAGCCATGCGGGTTGGTGCGGATGCGTTCGTTTTTAAACCGGTAACGCTCGAAGAATTGGAAGAGGCGCTTGAGACCGCAATCCGTAAGCGAATTTGAATATTTGCTTTTCGTTTACAATGTTCACTCACATCATGCTTTTACTATTATCTGCATATATTACACTATACAGGATCAGTTTAGAATTGCTGAGAACCTCTCGAGGAACTTTCTAACATGCCAGTGGTAAATCAATCTATTTGGAGGATTCTAAACGTGAGTCATTCGAAGCATTCAATTGTATTGAGGGCACTATACTATTGTGCATTACTTGGCTGTGGGTTATTGGCCGCGTTGATACTTTTTATTACTATAAAAAATGGTATGGGGATTGCCAGTGATTCGATCGCCTACATAGGTGTTTCCGAGCACGTGGTTACCGGAAAAGGTTTGAATTGGATTGGTCCAGATGGATCACTTAGGCCAATGACACATTTTCCTCCGTTCTATCCTTTATTACTCGCCGCAATTCAGATCTGCGGTTTGAATAGCATCCAAGCCGCGATGTTGGTTAACATTCTGGTCTTCGGTGCAAGTATTATCTTAATTGGTTGGTTTATCCAACATTTGAGTGGAAATCCTATTGCGTCATTGATGGGTTCCCTGCTTGCCGCATTTTCACCGATTATGATTTCCTCACATGATTGGGCTATGACGGAACCGATATTTATCTTCTTAATGTTACTTGGGATAGCATTATTGAGTAAATACTTGGAGACAAATAATAGGAGCCTACTTATAGGCGTCGGGATCATAATTGGCATGCATTATCTAACCCGCTATGCAGGTTTATCGTTAATTGTTACATCTGTAATAGCAATACTGCTACACAGTAAGTTCAATCTCCGAAAAAAACTCCGGCCTTTACTAATATTGCTCTTCTTCAGTCTAGCCCCGATGGCCATTTGGATGATACGGAACAAAGTCTTGGCGGGCACTTTCACGAACCGGAGAATTCTCTGGCATCCCCCAAGTCTGGAGAAATTAAAGGGTATTTTTTGGATTCTTTGGGAGTGGATTTCTTCAAGTGAGTTCACACACATGGCGAAAGTTGGGATGGTCTTCTGCTTGTTTTTTACTATCATCGTTGTGCTTGTTGGCTGTTACAAACTTGGAAAACGTGAATGCTTAAGAAGATATTCCGATCTCAAGAACAATCATCTACTCACTATTCTGATCGTCTACGCACTTATATATTCACTGATGATACTCGCAACATTCACTTTCTTTGATGCTTCAACTCCGCTGGATATCCGGATCACACTGCCACTGTATGCCGTGTTTTTAATACTAATTCCATCATTATTGGTATGGATCTCTCAACGTACGATCCCACCTTTCCGATATATCATTTTCTTGGTGGTATTTGGACCTTTGTTGATTTCTTATATTGATCGGAGCGCTGACTTGATCAGTGTCCTACGTTATAACTCTCCGGGATATGGCTCGCAAACTAAACAGCGCTTTTCAGATATCGAGGAAATCAGTTCGTTACCGCCCGACATCGTGATATATACAAACAATATCGAAGGTTTGTATTTCCAATTTAATCGCTATGGTCACCGGACCCCAATTGGATTCGATGACGTTACGATGTTGGAAAAACCACAATATGATCAAGAATTGTCAGAGATGCGGGACCTGCTGGAAAGTGATAGAGCGGTATTGGTTCTCTTCTATGCCTATGTGCGGGAGTTTCCACCTGAATGGACGGAAGGGCTAAAGAATTGTTGGGAACATCAGGGTACGGTTCTGTATGCTGCGGAATGCTTTAGTGATCGTCTTCCTACTACCAATTAGAAAAGCAAAAGACCGAATCGCTGGTTGGCCCTCGCTTCCCTATCGTCTAGATTGAATTCGCGCATCGTGCATCGAGACACTTGTCTTTCATCTTTATTTGGCAGGTGTCTGAAAATTTTTATCTTCGATTTTAAGTAGGGATTTTAATAGAAAGTTATGGATTCAGGCCATCAATGAGGGGTCTATGAGGTGGCTTGAGTCCACGGTGGTTCTATGAGGAGTCCTAGCCGGGCAGCAGCCGCGCAAAGTTGGGGCCAATCCTGTTCGCGAATCAACACAATTGTCGGATTGAGGATTTCCTGCAAGTAGCGAGAAGTGGAACGATTGTTCCGTAATAGTTCCAGAGTATCTGTGTCTTGCACCTCCAAGATTATGATCCTTTCAATTCTTGCTTCCGAACCACGTTCCGACCAGCGCTCCAGTGCTTCGATTAATGTGGGGGGTATGTCTTTTTCCACGGCAGATTTGAGGATGGAAAGGATGTGGTTAAATTCCAGGCCCTGATCCTTTGCAGCGTCCAGCGTGGCCGGAGTGATTCGGTAGTGATAGTTGTTATCGTCGATCGATTCCCACTTCGTGAAACGTGCGATTTGATATCGCAATGACCTCACGGCACGCCGCGGTACGCGCAGGCGTCCGTCTGCCCATATGGACGCCGAAGCCGAACTCTCCTTGATCGTGAGTTCGGTTTCGCTATCGAATAAGAGCGAGGCAGCCGGCGTGAGACGAAAGAACGTCGCGGCATCGTGCTCCGTCTGCATCCCGAGGTCGGTTACACCCAGCCAGTGGAGTGGCCCCAACAGCATGTATCGCAGCATTGCACCATCGACGGCATCCCAATCGTCGAAGCCGTGCAGGATCGAACCCGTGCGCTTGTCTTTAAAATACCAGGAGCTGAAGTCTCCTGCGGGACGCTGGAAAGCCGGTTGTCGTATACGCACGTCTTCCACGAAGCCATCCAGACCCCACCAGGTTCCGTGGGGGATCTCCCGCATGAGTTGAAACGCCGCACGACGGGAGGTGCTCGGTTCGTTCGGCCAACGATCGCCCGAGCGTTGCAGGTATTCAATTCCTTGCAGGTCGTTCCATTCCGTGGATCGAAGCCAGGTAAGCAGCAGGGTCTTCAGCGCCTCTGCGCGAGAGGCTTCCAGGAACGTACGCGCGTTTTCCGGATGCGGAGCGAGCGGTTTGTCGCTCAGTATGGATGCCTCACGCAAAATACAAATCAAGAATTCGAGCGAATCGGGCTGCAGCAGAAATGTTGCTAGACGGCTGCGTCGCTGCTGATTGAGTGTATCGCTCTTCTCGGGATTTTTTCGCAGGGCGGCGAGAATCGTCGTGGCGTCATCCACTGTAGCCGAGGAAGTCGCGATGCGGACGGCAGGCGTTTCTGATGGATGGCCATAGGGTTCACGTTCGCGCCGGGACGGCTGTGGAAGTATGCGTGCCAGATCGTTGGGAATATATGCGAACTCCAATGGACCGGTTTCGCTGTCCCCGAAAGCGCGCGCGATTAGGCCTCGATACCACAACGATTCGAGTGCCGAAGCGGGAGAGCGCCATGGTTTTTCCCGATCCCGGCGGGCGGCACCCATCTCGCGCAGTGGACCAAATAGGCGAATCAAATCGGAAAACGGCGCTTGCCCTCCGTGGCGTTGGATGTAGACGAGCGTTTTACGTGTGCCGGAGGGCAAAGACTGGACGATCTCTTGTGCGGTGGGCGGATCCAACATTTGCTTCGCGAGAGATTGCGCCACGTGACGCGAGGAAGCGGAGGGAGCGTCAAATCCCCAAAGTTCAGATATGATCCGCAGATGACCGAGGTCATAATCTTCGAGCGTTCGCTGCAAGGTCTTCATGGCTGCAGTACGCAGTTTCGCGCTTGTCTGACTTGTCTGCAAGTGCCCCGCGCCGGACTAGTGGATGATCTGGATCGCTTGCGGCAGCACATCGACTTTTAAGCCTCGTATTTTCGAGGTAAAACCTGCGAAAACCTCGCCGTCAATGTGTGCCGTGAACGGTTCGTCGGATACGAGATCGAGCTGGCGAAACGAACCCAAGCGGACTTGTTCGAAGCGGCCGTGCGTGCCGCGCATGACTTCCGGTATGAGACGGAACATCATCGGACGAGACACGTGGCGGAGCATGGCGTAGTTGAAAATGCCGTCGTCTGATTTTGCCGCCGGTGCAACGTAGAAACCACCCCCTTCGCGCGGGCCGTTGCAGAGTACCAGCATGAGCACATTCTGGTCGAACGTTTCCGTGTCCGTTGTTATGATCATATGCGGAGCGTCGTGGTTGCGCAAGATGGTTTGGATCACCGCCCAGAGGTACATGGCGAAGCCTTTAATGCGGGTTATGCTGTAGGAATGGATCGTAACCGCGGCATCGAAACCGATTCCCAACGTGTTGTCGATAAATTCCGTACGCCCTGAATCATCCGTCACCCGGCCGAGATCGATCAACCTGGTTTCGCCGAAGTAGACGCGCTGCATAGCGGTCTCGGCATTTTCTGCGATTCCGTTGTTCGAACAGAAATCGTTGCCCGAGCCGAGGGGCACGGCAGCCAGTTTGGGACGGTTTTCGGCCGGCGAACGCATGAGTCCATTTACGACTTCGTGGACGGTGCCGTCACCGCCGAGGGCAGCAACCACTTCAAAACCATCCTGACATGCTTGTTCTGCGAGCTCGGTGGCATGACCGGGGTATTCCGTCGCTGCCCAGGAGCCGCCACCATTGCGCTCGACAATCGATTGCAGGACCATGGCCGTGTTCCAAGCTCGGCCGCGATTGGCGTATGGATTGAAGATCAGTTTTATTCTTGTATCCATGACAAAGGCTCCCTCGCTGCAGTCGGAATTCGTCGAATGTTTTTATGGCTATCGTGCAGTAATTTGACTTCGGATGTTATATCGGATAGCCAATAGTACTTTTTTTAAGCCTAACGTTCCTTGACTTATCGCGCTGTGGTTATTAAATTGGAGTTGTGCGAGCTCCAGGGCACCAATAGATCGATTGTCGTCGTCGGCCTTGGCTATTTCCAGCTCCGTCCCTGAACCACACATAGAAAGCGAGTGCGTTTCAGGAAAAGATAGCGCCGACCTGCTGGGAAAATGCCCTTCCGTTAAGGTTCAACGACGACGGCGTCCCGACGAGAGCGGCAGTGTCGGGCTATCTTGAGGATGGCAGGGAGCTCGTCGGCTTTGTTCAACGTCCAATGTCGTATTCGCCTCATTCGATCCAATAATCTTTTAGACTCCCACCGTTCTCGAATAGACTGTTCTTGTTTCTCCGTCAAGTTTTTTTAAGTGTTCTCAACAAGAATCAACCCTCAAAATAAATAGAGGGTGCGACGTCTGGATAAGATTCGCGACGCAGATCGTCTGGATTCTATTGATTCGCTCTAACGATTAATCGGTTTCCGGTATTCGTGGTGGCAGCAGTCATTCGAGGATGGCTGTTAAATCTCGTATTGCTTGGTACGGTGTTTGGAAGTGGATCGCCTGCAACCCAACGGCTCGTGCTCCCCTGATGTTCTCCGGGAAATCGTCGACGAAAATGGCTTCTTCTGGTTTGACGTGCAGTCGTTCGATGGCGCGTTGAAAGATGCGCGCATCCGGTTTTGCGACGCCGACTTCAGCGGATATAACGATCTCGTCGAATGCGTCCGCGATGTGCCACGTATTTCGTAGCATTTCTCTCAAACCCGGCCAGGCGTTGCTGAGCAGAGCGGTCTTGTATCTTGGACGTAATTCACGGATGAACTGCACCAATTCTCGATCTACCCGATCGCCCCTCCAGAAATCCCGTTCCAATTCCGGGCGCGCTTCCTGCGGCAGACCGAGTTCGTCGATGACCCAATTCCAGACGTCATCCGAGTGCGCCTGTCCGAGTGTTGCTTTACGCCCCATCTCGCCCTCGAAAACGATATGCGATAGTTTTCGACTGGGCAGCCCGAGTTTCTCTTCCCAATGTATTCTTCCACTTTGATCATGCGTACGCACGATGACGCCGCCCAGATCCCAGATTACAGCTTTAAACATGACCCTGTCGATTTCCATGCTTGTCCGTCGTGCCCCCTTCATCGATCAACAACCAGTACGTTGCAGCTCGTGCGTTAGCCTTGCGTAACGGTATCCTGTGCAAAACAGATTGTATCCGAAACCCCACCGCTTGCGGACGTTTCGGGTTGGCAGTACTCAGAGTGACTCTGTTGCCTTTTCAATTCCGGGGCGAAGTTCGAGATCGTACGTCAGCCGATTGCGTTCGACGTGCATTCCCGCTCGTTCATAGAGGTGCAAGGCCCCGGTAAGATTTTCGGCGTCCACACCCAACCCTGTGCCCCGCTTGCCGCGGTCGCGGAATTCAGCGAAGGCGTGCTGAAGTAGCGCCAAACCGAGTCCCTTCTTGCGCCAAGGCCGGCGTACACACAATTCTCCAATCCAACCGATCTCAGCGTCGTCGTCTGCCTGGGGTCTGCACAAGGCCATGCCTGCAATTTCGTCACCATCGATTGCCAAAAACCACAACGATGGATCGAACCCATCGCGATTGACAAGGTAATGCAGCCAACGCTCGAACCCTTGATCAATGGGAGTTTCTACGTAGCCCCAATGATCTCGAAACGCTTCATCGTTGGCTAGGTAAACGGCTTCAGCGTCTTCGGCGTGATTGTACGTCCTGACGCATATACCCTGAGGCCAGATCGGTTTGGTTAGCGGTTTGTCGAAATCGATGCGCATGCGATAACTTTGGCGAATTAAGCCCATCCCGAATCCTTCAAGCAACCCTTGGCTTGCTTCGTGATTGGCATACGTGCCGCAGTACATGGAGATTCGATATGGTTCGGACACGCGATCGAACGTGGCTTCGATGGCGCGCACTTTGCCCCATCGGAGCATTTCCGTGCCGATGCCTTGTCCCTCCCATTGGGGATGCACGCGCGCCCAGACCCAGGGGTGGACGGGCGGATCAATATCTGCCCAGACTTCGACGCAGCCGACGATCGTGTTGTCCCCTGACAACACGAGGCGCGTGTCCCTTTCGAGGTCGAAACCAGGCGCTTGCCATTCGCGGCGGTAATTCGCGGGTGTGAATTCGTCTATCCCGATCATCTCTTGCGAACAGCGGTTGAACATGGTTACGGCTTTTTCGAGATCGTCCAACGTTGCTGGACGGACGTTGAGGCCTTTGTGTTTGAATTCTGAAAAAGGTGTTGACATCATTTCTGCTACTCTTTTGTCCGGTGTCCATTCACGGCTTGGCGTTCGGAATGGCCTAATCGATCTGATTCCGATACGTTGTATAGCGTTTGACCGACTTGAAACCGACGCTCTCATACAGCTGCAGTGCGCCGTTGGGATTCTGTGTGTCGACTCCCAGACACGCTTCCTGCATCCCTATGTCCTTGAGCATACGCAGAGACTGGGTGAGCAGCGCGCGAGCAAGCCCTCGCCTGCGCCAGGGTCGGCGAACGCAGATATTCTCCGTATAGCCACGCTTTCTGCCATAGATTCGATTTTCAGCGCTGTCGATGAAGTTTAAAACCATCCCGGCGACTTGATCCCCATCCCACGCTACTTTCCACAGTTCGGGTTGAAAACTGTCATTCTTTTGCCACCATTTGTAGGCCGACTCCGAAGCCGGAACGTGGCCCCAATGATCGCGAAAAGCTTCGTCCATCGCTTCCCATACCATACGGTAATCTTCGGGTTTCACCCGTCGGACTTTCAAACTCGGTGGCAGCGTTTTGTGTTCGATGCGTTCCGAGAGCGGCCGAACCATGTCGAAATCGAATCGCGTTGGCTGGTAGCCGTGTGATTCCAACATCACGATCGAACTGCTATCGCTGTCCGCGGTCCAGGACTGGAAAAACCGCGCACCGTTCAAGCGATGACTCTTTGCGAGAGTACGCAGACGTTTCTGTGCGAATTGAAGCAGGACCGTGCCAATTCCCATGTGGCGCCATCGTGGTAAGACGTGCCCGATGTGACGATAGAGACGCGGGCCTGGCTCTTCTTGATTCCAATGAACCCGAACGAAAGCCACGACTTCATTTTCGACCTCTGCGATCAGCACGTCTTTGAACGGATTGAAATGATCGAGGTAGGCAAACGTGCGCGCTGCAGCCTGCTCACTCCAGCGAAAATCGATACCCTCTGCGTCGTAGCACCGTTGTGTGATATCCGCGATGATGGCGATGTCTTTCTCGCCGCGATAGGGCCGGAAGCGCACACCCGTCTGCATGGATGTTGCACTTCTGCCCTCAGATTGTCTCTCTTTCTGTTCCGTTAACATGCTCACACCTCGTCTTTGTTGAAAACGTGGATTATCCGTTTCGGCTCAGTTTCCCGGTACGTTTTGCGTATCGTTCCGCCATCCTGAAGATCTGCAGCCCGATCGGAATGGCCATTATGCCGATGAGCAGTGCCGGCCAGATATTGGACCACAGGTCAACGAGTGCTGTGCCGTCGAGCATGGCGGAGCGCACGCCCTGCAAGACGTACGTCGCAGGCGAGAAGACCGCCGCTTTCTGCAGCAAATCCGGGAGCACGTTGATTGGATAGTAGACGCCGGATATGAGCAGTAGCGTGGCGATAATCACGTGGGTCATTTGCGCGCCGCGTTCCGGGAAGAGCAGCGGCAATATCGAACCGACGATCCCCACACCGATGAACGAGAGACTGCCGGAAAGCAGCACGACCGTCGCGCCGAAGATATTGGCCTGGTCGAGGTTGATATCGAAAAGCTCGACGGTCACCAGCAAGATGACGCTCGTGAACAGGAAGCTGTACACGACGGCGAACATCGTCTGGCCGGCCATGTGTGTGATGCGGCGGATCGGTGCCATGAGGGTGTACTCGATCGTGCCCTCCCAGCGTTCGAGGCCGATGATGTCGGTGATCCAGTAAAAGATCGTCGAGAGATAGCGCCAGACGAGAGTGCCGATAACCAGGTACAACACGAGGAAACGGCCGTCAACGCCCTCGCCGCCAACCTGCTCCATGCCCATGCCGATGTAGCTCACCGAAAGGCTGTTGGTGATCGAATAGACCATCCAGACCATCTCCCAGGTCCAATAGCGCTTCACCAGATAGATGTTGCGCTCTACAAATGCGTAGGAAGCTCTCATTTCCTGTAATGCTGCTGAAACCATTGTTAAATTGCCTCCATCGTTTCTACGATTAATTCGTTCCGGACAAAGGTGGGTGAAGCTCAATTCGCCTTCGATCCATTTCCATCGTGTTTGACCAACTTCTTCCCCGTAAGTTCGAGGAACACGTCCTCCAGGGTCGGTTCATGGCCGTTGGTTGCCTTGACCAGTTTCTTTAATCGAGCCGGTGTATCCATGACCACGAGTTTGCCCAGGTCCATGATGGCGATGCGGTCACACAGTTTATCCGCCTCGAGCATGTCGTGCGTCGTCAGCAAGACCGTCGTGCCATGCTCATCGCGCACTTCGCGTACCAGGGCCTGAACTTCACGTTTGGAGTGCGGGTCCAGACCGGTTGTCGGCTCGTCGAGCAGCAGAATGGCCGGCCGCGTGAGTAAAGCACGCGCGATGGCAACTTTCTGCTGCATGCCGCGGGACATTTCTTCCACGGGCTTTCCAACCGCATCGCGCTCGAGGCCTAAACGGTCAAGCAATTCGAGCGACCGCTGGCGGGCCTTGCGGTTGTTCAAGCCGTAAAGATGTGCGGCGTAACTCAGATTCTCCATGGGCGACAGTTTCTTGAAGAATGATGCCTCCACGGAAACCCGGTTGATCAGACGTTGGACCTTGATCGGTTCTCGGACGACGTCGTGCCCCAGAATGGTTACATCACCGCCATCCGGCAAGAGCAGCGTGGCGATCACGCGCACCAGCGTGGATTTTCCGGAGCCGTTTGGTCCTAAGACGCCGAAAATCTCACTTCGTTTCACTTGAAATGAAACGTGATCGACGGCGACAGTCTCTGCATTCTGACCGTCTTTGATATTGCGACGCCAGAGTATTCGGTGGTTTTTATTGAATACTTTGTAGGCATCTCGAACGTGAATGGCTGTTTGATTCACCGAAATCTCCTTTCTAAACAAATCGGCCGCGGTTTTCCGCGGCCAAAAGTTGAACGAAAATAAAAAACCGCGGGCGCTGGAGCGCACCGCGGCCTCGTGAATACGAGACGGTTACCTGTCAGTAGGCGCACTCCGCGAAGGCATGCTGGCAACGAGTCCAATATCGGACTGAATGCGAAGCACTTGAGTATTACTGCGATGAATGTCCATCATTCGGTGCGCCTTCCTTTCTTGAGAGATGTGCCTAGTCTACTGTAAAACGATGCCACCGTCAACCCTGCAGTTCCAAATGATTGCCTTTTCCGTTACATCATCTGCAGCATGGCGATCGCCTGCTCGACGGAATCGGGGCTGCCGATCAAGCCGATGCGATCTCCAAGCTGGAGCGTGGTATCGCTGTGCGGAACCGCAACATTTTCACCACGCTGGATGCTCAAGACAAGCGCGTTGCCGGGTAAGCGAATCTTGCGCATCGACATCCCGGCCAGCCGGGGATTATTAAAATACACCTCTCCGACCTCGACGTCAGCCGTGTCGTGCAGCAGGATATCGAACGCCAGCGGATAGCGAATGGCGCCCTCGAGAGCCATCGCGGTGGCGAGCGCAGGTTGGACGACTTTCACGCCCAAATTTTGAAGCTGCGGGATCAATTCGACGTCGCTGATGCGTGATATCACCAGGGGGATGTTAAAAGTCTGGCGAGCGAGGTTACATACTTCTAGAGTCTCTGCGGAACTGCTGGTGAGGTCGATCAGGACACGAGCCGATGCGGCATCCGCTTCACGCAGTGCGGATCGGAAATCCGTACAGTTGCAGTGGATCGTCACATTGAGTTCTTCAAAAGCCTGGATGCGGCTTTCGTCCGGGCAGATGACCGAAATCCGTTCACCGCTCGGAAGCAGGCGTTCAGCCAGGAATTCGGCCATTTGGTCTTGACCCAGAATGATCACGCCCTGGCGGGAGATTTCTTCGCTTTTCGGATAGAGGCGATTAAAGAGGAGTGGTGCGAACGTGCAGGAGATGATGGCGAGGAGAATGATGGCGGCGTTCAGCGCCTCGCTGATTACACCCAGATCGCGAGCGATCGATGCGGCGGCGATGATCAATGAGAGACGCGCGGAGAGCAAGAAACCCGCTGCGAGAGATGCGCGCCACGGAAACTGGGTGCGGAGGGTCAACGCCGGGATGATCTTAACCAGTGCGGCCAAGACGACGAGTATGGGTATGAGCAGGAGTGCGGAAGGAGACTCGATGAGTGTGTTCAGATCGAACTCTACGCCGACCATGATGAAGAAAATGGGGATGAAGAAACCGTAGCCGATGGCATCGAGCTTCTCGCGAGATTCGACGTCCGTCGATCCGGCGATCAGGCTGGCAATTGCACCAGCCAGGAATGCACCGAGGATCAACTCCACGCCCAACGCCTCGGAAAGTACCACCCAGGAAACCATCAGGGCGAACGCGCCGCGCACGCGAATTTGGGCCGTGGCGCTGGAGAGATCCCCAAGAATCCGGCGCAGGAAAGGGGCTTCGGTAAACCGCTGTCCGATTCTTGCCGCCAGTACGAACAGCGACAGTAACGCCGGAATGAGCAGCAGATCGAGCGTCAGTCCCTGGCTGTTTATGGCGATGACGATGGTCAATAACAGCAGGGTGACGAAATCGGCGATGGAAGCTGCCACCAACAAGTACTGCCCATAACGCGAGTCCAGGATTTCTCTTTCCTTGAGCACCGGGACGACGACGCCGAGCGAGGTCGTGCTGAGAATCAGCGCCATCAGCAGCGGATTCTGGATGCCATCGAGTAATGACAATGCGAACGCTCCCAGCAGCGCAAGCCCAACGGTGCCTGCTAGGAGAATGAATGCGACGGGCAGCGGTTGTTTCCACCAGGTACGCTCTGCGCTGTTTCCGCGCGAGGGAAGCAGTAGGTTGAAATCCACTTCCAATCCCGAGAGGAACATCAGGTAGGCAAACCCGAATTCGGCCAGGAATTGCAGAATGGGTGAGCTGTCGACCAGGTTGAGGCCGCTGTGACCGATGATCACGCCGGCGAATATCTCACCGACGACGATGGGAAGGCGCATGCGTCGAATGCGGCTGGTGAGAATGGGAACGACTACGGCTAGGGCCGTGATGAGTAAGAGTGCAGTAAAAGGATTGTGTTCCAAATGTGGTTCTCCCGGATTTTGTAAATCGTATACGTTATATCTTACCTTGCCAGAGGCTACTTGAATGCCTGGATGAAGTCCGCTAAAAGCCCGTAGGCCGTGGTTTGCGGACTCGGGTCAGATTCGACGATCGTGAGATCGCCGAGTACGTCGCTCTGGAAGGTGATTGCGCAGGACGTGCCTCGCACGTTGAAAAGCGGGTTTTTGGGATCCATCAACGTCGGCCGCACGCTGGCGCGGATTTTCCCGGCGTGTTTTTCCGCGCGACAGAGCAATTTCCAGCGCGTTCTCTCTGCCGCAGCCGATACGACGTCCTGCGGGTCGATGTTTTCGATGCCCTCACGTTCGACCTGATCCGGTGTGAGCGACGATCCCATGAGCACGGTGACCAACGCCGCCACTTTGATGGCGGCGTCCCATCCCTGCGTGTCTCCCCGCGGATCGCTTTCGGCGATACCGATGGATTCGGCGACGGCCACCGATTCTTCGAAAGACTTGCCGTCTTCCATGAGCGTAAGCATAAGATTGGTGGTCGAGTTCAGGATGCCTTCAAAGGAGTGGACTTCAGCTGCCGGAAGAGTCTCTCGCCACGTGGCAAATACCGGGGCGCCGTCCATCACCGTGGATTCGAACAGGAAGCGTTTGCCGCGTTTCTTCGCCAGCGCAGTCAGTCGATCGTAGGCATAGACCACTGGTCCCTTGTTGGCCGTAATGGCGTGCATTCCGTTTTCTAATGCGGTGCGGATGTGGTCGATTGCCGGTTGGCCGGTTTGGTAATTGACAGGCGTGTTTTCGAACAAAACGTCCGCGCCGCATTTGCGAATGAAAGCGAAACCGTGCTCCGGCGACTTTGCAGTTGAGAGCCGGGCGAGCGATTCTCCTCGGTCGGCGAGATCGAGCGCCTTCTCGAGATCGATACCCTGTGGGTTCAGCGCCGTCCCGTGCCGCCCCGTGGCGATGCCCACATTGCGCCAGGCGAGGCCATATCGATCGTGGAGCGTCTTTTGCTTATCGAGCATAAGACGCGCCAGTGCCCGACCGACGTTGCCGAATCCGATGAAGGCAATTTTTACGTCCTGCATGTTTCCTCGTTCAATTGCGACGTTAATTGCGAAGGATTATACCAGCGGGTAAGGATAGGGCCGCCCTGGGCCAGGCTTGGGGAAACGCCGAGCTACGAGCAATTTTCTAGCACGGTCTTTTAGCGCCTGGAATTCATCTTCGGAAAGCAGCTCGATGTAGGCGGCGTATAACTCGCCAGACTCTTCCAGGCGTTGCAGAAACGCCTCCACGTCGGCGAGGATTTCCTGCGGAATGGGTTCGTCGACGAAGTCCCACACCACGGTGCGCAGCTTGTACTCCTGATGGAAGCACACGCCGTGATCGATCAGGTGGATGTGTCCGTCGGGCGCCAGGAGAACATGGCCGCCTTTGCGATCGGCGTTGTTGATCAGAAAATCGAAGACGACGACGGGGCGCAGCCGTTGTTTCTCCGCCTCGCTGAAGCTGAAGTAATGCCGTTCCGGATCGGCGTCGATGAATAGCTGCAGGGAGCCCGAGCCGGCAGGACCATCCTGGCGCAATACCGTCGGTGGAACAAGGTCCCAGCCGAGCGCGTTGCACGTGATGAAGGCGGCGACTTCGCGTGCGGCGAGAGTCCCACGCGGAAAATCCCACAACGGTCGTTCGCCCTGGGAAGGTTTATACACTGCCGGTAGCGTTTCTTGATCGCAGGTCACCTGGGCGAGGAAGGTGTAATTCGAACTCCAGGTGAACTGGCCGATGACCTCGATCTCACCGAATGTGAGATCGTGCAGCACTTTCTGGAGTTCCGCGTCCGTGGGAATCATCGTCTTCCACTTTGACATCAATAGCAGCGCATTTTTACAACCGAATTCGAGAGGGGATCCTGGGAACGTTAGTGTTTGTGTCCGTTGCGTTTGGGGCAGAAGTGACCCTCGGGATCGATGGGTTGACCACAATTCCCGCAAATCGGGCGTCCGCGGCTAGCGACTTCCAGCCCCCAGGCGCACATGCTGCGAAGCTGCGATCGAGTGCACCAGAATCGAGCGACATCACCCGCATCCAGGTCTTCACCTTCGGCTTGAATCTCGCGCGCTACGAGCACCAGCAGATCGTTCTCTTCATCGTATCCCAAGCCCATGTGTCCGACGCGAAAGGCGGGATCGATCGGTTTTTCGAGCGCCATTTCATCTTCGATGAAGGCCGTTTCTGCGTTCGATAGATCCGGGAATCGTTCGTCAAGATCGGCGAGAAATTGTTCCAGTCCGATCGCCAACGACTGCACCTGCTGCTTTTCAACGATCAGGGTGATTAATTCCTCGCCCTTGCTTGCCTGGATATAGAAGACGCGTTGGCCCACGGGGCCAATGGCCCCGGTCGTGATTCGAGTTACCGGCTTCAGATCGTACTCCTTGGGTGTCATCCGCACTCCGCGAACGATGTCTCCTTCGAGATCAATCGTTTTATCCCCAACTCTACAGGAAGTATATCATCCTCACTCGGCCGCCATGGTGGCTCGTCGGTCATTCAGACCGATGAGGCGTACATGACCGCCGTGGATCTGGAGAGCGCTGATGGATGCGGGTGAAATTGTAAGCCGTTGAAAAAGGTCGAGGGGCAGGCCGATGTAATGTGCGAGGGCGAGTTTGATCGGATCGGAGTGGAAGATGCAGGCGATGATCGCCTTGGGCGTCCCATATTGGGCGCGCAGAGTCTCCAATTCGGAGACGATGCGGGCCTGGGCCTCGGGGAAGGATTCGCCCTCGGGAAAACGCGCCAGTGAGGGGATGCTTTGAATGACCCGCCACAGCTTTCGGCGGTACAAACTTTTCAAGGAAGCGCCTTGCCATTTGCCGTATTGGATCTCCCCCAGGTCTTCTCGGACGATGACCTCCTTTTTCTTCGCTGCGGCGAGCGGTGCGGCAGTTTCCAATGCTCGTTCGAGTGGACTGGAAAAGATCGCCCGCAGTTTGACGGGTTCCAACACCTCTGCCAGAGCGTCCGCTTGCTGTTTCCCGCGCGCATTCAGGTGCACGTTGGGAAGCCGGCCGGCGAGTTTCCCCGTTTTTACAAAATCATTTTCGGCGTGCCGGATGAGAAGGATGGTGGTCATACTCGCCGCTCAGCGTTTCTGATCCCCACGACGGGTGAGATCTCGCTTGATGGTTTGGATTTCACTTTCTTGCGGATCGGGAAGGGACTCGACACGCTCGATGCCCAACGCTTTACGCTGCGCCTCACGCCAGCGCGCCAACCTTCTTTCGACTTGGGTTTCGTATCCTTGATCGGAAGGTTCGTAGAAAACCGTTCCCAGGAGTTCGTCGGGCAAATACTGCTGGCCGATGTGGTGGGCGGAAAATTCGTGCGGGTACTGGTATCCCTCGCCGTGCCCCAGAGCTTTTGCGTCACGATTGGCATCCTGGAGATGCTTGGGCACGTCCACGATGCCCCTTTCTTCGACCAATTTGTACGCTTTGAAGTAGGAGATCGCACTGTTCGATTTGGCCGCCGTAGCTAGGTAGAGCGTGGCTTCAACGATGGGGTACACTCCTTCAGGCAAACCGACGAATTCGAAGGATTGCAGCGCCGCGGCAGCGACGACCAATCCCATCGGATCGGCCAATCCGATGTCTTCGGAAGCCAGGATCAGCAGTCTGCGCAGGATGAAGCGTGGATCCTCGCCGGCGTAGAGCATTTTAGCCAACCAGTAGAGTGCGGCATCGGGATCCGACCCACGCACGGATTTGATGAAGGCAGAGATGGTGTCGTAATGTGCGTCTCCGTCCTTGTCGTAGAGTATGGCCCGGCGTTGGATCGATTCCTGCGCCACGTCGAGGTCGATGTGAATCGCCCCACTTTTATCGGGCGGGGTGGTTTCGACGGCGAGTTCGAGTGCGTTGAGCGCGTTGCGTGCGTCGCCGCCAGCAACGTGAATGAGATGCTCCAGCGCGTTCTCATCGACCGTGACCGATCTGTCGCCGTAACCTCGTTCTTTGTCGTGTAGTGCGTGCTCGATGACCCGGCGTAAATTACCATCGTCGAGCGGCCGCAGTTGGAAGATGCGCGAGCGCGAGACCAGCGCGCTGATGACTTCGAAGTATGGATTCTCCGTCGTCGCCCCGATCAGTGTGATGGTGCCGTTCTCGACGTGGGGCAGCAAGGCGTCTTGCTGCGCTTTGTTCCAGCGATGGACTTCGTCGACGAAGAGGATGGTGCGTTTGTTGTACAGCTTGCGCCGTTCCTGGGCTTCGTGAATCACGCGCCGCAGTTCCGGTTTCCCGGCCAACACGGCGGACATGGTCTCGAAATGGGATTGCGTCGTGTTGGCAATGATCATCGCCAGAGTCGTTTTCCCGGTACCCGGCGGGCCCCAAAGGATGATCGAGGCGAAGAGTCGATCGGCTTGAATGGCACGGCGCAGCAAGCATCCCTCGCCGACAATTTCCTCCTGTCCGACGAATTCATCCAGGTTGCGCGGTCGGATACGCGCCGCCAGGGGCGCTTCGTGCATTAAACGTTCACTCAAGGCGTGATCGAAGAGGTCCATCGGTTATTCGATATTGTACCAACGAGTCGGACTGTATGAGGCTTTTTCGATCGAGATAGCGTCATGCTTATCCTGTCCTCTTTCACTCGATGTGTTGCGGACCAATGGGGTGGCCTTTTGGAGCCGCATGGGAGATGGACACCGAGAATAGCGGGCTATGTTAGAATGTCCCCTCGATGGGATACTTTCAATGCGTACACAGTATGGTGGTGTACGCAGTCGGGAGCACGATTGCGTTGACCGGGCAGGAAACGGGAAAGCATTTATTCACGCTGGCCTCGGCTTCTCCGAGAAGGCGGGATTTGATGGGTTTGACCGGATGGGACGTACACGTCATATCCATCGACGTGAACGAACGTACGAAATCCGGCGAAGACGCCGACGCATTGGCCCGCCGCTTGGCGGAGGCGAAAGCCAGAAGTGCGATGGAGCAGTCGGATCTGGAGGGCATCCTGCTCGCTGCGGACACGGTCGTGGAACACGAGGGTCGACTACTCGGTAAACCGGCTGGCGAGCGAGATGCGCTGCGTATGTTGACAAAACTGCGCGGGCGGAATCATATCGTGGTAACGGCACTGGCGATCAGCCCGCCCGGTAACGGATCGGTTGAAATCGAAGCGTGCGAAACGAGCGTTCCCATGCGGGAATACTCTCCGGAGGAACTGCGTGCGTATGTGGCTTCCGGACGGGCCTTCGATAAAGCCGGTGGATACGGAATACAGGACGAGGGTTTTCATCCGGTCGATCTGGATCAATTGGTCGGCTGTTTTGCCAACGTGATGGGCTTGCCATTGTGTCATCTCGTGCGCGCCGCGCGACGTATGGGTGTAGAGCCGTTGACAGACATTCCGGCAGCATGCCAGGCATATACCGGCTACACTTGTCCGGTGTACGCGGAGATATTGAGGGACGCATCGTGAAACGACTATCGGTTGTCTTTCTCTTTGCACTCGCACTTTCTGCTTGTACGGGTTCGAACGGCACGTCGAATCCGAACGGAGGAGATGGCCTGCCCAGCCCACAGGTGACCACGCTGGCAGCTCCAAACCCGGATGAGACGGCGATCCAGTTTCTGGATTCGTGGAAAGATTTGGACTACGCCGCCATGTACTCACTCCTGAGCTCGTTGACCCGGGATGGATTGCCCCAAGACGATTTCGTCGAGCGCTATGAATATGTGCGCACCACGGCGAACATTATCAGCGTCGACTATCAGATCGTTTCGAGCCTGGTGATCAGCCCCCAAACTGCCGAGGTGCGCTACCGCCTGACATTAACCAGCGGAGTCGTCGGGGACATCGTGCGCGAGGTGCGCATGGATCTGAAACGTGAAGGCGAGGATTGGCGTGTGGCCTGGACGGAGGGCATGATCCTGCCCGAACTGGAGGGCGGCAACCGTTTGCGCATGACCACGCTGACTTCGAAGCGAGCCAACATCTACGACCGTAACGGATTGGCGCTGGCTTCCGAGGCGACGGCCGACGAGCCCAACGTAGCCGCCTTGTGGATGCAGCCCGATTTGATCGGCGACGCGGATTCGGAAGACGCCATGCTCTCGGCGCTACGGCGCATGTTCGGCTTGCCGGACAGCGATCCGATCGTTCAACGCTATGCGCCCATCCGTTACACGAATTACTTCACCATGTTGGGAACGGTGCCCTACAGCACGTACGATAATTACGGCGGTTTGATCGCCAACCTGGATGCGGTCAAGGTGCGCTTGTACGGCGCACGTTACTACTATGGGGAAGGTCTCACGCCGTTTGCGGGTTCGGCTGCGCCGCACGCCATCGGATACGTCAGCCAGATTCAGGAAAGTGAACTGGAAGAACTCCGGGCGCAGGGCTATGCAGGAGACGAGTTCGTCGGCCGCACCGGGATAGAAGCGGTCTACGAAGACGAACTGCGCGGTGTACCTGGCGGCACGCTTTATCTCACCGACCCGGAGGGCGAAATCACGGAAGCGATTGCATCTCGGGAGCTCCAACTCCCTTATGCAGTCTATACGACCTTGGATCGCGATCTGCAAATGGCGGCGCAGGAAGCGTTTGTTGGTAGAAATAATGTCGGTGCGATCGTGGTGCTGGAGCGCGATACGGGTGCTGTGCTGGCGATGGCCTCCTCGCCGGGTTTTGACACCAATCTCTTCGATTACGAGAATCCGAATGCGGCGTACGGAAACCCATTCGAGCAATTGAACGGAAGTCCGTATGATCCATATACCAATCGAGCCACAAATGGGTTATATCCGCCGGGCTCGACGTTCAAGATCGTCACCATGGCAGCGGCGCTCGAATCTGGAGAGTACACCGCCAATACGATGTACGACTGTCAATTGGAGTTCCTGGAATTGTACGAACGGACCGGAAGGCCGGAGGACATATTACACGACTGGCGCTACGACAGGGATTGGCCTCCTGCTGGAAAGATCAATCTGGTCCAGGGCTTGGAATATTCCTGCAACCCGTATTTTTATCACATCGGCCTAGACTTGTTCGATAAAGGTTACTCTACGGCGATCCCGGACATGGCGGTGGCTTTCGGATTGGGACAGGAGACGGGCATCGAGATCGGCGAAGCGGAAGGGCTGGTGCCCAACCCGGAGTGGAAGTTGGCTGAAGTGGGTGTGGAATGGGGTATGCATGATCCTGTGAACCTGGCGATCGGACAAGGCTCCATGGTGGTCACGCCGCTGCAAATGGCGCGTTTGGTGGCTGCAGTCGGAAACGGCGGCACATTATATCGCCCGAGTCTGGTGCTGCGCGTCGAGAATGCCGATGGGGACGTGCGCTACGAGTTCGCTCCCGAGGCGCAGGGCCAAGTTCCGGTAAGCCCAGAAAACCTGGCGGTCATCCAACAAGCCATGACCAACGTGGTACGAGTTTCGACGGCTACGGCCTACCGCAAGTTCCTTGGTTTGAATATCAACATTGCTGGCAAGACTGGAACGGCGTCTACTGGGCAGGCTGAGAAATCGCACGCTTGGTTCGTCGGCTACACATTTGAGGGGCGCGAAGATCTTCCGGACATCGCCATTGCCGTCGTGCTGGATTACGCGGGTGAGGGCTCGGATGAAGCCGCGCCGGTTTTCCGCAGGATCGTGGAGACCTATTTCCGCGGCCAGGCGCAGTCGCTCTATCCCTGGGAGGCGCGCATCGGCGTGCCCAAGACCGAAACGCCGGAACCGGAAGAGGGGGAAGCAACGGCCACACCCGAACCTTGATCAAAGGCGAACCCGTGACTGACGAACGCAAACTGCCCGGCCTGATCGTACGCGCACAATCCGGTTTCTTTCACGTCGAAACGAACGAGGGCATCGTCGTAGCGGAGCTGCGCGGACGCTTGACGAAAGAGCGCATGGAGACGGACGCTGCCGCATTGGGCGACCGGGTCTGGGTGCAGGTGCATGCCGACGGCACGGCGACGATCGAAGCGGTCGAGGAACGCCAGCGCGTGCTTTCGCGACGGTCACCGGGCAAGACCGAAGTGGAACAGGTGATCGTGGCCAATCCGGATCAGTTGATCTTCGTCTTCGCTTGTGCAGATCCGGACCCCAATTTCCGTATGCTGGATCGCCTCCTGGTCGTCGCCGAGCGCGAAGGAATCCCGGCCATCGTCTGTGCCAACAAGATCGACCTGGTCACGCGCCGCAGCGCCAGAGCGGAATTCGGAGAATACGAACATCTCGGCTATCGCGTGATCTACACCTCGGCGTTGTACGGAAAGGGCATACGGGGTCTGCGTAAGATCCTGCGCAAGAAAATCTCCGTTCTTGCAGGACCTTCGGGCGCCGGAAAAACCAGTTTGTTGAACGCCGTGCAGCCCGGATTGGACTTGGAGACCAAAGAAATTAGTGAAGCGACGCGAAAGGGGCAGCATTCGACCGTCGTGCCCAAGCTGATCCCGCTCCGGCGCGGCGGATACGTCGCCGACACGCCGGGCCTGAAGGCCTTTGCCTTGTGGGACATCGAGCCCGAAGAAGTGGACGCCTATTTTCCGGAGATGCGCCACCTCGTTGCGGAATGTGATTTCAGCGACTGCACCCACGAGCACGAACCCGGATGTGCAGTCATCGCCGCCGTGGACGCGGGAAAGATCAGTCCGGAGCGCTACGACTCCTATCTGCGCATCCGTCACGGAGAATTGGATTAAACGCGGCCGTCGGGGCCAGCGTGGGTGACGGGTGAATCCCTGTGTACGCAATCAATATTGCAAATTGTAAATTATTAACAAGAATTATTGATTATTTCTCAATGAATTGATTGCTGGGGAATGTCTATTTTTGGCGCGCATCGATCCGTACAGTGGATCGTATTCGGAACTGTGGGAGAGATTTAGAGCGGCCGCAGGATGCGGTCCTCGCGCAGGCGTTTGAACCACAGTGAGGCGCCGCGCGGCATGGTCTCGATGGCGGCTTCCTGCCAGGCGCGTACGCCGAGGCCTTGAATGGTCTGGGGCTTGTACCCCACGGCCCGCCAGGCACCGACGTGCTGCGCCAGATAGGGTGGTAGGAACAGCAGTGAAGCTTCGCTCTGCAATTCGATCGAAGCATCTTCTACCGCTTGCATCAGGGCGGGGATTACTTCTTCGACGGCCAATCCTTGTTCGAAGTAGAGTTCGTCGATGCGAGTGACCAGATTCTCGACTTGCCAGCCGGTCACACCTGCAAGACGGTCGTCTTGTTCGATCAACAAATACGCTTTCTCCCCGAAGGCTGCCATGACTTCCGCACGCGACATGCGACGTTTTCCGTGCGTAGCGTGTGTAATGAAGCGACCGATTTCATCGGCATCTTTGGGCCGGCCGCGGCGTACGATAAACTCGCCCGGACGGGAAACCTCGGGTTCCGGAAGCAGCGGTTCTTCGGGCTGCGGCAGCTGTGCCCAGGCATCCTGAACTTGATCCCAGGTGTCTTCGAATGAGCCGTTGTTGGTGATGACGATCTTCGCGGACTGCAGTTTCAGAGCCTGCGGGGTTTGCGAGGCAACTCGCTGTTTGGCCATCGTTTCACTCATGTTGCGTTTCTGGATCAGCCTCGCAATCTGCAGCTCTTCCGTCGCGTCCACGACCCAAGTGGTATCACAGCCCGCAGCCATGTCCGTTTCGAGCAATTTTATGGCTTCGATGACGACGACACTGTGTCTCGAACGGCGGATGAGAATATCGATAGCGTGGGTGACCAGGGGTTGGACGATGGCTTCCAGACGTTCCAGCGCTTTCGGGTCGGAGAAAACGACTTTCGCCAGTTTGGCTCGATCGATTTGCCCCTCGCCGTCCAGCACCCATTCCCCGAACGACTTTAAAACCAAATCGTGCCCCGGTGCGCCTTTCGCAATCGCCCGGTGCGCAAGCGCATCGGCATCGATGCCGTATGCGCCGAGGTGCTCGAGCATTTTACGGACAACGCTTTTACCAGTGGCGATGTTGCCAGTAAGACCGATGACGTATTTTCCAGGCCAACGACTCAAAGGTGGGACTCCTTTGATACTTTCGCGTGCTTCATTCTAACCTTGCGTGGATTGGATGTCAAAGGCCACATCATCGATTCGGCGATGTGTGGTACACATGGCTCCCGATTGCAAGGTAAATATCGTTCGGCGGACCGAGCGTAAAGGCGGAAATCTCGCCTTCGAAGGGCTCCGTCGGCAGGTACTTTCCCTGGTAGACCAGCCGCATGCTGAAATGCAGCACGCTGTTGCTGAAGATGTCGAGGAAATACAGTGATGGCTCCGGGGGTGGTGAATAGTCGATCTTTGCCGCGATGGCGCCGGGAATTTGCGGCGCCGCCTCGTGCCCCGGTCGATCGTCCTGGAAATTCGGATTCCCCTCGCATTCCACGCGTATGCGGCTCGTTTCCTCGAAGCGCCGGCAGCGATCGATGCGGCCGTCGGCATAGAGGATGAACAGTTCGTCCCCAGCCATGGCCATGTCGATCGACCCGCCAAGATCACGCACGTCCTCCACGAAGAACAGTTCCGGTGTGCCGCTGAACAGACCTCCCGTCGCGTTGTAGATCCAGACGGAATTCTTGAGTGGATCGAGGACGTACAACGTATCTTCGAGAACGTCGATGGCGCGAATTCGCCCCCATCCAATGTCGGGAGCCGAAAGCTGTGCGATGGCCGGTTGGCGTTCCGGCGCGCAGTACAGCAGTGTGCCGTCCATATCGATGGCCACGACGCCTTCCGCACCCAGTGCACCCGGCTCGGGTTGAACGACGATGTCCACGATCGGGTCGAGATCGGCGTATTGGGTGCTCGAGTTTAGGCATTCGAATGTGGGGTCGATCTTGTACCCCCGTTCAGGCGTGCCCCAGGCGTGCCACATGATCTCGTGCTCCGAATCCAGGACGTAGATATCGGATTCGGAAGCCGCAAGGGCGGTGATGTTTGTGTCGCTGCCGAAGCCACCGCTCACCAGGGGTTTAAAATCGAGGCGAAGAATTAAATCAAGCGCATCCAACGACTCGACGGTCTTCTGCCACAACGTATCAGCTTCTTTATTCCAGTCGTAATCCTTTGCCAATTCCAGAAAATGGCGTGCCGCTTCCCAATCGCCTCGGGCCGCCTCTGCGCTCGGTTTCATCTCTGCGATTTGAACGGCCGCCTCGGCTTGGTACAGATATTCTTCGAATTGCTGCGAACGGCCGCGCCCGAAGTAGGCGACGGCCGCGATGGCCACCACAACCAGCGGAACGCCCACCGCTGCGCCGATGAGAAAACGAGTGGACAGTTCGCCGGGCGGTGGCTCTACGAGACCCGGCATCATGCCGGTGAGTAAATTGGCAAAGCGTTGGCGCAGCGAAAGCAATCCGCCGGAAATTTGCTCCCACAACTCATCGAGCGTCTTCGCGAACTGGCTTCGCGCCGGTCTTGCAGCGCGCCGCCTCGCCGTGGTGTGTGGGCCGGGACGTGGCTGTGCATATTCACCTTGTAGCTCGTTCCTCGTGCTAGTGACAGGTTCTTCGTGGGCGAGCTTCCTTTCGCCGCGGACGACCAGGCGTGCAAGCACACCGGTCAGATCGTCGTTGCTTGCAGCCACCAGACGGTCGATCGCTTGCACCGGATCGATGGACGAGAGTCCGGATAGCGTCGTGTCCGACCAGATCGGAGGCGCAGCCGTGGTCAGAATGAAAAGATCGCTCGGTTGAACCTCGAGGTGATGGTAGCGCACGTAAGGCGAGATGGAAGCACCCAACGGACGTCTGCTTGCCTCCTCGGAAGTCAATCGAAGCACTCGTCCGGGTCGCACAAGTACCGCCTGTCCGGTTCCCGATTGTGCGATGTATAAATCTCCGTGATGAAGCGCTCCGGCCAAAAAATGACAGCGGATTGGCTCGCTGACCTCTTCATCTTGATTCAAGTCCGTGAGGTGATCGTTGATGGTCTCGACGGCCTCGCGCAATGCGGAGGTCACCGAGCCTGGCGTGCCGAAGTAGGCGTCCAGAGCGAGACGTTTGAGGTGGTCGATGAATCCGGATGGGGGATTACTGCCGTCGGAAAACCGCAAGGTGACAAAGAGCATGTCCTCTTTGCGCCCGCGCGCTGACCGCCGCGGCGCGGTCTGTGCGGCCGTGCCGGGTGGCGGTGTGATTCTGACACCGCCTCCTGCGATATGGAGTAAAGCTACATCTGCTTCCAAGGTTACACTCTCTTCTGTATTTTACAGAATCGCCGCCAATGAGCAACTCCCGGTCTTTGCTGGTGCAAGAAGCTTGCCTGGGCTGGTAGAATGATACGATAATCAGCACGTCCCTCGAAGGTTGAACGACTGCGTATGTTGAATGATCCTACTTCCCACACACCATTCCGGCTCCATGTACTACGTTGGAACGTCGTGGCGAAGATCGTGGATGGAGAAATTGTAAAGCTGGTTTGCGAAAGGAAACAAGATGCCAATCTCTTTTGTGCGCGACGATGAAACCTTTGATTCCCGCTCCGGGAGTTGGAACCGACTGCTCTCGAAGTCCATCACGAACGTGCCCTTCCTGCGTCACGAATTTCTACGTGCCTGGTGGACGAACATGGGCGGCGGTGAGTGGGAATCCGGGGATTTGTGGATCGTAGAAGGTAGAGATGCACAGGACGATCTGATCGGGATCGCGCCGCTTTTCGTTTCTTCCGTAGACGGTCGACGCACACTCATGTTCATCGGTTCACATGAAATCGCGGATTATCTGGATTTCATTACACCCGTTGAGAATTGCGAATCATTTCTCCGGACATTCTGCGAGTCACTGATAGAGGACGGTCCTGAAGGTTGGGAAATGCTGGATCTATACAACATCCCCGAAGGCTCGCCCAGCCTGGCGGTGCTGGAGAAGATCGCCGCGGAATGCGGTTGGCAGGTCAAACAAGAGGTAATCGCCCCCTGTCCGTGGGTGGGGCTGGACGGTGGTTGGGAGGATTATCTATCCCGTTTGGACTCGAAACAACGACACGAGCTGCGGCGTAAGATGCGCCGGGCAGTGAAACATCTCCCCAGTGTCACCTGGGAAGTAGTGAAACCCGAAGACGATATCGAAGGCGCGACGGATGTTTTTCTACAACTGATGGCCAAAGATCCCCAAAAGGCGGATTTTCTATCCGAGGCGATGCGAACACAATTCCACCGGCTGACACGCCGTGCCCAAGAAGCAGGTTGGCTGCACCTTTCGTTTCTGAAGGTCGGAGAGCAATTTGCCGCGGGGTATTTGAATTTCGATTATACGAACCGCATCTGGATTTACAATTCCGGCATTGATTTGGATTTTCGTTCAACTTCACCGGGGTGGGTTTTGTTGGGGTACATCATCCGCTGGGCTGCAGAGAATGGCAGGGATGCGGTAGACTTCCTGCGCGGGGATGAAGACTACAAGTATCGCCTAGGCGGTGAGGATCGTTCGATCGTGCGCATGACGATCGAGCGAAGCTGACCGCCTACGAGACTTTCGATGATGAACGGCGCATATCTCGGCCTGACGATAACGGTCGTCCTTTGGGGTGCCTCTTTTGTGGCGACGAAAATCGCGTTGCAGGATATCACCCCTGCGGCAATCGCCTTCTTGCGCTTCGCTATGGGCGTGGTCGTCCTTTTTCTGATCCTGATCAAGCGGAGCGAGCTGCGACGCTTCACGCTTCGCGAACTGCCATCGCTGAGCGTGCTGGGCATATTGGGGATCACCGTTCATCAACTGCTTCAAATCAATGGACTCCGGACTGCGTCGGCGACGGTCACCTCGTGGATCGTCGCGACGATTCCGGTGTTCGTGGCTCTGCTGGGCTGGGCTTTTCTCGGTGAAACGATGTCGGGCTCTCGGGTTCTAGGAATCCTGCTTTCCGCTTGCGGCGTACTCGCCGTCGTCGGAAACGGCGACTTCAAGGCCTTGATCCAGGGAGGTTTTGGCACTCCCGGTGATCGCTTGATCGCCATGAGCGCGGTGAATTGGGCGGTCTTCGTCGTTCTCAACAAGCATGTCTTTAAGAAAAGTGAGGGATCGGAATCTCGATCGGCTGTGGGGCAGATGTTTGCCATCATGTTTGTCGGCTGGCTCCTGTTAATCCCTTGGGCGATCGCCGACGGCGGGTTGGGGGAATTGGAGCAGTTAAGTTTACAGGGCTGGTTGGCGCTTGTTTTCCTCGGCGTAGGTTGTTCGGGCGTGGCGTATTATCTCTGGTTCAGCGGCTTGGAACGGATCGACGCCACGCAAGTGGGTGTCTTTCTTTACTTGGAGCCGATCGTGACCGTCGTTCTGGCGTGGCAGATCCTGGGAGAGAAGATCGGCGCGGCGACCATCCTCGGCGGCGCGGCCATCCTCGTGGGGGTGTGGCTGGTCAATCGCAATCCAGCCCTACGACCGTCCTCCGCCTCGCCGGGCGAATAGCGATTCATCCGCCGTTCTTCGAATTCGTTTCATAAATATACAACTACGCTTGGGTTATCGATTTCTTCGCAATCTCATGACCAGGGCCAGATTCCCAGGCTCCAGATAAACGCCAGTCCCAGACCCAGCAGAAAGCCAAGTCCCAGCAGTGTGACGAACCACAACATGAATTTTGTCGTTCGACTGCGTTTTGAGAATCCTCTCCGTGAGTTTTGGGGCACTTCGAGGATCACGATGGTGATGTTGTCGTGTCCCCCTCGTTCTAATGCCATGTCCGTGAGGCGTTCGACGGCCTGCAGGGGATCGTGTTCGACGAGTACTTGCTGAATTTCCTCATCTTCGACCAGGTCTGTTAAACCATCCGTGCACAACAACAGCATGTCTCCGGCCTGGAGCGTCATGCCTTGGTTGGATTCGGATTGTTTATCGCTTTCGTTGTCTTTCATCCGCAAACGAATATCGGGTTTGGTTTGAATTTGGGCTCCGATATAGCGCCTTAAAACGTGGGCTTGCGGATGATCGCGGGCTTGTTCGGGCTGGATGATGTCGTGATCGATGGCTTCCTGCACCCAGGTGTGGTCGATGCTGATTTGCTGTATCGATCCATCGTGCAGCAGGTATATGCGGCTGTCTCCGACGGTGGCCGTATATAATCTCAAACCGATGATCCAGGCAGTTACGACGGTCGATCCCATGCCTTGCTGTGCGTCGATCGTTCGAGAGGCTTTGGCCACGACATCGTTGGCTTCCAGAATCGCCTGTTGCAGGCTCAACGTGGGTTGCGCAATTCGTGATGCAGTCAGCCGATTGACGATGGTCTCCACAGTTAAATCTGAAGCGACCTCGCCCGCATTGTGACCGCCGATCCCGTCAGCGACGATGGCCAGCAGAGCCGGCACGGACGTGCGCTCCATGCGATAAGCCGTTACGGAGAAGCGGTCCTCGTTGTTCGTGCGGGTTTCGCCGGTATGGCTGTGTGCGGCAACGTTGAGGTGAGGTTTATCGGTTGGTATCACGTTTGCCTCCCCTGACTCTGTGTGGTAGTGGATGGATTGGTGGCGCTAGGATAAATGCGGATCGTCGCTGGTGGTGGAGGCGTGGATTGTAGAAACCGCATCTTCACGCGGCCGATGTGAATCAGGTCGCCGTGGGAGAGTATGCGCCCTTCTTCGGAGATCTCGTCGTAATTGACCCAGGTGCCCGCTTCCGATCCTTGATCTTTCAGCAGGTAATTTCCGCCGGCCTGGCGGATGAGGCGCGCGTGTAAATTGGATACGGATGGATCCAACAGCGGTGCAGGTGTCATGCTGGGATCGCGCCCCAGGATAACGTCGACACCAGTGAGCGGGATGGCATCCAATTCCGTGTCATCTTTGTCGAGCAGTACGAGTCGAGCTTCCGCCTCCTGCGGGGCCGTTTGTTTCCGATAGCCGGCGCGTTTCAGACGCTGTCTGAGTACAGACGAACCTTGCTTGGTTTCGGTGGCGACTGCCGGCTGCGTGCGTGTTCCGCTGAGGATAACAGTTGAGATGGCGATACCCAAAATCAGAATCACGACGGCGCCGATCACGGGTCCGATGGCGCTGCGCAGTGAACTCAAGCCACGCGGCGGTGATTGTACTTCAATAGACACCGGTAGCTCGATGGACACGCCTTGCAGACCCAAACTGTCTTCGACGACCGCTTGAATCGTGTGCGCTTGGGATTGAAGATACCCGCGCAGATCCCATTCGAGGTTGTCGAACGGTTTCTGAATGCGAACCGCGACGATTTCACCATCTACGACCAACTGGCTTTGTCTCAACGGCCTGGGGTGGCCATCCGGGAATGTGATCAGTAGCTGCAACGTCTGGGAGGTGGGTGGCAGTTCATCCAGGGGCAGGTTGGCTTCGTCGGTCTCTCGGGTGATTTGATTCGGGGGTTGGATGAAAGCCACGTCCGGGGGCATCACATTGATCTCGAACGTCTGAATCTCGGAATAGACTTCGAGATCGACATCGGTGAGTCGAACTTGAACCAGATGGCTCCCGGAGGAAATGACGCTGGAAGGATAGGTTAGTTTGTATTCAGAGCGTTGCGCCAGGATTTTTCCTGCGAGGTCGGAAAGTCCTTGTTTCGGGTCGAACAAGAGGAACTGGCCGCCGGTTGCTTCTGCCAGTTGGCGGAGCGGTTCCGCTTCTGACTGTTCCATATTTTCCGCTTGCCCGAACAGAACGGGGTGGATGACGATGCCCGACATGCGAGCTCGAGTGATGATGTTGGAAATCGAGACATCCTGTGGAATGCGCATCAACGGCGTCAGGAAGACGACGTGCGTCGGCATTCCCGGATGGGACGGCACCTCCAGGGCAACGTCGAGGGCACGCAGCAAAATATCGTAGCCACTTATGCTCTCGTCGAAGGTCGGTGTGAACTCGTCCAGTGTGGCTGCAAGATCGGCCGTCGAGCGCGTGTACGACACCAGAATACCCTCGGCCGTAACCAAGCGAAAATCGTCAACGTTGATCTCGCTCACTGCCGGCATCCGCCACCAGGAAAGCAGCACTTGCCTGGCCAATTCGAAACGGGAACGACCGAGGGCATCACGCACCTTCATGTCCGCCGTCGTGTTGATCACGAAGACCTGGCGGGTTCCGACTTGCTCCTCGGTTACGGTGTGATCTAACTGAAGCGCATCGTTTTCAAAGACACTGAAGTTGGACGACGTTAACCCCGAAATATGCTCCCCAGCGCCGTCGGTGACCGAGATGTAGAGCGTTATCTGGGGGAAGTCGTCCGAGATCGGCCGGGAGACGCGCACAGTTACGTTCTCCTGCGCATGCGTCAGGGAGAACGGCAACGTGAGAAGGAAGATGAGAAGCGGAACGCACAATCGTCGTATCGCGGCCGGCTTGGGCATGTGACCATTGTAGCATGTCACTTTGGGTCAGGAATAGGCAGTTTGCAATCGGCTTACAAACCGCGCGCAAGGAGGCACTCAAGTTGTATGATGCTGTTGAAGGAAGCAATCGAAGCTCGAGATAGTGATCAGGGTTGGATGTTTTCGAGGGTACGAAAGAGATTGTGGAGAGAGCCATCATGAACACGAATGAGCGTATGATACGTTTCGTCTTCGTCAGTGGTTTTCTGGCAGTCTTGGTGTTAGAAATCTGGCTTCTGGTCCGAGCAGTCGAAATGCTTCTGTAAAGATAGTAATTATTGGTACATCGTTTGGTTGATGTGTCGTTTCTGTAGTTTGTGAGAATGTGTTGGTAGTTTTTCGTCGGTAGTGTTATGAGCCTCCCTCTGGCAGACCTTCCCGCTTACCCCCCATAAGCGGGAAGGTCATTTTTACAGGGCAGTCTGTTTTGGTGTACCGAATCGACAAATGGGAATCGGATTTCATCAAGGTGAGCGCACTCGGCGTGCTGAAAAAAAGAGGGCTTTGACTCTAGCCTCATTCCCACTCGATTGTTGCTGGGGGCTTGGAGGAAATATCGTAAACCACACGGTTGACGCCGGCGACCTCGTTGACAATGCGATTGCTGATGCGCGCCAGAAGTTCATGCGGAAGCCGTGCCCAATCCGCTGTCATGAAATCGTCCGTCGTGACGGCGCGCACCACGATGGTCTCGGCGTACGTGCGTTGATCGCCCATCACCCCGACGGATCGAATCGGCAGCAACACGGCGAACGCCTGCGCAGTCTCATCCCGCAGCATACCCGCCTGATGCAGTTCCTGGGTGACGATGTGGTCCGCGGCGCGCAATTTGTTCAGCCGCTCCATCTTCAATGGGCCGAGGCAGCGGACCCCCAGGCCGGGACCGGGAAAGGGTTGGCGCCAGACGATCGATTCGGGAAGGCCCAATTCGAGGCCTACGGCGCGCACTTCGTCCTTGAACAGGTAGCGCAGCGGTTCGATGAGTTCGAAATCTAGATCGGGTGGCAAACCGCCGACGTTGTGATGGGTTTTGATGCGTGCGGCGACACGACGATCCGGCGCACTGGATTCGACCACGTCGGGATAAATCGTGCCTTGAACCAGAAAGCGCACGTCTCCAGCGACTTTCTCGGCTTGTTCTTCGAACACGCGGATGAATTTCTCGCCGATGACGCGCCTTTTCTCTTCGGGTTCGGTCACGCCATCCAGGGCATCCAGAAAGACCTCGGTGGCGTCGATGGCGATCAACCGGGCTCCGAGCTGCTCCTCGAAAGCCTTGACCACGGTTTCCGGCTCGCCGAGGCGCATCAATCCGTTGTTCACGAAAATGCAGGTGAGTTGATCCCCGACGGCGCGGTGAACGAGCGCGGCGGCCACGGAGGAATCGACGCCGCCACTGACGCCGGCGATGGCACTCGCCTTTCCGATCCGTGAGCGGATGTCTTCGATGGCGCTTTCGATGATCGAGGCCGGCGTCCATTGCGGCTCGCAGCCGCAGACGTCGATCACGAAGGCCCGGATGATTTCCACGCCGTTCGGCGTATGGCGGACCTCCGGATGGAACTGCAATCCGTAGCGTTTTGCCTTCGGATCCCCGATCGCGGCGACGGGGGAATTGTCCGAACTCGCCAGGATTTCGAAGCCGGGAGGCGGCGTTTCGGTACGATCCCCGTGCGACATCCAAACTCGCTGACTTTGCGAACCCAGCAACGGATTTGGGGCAACGACGTCGATCATAGCGTGTCCGTATTCGCGTTCGCTTGATGCTGTAACGCGGCCGCCCAGGGTATGCGTCAGCGCGTGCATGCCGTAACAGATACCGAGGATGGGAAGGCCGCTTTCAAGGACGTAGTTGGGAATTTGCGGTGCGCCTTTCTCGTATATCGACGCCGGACCGCCGGATAGAATGAAACCACTGGGTTGAGTATCGAGCACTTCTGCGGGAGACGTGCTGTAGGGGAACAATTCGCAGTAGACGTTAATCTCGCGTACACGCCGAGCGATCAACTGCGAGTATTGCGAACCGAAATCGAGAACGGCGATGGAGTCCATTGCGTTCAATCTTTGAAGATGATTTTATCGTCATGCATTTCGGTAACCACAGCGAGCGCTTCGATGGGAATGTCGAGGCTGGAGAACACGTCGCGGCCTCCTTCGAAGCGTTTCTCGATCACGGCTCCAATGCCCACGACCGTTGCACCCGCGGCCTGGGTCAGCCGCACGAGCCCCATGATCGTCTGCCCGGTCGCCAGGAAATCATCGACGATCAAAATTCTTTCCTTGGCGCTCAGATATTCCGGCGAGACGATCAACTCCACGATGTGGCCTTTGGTGTGGGATGCGGTAAGTGTCAGGAAAATTTGATCGGGCATGGTCACCGGTTTGGACTTGCGCGCATACACGACGGGGAGATTCATGTGCAGCGCAGTCATGACAGCCGGCGCGATGCCGGATATTTCGGCCGTGAGTATTTTCGTGGCTCGAACCCCAGCGAAACGTTCAGCCAGCTCTTTCCCGCAAGCGTCCATCAACTTGGGATCGACCTGATGGTTGATGAAGCTGTCCACTTTGAGTATCCCGTTTCCGAGATTCTTCCCATCAGCCAGGATGCGCTTTTTGAGTAATTCCATCTGCACTTCCTTGTGTGTGAAACGAATGAGGATGACCCATTGTACAACGAGCAACGGCGCGGGTAAAACGTTTCGTCGAATTTGGTGCGATTTACCGCGACGGGATTTTTACTGTTTGCTCCTCATCAGCTTTGTGAGTGCAGTTAATCTGCCCGTGTTTCCTGTAGTTTACGCTTGGTGGGACGTTGCAGACGGGCAATGGGTAATCAGAATGAGTATATGAACCAACTGCCAAGTGAGTGTAAATTTCACCATACAATGCCCAATGATTGGATGAGATGCTTTGGAAGGGAGGACATTGTCTCTACAGCGTTCGGAGGAAGCATTTACCTATCCGTACTGATGGATCGATCGGAAGCATCGCGCATGAAATCGGATTTATGCCCGTGCCTTTTTCAGCCGCGTGTTCAACAAGATCTCGGGAATGTCTCCACCGGCATTCCGCGAGAAGACTCTCAATTAATCAACCTTTTCTACTAACGTCCCGTCATTCGCGGCCGGAGCGGCGCTTGACATAGAACGTATGTTCCGATACAATACGAACAAGTGTGCGATTACAGGGCCGATGAATTCGGCTTTATCGAGAGCCAAAGGAGGCATCGATGGCGAAAGAAAAGCTTTCTGACCGTCAACGCCGGATGTTAGAGTTCATCAATGCGTTCATGCTCGAGAACGGCTATCCGCCTTCCATTCGAGAAATCGGCGAAGCGGTGGACATCACCTCAACGTCCGTTGTGAATTACAATCTCAATCGATTGGTCGAGGGCGGATACTTGTACCGGGATCAGAATGTCTCGCGCGGCATCCGCCTGCTTAACAAGGTCTCGAACGTCGTGGACAACTTCGTTGAGACCGTGCGGATTCCGATGGTGGGACGGATTTTCGCCAGCGAGCCCGTCCCGCTCCCTGGAACGGACTCAGCGATGTTTGGTGCGGATGAGGCGATTGAAATCACGCACGATTTACTCAGTTCTACAGAGAATCTCTTCGCCTTGGAAGTGCGCGGCGATTCGATGATCGACGCCATGGTCGGCGACGGCGACGTGGTGGTGATGAAGCAGGAACCCGATTGGCACGACGGAGATATGGTTGCAATTTGGTTGAAGGATCGTGAAGAGACAACCTTGAAGCACATCTATCGGGATGGCAGCCGAGTTCGCCTGCAGCCAGCAAACCCAACAATGGACCCGATCTATATCGACAACCCGGAGACACTCGAAGTTCAGGGAAAGGTCGTACTGGTTGTACGGCAGCTGAACTAAGCATTCGAATCACTTTTTCGCTTCAAACACAAAGTGGCCGGAATCCCCAGCGATATTGGCTGGGAACTGAGCCACTTTTATTTTTCTTACGAGGAAGACATGTTCGAGGCGAGAAGTGTCATCCCCGGAGGTGAAATGCCTACGCTTGTTTTGGCTGGCGGTTGCTCTTCTTTTTAGCCACGAAGCGGCTGGAAGCCTCGAGATGGGCCGGCGCAGCCCATAAATCTGCGAAGTTTTCCCGTTCCATTCGGGCCGCTTCTTCGCCGGGGCAGGTGATACCGGCACGAAGGAATTCTTTAATTTTGCGCACGGCATCCGCATCGTGTTTGATGATTTCCTGCGTCAGTTCTAAAGCGACTTGGAGAGACTCGCCATCCGGTGCGATGCGGTTAGCCACGCCCGTTTGATAGGCCTCGGTAGCGGTGAGGATTTTTCCACCGGTGAGCCATTCAAAAGCGCGCGCGTAACCAACCAGTCGCAGCAAACGCTGGCCGCCGCCCCACGCTGGGCAGATCGCTAAACGGATGTGCATCAGGCCGAGATAGGCGCTTTCCGCCATGACGCGCAAATCGCAGGCGATCGCAACTTCACCGCCTCCACCCAACGCAGCGCCCTCGACGGCCGCAATCGTGGGACATGGCAGCTCGCCGAGTCGTTCGAGGGTATCGCCCATCGCGTCGGCCAAACGCAGGCCATCGTGACGGCTGGGATAACCGTGCAGTTCGTAAAGGTCACCCCCTGCACAGAAGGCGATATCTTTTCCCGTAACGATGAGTGCGCGCAGATCCTTCTTCTTGTGGGCTGATTCGACGGCTTCCGTGAAAGCTTCCATCGCTTCCCAGTTGAGTGCGTTACGGACTTCCGGGCGGTTGATCGTGAGAACGGCAATGCCTTCTTGTGGTTCGTCGAGCAAAATCGGACGCATATACTATCACTCCTTGACCTTGACGGAATCGACCAGTATACTTTTTTCTAGCCGGGGTGTAGCGCAGCACGGTAGCGCACCGCGTTTGGGACGCGGGGGTCGGCGGTTCAAGTCCGCCCACCCCGACTTGCTTGTTATAACACCATATTGCGAGGAGGTTTCGGTGCGTGGCAAACGAGTTTCAAAGAAAATCCGTAAACTCGACGTCCTTTTAGACGCGGTCCGCTATGGGGAAGGAAAGCCTCGATTGCAATACGCTCGTGGATACAAACGCAAAGGGTTTGTGTGGAGCGACGTCCTTCTTTTCGATCGCCAGCAACTTGTCGATATGCTGAAATCGAAAAAAAGGGTAGCTTGTGGTCGTCCCGCAGCGATCGATGGCGATTTCGAGGTGTACGGACGGATTCAGTATCGGGGAAATGGGGGAGGAGGCATCTTAACTTGTGATACCGCGTCAGAGATGGATAAAGAAGACCTGGGCTTGCCCTTGTTTTAGTAGGGGTTTCGTTCCCTCGGAAATCTAACCCAGCTGCCTCCATCATCGATAGGAGGTTTGAGTTCGAGCATGGATTCACCCGATAATATAAACGGCACCAAACCGAAACGAGGTTTGGTGCTCTTCGATATTAGGGTGCATGTGAATCCGGGAAGGTCATCTCCAATCCGGGTCGCCGTCGAACACATTGTTGAACGTGAGCCGCGTCACGGAGAGGTCGGTCAGTTCAAGGTAATAGATGTCGTAATTCCCGAGGCGGTTGGAAACGAAGAGCACGAGTTTTCCATCAGGCGACGCCATCGGTGAAGCGTCATGCGCCAGGTTGTTCGTCAGGTTTTCGATAACCGCCGTACTGAGGGTGATCTGGTACAGTTCGTAATTCCCAGTGATATCCGAGGCGAAGAAAATTTGATCTCCATCCGGATGCCAGGTTGGATACTTGGCCTCACCGTAGCCGTCGGTGAGTTGATAGGTGGCCTGGCCCTGCGTGTCGACGAGGTAGATCTCCGCATCACCGTTTCGATTGGAAGCGAAAGCGATCTGCGAACCGTCGGGTGAAAATGCAGGGTACACGTCGAAGGCTAGGTTGTTCGTAATACGGCCCACTCTCTTGCCGTCCACGTCCATCGTGTAAATTTCGCGATTACCATCCCGATCGGATGAAAAGACGATCGACTCGCCGTCCGGACTCCAGGCGGGTGCATCGTCGTCGAAGATATTTCGCGTCAAGTTGGAGATGGTCTCGCCGTCCTCATCCATCAGGTAGATATCGCGATCGCCGTCGCGATCGGATACGAAAACGATCCGGCTTCCATCCGGTGACCAGCGTGGGTTAAAATCCATCCCCTCATTGTCTGTCAGTGCAATTGGGTTTGAGCCGTCGAGGCGCAGTTGATATAGTTCCTCTTCGCCGATGTCACCCGAATAATAGATTATCTCACCCCGACCACCGCCGATCGCAGTGGGTGTTGGAGTCACTGCAGGAGTGGGAGAAGCCGTTAGCTCAAACGTGGGCGTGGTGGAGAGATCCGCAGGAGCCGCTGTAGCCGTTTTACTTTGCGAGTCTTGCGTCAGCACAGGCTGCAAGGCCAGGATGTCTCGCGAGACGACGCCCATCGTACAAGCGAAACTGGTGAGCATGGCAGTAAAGGAGAGCAGCAGGATTTGCTTTAGCCTGAAATTGTTGCTTATGGTTTTCATTTCATCGTTTCGCTCAAGATTCCGTATCTTCGGATGGCTCGCGGGCGTTTCCATAGGGCAGGGAGAAAGTGAATATCGAGCCTTGACCGAGTTTGGATTGCACCTCGATATCACCGCCATGAGCCTGAATGATTTGCTTCGCAATCGACAGCCCAAGCCCCGACCCTTCGACAGGTCGACCTTTTGAGCGTTGCGCTCTGTAGAGTTTATCGAATATGTAAGGTAAATCCTCATCGGGGATACCCTCACCGGTATCCTGGACGACGCAAATAAATTCTTCGTTCTTCTCATCCACACGCAGTCCGAGGGAAATTTCTCCGCCGGGCTCCGTGTATTTAATGGCGTTATCGAGCAGGTTGAGCAGGACTTGTTTTAAGCGAGGTCGGTCGGCGTTGATATTCGGCAGCCCGGGCGGCAAATTCAAGCTGATCGCCAATCGTCGCTCCTCAGCAAGATCGGAGATTTGCAGGATCGATTCTTCGAGCAATGCGGTGAAGCTCGTGGGTTTCGTTTCGAGTGTGAAGGAGGGGGATTCGAGCCGAGCGAGCGTAAGCAGATTGTCGACGAGCTGCGTCAGTCGTTTCGCTTCATCGCGTATGATGCGCAATGACGTACGCCATCCTTCTTTGTCTTGCGGAGTCTCCCCCATGTTTGCCGCATGTCCCTGGATGACAGTCAACGGGGTTTTCAGTTCGTGGCTGACGTTGTTGATGAAATTGCGGTAAAACGCTTGCTGACGCTGCGCTGCTCCCATGTCTTCCAAAAGGACGAGGGTTATACCTTTTGACAGGAATATCGCTCGAGCCTGGAAGGATTGGCCTTCCACGGCCGGAATGGTGCGTAATACATTTTGCTGGCCCATCTGTGCGTCTTTAATCAGTGCTTGTATTTCCAATTTATTGTGCCAATTTTTACCTGCGGCGTTTGTTTGTTGTTTGCGCAGATTGCGGTACAGCAATGCAGGATATGGGAATCCGTCGAGTAGATACTGTCGTTCTGTTTTTCGTCTCCTGTACTGAAAGAACAACATTATGAGACCACAGCCGACGGTGAGCCCGAGGATCAAAATGACAAATTCGGGGAAGCCAAAGTATATGATGTCAGACATTGCACGTGTTAATGATTTTACTTTGAGTGTTGTCGTACGCCATGAAAATCATGAGCTTTCAAATTTATAACCCACACCGCGCACATTAAGCAAATATCTTGGTGTCTTGGGATCGATTTCAATTTTGTTGCGCAAGGACCAAATGTGTTTCTCGAGAGTCTTGGTTTCAATGTCGCGATCTCCTGGAATCTCAAAGACAGCTTCCAGGAGAGAAGTACGTCCAATCGGTCGTCCCGCATTGTTGATAAGGTAAAGAAGCAAGTCAAATTCACGTGGTGTGAGGTCCACCTGTTTCCATGATTCGTCTCTGTGAATCGAGACGACTCGACTGTGGGCGTCGATGCGAAGATAATCGTCGAATTCTTGAACGGGGGGCGGCAAGCGAGCTTTGACGCGCGCGAGTAATTCACGAATGTCAAAGGGTTTGGTCATGTAATCGCTTGCACCCAAGACAAAACCAATTTCTAGGTCACTGATGCTATCACGAACGGTGAGAAAGATTATCGGTACAGGATCTCCCTGATCGCGTATCTTTCGACAGACTGCCAATCCATTGGGGTCAGGCATTTCGATATCCAGAATTATTATGTCTGGATGTTCAGTTTCCCATTTGTGCAACGCTTCTATGCCATCTCGTGCAGTGGCAACTTGATAACCATCACGTTGAAGCGCTGGCTGAATGAAGGATAGGATATTGGGGTTGTCGTCCACAAGCAAAATCTTATAACCCATATTTTGATTATACTCTTCACTTCCTCAATGGGAGTAGATAAATTTGTATGAACAGGGAAGATTCCTTTTTACCAGACGCGGTATTGGTTTTGAAGATCAGATTGTATTTCACAATGAAGCGCAGGATCCATGGTTCTTAATTTCATGATTCTTGATTTCCAATCTGTAATAAACTCAACACATCATCGAACGAACCATTGTATCCAATTATCGTGAGGAATTCTTCGTGCGATATCGATTCGTCCATAGGATATCGAGCCAGGTAATACAAGTCATTGGCGTCTTGAACGAATAAGTTGCCCAAGCCCATTGCAGTCAAATAACCATAATCCGCTGCCTTGTCTGCAATGCTCAGATCATACTGGCCGAATGGATAAGCCAGGCTCAGAACCTCAATATCCAGGGCTTTCTCGAGCGTTATCCTGGAGGACTGGAGCTCCCCGCGCAAGTTGTCGCTAGGAATAGCTGTTAAATCCGCATGGGTATACGTATGTGAGCCAATCTCCCAACCTGCGGTGATCATCTCTTGCAGATTGGTAACATTTACAAAACCCTCAGCGTTGAGCCGGTTCGCTACGATATAGATCGTGCCGCTAAATCCATAGGATTTCATGATGGGATATGCGAAGGTGTAATTGTCGATATTACCATCATCAAATGTCAATAGAATTGGTTTTTCGGGGAGTTCGGCGCCTTGAATGATGGCTTTTTGAAGTTGGAGGGTTGTGATGGATTCATACCCTAGCGAGGAGAGTATCTGCATCTGCTCTTCGAAAGTTGAAACGTCGAGAGTGTACGATTTTGATGCAGGATCAGGTAAAACATGATGGTACAACAAGATTGGAATATCAACGGCGCCTGGCCCCATGCTTACGGTTATCGTTTCGTTCGAATCGTTTACGACAGCGTATATGACATGATCTACTTCTTCTGGAGGATCTGGTGGTGTGCTCTCGAAGCTGTTTATGAAGTCCTCGACCTGTGTAGTCTGTGTATGTTTTGTAACTGTTTCGATATCCTGAGACAGTGGTTTAATGGATTTTGATTGCGTGAGTAATTGGAATACCGCGATGATTGAGAAGAGATATGAGTAAAGGTGTAACAACATCTTTGCCTCCAATGCGAAGCATTTATTGCCTTTACACTAGGAGACAAAGTTCACCTACAGTTATATGTGGGTTAACGGTTGATTAACCGATTGAGTAACCTTTTGGTAACTATTTCGGGTTAGGAATTCTTCCTGACAGACTATCGTAATCCAAGTATGCTACTTTGCAGTAGATTTCCTCACCAGGTGAAGTTAATGATGATGAGCTAATTGCGCCCTTGATTCGCAAGAATGCGGTAGCATAAGAGTGGAGGGGACATCTCTGGCCACCCACTTGACCCGGATTCCGAAATGAGGGTAGAATGCCTACGTTTGCGGGCGTCGCCAAGTGGTAAGGCATCAGCCTTCCAAGCTGACATTCACGGGTTCGAATCCCGTCGCCCGCTCTTGCCCTCGCAGAGGGCTTTTTTTCTTAATGGTGGTAAAGGCGCGCATCGACCGACACAGGATACGATCGAAGGTGGAAAGAAAGCTCAGTAGGAAGCCGGTTCGGACTGGAAGAATTTTTCCAGCAGATTCAGCGTTTCGCTCTGCTTGGTGTCGTGGGGAGGGTAGCGTCCCAGATACCAAGGTGGGGAGCCGGAAAATGAGCGTCCGCCTTGAATGCCGACGACGAAGGTGTAGTCGGATGCGATTTCAATAATCGTCCCCTGCGCATCGATGTTTCCAAAAGGCAGGATCAAGGTAACCGGGCATTTCCCGAGATGTTCGCAAATCGTTTCGTACGAACCCACGACCTGCCTCTGGACCGCTTCTCGAGTAAGCTGCGGCAGGTTGTAGTGATCGATCGTGTGACTGGCCACTTCGACGCCGATCTCATCCAGCCCTCGCAAGTAGTCCCAAATCTCAGGGCTTTGAGGGCCGTGAACGATCAGACCTACGACGAGCACGAAATCTCGATCGGTAAAGATCCGGATCATTTCCTTGAAATCGTTCCGCAGCCAGTGCGATCCGAGGTCGTCGAGCGTGACAATGATGGCGTTACTGGGCGGACAATTTCCGGCGAGCAAATATTGGAGCATGCTGCGATAGGTTATGGGAACGAGGTTGAAAAGTTCAATTTGATCTGCGAGTTCCTGCATGCGTAGAACGCCGAACGATGAATGCAGCATCAGAGTCATCGGCGTCGGGCAGTGTTCGATTTTCAGTTGTGAAGACATCGCCGGGGAATACAGGTTGGGATCAACTAGATCGTGTGCCAATACATCGATCTCTTGCCGGGAAAACTTCGTATCGAGGATGTTGATCGGGCTCGAACTCGGACGTGCGGCGGAAATGTTGTAGGAATAGGAGTCGTTCCTGTATTGGATAAGACCTTCTGAGACGACGGTCGAAACGTCGAATATGGGTCTCGATGGTCCACCGCGATCAACTGTGGGAGGCAGCTGCTTTGCGTCCGTCTTCGATGCACCCAGGTTTGAGAGAAGCAATACGACGATGACTATGCATCGGTTGAGCCAAAGGGTCTGTTGCTTTGTCATTGATCCTGATAGAAAATCGGCGAGTGATCGCCGATTTTTCCTCCCGGTCGAGTATGGCCATTGTATAAAAATGATTTCCAGTCCGACCTTACAATTGGCTTTCTGTTTGCGACCCGTTATTTTGGCGACGTTGCATTTCAACCTTTGCTTGATCCTCATGCTCTGTTAAAATGGAAGCTCGAGGGCCCGTAGCTCAGCGGTCAGAGCGGCCGGCTCATAACCGGTTGGTCGCAGGTTCGAATCCTGCCGGGCCCACTGCTGCCTCTACCGCCAATTTTGTCCACCCTGTAGTTTTCTGGGGGACTTCATTACATAGATGACCGTTCGAGTGTGTTCTAAATTATTACTCGTTGTTTTGGGACACACCTAGGTAGTTTCAACTTTGCGGATCAGCCGCAGCGGGTTTGCTTTGACCGGTGTTTCTGCGGGGATCATCGAATCGCGCGGTCACAGTCCTCGCATGGATCTCGTAGGTGGATCGGCACCCATAATGCATTATGCATCACGGTTGAATGATCCGATATTATTCAGCGCAATCAATATCAGACTTGATTCATCACACCATTTTCCTATGCGTCCACGGGAGATAATGCGATGGATAGGATGAGCGGACGCTTGATCTTGTGCGGTGGGAAATGTAGAATCGTTAGGCTTTGAATGCAATATCGCCCTATAATATGGAAAAAGGATAGAACGTCGAATGGGATTTCTCGCACGGTTCTTTCAAAAACGCCTCGGCACGCCTCCCGATCGCGCAGCCACAGCACCGCTCGATCCTCAAATCACACCGGGCATTGAACTTCGACGGCACATCGTCGTCGGTGCTGCACATTCCTCTGGTCTCGAGCGAAAATCGGATGACGATGCTTTGCTGATCATCTCGGGCAGTGCGGATGGTCATGAAGGCATGGTGGATTTCGGATTGTATTGTGTCGCGGATGGACTTGGCGGTTATGAAAACGGACAACTTGCCAGCGCTATCTCGGTCCGTACCGTCGCACATCGACTGACCCGGGAAGTGTTTCTGCGTTTGCTGGAAAGTGAACCGGGCGACGAAGAGGAAGACGATCTGGAATCGCTGGTCCAAGCTGCATTCAACGAAGCCAACGACCTGGTCCGCGATCAAGCGGATGGCGGTGCGACGACACTAACGATTGCCCTCTTACTTGGTGAATATATGATGATCGGGCATGTCGGTGACACGCGCGCTTACTCGATCAGCAAAGACAAGATCGAGGTCTTGACTCGCGATCAATCCCTGGTTCAAAAATTGGTCGAGACGGGTACCATCACGAAAGACGAAGCGGCTGAGAGCCCTCACCGCAACGTTCTCTGGAATGCAATGGGACGGACGGAGAATTTACGGGTGGACGTCTTTTCCTATTCCGTCGTAAACGACAGCTATATTCTGCTTTGCTCGGACGGATTGTGGGGCGAAGTTGATGAGAAGGAGATCCAGCGTATCGTGCTGAACTTCGAACATCCCCAAGCTGCCTGTAACGCACTCGTCGATGCTGCGACCGAGGCAGGGGGTTCGGATAATATCACGGCGGTTTTGATACAGTTCCCTTCGAAGAATCGTTGGTAATACTCTCCGATCGACCAGAATTCATTCCTGCGCCAATCTCGGTTTAAGTTGGCAGTGTTACGGTTTTACTCTTTAAATGATGAACCGCCGGATGTGGGGGGGAGCATCCGGCGGTTCTTCTTTTGACGGGGGATTCTACCGTAAGTGCGAGGGGCACATCAACGGTAGTGTAGGTTCCCCCAGGATAAGCCTGTTTACCAACACAAGGAAAAAGAAGTGCTTATCCACATAAATAATATCACAATCTGGGTATTAATAATATTAATAATTAGTGAAGGGTCGGCACGAACCTGCGCATGGGCCCTACGTATCTTGCAGCCTGGCGTGATACGCATACAAATATTCGTGCCGATTAGCGTGCCCATCGAAATCGTGCTGGAGAAATCGACAAGGCGTTGCCCACTTTAGTTTCCCATTTTGATGAACCTGTGCTATGCTACGCGGCGATGGGAAGCGTGCGCAGAGGCACCTGGAGACAGTATCTGATCTATCTGCTGCTGAATGCGGCCGTGTCGGCGTTCGTGATCCTTTTGATTCTCAACATCTGGGATGGGCGCGGGCGCGAACCCGAATCGACTCCTACCCCCACGGTAGACGTCATGGCGCTTCTGGCGAGCGAGGTACCGACGATAACGGCAACCACCGCACCGACGCCAACGCCGGTTACCTACATGGTCCGTGCCGGGGATACCCTCACGGACATCGCCCTGATGTACGAAGTGCCTATCGAGAAATTGATGGAGGCCAACGATCTTAGCAATCCGGATGCGCTCGAGGCGGGCACGACGTTGATCATTCCCGTTGAGGCGGCTCCGATGGAGGCGGATTCCTCTCCGCCGGAAGATAGCTCCCCGCTCCAATCCACGGATACACCATCTCCGGCTGCGGGAGCGCCCAGCATTAGCATTTCAGGCGTAGAGGGCGCGGGGGATCTCGAGAACGAGACCGTACGCCTGCAGAACTCGGGCGGTGAAGTCTCGATGGCCGGATGGACGCTCGATGATGGCGGCGACAACGTCTACGTTTTCCCCGAGCTTACGTTCTATGCGCCGGGAGCTGTCGAGGTGCACACGCGCGAAGGTCCGACGGATACGGCCATCGATCTGTACTGGGGGTTGGATCAAGCGGTATGGACTCCCGGCACGATCATTTATCTGCGCGACGCAGATGGGATCGTTCGATCCACGTTTCAAATTCCGGACGTGTAAATCCTGAATGATTATAGAAGGGAACGGTCTTCCCGCCGGCGCGGGATAACCTTTGAACTTGCAGAGAGGAAGACGTAAGCGCGCGCTTTGTAGGAAACCTTAAAGATTCGACGTTTTCCCCGGCGAAGCCTTGCGTGCACTTCGGGCGTCTGATAAACTCGCTACTTATGAAACACGATCGATTGTGTGTGGTAGAAAGTCGGTAAACCACTCCTGCAACGCGTGGTGGGCGTGCTGGAGAGAGGCTGAGGGGTGAGGCGGAGGCGGATGGAACAAGCGCTGTATCGAGTTTGGCGACCTCAGACCTGGGATGAAGTTGTCGGGCAAGATCACGTCATCCAAACGCTGCGCAACGCGGTCAAAGGAGAAAGAGTAGCACACGCATATCTATTCGCCGGACCACGCGGCACGGGAAAGACGACCACGGCGCGTTTGCTGGCGAAGGCAGTTAATTGCCTAAACGAAACTCCCGCCGAACGTCCCTGCAATCAATGTCCCAACTGCGAAGCGATCAACGAAGGTCGCTTTTTGGATTTAATCGAGATCGACGCGGCATCCAATACGAGCGTGGATGACGTTCGTGACCTGCGGGAAAAGATCAATTTCTCTCCGAACAAAGGCCGCTTCAAGGTCTACATCATCGACGAAGTCCACATGCTTTCGACGGCGGCGTTCAACGCGCTGTTGAAGACGCTCGAAGAGCCCCCGGCGCATGCGATTTTTATCCTGGCCACAACCGAGGTTCACAAAATACCCGCCACCGTACTTTCCCGCTGCCAGCGTCATGAATTCCGCCGCTTGCCGGTAAGGACGATCGTCGATTACTTGAGTCAGAAGGTCGCCGAAGAGAAGATGAAGGTGGACGACGAGGCGATTGAAACGATTGCCAGACAGGCTACGGGGAGTTTTCGCGACGCCATCTCGCTCCTCGATCAGTTGACCTCCACGGGAGAGCGCGTCACCCTGGACATGGCCCAGTCGGTGCTCGGCACGGTGGCAAGTGAGGCGGTGCGCTTGGTCGCACAGGCGATCGTGGACCACGACTCGTCCGCCGGATTGAGTCTGATCAATCAGGCCCTGGATGGCGGCGCTGATCCGAGGCAATTTGCGCGGCAGATCGTAGCATATCTGCGCGGACTGTTGCTGGTGCGCATGGGCAACGCCGATCTCGTGGACGTGTATGCAGACGATCGACGCACGATGGCGAAGCAGGCCGAAGCACTGCCAACGGCTCTGCTGCTGGCAGCCATTCAAGCGTTTGGCACAGCGGCGGCCGATCGAGCAACGAGCTGGCAAGCTGGATTGCCGCTGGAGATCGCCTTCGTGGAAAGTATCAGCGCGCAGCCGAAGGAACTCGCAGAAACGCACAATCCAGCCTCCTCGCAAACCTACGGTACTGTCGAAGGGACCAAACCCGAAAATCCACGCATCGTGAAAGATACCACCGGCTCGAAACCAACAAGTCGAAGCGAAGCGGTTGCGGAGGGCGAGATTTCCTTCCAGTATGTAAGCGACCGATGGTCGGAGGTGTTGGCCGTGGCACGACGTTTCGACCCTCGCATCCAGGCCTTGCTTAATTCCTGTCGTCCGTTGGGTTTTCAAACGGGCACGTTGGTCATTGGATTTCGAAGCGATTTGCTGCGCGAGAAAATGGAGAAAGGCCACAACCTGGCGCTCGCCTCTCAAGCCCTGCAGGAGGTGTTCAACAAGCCCGTCGGAATTCGCTGTATCTTGACGGAAGCCTGGGAACCTCAGGCAGTTGGGGATCATCAACCCCCGCCGATGGAAAGCGGTGGCATGGTTTCGACCGCCCTGCGAGATTTGGGCGCGCACGTTGTCGACGTGGAAAACTTACCCCCGGACAGCGGCTCATAGCGCGTAGAATAATTTGGTCCGATTCAATCGAACGACATCGAGCGGACGGCCTGTATGCGCTCGGTACTCGGAGGTCTTCGAGCGTGAGTTTGGTTCGTTGGGTAATCCTCTCGAGCTTAATCGTTCGAACGAGATTGTGTTTTTGGGAGTCATGAGGATGAGCAAGCAGAAACTGCCGAAAGGATTCGGGATGGGCATGTTGTCCGGTTTCAAACAACTGCAGGAACGCCTGGAACAAACGCAAGCCGAGTTGGCCGATGAAACGGTGGAGGCGAGCGCCGGTGGCGGCGCCGTTCGCATCGTGATGAGTGGAACGCAGCAATGCCGCGCCGTGCACATCTCGCCCGAATTGTTCGAGGAGGCGGATGTTGAAATGCTGCAGGAACTTGTGATGCTGGCCGTAAATCTGGCCGTTCAGGATTCCCAGGTCCTGGCATCCAATAAGCTGGGTCCTCTCACCGGCGGCTTGGGCCTTCCGGGGCTGGGCGGATGACATCCAGCGTTCCCAGACCGGTCGAACGACTCGTCGAAGCCTTTGGGCGCTTGCCGGGTATCGGCACGAAAACGGCCTCACGCCTGACCTACTACTTGCTGCGAGTCCCGCAGGAGGAAAGCAAGGAACTGGCGGAGGCGCTGTTGGCGATGCGCACGGAAACCCACTTCTGCTCGACCTGTTTCAACATCACTGTGGACGATCCCTGCCCGATCTGTCAGGACGAGCGGCGAGAAGGAAGCCTGATTTGTGTGGTCGAGGAGCCGTTGGACGTCGTGGCGATCGAACGCACCCAACAATTCAACGGCCGCTATCACGTGCTGCATGGTGCCATTAATCCCGTGGAAGGAGTCGGACCGGAAGATCTGCGCATCGATGAGCTGATGATGCGCATCGAAACCGAGGCGGTCGAGGAACTCATCGTGGCGACCAATCCGACGCTGGAAGGCGAGGCGACGGCGATGTACTTGAAACGGCAGCTTGGCGGCCGGCCGGTGAAACTAACCCGCCTGGCGCGCGGCCTGCCCTCCGGTGGTGATCTGGAGTATGCCGACACGACGACCCTTTCGCAAGCATTTCAGGGAAGATCGGAATTGTGAGTTATCATTATACGAATTGTGAAGCGAAGTCTTGGAAAGGAAGATGCATGAGAACTCGAAGCAAGATCATCACACTGGGATTCTTATTTATACTCGTTGCCGGATGCGGCGCGCCAGCGAGCCCCTCTCCGGCGGCGGTTCAACCGTCCGACACGCCGGAGCCGACGCAAGCCCCTCCCACTGAAACACCGACGCCGCAGGACACACAGACACCGACGCTGACTCCCACGGAGACGTTGACGCCGACTCCCGTCGAGCCGATGGTGCAGCCGGATGGGAAGGACATCTCGTGCTACTTCGGCCCGGGAATGGAATACGCCGTGGACGGCGGCTTACTGCTCGGCGAAAAAGTGCCTGTATTAGGGCGTGATTCGCTGACCTTGTGGCTGCAGATTGAGAACCCACGCATTCCGGGAAAGAACCGCATGTGCTGGGTGCCGATCGAGAAGGTGATCACCGAGGGCGACATTCAATCGGCGCCGATCGTCGAAGCCCCGATCAGCCTGGTTACCGCCGTGATCGTGAACGTCAAGCCGAGCACGAAAAAACTCAATCCGTGCGTATTTCCCTATACCTTCAACGTAGAGTTTACGATTCAAGTGACAGGTCCGGTGACGGTGACCTTCCAGCGCAGCCTGAGCGACGGGCACACGGCGCCGGCCGAGTCGGTTACTTTCAAGAAGGCGGGAACGAAAACCTTCTCGGATTACATGCGCGTGGCCGGTGTGGGCGATCACTGGTTCATGGTAACCGTGACCTATCCCAACGGCACTTCCGGGACGGGATACGGCACGGTCACCTGCCCATAATTCGGATTTCGTCTGAAACGCGATCGTGACGGGAATGGGGACGAGAGCCGTAGTGGAAATCCCGCTCCCCATTCCCGGCTGGTGAGGAGATGCAAGTCGACGAGAAAATCGTTGATTTTAATGCGATCGATCCGTGTCCAGTCAAATGATAATGTTACCCAACGTAAATGGTTCTTTCATTTGATAATGTTACCGAAATGTCCTCTCCTTTCTTTGAATTAACCTGTGTGAACAGTGTCTGACTGACATCTTGCGT
>DAOULU010000011.1:0-19587 GCA_034417075.1 Anaerolineales bacterium
CGGCTACGGCGCTGGGGTATTCCTTGGGCCGGGGTCCGGGCGCAGGAACTGCGGATTATGTCTTTTCAGGAGGGGGCGGATATGGGGGTCGTGGTGGTAACGGCAATAGGCCAAATGCTATCGGCGGAGAGGGATACGGGTCGGTCTATGAACCCACGGACCTGGGCAGCAGCCCAGGGGATCGAAACGGCATGAGTTCCGGTGGAGGTGGTGCGATCCATCTGTTGGTTAGTGGAACGCTGCAGCTGAACGGCGTGCTCTCTGCGGACGGCGGTGTGCCCGTCGAGGGTCGACTCGGCGGCGGGTCCGGGGGCAGCATCTGGATCGAGGCGGCGACTTTTACTGGTGCGGGCGAAGTCCATGCGAACGGCGGCTCGTCGCCGGCTGGCGGCGGCGGTGGGGGTGGGCGTATCGCCATCGATGCGGGCAGCAACAACTTCACCGGATCGGTGAACGCGCGCGGCGGGACAGGCTACCAGAGCGGTGGAGCCGGAACGATCTACTGGACCGCCGACGACCATCTGGTGGTCGACAATAACGGAAACAGCGGAAAACACGCTCTGCTCGTGGAAGGGAATTACGACTTCGAGACCATCACCCTCAATGGCAGCGCCATCCTGCGGGTGGAAGGGACCGGCTCATCCATCGCACTGGACAGTTCCACCATCCAGGGGGATGGCACAGGGGAATTGATCCCATTTGGCACAGTTTTGACCCCGGCAGATTTCACGGTGTATAACTTCACCCTGAATATGCAAGGAAAATTCGAAGGCGTTACAGATCTGGCCGTTGCTGCCAATGGTGAATTGATTTTGCGAACATCTACGGCGCTTTATTCGGGAATCCAAACCTTCTCCAGTGTTCATGTGGATTCCACCGGGCGGTTGACTCTGATCCCATACAACGATGGGGATTCCGATTACGCCAACGATTCTCCATTCGAAATGCACGCAGACAAACTGACGATTGATTCCGGCGGCATTATCACGGCTGAGGGCCTGGGGTATGCTCGCAATCAAGGTCCCGGTGCGCCGACGTCAAGCGGTGGCGGCGGGGGCGGCCACGGCGGGACCGGGGGGAATGGACTCCACGGACCAGGGGGAACAGCATACGGTTCGCTGTACCAACCGGTTCTACTCGGCAGCGGCGGCGCCAACGACGCGAATAATGCGGCAGCTGGAGGCGGCGCGATTATTCTGGTCGTCGCAAATAATATAACGGTCAACGGGACGCTTTCGGTGGATGGCGCCTCGAACAGCGTCTTTAACGCCAACGGAAGCGGAGGCGGTGGGTCCGGGGGCAGCATCTGGATCACGACGGCTGCGCTCGATGGATCTGGAGTGGTTTCCGCTGACGGAGGCAGCTCCACGACCGGCGGAGGCGGCGCGGGCGGACGTATCGCCGTCTATGCCGAGACGGTCGATCCCAACCTTTCCCTTTCCGTTTTGGGAGGAGCTGGCGGCGATCCTGGAGACATGGGAACGACGTATTTGGGCAATCTCGACCCTAATCTCTCAAGCATCAGCATCGATCCGGGCACTGTTCCCACGCACGTTTCGAGCTACGGCGAGATCACAGTGACTTTACGCAACGAACTGGGACAGCCCATCCCCGGCAAGCCGGTATCCGTGGCCTTGATATCCGGCAATCAGGCCTACATCAACGATCAACTCGTGGGCCTGAATGATTTCGTCGACATCGGATCGACGGACATCGATGGTAACGCAACCGGCACGATCCGCGCCGAGAGCCTCGGTCTCCGAACGATCCGCGCCCGCAGCGAGCAGGAACTCATCCTGGCCGAGGCGACGGTCGAATTCGTTCCGGGTCCCTTCGATCCGACGACATCCACGATCGACGCCAGCCCGCAGCAAGTGCCAGCGGACGGCAGCACTCCGGCCACCTTGATCGTCACGACGCGCGATGCGTTCGGCAATCCGGTCACCGGAGCTGAGGTGACCCTAACTGCTCCGGGCGGCACGCTAACCCAACCTGCAGCGCCTACCGATGTGAACGGTCAGACCAGCGGAGCGTTGACGCACGACGCCGTAGAGGTGATCACAGTCTCCGCACAAGTCGAGGGCGTGGTTTTCGATGACCAGGCGACCGTCGATTTTCGTGGATCCGATCTGGAAGCACACATCACGGCGCCAGAGGAAGCGATCGCCAACGGCACGCTGACGTATGCGATCACGGTAAGAAATAACGATCTACTGACCGCCGATGGCGTGACGGCGACTCTGGCGCTTCCTGCCGAAGTCAATTACCTCTACGACAGCGCGCCCAGCGATCCCGCGCAAAACGGCAACGAGTTGACCTGGGCGCTGGATTCACTACCCAACAATGCCGAGGCGTCTTTCACCGTCACGACCGACGTCAATCCAACTGTACCGGCGGACAGCGTACTCACGGGTGTACTCAGCGTGAGCACGACGTCACCGGAAGCCAACACGGGCAACAATTCGAGCAGCGACAGCACGACCATCGTCGAGGCTTACGATTTCACGGTCGCATTGATTCCCACCAGCGCCACGCTCAACATGGGCGGCGCGGCCCAATACACCGTCCGCATTCGCAACATCGGTTTCGTCGGCGACAGCTATGCCATCAGCGTCGATGGCCTGGATGCCAATTGGATCCAGCTCGGCGAGGACGAGATCGGGCTCTCCCCGGGTGCGAGGCGAGACGTGACACTGACCATATCGCCGGACAGCTGTCAGGCGGAGGAGACAATTCCCTTCAGCGTATCCGTACAATCCAATGGCGGCACCATCAAGACGGCCCAGGGTGAAGTGTCGCTGGTACAGGCGCCGACGATCACCCTGGATAAACCGAAAAACAATTCGACATCCGGCTCTCGTTCCGTGCTCTTCAGCTGGCGCACGAATCCGGCCACGACGGGAACCCTGACGCTCTACCCGCAAGGCCAGCCAGCCGAAGCACAGACTTTCAATACCGCAGAGGCAACCACGCACAACGTCCAGGTGGAAGATCTCGAGCGCTACGTGACCTACGAGTGGTACGTGCAGGCCGATTCGGCCTGCGGTACGCAAACCAGCGCAACACGGTCCTTCACGGTCGGCAGCGGCATTGTTTTCGTAAGCCGCAACCCTTCCTTCGAACTGGCACGCGACTACGACCAGCGCTTCTCGATCACGGTGCGCAACGACGACAGCGAGGCGCACGCCCTGCTGGCGACGGTCCAGAATCCTTACGAAGATCTGATCCTCAACTTCGTCGGCAGCGGCAGCGTGGACCAGACGATCACGCTCGCCTCTGGGCAAAGCCGCACGCTGGAATTGGCCGTGCACGCCCAGGACGCGCTAAGCCATGATTACGACCTGGTGGCCGAGATCACCGCCGATGACGGGACGGCGATCCCCCTGACCGACAACACCAGCATCCACTTGCACGTGCTCTTCGAATTCGACGTGAGCGTGGTCGAAGATTCGATCGACCCGATCACCGGCGTGAAGACTTATACCGTCACCAACAACGGTCTACCGATCACCGACCTCAACATCAGCGCCACCGATCCCACCACCGGAGAACCGGCGCGGGTGATGTTCCTGCCTTCGATCTCCCACGGAAAGCTCGACACCGGCGAATCGGTCACCTTCGACATGATCCCGCTTTTCGACGAACGGGACGTCGCCGAGATGAGCGCAATACCCTCCGGCGGCAATCTGGCTTCGCAATTGCCCGACGGCGAGCCGGGGGTCATTAACGCGAATCTGATCGTCGGCGGCGCCGGCCAGGAACAAGTCCAATCGTCGGACATGAGCTGCCCATCCGGCAGCGTATACAGCGCGCCGCTGGAAGACGTGTGCCTGGAGCTGCAGAACAGTAACTGGTACTGCACCAACAGGCCGAACATCAGCATGCCCTTCTACCTGCCTTTCATCGTCCAGCAGGATCTGATCGCATCGGTCAACCTGCAGATGGATTTCCACCCACGGGACAACGTCCAGAATCATACGACCAGCATCTCTTTGAACGGCGAGTTGCAGGGCTCGCTGGATAACATGATCCCCAGCGGCACGTTCTCCACGCGCGTCGCCCCCGACACAATCCTGACCAGCGAATACGGTTCGACCGTGCAGGAACTCGAATTGGATTCGGTGCACAACAATCCGGGGCATTACGTGTCGGTGGCCGACTTCAGCCTGGGCATCGGTATTGAATCAACTACAGCGTATGTTTGCGCCGGTTCTTCCGAAGAGGCCGGACAGAACGCCATGGACGCCTTCCACCTCACACCCTCCGAGCTCTCTTCCGCATGCGCTTCGATCGGCATTCCGATCGAATCTGTTTTGTCCTCCGGAGACGATTGCTGCACGGCATACGACGGCACACAGGTTAATGTGGGTGGCGAGATCAACACCCGCACAGGTGGCATGGACTATTCAAGCGTCGACATCTCCGTCCCCACCTCCGCCGGAACGCTTTCCTTCAAGCGCTGGTATTCTTCGCTGACGCTCGAGGACTATTCCGAGACGCTTGGATACGGCTGGACTCACAGCCTCGACACACGTTTGATCTTCCCCGACGATCCCCTCGGCCGCGAGGGTGTAGTCTTGGTGAAGCTGCACGCTTCCAATCGCTACCAGTTCACCATCGAGGACGACGGCACGTTCACGCCCTTCCCCGGTTTTAATGGAGCGTTGACCGCTTCCGGCGATCCGCTAACGTATACCTACACAACACCTGGGCAATACGACTACCATTTCGACGCAGACGGGAAATTGCTTTCCCGATCCGATCCCCAGGGAAATTCTTTGGGTTACAGCTACGACGCGGAAGGTCGTTTGACCCGCGTCGAGGACGACAGCGGGCAGCGTTACCTCGAACTCGCATACGATGCGTCGGGACGCGTCGAATCGGTTCAGGATCACACCGGACGTGGGGTAACCTTCGGCTACGATGCATCCGGCGATCTTGTCTCCGCGGTCGATATTCTTGGCAACACCTGGACCTACGTTTACGATCCTGCCCTTCCGCACTACCTGTCCGAAGTGCGGGACCCCAGCGGCACCACCATCGAACGCACCGTGTTCGATGGACAGGGTCGTGCTATTGAACAGTACAACGGCGCGGGCGAGCTGGTCGTGCGTCTCGAATACGAGGGTTTCGGCGCCACCAAGGTGTACGAAGCTACCGGCAATCAATCGATGCACGTCTACGACAGCAACAACGCTATTCAACGTCAGGAGGATCCTCTGGGTGGCCAGAACCGACGTGAATACGACGAGAACTTCCGACCGACCTCCCTCACCGATCCCGCCGGTGCGACCACGCAGATGACTTGGGATACTTCAGGCAAGAATTTGACCCAGATTATCGATGCCGATGGCAATCCGATCGACTTTACCTACGATGAGAATAACAATCTCACCTCCGTCGTCGACCCGCTTGACGCGGAGACAACCTACACCTACGACGGTTCGCTGCTGACCGCCAGCACCGACGACGCGGGCAACACCACCAGCTACAGCTACACGCCGGAGGGTTACCTGGAAAGCGTCACCGACGCCGATGGAAACACGACCTCCTATACCTACGACGCATACGGCCAGCGGGCCTCGATGACCGATGCGTTGGACAATATCTGGCTTTACCGCTACGACGACCTCGGACGACTGGTGGAGAGCGAGGATCCGGACGGTGTGATCACGCGCATCGAGTACGACGCCGCCGGGCGTTTGACCCGCTCGACGCGCAATTACGATCCCGCTCGACCCCAGAACGACGAGAACCTCTACAACATCGTCACCCAGTACGTCTACGACGCCGTCGGCAACCAGATCGAGGTGATCGACACCTACGGACGCAGCACAAGGTACGAGTACGACGATGTCAACCGCCTGATTACCACGATCGACTCAGCTGGAAACGAAACTACCAACACCTACAACGAGGCCGGGCAGTTGATCGCCACAACGGACGCACTAGGCCGCACCATGACATACGTCTACGACGAACTCGGCCGTCTGGTGGAGATGCATGACGCGCTGGGCAACGTCACGACCACGAATTATAACCCCGACGGCACCGTGGCGAGCAGCTCCGACACGTTGGGCAACAGCATCATCTATACCTACGATGATCTCAAGCGCGTCGTGGCCACGACCGATGCGCTTGACGGCACGACGACCACGACCTATGACGAGGCAGGAAATGTAGTTGCCACGAAGGACGCATTGAACCGTACGACGACCTATGCGTACAACTCGCTGGGTCAGTTGGAAAGCCAGACCGATCCTGAGGATGGGGTTACATATTACTTCTACGACAAACTGGGCAACCGCATCCAGACTATCGATCCGCGCGGGAACTTAACCTATTATGCCTTCGACGAACTCGGCCGCCTGGAGGCGGTCACGGATGCGCTCGGCGGCAAGAAGGTGTACACCTACGACGCCATGGGCAACCGCCTGACGCTCACCGACGCCGAGGGGAACACTACCAGTTACGGCTACGACGCCCTCGGACGACAGATCTCCGTCACCGATCCACTGGGCAACACGACTACGACGGAATACGACGCGCTGGAGAACGCCCTCAGCCGTACCGACTTCAACGGCGAGACCACAACATACACCTACGACGATCTTGGTCGTTTATTATCCCGGACCAACCCGCTTGGTGGGGAAACCAGCTACACCTACGACGATTTAGGTAACCAGCTCAGTGTGACCGATGCCGAAGGGCACACCACCACGACGGTCTACGACGAACTCAACCGTCCGGTCTCGGTCACCGATCCGCTGGGCAACACCACCACGACGACCTACGACGCCGTCGGGAACGTGCTCAGCGTTGCCGATGGCTCGGGGCAGACGACCAGCTTTACCTACGACGTCTTGGGGCGCCAGGAGACGGTCAGCGACCCGCTGGGCACCACGACGAACTATACATATGATTCTGTGGGTAACCGCGTATCGATGATCGACGTAAACGGCGTGGTCACGTGCTACGAGTACGACGGGCTGAACCGCCTCACGGCGGTGGTCGAGAATTACGTCGCCGGCGCGCCGGCCAATCACGAGACCAACGTGCGCACCGAGTACGGCTACGACGCCAACGGCAACCGCCTCACCATCCTCGACGGCCGCGGCCACACGACGAGCTTCGCCTACGACGAACTCAACCGCCTGGTGAGCGAAGCCGATCCGCTGGGCCACACCAGCAGCTATACCTACGACGCCGTGGGTAGGCGCACCTCGCTGACCGACGCCGAAGGATTCACCACCGGCTACCACTACGACGACGCCGGCCGCCTGACCACGATCGACTACCCTGATCCGGACGCGGACGTGAGTTTCTCCTACGATGACAACGGTAACCGGCTCTCGATGAGCGACGGCGCGGGCAGCACGACCTGGGTCTACGACGAACTCGGACGCGTCACCGCCGTCACCGATCCCTTCGGTGACACGGTGAGCTACGCCTACGATTCCGTCGGCAACCGGGTCACGCTGACCTATCCGAACGGGAAGACCGTTAGCTACGACTACGATTCTGGTAATCGTCTGGATCAGATCACCGATTGGGACGGCGGCATGACCGATTACAGCTACGATTCCGCCAGCCGATTGTCCTCGGTGACCCTGCCCAACGGCGTGGTCACGACCTACACCTACGACGATGCCGGTCAATTGCTCGAGCTGACCCACGAGGCCGACGGTACGCTGCTCTCGTCCTTCACGTACACCTACGATTCGGTGGGCAACCGTACCCGCGCGCAGGAGTACTACCTCACGCCCGGCGGCGGTGGTGGTGGGCCGACGGTGAACGTACTCGTCGTCGACGAGCGCGGCGATCCCCTGCCGGATCTGCCGATCTACGCCTTCGACGACGCCACCTACACCGGTTACCACGAGACCACGGACGAGAACGGCGAGGCCGCCATCACGCTGCCGGAAGGGGAATACCGCTTCCGCGTCGACGTCGACGGCACCCAGTTCTGGAGCGGCGAGGCCAATCACTGCGCCATCGCTGGCTGCACGGAGGTGCTCTTCACCATCCACGACCCGGTGCTGGTCCGAGTGCAGGACACCAGCGGAACGCCGATCGAAGGCCTGCCGGTCTACGTCTTCGATGAAACGACCTACACTGAGAAGAACGCTACGACGGATGTTAACGGCGATGCTGTATTCCGCCTCATCGAAGGAAGCTACCGTTTCCGAACAGATCGGAACGGCACGCGGTTCTGGTCCGGCGAGAGCAACCACTGCGACGTGCCCGGCTGCACGCTGGTGGACGTCAGCGTGACCATCCCGGTGACGGTCATGGTGGCGGACAGCCTGGGTATGCCAGCCGAGGGCATCCCCGTCTACGCCTTCTCCGGTGGGGGCTACAGCGGCTACCACGGCACGAGCGACGCAGACGGCCAGATTACGCTCACCCTGCCGCAGGGCGACTACCGCTTCCGCGCCGATTCGGGCGGCACCCAGTTATGGAGCGGCGAGACGGATCACTGCACGATTCCCGGCTGCCTGGACGCGGCGGTGGAGATCACCCTGCCCGTCACGGTTACCGTGGCGGACTCAAACGGTGCGCCGCTGGCCGACCTGCCGGTGTATGCGTTCGATGGTACGATCTACAGCGGCTACCACGCCACAACCGACGCCAACGGCCAGGTCAGCCTGACCCTGCCGCCGGGCGAGTACCGCTTCCGCGCCGATTCGGGCGGCACGCAGTTCTGGTCCGGCGAAAGCAACCACTGCGCCGTACCCGGCTGCAGCGCGGCAAGCGTGATTGTCACGCTGCCGGTCACCGTCACGGTGCTGGACACCGATAGCCAGCCGGCCGAAGGACTGCCGGTGTACGCCTTCGACGGCACGACTTACACCGGATTCCACGCCACGACGGATGAGAATGGCCAGGTTAGCCTGACCCTGCCTGCAGGCGAGTACCGCTTCCGGGCGGACAAGAACGGCACGCAGTTCTGGTCCGGTGAGAGCAACCACTGCGCCGTGCCCGGCTGCAGCGCGGCCAGCGTCACCGTCACCATCCCACTGACCGTGACCGTGCTGGACACGGACGGCCAGCCGGCCGCAGGGCTGCCCGTGTACGCATTTAATGAAACTAGCTACGCCGGTTATCATGCTACGACCGACGCCGCCGGCCAGGTGTCGCTGACCCTACCGCAGGGCGACTACCGCTTCCGCTCGGATAAAAATGGCACACGCTTCTGGAGCGGCGAGAGCAACCATTGCACGCTGCCCGGCTGCACGGATGCCGCGATTACCGTCACGCTGCCTGTGACTGTGCTGCTCAAAGACGCCGGCGAACAGCCCCTGGAAGGCGTGCCGGTTTACGCTTTTGACGGCACGACCTATAGTGGCTACCACGCCACGACCGACGCCGTAGGCGAAGTGCAGCTCACCCTGCCGTTGGGCGAGTACCGCTTCCGCGCCGACCACGACGGCACGCAATATTGGTCCGGGGAAAGCAACCACTGCAGCATCCCCGGCTGCGCCAGCGTCGAGATCGTCGCCGGGGAGGCGCCGCCTGTGAGCGAGACGCCGACCCCCAGCGCAACCGCAACTGCGACAGCAACTGGGACACCGACCCCGACCGGGACCGCAACGCCTACCGGTACAGCGACTCCAACCGAGACCCCGTCCGCCACGGAATCCGCCTACCTGGCCTGGCGCGGCCTGGCGATGGCTCTGCCGGGGAGATTGGCGCAGGGCGCGCTCGTCACTGTTACTGTTCTCGATACGGATGGACAACCCGCGGAGGGCCTGCCGGTCTATGCCTTCGACGAATCGGCCTACACCGGCGTGCACGGCACGACCGATGCCTCTGGGCAGGTGTCGCTCGATCTGCCCGACGGATCCTACCGCTTCCGAGTGGATAAGGACGGCACGCAGTTCTGGAGCGGCGAAAGCAATCACTGCGCCGTACCGGACTGCACGGAAGCCGCGATCATCGTCACCCTGCCCGTTACCATAACCGTACTGGACACGGATGGCACTCCCGCCGAGGGTCTGCCCGTGTACGCCTTCGATGAAATCACCTACAGCGGATTCCACGCCACCACGGGCGCCAGCGGCCAGGTATCGCTGACCTTACCGCAGGGCGAGTACCGCTTCCGCGCCGATAAGAACGGCACGCAGTTCTGGTCCGACACCAGCAACCACTGCACCGTCCCTGGCTGCACCGAAGCCAGCATTACCGTCATGCTGCCCGTTACGATCACCGTGTTGGACACCGACGGCACTCCCGCCGAAGGTTTACCCGTGTACGCCTTCGATGAATCCACCTACAGCGGATACCACGCCACCACCGACGCTGATGGGCAGGTGAGCCTGACTCTGCCGCAGGGCGATTACCGCTTCCGTTCGGATAAAAACGGTACGCAGTTCTGGTCCGGCGCGAGCAACCACTGCACGCTGCCCGGCTGCACGGAAGCTGGCATTACCGTCACCATTCCTGTCACCGTCACGGTGGGTAGCCAGAGCGGCGATCCCTACCCCGACTTGCCGGTCTACGCCTTCAGCGGAGAGAGCTACACCGGCTTCCACAGCACGACGGACGAGAACGGCCAGGTGGTGCTCACCCTACCGCAGGGCGACTACCGCTTCCGCGCCGATTACAACGGCGTGCAGTTCTGGAGCGGCGAGACGGATCACTGCAGCGTACCGGGCTGCCTCGCGTCCACGGTCGAGCTGCCCGGTGGCGGGGAGACCGAATCGCAGTCGGTGACCATTGATTACACCTACGACCCACTCTACCGCCTCACCGCCGCGGATTACGATTCGGGCACGTACTTCCATTACACATACGACGCCGTGGGCAACCGCCTCACGCAGGAGACACAGGCGGGCACGAACGCATACACCTACGACATCGCCAACCGCCTGATCGAAGTCGACGGCGTGAGCTATACCTGGTCCAATAATGGCAACCTGCTCTCCGACGGTGAGGAAACGTACACTTACAATCATTCAAATCGATTAGCCAGCGTCGCTCAGGGCGATGACATCTACGGCTACATTTACAACGGTCTGGGCGACCGCTTGCAGCAGACGGTCAACGGCGAGGCAACGAACTACACGCTCGACACCGTTATGGGATTGACCCAGGTGCTCGACGATGGCACGAACACCTACCTGTACGGCCTGGATCGGGTGGGCGAACAGCAGCCCGCCGGTTGGGTCTATCACCTCCCGGACGCCCTGGGCAGTGTGCGCCAGCTCACGGATGGAAATACAGAGGTGACCCTGGCGCGCGTCTACGAACCCTTCGGCAGCGTGATAGCCAGCAGCGGCTCGGGTGAGACGAGCTACAGCTTCACCGGCGAGTGGGCCGATGGGACGGGGTTGATGCATCTGCGGGCGAGGTACTATGCGTCATGGCAAGGGAACTTTATATCAAAAGATACGTGGGGTGGATATTACAAACAACCTCAAACCTCAGTTGGTTGGACCTACGTTCTTAATAATCCCATCAGATTTACTGATCCCAGTGGGCGCATACACCAGGAAGATGAAAAAGAAGCAAATAAAATTGCAGAAACCATACTGTCAGTCTACAATGTCAGGATAGAGAAGGATTGGGGGTGGATAATGACTCCTATCCCTCATCCGGAACCGCCAGATCCATCCAACCCTCAAGACGAATGTTATGATCCTTTAGAATGGAAATCCGGGAGATGGGAATTAATCGAGTTGGCACTCTTGCGCTATGCTTTAGGAGAGCTTGCACGGGATATGCGAGGAAGGGATAAATTTAGGGCTTATATTGGGTACATAAGAATTGTAAAAACAGCGGGAGGACCAAGAGGACTCTACCACCCTGGAAAGGGCTATATTGAACTAACTGACGTCGGTAGACCACCTGAATGGGGAACGAAAATGGAACAATTGCGAACGAACCCTTTTGTAAATTTCGACGCTTGGACGGTTATTCATGAACTGGCCCATGCATGGGATTTCAAATCTGGGAATACACTATCGAGAGGATTGGAAAAATTCACCGGAGGCAGAACGGGTCCCGAATGGCGTGATGTGCTTCGTGGTATTGGCGTGTGTGATCCTCCTAACTACAGGCTACCAGGATGCAATAAATCAGGTTACATGTATAGAGGTTTTCCTCCAGCGGGTTCCGATAACAACTTCAATCGCCTTGAGGATTTCGCAGAGTCTGTAGCCGCTTATGCCTTCCCGGATAAAGCTGAGGAAATCGTAGCAAAATATCTAGATACGGAGTATGAAAGATACTTCTATTATTCCGATTATAAAGAAACAATGCGGTGGCGCTACGTTGAAAAATTATTTACTTTATGGAATGGCGTTCCACAGCTGGAGGATTAGGATGTTTTTAAAAGCAAGGGAAGTAGGTATACATTCTTGCAGGTTTCCTATTAGCTTGCTGATTTTCAGCAGCTTAATCTCATGTGTGACTAGTCCGGCAACAATCACCGAAACCACAATCACTGAAACTGCAATTGCTGAAACTATCCTTACTGATAGTACGATTATTGATAAGACTACCGGTATAGGCGATGGAGGTTTTTTGTCGGGCGAACCTTGTGGCCCACCATGTTTTTTAGGAATAATCCCTGGATATTCAACCGAAATTCAGGTTGTTGAGATTTTAAGGGAAAACGGGCTATTTTGTACGTCATATGATACTGAGGAAAGAGGAGGGTCGCGGGGAATACATTGTCCTTTTGGTCTTAATATCGGCTTCAAGCCAGATAGTGATATTGTTAGAGGTTTAGGCTTCAGGCCATCGAATGAAATCACAATCGAAGAAGTAATATCGAAAATCGGAGAACCGGACGGATTGCTTGTTTACCCGGGTGGAATTCCAGAAGCGCCGGAAATCACGATCCAGATATTGTATATAAATATTAGTACACGCCTATCGTTGCCTAGTGAGAAGTGGCCTGGTTACCTTCTTGAGCCATCAGCGCTAATCACGAACATTGCGTACTCCATAGACTACGATGTGTCGATTAAGAGCAATAGCTTCTATCAGGAATGGAAAGGATACGGTGAATACTGAAGAACATATGTTGTGTGCATAGCTAAAGGCTTTAAAGCTCGATGTTCCGTTCTTCCCGATTCTCGAATCCTGTATAAGCCTCGTCGGGAATCCTGCCTGGCTGCTCCTGTGCTGGCCGAAAAGTACTATCCGTCATTGATCATATCGAAAATTACTAAATCCAACTGTGCTGGCCGAAAAACCTGTAGGGGGGAAAAACCTCGTACGGATGGGAAATACATCAAGTACCCCTCTATTATGTTAGGTTTTCACAATCGGTAACGATATGCTACAAAATTTCACAATCGGCAATAATATGGTGCAAATCGCTCTTCGCTAGGTGAGGAATTACGGGGTAATTCGCTGTACAAACGGCAATAATATGGTACAAGGACCGGCAAGATTATGGGTTAAGTCACACTCTGTGTCCCTTAAAGCATAAGATGGCCGTTCGGCCATCTTATGCTTTATAAAACTCTCGAAAGAAAAGTGTCAAAATACTTGGCCTGTGCTGGCCGAAAAATCTAATCCGTTTGTAATCATATCTAAATCTATCAAAATCTACTAATTCCAGTGCTTGTTCCGTGTCGTTGGAGACCGCTTTTACAGTGTTAGAAGGATAATCAGTGAGCAGACTCGCTCGAGAGATCGCGTTGGGGACAGGATTTCTCATTCATATCGTGCGTAGTAGAACCAATAGGCGCTTTCCCCATCGGTTGACCAGCTCTTTCGAGGTTATCCCTCAAGCCGCGCGTCGCTGATAGTCGTGGTGCAAGCCGCCCAATACCGGTATTGAAACAACCTTCCCGTCGGCGGCAGACTTGTCAACGCACATCGATCGGCAAGGAATCTGCTGATCTATGCCCTGATGGGGTCGAGCGTAGTTGTAGTAGTGCACGTATTTCTTCACGATGTGATGGGTATGCCGTTCGCTCAAGAGGATGAAGTGATCCAGGCATTCGCGCCGTAGACTGCCCAGGAAACGTTCGCAGATCGCGTTGGCTTTCGGCGCACGGTATGGAGTGCGGAGTACTTTAATGCCTGCGCCGATCGCCACATGTCTGAAAGACGCCCCATATTTGCGATCGTTGTCGCGGATCAAGAAGCGAGGCCCTTCTCCGAAAGGTGTGGCCTCGCGCAGCTGCTGCGCCAGCCATTTATCGGTGGGATGGCGGGTCACTCCGAAGTGCACGACGCGGCGGTTCTTCAATTCAATGATGATGAAAACGAAGATGGCGCGGAAGAACAGGTCATAGGTCTGTAGGATATCACAGGCCCAGATCTCACTAGCGTGGTTGTGGATGAAGGTTCTCCAGCGTTGCTGAGAAGAGCCAGTGTCGCGTACATATTTGATGTAGTGCTGGATCGTGCTTTTCGCGGCGCGCAGCCCAAGCTTCAGCAGTTCGCCATGAATGCGGTTGGCGCCCCAGATGGGGTTCTCCCGAGCCATGCACTGGATGAGTCTGATAGTCTCTTCAGAGAGCGGTGGGCGACCATGTTGTTTCCTTCTCTGCGATTTGCGTTTCCACAACCAGCGGTAAAGCTCACGATGCCAGCGCAGGAGTGTATCGGGTTGAACGATAGTCAGTGTCTGCTTCCATGATCGCAGTACGCTGGCCAACATAACAAGCAGGACTCGCTCGCGCGGCTTGCATGCAGGACGTACAACCTGACGATTGAGCACGATGAGCTGCTGCCGTAGAAAGGCGTTTTCCAGCACGAGTTCCGATCTGCTGCGTGTGAGATCGAGGACGGCATCGGTGAACAGTGAAGGATTATTGGGTTTTACTCGATGTTGAATGGCCTGTGCGATAATCTTCAGAATGAGTTCGATGATATGTTGGAGAGCTGAAATCACGGCCAGCCTTTCATTACAAGAAATTGAGACCGTGATTGTAATGCTTTCGATGGCTTTATAGGGCATTTTTAGAACGGATGTACATTTTCGGCCAGCAAAACGGAAATCGTACTCTTCTCTTTTCAAGTTGATTTCCCTTCCGTATTCATGTAAACTGAACACAATATTTCCAGCCAGAGGGAGAATTTTATATCACGCCCGTCGCCGCAGATCGGGGGAGCCTGCGGCTTTACGTGTGTCTTTTGCGTGACTGGCTATCAACTTTGGGGCGGGACATGAAAGTGAATCAGATACGAATTACGAAAAGCTCCCAGGGAGTGGCCATTTTATTGGCACTGCTGCTCAGCCTGTTGATCGTCGTGCCGGTTTTGGCCGATTACCTTGGCCCCGACCGCACCGAGACGATCTATGTTAACCGTCGCCGTCACTGTCATTACGTCGCATCGACGACATACTTAGGAACGAACTATTACTGTACGCTGGATTTGTACTACCCTCCAGGGGCAAGCTGTCCTTCGAATGTGGCAGCATATTTTGATAGAGGCACATGCAGCTGGCCAGTAAGTTGCACCGACCCTGGCATTACTTGTTCAATTAGCTCCTCGAGCAGCATTGAAAGCTGCACAGCCGGTCAGACCGGCTGCCGCAGCGTGGAGCAGACGATCACGCATCCCCCAGCGACGATCTCGGGGAACATCAACTGCCCCCAGATCGGCGACAATGGCTACTGTACCGCTGCCACCAGTCTCTCGCTCTCTGGAAACGAACCGCTCAGCGGCTATCATATCATCGCCTTGGAAGGCACCCACAATGGGGCTACCTTCGCCTGCGCCGGGGATTCCTGCTCGGTCAATCTTGTCGAAGGCGGCAACGCCTTCACCTTCTGGGCGCTCTCCGATTGGGGCGACAGCTCCCTGATGGGCAGCGCCAGCCGAGGCGTGGACACGCGTCCGCCGTCTGTCAGCGCCAGCGCCAGCGGGACCCCCGGCAGCGGGGCCTGGTACGTATCGCCGGTGACGATCGAGGCCTCCGCCTCCGATCCCTCGCCCGGCTCGGGCCTGGCCTCCTTCCAGGCGGCGGTCGACGGCGGTGGTTGGAGCGCCTACGGCGGACCGATCACGTTGAACGACGGGGACCACACGGTCGAGCTGCTGGCCAGGGACAACGCCGGATGGACCGACGACGCCAGCATGACCTTCCAGATCGACACCATCGCCCCGACGACGGTGATCAGCGATCCCATGGGCATGACCTGGGCCACGGGGGCGATCGACATCAGCGGCGTAAGCAGCGATCCGAATCTGGGCAGCGCCGAGATCTCCTATAACGGCGGGAGCTCCTGGAGCGGCCTGAGTCCGGATGGGAGCGGGAACTGGTCGACGACCTGGGACACGCACACCGTCTCCAACGGCAGCTACAGCGTGCGCGCCCGCGGCATCGATCAGGCGGGCAACGTGGGTGCGGCGGCCTCGGTCACCATCATGGTCGACAACGGCGTGCCGCAGATCCATATTTCCTCCTCGTGGCCGATCTGGCGGCGCGTGGCAATCAACGTGGTCGATAACGGAATCGGCGTCGAGCGCGTGCGTCTGACCATCCATAGCGGGGAATATGGCGACAGGGTCTACGACTGGAGCAGCGGCCCGGACGATTTCAAGTGGGATCGCCGCTTTGGGGACATCATCGCCCCCATCGGCGGCTACCCGGTGGAGGTGGAGGCCTGGGATCGGGTGGGCAACAAGGGTGCAGCTTGGGGCGAGATCGTCATCCCCGAACCGGACGAAGTGGAGGAGGAAGACGAGGGTGAACCGGCGGCGCTCAGCGTCGAGCCGCTGGAAGAACCGACCGAACTGCCTTCGACCTCGGGCGGGGAAGTGCCTGTCCCGCCACCCACGAACACCTCCGAGCCGCCGCGGGTGGTCATCTTCGGTGGCGAGAGCGGCGGAGTGGAGGAAACGGCGGATGAGGAGGTTGCGCCGCCTGCGGGTTCGAGCAATCTACTGGCCGGCGCAGCGGCCGTGGCCGCAATCGGATCGGCGATGGCCGTGATCGTGGCGGCGAGGAAGAAGCGTAAGGACGAGGAGAAGAAGAAGGCCGCCGCCGCGGCGGCGTTCAACAAGAAGCAGATCACCCTGGAGAAGGAACGGGCGCAGAAAGCCGCACAGCGCAAGTGGGAGGCAGAACAGGCAGCGGCTGCCGAACAAGCTGCAGCACAAGCTGCTGCATTGGCAGCTGAAGAGTCACAAGCAGTGATGTTTACAGGCAGTTATCCGACAACGATTACGGTGGCGAAAAGTAAATATGATGAAATCATGCGATCAGATAGCGGGATCAGCAATTCCCGAACGGATCGTAACATAGCAATCCGGACAATGTCGACTATCACAGGAGGCTATTTTGCCGGTACGTATGGTGACTTGGTTCCTAGAGTATTGGATACAGTAAGGGAATGTGGAAATAGAGCACTCTCGAGCACAACAGGATATGTACTTGAAGATCTCTGGAAAGCGGCACACAACTCGAATGTCGTGCAATTGATTAAACGAGGATACGCTTGGCTAAACCCAATTAAGAACACTGAAGGATGGGATGGGGGAATTACAACTCTCAATGGAACAACTCAAGTCCAAGTAAAATCAATTGATCCATATGCACAGAATTACTCGACTAGAGTTACCGAGCGTGCAAATTTATCAGGAACATATGGTCCAAATCAGGAAATGGTCGTTTCCACAGAAGCCAGTGAAGATGTAATTACGAAATCTCCTGCTCCAGATCATGTGAGGTCTAGTGATGTCTCACACGCTGAAGCCAAAGAGACCACCTTGATAGCAAGAGATGCTGTAAGAGGTTCTACAAGCTCCTTCCTAAAGATAACGGTGAATATGGCCAATAAAGCTGCTGTAAAAGCAGGAGGGATTGGGGCATTAATATCTGGTGGCATCTCACTATATCGTAATGTTCGGGATCTACGAGCCGGACGTATCAGCGGCTCTACTGCTGTCGCCCGAACAACCGTTGATACATTGGGTGGGACAGTGACTGCAGCCGCAGGTGCATGGACAGGTGCTATGACTGGGGCAATAGCCGGCGCAGCACTTGGGTCAGTAATACCGGTTGCAGGAAATATCATTGGCGCAGTCGTCGGGTTTGGGGTTGGTGTGGCTACAAGTGTGGGCGTAGGTACTCTATGGAATAACCACATCCGAGAACCGTTAACGCAGTTTATTGATCATGGATTATCTACATATAGCGGAATCGCACAAAATGTAAAGACAATTGCAAATGAAGTTGTTGACCGAGCGACCGAATCGGTTTCAAATGTAATAGAGACTGTAAAGTCGGCAGTCTCCACCACCGTAAGCGATGTGGCTGATGGCGTTTCGAATTTCTTTGGAAAGATCTTCGGTAAGAAGACATAAGGCTTCATCAACTGAGGTGTCATCATGCAAATTGCTGGAGTTGCAGCTATTATCGGCGCAATTCTAGGTGTATTAATAATAACTTGTATATTTATAATAAAGGATCGTAGATCATGAGTGTCGAATCATTTTATTATTGCAGTGATATTAAGAAGGCTACTCGCTATTGGGAATTCCCTCTCGGAGAGCTTAGCCAGGCACTATCTCGGTGGGAACCAGTAGATAATCCTCGACATATGTATCTTTACACACCGGAAAGTGTAAAAGAACATATTCTGCCCCAAATCAACCAGACAATGTTTCAGTATTCAGATGAGCTGTCCTTATATCAGATTTGGCAGCAGCTGTATCGTGACTTTAAGAATACATATAGTGAAAGTAATAAACCGCTTGCCAAGATGATTACATCAAAAAAGCATAAACGTGAATTCACTCAGGCTCTTAATCAAATGACATCTATTGTTACCTACTACCCAATATTTGTTCAATTATCCCGTCGCGGCCCTGTCAGTGAAGTAGCTGATGTGAGTCAAACAGATCATTTATTTCCTGAGATACTTGAAACGTGGTTGCCCAAGGATGAAGCACGTATGTTTATTGGAGATCTAGATTCCAATATTGTGCATCTTTGTGTGCCCAACGAATTTTACAAAGACACTTCCGTCACAATGAGTTACATTATGGAATGGATTGAGGTGCCTTGTATGTTGGATCCTGAACCGTGGTTTCATATATGGAGTCGCTTAGATGAAATTCCCAGTCTGTGGGAAACAATAGCTTCAGAGGGGATGCAAAATACTGAAATAAGTCAACTGAAGGAAATCAAAGGTATTGCTCAATTTGCCATGGATCATGATCTGGCTTTAATCAAGGAGTTCTGTTAAGTCAATTGTACAAGTGGTAAACCTGTAGGGGGGAAATACCTCGTCTAGATAATTCAAGCAGCGATCCTGTAGTAATCATTGATGATTCCTCCAAGCTGTGCTGACCGAAAAATCTCATCCGTTTGTAATCATAGCGAAATCTATCGAAATCTGCTAATTCCAGTTGTGCTGGCCGAAAAAACCCTGTAGGGGGAAAAAACCTCGTCCGTGTTTATCATGCAGCAGATAGAAGGTAAAATTCCCCCTCAATTTCAAGATGGTTATGATAAATATCATTGTTGAAAGCATCTCACAAGGTGATGTCTTTATAATGCTGTAAAAATATGCGGCGTGAGTTATCCTTTGGGTTGTTCAAAACCACGGCCCTCAAGGGGCGGAAAGGAAACTCACGCCATGAACAGAATACCACCAAGTGAAAAGA
>DAOULU010000012.1:0-354245 GCA_034417075.1 Anaerolineales bacterium
TCGACGGATACCGGCCGCAGTTTTACGTGCGCACGATGGACGTGACGGGCACGATAACGCTGCCGGAGGGCGTCGAGATGGTGATGCCGGGCGACAACGTGAATCTAGCAGTGGAATTGATCACACCAGTGGCGTTGGAGAAGGGCTCGAATTTCGCCATCCGTGAGGGAGGCCTCACGGTCGGTGCGGGCGTGATCACCGAGATATTGGAATAGGTGTAATATGGCCAAGCAGAAAATCCGCATTCGACTCAAGGCATACGATCATCGCGTACTCGATCAATCTGCTCAGCGTATCGTTGAGACGGCGGAGCGGACCGGCGCAAAGGTTGTCGGACCCGTCCCATTGCCTACTCGGATCGAGCGTTTCACCGTCCGTCGATCGACGTTCATCGACAAAGACTCGCATGAGCATTTCGAGATCCGAACCCACAAGCGGTTGATCGACGTTCTCGATCCAGAAACGAAAACCATCGACACATTAATGCGGTTGAATCTGCCGGCAGGTGTAGATATCGAGATTAAGATCTAGGCGGCGACGAAAGAAAAGCACGCCAGGTGGCTGGGTAAGAGCCTTTTGTGTGAGCGTGAAATAAACAATACGAGTCAAGAAGCGCTTGCAGAAGGTTGACTGCCCTGCAATCGGGGATGATGCAGCCGAAGCCCTGGCTGACAGTCCCGTCAAGCTTTCTAAACAGGAGAAAATGGATGAAAGGGCTTGTTGGAAAGAAAGTTGGCATGTCCCAGATTTTCGACGATTCGGGAATAGCTGTCCCGGTGACTTTGATCGAAGCTGGGCCTTGTTACGTCACGCAGGTGCGTTCACCGAAACGAGACGGATATCGTGCGGTTCAAATTGGCTTCGGTGAAGTCAAACCGCGGCGTCTCTCCGGTGGGCAGCTCGGTCACCTCAAACGCAACAGTCTTCCGCCGCTGCGTTATTTGCGGGAATTTCGAGTCAAGGAATTGAATGACGTTAAAGAAGGGGACAAGTTGACGGTTGATGTGTTTGCCGTCGGCGATCGAGTGGACGTTGTTGGGGCGAGTAAGGGGAAGGGATTTGCGGGTGCGATAAAGCGTCACGGTTTTCGACGACAACCGAAGACGCATGGCCAATCCGATCGTACCCGAGCCCCGGGTTCTCATGGATCGACATCGACCCCAGGACGTGTGTTTAAGGGTTCGCGTGGACCCGGTCATATGGGAAACGCCCGGATCACCTCGCAAAATATCAAGGTCGTGTGGATCGACGCTGAACGCAACTTGATCGGCGTGAGCGGGAGTGTACCCGGTCCGCGAGGCGGGGTGGTCATGATTAAGGAAGCCAGGAAGCAATAGGCGCGCTTGGGAGCAGAACAACGATGAAGGTAGATGTGATCAACATGAATGGCGAGAAGGTCAAGACTGCGGATTTGCCCGCAGCGATCTTTGAAGCGCCGATAAAAACTGAATTGATGCACCAGGCTTTCGTGCGCCAGATGGCGAATGCCCGTCTGGGTACGCACAAGACCAAAACACGCAGCGAGGTATCTGGCGGCGGACAAAAACCCTGGCGTCAGAAGGGAACGGGACGGGCGAGGCACGGATCGCGTCGATCTCCGATTTGGGTCGGGGGAGGCAAGGTCCACACGCCGATGCCACGCAAGTACACCAAGAAGATGCCACGGAAGATGCGTCGTGCAGCGCTGCGTTCTGCACTCTCGGAGAAAGCCTCGAACAAACAGATCGTCGTTCTGGAGGCGTTCTCCTTTGACCAACCGAAGACGAAGGAAATGGCTGCCGCACTGGGAAGGCTTGTCGGGAAAGAAAGCGTTTTAATTTTGCTCCCCGATCGAGATGAAATGGTCGAAAAGTCTGTTCGAAACCTCCCGAAAGCGAAAACGCTGCGAGCCAACTATTTGAACGTGCGCGATCTTTTACAGTACGATCGTGTGATCATGCCGCTTGGGGCGCTTGACGTGATTCAATCGTACTTGGGTGCCTGAGGAGTTGTTCAATGACGACGAAATACGACATCCTGCGCCGTCCGATCATTACGGAGAAAACCAGTTACCAGAGTGGAAAACTGAATCAATACGTTTTCGAAGTAGATCGCAAGGCCACGAAGGCGCAGATTAAAGAGGCGGTCGAAACGTTGTTCGACGTAGACGTCGTGCACGTGAATGTGACCAACGCACCAGCGAAAAGAAGCCGTCGAAGGAATCGACGCTTGCTCGTGCGACGCCCCGGCTACAAGAAAGCGATCGTAGCCTTGAAACCCGGCGACACGATTGACGTATTCGAAGGGGTAAGATAATGCCAGTCAAAAAATACAAACCTACCTCTCCGGGTCGCCGAGGAATGAGCGGCCATACCTTTGAGGAAATTACACGGAGTACACCCGAGCGATCGCTGATCGTTCCCAAGCGGCAACGCGGCGGACGCAACAATCAGGGCCGCATTACGGTGCGCCATCGCGGCGGCGGACACCGGAGACAGGTTCGAGTCGTTGATTTCAAGCGTGATAAACGAGGAGTTCCGGCGAAAGTCGCTACGATCGAGTACGATCCAAATCGCTCGGCGAGACTTGCACTGCTGCACTACACTGACGGCGAGAAGCGTTACATCGTCGCTCCGCTGGATCTCAATGTCGGCGATACGGTCGTCGCAGGTCCGGAAGCAGAAATTCGGCCTGGCAACAGCTTACCGCTGGCAAACATACCGCTGGGAACACAAATTCATAACATCGAATTGCATGAAGGCAAAGGCGGACAGCTCGTCCGCGCTGCGGGAACTTCTGCTCAGGTTCTGGGCAAGGAAGGTCGCTACGCGGCGATTCGTCTACCGTCGGGTGAAGTTCGCCGAGTACGTCAAGCGTGCTATGCGACGATCGGTGAGGTCGGAAATCCCGATCACGGCAACATCAAATTGGGCAAGGCGGGCCGGAAACGTTACATGGGATTTCGACCGGTGGTACGCGGCTCGGCGATGAGCCCGCGCGACCATCCCCACGGTGGTGGGGAAGGACGGGCACCGATTGGTATGCCCAGCCCGAAGAGCCCCTGGGGCAAGAAGACCTTGGGAAAGAAAACTCGCCGCAACAAACGAACGGAGAAATACATCATCCGCCATCGGTCCAAGCGGCGCAGATAACGAAGCAACGAGTGAGTAAACGGAGACGAGAGAATGTCGCGATCGTTGAAAAAAGGGCCGTATATCGACCCGAAGCTGTTGAAAAAAGTCGAAGCGATGAACGAGCGCGGAGATAAGAAGGTCATCCGCACATGGAGCCGCGCAAGTACGATCTTTCCCCAGATGGTCGGCCATACGATCGCCGTCCACGACGGACGACGGCACGTACCGATATACATCACGGAAAACATGGTCGGTCATAAACTGGGTGAATTCGCGCCGACGCGAACCTTCCGCGGTCACGTCGGTCGGGATCGTACAACACGTGTGAGGTCAGTGGAATGACTCAAGGATTTGATGTGCGCGCCAGCGCTCGCTTCGTGCCAATATCACCGCAAAAAGCCCGGCTTGTACTGGATTTGGTGCGGGGAAGTGACGTCGTCGAAGCGATGGATGTTCTGAAGTTTTCACAGAAATCAGCTGCCCGCGACGTTTTCAAGCTGCTGCGATCGGCGGTTGCGAACGCAGAGGAGAATTTCGGCCTCAACCGAGAGGACCTTTATGTTCATCAGATTTATGCGGACAAGGGTCCGATCCGCTTCTGGCGCCGTTTTGGCGCTCGAGGACGCTTCAAGCGAATTCGAAGACGTTTCTCACACATCACCGTCGTCTTGCGGGAACATGAACTCGAGACCGCGTGAGGTTTGATACAGGGTCTTGGTGAAGGGAATTCACGATCGACAACTTGAAAGACAAGTTGAGAGGAGAAAGCATGGGGCGTAAAGTACATCCAAAAGGTTTCAGGCTCAAGGTCAACAAGACTTGGGATTCTCGCTGGTACGCCGATACGGATAAATATGCCGATCAGCTCCATCAAGATTTCGCCATTCGAAACCTGATCATGGAAATGACGCCGAGGGCAGGCGTGTCGAGGATCGAGATCGAACGCTACCCCAACAGTGTTCATATTACAGTCCACACCGCGAAACCGGGGATCGTAATCGGGCGTAAAGGGGCTAACGTCAAAGATTTACGCCGCAGACTACAGGAACTTACCGGTACGAACGTTAAATTGGACATCGCCGAAATCAAAGATCCGGACTTGGATGCGCAATTGGTCGCAGAAAACATCGCCAGCCAGCTCGAGAGACGCATCAGCCATCGTCGTGCGATGCAGCGCGCGGTCGCCCAAACCATGCGCCAAGGCGCGCAAGGTGTGAAAGTAATGTGCGCGGGGCGTCTGATGGGTACGGAAATGGCGCGCAACGAGTGGATGCGAGAAGGCAGAGTGCCGGCGCAGACGCTTCGTGCGGACATCGATTTCGCCCGTGCGGAGGCAACGACCACGTATGGGAAGATTGGCGTAAAAGTCTGGATTTATAAGGGCGAGATACTTGTGGAAGCGGAAGAAGAAGCCGAAGCCATGGATGTTTACGTCAGTGAATAACGCATCACGTGAGTGGTGAGGTGTAGATATGTTGTTTCCGAAACGAGTTAAATATCGCAAACAAATGCGGGGCCGCATGAAGGGTAAAGCCAGCCGCGGCGCCGAAGTCAGCTTCGGCGAGTATGGCCTGCAGGCACTCGAGCCGGGTTGGGTAACCGCACGTCAGATCGAAGCGGCTCGACGAGCATTGGTGCGATTCATGCGCAGGCGCGGTAAGGTCTGGATTCGTATCTTTCCTGATAAGCCGGTTACGAAAAAGCCGGCCGAGACGCGCATGGGCAAAGGCAAAGGCGCAGTGGATCACTGGGTAGCCGTGGTCAAGCCGGGACGCATCCTGTTCGAGATTTCGGGTCTGGATGAAAGCGGCGCGCGTGAAGCGATGCGTTTGGCGGCTCACAAGATTTCCGTGAAGACGAAATTCACGGGCCGCGTCGATATCGGTGGAGGCAGGTAACCCATGAAGTCATCAGAGGTACGCGCCCTTTCACCCGGCGAAATCCAGAATCGACTGGACGAAGCGCGGGATAACTATTTTCGGTTGCGATTTCAGGTTTCCACCGGTCAGCTGACGGATCATTCGCAGCTGCGGATTGCCCGACGCGAGATCGCGCGATTGGCGACGATTCTACATGAGTTTGAATTGGCAGCTGAGCTCGAAGGAAGGGAAGAATGAGTAACACGAGACGAAGATTGGACGGTGTGGTCACGAAAGCGAAACTGGAAAAAACCGTGACCGTGCGTGTCGATCGAAGTTATCGCCATCCGTTGTATGGCAAAGTCATTCGGACGAACAAGAATTATCTGGTGCACGACGAGCTCGGTTGTCATCCTGGAGATATCGTGCGCATCGTGGAGAGCCGTCCGATTTCCAAGAAAAAGCGCTGGGTTGTACAGGAAATTGTGCGGCGCGCCAGTGAAGCGGACGTGACTGCGATTCAGGTCGAAGCACAGGTCGAAGAATCGCTGCTCGAATCGGAAACGCTGACCGAGGAAGAGACCGAAGCGATGGAGACGGAAGCATGATTCAACAAGAGAGTCGTGTGAAAGTCGCTGACAACACCGGCGGACGTGAAATGCTCGTCATTCGCGTGCTTGGCGGCTCACGCAAGCGATATGGCCGAATTGGCGACATCATCATCGGCACGATTAAATCTGCTTCCCCGCACGGTGCCGTCAGTAAAAGCGATATCGTACGGGCAGTCATCGTGCGTACCGCCAAAGAGTATCGCCGTGACGATGGCTCTTATATCCGCTTCGATGATAACGCCGCCGTGATCCTGGATACGGATGGAATCAATCCGAGGGGAACCCGGATCTTCGGCCCCGTGGCCAGGGAATTACGCGATAGAGGTTTCACGAAAATCGTATCGCTTGCTCCGGAAGTACTGTAGGAGGCGAGAGACGATGAAGATCAAACGAGGAGACAACGTCGAAGTGATCCGCGGACGCGATCGAGGCCATCGAGGCGAGGTGATCCGCGTTCTACCAAAAGAGGATCGTGTGATCGTACAAGGTGCGAATATCCGCAAGAAGCACCAGCGTCAAATTCAAGCGGGTAGCCGGCAGATGAATCCCGGCATCATTCAATTCGAAGCCTCGATGCACGCATCGAACGTGATGTTGGTGTGCCCGAAATGTGATCGCCCAGTGCGGGTAAAGTATACGCTTGAAGGTGATGAACGACATCGAGTTTGCAAGCATTGTGATGCGGTCATCGATTGATCGCTGAGTGTGTATGGAGAACGAAAAGAATGGCACATTATTTAAACGAACGATATCAGAATGAAATCGTCGATACCATGATGAAGGATTTCGATTTTGGAAACCGCATGCGGGTTCCTTCCTTGGAAAAGATCGTGGTCAACGTTGGTGTTGGCGAGGCGATCGACAATGCCAAAGCGCTCGATGCGGCAGTCGACGACATCACGACCATCACGGGTCAGAAGCCGATCGTCACCAAATCTCGCAAGAGTATTGCGAATTTCAAACTGCGGGAAGGTCGCTCGATCGGCGTGAAAGTTACGTTACGCGGGGAACGCATGTGGTCGTTTTTCGACCGCCTGGTGAATGTGGCTTTGCCGCGTACGCGTGACTTCCGTGGCGTGTCGATGGACAGCTTCGACGGGCGTGGGAACTACACGCTCGGCTTGCGGGAGCAATTGATATTCCCCGAAGTTGACTACGATAAGATCGATAAGATTCGCGGTTTCGAGGTGACGATTGTCACCTCGGCAGAGAACGATGAGCAAGGGCGTCGTTTGCTGCAGCTACTTGGTATGCCCTTTGGGAGAAGAGAGTACGATGGCTAAAACATGCATGCCGATTCGAGAGGAACGAAGAAAATATAAGAACCGGATCCGAAATCGCTGCCGCATATGCGGTCGACCGCGCGGATATTATCGGCGCTTCGATTTATGCCGCATTTGTCTCCGAGAACAAGCTCTCGAAGGCAAGATTCCGGGCTTAGTGAAATCATCCTGGTAGTCTGAGAAGCGGAGAGAAGTAGATGACGATATCTGATCCGATTTCCGATATGTTGACTCGTATGCGCAATGCGGTGATGGCCGGCCATTCGACCGTTTCCGTCCCGAAAGCCAAGATCAAAGTGGCCATTCTCGACATCCTCAAGTCAGAGGGTTTCATCGATGACTACGAAGAAAGCGCACAGGCGGACAAGGTGCAGAGCACATTGCGAATCCAACTGAAATACGTGGGCGAACGCCGAGAGCGCAGGGCCGTGATCTCGGGCATGCGACGTGTGAGCCGCCCTGGACGTAGGGTATACGTAGGTAAAACTGAGATTCCCTGGGTCCAAGCGGGTATGGGTGTTGCTATCCTGTCCACACCCAAGGGCGTGATGACGGATACCAACGCACGTAAAAGTGGCATCGGTGGGGAAGTACTTTGTGAAATCTGGTAGTAACTCTACGCAGGGATCCCCTTCGGGGTCGCTGCGAAAGCTCGTTCGGATTGATCCGAGTCGGTTTGTACTCGGCAGCCGAAAAGACAGGAGGACGTCGTGTCGAGAGTAGGTCGTATGCCCATCCAGTTACCCGAAGGGGTGACGGCCAAGATCGATGGGCCGCGAGTTGAAATTAAAGGGCCGAAAGGCGAACTGATGCGGGAATTTCACGCTGCGATGAAGTTCAAGCTTGAAGACGGCGTGCTTACGGTAGAACGCCCGTCGGATGAGCCGCAAATGCGTGCGCTCCATGGATTGACTCGCGCCCTGGCCAACAACATGGTGCTTGGCGTGAGCGAGGGATTCGAAAAGACGCTTCAGATCGAAGGTGTAGGTTATCGGCCGGAATTGGAAGACGAGACGCTGATTTTACACTTGGGTTTCTCACACCCGGTACACATCCCGCCGCCGCAGGGAATTTCCTTCGACGTCGACACGCGGGCACGGTTGGTCAAAGTGCAAGGCATCGACAAGGAACTCGTCGGTCGGATTGCGGCGGACATCCGCAAGATACGACCTCCGGAGCCGTACAAAGGGAAAGGCATTCGCTATTTAGGTGAGTACGTACGTCGAAAAGCTGGCAAGGCGGGTAAGGTAGGTTGATCATGGCGAAAAAGAGTCGAAACACAATGCGAAAGCGTCGTCATACGCGCGTGCGCAAGAAAATATTGGGCACGGCGAAAAAACCGCGGCTCAATGTTTACCGCAGCCTGAATCAGATTTACGTTCAGGTGATCGACGACATCGCCGGTCATACGATCACCTCCGCTTCGACGTTGGACAGCGAAATCAAGAAGAAGCTGAAGGGTTTGAAGCGTGTCGAGCAAGCGAAGCTCGTCGGTTCTCTCGTTGCAGAACGTGCGAAAGAACGAGGGATCAAGCAAGTCGTTTTCGATCGTGGTGGATATCGCTATCACGGCCGTGTACGTGCGCTGGCAGACGGAGCACGTGAAGCCGGTTTGGAGTTCTAAGGACTCGACGGATCGCGTCGGATACCAGGGTCGAGTCTGAAGGGAGTGCAACTACGTGGGATCAAATTATCGAGGTAGAAGAGACGATCGTGACGAATTCGATGAGCGCGTCATCGACATCACTCGTGTAGCCAAAGTCGTCAAGGGCGGCCGGCGATTTGCGTTTCGTGTCATCGTCGTTGTGGGCGATAACCACGGCAAGGTCGGCCTTGGCATCGGAAAGGCGCGAGGCGTGCCGGATGCCATCCGCAAGGCGAGCGAAAAAGCCCGAAAGAAGATGAACGAGGTACCTCTAGTGGGAACGACAATTCCGCATGAGGTGATCGCCACACACGGTGGCGCAAAAGTCATGCTCAAGCCGGCTTCGCTGGGCACCGGCGTCATCGCCGGAGGTGCCGTACGAGCCGTTATCGAAGCTGCCGGCGTGCGTGACATTCTCACCAAATCCCTGGGAAGTGCGAATATCCTCAACGTTGCCTATGCGACGATGAAGGGGCTGCGCAGCCTCAAGTGGTTGGAACAAGTGGCTGCCGACCGTGGGAAGGATCCCAACGCGTTGAAACCCTTCTGGGAGCGGAAGTGACATGGCGAAGCGTTCGAAGAAATCGGGCAAGAAAATCAACATCACGCTGGTACGCAGCCCGATTGGATATTCCCAACGCCAGAAGCGAACCATCCTTGCACTCGGATTGCGCCGTGTCAATCAGACCGTGGAGCATGTGGACGGCCCGGAAATCCGAGGCATGCTTGAAAAAGTGGGTCATTTGGTGAAGATCGAGGAGTGAAGTTACAATGAAGTTACACGATCTCAAGCCGCGCCCCGGCGCGAAGAAAAATCGCAAACGAGTGGGCCGGGGTATTGCTGCAGGACAGGGAAAGACCGCCGGCCGCGGTATGAAGGGCCAGAAAGCCCGCTCTGGTTGGGGCGGCAAGCTCTACTTCCAGGGTGGGAATCTTCCCCTGTTTCGCAAATTGCCCTTCAAGCGCGGTTTCACGAACGTCAACAAGATCGAGTGGAACGAAGTAAACTTAGGGCGCTTGAAAGGCTTTAAGGCCAACAGCGACGTTACTCCGGAGAGTCTCGCGGATGTTGGGCTGCTGGACGATCGCAGCAATCCCGTCGTAATTTTGGGGCAGGGCGACGTTAAAGTCGCGCTCAAAGTACGCGCCCACAGGGTCAGCCAGGGCGCACGGAAGAAAATCGAAGCAGCCGGGGGCAGCGTGGAGATCATCGAGCGTTAGACATGTTCTTGGCGATTGATTGGAGGGTAGGATGAGACGTTCGGCATGGCGTTTCTTGTTCATTTCGGAAGACATTCGCAATCGATTGCTCATCAGTCTCGCACTTCTGGTGATCTATCGTCTGGTTGCGCACGTTCCTGTTCCGGGGGTCAACCGGGCGGCGATCCAGAGCGTTCTTACCGGACAAAGCGGGACGGTCATAAGTCTGTTCGACTTATTGTCCGGCGGAACGGTGTCGAATTTCTCTGTGCTGGCGATGGGTGTGTATCCTTACATCACGGCGCAGATCATCTTGCAGCTGTTGACCCCGATCGTGCCCTCGTTCCAGCGCCGCATGGAAGAGGACCCGCGCGAAGGCCGCAAATGGCAAGAGAAATGGACCTATTACCTCGCCGTGCCAATGGCAGCGCTGAACGCCATCGGACAATTCCGCATATTCCAACAATTTGCGCGAACCGGCGGCCAAGAGATGATCGATTTTTCGCTGGGTTTAAACCTACCTACCCTAACCATCATTCTGACGATGACAGCGGGCACGATGTTCGCCATCTGGATCGGTGAATTGATCTCGGAATACGGCATCCGCAATCAAGGATTATCTTTGATCATTTTCGCCGGCATCGTGGCACGCATCCCCTCCAATTTGGGGCGGATCATTTCCGATCAGCAAAATGCCATCCCGCTGCTGGTGTTCGTGGTCTTCATCATGGTGCTGACGATTTTTGCCATCGTCTTCGTCCAAGAAGGCCGACGGAATGTCCCTGTGATGTATCCGGGCCGCAGGGTGGGAAACCGCATGTCCATGCCGGTGAAAGGAACGTTGCCCCTCATGGTAAACATGGCAGGGATGATCCCGCTCATCTTCGCGCAATCCTTCCTGACCTTTCCGGCGGTATTGGCACAATTCATCATCGGATCCACAAATCAGACACTGAGCAATATCGGGCTCTGGCTACAAGGGACTTTCGGCGGAATAACCAACACCTATTGGATCTTGTATTTCATCATGGTCGTGGCTTTCACGTTCTTCTATTCGGATGTGGTGTTCTCGCAGCAGAATTACGGTGAAAACTTGAAGCGCTCGGGAGCGCAGGTGCCGGGTGTGACGAAAGGTGCTGCGACGCAAAGGTATCTCACGCGCGTTCTGCGCCGAATCACCTTGCCCGGCGCGCTCTTCCTGGGCATCGTCGCTATCATGCCTTTCATCGTTGGTCTATTTTACAAATTCGGCAGCTCCAGCCAGGGGTTGCTGCTGGTTAGTTCGTCGGGGTTGTTGATCGTCGTTGGAGTCGTACGGGATACCTACCGCAACATCGAGGCCGAGCTGAAATTGCGCGGCTACGATTCAGCGGTGCTCGTGCGCTGAAAATAATGGATTGAGGAAGTCTCGAGAATGAGTTGGCGACGCGGAATCGTTATCAAAAGCGAACGGGAATTGGCTTTGATGCGCGAGGCAGGCAAAGTCAATGCACGGGCATTGGCGGCTGCCGTCTCGAGCGTAAGGCCGGGTGCTCGTACGGAGGATGTCGACGCTGCTGCCGCCGAAGTACTGCGCCAGGCGGGTGCAGAGCCGGCTTTCGTCGGTGTGCAAATGCAGGGTGCCGACCCTTATCCTGCCGTCACCACGGTATCTGTGAACGACGAACTCGTTCACGGTATTCCGGGAAAGCGCCGTCTGGTAGAGGGCGACATCGTCAGCATCGATTGCGGAACGATCCTGGAGGGTTTCGTCGCCGATTCGGCGCTCACGGTGGGCGTGGGCGAAATTTCCCCGGACGCGAGAGCGTTGGTCGACACGACCCTGGACGCATTGTACGTTGGGATTGCGCAGATGGTGGAAGGAAATCGCACGGGAGACATCTCCGCAGCGATTCAAGAATTCGTCGAAAGCCACGGGTACAACGTCGTGCGCGAATATACGAGCCACGGCGTCGGCAGAAACATGCACGAGGATCCCCAGGTGCCCAATTATGGTCGTGCGGGGAGCGGATTGGCGATCAAACCCGGCATGACCATCGCCCTGGAGCCCATGGTCTTGGCGGGTTCCCCACAGACACGCGTGTTGGACGACCGCTGGACGGTTTGCTCGTTCGATGGGCAGCTTACCGCGCACTTCGAGCATAGCGTGGCTGTGACGCATGACGGCCCTCGGATTCTCACCGCTTTCGATGGGAATCTGGACGAATTGGGTTTGACACAGTATAATCATTACTTTGCTGGCCGCTTGAATACGGTTGGTGAACAAAGGAGTGATCGATCATGAAAGTCTCCGCCTCGGTGCGAAGGCGTTGTCCGAAATGCAAGATTGTGCGCAGGCGTGGGAAGGTTTACGTGATATGCGAAAACCCGCGTCACAAGCAGCGACAAGGATAGGTGTATGGCGCGTATAGAAGGTGTTGACCTGCCACGAGATAAGCAGGTTGAAATTGGTTTGACCTACATCCATGGCATTGGACGCAGTACGGCGCAGAAGGCGCTCGTGGCCACCGAAATCGATCCGAGGACGAAAGTCCGCGATCTGACGGAAGAAGAAGTCACTTCGTTGCGGGATTTCATCAACCAGAATCTCGTCGTTGAGGGGGATCTGCGTCGTGAAGTGCAGATGAACATCAAGCGCCTGGTTGAAATCGGCTGCTACCGAGGCTTACGCCATCGGCGTTCTTTACCGGTGCGCGGTCAGCGAACGCGAACCAACGCACGCACCCGCAAAGGACCGAAAAAGACCGTTGCGGGTCGTGGACGAAGGCGGGGCGCGAAGAAGAAGTAGTCGCTCGAATGAATTTTGTGCGTTACTCCTCGGAGTGGGGATCCTTCCCCCCAGCGGCGAAATCCGTGGTGAGAAGCGCATCACGTTCATCGAACGAAAAATAGAGAGGTTGGACAGGATCGCATGGGACGAAAACGACAAAAGTCGCAGCGGGCAAGCTCGCGAAAAACCAAACGGACGATGTCGCATGGAAAAGTGCACATTCACGCGACGTTCAACAATACGATCATAACGATCACCGATCAAGAGGGAAACGTCGTGATTTGGTCCAGTGCCGGATCATCCGGTTTCCAGGGATCGCGGAAGAGCACGCCATATGCGGCTCGCCTCGCAGCCAATAAAGCGATCGAAGATGCGAAAGCGATTGGCCTGCAGGAAGTTGACATTATGGTCAAAGGACCCGGACCCGGGCGCGAAGCTGCGATTCGAGCCGTGCAAGGTTCCGAAGTCAGAGTGCGATCGATCAGTGACGTCACACCAGTCCCGCACAACGGCTGTCGGCCGCCGAAGAAACGGCGGGTATAACGCCGCGAATCGATGCTTGCTCGATATCATCGAACACGTGCCTGCTGCGCATCGCGCAACGGGAGAGCGAAAACGGAAGGATTGAATGGCTAGACATACTGGACCTGTTTGTAAATTATGTCGCCGAGAGGGCGAGAAACTCTTTCTCAAAGGTCAACGTTGTTTTACTCCGAAATGTGCCTTTGAGCGTCGAGGCTATCCACCCGGGGAGCATGGGCGGGAGGCTCAATTCCGACGGCGTCGAGTATCGGATTACAGCAAGCAATTGCGAGAAAAGCAAAAGACACGCCGAATTTACGGCGTTACGGAGCGTCAGTTCCGACGATATTACCGTAACGCTTTGAAGAAGCGCGGTCTCACCGGGTCGAATTTACTGCAGACGCTGGAACGTCGACTGGACAACGTGGTCTACCGTCTCGGATATGCCGAAAGCCGAGCGCAAGCGCGGATGTTGGTCACGCACGGGCATTTTAACGTCAATGGGCGGCGGACAGACGTTCCTTCCATGCTTGTGCGCCCGGGTGACGAGATCGAAGTTCGTGAGGGATCGAAATCGCGGCCATATTTCAAGGACGTCGCCGAAACCGCCGAAGCGCGAGCGCTTCCACGCTGGTTGGAGCGAGATCTGAAGAAACTGAATGGCACGATCACCCAGATGCCCGAGCGACGCGACGTTGATATGACTTTGAATGAGTCTTTAATTGTCGAGTATTACTCTCGCTAGGTTCGCAGCCAGGCAAGTTGACGGCGAGTTGTTCCTGGTGGGTGAAATTTATCCGTTGAATGGCGTTGCTCTAGAGCGACACATTCGTTCCCGAACATAACCGCAAGGTATTGTTTTGTGGAGGGTTGAAGTGCCAGTATCCACTAACATGGTCATGCCGAATATCGAACGCGTAGCCGTTGCACGGAACTATGGCAAATTCGTCATCAGTCCACTCGAAAGCGGTTACGGCATCACGATCGGGAATGCGCTGCGTCGAGTGCTGCTTTCATCCTTGGATGGAGTCGCTGTGACGTCGATTCGCATTACCGATGTGCCTCACGAATTTTCGAACATCGATGGCGTTCGTGAGGACGTGCTGCAATTCATGCTCAACGTGAAAAAACTACGCTTCATTCTGCACGATACGGATACCGCCCGCATTCGCTTGGAAGTCAAGGGTGAGGGCGTGGTAACGGCGGCAGACATCATCGCTCCAGCCGAAGTCGAGATCGTTAACCCGGAGCTGTATCTTTTCACTGTGGATGACGACAAGGCGCATCTCGAAGTCGAGATGACGGTGCAGCATGGACGCGGCTATTCTCCGGCGGATGAGCGCGGTCGTTTGCCCATCGGCGAACTTCCCACCGACGCCATCTTCAGCCCGATTCGCAGGGTCAAGCATGAAGTTGGCCGGGCGCGTGTCGGCCAGGATACCAGTTTCGACAAACTTACCATCGAAATATGGACCGACGGGACCATCAAACCGGAAGAGGCCTTGAGCCGCAGTGCGCAGATCATGATCGCGCACCTGCGCGATTTGGCTGGCGTGACGGAAGAGAGTTTGATGATGGCCGTCGCCGAGGAAGAAGAGCCGCGGCTGGCGAGCGAAATCTACGAAACACCGATCGAGAACTTGGATTTATCTGTGCGAGTGTTCAACTCACTCAAACGCACTGGAATTACAAACGTCGGAGAAATCCTCGATATGCTCGAGCGAGGATCGGACGCCATGTTGTCGATTCGCAATTTCGGTGAGAAAAGCCTGCAGGAATTAACCGACCGCTTGAGGGAAAAAGGCTACCTGGACAATGAGGATGAGAAGGAAGAAGAAGCGGTGGAGGCTGAGTGAGGTAGAAAATGAGGCATCGAGTAGCAGGGCGCAAATTAAATCGATCGATGGGGCATCGCAACGCATTGCGCCGTAACCTGATAACCGAATTGTACCGTCATGAGCGTGTGCATACTACGAAGGCGAAAGCGTTGGCCATCCGTGGCGAAGCGGAGAAGTTGATCACGACAGCCAAGCGCGGCATCGCTGCCGGCGAGGCAAAAGCGGTTCACGCACGGCGGTTGGCTGCTGCGCGAATTACTGATCCGGAAATCGTCAAGAAATTGTTTGACGATATTGCCCTACGTTATGCGGACCGCCCCGGCGGCTATACACGTATCCTTAAACTAGGACCGCGCCTTGGTGATTCGGCCGAGATGGCCATCATCGAGTTGGTTGAAGAATAGGCCAGTCACAGACTGGCGAAACCGGGCGCCCGACGAGGCGCACCGATGGCAAATTACAAATCGATTATTGCCTACGACGGGACAGATTTTCAGGGCTTTCAGCGACAGAAGGCGGGCATACGGACCGTGCAATCGGTTCTGGAGGAGGGACTTCGGTCTGTCGGTTGGGATGAGCGCTCTCTCCAGGCAGCTGGCCGGACGGACGCAGGTGTGCACGCCAAGGGACAAGTGATCGCGTACGAAATGTCCTGGAAGCATTCCGCCGTCAAGCTGACCCAAGCGCTAAACGCGAACCTGCCTGCAGACGTGTCGGTGGTCAGCAGCGAATCTGTCGAAGCGGATTTTCATCCGCGCTTTTCGGCGAAAAGACGCAGGTACTGCTACACCCTGATCGTGGCGTCAATTCGCGACCCACTGCGGGCAAGATACAGTTGGCGCATTTGGCCGAGGCCGAATGTCGAGGCGATGCAGACTGCCGCCGGACTGCTTATCGGGGAGCATGATTTTGCCGCCTTCGGGACGGCGCCGATCCCAGGAGGGCACACGCAGCGGACTGTCACGCGTGCGGATTGGAAGCGCAACAAAGATGAGCTGTGCTTCGCGATTGAAGCGAATGCTTTTCTCTACCGCATGGTTCGTCGACTTGTGGGCGCATTGACTGAAGTCGGGACGGAACGGATGGCGATCGAAGAAATAAACGTATTCCTCGATGATCCATCGGTTCATTGGGAAGGTTCTTTAGCGCCGGCCCAAGGGTTGTGCCTGGAATCGGTCATTTATTGAGAGCCAAACACGGATCCCGGAGGACATCCAACGGGATAGTGATGAGGAGTTAGTACAGTGCAGAAGACGTATTATCCAAAGCCGGGTGATGTAACGAAATCGTGGTACATCGTCGATGCCACGGATCAGAATTTGGGCCGACTGGCGACACGAATCGCGCAGGTCTTGCTCGGAAAGAACAAGCCGCAGTTCACCCCCGGCGTGGACTTGGGTGATTTCGTAATCGTAACAAATGCGGAAAAAGTCAAGGTCACCGGGAAAAAACTGGATGATAAATTCTACTACCGGTATTCTGGATATCCGGGTGGTATGAAGAGCATCAACCTGCGCAACCAACTGGCGAAATTCCCGGACAGGGTCATCAAGTCCGCTGTCTGGGGAATGCTGCCACACAACCGTCACGGGCGAAGGATTATAAAGAATCTTCGCATTTATGCCGGCTCGCAGCATCCGCATGCTGCGCAAAAACCGAAGAAGTTGGATTTGGATTAAGGTCGCTGCCGAAACGTGAGAGAAGGTCAGAGCCGTTTCGTCATTGCGAAGTCCGATAATGAGAGGCGTATTTGATGAGTGAATATTTTGAAGGAATTGGCCGCAGGAAAACCAGCAGTGCGCGCGTTCGTGTATCGGCCGGCAGTGGCCAGTTCTTGGTCAACGACAAGCCTGCGGAGGAGTATTTCACCCGCGTCGGTGACATGGATCAGATCATGGCGCCGCTGCGCGATGCGGAAATGGAAGGAAAGCTGGATATTTCCGTTCGAGTAAAGGGTGGTGGAGTCACGGGTCAAACAGGTGCAGTACGCCATGGGATAGCACGTGCGCTATTGGTGATGGATGAATCTCTACGGCCCGTGATGCGAAGTGGTGGTCATCTCACACGCGATGCTCGTATGAAAGAGCGTAAAAAGCCTGGTTTGAAACGAGCCCGCAAGGCGCCGACGTATACCAAACGCTGATCTGCTTCTACATTTGGAGAGATGGCGTGGGTAAGTTCACGATTGAGGCCGGGGAAGTCCGATTCCCCGGCTTTCAGCATTGAGGGGAGTGTCGCGTGGAAGAAGGAATCATCGTAATCGGATTGGGTCCCGGAGATCCCCGTTTGTTGACCCAGGAGGCATGGGATGTGCTCTCGAATGCCGCCGAGCTGCACCTGCGGACCAGATTTCACCCCGTCATAAAGGCGTTGCCGGCGCATCTCAAAGTGGACACGTTCGATTCCTTGTACGACGAACTCGATAGTTTCGAGGCGGTTTATGCGGCTATCGTGGATCGTTTGGTAGACTTGGTAGCTGATTCGCGCCCGGTCGTGTATGGTGTGCCCGGAGATCCGACGGTCGGTGAGGCGACGGTGGTCGAGTTGCGGGACCGTACGAAGGAACTTGGGATACCGCTGCGTATCGTCCACGGTGTGAGTTTCTGCGAGCCCTGTTTGAATCTAATGGAGGTGGATGCATTGGACGGCCTGTTCATCGCCGACGCTCTGGAATTGGCTGCCCGGCATCATCCCATGTTCCCTCCGGACTCGCCGGCTCTGATTGGTCAATTGTACGACCGTATGGTAGCGGCCGATGTCAAGCTGACCCTGATGAATCAATATCCCGACGAGCACGGCGTGATCCTGTTGCACGAGAGCGGCACGTCACAGGCGAGAGTTGAGGAGCTGCCCCTGCATCGTATTGATCAGAGCGATCAGATCGGTAGCCTAACGGCGTTGTTCGTGCCGGCTCTCGAAAAATCTTCGGCTTTCGAAAATTTCCAAGAAACGGTTGCCCATCTTCGCGCACCCGACGGTTGCCCCTGGGATCGGGAACAGACGCATCGCTCGCTGCGGCCTCATTTGATGGAGGAGGCCTACGAAACCTTGAGCGCACTGGACAACGAGGACGAAGTCGCCTTACGCGAGGAATTGGGGGATCTGCTGCTGCAGATTATCCTGCACGCCCAGATCGCCACAGAAGCAGGGACGTTCACGATGGCCGACGTCGTGGCATACGTCCAAGAAAAGATCATCCACCGTCACCCGCATGTTTTCGCCGGTCTGGATGTCGACGGCGTAGACCAGGTGCTTCAAAACTGGGAGAGCTTGAAGGCCGCAGAACGAAAGGAACACCACGAGGATAGGGGCTTGCTTGACGGTGTTCCGCAGAACTTCCCAGCGTTATCCCAGGCTGCGGAAATTCAGTCGCGCGTAGTACGCGTCGGTTTCGACTGGCCCGACCTTGCAGGGGTAGAAGGAAAGGTACGGGAGGAAATGCAGGAAGTCGCGGAAGCCGCAACGCCAGCGGAACGGGTTGGAGAGATCGGCGATTTGTTGTTTGCTGTAGTAAACTATGCCCGCTGGCTCGATGTGGATGCGGAAGCTGCACTGCGCGAAGCGAATCTGCGCTTTCGGCGGCGTTTCCGGCAGTTGGAGCGGGAAGCATCCCAAAAGGGACGCGAGCTCAGCAGTATGACGCTCGAGGAGATGGACTCGCTTTGGGAAGCAGTCAAGTCGAAAGAGGGACGATGAGCAATATCTCAATCCGGAAGGAATGGCTTGCATTGGGCACTCTCGTGTCCGTCCTGCTCACTTCCTGCGCGCTCATTCGCAATCTAAAAAGCACAGACCTGGATCCAGCGGAAATGTCGCCCATCGCAACACACACTGCAGCGATCGAATCGGAAACGCCGGAAAACGCGCCTCTTAAAACCATGACACAGACGGCCACCGTTCAACTCGAACCATTCACGTTTTTATTGGACGGGCCCGTACGCGATGTCGCCTACGAGATTCCGCTGACTTTGCAGTTCGTCGACGAGACCAGCGCCTCGTTCTTTTTCAAACTCGATCGACCTCACGAAGGCATATTATTCGTCTGGGACGTACGGGGGCTTGTGGGACAGATGGAGTTCGATGCTCAAGTAGCGCGCCATCAATTCGATCTTTTCGGATTAGAACAAGGAGTCGAGTATTCCGCCATCGTTGGTTTACGCGACGAATCGGGCTTGTATTTCCCACCCGCATTTGGGGATGGAGAATGGGCAGCAATTGACTTCAAGACCCTTGAGTCTGCGTGGGAGCCAATCCGCGTAGGTGTGATTGGTGATTCAGGATTCGGAGAGCAAGTGACGTATGACCTGCTCGCCGAGATGCCAGCGTTCGATCTGGATTTCGTCGTGCATACGGGAGATGTGGTCTACAGAGTGTATGAGGATCCCGATCCCGCGACTGCCTTCACCCGAAAATATTTCCTTCCGTTCGCGCCCGTCTTGCATCAAATCCCTGTATATGCTGTGCCCGGAAATCACGAGTTCGAAGTTGCAACGCTTTTGGAAGACGTGCCCTATTACTTTCACGTTTTTCCCCCGATTCTGGATGAAACGCGTGGTTTGCGAGGTTCCGATGGCTTGCGCGAGTATTTCCGCTTTTCGGTTGGCGACTATCAATTTATTCTGCTCAACTCCCAGGCTTTTTACGGGTCGGGTGAACGGAACTCGCAGACGGACTGGCTCGAGGAACAGCTCAAGAATCAGAGTGTAAGTCACTCGATTGTCGTGTCGCACATTCCCCCATTTACCAGCGGAAAATACGATAAAGATGGTGGTCCGCTGCGTTCCAGGTGGGTACCTCTCTATGAAGCCTCCAACGTTCGCCTCGTACTTTCCGGTCACGATCACAACTACCAGCGTTTGGAAGTCAATGGGATTACTTATGTCGTATCGGGAGGCGGCTCGACGAGCTTATATCCGCTCAGCTTATCTCATCCGAATGCGAAGGCTTTCGAACGTCGTTCACATTTCGTCTTGCTGGAATTGTATCGTGACCGAATCGAGCTCATCTCGATTGCGCGTGGTGGCGAGGTCTTGGATCAGACGACGATCATGCTGCTGGTAGAGTAGGCTTCAACCGACACAAAACGCATCCCCGGTCACCCTGCGGTGATGAATTTAGACATGATGTGCAAGTCATCTCGCCGCGACCAGCCTTCGTCCCGCCAGAACTTCATCCCGTCTTGATTATCCTTGAAGATAAAGAGATGACACTTGCGTATGTTCTTGCGAGCCAGCGCTGCGAGACATTGAGTAACGAGGTTTCGCCCAACGCCTCTCCGGCGATGTGAGGGGTGTACGGCAAGGTGATGGATGTATCCGCGGCGTCCGTCGTCTCCGCAGAGGACGGCACCGACAATGCGATCGCCTTCACAGGCGACGCAGCTCAAGCCAGGATTACGGTCCAAGAATTGGCGAATTCTGGGTTCCGTGTCCGAATCGCTCAAGCCGATACCCCGGCAGGATTGCCAGAGTACATACACGCCTCGATAGTCGTTGTGTTCCATCGGGCGAATATCGATGGGGTTCATGACGTTCTCCTTCACGCGGGGGAATAATTATCTGTCCCGGGTTGCTGTCCAACTTGGCAACAAGGGATGTAGGGAATGAGGTATTATAGCGCGCTCGAGCATGCAGAGACGACCGTGGAAGGACTTGAAATTCTCTGAGGTCGGTGGATAATAGTATGGTTTGTGTTTGTTGAAATGTTGCCTATATGAGCGAGGTGTTTATGTCATTAAAAGTTGGCCAGAAAGCGCCGGATTTTACACTCGAGAGTCACCTGGATAAGACTGTCACGCTGCGTGACCTGCGCGGGAAGAACGTCGTACTCGCCTTCTTCCCGTTAGCTTTCACACCCGTTTGAAGCAGCCAAATCCCGTCGTACGAGGCCCAGAAGGCCAAGTTCGCGAGATTAGACGCCCAGGTTCTGGGCATCAGCGTAGATACCATCCCGTCATTGAAAGCCTGGGCAGAGAGCCTGGGAGGGATTAATTATCCCCTGCTGAGTGATTTTTGGCCGCACGGAAAAGTGGCGAAGAAGTACGGCGTCTTGCGTAAAGAAGGATACACCGAACGTGCCATTTTTGTCCTCGATAAAAAAGGCGTGATTCAATTCATCGATATACACAACATCGACGATTTGCCCAACAACGATATCCTTTTCGCAGAGATCCAGCGCTTTGATCCGGATGTGAAAGGCAAGATCCAGGTCGAAGAATCCGTTGAGCTGCCGCGGGAAGGCATCGTCATGTACTGTTCGAAATGGTGCCACGATTGTAAAAAGGCGAGAGAATGGCTGGCCGAACGTGGATTGGATTACACGGAGGTCGATGTGTGGACCACACCCGGTGCGATGGAACAAGTCCGCAAATGGGCGGACGGCAAGTTGATCACGCCGACGTTCGACATCGATGGTAAACGGGTTTTCGATTTCAAACCGGAAGAGATTTTAAGACTACTTGACTAGCCGGGTCGTGGTTTCTTGCCACTTCGGTGATGCGGTTCCCCACAGGGGGTTAAAAGAAGCACCCCCAGACCTGAGGGGGGCAAGCCCGGGGGCGGTCGCTACACTGACCCAAAGGCCAAGTGACGACAATTGAATTATACGTGCTGTACCACTTGGTTCAATAGGTCATTTGTCACGTGAAGTGCGGGTACTCGTCATAATTCGCGGCCACGAAAGGCATCGCCTTAAGAGTTCGAATTTCTTCCATCAAGATCACCATCATGACTTATGTTTGTCGAGCGCTTCCAGGATTTCCTGGCTGTGTTCCGCCGGTTTGACTTTCTCGAAGACGTCGATGATTTTTCCGTCGGCGTCGATCAGGTACGTGGTGCGAAGTACGCCCATGTATTCCCGCCCGCGGAATTTCTTCAAGCCCCAAACGCCATAGGCTTCGCTGACCTCGTGCTCGGTGTCGTCGAGCAGCGTGAAGGGCAAACTGTATTTTTCCTTGAATTTTGCCTGATTTTTAACGCTGTCCGGGCTTACGCCAAGGATGACGACGCCGCGTTCTTCGTAGATGCGATAGTCGTCACGGAATGCACACGCTTCTTTGGTACATCCCGGAGTGTCCGCGCGGGGGTAAAAATAGAGCACGACGGTCTGACCTCGAAAATCACTCAGCTTGATCGGTTCTCCGCGATCACTGGAAAGCTCGAAATCCGGTGCCATATCCCCTGGTTTTAGTATGTCCATCTGACCTCCCAATGTGTATATACATTTTACCGGATCAAGCGAAGCGTTTGCCCATGGGCGCGGTATCGTAGCCCGGCAAGACCTTCACAGCCTGCACGAACTCCGGGTCCTCGAGCAGCTCGAGCAATGGCTGCAGCTTGGGATCTTGGTAATGTTCCATTGGTATGATCAGGTCGTAACGCTCTTGGAACAAGGGAACGAATGCCAGATCCAGCGCGGCCGCTGCGGCTTGGATACCGAGGCCACAATTTGCACGACCCGATGTCACCGATGCGGCGACTGCGAGGTGCGTGAACGCTTCCTGCTCGTATCCTCGGATCGCCTCTGCAGGTATCCCCTGGGATGTGAGGTGATAATCGAGCAAAATGCGGGTCCCACTGCCTCGTTGACGGTTGATGAAATGAACATCTTCTCGGGTGAGATCCTCGAGGCCTTGGATTCCCAGCGGATTATCCCGTTCCACGATCAAGCCCTGTTGGCGGTAGACGAAGCCCAAGACGACCGTCTCGATCTCCGGCAGGTACTTGTCGACGTAGGTCAGATTGTATTCTCCACTCTCAGGATCGAGCAGGTGGCTGCCTGCCAGGTGGGCTTCCCCGCGCCGCAAGGCGATGAGTCCGCCGAGGCTGCCGAGGTTGGCGGACGAGATTCGAGCACCCTTGAAAGCTACAAACTGCGCCATAAGGTCGATGCACAGATCGTGGGAGCCCAGGATCAGGATTGTACGTTCGATCTCTGCAGGTGTGCGGTAGAGGCGTACGCATACCTTTTCCCCTGCCTGGAAGCCTTGTACGCCGGCGGGGATGATGACGATGCCGTCCGCGCGGACGAGGGATGTGATCACGCCAGCACCGCGCATCAGTGGTGCGGCGATGCTCCGGTCCCCCACACGTCCCACGGTCACGCGCAAATATTCGTCGTCTCCGAGGGACGAATGCACTTTACGGGTGATCGTCGCTTCAAGCGTGGGGTGTTCTACTGGAAGCCGGCCCGTCCATTCGGCAAGCAGCGGTTCGACGAAGATCTCGCCCGTCAGCGCCGCGGATACCGGGTATCCTGGAATGCCGATTACGGGCACGGATCGGCTGGAAGGTTTTTCTTTTTCCTGCGACGCGCTGTCGACCACACCGAGGATCACGGGATGCCCCGGACGTACGGCGATGCCGTGCACGAGAACCTGGCCGAGTTCACCGATCGCACCGGCTGTGAAATCTTCGCTTCCGGCAGACGAACCGGCGATGATAAGCACGAGGTCGTGGTTCGCGGATGCCGAGGCAATAGCCGATTTGAGTTTGGCCAAATCGTCTCCGATGATTGCACAGCGGCTTGGTTTACCTCCCCAAGTTTCCACCTGTCCAGCAAGCACCAGAGAATTGAACTCGATGATTTGTCCCGCTTTCGCCTGCGTGCCAGGCGTGACGAGTTCCGAACCTGTAGGTAGGATCGCCACGCGCGGCCGGCGCCACACGTGTACGGAATCGTGGCCGCACGCTGCGATGGCCCCCAAATCGATCGGCTGGAGGACGTGTCCGGCCGGCAGGACCAACTCGGTTGCCACCATGTCTTCGCCCAGCAGACGCACGTTCGACCAGGGGCTGATGGCGGCGCGAATGCGGATCGTGTCACAATGGTGCAGATCGGCAGACGGCGGGACGGGTTCGACGAGTTCGATCGGTACGACGGCATCCGCCCAGGATGGCATCGCATCGCCCGTATCGACGTAGGCTGCCTGTGTGTCGAGCGCCAGATCGATTGGATTGCGGTCGCTGGCGCCTTCCGAATCCGTCGCCCGCAGCGCATAGCCATCCATGGCGGCTGCGTGGTAGTGCGGAGACGAACGTTCTGCCCACACCGCTTCCGAGGTCACGCGTCCGAGGGCACGATCGAGGGGCAGCGTTTCGATTCCAAGCGGACGATCGAGACCGGCCGTAGCCAGTACCTTCCTGAACCGATCGTGGGCTTCCTGGAGGGGAATGTCATCCAGATAAAAGGAAGCACGATCATGATTCGTGGACAATGCTGTGGCCTCCTCGCTGGAACGCTCTCGCGAGATATTTCCTCGACCTACGGTCCATACGTTCGGGCATCAGAATAAGCGCACCTCGACGCCCGTTCCGGCAGCCAGCCCGGTCGATTCGGCGGGAATGCGGACCAGTCCGTCTGCGCGTATGAGGGTGAAGATGAGATTCGAACGTCCGTAGACGGGTTCCGCGACGAGCCCGTCTGGCGTTTCTGAGAGATAAACGGGGAGGTAATCCTCCCGGCCCGCTTTCGATGCGACGTTGATGGACAATTTCGCCGGGATCGATGCGCTGTACGGATTGCGCTCGATTCCGAGCAATTTCCCGATCAGCGGTACCAGGAACAAGCCAGCCGACACCAGCGCGCTCACCGGATTGCCCGGCAATCCAATCATGGGTACCCCATCTGCGACGGCGAGAATCGTCGGCTTTCCGGGTTTGATCGAGACTCCATGGACCAGGACGCCCGGCGATCCCAGCGAGCCAATCACGTCGGCCGTAATGTCGCGCGCAGAGACGGATGAGCCCGCTGTGATAACGAGGACGGCGTCCTCGCGCTGCGCTTGCTCTGCCGCTCGAAGTAAATCCTGGCGCCGATCGGACACGATACCGCGCCGTAGCGGTTTCCCGCCCGCTCGATGGACGAGCGCACTCAAGGTATAGCTGTTGACGTCGCGCACCTGTCCGTGCTGGGGAGTGGCGTCCGGGGGAACGACCTCGTCGCCCGTCGACAGGATTCCCACTTGCGGTCGTCGCGCAACCTGCACCTGCGTGACGCCGAAAGCCATCAGACCTCCGATTTCTTGTGCTCGCAGACGTTGGCCGGCGTGGAAGACTGTATCTTTGCCATTTACGTCCTCGCCTTCTCGGAGGATATTTTCTCCAACTGCGACGGCGCGCAGGATCTCGACTTCATCTTCTCTGGCCCACTGCGTATCCTCCAGCATCACGACGGCGTCGCTGCCGGGAGGAATCATGCCGCCGGTATGCACGATGATCGCCTGCTCTGCTGCGAGTTTTTTCAGCGCCGGCTTGCCCATCTCGACTTCACCGACGACCGAGAGATACGCCGGAAGATTGGGGCTTGCGCCGAACGTATCCTTTGCGCGCAGTGCGTAGCCGTCCACAGTAGAACGATCGAAGGGCGGCAAAGGGTGGGGGGCCGCGATAGCCTGGCGCAGAATGCGGTCGAGAGCCTCCGCCGTTGGTACTGTCTCAGAAGCTGAGATTCGATCCTCGGGGATCGCTTGCAGGAATTTCTCTAACGCCTCATCCGGCGGAAGGAGATTCAAGAATTCAGGCATGCCTAGGTGTACAAATACCCAATTAATTGCAAATATGCCGCCAGGCTGAACAAGCCGACTGCACTGAAGGTGAGGATGCGCCAGTGGACCGGGTAGCCGCGGCGAATTCGCTCCATTTGCCAAATCTGGGCCAGTGCCAGGGGCAGTGCGATCAGAGAGCCGAGCGCAACTCGTTGGGGCAGCCCATAGAAATAGGCCACAAATAAACTGCCGATGGTGAACAGGATGGCGAAATCATGCAGCCGCAACGTTGTGGGCCAACCCAGCCTGACCATCAGCGTGCGCTTGTCGTGTTTCAAGTCACTTGCGTAGTCCGGGAGTTGCAGCACGATCATCATCGCAAAGTGCAAGGAGACCAGCGGGATTGTGCTAATCAGGAGCAAACGGTCCAATTTACCAGTCTGCGCGGCGAAACTGAAGCTGGGTACCAATAATGCAACGAGAATCGAGGTCGTGATCTCCCCGTAGCCCGAACGGATCAAGCAAATGGGCGGAACGTTGTAATAGAATGCGCCGAGGAAGCCCAAGACCAGAATCAGCCAGGCGATGAGAGGGAACAGGTTGCGAAATACCGAAACAGATGCCAGGGTGCCCGCAAGTGCTACGCAAGCCACAGCGGCGTAGAGCGCGACCTGGCGCGGCAATCCGTCCGGGCCCAGGACCCCGCTTCCGCCGGAAAACGGCGTGCGGTTGGGATTCTCGCGGTCCGTACGCGCGCCGTAGTATTCGTTCAGGTACTGAGTCATCAGTTGAATAAATGTGATCATCCCTTGGCCGAGCAGGTAGCGAGCGAGATCGATAGAGTAGCCGAGGAACGACGCAATGGCAGCCCCGAGTCCGAACAACAACGCACCGCCGAGGAGAAAGACCGGTCTGCTCAATTTAAAGAAGAGGCGCAGGTTTTTCATGCTGAAGATCAATGTGGGATCTCTATCCTGCATATCTTTGCCATTTTGTCCGTTCACAGCTCCGTTACAAACCGGGTCACGGCTAGGATCGGAGATGTTTGCTACAGCAACTGATTTCCACCGTCTACGACGAGGGTTTCTCCAGTGATAAATTCATTCTCTGCCAGAAACAGCACCGCTCGAGCGACGTCGCGAGCATCTCCGCCTCGCTGCAGTGGCAGTTCGTGTGTGATTTTCTGCCAGCGATTTGTGCTCATCGATTCCGGTTTGACGACGGGTCCGGGAGCAATCGCATTGACCCGGATTTTGGGCGCCAATCGAAGTGCGGCCACCTGGGTAAGCATCTCGAGCCCCGCTTTACTGATCGAATGAATCGGATGGCGAGGCCACGGACGTCGCCCGGCGATGTCCGTGATGTTGACGATCAAGCCGCCCTGGGTCTGCATGCGCATCGCTGCCTGCTGCAGACAGAAGAACGCCCCTTTCAAGTTCAGATCGATGGTCCGAGCCCAGTCGGTTTCGTCCGCCGTAAGGAGATCATCCGCTTTCATGATTGCCGCCGAGTTGACCAGAATGTCCACGCTCCAACCTGCCTGGTCGATGGCTTCGAAAAGCGCAAGCACTTCCGCATGTTGACTTAAATCTGCCTGAACCTTGAGGCGTTCGACGCCGAGAGCCTCGATTTCCGACGCGGTTTTATCGGCCTGCGCTGCAGATGTATGGAAGTGTACCACGACGCGGCAGCCGCGTTCGGCGAGCGCTAGCGAGATCGCGCCTCCCACCCGATGCGCTCCACCGCTAACGATGGCCGTTTTCCCCTTTAAATCCATCAGGAACCTCCGCCCAGAATGGCGACCATGCGGGTATATTGTAAATAAGCCAACGTTTCTAAATCGATGGCATCGGGTTCTGCTGTCGAGGGGACGATCATCAAGACGCCACCGTAACCTTCGATGCGGAATATCGCGATGTCGGTTACGGTCTTCATCCCGCCGATTCCCAATTCTAAATGCATCGCTACAGACTTCTTTCCGATTGGCGGAAAGTCTGTGAGCACTTGAAGCTCTACATCGACACCCATTTCGAATAGGCCCAACTCGTCGAATTTTTCCTGCATGATCCCCTCGATATCGTCGAGGGATTGATCGAATATCAACTGGCTTGTCGGGTTGGCAAAAGCGAACGTTGCGGATAGGACGGAGCTTTTTGTTTCTCGATTGGTGTAGAACACGGATCCCATAGCGGCGATCCCTTCATCCTCCAGCGGTAGGTACTTCATGTCCTGTTTATCGTAATCGACTTGTTCGAAGCCAGATGGCAGATCGTTTCGTTGAATGGTGGTCGAAGTGAGGAGAATTTCCATGGAAACGTCGGCCCTCGTCGGGGGGGAGGTGCTCGTTATTATTGTGGTGGGGCTGAGCGTTGCCGTAGGACTGGGTGTGGAGGTGAATGTCTGTGAAGGAACGAGAGTGCGTGTTGGAGTCCACGTTGCCGGCATGGGCATGTCTGCCGACGTTGGACTGAGTGTTGCACCGACCGGTAGCCGCGCAGTCGGCTTGACCGACAGTTCGGTGGGGGACGGGGTAGATACGCAGGCTGGGATGAGCAGCGAAATTACAAGCAAGCAGCACGTCCTACGCTTCATGATTCGTTTCCTTTTCGGCGAATGAGGTGCGATAGGAAGAATTTCAAATTGGCGGGGCGTTCGGCTAGCCGGCGAACGAAATAAGGATACCATTCGCTCCCAAAAGGAACGTATATACGGACGGGGTATCCCGATTCTGCCAGGTGTATCTGCAAATCGGGCCGGATTCCATAAAGCATTTGGAATTCGATCGACTCCTTGGGCATGTCGATCGTTTCGGCGTGATGGATGGCGTGCGCGATGCGTCTTTCATCGTGCGTGGCGATCGCCGGAATCGGGGGGAATCTCCCGCTGGAAGCGGATCGATCGGCGACGGATTTGGCGAAGTCGATCAACTGGCTGGAGAGGTGGTCGAAATTGCGATCGACGTCCGCCTTCTTGGGGAAAGCCACTTCAGCAGGTTCGTTGTAGGCTCCCTTGCATAGACGAACGTGCGCGTCCAACAGGGAGAGGGCTTTCAAGTCGTCCAGTGTACGATAGAGATAGGTTTGCAATACGAGGCCGACGTTGTTGAAGTCGGAGCGCTGCAGCTCGCGGAAGATTTCGAGCGTCCGATCAACGGTGGACGAATCTTCCATGTCGATGCGTACCATGATGCCAGCAGTGGCGGCCTCTGTGACGATGTGACGCATGTTGTGCAAGCAGCGTTCGAAATCCACGTCGAGGCCGAGTTGGGAGAGCTTGACGGATATGTTCGATTGAAGATTGGCTTTGGCAATACGTTGAAGAATATGTGTGTAGTCATCCCGTGCCGCATCCGCTTCGTCGGCGTTGGTGACGTTCTCCCCCAGATGATCCAGCGAGGCAAACATACCCTTCTGATTCAACGTGTGCACGACCTCGCAGGCCTCGTCGAGTGATTCTCCGGCGATAAAGCGAGACGAGACTCGCCGGGCGAGCCGCCAATTTCTGACGAGGCGGCGCGCCCAGCCGGAATCTGAAAGATACAACAAAATCGTCCGCAACACGTCAAGCTCTCCGGCTTTCTTCCGGCGGATCGGGTCTCAAGCAAGATCCGAAGGAGAAGGCAAAAAACGTGAGTCCGGTTTCCAATATGCGGAAATGAATTTCATACTGGCGAATCGAAGGATTGTGGGCGATGTGGTAGCTGCGGGGGATGTCGATGCGTAGCATCGATCGATCCTTGTCTTTGAACACATCCTGACCGTAGTTATCAATCGGCAGCGGCTGCCCGTCTTGAAGGATTTCTATATTGAGCGGGCTGTGTTCGGAACGTGTGTAACCGTTGGAATGGGGACTCGGCGAGAGTACGGCATACACGTCGGCGGCGTGGTAAGGTAAGGCGATCGTTCCCCTTTTACCGGAGAGCGTCAAACCGTCATCTTTGAGCCGCCAAGTACCGGCGAGGTAGAAGTGCCCGTCGGCGAGATCGTCCGGCAGCGAGAGTTCTTCCGCCTTCTCGTCTTGCGGCAAGGGGTTGCCGAGGGCATCGACGTGGATTTCCTGTGTGGTGGGGACACAAACAGCGTTGGACACGTCTTCAGCTTCGAGCAGCGGCGGCAACTGAACGGTGGGATTATTTTCCAGCAGTAAAGCCTGGATAACGCTCTCGATTTGCGTGTAGCCATGATCTTCGGGGTGCGTGAATCGGACGTAACCCTGCCCGTCAATCAAATAAATCGTCGGCCAGCAGCAATTGGCGTAGCTCGTCCATATGTGTTGGTCGTTATCGAGGACGACCGGCCATCCTATGCCCAGGCGTCCGATGGCCGCCTTGACGAATTCGGGTCGCCGTCCGAAGCGGAATTCGGGTGTGTGGACGCCCACGATCGATAAACCGAGATCGGCGTAGCGTTCGTGCCAGGCTCGCAGGTAGGGCAGGGTGCGCAGGCAGTTGATGCATGTGTACTCCCAGAAATCGAGCAGGACGACGTTGGGCTGCAGGGTGTGCAGCGACACATCGCTGTAGGTGTTGAGCCACATCGAGTCTGGAAATTCAGGCGCTCGTACGCGAGGTTCGTCGAGGTCCATCATCTGACATTGTAGCAACGATTGAAGCGGAATCAAGCGGCAAACCTGCCGGTTGGTGCCGCAGGATTCCGTATCTGTTAGAATAATGCGATTCAAAACGATACCGATCAGGAAAAGCTATTGGCCAGACTGCAAAAAAACCAACACGAAAACAAGCGGAACGACCTCCCTCATTCCGGGGCAGAGGATGATTTTAAAACCACGGACGTGATCAGTCTGGCTGCCGGGCATTGGATTCACGACACGTACTCGGCCTTCCTGGCGCCGATGCTGCCAGCGCTGGTCGATAAATTCCTGCTTTCCAAGACGGAAGCCGGGCTGCTTTCGGTTTTCATGCAGGGCCCTTCGATCCTTCAGCCGTTGATCGGTCACATTGGCGATCGGGTCAGCCTGCGCTACCTTGTGATCCTGGCGCCGGGGGTCACGGCGACGATGATGAGTTTGTTGGGCGTCGCACCGGCGTATGTCATCCTGCCCATTCTGCTTCTCGCCGCGGGATCCAGTTCGGCGAGCATCCATGCCATCGGACCGGTCATGGCGGGACGCGTATCGGGAAAACGCCTCGGGCTGGGCATGAGTTTCTGGATGGTCGGTGGCGAGTTGGGTCGCACGATCGGGCCGATCTTGCTGGTCGCAGCGATCGGTTATCTCACGCTGGAAGGTTTGGCGTGGTTGATGTTGGGCGGTTGGATGGCTTCAGCGATACTCTTCTTTCGTTTGAAAGACGTTCCCGGTCGTCCGGACGAAGTGAGCGACCTGCACTGGAAGCAAACCCTGCGGGAGATGCGCACGTTGATGCTTCCGCTGGCATTGTTCCTTCTCTTGCGCGCTTTCATGAGCGTTTGCCTCACGACGTATCTGCCCATATTCCTGAGTGAGGAAGGCAGCGATCTATTTCTTTCCGGTTCGGCGCTTTCTATTCTGGAAGGCGCCGGTGTCATCGGTGCGCTGCTGGGCGGAACGCTGAGCGACCGCTGGGGACGACGCAGCATTTTGTACGTCTCCATGCTTGCGACACCACTTTTTACGCTCCTGTTTCTTTCCTGGACGAACTGGATGCGTTTCGCCGTACTCGTGCCGTTGGGACTGGTTTCCCTGTCGACGACTCCGGTGTTGATGGCCATGGTGCAGGAATCCTATCCGGATCGTCGTGCCCTGGCGAATGGCGTGTTCATGGCGACCAGTTTTCTCATCCGCGCCTTCGTGGTGATCGTTTTGGGTCTCATTGCGGACGGGTATGGGTTGCGCACGGGATTCATCATCAGCGCGGTACTCATGCTGCTGGGCGCTACGGTCGTCTCACGCTTGCCGGTCGGGAACCACGGATCAGATTGAGAATGCTGAGGAAACTGTTGAAAGAAGCGATAGAACGCAAATGAACGAAACGAGTCGCACACGTTACGTTCGCAACCTCGGGATTGCCGTTCTTGTCGGTGGATTTCTGGGTTTGCTGGTGATCGGAGTGGTGATGGCGAGTATGCAGCTGAATGCTTTATTGGCGCCCAGCATCTCGCTGCCACAGGAAACGCCGGCCGATTACGGCATGTCCTACACGGATGTAGAACTCGTCGCTGAGGACGGCATGTGTCTTGCGGCTTGGTTCGTTCCATCGGTGCAGGCTCCTTCGGCGGCGGTGGTGATTGTGCATGGCCTAGGAGGCAACCGGGGTTCGCTTTTACCAACAGCCGCTATGCTGCACGATCACGATCATGCAGTATTGCTGCTCGATCTGCGTGCCCATGGGGAAAGCGGAGGCGAATTCAAGTCATTTGGCTATTATGAAGCGCTCGACGTGCTGGCGGCGGTGGATTATCTTGTTACGAATCAGGGGATCCCTGCGGCGCGTGTGGGGTTGATCGGACATTCGTTGGGAGGCGCCGCCGTAATTCGTGCCGCTTCATTGCGCCAGACTCCCCATGCGCTGATCGTAGTCAGCACGTACCAGAGTCTGGAGGCGGCGATCGACGATGCGTTCGACGACTTTGCCACGCTGCCAAGTTGGCCTTTCGCACCCATCATTACGTGGGCAGCGGAGCGTCGACTGGGACTGGATCGAGATCTATTGGACCTGACCAGAATGCTCGAGGGAATGACTCCACGTCCAACATTGTTGATCCACGGTACTGCGGATGACATTCTACCGCTGTACCATCACCAGGCGCTTTGCCGGGCGGCGCCCTGGGCGACGTGCTGGGAATTGCCCGGAATGGGGCACGAAAGTCCGGCCCGGTTCGATCCTGAAGCCTATGAAGAACGCATGATCGGCTTCTTTTACGAAGCGCTGTTGGGGGAGTAACCGTGCGTAGCGGCATTCATTGACAGCGCCTGTCGATCGGGTAAAATTGGGACGAATCGAAATCGGCCCGCTAGCTCAATTTGGCAGAGCAGCTGACTCTTAATCAGTAGGTTACAGGTTCGAGTCCTGTGCGGGTCATCCGAAGGACCGCTCGATAGTGTCGAGCGGTTTTCTTTGATCATATGGCTTACTTTCCTTCAGCTTTTATCAAGCTTTACTCAATATCTGTCCGAGATTATCCGAAACCTGTCTCTTCTGTTACATCGTCCTGTAGGTGCGGAATATGTTAATTACCTGGATCTGTTGACGCTGGATAGGACCATCACTGTGATGTTGTTCGCTGTCTGTCTCAGCGGGATGATGGTCGTCTCAATACACCATCGTATCTGTGCTTGTCATCACATCTGCCTTCATGTTTAATGTAGCAGCGATTGATTTTCCTAATCCCATTACCGATCTTTTTCTGTCGTTGGTATTTGTATGTCACAAAAAAGTCGATTTCTTCGTTCTTATATTGAGTGGAGCACATTCCGCTATCAAGTATATTTCGTTCATTTTCAGAATAAACCGAACGAGACGATAATAAGAAGATGAAAGAATCACCAACATCTCAACACTTGGAGGAAAAAATGTCCGAAAAGCATAAAGTGATTCTAGGGGCCGCTTCATTGATCGCATTGGCACTTATTCTTACAGGTTGTGGTGGAGGTTCTCCTCCGCCGTGCTCGGCTGATTTCCTCATCCTTTCGATTAATACAGCCAACAGCAATGGACCGAGTGCAGATACGATCAATCTGGACCCGGGATGCGTCTACGAATTGGGCGTCGTAGACAATACCATCGATGGAAACAATGGTACTCCGTCCATCACCACACCCATCGTGATCAACGGCAATGACGCCACGATCCGGCGCAGCACCGGGGCTCAAAAATCTGCCATCCGCTTACTCCACATCTCGCAGGGGGGAGAGTTGACTTTGAACAACGTGACGCTTCTGGATGGGCTGGCCATGGAGCCAACGAACGTCACGATCTTGCTCAGCAATTCAGGGGGCGCGATCTTTAACAGAGGGGTGCTGACGGTTAACAACAGCCTCATCACGGCAAACCGTGCCATGTTGAAGGGCGGTGGTATCTACAATCTCGGGACGATGACGATCGATGCCACGACCATAGAAAACAATTCGGCCAACATCCAGAACGTGCCCAATGAATCCGGAGGGGGGATACTCAACACGGGAACGGCGACGATCAGCAACAGCACGATCGCCAACAACATTGCCAGCCAGTCCGCTGGCGGTATTGGCAACAGCGGTGACTTAACCATCATCAACAGCACCATCTCCGGCAACTCCACAACCCTGGCTGAGATCGTCAGCGGTGCGGCGATAATCAACGCCGGAAACGCTACGATCAGCTATACAACGATAACGGAGAACATCGGGATCACCGCAGGAGCGGTGTTCTCGGCCCCGGATACCATCCAGATCAGTAATTCGATCATCGCCAACAACATCGGCGGGGATTGCAGTTATCCGGCCACCAGTCCAATCTCCGGTCCAAATTTGGACAGCGACGGCACCTGCGATAGTTTCACTATAACCGATGATCCGCAGCTCGGTCCGCTGGCCAATAACGGCGGTCCGACTCAGACCCACAGCATCGCTCCCAGCAGCCCGGCGAAAAATGCTGCAGCCGGAAGCTGCCCTGCGACCGACCAGCGTGGGGAACCCAGGCCTCACGGTTCCGCCTGCGATCTGGGCTCCTACGAACTCAGCGGAGGGGGATCTCCTCCCGGCGATTCATCTTTCCTCTCCGGTCTGGTGTTTGACGATGACAACGCCGACGGAGTCCTCGACCCGGGCGAACCCGGTTTTGCCGGGGTAGAGTTGGTACTCGAAAGCGGTCCCTGTCTTGCCCCCGTGAGTGCTGTATCGGAACTCACCGTTTCAGACGGCAGCTTCGAGTTTGAAATCACGCCACCGACAGTGGGAACCTACTGCCTGAGCATCGACCCGCTCACGCCGCCGAACGATACGATCCTGATCCCGGGCGGCTTTACGGTGCCTCCCGGCGGCGAGATGGAGCTTACCCTGACGGAAGGGGAGGACCTCAGCGATCTTCTCTTTGGCTGGGATTTCCAGTTTGCGGGATCGGATATCGCGCCCAACCCGGTGATCACCAACGTGGTGCTCAGCACCACATCGCCTGCCGAGGGTGGATGGGTGGAGGTGGAAGTGACGATCGAGAACCAGGGTGCATACCCGGCAGAGGATTACGAGCTGGTCTTGATCCCGCATTATGGCTGGGGGCCGCCAAATCCTGCCGGTTACGTCCCGCTACCGGATCTCATGCCAAGTGTACCGCATACCGAGGTCTTCTCTCCGGGCGTGCTCTACTCCACTGCAGGTACGTATACCCTGCGGGTGTTGGTGACGGATGATTGGTATTTGCTCGGTGATCCCGATTCCACCGGTACGAACGGAGATTATCAGGATTTCACCATCACAGTCACGGAAGCCTACAGCATGTGCAGTCCTTTTGCGGAGATAAAATATTCCCTGATTCTGCTGCCCATCCAGGAAGATATCATGATGCTGCCCGTTTACCTGAAGCTGGAAGACGCCGTCGTTCCAGGATTGGTTCCCCCCGACGAATTAGAACCCGTGGAATACTATGCAAAGTTTGGTGATCTCGAATCCAATTCTTGTGGACTGCAGGGCTATGATGAGCGACTGTACTGTACATTCACATTGACTGAGGATATGCCGGGATCGGTGCGTAACTATTACCTCTTCAAGAAGGGTTGTGATGAGCCGGTTGTCACCATACTCAACGTACTCATCCCCGAACTTCCACTTCCCGTGTGCTCGGAGGATCTGGGTCCTGAGGATTGTGCAGCAGCCGGCGGCGAGATGAGTGATAGTGTGACCAGAGCTCCGTACTGCATCTGCCCCTGAGCCTGGTTTGATTAGAAATCTAAACCAAAACCATCCCGATGATCTTCGATCGGGATGGTTTTTATATATCCAGATCGACTTGGCTGGAGGTTCCGTCAATCCTTCTCTCGCAGCGTGACCGTCACCATGAATAACACCAGAAGCCCGTACGCAGGTAGGCGCAACAGGAGGAGTAGATTATCCGTCAGCGCCTGGCCTTTGATCAATTTCTGCAGCACTTCGTTAGCGTAATACAGCGGGGTCAGATAACTAAAGACCTGCGACCATTTGGGAAGCTGATCGATCGGCAGGATGATCCCGGAGAAAATCACGGAGAGCACCACCAGGGGGATGAAGGGGAAGACCTGCCCTTCGTTGCGGGCGAAATTCGATACGAGCATGCCGATAGCCATGCTGAGAATCGATAGGAGCCACATCACTATGTACATCTGCGCCATCGTCCCGAAAGAATATCCGAGATCGAAGAGCAAGTTGAGTTCGACGAGCACCATCAGGCTTTGCGCCGTGGCCAGTACGGTATAGGCCAACAGGTAGCCGCCGATTATCTCGAATTCTCTGTAACCACTGATAAACATTCGCGCCAACGTTCCGGCGGTCCGTTCGCGCACCAGCACGATGGCAGTAAGCACGAAGGTGATGAAATGCACGATGAACGCCGCATAGGGGATGGCGTAGACGGTGACGTCGAAGAATGGGGAGGCCAGCGCGTCGATGACGACTTTGATGAAATAGATGATTGCCAGCGGGAAAAGGATTGAAATCGCCACGAAGCGGTGATCGTGGCGCAGCTGCTTCAAGACCCGGCCCGCAATGGCGATCAAGCGGCTAATGGCGGGTTTCATTTTCGGGCTCCTTTGAATGTTGTTCGTCGATCATACGCAATATGACCGTTTCCAGAGTTTCTTCTTCGATTTCGATGCGACGAATTCCGGGATCGAGCCCATCTTGCTGCAGCATTTGTGGCAACGCTTCGGGATAGTTCACCACCATTCTTTCGCTCACCTTCGATCCGCGCCATATCTTGATCTTCGCCCGGTTTTGCCAGAGCAGCTTGCGTGGCGTATTGTCGGCGAGCAAGGCCCCTCGGTGTAGAATGGCCAGGTTATCGCAGTACAACGCCTCGTCCATCTGGTGTGTGCTGACGATAATCGTGACTTCATCGTTGGACAGTTCGCGGAAATGCTGCCAGAAAACAGCGCGTAGTTGAGGATCGATGCCCGACGTCGGCTCGTCCAGGAAGAGCATCTGGGGTTGATGGACCAGGGCACAGGCAAGCGAAATGCGCTGTTTCATCCCTCCGGAAAATTGGTAGATGGGATCGTCGGCACGCCGTTGTAGTCCGACGAAGTCCAGGACTTGATCGACGCGTTGGGATAGATCTCCGCCCTGATGGGCGCGGCCGAAGAAGCGGATGTTGTCTCTCGCAGAAAGGTCTTCGTACAGGGCGGGGGTTTGAGGCATGTAGCCGATTTTCTGACGCAGGACGTCTTTCTGTTTTATGGGATCCAAACCCAATACGGATATCTCGCCCTTGCTGGGTTTCGTTGCGCCAATCAGCAAGCGGATGAGCGTGGTTTTCCCGGCGCCATTGGGCCCCAATAAACCGTAGATCTGACCGCCGCCTATGTCCAAAGAAATGTCTTTCAATGCATGGACATCTCCGAAATCCTTGTATAAGTCCTTTATCTTTATCGATGCAGGATTTGCCATAAGTATCTCCACCCGGTTCCGATATTTTGACACATATTTCAGATGAATCAGAAATGTTCTTGGGAATATTCTATGTGAAATACGAGGATAATGTAACTTCGCTCAAAGCTTCATGCACCCAGGTGCAGCGCGGTTGTGATTTGAATTCTTGCCGGATTGAATGTATTTCCGTTAGAGTTTCCTTAGCTTCCTCGTGGATGTCGGATGCCGGTTCCTTTATACGGAATGGATTTGGGGAAAGTCGCTTATATACTGAACCTGAATGAGGAAAACCAATGGATTATCAAATTCGTCTTGAAGATGCTGATCTCTGATCTTGAAGTTGTCTCCTATCGGGTTTATGCTAGCGAATATTAATGGCTAGGTTTACGAGGGAGTAAGCTTGTGCTTCAACCACCAAAACCCATTCTCGTTGCTGACCTTTTTCCGGAGATCCTCGAACGGCTCTTGGTTTTGTTGTCTGGACTTGATCGTGCAGATTGGGATAAACCGACGATATGCACCGGTTGGAGTGTGAAGGACGTCGCATTGCATTTGCTAGGTGTGGAGATCGGAAATCTATCCGTACGACGTGACGGGCACGTAGCCAATGAACCTATCCAGGATGGGGTCAAATTGGTCGAGTTCGTCAATGCATGGAATCACGATTGGGTGCGGGTTTCGCGGCGCATGAGCACACGTTTGATGGTCGAGATGCTGCGTTTCGTTGGAAAGCAAGTTTGCGACTATTTTCGTCTCCTCGACCCAAATTTGATCGGTGGCCCGGTTTCGTGGGCCGGACCCGATCCGGCGCCGGTTTGGCTGGACCTGGCTCGCGAGTACACGGAGCGCTGGCATCATCAACAGCATATTCGCGATGCGGTGGATCGACCGGGTCTCAAGAAACCGAAATACTTCGCACCGGTACTGGGGACTTTTGTATGGGGGCTGCCACACGCATATCGGACTGTTGAAGCCGAGGATGGCGTCACGCTGTCGCTTACGATCGTGGGTGAATCGGGCGGCAATTGGTCGATCCGGCGAGAGGGAGAATCCTGGCGATTGTATGCGGGAGCGTTCGATCGTCCGGATGCTGCCGTAAGCATCGACGAAGATATTGCCTGGCGCTTGTTCACACGCGGCATGGACTGGAAAACGGCCGAGAACAGCGTGACGTTTTCCGGCGACCATAAATTGGCAGGCAACATCTCGAACGTGATTTCGATCATCGCTTGAAATGAGAATCGAGGGTGATGGCCGAAGGTTGCCCACTGCATAAACGAATGAAAATTCTACTCCTGCTCTTTTTCATTGTCGTCATTGTGCCTACGATCGTGCTCGCCGATCTAGGTCGACTCCCCGGGTTCCTGGCAGCTGTGTATGCCTTTCCGGATGGCGACAAAGTGGGGCATTTCGTCTTGTATGGTCTCCTCGCTTTCCTGCTCGTGATTGCCTTGCCTTCAGAGAATCCTCAAAGACTTCGGAGAGCATCGCTTCTGGCCTGCAGCCTATTGGTCGTCGCGATTGGAATCGAAGAGATATCGCAAATGCTGTTAGAAACCCGCAGCGCCGATGTGCAGGATTTCATCTGCAGCGCACTGGGTGTTATCGTCTTTGGTTACGTAGCCTGGCAGATTAAACGCAAGAAGACATCCACTCAGCCAGATGGATAGTAAAAAGATTCGACTGGGGAGATATCTTCTGCGATGAATTTATTCTTGAGGCACGAATAGTTCCGTGACCTCGCCTTGGGACGTGATCTCACCTTCCCAATGCAGCGATGCACTCGTGTCATCGATAACCAGCTCGTAATTGGCTACGATTGGTGCGGAGAGCGTCGAACGGACCTCGACCGTCCATGTACCGGCTGTATAGACTACGAGCCCAATCTCAGGGTCCTCTGGTTCCGGTAATTCCACTACCCACTCATCCGGCGCTGCCAAGTCGTAGGTTTCGACCAATAAAGCGACGACCGCATCCCGCGCTTCATCGGGGGAACTGATCGTGGCCGGGGGCTGGTAGGAAGTTTCCTGGATGGCACCACTTGCGCCGATGATTCCTTGCCAACGGAATCCGTACGTTCCACCCATTTCGACGGTGTAGCTTGGTGATTCATCACTGCCCTCCATTGGCGTCAATGCGATGAGCCATGGATTTGATATGAAGCGCCTGGTGGGTGAGTCGTCCTGGCCGTCGTTAAGGTACTCCCATTCGTACGTGATTTCGATATCGTATTGCTCGATGAGATATTCGACGATTGTCTGCCGAGCTTTAGCCATCTCGATGGCTTCTGCTGTTGATTCGAAATCATCGCCGACGGGTTGGGCATCTAATGAATCTCCGGGTTGGCATTCGTCGCGGAAATATGCCCATTCATCGCACTCGCTGCCGTTGTCGAATATGCACACGCCGACTTGACTGCCATCCGCATTCGTGCGTATTTCGAGCGTCCCGCCTTGTTCCTCGCAGTACACGGAAGCCGGGTTGGGCAATCCGGCATTTTGATCTTCATTTACCGCTTGCGTCGAGGTTTGATTACAACCGGATAGGAGTAGAAGGATGAGGGTAACCAGGAATGCGGATTTTCGTGAGGCGTTCATGTGCACATTCTCCTCATTGTTTCACGATCGTGAATATTATCACTAATGACGCTTTTAATTGGAAAATGGTTCCAGACTTCTGTCATAAGCTCAAGTACGTTCTGGTTGGACGGATTCGAGGGATATTATACTGTTTTGTTGCATCGTTGCTGGAAGAGGCAGGAGTAGGCGAGCGAGTACGCGCCAAAGACGAACGACATCGAGTACAATCTAGGGTCGATCTCCTTTATACGAGCAGTACATGGCATGCTGGAAACGCATTCGATGAAGGTGAGAGCGCAGGGAGGTATTGTGTCGACGAAGGAGTTGAGTAAAAAAGCTGCGGGGTATCTCCGCCGACTTTGTGTGGATATTCCCATCCGACAGGTTGGCAGCGCTGGCAATCGTCAAGCGACGGATTATTTTGGCGGGTTGATGGCTTCGATGGGCTACGAGGTCGAATATCCGCAATTCGACTGCATCGATTGGCGCGAGGATGGCGTACAGTTAAGAGTCGAGAAGGAGTCCTTTGAGGCGTACGTGAGTCCCTATTCACTGGGATGTCTCTTGAGCGCACCTCTGGTAGTTGTCTCCAGCGTCGATGAACTCGAAGCGACCGAGATCGGAGGCCAGATTGTCCTTCTGCGTGGGGAGATTGCCAAAGAGCAGCTCATGCCTAAATTCTTTCCCTTCTACAATCCAGCGGAACACAAGTACATCATCCAGTTATTGGAAGTGAAGTCGCCGGCGGCGATCATTGCATCCACCACGGAAGATCCCCTCGTCGCTGGTGGTGTGTCCCCGTTCCCGCTAATCGAAGACGGTGATTTCCACATTCCTTCCGTTTACATGACGGCGCAGGAAGGCGATCGGCTGCGCAACCATGCCGGGAAAACCGTCTCGCTGGACGTGAGTTCCTCGCGTATCCCCTCCAACGGATGCAACGTCGTTGCCCACACTTCCTGGGCCGGGGAAAGGCGCATCGTGTTCACCGCGCACATCGACAGCAAGGCAAATACGCCAGGCGCGTTGGACAACGCATCGGGCGTCGCCATCCTGCTGTTGACGGCCGAATTGCTCGGAGAATGGCGCGGTCGTGACGAATTGGAATTCGTCGCCATCAATGGTGAGGATTACTATTCGGCGCCGGGTGAGGTCCTATACCTCGAGCAAAATCGAAAGTTACTCGATCAAATTCTGCTCAACATCAATATAGACGGCGCCGGTTTCCGCAAGGGAAAAACCGAATACTCCTTCTACGAATGTCCGGCTGAAGTCGAAGATCAAGTGCGGAAGACGTTCTCCGCACACAAAGAGTTGGCGGAGGGCGGCGTCTGGTACTCCGGCGATCACATGGTCTTTGCCCTGAACAACGTCCCTGCGCTGGCGCTCACCTCAGCGCAGGCTATGAAAAGACTGGCGCAGGTCTCGCACACGCCGAAGGACAAGCCGGAGCTCGTTGAAACTGCGAAATTGGTGAAGGTAGCCTACGCCCTGCGTCATCTGGTCATCGATCTGGATCTTTCTCGGGAGAACACCGCGTAGAGCCCGATTTTCGCAAGCGTTTTGTAAGACGGTGTGGAAGTGGGGTGAGAAAAACAATAACGGGGCTGCACGATTGCTTGGATAGTCAGCCCCGTTTATCGTACTTCTGAAGGCGAGGGTCAATTGATCTCGACGTTCAAGGTCTCCTCAAGGAAGTCCTGAATCAATACCAGCGGATTGGGGTCCGTTTCGGGTGCGATCAGCATCATGCCGTGGTCGCTGCCGGAATAGAGGTACTTCTGGTAGAGGTCACCGGAAGCGGATTCACAAGCCTGTAGTGATGGAGTGTCGCCTTCACTTGCGAGACACCAGACCGGAACCGCAGGGAGCGCATCTGCACTGTCCAACTCTCGAACGACTTCAGCATACTCCATGCCCAAATAGCTCCCGGGAGAAAGGGAAAAAGCACCGATACAGGTTTCGCTGTCCTGATTGTGGAGCAAGCATCCATCCGGTGCACCATCTGCGCCGATGCTTGCGCCTATAGCGACGATGCGGTCCGCATCGGTTGTGACCATCAAACTCACCTCAGCGAATGCGGCTTTGGCGTCGCGTGTGTTATCGGCTTGATCTCCCATGGTCAGATGGCTCTCGCAGTGGTCGCGAAAGTCGAAGATGAAGACGTTGAAGGAAACATCCTCCGGCATGGGAGGGAACCAGGTCGGATCGAGCCACGGTCCATCCTGCTGTGCATCGCAGCCGATGCCAATGGCCATTTCCCACTCTTCGGTCACAGCGAGCTCCTCCTGGCGATTTTGCAGCCAGGGCGCAATTGCCAGCCAGTCTCGCTGATCGCCGGGAGCCCAGTGCATAAGTATCACCGTGGGGGCAGGGTTGCTGGCTGCAGCGAAATAGTGTCCCACCAACTCCTGGCCATCCTCAGCGGTAAACTGGATCCGCATCGGGAATGCCGCGAGCGGCGGGGCTGCTGACTCGGGCAGTGTCTCGGACTCCTCTTCAATAACGGGTTCGCCGGCTGATTCTCCGGCGATGTTGGGCTCCTCGGCTTCTTGCTCTGCAGGTAAGGCAGTATCCGTGGGTCGATTGCACCCTGAAACAGCGAGGACGCTGATGACGATCAACGGTCCAACCGTGAGCTTCCAAGAACGAGATCGTATACGCATCGTGCCTCCTATGATGGTATTACCACGAGTAGAAAGATATGAAAATGCAACATCCGAACGCATGTCGAAGCGCCAAATTCACTGCCTAGGGTAGCACAATTTCCACCTCGACAACAGTACCCACGCTGCCGAAGTCTTATTCAGGCTGGAAGAAGCCTTGTCGAGGGATAGATAATCATATAATTGAAAGTAGACCGTCAATGATTCCACCGAGTATATCGAATTGCGCGGTGGAACAAGATGGAGGGAGGAAAGATGAAAAACGTCGTGATCACGGGGAGCACGCGCGGAATTGGATTCGGGATGGCATCCGCCTTTCTCGAACGAGGTTGTTCCGTGGCGATCAGTGGCAGGAAGCAAGAGAATGTGCAGCGTGCATTGGAACGGCTACGGGATAAGGAAACCGCCGGCAAGGCGTACGGACATGCGTGCGATGTGTGCGATGCGGCTCAAGTTCAGGCGCTCTGGTGGAATTCTCGCGAAGACATGGGCCGCATCGATATCTGGATCAACAACGCCGGTGTGAACGGACCACCCAAAGCGGTGTGGGAGAATTTCCCGCAGGATGCCGAGCAAGTCGTGAGAACAAACATCCTGGGGGTGGTCCTTGGTTCCCAGGTCGCGATCAACGGCATGTTGGATCAGGGCTTCGGGGCGATTTACAACATGGAGGGTATGGGCAGCGACGGTGGGATTCGATCAGGCATGGTTCTCTACGGCATGACGAAACGCGCCGTTTCCTATTTCACACGAGGTTTGGTAAAGGAGTCAAAAGGAACGCCTCTTGTGATCGGCACGCTTCGGCCCGGCATGGTGATCACAGATTTGATCACAGACGCCTATCGCGGACAACCCGAGGAGTGGAATCGCGTGAAGGGCATTTTCAACATCATCGCCGATCGAGTGGAGACGGTGGCACCCTGGCTTGTGGATCGGATGCTCGAGAATTCGAAAACCGGAGCACGGATTCGCCGTAGTTCGCGGCTGCGCTTGATTTTCCGGTTTCTTTCTGCGCCGATTACGAAACGGGACGTCGTCGGGGACATCGAAATCCGAGATTAAAATTGGCAGGAGTAATGTATCCTCGTTACCCTGTTCCGGATCTTCGTGGAGCGGGAACGGATTCCCGGAAATGGTGTCTTACTGAATCTGGGCTGGGGGCGTTGTTCTGATTGTTGAAGGGTACATCAGGTAGAAAGCAACGTCGCTCGATCAGGCTGGAAGATCAGCAGCTCGGCAACGTGTGGAATTCTTCCAAACACAATCGGACTACGCGTCTACTGCCGTCCTCTCTGTGTCCCTGGGGCCAGAGGAGTTTGACGGCTGCTTGTATCAGGGCAATTTGACTCGGGTAATCATGAAGATTCTGGACGATGAAATTGCGGATATCCTCATCAGTTACGTTGTTCGACATCTTTCCCTCAAGTTGAGATCATTGGAACTCTGGGTCTGCATCTTCGAATTTTGCGTCACCCAAATTAAAATAACAGATTGTGATAGCTCGAGCACTTTCGATTCCCTTACAGGTGATTCGCTTGACAAAAGCATCGCTTGGTAGAAAATGGAGTAATACATTTCAGGAGAAATGAATGAGCAATCCAGATAAACGACAGACCGGCCTGTCCGCCTTCGATTGGGAATCTCATCTCGCCGCCAGAGCCAAAGGGATCAATCCCTCCATCATTCGGGAAATCCTCAAACTCACCGTGCAGCCGGAAGTGATATCGTTCGCCGGAGGTCTACCCGCGCCCGAGCTATTCCCCATAAAGGAATTCGATGAGGCGTGCCATCATATCCTCGAGACGGAAGGCCAGATCGCTTTGCAATACAGCCTCAGTGAGGGCTATATGCCCTTACGGCAGTTCCTGGCCGACAGTATGTCGCGGTATATGAAACAAGTCGAAGCGGAAAACATCCTCATCGTCAACGGCTCACAGCAGGGATTGGAATTGATCGGAAAAATCTTCATCGACCCGGGAACCAAGATCGTCTGCAGTCGACCGACCTATTTGGGAGCACTGCAAGCTTGGACATCTTATCAAGCGCAGTACATCAGCGTGCCACTCGACGAGCAAGGTATGTGTGTCGATGAAATCCCTGCGATCCTTCAATCTGGAGATTCCCCTCGGATCGTCTACGTATTACCCAATTTTCACAATCCGGCCGGAACCACATTGCCGCTGGAACGACGCGAACGCCTCGTCGAGGTCGCCCGAGAACACGATCTGATCATCGTGGAAGACGATCCCTACCGCGAGCTGCGCTATGAAGGTGAGGACATTCCACCGGTATTCCATCTCGCACCGGAACGGACGATCTACCTGAGTACATTTTCAAAGACACTGGCACCGGGAATTCGCCTGGCCTGGGTCGCTGCAGCAAAACCGGCATTTTCCAAGCTCATCGAAGCAAAGCAGGCCGCTGATCTTCATACGGGGACGTTCGTTCAGATGGTCGCAAACCGGATTTGCCAGACCGGTACTCTGCGGAAACACGTCAAGCGGCTGGTCGAAGTCTACCGCAACCGCCGAAACGTGATGCTCGATGCGTTGGAGGAGCATTGGCCGAAGGAGGCGTCCTGGACTTCGCCACACGGAGGCCTATTCCTGTGGGCGCAGGCTCCGACATCGATTGACACACGGGATTTCTTGGAGACGGCCGTTACCGCAAAAGTTGCCTACGTACCGGGTTTCGCTTTCTTCCCCTACGAGAAGGGTGGGGAGCATGCCATGCGCTTGAATTTCTCGAACGCTTCCGAGGAGATGATCAACGAGGGGATCTTCAGGTTGGGGCGTGCGATGAAGGCTAAAATCTCGAAAAAGTAGTAAGTGGGGGATTCCTTCGAACGGTTCGATAAAAATTGCGCGCCGTATGGTTTCGGAGTTGATCTGCGCTCAAGCGAGCGCTATACTTGCTGGATTATTTCTGTTCGATTGAGAGACTGCCGTTGAGCGTTCAATCCATTCCTTTCATTTTTCTTCAGGCGCTTCTGCTCGGAACGAACATGCTCTTTTCGAGGTACAGCCTGGATCAATTTCATCCACTCAATTTCGTTGGGTTGCGTTTCTTTTTGGCCGGAATGTTGGTGGTATTTCTCTATGCCCTGGGAGGACGTAGAGGACGGACTTGGCCGAAAGACCGGCGCCTGTGGATTCACGCCGCGCTATTCGGTATCCTTGGATCGGTCGTTCCAATGACCGCGGTTGTGTCGGCGTTGCAATACCAGTCGAGCGGAGTTACCTCGGTTCTAATCACAATCGGTCCGGCGATGACGGTTTTAATGGCACACTTCTTTTTACCCGAAGAATCGTTGAACCGCAGGAAGGCGCTCGGAGTCGTTCTGGCGTTTGCCGGGGCTTTGGTTCTGGCCCTGCGTGGCGAGACCGGGCTTGGGGACGTGACGCAAGCAAGTCCGATCGGTTATATCTTGGTGTTAATCGCCATGGTTGCCGCCAGCAGCATGATCGTATACGCACGCCGCTTCTTGCGAGGTTATGACGTCGTCGACGTCACCAACATTCAGGTTGTGGCCTCGGCGATTTTTATCCTGCCATTGATGTTGTTGACCGTTGGGCTAGATCTCAGCCGGGTCAACACGGGCGGTTTGATCGCGCTTGCATATTCGTCGTTCGGTGGCACGTATGGCGTCGTGCTGATCGGTTACTATATCATCGACCACTTTAGCGCAACTGCGGCTTCCATGACGGCGTACGTGATCCCGATCATCGTGACGATCGGCGGTGTGCTTTTCCTGGGGGAACATATCACGGCCGGGATTCTGGGCGGTCTCGCTTGTATTGTCGTTGGTTTGGCATTGATCAACGAATTAAATCCTGACAGACATCCGGCGAAAAGTGCATAATCGTATCTTTGGTACTGTCGGACACCCATAGACCACAGTCGGAGTCGAAGGTGATACCGGCCAGATTTCCAAACAAGATTCCCTGGTTGATCGACGATTCCCAGCCGGTCAGGAAATTCCCTTCGACGTCGAAGCAGAGTACACGAGCCCCTTCGGGATCCGTCACGCAACTCACCGATTGGGGTCCAATGGCAATGTATGGTTTATTCTCCAACGATTGCCCGAACCATCCTGCGATCGGCCATTCTCTCACGGCTTGGAAGAAGCCCTCACCAAGTTCCTCGAACACCTGCACTCTTTGATTCCATGTGTCAGCGACGAAAACCGTCCCATCGTCTTCTACGGCGATTCCTACCGGTTCATCCAGGTGGCCCAAATCGAAGCCGAAGGAACCGAATTCGGTGATGTAATCGCCCTGGCGGTTGAAAACAACCACACGTTTGTTCCCCGTGTCGGAAACGAAAATGCGGTATTGGGAATCGATGGCAACATCGCGCGGTCCCCAGAATTTCGTCGGTTCGCCGCCCTGGCCAAATGTGCCGAACATATCCAGGAATTTTCCTTCCGCCGTGAAGTGTTGAATGCGATGATTCCAGGTGTCGGCGACGTAGACGGTGCCATCTGGAGCCACGTCGACGCCGAACGGTTTGTTGAACGTCCCTTCATCGGCGTTGTTTAACTCCACATCTCCATAGCTTCCCCAGGCTCGAATCAGCTCACCCGTGGGGCTGAACTGCTGGATTCGATGATTCATCGTGTCGGCAATGTATAGACTGCCGTCCGGAGCGAGGGCGATGCCGTGTGGGTCGGAGAAATCACCCGGCAGAGAACCGGAAGTTCCGAAAGTGAGGTCCGGCGCGAGCACGGTCATGCCCTCTTCGTAGGGCGCCGCGACAGCCTGGATGTCCTCGACCGGCGTAGCAACTCCGTAATCCCAGATCTTGGCGGCCGTGTCGATGCGGATGTAGAGGCGAATCTTTTCGGAGGGATTCCAATTGGTTAGTGAAAAGTCCTTGTTGGTCAATTCACCGTAGGCACGGTAGTCCCGATTGAACCAGATGTCCCACGCCGCACGACGGTGAGCGGGGTCGAAGAGATAGGGCTTGAGTTTCAGCCACAGCCTGCGAAAATATTCGAGTGTGCTCATCTTGGCGCCCTCAACATCGACACCCTTTTCGATGCGCTCGTTGCGCCACTCTCCCTCCAGGTTCGCAAATTTCCAATCGTAGTAGTCCATGTTCGGCCACCAAATACGGGTGTATTCGAATGTGTAGAACGCATTTCCCACGACGGGTTCAAGTTTCGCCCAGTTTGAATTTCCGGCGATGATGATGGGGTAATTGACGAGGTCCCGGCTGGGGCTGCTGCCGAAGTAGGTGGCTTGATCGTAGTTGCGCAGATACCACCAGAAGGGATACGTTGATTCATCATCGTAGGCGATCTTGAAATCCGGATCGTTACCCATGCGCTCTGCCAGGTCGTCGATCTGCTCGAGAATGATTTTGGGTCCCCTCGCCATGTGGGCATAAACGAGAAATTCCGTCGGATCGTCGTAATTGACATAAGCAGCCCGGGCAGCTGTACGCACGGTGACGATCGCCAGTAAGCTGACGACGATCAACACGGCCAACCTACCGACGTTGGCGTTCGGCCAACCTCGGGCCACATACGGAATAGCCAGCGCCGTTCCGGCCGTGAAGACTAGGGCGGTTACGAAAGTCATCGTGGCGTTGAGTTGTTCGATCTCGTTACCTTTGAAAGGTGGATTCTGTCCTAGATAGACTGCGAGAGCGCGCAGGACAGAAAGCACGAAGAGCAGAATCAAGCCGGTTAGCAGCAATCCTCGATGTTCAAGAAACCATTTCCATTCGATCCGCTTCAAGAAGACACCGATTCCCCAACCTGCGAGTAGGATGAACGGCAGCGTGATGTGGACGGTGATCCAGGGCATTTTCTCGCCGGCGAAGGAATAGAGAATCAGGGAAGAGAATCCCCAATACGTGAGGAAGAGCAATAGGATAGGATGCTGCTCTAAATCTCCGGGCTTTTGTTCTGCATCGGGTACATCGGATTGCGCCAACTTATCCTTGACCCATTTCCAGAAGCCGACCAGGATCACCCCCGGTGCGACGAGTATGGGTAGGAATTCGTAGAGCGGGAGCTGGATCAAAGCGTAGTAATACAACGGTTGGCCACCGCGTTCGACTCCTTGCTGGACGAGCCAGTATCCCAGGGAGCCCACCATGCCGGTGGCGATTCCTTGCCCGTTGGTCAAAAACGTCGAATAAAGCAACAGAAAAGGAACGGCGACAATCCCGGCAGCGGGGAGCCATTTGCGCCAATTCCAGATCAAACCAATCACGATGCTGATCACAGTGAGGACGATGACGACAGTCAGTGTGTGTTTCCAAATGGATTGATCGTTGTAATTAAGCGGATCCCAACCAATAATGGTGGCAGGAATCGCGGCAAGCTGTGGCAGGACCATGGTGATGAACAGCACCAGCAGATCGAGATCGGGAAAATCGGTTCGCAGGCTTTTTCCGAATGCGGTGATCAAACTGAAGAGGATCAGCGCTACACCGATCACGGCAATGACCGCAGCGGTAATGATCCCATACTTTTCGAAAAATCCTTGATCCACGTCAGTAGAAGTCACATCTGCCGGTTGTACCTGCTCGGCCATCTCCGCCTCCGCCTCGGCAGACGCGACTTCGTATAAGTGCTGATCGAAATAGCTGTATAAGCCTAAACCTGCGCCAACCAAAGCGATCAACAAGCCGATGATAAAGGCCAGTTGTAATACCGATCTGTCTTTCATTTTTTCAATGACGCGCCAGGCGAAGTACAACACCAGGAAGACGAGCACCTGGGCGGTGAAGATGAAGGCGGTTTCCTTTGTGGCGAAATGCAGCGCACCCACGAAGGCGAGGATGAAGAAATAACGCGTCTGGCGGGTTTCGAGGTAGCGAAATATACCCCATACCGTGAGAAGCACGAGCGGTACGGTGAGCGCTTCATTGCGTGCGTATCTCGAGTAGTAGAGCATGAAGGGTGAAATCAAAATCAATGCGGCCGTGACCAGCGCGCCCGTTTTGCCGAACCAGCGGTGGAACAGCCAGATCAATCCCACAGCGAGGACACCGAAGACGGCAGCGGGCAGGCGAGCAGTCGTATCGTTGTCGCCAAAGAGGAAGTAGGAAAGCGCGATCAGATGAAACTGAAGCGGTCCGTGGGAGAGTGGATCGTGTTGATAACCATTGCCTTCCGTAAGCAGCCAGGAGAAGTAGACGTGAGTCGTTTCGTCGTGGCTCATCACCCGTTCACCTAGATTGTAAAAACGACTGAAGATCGCCACGACGATGAGAAAAATCAGGATCAAGGCGAATTTATCGAGTTTGCGATCGAGAAAAGGATGGGATTTCTGATGGGCAGCTTCTGGATTTGTTGAAAGCGCTTCAGTCATTCTTGTCTCCACTTGTTCATTGGGTTGATGACGGCCAAACCATTCGATTTCGCATCGATCGATCTATGATACGCTGCTTAATATACACGTTAAATCGCCTCGATGGTAGATGTCAACGGATCGAATCGTGTTGCAGGAAAAGATATACCGTGTCTATATGGCGGATGCATTGAAACATCGTAGGAACAATGTCGGGACGGATGAGGGGAGAAGAAAGGGAACCATGACGGCGGAAGATATCGAGAATCGAGACCATATTGAGGCGTACGAATCTCTTTGTAATGAGCTTCGCGATGGACCTACGCAGGTAGCGCTTGACTGGCTCTCGCGTAATCCTGTCGTCACCGTCGATCCACCCAAGACAAGCAGAGGCGTTTCCTCTGGCGAATGGGCGCTTCATAGGTGCATGCCATGGGGGGGTTATGGATTTTGGTAATGACCCAGTGGATGTCTCATTTTGCTTTGCAGTTCGCATTTGAATATCTTACAATCCAGGGAAAGTGATCTTACTGTCAAGGTGAGGCAAACCGCCGTTTGGGAGCTTATTACCGGTGTCACTGTGTGTGATGTTCTACGTCGTTATCGAACTGCTTCTGGGTCCGCCGCTGGATGTGCTGATCGATTCCGAAAACGGTCTACCGCCGGGATACGATCCGGGATTGAATGCACAGGCCGTGGGTGCCTTCGAAGAGCTTCAAGATGCAGCAGACGAGCAAGGGATAACCGTCCAGATCAATTCGGGGTATCGCAGCTTTGCCTACCAGGCGGAAGTCTATGCGCGTGAAAGTGCAGAGTCTGGGTCAGACGTGAGCTTGTTCTCCGCGCTGCCTGGGCACAGCGAGCATCAGTTGGGTACGGCGTTCGACGTCGTCTGGCCGGGTGTGACCATGGGTGCCAGTGATCCTCGCAATGATCTCCTATACGCCTGGTTGGAAGAAAACGCGCATCGTTTCGGATTCGTCCTCAGCTATCCATATAAACACGGAGACACGTGGCCTTATTCCAACCGATTCAAACCGCTCATCACGGCATACATCTACGAACCTTGGCATCTTCGTTTCGTTGGGGTTGAACTGGCTACTTCCATATTTAACGCAGGATACACCGACCCGAATAGCTCCGTTCTCCCCCAAGATTTCTACCAGGTCTGGCCTTAGAATCAAAGCTGCTGTAAGTCAGGTTCCACTGTTTCCCACGATTCTCGAATCTTAAATACTTAAAGCAGCGTGTATTTGATAGAATCGAATTGAGTCTCGTTCCTCAGAGGAGGTTGGAATGGGGAATTCGTTCAAGATTTTCAGCGTACGCGGAATCGATATCCGCGTTCACGTAACCTTCCCATTGATCCTGATATGGTCGGCGCTTCAATTCGGGTTGTCCTCCAGCGGTGGGACGAGCGGAGCAGCCTTCGGCGTACTGGCCACGTTGCTGCTTTTCATCATCGTCGTCATGCACGAACTCGGACACAGTCTGGCGGCCCAGCATTATGGCGTGACCGTGAAGCAAATCGTCCTGCTGCCGATCGGCGGTGTAGCTCAATTGGCGCGCATACCGGAGAAACCGATTCAGGAGTTCGTCATCGCCATTGCAGGACCGCTGGTGAATTTCATCCTGGCGATCGTCCTCACCTTCGTAGGCTTGTGGATCGGTTTACGTGTGGGATTGGCAGCGATGATCTCGGCCGTGGGCGGATTCAGTTTGCTGGGTTTGTTCGGCTATATATTCACCTCGAATCTCTTCCTCGGCTTGTTCAATCTCTTACCGGCGTTTCCGATGGACGGTGGCAGGGTACTGCGCGCCGTCATGGCGATGAAACTCGATTACGCTCGCGCGACATCCATTGCGGTTACGGTCGGTCAGATATTGGCCTGGCTGTTGGGTTTATGGGGATTCCTACAGGGGAATTTCTTCTTGATCGTAATCGCGATTTTCATATACATGGGTGCAGGTCACGAAGGACAAACAGTGCAATTACGTAATGCGCTCGCTGGAGTGTCCGTCGATCAAGCATACTCGCGTGATCTCGAAGTATTGCGTCCCGATTCGACGCTGCGAGATGCGGTCGGGCTGACACTGAAAACCTATCAAGCGGATTTCCCCATCTGCGATGGAGAGAAATTGGTGGGCGTTCTAACGCACGCGCGTATCGTAGACGCTTTGAACAGCTACGGGCCGGATGTGCCCCTTGCCGGGGTGATGATCACGGATTTCACTCCCGTAAAACCGGATACAGTACTTTTCGAAGCACAGCAGCTCCTTCTCGAAGAACGTCTGGACGCGCTTCCGGTCGTGGATGGAACGGGCCGATTCCTTGGCTTGATCACGACCCGTGACATCAACGAAGCATTCCGTGTCGTTTCGACGCGATCCGATATCCTACCTTTGGCTACCGCTCGAACCGATTGACCTCGTTCCTGCGGGGTTGAATCAGCGACGTTCATAACGGGTATATAGCTCCAATGGGTGCTACCCCTGGGGAATGAGATATAGTATAAAAACATGTAAGGCACCGAATTTTGTGATTCAACACCTGCTTTGGGTTTTGCGCTGAGGGAGGGCGAATCCCCGAACGTACAGTATTCGGTTTGTGCTGAGTGATCCGTGCATCGGGCGAATCAGCTGCTTCACGAGGGTATTATCTATAATCTGCAGCATTCGAGAGGTTCCTTATTATCTAATTTAGTACCCTATCGTTCGGGCAATGCTGTACCAGTTGCCCCTTGATCGTGTTGTGATACACTACGATATGGAAAGTGACACCCCAAAAGAGGGTTTCATGGCAGAAGAGGAAAAACGACTGGTTTGTATCGAAGACGAACCGGAGATGATTGATCTGGTGCGTCTGATTCTGAGCCGGAAGGGTTTCACCGTAATCGGTGCGAATGGCGGAGTGGAAGGTCTCGAAGTCGTCCGGCGTGAGAGGCCTGACCTCATATTGTTGGATCTCATGATGCCGGATATGGATGGCTGGGAAGTGTACCAGCAGATCAAAGCGGATGACGAATTACGTGAAATACCGGTCGTCGTGGTTACCGCCAAAGCGCAGTCGATCGATAAGGTGTTGGGGCTTCACATCGCTAAGGTGGATGATTACATCACCAAGCCTTTCGGACCTCAGGAATTGCTCGAAAGCGTCGAAAAAATACTCGGCATGCAAAATTGAACTTGCATGATAATGTTCGTCCGGGGCGGCGTAAGTCGCCTTGAACCATTTAATTAACCATGGCGCAATGGATTGAAATCCGAAATCGTTCCCAACGTAACGCGCTCGTCGTCAGAGCAAAATGGTGTGCATCATTTCTGTGTCGCTTGCGCGGCCTGACCTTTCGACGTGCGCTTTCAGAACTCACCGGGCTGCTGCTTGTCGAATCCCGCGAAAGTATCGCCGGTGCAACCATCCACATGTTTGGGGTATTTTTCTCTCTCGGTGTGATTTGGCTCGATGCACAGAAGCGCGTCGTCGATCACACGGTCGCTGATCCCTGGCGTATATATACACCGAACGCTCCTGCGCAGTACGTGCTTGAAGGACAACCCGAAATTCTCGATCGGATTACCGTTGGAGACGTTCTGGAGTTCTGTGAATATGAAGCAAATTAAACTCATCCCTTTGCTTTTGGTCATCGTATTCCTCGCTCCGGTTGTCTCCGTGTGCGCCCAGTCGCAGAGTCCTACGTACGTTATCCAGGAAGGTGATACATTGACTTCCATCGCCAGAACGTTCGGCACGACCGTGGACGCACTCGTCGATGTGAACGGCATCGAGGAAACATCGATTTTAATCCCAGGCTATTCGCTCATCATTCCCGGTTTCGAAGGTGTGGAGGGGGAGCTTACGACTCAGCGGATCGAATTCGGGGAAACACTTGAGAGTTTGAGTTTGCGCTACGGCGTTGCAGAGGAAGACCTCATTCGCCTCAATCGCATTCTCCGGCCGGGGCGATTGTACGCCGGACAAGCGTTGATCTTGACTCAATCCGAAAGTGAAACGCCCCCGGCAACCATTTCGCGCACCTTGCCCGAGACTGGGGAGGGAAAGCTGGCTTCAGCCGTGCGGGGCGGCGTGAATCCATGGAGCCTGAATACGTTCGAAGACGAGGGACGGCTGTGGGTCGTTCCCTCAGAGATTCTCGTCACTGCAACGGGGGATCGCTCCATCACTGCCCTGCCTGATTCCATCGTTTCAGCGACGTTGCATCCATCGCCCGCAGTCCAGGGGCACACGTTGGTCGTTCGCATCGATCTGGATCAGTCGGGCTGGGTGGAAGGTCGGTTGGATGGAAAGAAACTCAATTTCTTTCCGGAAGACGAGTTCTCCCTCGTGTCCCTTCAGGGCATTCACGCCCTAAAAGAACCCGGGCTCTATGATCTGGAAATCTCTCTGTATCCGTCGCTGGGAGAAGAGCCGACGTTTTCGTTCGTACAGCCGATTCGCGTTTTGGATGGGGGATATGCGTTCGAGACGATAAACGGAGTCCCGAAGGAAACCGTCGATCCTGCCGTGATCAACCCCGAGCAGGAGATGGTGGAAGAGCTGCTTGCGCCAGCAACGCCCGATCGTATGTGGGACGGTCTCTTCCAACTGCCATCGGATTACTATACGGAAAGTTACCTTTCCGTTTTCGGGACGCGGCGGAGCTACAATTGGGGTGCTCTGGATTACTACCATACCGGAGTGGATTTTTACGGTAAAACGGGCGTCGAAATCCTGGCTCCGGCGCCTGGAAAAGTGATCTTCACTGGTTCACTAACGATGCGCGGCAATGTAACCTACATCGATCATGGTTGGGGTGTTTACAGCGGTTATTTTCATCAATCCGAGTTTCTCGTTTCGGAGGGTGAGTTTGTCGAAACGGGCCAAGTTATCGGGCTCGTCGGAAACACCGGTCGATCGACGGGAGCTCATTTACATTGGGAGATTTGGGTTGGGAGTGTTCCTGTGGATCCCCTGGATTGGATAGCACGAGAATACCCATGAGGTATGTGTGCACTTTTCGAAGACGATTATGCAAAGTACCATGATGGATGCAATGAGGAAGGGAATAAGACTATTCGGTTTCTTTTGAGTCGTCCTCGTCGATTCGATCAGCATAGTAGTCTTCGAGTATCTGGCGCGCTTCTTTGGCCTGATCGGCGGGGACAATTATCTCGACCTCGGCGAGAGGACCAACACCAAACCCGTAAATCGTGGTGAGAGCTTCATGGGAAAGTCGTGCTTCGATCCCTCGGGATTTGAGTAGACCACGCAGAATTTCGGCCTCTAGTACGCCAGAGGTGGTCCCAACGACGATGTCATCTCGATCCATAACACCTCCTGTTTGATGCTTGTAGTATAATGTCAAAGTATCTCCCCTGTGTAGGTTGTGAATCATAATGCCAACAGCAAGTGGTTTTTCGAGTGATGCATACTGGACGGAGTTCGAGTTATCTGACGATGATCTCGACTTCATCTATAATTTGCTGCTCGAGCGTGAAGTCCCCCTGACTTCTGAAGAAATGTCTCGAGAGCTGGTCGAGCGACGTCTCGAACAGTTGAAAGAAGAAGCCAAACAGGCCTCCAAAAGCGAGCACAAGTCATACCTTCCAGAAGAGAGCTACGAGAAGGGTGAGACTCTAATATTTCCTGCGATCGGCAACTCGGTCGGAGAGGTCGTCAAGGTTCGCCCCGGTGTGAATCCAGACATGGGGGAATTTGAAGTCATCGAGGTCAGATTCGGGAAAGGTGAACCCACGCGAGAATTTGCGGCTTCTCTGAAAGATCACATCCTCAACAATCCCTCCACGGAGGATGAGGAACAAGATTCGCTCAGTACCACCGAAGGAGTGCTGGCGACATATCGGCGCGTGATCGAAGATCGCCTCGAAGTTAGACTTTCGAATGCGGAAGACATTATACGAATCGCCGGACGTTGGTTTCACAAAGCCCTGGTTGTCGACATCAATGAAGGCCACCTGAACATCGCCGAAGCCGTGTTGGACGTTGCCAATGGAGGCCCTTTACCCACATCGGATTTACTCGAACACGTCGGCATACCGCAAGGCATCAATCCTCTTTTAATGGCATTTTCCATGGATTATGCAATGCAGGAAGACGAACGTTTCGACGAAGTCGGACCTGCGGGAGAAATTCTCTGGTATCTGAAGCGTCTCGAACCTCCGGAGGTGCTATATACACCGCCCCGACTTGAGTGTGAGGAGTCATCGGTCGATCGCTCCAAACTCACGGATGAACTGCTCGATCTTGAAGCGTCACTTGACGACGAACTCAGTCCCTTGCCTCCTTTGGACGGAAAGCCGAACGATGTCACGATAACCTTGCTTTTTCCACACTGGCGTGTCGGCTCCCTACCGCTGTCAACTCGTTTGCGGCCGATGTTTCCAACGGCGTACGAAGCTCCTCGTATTCGGTTTAACTTGATCGATGGACACAGCGGGGATCGTTTCCCCGGTTGGGTCGTGCGCGAGAAAGGCTACGTGTTCGGGCTTGACGAGTGGTACAGACGTTATGAAGTCCCTACGGGCGGATTGGTAAAAGTAAGTCGCGGTGATAATCCTGGTGAGGTAAAGGTGGAGTCGTCGGATCGCAGGCGGCACAATGATTGGATCCGCACGGTAACGATCGATGAGGAAGGTAAAATCGGATTCACCATGCTGAAACAATCCGTCGGAACTGCATACGATGATCGTATGGTCGTGGGGCTGATCGACCCGGCGGCACTTGACGAAGCGTGGATGCGGGGTCCGCAACGCAATCTCCCGACAGATAAATTAATCGCCTACATATTCCGAGAACTGGCCCGGTTAACCCCGCAAAGTGCCGTTCATGCCCAGTCACTGTATTCAGGTGTGAATGTATTTCGACGTATGTCTCCTGCGACCGTGTTTTCGGAATTGGTCAGCCGGCCGTATTACGAACATGTGGGCGATCTCTATTGGCGTTTTGATCAGAAAGCCTGGACGAAGGCATGAGCAAAGAGAAAAGCACGAAATTGGGCAGGTTGGTCCGACCCACCTTGGAGACCAAGTTTCATATCGATTTTGAGTGGTGGGATCGCGCCGACCGAGATCTGGAAGTATATTTGCGAAGTCATCTGTGCCCTGAGCATCAGGAAGCGTTTGCCGACCTGGATGCAGATACACTGGTAGACTACGTCGATCCGCAAACGGCAGAAGTTACACGTGTGGCGGGGATCCAACATACCTTGATATCCCATTGTGCCAAACAGCCTTCATATCTGACACCACAAACGAGTCTGGTGAACGCCGTGTTCCGAGTATTTTTATCGAACGGCAACACACCTATGACCCCCGAAGAACTCGGAGACAAATTGGGACGACCGCCGCGCATGATCCTGCGTACGTTCTCCAGCCCGCGTGTATACAAGGGCATACGTCCCGTGGCCAATGAATGACGTGAACGAACGACCAAGCGGTGTTTACGATGGCAAGAAACGTATTCATCTGGTATATAATTGGCGGGATTTCGAATATTCGCTGTACCCATAATCATTTTGCCCCTGTAGCTCAAGTGGATAGAGCACCGGACTTCTAATCCGGTTGTTGCAGGTTCGAGTCCTGCCAGGGGCGCTGTTCATTCGGTTGTCTGGGTCTTTATCTCCTCGTACAGTTTGGAAGTGTTTATAGCGGCGTGAGTGTTGTTAATCCTGTGCGCTAGAAAGAATTAGATACAGTGTCTTTAGATGTTCTCCTCGGAGAATCCTGGTATCGATCAAAAGTGAAGGCGTTGCCCGCGCCTACTGCTACTTTCTTTCGTGACACTGCGGATTACGTATAACCTCGAAGAAAGGTTGCTCACATGAAGGATGTTTCCGCCCGGTTGGGTCTCGGAAGTTCTATCGCACGGCCTCCGAGGTTACGGAAATATTCCTGGTGTTTTGATCAAAGGGGGCTGTTTATTGGGATCGTGCTGCTGTTGATCGTTCTCTCCGTGTTGTCCCCTCAATTCCGACAACCGAACAATTTCATGCTTATCTTGCTAGAGGCGTCGTCGTTCGGAATCGTCGCCGCTGGCCAAACGCTTGTCGTACTGGCGGGAGGAATCGATCTATCTGTGGGCTCAATTCTTGCTTTGGCAAGCATTATCGCCGCCTTGTTGATGACGGGCGTGGGTGGGATACCACCACAAAGTCCGTATGTTGCGATAGCAGTCGCGCTTGGGTTGGGTGCTTTGATCGGTGCCGGACATGGCTTTTTAATCACCAAGCGTAAAATACCGCCGTTTATCGTTACTCTGGTAAGCCTCGGAATTTTACGCGGTGTTGCCTTGGTGATCACTGAAGGCCGCACAATCCATTCACTTCCCAATGATTTTAAATGGATTTCGGATGCAAATGTCTGCGGTTTTCCCATGCCTGGGATCATCATGCTTGTGACCTTTTTCGTGTTGGGCTACACCCTGCATAAAACAAATCTGGGCCGATATTTCTTCCGAATTGGCAACAACGACACTTCGGCTCGCTTGTCCGGAGTCCCGGTAGATAAATACAAGACGTACACTTATGTACTCAGCGGGATTCTGGCGGCATTGTCTGGGATTATTCAAATCGCCCGGCTCGATGGTGCCGTTTATACATTGGGCGAAGATTACGATCTGAATTCTGTGGCTGCGGCAATCATCGGGGGAACGAGTTTGAGTGGGGGAGTAGGGGGAATGCGAGGAACGCTGATTGGCGTTTTTATCATAACCGTGGTCCAAAACGGCCTCGTCATGCTGAATGTAGCCAATCCGTGGCACGGTATCGTGATTGGATCGATCATACTCTTGGCTGTTTTCATCGACATCGAAAGACGGCGTACCAGGCAGTTTGCTACAAAAGTTCGTCCGTATCATTCCGGAGGGGATACCACCTATCTCGAGGGAATTATCGTACAGATGAAGCAGCTCGTTCGAAATCGATTCGCTTCCCCCAATATTCGTACCTATATGATCGACCCGGGACAAGATAAGCTCGTTGCTTGTGACGATAAACAGAAAGCCGACCTTTCTCCTGGAAGTATCGCTGAGCGAGTAAGGAACAGTGGTCAGGTAGTCATCGTGGACGATATATCCGATCGCAGTGAAATCTCCGTGGACCGCCTGGATCCAGGAAGTAAATCCGCGATCGCGATACCTCTTTTGCACAAAGATCAATTGGTGGGCGTACTCGAGGTACAAAGCCGAGTTGCGCATGCCTTCCCTGCGGAGTCTGTGAATCGCCTCGTTGAGCTGACGGAAGAGATCGTCCCACGATTGCGTAATGCCTGGTTACTGGAAACTGGTTGGCTGAACCATCAGACACGTAATGCATTGCGTCATCTTTGGGACACTGTCTACCTGGGACGTTGCCCTCTTGCGGAGTGGGCCTTTCCGGCTAACTTGGATTCCTTGTCCCGAGGAATCCTGCTCGATCGCGGTGAACAGATCCGCAAGTTGATAATGGAACGAATAGAAAGTCTCAAACCCGAGAAGAACATCAATCGACCGAACGCAACCGATCGTGGATATGACATCTTACGTCTAACCTACGTTGAAGGACTTACTTCCAACGAAATCATCAAGAGACTGTCAATCAGCCGGCGCCAGTATTTTTATGATTTGAAACACGCAATCGGAGCATTGGCACATCTTCTGGTTCATCCCCTTTGAATCCTCGCCGTAAACGAGCGATTCTGTGTATTGCACTAATATTGCACTATGATGCACAGGTATTGCACTTTTATTTTCTTTCGGGCTTATGGTTTCTATGGCGATTCAGATGGGAGTCGGCGGTTGTATTGCGGCTGAGAAAATTGGCGAAAGGTCAATAAGGATATCTGGTGCGTCAGTATTGACGGCAACGATGTGACCCTCGAGTTGATGAGGACAGGTGAAACAACCGCCACATCGGGATATCCTCGCAGGATAGGCGTTTTCGTGATTGAACCGATGGCAGAAGCAATCGACGGGGATGAAGTGCCCTATATCCTCGAGATTCCTTACAAGATCGTCGACATCAACAATATCGCGGAGTACTGCTGCGGAGTTACGTGGAGCGAGCAGATCGCCGGAACGACCGAACTTGACAACGGGCTACCTTCTGTTCAACTCAATTTTGGATCGCTTGAACGAAATCCGGATTGCCTATCCGCTCGGCCGGTCGAAGTCTTCCAGCTCGATCGGGTCGCCGTACGGTTCGTACTCTTCGAATTCGAAATCGTCGAACGAGACTTCCAGCGCGTGTCCGAAGAGCATCAAACCTACAGGGGATTGATCCTTTGGCTGTCCCCAGATGATGAACACGTTCTTGCCGTTAATCGACACGGCGATGTCCGTCCTGCGCTGCTGCGATTGCGTCACGAAGACTTCAATCCGATTGGGTGAAGTGCCTGACTTGACGGCTCCAGCCCAGCGTCCATCAAGGAATTCCCAGCGGTTACTGTCATAGTGATATTTGAACGCACGAACGATCTGCCAGGGTATGATTTCGAGGGTGATAAAGTAATCGTCCGTCGAGCGCAGGATCATGCCATAACCTCGATCTGTAGGACCATCAATATATGTGGCAACAACGGCCATACGGTAATAGGTCACCTCACCGCATTCCTTACAAAACGCAACGTGCGTTTCATAGGCGCCGGATGCGGGATACGGGCCCATATATAAGGCGTCATTTTTCCATTCACATACATCACACGCCAGCCATTCAACTTGGCGGGAAGAGAAATCTTCGTAAAGCTGGATCGGATGCAGGGATTCTGTGGCTGTGGAAGAGGGCGCAGGCGTCTTGGTCGAAGTTATGGTGGGGGTTTCCGAGGGAGCGTCCGTAGGGGTAGACGTATCCGGCTCCAGGGTCTTCTTCATTATTGCTGTTGCTTCGATCGCGGTGGCAATCTCGTTCGCCGAAGGGGTGCGAGATTGGCAGGCTGCGATGATGGGAAGAATTATCGCGAGCAAGAGCATAACACTTTGTTTCATGGGAATTCGCTTTCTAGCAGCATGATGTGGCATATCATGCGCCTTTCGACCATTATAGCCTTCACAGTATTTCAGTCGCAAGTGATACACGATTGGGCTTGTTTCGAAACCCTTATTTATTTCTATGTCGTTTGTCTGTCCAGATTCGAGTCATTTGGGATACGGTATTTACAAAGGACAACATCGTAATGGTGTGCTACACTTGATAGTACAAATCCGTACAACGTAGATTGTAGATTCCCAATCGGGAGGCATGTAATGGCCGAAACTCGAACGATGTACATGGGTCTTGAATTGGATAATCCTGTAGTACCCTCCGCCTCACCGCTATCACGAACCTTAGACGATATCAAAAAACTCGAAGATGCCGGTGCTCCTGCTATCGTGCTCTACTCGCTGTTTGAGGAGCAGATCGAGTTAGAAACCGGCGAAATGTCGCACTTGATGAGCAGCGGTGCATTAAGTCTGGCGGACGCTACGGCGTATTTCCCCCACAGGAATGATTACCAGAGAGATCCCGATGCATATGTTGAACACGTGCGCCGGGCAAAAGAAGCCGTGGACATCCCCATCATCGCCAGTATGAACGGCACCAGCAAAGGGGGATGGCTGGATTACGCCGGTATGATCGAAGAAGCCGGTGCGGATGGGCTCGAGCTCAATGTGTATTATTTGACCACTGCGGATACATTGTTGGGCATGGACGTCGAAAACATGTATCTGGATATCCTGCGCGCAGTAAGGAAAAGAGTCGAAATACCGATCGCAATGAAACTAAGCCCCTTTTTCAGCGCGCTGCCGAATATTGCCACCCAATTCGACGAAATCGGCGCAGATGCATTGGTCCTCTTTAATCGCTTCTATCAGGCGGACATCGACGTGCGCGAGAAAGAAATCCTGCCTCGCGTCAACCTCAGCCGGCCTGAGGATATCTTGCTACCGATGCGCTGGATCGCGATCCTCTATGGCCAGGTTTCTTGTTCCCTGGCGCTCACCAGCGGCGTTCATTCAGCGGAGGCGGTATTAAAGGCCATCATGGTGGGCGCGGATATCGCCAACGTGGCTTCTGTGTTATTGATGAACAATATTGAGAAATTGTCTCAGATCATTCGAGACACTGAAAACCTCATGGAAGAATTGGAGATCGCTTCCATCCGAGATCTGAAAGGGAGTATGAGTCTTCAGAACTACGTCGAACCGACTGCGTTCGAACGCGCAAGTTACATCAAACTGCTTCAAAGTTTCGGACGAATCTGAGGATTTTTCTCGCGACTGCCTCGCAGGCTGTCACGCGTCTTCTGCCAACGCACGTGCCCGCATCCATGGAGGCATGTCCTCTTTATCGACCAGGACCTGTCGTAGTTCGAATATTTGATCGCGTAGCGCTGCCGCCTTTTCGAATTCCAACGCCTCTGCGGCGCTCTTCATCTGCTTCTCGAATTCCTTGATCAACCGGGCGAGTTCGTCCTTCGGCATCTGGCCGGGCGTAAGCGCACGGTATTCCTCGCGCTCCTCGGCGATGGCTCGGGAAGCAACTTGATCCGTGAGATCGCGGATTTCTTTCACGATGCTGACCGGTTCGATTCCGTGTTCCTCGTTGTATTTGATTTGAATCTCCCGTCTTCGCTCCGTCTCGTCGATCGCACGATGCATCGAGTCGGTGATCCTGTTGGCGTACATGATCACTTTCCCATCGACGTGCCGTGCGGCACGCCCGATGGTTTGGATAAGGGCCGTATCGGAACGTAGAAACCCCTCCTTGTCCGCGTCGAGAATGGCAACCAGGGAAACCTCGGGCAAATCGAGGCCCTCACGCAGTAAATTGATCCCCACGACGACGTCATACACACCCATTCGCAAGTCGCGCAAGATGCCGACGCGTTCGATGGTGTCGATTTCGGAGTGAAGGTAGTGCACTTTGATGCCCAACTCCAGAAGGTAATCGGAGAGATCTTCGGCCATACGTTTCGTGAGCGTGGTCGTGAGCACGCGTTGGCCGATCGCAACCCGGTTTTGGATTTCCAGGATCAGATCATCGACCTGTCCTTCGACGGGCCTGACCTCCACATCGGGGTCGACGAGGCCGGTCGGGCGGATGATCTGCTCCACTACCTGGGAAGCGACGCCAAGTTCGTACGGGCCGGGTGTGGCGGATGTATAGATGACCTGTCCGGTGCGCTCCTGGAATTCGTCGAACGAAAGCGGGCGGTTGTCCAACGCGGAGGGGAGACGAAATCCGAATTCGACCAGGGTTTCCTTGCGCGAGCGATCACCCGCGAACATCCCGCGCACTTGTGGGATGGTCATGTGGCTCTCGTCGACGACAAGCATGAAGTCCGGTGGGAAGTAATCGATCAACGTCCAGGGGGGTGATCCGACCGGGCGCTGATCCAAGTGGCGGGAATAGTTTTCAATTCCGGTGCAGTACCCCACTTCGCGCAGCATTTCCAAATCGTAACGCGTGCGCTGCTCCAGGCGTTGAGCTTCGAGGTATCTCTCCTCCTTCTTCAATACTTCGAGGTGCTCTTCGAGTTCCATTTCGATGTCTGCGATAGCCGCCTTCAATTTCTCGTCCTCGGTGATGAAGTGTTTGGCGGGGTAGATGCTGACGGTTTCGGCTTCGCTGAGAATCTCACCCGTAAGTGGATTGAATTTCACGATACGTTCCAATTCGTCACCGAAGAAACTGACGCGGATTCCGATCTGTTCGTATGCCGGCAGCACTTCCAGCGTATCCCCGCGGACGCGGAACACACCGGGTTTCAATTCGATGTCGTTACGCTGGTAATGGCATTCTACAAGTTGGCGCAAAATCGCATTTCGACGATAGCGTTGATCCGTTTCCAAATTGATGACCACACGGCCGTAGGCTTCCGGGTTGCCGATGCCGTAGATGCTCGAAACCGAAGCGACGACGACAACATCCCTGCGTGAAAGCACGGAGGTCGTCGCCGATAAACGCAGGCGATCGATCTCCTCGTTGATCTGCGTTTCTTTTTCGATGTAGAGATCGTGTTTGGGAACGTAGGCTTCCGGCTGATAATAATCGTAGTACGAGACGAAGTATTCCACCGCGTTTTCGGGAAAAAACGAGCGGAACTCCGCATAAAGTTGCGCCGCAAGGGTTTTGTTGTGAGCTAGGATGAGAGTCGGTCGCTGTACCTGTTCGATCACGGAGGCGATGGTAAAGGTTTTTCCGGTGCCCGTCGCGCCGAGGAGAACTTGGTGTTCGAGTCCCTGATTGAGACCTCGTACCAGTTCTTCTATGGCTTCTGGTTGATCTCCCATCGGTTCGAATGGGGAATGTAACCGGAACACCTGCATGGCTCCTCCACGTACGCTCCCCCAATGCGAACATATGATCTATGATTATACCATGCAGCGTGCAAGCGGAGAGTCGATCTTCCAGAATAGCAGTTTCTAACGTTCGTTGACGATGGATCTCATACAATGTGGGAAATTCGTCATCGGTTGGCAGCGCCAGCGCATTTTATTCCCCGATGATCTTGATCAACGCCCTTTTTCGCCTGCCGCCGTCAAATTCTCCGTAGAAGATTTGCTCCCACGGGCCGAAATCCAGTTTACCTTCCGTGATCGCCACGACGATCTCTCGGCCCATGATTTGACGCTTCATGTGGGCATCGGCGTTGTCTTCCCCCGTGCGGTTATGCTGGTATTGGCTAACCGGTGCGTGCGGTGCGAGCGACTCCAGCCAAACCTCATAATCTTGGTGCAGCCCGTGTTCGTCGTCATTAATGAAGACAGATGCCGTGATGTGCATGGCATTGACCAGTACCAGACCCTCTCGCACGCCACTTTCTGCCAATGCTTCTTTCACCTGGGGGGTGATGTTGATGAAGGCCCTTCGACCCGGAACCTCGAACCATAATTCTCGTCTATAGGATTTCATGGATCACGCTCCTTTTACGCTCATAAACATTCAGGATTTGTATTCAATCGGATAAACGCCCCCTTTTGTCGAATTGCCAGAAAATAGTGCGGGAATGTAGTCGATTCGATAGCCACTATACACTCGGGTCGTTCTGCAGAATCTCACCCGGATGACCCTACGTCACATATATGGGATTACTGTATATCCACCCGCAACGTCGTCCTTCGAAATCGATGTGCACTTCCACACGGTACGCGCCCGGCGCATGTACCGTATAGACGGCCGTGTCTCGGTTTTTCCAAAGGTGCAGTCGTTCTCCGTTGTAAATGAGACGTATTTCTGCACGGCGTGGGGATTTGATCTGCAGGGTCACGCCGTTTCGTGCCGGGATCGAATCGCCCATGATGGCTTGATCGTCCGCTCCTTGTGCGCTGAAACGAAAGCCTTTTGTAGGTGCCGGCAGGTCGAAACCGACGAAGCATCTGCCGCGGGAAATGCTGTGAAACAATATGCGTCTGTCGTGATTCGCATCCCCAACGAGAGAGTTACGGGTCAGGACGTGCGTGTTCACCGCACGGTAGAGAAACTCGTAGGGTAAGACGATCCGCTTGAAGGGGCCCTTCCGGTAGGGCGTGGCGTGTGCGTCTGCGCCTCCGATGGCGACGACACGTTTCCCGGACGCCAGGAGTCGGTCCCAACGCTCGAGTACCTCGGGAAACGGCCCTTGGCCGCTACGTTTGGGACTGTATGCAAGCAGGAAGGCTATGGCCAACGAACTGAGATGAGATTTGAATTCGCTCATGAAATTCCAAATCTCGAATCCCGTAAAGCCGTTCACGTCCCAATCCACCCAGGACAGATCGGATTCGCCGAACATTGGCGCTGCTGGATCGACAGGGTGGGCGATGAAAGAAAGCCCGTCTGCTCGTTGGACTTCGTCGATCAGTTCCTGCGGATCGGCGGCATACGGTGCAAGTTCTTCTCGGGCTTCGAAAACGAGTAGGTGGTTTTTCTGTGGGTCACGTACTTGATCGTGAATTTCCTCACCCGTAAGCAGCAGTACGCGATCCTTGCCCAGGAAACGGTATCCATCCATTCCGTCGACCCAAACATTGTGGTCGGTTACGACGATGAAGTCCAGGCCCGCCTGGATCGCTGCACGGGCGATATCAGCATGGCTGCCGTGACCATCCGAGTAAGTTGAGTGATTGTGTAAGTTACCTACGTATTCGTGAAGCAAGAGAATTCTCCGGGTAGGAACAAGTCGTGCGTAAAGGATAGCATAAGCTATATGCGGCTTCAATTTTAATGTCATCTCGCTGGAAAATTCGTGTATTATGATGGGAGATGCAGGTCTGATAATCTTCACTCGCGAGCGGGATTTTAATAAACACCGGCATCTTCGTGTCCATTATCACAACATCTTCACGGAGGAGGACTTATGAGCGATTATGCAATTGTAACCGACAGTCTTTCATCACTACCGCAGGAACTCATCGATCGTTATCAGGTCATCGTGGTACCGCAAGTTTTGATCTGGGGTGAGGAAGAATTTCTCGATGGAGTTAACATAACCCCGATGGAATTTTATACGCGTTTGAGGACCGATCCGGTCATGCCCACGACTTCGCAGGCGACGGTCGCTTCGTTCAAATCTATCTACGAACCTCTGGTCTCTCAAGGAAAAGAAATCCTGACCATCGTAGGCTCCTCGAAGTTGACGGCAACGTTGAACTCTGCCGAACAGGCCAAAAGCCTCTTCCCGGATGCGAGGATCGAAATTTTGGACTCGATGGGAGTCGCCATGTCGCTGGGTTTTCAGGTTCTGGCAGCCGCGCGCGCCCGTGAAGCGGGCAAATCGTTCGATGAAGCCGTGGCTACGACGAAAAAAGCGAAGGAGCAATCGGGTGTGCTCTTCGTCGTCGAAACGCTTGAATACCTACATCGCGGTGGTCGTATCGGCGGCGCATCACGGCTACTGGGGACGGCGCTTAATCTCAAACCGCTGTTGGAATTGCAGGAAGGCCGCGTGGAAGCCGTTGAGCGCATCCGCACCAAGGCAAAAGCCCAGAGCCGGCTCGTGGAAGTGATCGTAGAGCGCCTCAAGGACCAACCGGACGTGCGTCTATCAACGCTTCACGCCGATGCAGAAGTGGATGCGCAGGCATTGATGGAAGAGGCGAAGAATCAGCTCGAGCCCATCGAGACCTTGTATTCGGAAGTCACTCCGGTCATCGGAACGCATGCGGGACCGGGTACGGTTGGATTGGCCTATTCTTTCGGCGTCTAACCTGCACGAAGAAGAAAAATTCAAGATCGGCATACCATCGACCGGACAGTATTCGTCCGGTCGATGGACACTTCATGTTTTTCCGCATCTTCTCACCGGGTATGAAAGGTCAAAAAGAAGCAACTCGCATGGGCGGCTGTAGTTCCTACGCGATTCGCCCGGGGATTTCGTTGGAATCGAAGCGGCGCGATTCGATTCCCAAGCCTACACTTATGGTAAGTATTTGGTCTGTGAATGGTATAATGACGGTCGCCTAACGGGTCTAATCAAGGAAACGCGATGAATGACGTAATCAGTCGATTCCTGCGGTATCTCGACGTGGATCAGGAACGTGCTAAGAATACGATCCTGGCGTATGAAACCGATATCCGCCAATTCGTCCAGGTTTTATCCGCCGTTACCGAGGAGCCGATTGAGCCCGATCATATCAATGAGCAGAATTTAAATAAATACGTTTCCTGGTTGAACCGCCAGGGCTACAAGACTTCCACCGTCGCCCGAAAGATAGCAGCCGTACGAACCTTTCTCGACTACATGCATTCCCGTGAGGGCTACGACACTCAGGCGATGCTGGATTCGCTGGATTTACCCCATAATCCTCGTCAACCTCCCAAGGTTCTGACGACAACGGAAGTCAATAAATTGCTCCGGACCGCTTCCCAGGATAACTCGCCGCGCGCGATGAGGGACGCTGCGGCTTTGTCACTGTTGTATACCACCGGTTTGCGTGCAGTCGAACTGATCTCGTTGAACGTCAGTGATATCGATTTGCAGTCCGCCGCCATTCGGGAGAATGAAGCTTATTCGCATAAGATTCCCATTCGTGACGCGATGCACCCTGTAAAGATGTACATCGAGAAAGGTCGCCCTTACTTATTGCGAACGCCGGAAGTTAGGGCCTTGTTCGTCAACCAACGCGGCAAGCGTCTCAGTCGGCAGGGTTTGTGGTTGATCGTCAAGCGCTGGGCGGAGGAAGCCGGATTGGGCAGGGACGTTTCCCCACAAACAATTCGTCACTCCCTCGTGCGACACCTATTGGAACAAGGCAAGTCTCGACGCGAGGTTCAAGAGTGGCTGCGCCTTTCGAGCCCGAACACGTTGTGGCTTCATAAGCGCTCCCACCGTGATTGATCACTGGAGTGTCCAGATGGATGTGATTACGATAGCAGATATCGACAACACTGTGGAGTTCATCCAGGCAAGAACTTCCGTTCAGCCTGAAATCGGCATGATTTTGGGTTCCGGATTGGGAGCGATTGCCGATGCCGTGGAGGCGGACGAGACAATTGCGACGGCTGAAATTCCCGGATGGCCCGTATCGACGGTGCACGGACATGCGGGACGCCTCGTCGTAGGGCGTCTCGAAGACCGTTTCGTCCTTATACTGCAGGGCAGGGCGCATTTCTACGAAGGTCACCCGATATCGCGGATCGGGCTTCCCATTCGGGTCATGCATCGCCTGGGTGTGCGCATGTTAATTGTCACCAACGCAGCCGGGGCCGTCAATCCGGATTTCGAACCGGGCGAATTGATGCTGATAAGCGATCACATCAATCTCCTGGGTATGACCGGCAACAACCCACTTCGCGGTCCAAACCTGGATGACTTCGGACCTCGTTTTCCTGATATGGGGAAGGCGTACGATCCTGCTTTGGGTATGCTGGCGAAAGAAGTTGCGCTCGAAGAGGATGTTCCCTTGCGCAAGGGAGTGTATGTTTGCGTATCCGGTCCATCGTACGAGACGACTGCGGAACTGCGATTCCTGCGTATCATCGGTGTCGATGCTGTCGGAATGTCCACGGCACCCGAGGTGACGGTCGCACGTCATTGCGGTATGAAAGTCCTAGGTATCTCAGGGATCAGCAACAAAGCAAACCTGGACGGCGAAACCGAAACCACTCACGAGGAGGTGCTTGAAGCTGGAAAGATCATTACACCCAGGCTGAAGACGCTCATCTGTGGGGTACTGCGTAGAATTTGATGTAGAAGGCAAATGGAAGATTTCCTGCTCTTCTTCGAAGAGCAACAAACGTGGATCTATCTGACGTTAGCGATCATCGGTGTGGTCTATCTACGATTCTTAATCGTTGCCTATCGGACTTCGCGCAGAGCTTTCTTTGTGTTGGAACGGGAACGCAGCTTGAGCCGAATAAAAAGATCGATCGCCATGTTATTGCTCGTTTTCGCCGGAATGACCGCCATGTTTTTGATTGTAAATTTTGCCAGCCCGACCATCCCGGTTTCACTACGGCCGACATCCTTACCGACGGTCTCGTTACTAGCAACGCCGGTTAATCCGAGTGGACAGGCGGATCAAGAACCGGCCGATGCGACCGCGGCGATTCCCTCCGCGCCAGACGGCTCAGGGTGTCTGAATGAGAATGCCACGATCCTTCAACCGAAGAATGGCGAAACAGTTAGCGGCACGATTGTCATCCTGGGCGTTGCCAATATACCCAATTTTGCGTTCTACAAGGTGGAGTACCGCCGTCTCGATGGCGAATGGGTGACCATAACCGCCGGATCTCAAGCGGTCTGTGAGACGTGCAGCAGATCCGAGGAAGAAGGTGGAAGCGCGCCGGATGAACAACTTCAATTGGGAACTTGGGACACGCGCCTCGTCGAGCCGGGGACCTACGGTTTCCGTCTGGTTGTGTTGAACACGGAGGGCAATGCGCCATTGCCTTGCGAGATTCAAATTCAGATCTTGCCTGCGGAATGAGCGAAACAGGAAATCAGGTTTTCATGAATGCGTCTTTCGTCGGGGTGATTTGCTGATCTTCGTTCTGCAGAAATTACACAAGGAGTTTACGTCGATTTCGTCATGAACATGATTTCTATTCGAGAAGCCATTTCGAGTGACATCCCTACGCTCATCGCTTTCGATCATGGCTATGGCACCGATCACGTGTGGCAAATGTCTTTCGAAAGAGAGCCTTCAGCTGTGGGGGCTACTTTTCGTGAGGTCCGCTTGCCCCGTGCCATGCGGGTTGGCTATCCGCGTGACGCTGAGCGATTGGCGGACGAATGGACGCGCCGGGCGGTCATTCTCGTGGCCGAAAATGAAGAGTCTCTCCAGGGATATCTGGCGATCATGGAAGGTCCCTCGGAAAACATGTATTGGATCACGGATCTCGTCGTCAGCCTGCGGTCCCGGCGCCAGGGCATAGCTTCGCGGCTGATACTGGCTGCACGGGAGTGGTGCCGCCAACGCGACGCTTTGCGTCTTTTTCTGGAAATGCAAAGCAAGAACTACCCTGCGATCTGCCTGGCGAAAAAAATGGGATTTATGTTCAGCGGGTACAGCGATCAGTATTATCCGGACCAAGACATCGCATTGTTTTTTTCGATGTTACTTTGAGTGTAAAAGAAATCAATGTTAGAAACCATTACCTCCGTTTTAATTCCCCTGAATCAAATCCTCGATGCTGGAAATACGATCACTGCGTTCTCTTTATTGTTATATACGCTGACCTTCAACATCCGGCAACGCGTGGCTCAATCCCTGGCGTTGATGCTTATATGTGTCACCGTCGTGTATTTCGGTGACGTGCTAACCAGTACGGCGACATCTGAGGCCGAGATGCAGATTTGGCTACGCTTCCAGTGGGTGGGTATTGCTTTTATTCCCGCAACCTTGCTGCAGCTCTCGGATGCGCTGCTCGCGGCAACAGGACGACCTTCCCGTGGGCGCCGACGGCGTGTGATCTGGATCAGCTACATGATTGGCTGCCTCGCTTTACTCAGTGTGGGGCGGCGTCAGGATATCGCCGTAGGCATTCAGCAAGTGGATTCGATCGTTTACCTAACTCCGGGACCCTGGTTTCCCGTCTTTGCGTTGTTCCTGCTCGTCATCGTTGGCTTCGCCGGTGTCAATCTGTGGCGATCGTACAAACGCTGTCTAACGCGAACGAGCAGGAGACGTATGCGCTACTTGATGTTCGGATCACTGGGTCCGCTGCTGGGTTCTTTTCCATTCATGATGGTGAGCCAATCGGCGCTCGCTGAACATAGTTGGATCATCTGGGTGGCGATCACCGTGATCAACATGGCGGTTGCGATTCAATTGGTGATGATCACATACTCCGTGTCCTACTTCGGGGTGAGTTATCCGGATCGGGTTGTGAAGAGCCGTCTTTCGCAGTGGTTGCTGCGCGGCCCGATTGTCGTTTCCACGGTCCTGGCCGTGACAGTTATCGTCAATCGAATCGGTGTCTTGATCGGCTACGAGAACAGCCGTGCCGTACCGTTCGCCATGGTGGCAATCTTGCTGCTGCTGCAGTACGTCATTACGATCGTACGGCCGAAGATCGAGCGCTGGTTTTTTTACGGACAGGATCGGGGCGACGTCACGCGCTTGCAGTTGCTTGAGGACCATCTATTAACCACCGGAGACCTGCGCCAGTTCCTGGAATCGATTCTCAACGCAGGTTGCGACGTGCTCGGAGTAGGCTCGGCGTTCGTTGCCGTCGTCGGACCGGAAGGATTGGAATTGGAAGTCGCCGTTGGGCCTGAGAATCCCTTCCGCGGCACGGACGAACCTTCTCCTCTCTTGATGACACAGAATGAGAGGTTCCGTTTCGAACACTTGGGTGCCGTTTTCCTGTGGGATGTATACTGGCTGATTCCCATTCATCTCTTGCGCTCTGACGACGTGATCGGATTGGTTGGGTTTCAAGCACGCAGCGTGAAACCCGATTTCAGCCACGACGAAGAGGTGAGTATCAAGGCTCTCGTCGATCGAGCGGCGGTGGCTCTGGCAGATCGCCTCCTGCAACGTGAAGTATTCAGCGTGGTGGATCGTCTGGTTCCGGAGATGGAGGAAATCCAACGTATGCGCGCTGAATCCAGCTACGGAAGCGCGGAGTCGCTGGCGGAACCCATCGAAGACCTGCCATCAGACAAGGACGTGGTCGAACTCGTTCGAGATGCGTTGGGACATTATTGGGGCGGACCACGGCTTACCCGAAGTCCTTTGCTGGGATTGCGCGTCGTGCGCCGTGAAGTCGAGGATCATGACAACAACCCGGTCAACGCCCTCCGGGCGATCTTACGCCGCGCCATCGAGCAGATTCGCCCGGAAGGCGACCGCCGTTTTACCGCCGAGTGGATGCTATACAATATTCTCGAAATGAAATTCCTCCAGGGACGTAAAGTCCGAGATGTTGCGTTGCGTTTGGCTATGTCGGAGGCGGATTTATACCGTAAACAACGGATCGCCATAGAAGAGGTGGCTCGTGGGATTACACAGATGGAGCGAGACGTGGTTGCTTCAGAATTGGGTGGGGAGGTGAATGATTCGAACGACTGACATTTTGCACTTTTTATGGAATAAGGTATCCTATTTTTATATTTTCGGTACGGATACGCACGGGAGAAATTGTAGCGATTGAGGACAGGCGATGGACGAGGGTTTACAAGATGAAAAAATGGGGGGACCGCCGCAAATGGACGAATCATGGTGGTCGGCGGTGTTGCAGGATGAAGGACGTTATCAATCGGCTGATCGAGGACGCTCCCATCAAGCAAAGAGCGATAAGACGGACAGCGTAGGCGATGCGCAGGATTGGATCTGGGCGAAAGATCTTTACGAGCGTGATGACACCGTCAATTTGAACGTCATCGGCTACAATCGCGGGGGATTGCTTGTGGAAGCTCGAAGTCTGCGGGGGTTCATTCCAGTCTCTCATCTCGTCGACGTACAGCAGGATACCGACAACGATGATTTCAGCGAATTGCTCGAGAGTATCGTGGGCAGTGAATTAACGCTGAAGGTGATCGAGATCGAACCTGAGCGAGGACGCCTCGTGTTTTCGGAACGCGCCGCGCTGGCCGGGCCTGGAAAACGGATGGAATTGCTTGCAAATCTCAAGCCGGGAGAATGTGTGGAAGGTAAGGTCACGAATATTACCCGCTTTGGAGTCTTTGTGGATCTGGGTGGCGTTGAAGGTCTGATTCATGTCTCCGAATTATCATGGGGTCGGGTGCGGCATCCATGTGACGTAGTCGATTGTGGTCAGCAATTAGAAGTTCATGTTCTCTCGGTCGATCGGGACCAAGGCCGGGTTGCTCTGAGTTTGAAAGACCTGCTTCCCGACCCTTGGGCTGCCGTCGATAGTCGTTATCATGTAGGCGAGATTGTCGAGGGGACGGTTACCAACGTGGTCAAGTTCGGGGCTTTCGTTGGCATCGAAGAAGGCTTGGAAGGTTTGATCCACGTCTCTGAACTAGGAGACGGTAACTTGCTGCACCCTCGCAACGTCGTGCGCGAGGGAGAGAAAGTGCGGGTTCGAATCATCCACATCGACGCTGAGGATCGTCGTTTGGGATTAAGTTTACGGCAGGTTTCCCAACACGATGCTGATGATGGTGCTGGCGAAGAAAACCCAGACTCCTCAACGGAGTATTCCTCACAGCTCTAACGGGAAACCGGTGTGTCATACCGGGGCGAATCCTGCACACCCGTACTTACCTTTCTTGTGGACACAAGGGAATGCGCATTACTGATTCGAAGGATGAGCTTCGTAACTCGAGCAGCGATTCTCCCCCGTCCGACGCGGGAATCGGTTGGTTGATTCTCGAACGTGCCTTGCGCTACGCCGACGATATCGGGGGAATTGCTTTGGTTGCGGCGGCTTTACTGACCGTCTTAGGAATCAGTGAGTTGACCAACGGTAGGTTAATCGATCCCTGGGCAACATTCATCAAACGCTGGTTCGGCCTCGGCTCAGTCCTGTTTCCGCTGGCGATGATGTTTGGGGCGCTGTTGCTCTTCAATCGTCGTAGAGGCCGTCCTGTCGAGGTGAGATGGTCGCAGATTATCGCCCTGGAATTGACGATATTTGGGTTATTGGCGCTATTTGCCTTCATCGACGGTCTGGACCTGCCTCGAGCCGAAAGCGGCCACGCCGGGGGCATTGTGGGTTGGGGCGTCGCCACGTTGCTGGATTCTCTCGTCGGCGGGTTCGTCAGCATTGCGCTGCTGGTGCTGTTGACCGCCGGCGCTGGCATGTATGCCCTGCGAGACGTTCTGACGCACTATGCCGTGCGCGTACAGGAGGCAGCGAAACGAACGACTTTACCGACTGCGGTTTCTCCGGAGGCGGAAGTCTCTCAAGGTAGGACCACACGTCCGCAGAGAACAAAAACCAGACAGCCTTCCTTTTCTCAACTACCACGTGTATACCGAAAACATTTCAAGGTCGAGCAAGTTTTACAGGACAAGCCATCCAAACCCCCACCGCGGGATGAGCGTTTACCTCCGTTGACCATGCTGGAAACAGGCCGCGCGATAAGTGTCACGGAAAAAGAAATCAACCTCGCGGCGGGTCTCATCGAAAAAACGCTGGCGGATTTTGGTATTCCCGTTCGCGTTGTGGATTTCAAAGCCGGGCCCACGGTTACCCAGTTTGCCGTTGAGCCCGGATACGTCGAGACGGTCGCTGCGGATGGGGAAGTGCGACGCAACAAGGTGAGAGTGTCACAAATTTCTTCCCTGGCGAGCGATCTCGCGTTGGCGCTTTCTGCGCCCACGTTGCGGGTTGAAGCGCCTGTGCCGGGTCGGGCTTACGTGGGGATCGAGGTGCCCAATCGAAGCCCGGCGGTCGTGCGCTTGCGTGGCATTCTCGAATCCGAGGAATTCCAATCTGCCAAATCTCCGCTGACGATCGCCTTGGGCCGAAACGTTTCCGGAAAAGCGATTGTCGGTGACCTGGCTTTGATGCCGCATTTGTTGATCGCCGGCACGACAGGTTCTGGAAAGTCGGTGTGCATTACCGCTTTGACGACGACCCTGGCGTTCGAGAATTCACCGGAAGACCTACGCTTTGTGATGATCGATCCCAAAATGGTCGAACTGCTGCGTTTCAACGGATTACCGCATCTGATCGGCAAAGTGGAGACCGATTTGGAACGGATCACCGGAGTCCTGCGTTGGTGTACGATCGAGATGGATCGTCGTTACCGCTTGCTGGAGGATGCGAAGGCGCGTGACATCGATTCCTACAATCGAAAAATCAGGCGCAGCCGTAATGCGGAGCGTTTGCCGCGCATCGTGGTGATGATCGATGAGCTTGCCGACGTGATGATGATGGCTCCCGACCAGACGGAACAAACACTGGTTCGGTTGGCCCAGATGGCGCGTGCGGTCGGAATTCACCTGGTGCTGGCGACACAGCGGCCGAGTACCGACATCCTCACCGGCTTGATCAAAGCCAATTTCCCGGCACGGATTTCGTTTGCGGTGGCTTCCAGCGTCGATTCACGCGTCATTCTTGACGGTTCCGGTGCAGAAACGCTGCTGGGTCGCGGCGACATGCTCTTCCTCTCGCCCGAAGCTGGAGCACCTGTGCGTCTACAGGGCGTTTTCGTCAGCGATCGCGAGATCGAGGGTCTGGTGGAATACTGGCGTGAGGAAGTGGGCGAACGGTATCAAAGCGAAAAGCCGCCATGGGATGATTTGATCGCACGCATCGCCATGGTCGAGGAGCGCGATGAAATCATCGAGCAGGCGATCGCGCTCGTAAAGGAAAAACGTGAAGCCAGCGCCTCCTTGTTGCAACGTGGCTTGCGAATTGGATATCCCCGTGCGGCCAGATTGATGGACGAACTCGAAGAATTGGGCGTCGTAGGACGTCCGCAATCGGGGGGTCGAACTCGTGAGGTGCTCATCGGCATGGACGATGATCCCCTCATGGATCAGGTTGAAGATGAGGACGAAGACGCTGCTTGACTCGACCGGAAAGCGGCGTTAGCATTGCACGGCCTGAGGAGAATACATGCAAGTCGACGACACAGCATCTTCGGACAAGCCGACACTCACAGACATACTACGGGTACGATTCAAGGGAGTTGTGAATCCAGCTGCCAGATTCGTCAGCCGGTTTGGGATTACTCCCAACATGCTCACATTGACCGGCCTGGTGGGTAATATCGTTGCGGCTTTCTTTCTGTCGCAGGGTGCGTTGCGGGTCGGCGGGTTGATCATCTTGCTCGTAGGTCCGTTGGATGCATTGGATGGCGCCTTGGCGCGCCTTCGAGACGAACCATCTCCTTTCGGAGCTTTCCTCGATTCGGTGACCGACCGATATTCAGAACTGTTCATCTTCGGTGGATTAATGCTTTACTATGTCCAACGCGGGGATTGGCTCTGGACCAGTGTGGTGTACGTCGCGGCTGCGGGCTCGGTTCTCGTTTCCTATACCCGTGCCCGTGCGGAAGGTGTCGGCTTTAGCGCCAAGTGTGGGCTTTTAACACGCGCCGAGCGTTTCGTCATCCTGATCCCAAGTTTGATTTTCAACTTTACAGAGATCGGTCTCGCACTGATCGCGATCTTTGCACACTTTACGGCTCTACAGCGGATTTATCACATCCGTCAACAAGCTCGAGAATGACAATTTAATATCCGAGGTTCGTATGATTACTATTGACGCGCAAGGGATTCACATCGGTTTTCTCTACTTTCGTTTCTACGGCATGCTCATCATGTTCGGCGCGGTCATGGCGGCGTGGTTGGCACAGCGCATGCTGCGCAGGATGGGTCAGGATCCGGAAATGGTCTGGGACGGCTTCTTCTGGGTCATCATCTTCGGCATCATTGGTGCCAGGATTTATCATGTGCTGACTCCATCGAAGTACTCAGGAATCACCACCGATTACTACCTGCGAAATCCGCTGCAGATTTTGAAAATGTGGGACGGTGGACTCGGCATGCCGGGAGCGATCATCGGCGGTGTAATTGGGATTTACATCTTCGCCAAACGGCGGGGCATCTCTTTTGCCATGCTGCTGGATGCCGCTGCACCGGGAGTCGCACTGGCACAAGCTATCGGTCGATGGGGAAATTTCGTCAACCAGGAGCTGTACGGCCAACCGACAGACGTACCGTGGTGTATCAAGATCGATCCGGCTCACCGTCTTCCGGGGTATGCAGAGTTTGATTGTTTTCATCCCCTTTTCCTGTATGAGTCGATCTGGAACTTGCTGAATATGGTCTTTCTTCTATGGTTATTCCGCAGGTACCGGAAGAATCTCATTAATGGGGATCTGTTCCTGGTGTACATGATCACCTACCCGATCGGACGATTCCTGCTGGAATATCTCCGGCTGGATTACGTCCAGATCGCGGGGATCAATTTCAACCAGGCTCTGATGCTCGTCGTAGCGATCCTGGTGGCTGCTTTTCTGGTGGTCCGTCATCTTCGAAAGCCGAAGGCGGCTTAATTTCGCCATTTATCTCGAATACCGATTCGTGCACGTGGAGCAGATCGTTCTTTATTGAGTGGAAAATCGGTCTCCCTTACCATACAACTCAGTGCAGCAAGACGCGGAGAAAATGGGACGTTCTACCCGATTGTGAGCGTTTCTCCATGCTGATATACTTCATCGCACAGGGTGTGTGTCGGCGATGATTGAGACGTTTAATTTAACCAAGCGATTTGGAGACCTTACGGCAGTAGACGATCTCTGTCTCCGGGTCGAGTCCGGAGAAGTATTGGCGCTGCTCGGACCGAACGGAGCGGGTAAGACGACCGCCATCCGCATGATTGCCTCGATTCTACAGCCAACCAGTGGCCGTGTGGTTATTCTCGGATTTGATTCAATTTCCCAGGCGGTGGAGATCCGCCGTTCTATCGGGCTGCTCACCGAGCATCACGGCCTCTACACGCGCATGCGCGTTGACGAGTACCTTGAATTTTTTGGCAGGATTTACGATATTCCCCCGGAGATCATTGGTGAGCGTATCGAAGATCTACTGCGTCGTTACGGCTTGCACGAAAGCCGGGAGCTGCGTCTGGGGCATTATTCGAAAGGAATGCGCCAAAAATTGGCGCTGGTGCGGTCGATGCTTCACGACCCGCCGGTGTTGCTACTGGACGAACCGACGTCGGCGATGGATCCGTCGAGCGCGCATATGGTGCGAGAGAGTATCCGCGGTTTTCGTTCGTCACGACGTACGATCATCGTGTGTACGCACAACCTGCACGAGGCGGAATTGCTTGCCGACCGCATCGCCATCATTCGCAGAGGAAAGATCATTGCGGAAGGCAGTCCTGCACATTTGAAACGATCCCTGCTCGGTTCTCCCGTGTGGGAATTGCGTGTAGCCAACACCTTGGACGGCGCGGTGGAGGTTCTCCCAGCGGATTTACGACCCATCGCAAGTGGTGAAAACTGGCTGCGTTATCATACGGATCAACCGGAGACGGATAATCCCCGCGTTCTTCGCGCAATGGTGGAAGCCGGATTATCTGTGGTGACACTTGCGGAAGTCGAACGCAGCTTGGAGGATGTGTATTTGCAGGTCGTCGGTAAGAATGGAGTGTCGAAGGTAAAAAGCAAGTGACACCGAGAATAGGCATCCTGCGGAATAATTTCTACGGCGCCTGGATCATTGCCAGGCGTGAAATACGCGATCAGTTACGCGATTGGCGCATCCTGACCCCCATCATCCTATTAACGTTGTTCTTTCCACTGTTGATGAATTTCACGGCCGGTCAGGCTGTGGACTTCGTTGCCCGATACGGAGCGGACATCGTGGGCGAACGCCTTATTCCCTTCCTGCTCATGGTCGTCGGTTTCTTCCCCATCTCCATTTCTCTGGTCATCGCCTTGGAAAGTTTCGCTGGCGAACGTGAAAGGCTTTCCTTGGAGCCATTGTTGGCCACGCCTCTTACCGACAGTCAACTCTATCTGGGTAAAATTATCGCCTCGGTGATCCCACCCCTGGGCGCGGCTTTTCTAGGCATAACGGTATACTTGCTCGGGTTGGTAGTCAGTATCGGTTGGAAACCTGATGCATCGCTTTTGGTGCAGATTCTTACCCTCACTGTCGCGCAGGCGCTTGTGATGGTGAATGGCGCCGTGGTGATTTCGACGCAGACGACGTCCGTCCGTGCGGCGAATTTGTTGGCATCTTTCATCATCGTTCCTATGGCGGAACTGATCATCGGTGAGAGCCTGATCATGTTCTGGGGAATCTACAGCGCGCTCTGGTGGATTGTGGTTGCATTGATCATGATCTCGATCGTGCTGAGTCGCATGGGGTTGAGATTGTTCAACCGAGAAGAGTTGCTCGGAAAAGAGATCGACGTGATCGATCTGAAACGCTTGATGCGTCATTTTCGGCGCTCCTTCGTGGGCGATGCAACTTCGATCCCGGAGTGGTTCAAGGATGTCTTCAAAACTTCTCTGCGTCAATTAAAGTGGTCCATGTTAATCACCACGGGCATACTCGTGCTTGGCTACGTCATTGGATTGTCCTTTGCGGATCGTTATGTACTTCCACCCGATTTTATTAAACTCAATGCTGTGGGCGAAGGGCTGGAAACCCGTATGCGGGAATTTGGATTGCTCACAGAGCGGGGTTTGATCTGGATCTTGTGGAACAACGTTCGTGCATTGATCCTCTCGGCGGTACTTGGGGGATTCACGCTTGGCATTTTGGGTCAGATTTTACTCATGGCGCCGTACGGGATCACGGGATATCTCACGGGAAACGTCGTTCTCACCGGCGGAGATTCGTTGCGGTTCCTCGCTGCACTGATCCTGCCACATGCCGTCTTCGAATTCCCGGCTGCAGTCATTGCCGGCGCGGCGATTCTGCAATTGGGTTTGGCAGCCCTGAGTATTCCCAAAGGTATGTCTTTGAGTGAAGGTTTCGTCACGGCGCTTGCGCAGCTATGCCGGGTTGCGCTCGGAATCGTGCTGCCGCTGCTGATTGCAGCCGCCATCGTGGAGGTTTATGTTACCCCGCGAATTGCATTGTTGCTTTTAGGATGATGGTCTGATGAGTCGTCTGATCATACTTGGAAGCTCATGGGCCGTACCGGTGGAAGATCACGCAAACACCCACATGGCCTTGGACGGAGAAGATGGCGTAGTGCTCATCGACGCCCCGGGCTCGCCGAGCGTTCGCCTGGCGCATGCCGGGATTTCATTCGACCAGGTCGAGGATTTAATCCTGACTCACTTTCACCCCGACCACATCGGGGGTGTACCCCTGCTGTTGATGAACATGTGGATGTTGGGCAGAGAAAAACCGCTCAACATCTACGGATCGCACCATTGTCTGGAACGAGTCGAAGACGTGATGGGTTTTTTTCATTGGGAGACGTGGCCGAATTTCTTCCCAGTTTCCTTTCATCGTTTGCCGGAGCGAGAACGGCTTCCGGTACTGGAGAAGCAAGCGTATCGAATCTATGCCTCTCCAGTGAGACACGTCATCCCCACGATTGGTCTGAGAATTGAAAGTACCACCAGTGGACGAATCGTTTCCTATTCCTGTGATACCGAACCCTGTCCTTCGGTGGCACGGCTTGCAGCTGGATCCGATGTGCTCATTCATGAAGCTACGGGTGCGATCGTGGGGCATTCTTCCGCATCGCAGGCCGGCGCAATCGCGCGTGAGGCCGGCGTGGATCGATTGATTTTGATCCATTACAAAGCGGGGAAGATCCAATTGGACAAACTCATCGATCAAGCTCGAGAGACGTTTTCAGGTGAGGTCGTTCTTGCGGAAGATTTCATGGAGATCGATCTCTAAAGCGATGTTCCACCGTAGCTCGTGGGTCGACCATAAAGATCAGGCTTCTATGGGTTTCAAGGTAACGTGCAGATATTCAAAATCACCTCGCGGCGGTACGAGGGGGATGACTTCGACGACTGTGTACCGGATCTTGTCCAGCGTGACTTCATCGCCCGCCTTGGGCTCGGAATCCGTGTTCGTGATGCCTCCGGAATGTTTTCCCCCTAATACCACGTAGCTCACTTTGTATACTTTCCCCACGGCTAGTCCCTTTATCGATTCGAGAAATGGCTGTGTCGCAGCTTGAATGAGAGATCTGCGGCGATGTTCCGCATCACGGTGTAGCCAAGATGATGGTTGTTATCACATAATCGATCGAAATCGTCCCTCTGGATCACCTGAAGGATGGTTTCGTCTGAGATCGCACGTACCGTTGCAGAGCGTCGCCCTCGATCTACGAGCGCCATTTCGCCAACAATTTGACCGCGACCTAAATTGACGACGGTCTTGGGTGCGGAATCCGTTTGGGTTTCCTGGCGCAGCACCTCAACGAATCCGTCCTGAATCACATATAGTTCATCACCCGGTTGGCCCTGTTCGGTGATGAGATCACCGGCTTCGAATGAGCGCTGATGGCATATGTCCAATACGGAATCCAATTCGGCTTCAGAGAGGCCCTCGAAAAGTTCGACACTTTTCAGCACGGCAAGCGGGTCCATAATGACCTCCACGCCCATCGACGTTCTGCAATTTCATTCCCCTGCTCAGTATCTATTCTACAGTATGTTCTTCGTGGCACAAAATCTGTTTGGGGAGAAGCGTAGCGTAGGGAGAGCCATGTGGTAGAATCATGCAGAATTAGGAAAATTCTATCGAAACCTTGCACCGATTTGCGTCTACATGAGCTTAAATCAACTGATAAATGCGATTGACCTACCTCGGAAGTCCTGCAATGCTGCCGAGGCTCGGGGGCTTGACTGAGAGAAGCTGGAATGAGCCATCCACATGTCTGGCGACCACCGACGGACATATATGCCATTGATAACGCATACGTCGTCCTGGTTGAAATTGCTGGGATGCGAGGTGCGGATTTCTCTGTAACGTTCGACCGCAGGCGTCTGATCATCAAGGGGAATCGCTCCGACACCAGCGCACGAAAAGCCTACCAGCAAATGGAGATCGCCTACGGCGAATTCGAGGTAGAAGTCGTGATTCCGAGCGCCATTGACGTCGAATCGATCGAAGCGACTTACAATGACGGTTTTCTGCGTATCGTTTTGCCCATCAGCAAGCCGCAGAATATCAAGATTGACTGATCGTGTGCGGTAGATGAACGAGGCTTTTTAATGATGTGGAGTAGTCTGGATACATCGTCGTGGGGACGGTCATCGCAAGACGATGATCCGTTTTGGCTCGATGAGCCAAACACGAAGGACAACACGGCGTCGATCATAAAAGTGAAGCAGCTGGATGACAGCGATTCATCGGAAAATCCGGATTTTGCGGAAATCCCGGATGAGTTGCCGATTCTGCCCCTGCGTGGCGTGGTTGTCTATCCCCACACATCACTCCCATTGAATATCGGACAACCGCGTTCGATTAAATTGGTTGACGATGTCGTCAGTTCAAAGCGTTTAATCGGACTCGTGGCTGCCACGAAGCCGGAACTCGAAACTCCGGGACCGGAGGATTTGTATCGCATTGGCACGGTGGCGACCGTCCAACGATTGTTCCGGACCTCCGAAGGTACGATTACGATGATCGTTCGGGGAATCGCACGCTTCGAATTGGGTGAGTTTACTGAACTTGAACCCTATTTGAAGGCAAAAATACGTCTTTTCCCCGAGGTGATCGACGAGGGCGTAGAAATCGAAGCGCAGGTTCGGGCGGCGAAGGATCAATTCCAACAAATCGCTGAAATCGCTCCGTCATTGCCGCAAGAAATCTTAGGCAGCATCCTCATCCTCGATGACCCCCTGCACGTGGCCTACACCATCGCGAATTACCAGCGTCTCGATCTCGAAGAAGCTCAAGCGATTTTGGAAGAAAACTCGACGATCACCAAGCTGCAGCGCGTGAATTCCCTTCTCAGCCGCGAATTGGAAGTCTTGTCGCTGGGGCAGCAGATTCAGAACGAGGCCCGGACGGAGATCGACAAGGTGCAGCGGGAATATTTCCTGCGCGAACAGTTGAAAGCGATCCAGCGGGAACTTGGAGAAGGCGACGAGCAGACGGCGGAAGTCGATGAGCTGCGTAAGCGGATCGATGATGCCAACTTGCCCGAGGAAGCCGAGAAGCAGGCGCGCCGGGAACTCGAACGCATGTCGCATTTGCCGACTGCGGCCGCCGAATACGGTGTGATTCGAACCTATCTTGACTGGATCGTATCCTTGCCCTGGGACAAGACGACGAAAGATAACCTGGACCTCGAATACAGCCGCAAGGTGCTGGACGAAGATCATTATGGCTTGCAGGACGTGAAAGAACGCATCCTCGAATATCTCGCGGTCCGAAAATTGAAATCCGAGCGCACGGAAGAATTAAAAGCCATTCCCGAGGACGAAATTCGTCGCCAGCGCGAAGGCGTGATTCTGTGCTTCGTCGGACCTCCCGGCGTTGGAAAGACGTCCTTGGGCCGGTCGATTGCACGTGCGATGGGGCGAAAATTCATCCGCATGTCATTGGGCGGGCTGCACGACGAAGCCGAAATACGAGGCCATCGCCGGACGTACATCGGCGCAATGCCGGGTCGCATTCTTCAAACCATGCGCCGGGTGGAATCACGCAATCCCGTCTTCATGTTGGACGAGGTGGATAAATTAGGCAGAGATTTCCGCGGAGATCCAGCTTCTGCTTTGTTGGAGGTCCTGGACCCCGAACAGAATCGAGAATTTCGCGACCATTATATCGATATCCCCTTCGATCTCTCCGAAGTGATGTTCATCACGACGGCAAATTGGCTGGAAACCGTTCCGATTCCCTTGCTCGACCGCATGGAGGTCATTCGCCTATCGGGATACACAGATAGCGAGAAACTGGAAATCGCACGCGGTTATTTGATACCGCGCCAGATTCGCGAAAACGGTTTGCGCCAGGAGGAGATTTCGTTTACGGATGATGCTCTCGAAACGATTATCCGCTCCTACACACGTGAAGCGGGCGTACGAAATCTCGAGCGGGAGATCGGGCGCTTGTGCCGTAAAGTGGCAACGAACGTTGCTGAAGGTACGCTCGATCAAGCGGACATCACAAAAGAACAAGTGCGCGCATACCTGGGTAAGCCGCATTATCTCGGTAGTGAGGAATTAGCGGACCGGACTTCGGTTCCGGGGGTGGCAACTGGCCTGGCGTATACACCGGTAGGCGGTGATGTGCTTTTCATCGAAGCGACGGCGATGCCAGGAAATAAACAATTCTTGCTGACGGGATCGTTGGGGCAGGTGATGCAAGAATCCGCCCGCGCAGCACTATCCTACGTGCGTTCCATGTCAGAGGAATTGTCGTTGGATGAGGATTATTGGGAAAAGCACGACATCCATCTTCATGTTCCTGCGGGCGCCCAACCGAAAGATGGTCCATCTGCAGGCGTCACGATGGCGGTCGCACTGGCCTCTTTGGCCACCGGAATTCCCGTTCGTTCCGACGTCGGTATGACCGGAGAGGTCACGCTGCGAGGAAAGATTCTTCCCATCGGTGGGGTGAAGGAAAAGGTGCTCGCTGCACACCGGGCTGGGCTGAAGACCGTCTTGCTGCCGCCTCGTAACGAGATGGATTTGGAAGACGTTCCGGAAGAAGTACGCAAGGAGATCAAGTTCATCTTCACGGACACCGTGGCGGATGCGATTAAAGCCGCCTTGGTAGATCAAAAGAAACCCAGCCGCCGAAAGACGAGTAAGAAATCGAACACGAAATCAAAATCTTCGAGAAGTACGTCGAAAACCCGACGGAAAACGACGAAGCGGGCTTCGAAATCGGAAAGCAAGGCCACGTAATGTCGTTACCTTCTTGGAGAAAGGTGAGTCCGATATGCCCAACAAAGTACTGATCGTCGATGATGATCGAACCATGGTCTCACTGTTGAGAACACTCCTGGAGATGGACGGCTTCGAGGTGGCCGAAATCGGTGATTGGGGAACGATCCTCGAGACGATCCGCGCTGAGATGCCGGATTTGGTGATTATGGATTATTTTCTACCCCAGGTGGAGGGTCTCGAGCTCGTGGTAGGCATGCAAGAAGATCCCCAACTTGCGGAAATTCGTATTATCATGACATCAGGGATGGACATGTCCGAGCAGTGTCTCGCCGCCGGTGTGGATGATTTTTTGCTCAAACCGTATACACCAGAACAATTATCAGCGAGCATCCATGCAAATTTGAGGTCACCCTGAATGCTCTGGATGATAAGTTATTTATATTAGGAGAAAGAAAGTATTGTGACGAAGAAAAAAGGAAAACGTTCTTCGCGGCAATGGCATCTTGTTGATTTACATCTGCATACTCCGGCTTCGAGCGATTATCAAGAACCGGAGATAACCAATTTGGACATTCTGCGTAGAGCAGTCGCCCGCGGATTGGATGTGATCGCATTCACGGATCACAACACCGTAGCCGGATACCGGAACATGCAGGAAGAGATCGCCCAGCTCGAGTTGTTGGAGGGCTTGTCGCGATTAACGGACGAAGAACAAGAAACGCTGAGGGAATATCGAGAGTTACTGAAGCAGATTTTGGTCCTGCCCGGATTCGAATTCACCGCAACGTTTGGTTTTCATATCTTGGGAATTTTCCCACCGGAAAAACCGGTCCGAGAGTTGGAACACCTCTTGCTGAATTTGAACATCCCGTCCGATCGACTGGACCTCGGTTCGGTGACGGTAGGAGCCAGCAGCGATGTGTTGACCGCCTATAGGGTGATCGATGAGGCGGGGGGAATCGCCATCGCAGCCCACGCCAACTCTACGAACGGCGTCGCCATGCGGGGTTTCAGTTTCGGCGGCCAAACGAAGATCGCCTATACCCAGGATCCACACTTGATGGCGCTCGAGGTAACTGACCTGGCGAAAAAAGGTCGACGCTCCACTGCAGCGTTTTTCAGTGGAACCAAGCCGGAATACCCGCGCCGGATGCACTGTATTCAAGGTTCGGATGCCCATCGTTTGCGGACCGACCCGCAGAACAAGAAAAATCTAGGTATTGGCGATCGGGCGACGAGAATGTTGCTATCCGAAGTCAGCTTCGAGGCGTTGAAAGGCCTCTTTGCTAGCAACGATTTTGCCCGCACGCGGCCTCATTGGCCGGCGGAGAAAGAAGAATTCGATTTCGTCCGGCAGGCGCGCGAAGAAGGTCCCAGCATCATTCAGGATTTTCACGAAAGTATGACCGTGCGCGGCGGCAGGTTGTATGCCGTCATCGCTGACGTGTGCGCATTCGCCAACACCAATGGCGGAACGCTGTTCATCGGCGTCGGGGCAGATACAAAGAAAGAACCTCAGGGTATCGCCCGTCCCTCCGCCTCAATCTCCCAACTGCAACAGGAACTTGCGAAGCGGATCCATCCATCACTTTCTTGTGAAGTGGATGTCCAGGAAAGCCTGGGGAAAAAAATCATCCGCATTCTGGTTCCGCGCGGCGACGATCCACCATATGCGGTGGATGACAACAAGATCTACGTCCGGGATGAAGCGGATACGGGTCTTGCAGTGCGGGATGAAATCGTGCAGTTGGTTATACGTGGCCAGGATCGGCACGAGCGAGAAAAGGCCGTGGAAGTGAAAGCGTCTGGCGATAAAGACGCCGAAGTGGGCGTCGCCCCTCCTAGAACGGGCGTGGAGGTCGTGGAATCCGAGGAACGAAACGGGACCCGGTATTACACCATGCGCGATCTGCGTAATGGAAACGTAGTTAAAAACGTCACCAAGTCATCGGCACGGCGCCTGTGGCACTACGCCATCAAGCAGGTGATGAGTCTGCCGAAGGACCTGAACAAGGCTCCCATTGCCTGGCAGGGCGACATAGGGCTCCTGCACGAACAGCGCCGTGGCAAACGCAAACGCTACGATCTTGCCCAACGTACACCGAACGGAATTCGAATTTATTTCGGGGTCACGGAAGATGGAATCGAAGACGAATGGAAGCGTCTGGTGGGGGTCGACGGCGAATAAGCAGCAGGCGAACCACGAAGGATTCGAGAGTTCACGCGTCGTTGGGGATCCACGTCGTGCGCGGCGATCCCAGTAAGTCGGAACGTTTCTCGTCGATTGGGGAGAAAATTATCTCATGAACGTGGCTATCCTCACCGTATCGGATCGCGCCGCGCAGGGCGAACGGGAAGACCGCTCGGGTCCCGATCTGCAAAAGCGGATCGAGGTTCAAGGATGGCGTGTGATCCGATCGCAGGTGGTTGCCGATGACCGCGATGGTGTTGAGCGGATCTTGCGCGACTGGTCGGACTCGGGGGACGTGGATTTGATCCTGACCACAGGGGGAACGGGTTTTTCTGCCCGCGATCAGACTCCCGAAGCGACTCGGGCGGTCGTCGAACGACTTGCGCCGGGAATTACGGAAGCGATGCGCGCCTATGGCATGAAGATTACGCCGCACGCGATGCTATCGCGCGCGGTGGCGGGGATACGGGGGAAGACGCTCATCGTCAATCTGCCCGGCAGCCCGCGTGCGGCGTTGGAGAATCTCGAAGTGATCTTGCCTGCGTTACCGCATGCGATCGAATTGTTGAAAGGTTCTCCGGATTCCGAAGCGGGGCACCGATTTCCCGGACCGAAATTAAAAGCATAACCCCGCTTTCGTTTTGTCCTCCTTTGGCAGGTTCACCACGTGCGACCGATCTCCTGAGAAGCCCCAATTTCCGCAGAGAACGTTTATGAGGATACTCACCATTTCCCAGGCGAAGCGTGGAGGGATGCTATTCCACTCATATCCAGACCATTTAACGGTCAAAATGGGTCCCTTTTATCTTGACAGTGATTCGCGCACGACATATAATATTAATACCCACCCCCTATGGGGGGGGATATAAGGGAGACCGATGGATAACAAAGAGATCGTGGCTCGCTTGAAAACCGTCGAAGGGCACGTGCGCGGCGTTCAGCGGATGGTCGAAGAAGATGCCTACTGCATCGATCTCATCCGCCAGATTCAAGCCATACAGGGTGCGTTGGGTAAGGTGACGACGATGATTTTGAACGATCATCTGAACTCGTGCTTGATTACCGCGGTTCGCGGCGAGGATCAAGCGGCACGTGAGCGAGTATTGAAAGAGATCGGCGAAGTCTACGAGATGGCAATGAAGGTGTAAAGAATTAATCATGCAGGAGGTGGAAGGATGACAAGCGTTACGTATTCGGTTCCCAATATTTCTTGTGGTCACTGCGTACACACGATCCAGATGGAGCTTTCGGATTTGCCAGGTGTCTCGAACGTCGAGGCTTCCGAATCGCAGAAGCAGGTCCATGTGGAATTCGACACACCGGCGACGACGGAGCAGATCAAGGCGCTTTTAACCGAGATTAATTATCCGGTTGCCGAATGAATTCGGATTCCGTCGACGATTGGAGATGATACAGTGGCGGAGAACACACATTATGTAACCCTTCCGATTACTGGGATGACGTGCGCCAATTGTGTGGCGACAGTGGAACGCAATATTAAGAAGCTCGACGGCGTTCGTTCGGCGAGCGTGAACCTGGCTTCGGAGCGGGCAAGCATCGAGTATGACAGCTCGAAGCTTGGCCAGGATGAGATCGTGGAGCGTATTCAACGCGCGGGCTACGACGTGGCGCGGGGAGAAGTCAGTGTGCTCCTGCAGCGCGTCGCCGATTCCACTGAAGCCTCTCGCCTGGAACAGACGTTGCTGGCGAAGGAAGGCATCCTCACGGCCAGTGTCAACCTCGCCAGTGAGAGAGTCCGTCTCGAATACATTCCCACGGTCATCGAACCGTTCGAAATTCATAACCTGATCGAGAAGGCCGGATTCGAGATCATCGAATCCACCAGCGAGTCAACGGACGCCGAGCGGGAAGCGAGAGAGAAAGAGATCAGGCGGCAGCGACAATTGCTCATCACAGGCCTGCTTTTCACTGTCCCACTTTTCGTTCTTTCCATGGCACGGGATTTGGGTTTCGTACCCGCTGCCATCGCCACGGCTGCCTGGTACGACTGGTTGATGTTTATCCTGGCGACACCGGTGCAGTTCTACGTCGGTTGGCAGTACTACGTCGGTACCTTCAAAGCGCTTCGCAACGGTGCTGCGAACATGGATGTGCTCATCGCCATGGGATCTTCCGCGGCATACTTCTACTCGATTCCGATTCTCCTGGGTTGGCTTGAGGGCCATCTGTTCTTCGAAACCGCCGCCGTGATCATCACCCTGATCAAACTCGGAAAATACCTCGAAGCGCGTGCCAAAGGTCGTACGAGCGAGGCCATACGCAAACTGATGAATCTACAAGCTAAGACGGCCAACGTAATTCGCGACGGCAGCGAGGTTGAAATCCCGGCGGAGCAGGTGCAGGTCGGCGACTTGGTGATTGTGCGACCTGGGGAGAAGATCCCCGTCGACGGCGTGGTCGTAGAAGGCAGGACCTCGGTCGACGAGGCGATGCTGACCGGCGAATCGATGCCCGTTGAAAAAAGTCCGCAGGACGAAGTCGTTGGCTCCACGTTAAACAAGATGGGCATGTTCAAATTCAAAGCACTTCGGGTTGGCAAAGATACCGCTCTGGCGCAAATCGTTCGTCTGGTGGAAGAGGCACAAGGTAGCAAAGCGCCGATCCAGCATCTGGCGGATAGAGTCGCCGCCATTTTCGTTCCCGCCGTGATCGTCGTCGCGCTGTTGACCTTCGCGGGCTGGCTGATCATTGCACCTCCGCCATCCGGCGGCGTTTCCGCCTTTACCCGTGCGTTGATCAACATGATCGCAGTCTTGGTGATTGCCTGTCCGTGTGCCATGGGGCTCGCCACGCCTACCGCCGTCATGGTGGGAACCGGGAAGGGAGCGGAGCAGGGAATTCTCTTTAAGACCTCCGCAGCGTTGGAGCGGGCAGGCAGCCTGACGACCGTAGTGCTCGATAAGACGGGGACGATCACGCGCGGCCAACCCAGTGTCACGGATATCGAGAAGCTCGATTCTCGGGGAGACGAAGATTCTCTGTTGAAACTCGCTGCGAGCGCTGAACGCGGCTCGGAGCATCCTCTGGGGCAGGCGATCGTTGCCGCGGCTGGAGAGCGCGCACTGCAGCTCAAAGAACCAGAAGATTTCACGGCCATCGCAGGACAGGGAATCGAGGCGCGAGTTACTGGCCAGAGAGTGTTGGTGGGTACATTGAAGCTCATGACGGAAAACCAAATCCCGGTCGATGGTGTGACGACGCAGTTGGAATCCTTACAGAAGCAGGCGAAAACCGCGGTGCTCGTAGCCGTCGACGGCGATCTGGTTGGATTGCTCGGTATCGCCGACAGCGTGAAGGAAGGCTCTCTGGAGGCCATTCGAGAACTGAAGCAGATGGGCCTCGATGTGATCATGGTGACCGGTGATAATCGGCAGACGGCCGAGGCTGTTGCCCGTAGCGTCGATTTATCTCCCTCGTTGAATGGCAACCAAGCGAGTGTGTATGCAGAAGTACTGCCGGGTGGAAAAGTCTCGCACATAAAATCACTCCAATCGCAGGGAAAGGTCCTCGCCATGGTAGGCGACGGTATCAACGATGCGCCTGCTCTGGCTCAGGCGGATGTGGGTATTGCACTCGGCACAGGGACCGACATCGCCATGGCGGCCGCACCGATCACGTTGATCAGCGATAATTTACAGGGCGTTCCCAAAGCGATATCCCTCTCTCGAAGGACGCTGCGGACGATCAAACAGAACCTGTTCTGGGCTTTCATCTACAACATCATTCTCATTCCGAGCGCCGCCTTGGGAATCATGAATCCAATGCTTGCAGCTGGAGCCATGGCTTTTAGCTCGATCTTCGTCGTAACCAACAGCCTTCGGCTGCGTGGAATGCGGCTTTCCTGAAGTCTTCTTCAGAAAATGGGATAGAAGGTCGTTACCTTGCTTCAACGTCGCCTTTCGTTTATGCTTTGATCTTGCAAGATTCAACAATGTCGGTTTTTGATTCTGTGACCGCAGTGTGTAGCACAACTACACTTCGATTGACAGAGGTTAGCTTGAAAGCAACCGGCAACTCGAGGTAATCATGGATAGTATTGCAGTTACTCCCTACGGATTGGGGATCGCAGCACTCGCGGGACTTTTATCCTTTCTATCACCCTGTGTCTTGGCTCTCGTACCCGCCTATTTAGGATACTTAGGAGGCCGCTCTGTCAACGCTTCAGGAGATGCCGTCCACAATCGCAGGACGACGTTTCTCCATGGATTGGCTTTCGTGATCGGGTTCAGTCTGGTGTTCGTCGTGGGTGGCGCTGCACTGGGCGCTGTGGGAAATTTGCTCAGCAATTACGACGTTCGTCTTTGGCTGGCGCGCGTTGGTGGTGTACTGGTGATCTTGTTTGGCCTGCACACGATGGGCCTGATCCATGTTCCCTTGTTGGATTACGATACGCGCAAGCAGGTCGCTCCCGATCCTCGCCTGAGTTATTTCTCCTCGGCTTTGATGGGCGTTTTCTTTTCCGCCGGTTGGGCGCCGTGTCTGGGGCCAATTCTCGGCGCGATCTATACGCTGGCATTGTTCGGCAGCAAACCACTGGATGGCGCAATTTTACTCGTTGCTTACTCCGTCGGAATGGCAGTTCCTTTTCTCCTAGCAGCACTTGGGGTCGGCAGCGCAACCGAGCTCCTTCGCAAGCATGGCAAGGCCATACGCGTGCTTTCGGTCGCTACGGGTCTCCTGCTTGTGATCCTGGGCATCATGATGTTGACCGGCAGCGTAGAAAAATTCTTGGCGGAATATGCCAAGACCATCCCTACGTTTGGCCTGGAAGAAAACTTGTTGCAGCAATAGCCACGAAAACACGTAGAAAAGGTGTCGTGTTGAATGCGTCGTTACTTTGAGGTCGTAATCTGAAGGTAGGTTTCGAGATATGATGCGCGTTTCGTTGTTTACGCGGAAACAATGCAAGCTTTGCGACGAGGTGAGGAGCGAACTCGAGGTATTACAGGCGGAATACCCTCACGAATTGATCGAGGTCGACATCGATACTGACCCCATCTTGCAGGATCATTACGCCAAAATGATCCCGGTGTTGAAAATCGGTCCATATACGCTCGAGGCTCCCATCGATAAGACTCAACTGCGGGTGACTCTCGCTGCCGCGCTGCAGGGTAGAACGCAAAAAACAACACCCGACGAGGATAATCGAAAGCGGGCGGTTAACCTACATAAAATCCTGCTCTCTTTGTCCAAACATTGGCTGGCCGTTATCAATTTACTTGTTTTACTGTACGTCGGGCTGCCTTTTGCTGCGCCGGTGTTGATGGAAAACGGTGCAACTCGTCCGGCCAGATGGATTTATTCCATCTATTCTCCGCTTTGTCATCAGTTGGCTTTTCGATCGTGGTTCCTTTTCGGAGAACAGCCGGCGTATCCACTGGAGATCGCAAACACGCGCCTCGGGTCCTACGCTGAGGTCACGGGCCTGGATGAGAACGATCAATGGGAAGCGCGTCAGTTCATCGGAAACGATCGATTGGGGTACAAAGTGGCGCTCTGTGAACGGGATGTAGCAATTTATGTTGGAATATTGCTCAGCGGATTGCTGTTTGCCGTTTTTCGGAAGCGCATAAAACCGCTTCCCATCGGGATATGGATACTGATCGGCATCTTGCCGATCGCCATTGATGGCGGATCACAGCTCCTCGCGCAACTCTCCTTAGGGTTCCTCACGCTAAGGGAAAGCACGCCTTTCCTACGCACTTTAACCGGCTTGCTCTTTGGTGTGGCGAACGTTTGGCTTGCTTTTCCCTACATGGAAGAGACAATGCAGGAACTGCGTGTGATGGTATCGATGAAGTTGGCCGGCGCTGGGGAATCGCTTTGACCTTCTCACTACGAATAATTAAATAGAGTCAATTCTTGGATGATGTGGATCACTCCCTTCGCCAGCGGCTGTCGTTGATTGCATCCATTCCGGAGAGATGTCTGTCCATCCCGGAACTTGAATGATCTTGGTACATCCCTCCGTGCCGTGATAGACTGATGCCATGCCGTTCCATCAGATCGAGGCGCTTCGATATTTTCAATTTGATTCGTTAGCCGGTCCCCGCTTGGCCCATGCGGTTTTTTCGCGACACGGTGGTGTAAGCCCAACACCATGGAAATCGTTGAACGTGGGTGCGACGGTTGGTGATGCGGGCGAGCGTGTCGCTGAGAATCGACGGCGGATTTTCTCGGCAATGGAGCGGGATCCGGATTCGCTCTACGATGTCTGGCAAATCCATTCTGCACGCTACGTCATCGCTCGAGAACCCCGCAAGGACAAACCCTATCATCAAGCCGACGCGATACTCACCGATGTGCCCGGACTGACTCTATTAATGCGATTCGCAGATTGCGTTCCCATCATGTTGTACGACTCAAGCCGCCAGGTGATCGGACTTGCACATGCCGGATGGCTGGGAACATCGCGGCGCGTGGCGCAATCTGCCGTTCGGGGTATGATGGATCACTTTTCCTGCGATCCGGCCGAAATACATGCCGCATTGGGGCCTTCGATCGGACCAGACCATTACGAGGTCGGCGCCGACGTCATCTCCGCGATGCGAAAAGCCTTTCCTGGGAAATCGGATTTGTACCTGAACTCGAATGGTGATTCGACGTATTTCGATCTTTGGGCAGCCAATCACGATCAACTAAAAGAAATGGGGATTCAACACATAGAAGTGGCGGGAATTTGTACGGCTTGTCACATGGGAGATTGGTATTCCCATCGCGCTGAAAAGGGTGTCACCGGTCGTTTTGGTGCACTTATCGGTTTAAGCTGACCCGTGCGGATCGGGATCATCCTCGGCAGGAAACCCATGATCAAACTCGTGAGATTTCCGTAAACATCGTCGTTCGGATTTGTGGGATAATTAGCCCGCAACCTATTGGAAGGTGACATGCCGTTTCTCGTTTACATCATCGTTCAATTCCTGAGTCTGCTATCGTGGACCGTGATTGTGTACGTATTCCTGACCTATTTCCTGGCGCCATACCATCCACTGCGAATAACGCTTGGCCGAATAATCGAACCATTGTTGGCTCCGTTTCGACGCGTAATACCCCCCATAAGTGGGATTGACCTCAGCCCCTTGGCGCTGATAATTATCTTGCAGATTTTGCGTCAGTTGGTAATTGGGTTGTTTTCTTGATGGAGAGGCGAACACATGCGTAAGTTTAAATTACACGACGGAAAACACGGTGCAGCGCTGACCGTCCGTGTGACTCCTCGTGCAAGCAGAACCACTTTCGGTGGCGTCTTGGAAGACGGTACCGTGCGAGTTCGGGTCAGTGCACCTCCATTGGAGGGGAGAGCCAACACTGCGCTTATCAAATTTCTCGCCAAAGTCCTGGGTGTCAGTCGGAGCAGAGTGGAAATCGTGGCCGGGGAGAAGGGTCTCGATAAAATCTTGTCGATTATCGACATGAATGCCGAGCAGGTCGAAGAAAGGATTCAATACTGGATGGCGAAGAACAAAAAATCGAAGTAGCTCTTTTCGATACATCCCGGTCATAATCTGAAGAGCTTGTCGATCGACAAGCTCGTTTCTTTATTCCCCTGATTTACGATCTGTAGTTGCGTACCTATCAGACCTGATTTTACGCATAGGAGATCTGGTGCAATCCGGAAGCGTTGATCCGCCAAAGAGCTTCGAACGCCGAATCTCGAAGAAATTGCTGGTTGGATTTGAGAGCTTGATGGAGTTCGAGACTCATTTCCTCGGCTGCGTTGTTTCCAATCGCTTCGAGTGCGGCTACCTTCTCCTCGTCCTTCCCTTTGTTCAGGGCCTGGCGAAGCAGCTCCAAAGACGCCTTTCCGGGAGCGATCGCGAGACCTTCGCGCTTGGCGAATTCCACCAGCCACGGTGTCGTGGATAACTCTGTTTGTAGCGAGTGGACTTTCCAGGGTGGATTTTGAATACGCTCAAGCGCTTCCGCTGCGGCACCGCGAACGATCCATTGGTCGTCTTCGAGATGCATCGTTTCGAGCAGTTCAGGAATCCAATCCTGTGGGATGCGGGACAATCCGAACACCGCGGCGCGGCGGGTGAGGATATTTTCCACTTCGATCGCATCGCGCAGCATATTGATACTCTCGCCCGGCTGAGCGGCGAGTGCTTCTGCAACGGCCAGACGGACGGCTTCCTCTCCGTCTAATAAAACCTTGCCCATTCCTTCGAGCGCCGGATTCGTGCCGATGGCTGCCAGAGCCAGACAAGCCGCTTGGCGGACGTGTAGGTGCCGATCCTGATACACCACATCGAGCAGACGCTCGACCGATTCCTCGTCCCGAACGCCGCCCAGGCCCAAAGCGCCTAATATTCGGCTGATGCGGTCCTCCGAAGTCAATAGACGGCGAAACAGGATCGCCGTTGACGGGTCCTCGGATCGCGTTAACGCATGGACGGCACGCAACCGTAAACCGTAGGGTTTGTCACTCGAATTTGCCAGCGTAGCGAGCGATCGGAGGATGTGCGCTCTCCAGGGAGCCTTGGCAGGGGCAGCGCGCAGCCAGCGGGCTGTAGTGAATAGGTTGGAATTGAGGGGGTCGTCTCCTGCGTCGAGATATTGACTCACGACTTGCGAAAGATCACCACCCAGCAAAGCATAGAAACCCAATGCGGTTTCTGCGGGCATCCAGCCAGGTTCTAGCGCTTCCTGTGTCAAACCTCCGGAGAGCATCGCCCGGGCCCCCAAATAGGCGCCAAGAGCTGGCACGGTGAAGGACAGGTGGTTGTTTGCACGATGAATCAAGATGCCTGCAGACACGAAGTCTTTTACCGACGCGCCGCGACCGATGGATCGTTCGGAGACTATTCCGTGTCGTTCGTTGAGCCAATTCAAACCGATGGCTTCCGCCTGTGGTCGTTCGTTGGGTGACAGCAAGCGGGCGAAGTAGGCATCCATGTTCACCGACGTCGTGGTGTCTTTGGCGTCACCCGTGTACGCCGACCAGATACGTAGTGTCATTTCCAGGGGGGTTAGTCCGCGCACCAGATTGGAGAACCATCCCGAGATCAAGCTCGGATCAATGTCGTACATCCTTTTCTTGGGCAGCAGTGGCCGGATGTGCCGCTGCCAAGCCTGACCCCATTTTGCCAGAAACAAACTACGGTCATGTTCGGTCCAGGGTGCGATGGCGACGGGTGTGAGACCGGCATGGACGATCCCGTCGTAATTCTTGGCTGGTCCACTCGCGATGATGCGCACGTTGGGAAAAGCCATCTGTAGATCTTCGAGCCATTCGGCGATGGGTGCGATTTCGTCGACCGTGCATTCATCTAGCCCATCCAGCAGGAGAAGCGCCTTCCCTCCTCGAAATCGGGGGCGTAGGTAGTTTGGCATGCTTGAAGCCAGGTTGGAGGAGACCGTTTTCTGTACCGCCGCAATGAGCACGGTGAGTGGATCTTTCTCCGACCGGCGACGGAATTCCAGGTCGGCGGCGTGAACGAATATTGGAGTCATCTCTGCGGCAATTCCCGCTTCCGGCGATTTGTTTAGTGCCAGGATGGCGAAGTACGCCAGAGCGAACGTTTTTCCACTGCCGAGTTCCCCTGTGATCATGAAATTGGTACCATCGGAAAGGGCATGTGCTATGGATATTGAAGGGGCGTGATAAATGCCGGATAAATAATTCCAATCGGGGAGATTGGGGAGCACGGCCAAAGTGTATTCGGGAATCGGGTCAGAGCGGACGGGATCCGCAGGGATAGGTGGGGCGAGTAGATGCGGAGGGACAGCAATCTCGCTTACCTTGAACAGCGGCCTGGACGCATGCAGCAATTCCATACGTTCGAGCAGATCCAGCTTGTAGGGATCGCCGGATTTCCCGGAAATGGCGCCGCCGATGGATTGAATAATGGAGTAAAAGTATTGAAAGATGGCGGAGAAATTAACGCCGATTTTTTCGATTGCGAACATCAGCAGAGCGCCTAGAATCAAGCCGGTGATCAACTCCGGCCAATCGATCCAACTTCCATACAACGTCCTGAATAGTTCACTCATACAATGTCATCCTGCGTACAATACTCGCCCGCATTGGCTGCAGCGGATCAGACTGTCGCCGGTGCGGATTTCTTGGCGGATCGAGCGCGCCAGTTCTACACCACACGCACCGCAGCTTGAATCGCGCTCCAGCGTGACTACCATACCGGAGAAGCGCTCGCGCAAGGATTCATACAGTTTGAGATCCTCTGCGGTGACATCAGACACCGCAGCTTCTCGTTCTGCTTCGCAGCGGGAAATTTCCATCGACAATCGTTCTCGCTCTTCGAGTAAGGCCTGGTGCAGGGCCGCACGTGAATCCTCGCTTTGCGTCAGGTCGTCGCTCGCCGCATTGAACGTTTTCTCGGTATCGTCCAATTCGATCATAGCATCCAGGAGACGATCTTCAAGGGTCACTAAGTACCGTTTGAGCGATTCAGATTCCTGTTGTAGATCTTGAAGTTCCTTTGGATTTCGAACCGTGCCGCTGTAGAGTGTACGCTCGGATTGTTCGATCTTGGAGCGCTGCGCACTGACCGCATCGTCGGCTTTGGTGTGCGCTTTGCGTGTAGCCTCGAGTTTTTCCTTCCGGGTCTCGAGGATTTTCTTTTTCTTTAGAATCTCTTCGTCGTCGGCGAGAATTTGATCAATTTCCTCGATTCGCGCATGCGCGCGGTCGAGACTGAGGTCGATTTGTTGCAGGCGATAGAGGCTTGAAACGCGGCTCATGCGGGGATTATAGACGCAACTGAGACTTTGGAGCAAGATATTTTTCACCCGAATCGGATCGTCCATCGTGGCGCAAGTGCATCGCTCGACGTACAATTCTACGCATGACTCAAAAGACCGAGCGGTGTATCGCATTCGGGCTTTGCTTTCTCGTCGCATTGGGAACTGTCGCTCCGTACGCCATTGCGATCCAGGCCGCAAGGCCGAATACGTTCACGGGCTTTTTGATTAATCCCGTCGATGGTTTTAGTTACCTGGCAAAAATGCTCCAGGGTGCTGATGGGGAATGGCTTTTCCGCCTTCCCTATGCACCCAATCCGGGAAGCGCTGCCTTTTTATACGGCTACTACATATTCCTCGGGCACGTCGCCGGTTTGATTCATGTTCCACTGATTACCCTTTTTCATGCGGCGAGATTTGTAGCCGGAATCGGCTTGTTCTGGCTGGGTTTCTACTTCTTCAAAACGTTCTTGCAAGACAAATTCGAAACGTGGGCGGCTTTTCTTCTTTCGCTATTTGGTGCTGGAATGGGTTGGATCTTCGGCCTTCTGGGCCTTCAAACGAGCGACCTTTCGATCCCGGAATCCATCCCATTTCAGGCGGTATATACCAACGCACACTTTCCGTTGGCGAACCTTCTGCTGCTTGGGGCCGTCCTCGCGGTCGTGAAGGAGGGCAGCCTTCGCAAACGTGCTCTTATTGCCGGGGTGTGCGGTTTGCTTCTGGCGATCGTATTGCCCTTCTCCCTGGCGAGTCTCTTTGTTTCCCTGGTTCTGTGGCTGGCTTGGGAAAGCATCATTTTTCTTCACAAGGATGACTGGCGGACTGCCTGGAGGTGCAATCGAGCCCGCTTCACGTCTCTTCTGACGTTGGCAGTCGGTGCGGGGCCGTTGTTGTTGTATGATTTGTGGCTTACGAAAAATCACCCCGTCATTGCACTGTGGACGCAGCAGAATCAAACTCCCTCACCGCCGATTTATGCTTATTTGTTCGGCTACAGCCCGGTTCTCCTGTTGGCCATCGTCGCTGCCGTTCGTCGCGACAGCCGATCTTCAGCGAAGGGAAGGTTGCTCATCGTCTGGGCGGTCAGCAACTTCCTGCTGCTCTATGCGCCGTTCAATTTACAACGCAGACTCACGCTCGGGCTCTACTTTCCAATGGCCTGTCTCGCTGCGATCGGGCTGCACAGCTTGGTCTCAAATCCTGCGCGTAAACGGCTGCTCTTGATCGCATTGATCCTCATCATGATCCCCTCGAATGTAGTCGTGGTCCTGACCGGGATCGACCGTGTGAGTCGATCGGACCCCGATTTCATCCAGCGACCAGGTGAAGTGGCGGATTATCGGATGCTCACCCATGTTCCGGATGGCTCTTTGATACTCGCCGCACCGGTTACCGGCAACCGTTTGCCGGCGTTTGCCGATGTGCGCGTGCTCTACGGTCACCCGTTCGAGACGCCCAACGCCGCGCAACAAGAAGCGTTGATCGACGAATTATTCCGTTGGGACGGCCCCGGCGATGCGGGACTCGAACGTTTGATTTCACTCGGCGTGGATTACGTGTATTACGGCTGGCGGGAGAGAAGCATCGGATCCCCGACGTGGCTGTCATTGTGCACGACGGTTTTCGTGGGGCACGATGTTCGCATCCTCCAGGTGAACGACTCATGAAGCGTCGAGATCTCCGGTTGATTCTCGTTCCCCTCTTCTTCCTAATCATCTGCGCACTCTGGTTGGTAAAAGTCATCCCGCGTCCCGGCGATTTGCTTGTTTGGCGAGGCGCGCAATATTCCGACATCCTCGTTTCGCATTGGCCGAACGCATATTATCTCCGTGACAGTCTGCAGACCTGGGGGCAAATTCCACTGTGGAATTCGATGATTCTCAGTGGAATGCCATTTGCTACCGATCCGCTCTCCGGACTCTGGTATCCGCCCAATTGGCTGGTGGCGCTCCTGCCGATTCAACTCGCCTTCAACCTCTTGTTCTGGTTGCACCTCGCGTGGACGGGCTGGGGCATGTTTCGTTTGATGCGGTCGTTCGGGTTTGGGATCGTGGGCTCGCTCACGGCTGGATTGGCTTGGTGTGGGGCGCCGAAATGGTTTGCGCATATCGGATTGGGACACTTCGGCTTTGTATGTGCCGTGAGTTGGACACCGTGGGTGCTACTGCTGCTGCGAAAAGCGCTGGACACGAAACGCAAAGGAGGACGGCGTTGGCTGCGGTGGGATGGCTTAACGGGCGTGGCTTTCGGTCTCTCGTTTCTTGCGGATCCGCGCTGGCTTGTTCCACTGACATTGCTCTGCCTGGCCTACGCGATCCATCACATGCTCACCGTACGACTGCCTGAAGAGCGTATCACGACCTCGATCGGTACGCTCCTCACAACCGGATCCATATCCGCCATCGTCGCCGTGGGGTCGGCTGCGGTGTTGATCCTTCCCATGAGCGAACTCGTGGTCAACTCCACGCGGTCCCTGCTGGCAATTCAGGAAATGACCACGATGTCGATGCCGTATTCTCACCTGGCCGGCATCCTGGTGCCATTTTTCGATCAGCCGGAATGGTTGGCGTACGCTGGAATCGGAGTCCTTCAATTGACACTCGTGGCGCTGGTCACGAAGCGAACGAACGCCCGCTTCTGGGTTGGTGTCGTGATTGCGTCGTGGCTTATGGCGATCGGAGACCACTTCCCCCTCTATCCGCTTCTGATGCGAATCATTCCCGGGATGAAGCTGCTGCGCGTTCCACCGCGGTTTCTTTTTACGGCGTCATTCGGATTGGCCATTCTTGCCGGGATCGGTCTAGATAAACTCGTTTGTGCGAAGTGGCGCACGAAGGATCTACCTGCGATACGTCTTGCGTCGTTGGCTCTCAGTGCAATCGTCGTGTTATTCGGCGTCGGAGTGTGGTTGATCACACAAGAAGGGTTGGGGATTCTAGTGGGCTTCTGTTTCGTCGCCGTGCTGGCATTCCTGTGGGTGAATGTCTCCACACGAAATCGCCTCCCACCTCGTTGGCTCGCTGCCGTATGGATGCTGATCATCGCCGTAGATTACGGTATCGTCGGCTTCAAAGCTCTCGAGGTGCAGCCGATGAGCGGGAAATTGAATGAGCGCTCCGAGGTCTCCAATCTTGTGGCAGAATTTCAAGGGGAGCGGACATTTTCTCCTTCCTACAGCATCCCACAGCAGACTGCAGCATCTTTTGGGATTGAATTGGCGGATGGGGTGAATCCGCTGCAGCTTCAACGTTATCGGGATTTCTTGGCTTCAGCCGTTGGCTTTTCGTCGCGCGAGTATTCCGTTTCCCTGCCACCTTTTCCGGGGGGTGATCCGGGTCGAGCCAGGGAACTCGACTTGAACGTGGAGAAATTAGGGCTGTTAAACGTCGGCTCTATTGTCTCGGATTTTCCTATCGAAGCGGAAAACACCCTGCTTGAGGCGGTCGTCGATGGAGTGTATATCTATCGCAACGGGATGGTGATGCCGCGCGTCTGGATGCTTTACAGCAATACAGCGGTCGACACTACGGGGATCGAAATCACAATTTGGACGCCCAATCGAATCCATCTCAACGTAACCGGTCCTGGCCGGCTGATTTTAAGCGAAGTAGACTATCCGGGTTGGCAGGCCGAAGTGGATGGGACTTCCAGTGAAATCCAACGCATGTACGAATTGCTGCGCAGTGTTGAAGTGCCACAGGGCAGACATGAGGTCGAATTTTCCTTCGAACCCCCATTGGTGCGCTGGGGCGGGTTTATAAGCTTGTTTACTCTTTTCTTGGTGGCGATGCAGTGGGTAAAACGATGACTCGGGATGAGGTGAAGTGGATTCTGGGCTTGGCGGGGATTCTGATTTTGATTACCTCGCTGCCATACTTTTTGGGATTTGCCAATCAAAATTCGGAATGGGTGTTTTCGGGGTTTGTCTTCGGCGTCAACGATGGGAATTCGTACATTGCCAAAATGCTCAGCGGTTCAAACGGAGCCTGGCTGTTCAGAACGCCGTATTCCAGTCTGGATCAGCGCGGTGTGATCGCCTTTTTACCCTACCTGTTACTCGGGAAACTCGCCTCGGGAGACGCCCTGCATCTTCAATTACTATCGATCTTCCACCTTTTTCGAATATTGACAATCCCTTTGATCGTGATGGCGACGTATCAGTTCGTCTCCCTGTTTATCGAATCCAGGTTCTGGCGCCGATGGGCTACGGTACTGGCTACCATTGGCGGTGGGCTGGGTTGGGTGCTTGTTCTGATGGGGAACGCATCGTGGCAGGGTGATCTACCCCTCGGTTTTTATTCTCCTGAGTCGTTTGGCTTCCTGGCAATTTACGGTTTGCCCCATTTGGTGTTGGCGAGAGCCCTGATGCTCTTCGGAATGGTTGACTACCTACGCGCCTCCGAATCGGCGCGCAGTGGTTGGATTGCCGGTGGTTGCTTTCTTGCCCTGACGCTGGTGCAGCCGCTCTCTGTCGTCACGGCGTTTGTAGTCATCGGCGTGCATCAGTTGATTTTATTGGTGATCTTCATCCGCCGTCGCTTGATGGATGAATGGAAACCGTGGTTTTTCACTGCACTACGCAGTGGGATACTTGCCCTGCCACTCGTGATCTATCTTGGTATTTCCTTCATACAAGATCCGTTTCTGAAGAAATGGACCGAACAGAATCGCATTCTCTCACCGCATCCGGGTCATTATCTGCTTGCTTATGGGTTGCTTCTGATCCCGATGATCGCCGGCATACGCAGTCTGCTTCGGCGCGAACGGACTGCTGCATTGTTGCCGCTGGCTTGGGTCATCGCTTTCCCGTTTCTGGCGTACGCTCCACACAACCTGCAACGACGCTTGCCGGAGGGTATTTGGGTTGTCATCGTCCTCTTTGCAGCTGTTGGCTTCTTGGAATGGAAATTCGATCGTACAACGGCGAAGCGCTGGATCATCGCGGGCATTACACTCTGCAGCCTGCTTTCTTCGCTGATCTTGATCCTTGGCGGTGTCCGTCAGGTACTGGTGCCGGACGTGCCCATCTTCCAACCGGCGGAAGAGGTGGAAACTTTCAAGATGCTGGCGCGTGTCGTCGAGCCGGAATCGGTCATCTTGACCAGTTTCGAGACGGGAAATGTTATGCCCGCCTATGCGCCGGTGCGCGTCGTCATCGGGCATGGTCCGGAGAGCGCGGATTTAAGTCTGCTCGAACCACAAGTCGAGAGCTTCTATCGGGGTGCGATGAATGAAGCCCAGAAGTATGAATTTCTCGCGACCTGGAAAGTAGATTACGTCTGGTTCGGTCCACCGGAGGAGGCGTTGGACACCTGGAAGCCGGTATCGAATCCTGCCTTTGAACTGGTGCTCGAAAACGGTGAATATGCTGTGTACCGATACTTATCGGACGATACAGTTCCATCAATTGAAGATCCAGAATCGAAGACGGAATGATAGGTAGACGCACGCGCATCTCCGAAGCCTTCTCTCGCCTTCGGATCAAGGATCGATTTGGATGGTTCCTGGTCATCCTTGGGCCGTCGATTCTATTTGGTCCAATGTTGATCCGCGGGCGTGCGTTGTTTTGGGGGACACCCGTTCTGCAATTCGTCCCATGGCGTACGTACGCTTTCGAAGTCCTCCAGCGAGGCTACCTACCACTTTGGGATCCACTTCTGGGAATGGGAGCTCCACTGTTCGCGAATTACCAGGTCGCGCTCCTGTACCCTCCAAATGTCCTGCTCTTTGTCGTAGGTCCGATTTGGGGACATGGGCTTCTTGTGGCGCTGCATTTGGTCTGGGCGGGTCTGGGGATGTACTTCCTGGTGCGGCGCTTGAAGCTGAGAGTCCTGTCTGGAGCAATCGCCGGAATGGCGTTCGGCCTTTCCGGATATCTCGTAGCCCGCAGCGGGTTTTTGTCGATCAACGCTGCGGCTGCGTGGATTCCCTGGGTCGTCCTGGCAGCCGATCGTCTCGTTCACCTGAGTCGTGGCGCAGCGGATCGAAGCAAGATCATAAAATCGGCTTGTTTGCTGAGTATCGTATTGAGTTTTCAATGGCTGGCAGGACACGCGCAAACTGCATGGTACACCGCTGTCATCCTCGTCGCCTGGGTTATATGGAGATTGATTGGCAGCACGGACCTCAAGCAAGTACTCAAAATCTTGGCATTTCTCGCAATCGCCGGACTATTCGCCTTTGCACTTTGCGCCGTTCAGTTGATTCCCACACTCGAGTACACGCTGCACTCGTACCGTGCGGATACACTGGACGCTGAATTTGCCTTGAACTACTCATTTTGGCCCTGGCGGTTGCTATGCCTCGTGCTACCTGGTTTGTTCGGCAGCCCCGCTTTGGGCGACTATTGGGGATACGGAAATTATTGGGAGGACGCCATATATTTCGGCGTGCTGCCGTTCCTGCTCTCGATTTACGCTGTGCTTTCAGGCTGGCGAACGAAAGGCGAACAACGGGGTTCGATCCGTTTCTTGACCGTCTTAGGTCTCGGTGCACTCGTTCTTGCACTGGGCAGGAACACGCCGATTTACCCTTTCCTATTCGAACACGTGCCGACGTTCAACATGTTCCAGGCCCCTTCGCGTTGGAACATCGTCTTCGTATTTTCGTCTGCGTTGCTTGCCGCATTCGGCATCGATCGGTTGAAGAAGCCAACCGGACGCGCGCTGTATTGGATCCGGCTTGGAACGGCTGGGGCCGGCATCATCGGTATAGCAGCAGTCGCATCGACGGAACTGCTTGGCGGCATCGAAGCGAGTTTCGTAAGGGCTTTCATCCTCGCTGGTGTCTGGTTCGTCACCTCCGGAATTCTGGTTCTTTTAAAACCCGACGGTTCATCGCTGCGTTGGAATCTGTTGGTGGGATGCGTCGTTTTGCTCGATCTACTCGTTGCTAGCCGCGGCCTGGTGCCTTCCGTTTCGCCTTCGCTCTTCGAAGATCCTGACGGCACGATGAAGTCGTTGGGAAACGATCATCGCGTCTACTTGGATGCGGAAGTCGAGAACGAACTCAAATTCGAGTGGACACACCGCTTCGATACGTACATGAATACGGACGATTGGTATCTCGTACGCAAATACGGATTGCCCGACACGACTCTGCTGGACGGCATACCGTCGGCGAACAACTTCGATCCCCTTCTGCCCCAAAGGTATGTCCTGTGGATGAACGGACTGGAGGATACATCAAGCGCCCGCCGGACCGTACTGCTTGCTCTCATGGATGTGCATTGGCAGGCAAGTATCGATCCATCCAAAGAAATGTCTTTGATCTACCGGGAAAATCTCGATCCCCAACGCGTTCGTTGGGTTTCGCGAGCCGTTCTCGCACCTTCGTACGAGCAAGCCTTCGATATGGTCATGGATGAGGATTTCGATCCACACGAGACTGTCGTCCTTGAGTGGGCTTTCGCCACGGAGGACGCCGATAAGAATGAATGGGGAAGTGCTGCAATCGTCGAGACCGACAACCCCAACCAGGTAACGATAAGATCGAGCGCTCCGGTCGAAGGCTGGGTCGTGCTCTCGGACACGTGGTTCCCGGGGTGGAAAGCCAGCATTGATGAGGTTCAGACGGAAATCTACCGCGCGGACTTTCTTTTTCGAGCGGTTCGGGTCCCCGCCGGAGAACATCAAATTCGCTTCGAGTATCGACCGACATCTGTCCGCATTGGTTTTTATTTGAGCCTTCTGGCAGTTTGTTTATTGGTCGTGCAGGGATGGCGATGGTTTCGAGACTGAAACGCTACTGGCCGCTGTTGGTCACATTACTCGTCGTCGGTGGATACATCGTCGGGCGGTTGGTTGTTTACCATTGGAATGTTGTGGCGCTGGCGGAAATTGGTACACAGTTCTCGGAGGGGAATCCAGCGGGTACTGAAGGCTACGATGGGCAGTTTACCTACTACATCGCAGTCGATCTAGATCCAACCACGGTCAGCGGCAAACTCGATGTCCCAGCTTATCGCTATCAGCGAATCCTGTTGCCTGTGTTGGCACATTTCTTGGCGGGTGGACACGTCGCTGCAATTCCGTGGGCGCTTTTAGCGATCAACCTGATCGCTCACCTGGCTGGAACCTATGCGGTCATGCTCTACCTGCAAGACTACGGACTTCACAAGCGGTACGCGCTGAGTTACGGTTTGTGGGTGGGTCTGGTTTCCGCCGCAGGCCTACAACTGCTCGAACCTCTCGCCTACGGTCTGGCAGCCCTTGCCTGGTTGACCCGGAAACGCGAGAAGTTGATTCTGAGTGCAGCCTTGATTGGATTGGCGCTTTTCGCCAAAGAAACCATCCTGATATTTTGGCTTGCGTTGCTCCTATCCGATTTGATCGTAAAACGCAGCTGGAAAGCGGTAGCGCCCTGGATCGTCGTGGGTGTCCTATATGCAGGCTGGCAGGTTTGGTTGTGGCGCGTTTTTGGTACTCCCGGTATTGGCAGTGGAGGTGCCAATTCGACGCCGTTTGAGTGGATTCCGCTGATGGGTCTTTGGCGCATCGGGTTCGTCTCGGTTCCTGCGCTGGCGTTGTTTGTCTTCATCTTCGGACCGACAATTTTCGTTCCCGTGCTCTGGGGGATTTGGGTATCGGCGCGGGAATTATGGCAACGGCAGATCACTGCAGAGAACGTAAATCTTCTCATCAACAGCTTGGTGATTCTCTTCTTGCCGTTTTCAACGATCCGTGAACCGCTAGGACTTTTACGTTTTGCAAGCGGCTTCGTGCTCGCGGTTTTGCTCTTCGCGGCTCGCAATCATCTGCACAAGCCGTTAAAGTATACTCTGCTATGGATTCCACTCATCGCAGTACTCCTCAACGGTTGAGAGTTTTATCCACCGATTTGGTAGACACGACAAGGGAATCTGTACTAGAATCATTTCCACGTCCGAAAGAACTGTTCCACGGGAGTCACTGAGACGAATCGTCCGTTGTGAGGTATGCTTTAATCTCATCGGCGAATGGAGAATCCATGACAGACATCCAGTCTATTGCCGAAAAAATCATCAAAAATGTTGAAAATGTGATCATTGGTAAAGTTGATGCCGTCCGTTTGACGGTCATCGGCCTTCTTTGCAAAGGTCACGTCTTGATCGAAGACGTCCCGGGAACTGGGAAAACGATGCTGGCCAAGAGCATCGCAAAATCGACTGGCTGTACGTTCAATCGAATTCAATTCACGCCCGATATGCTGCCCAGTGACGTCACCGGTGTATCGATATTCAACCAGAAGACGCGCGAATTTGAATTTCGCCCCGGGCCGATCTTGAATCAGATCGTATTGACGGATGAGATCAATCGTGCAACCCCCAAAACGCAGGCTGCGTTGCTCGAGGTGATGGAAGAGGGGCAGGTAACAGTTGACGGTGTGACTCATTACACGCCGGAGCCGTTTCTCGTCTTGGCCACGCAAAACCCCATCGAGTACGAGGGCACTTTCCCTCTGCCGGAAGCACAGATGGACCGCTTTTTAATGCGCATTAATCTTGGCTATCCGGATGGTCCCGATGAGATTCGCATGCTGGAGGAACAGCAGATCATTCATCCGATCGAAAACCTCGAGCAAGTCGTATCCGTGGAGGATATTATTGCCGCACAACAGGCTGTCCGAGAGCAGACGATTTCCGATGACATCAAGCGCTACATCGTCGATTTGGTCAACATGACCCGAAGGCACGGCGAAGTGTATCTGGGAGCCAGCCCGCGCGGCAGCCTGGCCTTGTTCCGGACGTCCCAGGCGCTTGCAGCGGTCTTGGGTCGTTCCTACGTGCTTCCCGATGACGTCAAGCGGCTTGCCGTACCGACGCTTGCTCACCGCCTCATCGTTGGCTCGACGGCCAGAATCCGTGAAGTCGATGAGAGACAAATCATCGGAGAGATTCTGAGTCAGGTGAAAGTCCCGGGCGGTGAGATAGATTAATGACAGGTCGTGCTCGTGTTGTTGTTGCGCTTTTCACTGTCAGCATATTGGGGGCGTTTATCACCGGGCGAGACCTTTTCTATAACTTGGTTTACCTCTGGGGTTTTCTTCTTGTAAGTTCGTATACCTGGGCACGATTATCCTTGTTGGGTATTCGACTGGAAAGGGAAGCGTTTTCCACACGTGCCCAAGTTGGCCAGTTGTTCACGGAACGGTTTACGTTAGTGAACGAAAGCCGAGTCCCTAAAATTTGGGTCGAAGCGAGGGATAAATCCGAGTTACCTGGATATAAAGTCACCTCAATGGTGGCGGGATTGGGGAGACGCGGCTTGGATGATCGCAGCGGTCATCGTGCTGCCACAATCACGATTAATCTTGGATCACACCATCGTCGGACCTGGATCCAGCGTACGGTGTGTACGAGGCGCGGGCGCTACCAAATTGGACCTTTAGAACTGCATTCCGGAGATTTGTTTGGGTTGTTCCCGGTGAAAAAGGATGTCCCGTCGTCCCAACATTTGGTTGTCCTGCCGATGGTGGTCCCAATTCGGAGATTTGCGACTCCGACTGGCCGTATATCGGGTGGAGAGGCGATTCGAAAACGCACGCATCAGGTGACTCCCAATGTCGCTTCCGTTCGTGATTACTCGGCTGGTGATAGTTTGAATCGAATCCATTGGCCTTCAACGGCAAAACACCGAAGGTTGATCGTAAAGGAATTCGAGCTGGATCCGCAAGGCGAAGTATGGCTGCTTCTCGATGCCGCTCGAAAGAATCGATATATGAAAGCGGATCAACTCGCCGAGGACGAGCGAAGTGTGTGGATCGCAGGGAAAACGCGACTACCGCCCGCTTCAGATGAATATGCTATCGCTATTGCGGCTTCGCTGGGAATCCATTTTTTGGATTACGATCGGTCGGTGGGACTGATCGCATACGGTAAAGCCAGGCACGTAATCCAGCCAGATCGAGGTGAGGCGCAACGTTATCGGATATTGGAATCTTTGGCTGTCCTGAGAGCGACTGGCGTTCACGATCTCGAGCAAGTCTTGCGTGTTGAATATCCCCGGATTCCTCGAGGATCGACGGTGATCGTCATCACCGCCGCTGCGGGACCGGTCGTGATGAACGCGATTCGCAGCTTACTGATTAATGCCCGCCATCCGTTCCTGATCTCTCTAGACTCCAGCTCTTTCGGTGGACAGGAAGGTTCGAGTGCACTACGGACTGCGGCTGCTCGGGAAGGCGTACCGGAAATTACAGTTCGTTGCGGGGATTCATTGGAAGAGGCGCTAAACCTCTCCTCACGAAGGAGAGTACGTCCTACCGCGGTCTAGGATCAATAGACGAAACCAGGACGGAACCTATGCATCAAAGATTACTTGGTGTGGCAGTTTTCTTCTCAGGCATGACTACGCTTGCGATCGAGATATCCGCTTCGCGCTTATTGGGCAATGTTTTCGGTACCAGCAACATCGTCTGGGCGAACATCATTGGCCTCATATTGATCTATCTCACTGCGGGATATTTTCTCGGTGGCCGGCTGGCGGATCGTTCTCCCCATCGTGCGACCTTTTATCGCATCATGGCCTGGGGCGCCTTCGCAGCCGGCCTGGTACCCATCATCGCCAGACCCATCCTGCTTCAGGCTGCAAAGGCGGTCGAGCACTTGTCAACGGCGGTGATGTTGGGTTCATTTTTCGTCGTCTTGATTCTTTTCAGCGTCCCCGTCACACTTCTGGGTTGTGTGTCTCCTTTTGCCATACGTCTGGCCATCCAGTCGCCCGAACAGGCGGGAAGCGTATCCGGCAAAATGTATGCGATCTCGACCATGGGATCGATTCTGGGCACTTTCCTTCCCGTGCTCTGGCTGATTCCCACCATCGGCACGGCGAAGACTTTCTTGGTTTTCAGTTTAATCCTCATCTGCGTGGCTTTGATAGGATTGTTCACGGAGGATCGCAGAATTGGCTTGAAATATCTGCTGCTTCCTGTTTTGATCCTGGTTTTATCCTTCTTCACATTATCCGGTCCGATCAAGCGTAGCACGGGGCAGGTCTTCGAAACGGAGTCGGCTTACAACTACATTCAGGTCGTGGAACGCGGCGGAGTTCGTTATTTAATGCTCAACGAGGGTCAGGGCATCCATTCGGTGTATGCTCCAGGAATTGATGTCACCTATGGTACCTGGGATTACTTTCTATCGGCGCCTTTCTTCAATCCCGCTCCGGTTGATCTTTCCGATGTGAAACGCGTGGGTATCGTTGGATTGGCCGGGGGGACGATCGCCAAGCTGTACACGAAAGTCTTCGGTGCGATACCGATCGACGGTTGGGAGATCGATGCGGAGATCGTTCAAGTCGGCCGGGAATGGTTTGACATGAACGAGCCGAATTTGAATGCGATCGTCGCAGACGGACGCTGGGGTCTTGCGCATAGCCAATATCTGTACAGCGTGATTGGCATCGATGCATATCGGTTGCCGTATATTCCCTGGCATCTCACCACACAGGAATTCTTTCTGGAAGTGTATGCGCATCTCTATGAAGACGGCGTCGTGGCAATCAACGTAGGCCGAACGCCGGACGATCGCCGCATCATCGAGGCCCTGGTGGGAACCATACGGTCCGTTTTCCCATCGGTGTACGTGGTCGATGTGCCGAACACATTTAACACGCTCATCTATGCCACCAAACAACCGAGCGGCGTCGACAACCTGATCATGAACATCTTTGCGTTGGAAGAACAGGAGGCACCAGCGTTGCTGCTCGACATCCTGCGGCGAACGGTCGCCCAAGTGCAGCCAACGCCCGAATCCGACATTGTCTATACTGACGATCGTGCACCGATCGAATTTCTCACCAATTCGATGGCGCTGCGATTTATTCTGGGTGGCGACGTCGATATCCTGCGCTAGAGGGAGGCGAGTATCTTGTCATCGAGGGCGCGTTTCTGGAAACAAATGGTTGAAACCTTATTCGTGATTCTACTGCCGATCAGTCTCATTCTGTCGAGTGTTTTCATCGTTCTATACAGCGCCGGGATTTGGGTTCCAATAGAGTACCGCATGCCTGGTTTTCCAAAGGATAGCTATGGCTTCGACTTGCAGGATCGGCTGTACTGGTCGTCTGTGGATATCGATTTTCTCCTCAGCAACGAAGATATTTCGTACTTCGATTCCTACTTCCTTGCTGATGGGTCACCGATGCACAACGAGCGTGAGTTGAAACACATGCAAGACGTTCAAGTCTTGTTGAACGTGATGAAACGTGTTCTGTTGGCCAGTTGGGTTCTGACCGTCCTGATGCTCGTGGTCTTATGGCGGATGGCTCAAAGCCAGGTAATTCCTCGGACATTATTTCGAGGAGCTCGAAACACGTTGATTGTAATCGGTGTCTTGATCTTGGGGATCTTGGTTTCCTTCGGCGTCCTTTTCGTAGGCTTTCATCGTATCTTTTTCGAAGGAGATACCTGGCTTTTCGCCTACTCGGATACATTCATTCGCCTGTATCCGGAGCGGTTTTGGCGAGACTGTTTCATCCTTTTAGGTATGGTTACGATTCTGGAGGCACTGATCGTGTATGGGATTGGCAGATTGCTTACGAAGAAATCTCCAGCAGAGGCGGAATAACGAGTTTCGTTATTTGCAAACAGATTCGCGAGAAGGATGAGAAATAAGACAAAGATCGACGTTGGCGTCGATCTTTGCTTTCTTTGGTCACTAACGGCTTATATCGGCGTGGCGAAGGCTTTCTAGGCTCCAAATTTATCCAGCCGATTCGCATGCGCCATCATCAACGGCATGAGCGCCGTGGCAGGGATCGTCCCAAAACCGCCACGCCCACAAGCCCGTTCACCGAACGTTGTTTCCGCGTCCGATCTTGCGGTTTCCGGCGCCCAGAGCAGAGTGGGAACCGGGTGCCAGGAGTGGGAACGCAATTTTGCAGGTGTGGAATGATCGCCGGTTACGACGACGACGTCCGGATCCATGGCCATCAATTGTGGCAGAGCCGCGTCCACGCTCTCGATTATTTTTACCTTGCCTTCGAAGTCTCCATCTTCACCTTTGCTGTCAGTTTTCTTGATGTGAATGAAGAAGAAATCGTAATCATCCCATTGCTGCAAGGCGACCTGGAATTCCTGCTCGGGTGTTTCGCCCTCGAACTCGATGATTTCCATTCCCACCAGTTTCGATACACCGCGATACATCGGGTACACAGCAATGCAGCCGGCGCGCAGTCCGAAGATATCGGGAAATTGTGGCAGGCCAGGGTCGGTTGAAAATCCGCGCAAAGTCAATGCATTGGCTTTGGGCTGGGATTGCAGTTTCTCACGTGCAGCAGCGATCCATTGGTTGAAATACTCGGCACACGCCTCGGATTCGCTGTCGAGCGCATGGGCGGGGAGGGGGGCGACGCCGGTTTGCTGGGGGTCGGTATCGTCGATGTTTGCCGAGAGGTCTTTCCCGGACATTACAGCCGCAAAGCGGTATTCACGCACGTGACGTACGTCCACATCGACACCGTCGATCTTGATTTTCTGCAACTCGTTCACGATGGGAATCGCTTCGTCCGAGGGAATTCTTCCCGCTCGGCGGTCGGAGATTTTCCCATCGACATCGACGGTACAAAAATTGCCCCGTACGGCTACGTGCCCCTTCGGCACCGTCATGCCAATTCCTGTCGCCTCCAGCACACCGCGGCCGACTTCAAATTCAACCGGGTCATATCCGAAAAGCCCCAAATGTGCGGGACCCGATCCTGGGGTAATTCCCTGGCGAACGGGAATGGTCTGTCCCAGCGTTCCCTCCGCCGCCAATCGATCGAGATTGGGGGTCTTCGCCGCTTCCAATTCCGTTTGACCGCCAAGTTCCATGGGGATACCGCCGAGACCGTCCATGACGAGCAGGACGATTTTCGTTTCATTTTTTTTATGCAGTGACCGCATGAGTTCAAAATCGTGCATATGCAAAACCTCCTTAGTCATAAGAAACCCCCCGCGCCTTCTCATGCGGGGGGTTTTTTACATCTGTGTCGTACCGTCTACATGATCGCGTTTTGGTCGCCGTCGACGTGGAAGAGATGCATGTTGTCCATGTCGAAGACACATTCTATGGTGTCGCCGACCTTGAACGCCGTTCGTGGATCGATCCGTCCGATGAAGGCGTTTTCGCCGGATACGAAGTGCATGAAGATCTCGTTGCCCATCAACTCGGTCACTTCTACTTTCGCTTCGACCGGGGAAGCGTAAACGGGCGGCGAGAACGTCGGGTCGTGCACGTCATCCGGGCGGATGCCGAAGATGACTTGCTTACCGGCGTGAGGCATATATCGATCTATCTTCGATGGCGGAACATTGACTTGGAACGTATCTGCGTCGATGATCAGCGATCCATCCGACTTCTCCAGGCTTGCCTTGAAGAAGTTCATCGCCGGTGAACCGATAAAACCGGCAACAAAGACGTTTGTCGGGTGATCGTAGAGTTCCTGCGGCGTGTCAACTTGCTGGAGGACGCCGCTTCGCATCACGGCGATGCGGTCGGCCATCGTCATGGCCTCGGTCTGATCGTGTGTCACGTAAATAAAGGTCGTCTTCAGGCGGTGATGCAGCTTGCTGATTTCGGCCCTCATTTGAACTCTCAATTTTGCGTCCAGGTTCGATAGGGGTTCGTCGAACAGGAAGACTTGCGGCTCGCGCACGATGGCTCGGCCAACGGCAACGCGCTGGCGCTCACCACCGGATAACTGGCGAGGTTTTCGATCCAGGAGGTGTTCGATGCTGAGAATGTCTGCAGCTTCGTGCACGCGTCGTGTGATCTCTTCCTTGGGAGTTTTGCGCAGCTTGAGGCCAAAAGCCATGTTGTCAAAAACGGACATATGTGGGTACAACGCGTAGGATTGAAATACCATGGCGATGTCCCGATCCTTTGGCTCAATCTCGTTGACGATGCGATCGCCGATGGCGATCGTTCCTTTGTCGATCTCCTCGAGGCCTGCGAGCAGGCGGAGACCGGTGGTCTTGCCGCATCCTGACGGCCCGACCAGGACAAGGAACTCTCTGTCGATGATATTGAGGTTTACATCGTTTACTGCAATTACGTCTCCGAATTGCTTCGTTACATGTGTATAACTTACGGTGGCCATGGGCCGTCTTCCTCCTTCTTTTGGGTATCGTGCAACCATTATACACGCAACCGGGGTAACACAAAAGTTATAAAGCCGCTCATGTTGACGCTGTATATCCTCTCTGGTATAGTCGTCTTCGTGTACAGGAAACCGGGTCAATCCAATCCGAATGGGAAAATGCCACATCGATTTCGAGGTCTCGTCCGCTGGCTCCAACCGGGACTGGGGGTTAAGCGGTGGTTCGTGATTCTGATCGTCGGCGTCGCGTTGATCGGATTGGGTGTCGCGGTAATCTTGCTCGATATTTATCGAAACCATCCACAATCCCCCTGGATCGCCATTTTGAGTCTGCGCGATCTGCCGCGTTGGCTGCGGGCGGTTGTGCTTGCATTCTCAGGATTCTTGTTGACTTTCTTCGCCGTACTGAGGTTGAATCGAACGTTGCTTGCGCCTTATCTCCGTCCCGGCAAGCCTTTGGTCGAAGCCGTTGCGCGATACCGACGTCTGGGCCGTGGTCCGAAGATCGTCGCAGTCGGTGGAGGTACGGGACTGTCCACGTTACTGCGCGGTTTAAAGCAGCATACGGGTAATTTGACCGCAATCGTAACCGTCGCAGATGATGGGGGTTCATCAGGAAGGCTGCGCCAATCGCTTGGCCTGCCCCCGCCTGGTGATATACGCAATTGTCTCGCTGCGTTGTCCGACGATGAGGATTTGTTAACGCAGCTGTTTCAATATCGCTTCCTCGAGGGAGAAGAATTGAACGGACATTCCTTCGGGAATCTCTTTATCGCTGCCCTGGCCGGTGTGACCGGCAGCTTCGATCAAGGTATCCTGGAGACAGGTCGCGTACTGGCGATCCACGGCCAGGTACTGCCATCTACTTTGGAGGACGTCGCTTTGTCCGCGGATAAAGCGCCGGCGCTCGCCGACAGAGCGGTGCGTGTGGAGGGTGAAAGTCGCATTCCTGACATGCCCGGCAGGATTCAAAGGGTCCAGCTCGAACCCAACGATCCACCCGCGTATCCCGGTGCGATCCAGGCAATCCTGGCTGCGGACATGATCGTCGTTGGACCGGGAAGCTTGTATACCAGTGTGTTGCCCAACCTGCTGGTTCCAGACATCGTCCAGGCCATTCAAGCTTCCAGTGCCTTCAAAGTTTACGTTTGCAACGTGGCGACACAGAAGGGGGAAACGGATGGTTATAATTGTCAGCAGCATCTGGAAGCCATCGAAAATCACGTCGGCCCAGGGTTGGTGGAGTTGATTGTGGCCAACGATGGGTATCTAGACGCGTTCCCGGATGCAGCTGAAATGGTGGAACCAGTATTCGACGGGCATACGCTGGTTCAACTCTATACATCAGATTTGGTCGACGTCGACCGACCATCGCGGCATGATGCGCAGAAGTTGGCCGAAGCGTTGATCGCGCTGCTGGAAGAAAGGACGGGTCCGCTGGACCTGCCGTCGATAGACGATCAAGATACTAATCCGGATCTCAATTGATCCGTAGAAAATAGGAGTGTAATCATGGCAACTCGAGTAGGAATCAATGGCTTAGGCCGAATCGGACGACAAGTCCTCAAGATCATGAAGGAGAAATACCCGGACGTCTTCGACGTAGTGGCCTTTAACGATCTCGGGGATTTGAATACGATGGCTCATCTTTTCCGCTACGACTCGAACTACGGTCGTTATGAGGGAACGGTTGAGGTCAAGAAAGATGGTTTAACCATAGCAGGAGATTTCATCAAAGCGCTATCCGAACCCGATCCTGCGAAACTTCCCTGGAAAGACATGGGTGTGGAAATCGTCATCGAAGGAACGGGTGTTTTTCGATCGCGTGAAGGTGCCTCCAAACATCTGGAGGCGGGTGCGAAAAAGGTCATCATCACCGCACCTGCGAAGAATCCGGATTTGACCGTTGTGTTGGGGGTCAACGATGGAGATTACGATGCCAGTAAGCATAATATCATCTCCAACGCCTCGTGCACGACGAATTGCCTCGCGCCTCCGACAAAGGTCATTCAAGACAACTTCGGTATCGAGAAGGGCTTAATGACCACAATCCATTCGTATACCAACGACCAGAGGATTCTAGATTTACCGCATAAAGACTTACGTCGTGCGCGCGCCGCAGCGTTGAACATCATTCCGACGACTACAGGCGCGGCGAAAGCGGTAGCATTGGTGATCCCTGAGCTGGAAGGAAAATTCGATGGCTATGCGTTGCGAGTACCGACTCCGACGGTCTCGATCGTGGATTGTGTCGTGATGCTGGAGAAGGACGCGACCACGGAGGATCTGCACGCCGCGATGCGCAAGGCAGCCAATGGACCCATGAAAGGCATCCTCGCGTTCTCGGAGGAACCTTTGGTCAGCATGGACTACAAAGCGGACGATCATTCCAGTATCGTCGACGCGCAATTCACTTTCGTGATGGGTGGCAACATGGCGAAATTGGTCGCGTGGTACGACAACGAGTGGGGATACTCGGTGAGGACCGCAGATCTCGCTAATCTAATTTCGAAATCCCTGTAAATCCATGGAGCGCGGCGCGCCTGGCAATCCAGGTGCGCCGCGTTGAGGTTAATCTCATGTTTGACAAGAAGACAATTCGCGACATCGATCCCGAGAACAAGCGGGTACTGGTGAGGGTCGATTTTAACGTTCCCCTTGCGGATGGGGCTGTGGCCGATGATACCCGCATTCGAGCCGCATTACCGACGATCCGCTATTTGCTCGAGCACGACGCCGCAGTCATCCTGTGTTCGCATCTCGGCCGACCCAAAGGCAAAATCGTTCCGGAATTGACGCTGCGCCCCGTTGCCGAATATCTGTCCTCCTTGCTCGGCATGCCGGTCGAATTCGTGGAGGACTGCGTTGGACCCAAAGCTCAAGCTGCCGCGGAGAAACTTAAAGCGGGTGAGGTCCTGCTGCTCGAGAACACACGTTTCAACCCGGAAGAACGAGCGAACGATGACGCATTTTCTGCAGCCTTGGCTTCGCTTGCCGACCTGTACGTCGATGACGCTTTCGGATCCGCACATCGGGCGCATGCATCGACAGAAGGGGTGGCGCACCATCTCCCAGCCGTCGCCGGGTTTCTGATGGAAAAGGAATTGGAATACCTGGGGAAGGCGTTGGAAAATCCCGCTCATGCTTTCGTGGCAATACTGGGTGGTGCCAAGATATCCGACAAGATCACCGTTGTAGAGCGCTTGCTGGAAAAAGCCGATCGCTTGCTCATCGGTGGCGGCATGGCCAATACCTTTCTTGCCGCGCAAGGGAAATCCATGGGAGATTCCCTGGTTGAGCAAGATTCCATCGAAACGGCGAAAGACCTGTTATCGCGCTCAGCGGATCGGCTGCTGCTCCCAGTCGATTTGGTGATTGGTGACCGCTTTGCCGAGGACGCGGAAAGCAAGACAGTATCAGTGGACGAGGTGCCAGCGGGTTGGGGTGCATACGATATCGGGCCAAAGACGGTGGAGTCGTTCAGCCAGGTGATCAATGAGGCGAAGTTGTTGGTTTGGAACGGGCCCATGGGCGTCTTCGAATTTGAACCTTTTGCCAAGGGAACCTGGGCGATCGCCAAAGCCGTAGCGGCTTGTGAAGGCACGACGATTGTGGGCGGCGGGGAATCGACGGCCGCGGTTCGGCAAGCCGGCTTGACGGACCGCATCAGCCACGTCTCGACGGGCGGCGGTGCTTCGCTCGAATTTCTCGAGGGTAAAGAATTGCCCGGTGTGGTGGTGCTCGAGGATAAATAAGGGCAATTTCGGATTCTAGCGTTCGGAAATCTACGCATTCGATCAAATCGAGAGATCGATTCGAACTTCATATCCTCGCGCGCGGGTGGGTTCTGCTTGGCTGGCAAGCTCAATGAATTTCTGGCAGCTGGGCAGCTTTTTGTTGTCCCTTTGAAACCTCTCGTCTATAATGTGCGCGGCCTGAGCCTGGAGTTGCTATGAGTTTCGAAAAAGGTGAAAACGTAGGTGCCTACCGCATCATCGAGCAATTGGGGCAGGGTGGTATGGCGACGGTTTATAAGGCCTACCATCCAGCTCTCGATCGCTATGTGGCCATCAAAGCGCTTCACCCGGCGATCATGGAAGACCCCAACTTTCTCGCTCGTTTCGAAAGGGAAGCCAAAGTCGTCGCCAAGTTAGAACATCCGAACATCGTGCCGATCTACGACTTCTCCGAGCATGCAGGACAGCCATACCTGGTGATGAAGTTCATCGAAGGAGAAACGCTCAAAGCGCGTCTTGCGAAAGGTCCGCTCAAAAAGGATGAAGCGCTTCGCATCGTACAGGCCGTCGCCAACGCACTGACCTACGCACATAAGCACGGCTACCTGCATCGGGACGTTAAACCTTCCAACATCTTGCTCGCACCGGAAGGTGATATTTACCTCGCGGATTTCGGTCTGGCGCGTATTGCGGAGGCAGGCGCTTCGACTCTCTCGGGGGACATGCTCATGGGCACGCCGCATTATATCTCCCCCGAACAGGCGCAAGGTGTAACGGATCTCGACGAGGGAACGGACATCTATTCCTTTGGAGTCGTGCTCTACGAGCTGGTCGTCGGTCGCGTTCCCTTCTCTTCGGATACTCCCTTTTCGATCATTCACGACCACATTTACACACCACTCCCTCTGCCGCGTGAGGTCAATCCGACGGTGCCGGAGGCCGTCGAGTTGGTGCTGCTGAAGGCGTTGGCGAAAAATCGAGAGGACCGCTATGCGAGTGTCGAGGACTTGATCGACGCCTTTTGCACCGCCGTCACGGGCGGCGATGTCGGCGTACTCGAATCGTTGTCGAAATCTCGCCAAAAAGAGCAGCTTCCCTCTGAATCGCTTGCGAAAGCTGCAACGTTGGCCGACGTGGCGAAATCGGACGACGTACCACAGTTGGAGACCCAAGACACTGGTGAAAAGCCGGGATTGAAGGAATCGCTGCGAAAACGCAGCCGTTGGTTCTGGATCGTCGCCGGATTGGTGATGACCTGTTGTATTCTGTTCACCTTTATCGGCAGCATCAACCAGCTTTCTTCCCTGGGAGAGGCGACCGAGACGAAACCGCCGGAAGATCGACCCGTGGACGAAGTTCAACCCGAAGAATTTCCAAACGAAAATGCGGACGAAGTACTTCGCCGAGCGGAGACGTCCCTCGCGGAAGGCGATGACCGCGGTGCCTACGAAGCTTTCATAAAAGCCGGCGATCTGTTCATGGAAACCGGTGATTTTCGGATGGCCATGGAAACCTACTTACGGGCACGTGAGCTGTCGCAGAATCCGATGCGTCCGGAGGTGCTCCTGGCGAATAAGCTTTTCCAGGCACTTTTCTTCGGAGCGCCTGAGGAGCCAATGTGGCCGTTGATTGAGGGTCTTTATGATAATTACCCGGATCGTGACGTGATCCAGGTGGCTGCTGCACGGATGCGTTTGTATGCCGAATCCCCGGAGGCGGCGATGGCTGAACTGGCACCTGTGTTAGACCGCAATCCGGACAACGCCGTAGCGAACGTGGTTCTCGTCGAAATCCACATCCACCTTGGCGAGATGGATGTTGCCCGGGATCTCCTTACGGGGCTGTTGGAAAACAACCGCACGCCGGTGTGGCTGCAAGAGCACATGCAATTCTTGAAACGACAAATTCCTGAATAATATAAATTCATTGGAGGAGAATGTGGATCGAGTACCATGTATAGCAGGTAATTGGAAGATGAACAAGAATATCACGGAGGCGCTGCAGCTCGTGGAGGACATGCTTCCCCGTTTGTCTGAACTCAGCGGTGTTGAACGCGTCGTCTGCCCGCCATTCATCGCCTTGCCCGCGGTGGCGGAACGCTTGAAGGGCGAAGAAGTCTTCGTAGGCTCACAAAACGTACATTGGGAAGAGGCAGGTGCGTTTACGGGCGAAATTTCCCCGACCATGTTGCAGGGTCTGTGTACGTTTGCGATCATCGGACATTCGGAGCGCAGAGCCTATTTTGGGGAAACGGACGAGACGGTAAATTTGCGCGTCCGGGCGGCTTTGAGTCATGGACTGCGTCCGATCGTTTGTGTCGGAGAAACGTTGGAACAACGTGAAGCTGACCAGACAATCGACGTGATTAGCAAGCAGGTCTCCAAAGGTTTTGCAGATATATCTAAAGAGGATTTTCGCCGTGTCATCGTGGCTTACGAGCCTATCTGGGCGATTGGAACAGGCAAGGCGGCGACGCCAGAGGATGCCAACGAGACCATCGTCGAATCGATACGCCCGGTGTTGACAAGCATGTTTGGCGAGGATATCGCACAAGCCACGCGCATCCAATACGGCGGCAGCGTCAAGCCGGGGAACGCTGCGGAATTCTTCGAGCAGCCGGATATCGATGGGGCCTTAGTCGGTGGTGCCAGTTTGCGCGCCGACGATTTCATCGCAATCGTCGAAGCCGCTCTAGGTTAACTCACGTACGATCTGCTGCGCAGATAGTACAGGGACACATGCCTTAAGCATGTGTCCCGCTTGATTCAGAAGAAAGGATCGTCGTTGGCCATCAGCCGGTACCGAATTGTCGATCTCCGGCGTCTCCAAGGCCCGGCAGGATGTAGCCGTGTTCATTCAACCTTTCGTCCACGGCGGCAAGGTGGATAGGGATTTCCGGGTGATGCTGGTGGAGTTCTTCGATGCCCTCCGGTGCGGCGATGAGACCGACGAATTTGATTTTCTTCACCCCCCATTCCTTGAGGATATCGACCGTTGCTACGGCCGATCCACCCGTCGCCAGCATTGGATCGAGGATCAAACACATCGAGACAGTGGGCTCGATGGGAAGTTTGTTGTAGTATTCGACGGGTTGGAGAGTCTTTTCATCGCGGTAAAGGCCGATGTGCCATACTTCTGCGGAGGGCATCAGTCCCCACACCCCCTCTACCATTCCTAAACCGGCGCGTAGGATGGGAACCAAGCCAACTCTTTCGGCCAACTCAACACCTTCGGTCTCAGTCAGCGGGGTCTGAATACGGACCGGTTTAACCAGCAGATCTCGGGTCGCTTCGTAGGTCAGCAATGTAGATAGTTCCCGAATGAGTTCCCGGAATTTTTTGGGAACGACATCTTGTCTGCGTAGTTTGCTCAATTTATGCGCTACAAGTGGGTGTGTTGAAGCGAAAACGTTCGTTTGTTCCATACCAATCTCCAGGAACTCCGTGGAACGTCGATCGACGCCGTACGATTTCAGGCCGTCTCAGAATAGCGTTTCACGAGTTGCGGGTGATGATGTGATCTGCGAGTTCGTATAAAGCCGTCCGTTCCTGGTTGGCAGGCATTTCCTTTAAGATGGTCAATCCCGTTTCGATGAATTCTCGAGCTTGGTCGAGAGCTTGATCGATCGCATTCGAGGAGCGGATCGCGGAGATGATTTCGGCAAGCGTATCTTCGTCACATTTCTGTTCGGTAATTTGAGTGCGCAATTCCCCATGATCGGAGATCGAGGAGAGATAATAAAGGACAGGGAGTGTGATGAGACCCTGCCGTAAATCGTTGGCGACGGGCTTTCCGAGACGTTTCTGATCTGCAGTGAAATCCAACACGTCATCCACGATCTGAAACGCCATACCGATGTTGTATCCGAAGGATTTCATCGCAGCTAGCGTAGTTTCATCAACATCGCTCAGGATCGCAGCACCTTCCGTGGAGACCTCGAACAGCGAGGCAGTTTTTGCATAAATGCGTTCGAGGTAATCCGGGATGCCGCCGTCGCTGCTGTTGGCATACATCTGTGAGATTTCCCCATTGACGATCGTCATCAAGGTGCGCGCGAAGATTTTCATCAACGCCTGTCGACCGATTTCTGCTGCCAAATACGCGGCGCGGGCGAAGATGTAATCTCCCGTCAACACGGTTGTGCCGGGTCCCATCGTGGTGTTGATGGTCGGAATTCCTCTGCGCAGGGATGCGCCGTCAATCAGGTCGTCGTGGACGAGCGTTGCCGTGTGCAGCATCTCTACCGATGCTGCGAGTGTGATTGCATGTTGACGGTCGGCACCCAACATGCCCGCTGAAAGCAGGACCAGGGCTGGCCGAATGCGTTTCCCACCGGATGAGAGGAGGTGTTCGAGCGCGGCGATCAAATTCGGGTCGTGTTCGCCCGGGCTGACGCGCATCCTCTGCTCCACCTCGGAAAGGTCGGAGCGGATGAGATCAAAGAAGGTAACGGTCGTCGTTTCCATGATTCCAATCGAAGAGGGTCGAAGCATTTCGCCACGTTGAATCCGATGCCTGACTCTCATTTACCCCCATGATACCCGCAAATTTCTCGGCAACAAACCTAACGTACACAGGTTCATTCCGTTTGCCGCGAAAGGGATGCGGGGTGAGATAGGGGGAATCTGTTTCCAGTAATAACCTCGTGATCGGTAGTTGTGACACGACTTCGCGTAAACGATCTGCGTTACGAAAGGTCACCGGGCCTGCAACGCCGAAATAGAATCCTGCTTCCGCGACGAGTTGGGCAGTCTCAACGTCCGCTGAATAAGCGTGCAGTACGCCGGCTCGCCCTCGAAGGACTTCAGGTAAATCTCGAGACCAGTGAAGTAAATTTTCGATGACATCCTGTGTTGCTTCACGGTTATGAATCACGACGGGTAGTCCAATCTCGGCGGCGAGTGCCAATTGATCTCGGAAGGCGAGTTTTTGTTGCTCCGGTGTGGAGAGATTGCGATAGTAATCCAGCCCGATTTCACCGATAGCGACGACACCTGCGGAACGGGCGAGTTCGCCGATCGCCGCTGCAGTGTTGGAGTCCCACGCATGGGCGTCGTGTGGGTGAACTCCAACAGCAGCGTATACGTCTGTGTTGTCCTCAGCTAATTTTACCGCCAGTCGACTGGTCGGGAGATCGATTCCCGGAACGAGAATGCGCTGTACACCCGCTTTTTGAGCCCGTTCGATGACTTCGATACGATCCGGGTCAAACTGGGGCAGCACGAGATGGCAGTGTGTGTCGGCGAGCCTCCCTTTCGATGCATTCATTCAATACCTGCGATGCGAAGTCCTTCCTGGAGAATGGGGTCCACCCGGTCAGCTTGCGTCGTTTCACAATACACCCGGATGATCGGTTCGGTTCCGGAGAATCGAACGAGCAACCAGCCACCATCTTCCAGTTCGAACTTGTATCCATCGAGCGTGTTGATATTGGTTACTTTAAGTCCTGCTATCTTTCCCGGTGACGCTTGCTGCACACGCTTCTTAATCGATTCGTGTTCGTCGGCATCCAGGTGGGTGTCAATGCGTTCGTAGTAGTGAGGTCCGACTTTTTCAAACAACAGGTCGATGAGTTCAGAAGGCTTGCGCTTGAGACGAACCATCATGTCGAGAAGATACAACCCTGCGAGGATGCCGTCGCGTTCGGGGACGTGGCCCTGGAAGGCATACCCGCCGGATTCCTCGCCGCCGATGAGCGCATCCACTTCGAGCATTTTCGGCGCCACATATTTGAAACCCACACCCGTTTCGTACACGGGCACGTCATAGATTTTTCCAAGCTTGTTCAGCATGGACGTTGTTGAGAGCGTCTTTACGATCGGGCCTCGCTTTCCCAACACTTCGAGCATGTGGTAGGCCAATAAACCATAAACTCGCAGTTGGTCTACGAACTTTCCGTGTTCGTCGCCCATACCTACGCGATCTGCGTCGCCATCTGTAACCAGGAGAACATCGGCATTGTGTTCCTTGGTCGCGGCAAGCCCAACATCGATGTTGGGCGGGATGGGCTCGGGTCGGATCATTTCGGGGAATATGGGATTTCGCTGATTGTGGATCTCGAAGACTTTCGTCTTGTCGCCGCTTATGAGTTTTGTGAACCAACCACTTCCGTTTCCCCACATTGCATCGACCAGCACCGTCAAACCGGCTTTGCGGATCGGTTCCAAGTCGATCAGGTTCTTGATTTGTTCGACGTAGGCAGGCGCCGGGTCGAAATAGATGACCTTTTTCTCTTCGAGCGCTTGTTCGATCGGAATGCGGGGAATTTGATCCTCACTTGCCGGGATTCTGGCTTCGATCTGCTTCAATCCTTGTGGATCGATTGCTCCGCCGTGTCGATCGCGAACTTTAAATCCGTTATCCGTCGGAGGGTTGTGGGAAGCAGTGATGTTGATCGCACCGATGGCATGATTGTGGACTGCGGCGTAAGAGATTGTCGGCGTCGGAGAAGCGTTATCCGTCAGCAGTACCTGAAAATCGTGAGCCGCCAGGACTTCTGCGGCCGCAGCCGCGAAGTTTTCGGAGCCGAAGCGTTGATCGTAGCCTACGACGACTTTCTCCCCGGCTCCTTCAATCTCGAGCAGATACTCTGCAAAACCCTGTGTGCAGCGCCGTACGCTCGAGAAGGTGTAGTTTTCAGCGATGCGGCCACGCCAACCGTCCGTGCCAAATCGAATCGAGTTAGCTGTCATCCTGCCTCCTGAGAACCCACAGTATGAAACGGTACTACACGAAGCGAGCCAGGCGATGAGCTACCTGGCTATTGAGATCAGAAACGGGGCTGTGCCCAGAACGAATTCCAACGCCTCTTGGATCGACTAGGTTGGCGGCGTTCGCGTATTCGATAATCTGCCAACCCCGGTTTGTAAAAATTATACCGTGAAAAAAGAGCACCTGCTAGTGAAGCTTGAAATTCTTGCCTGTGCATGATAAACTATTGCCTGTTGCCGCGTTGCCAATCAAACGCGCTTTCCGCTCTCATTCTAAGCCGCTTGGTTTAGGACCGGGGGCAATCCCGAGGAAAGGAAAACCCGATGCGCAACTATGAGCTAGCGTATATTGCACACCCTGAATTAGACGAAACAGAACTCAAAGCCCTCGAAGAGAGAGTGGCCGGCTGGATCGATACCGCCGGCGGAAAAGTCGTTAAGGTAGATCGTTGGGGCAAGCGTCGATTGGCATATACGATCGAAAAGCAAACCGACGGTCATTATTTTATTATCGACGTCGAGATGCCGCCGGAAGCCGGTGCAGTCATAGAACGCGATCTCCGTCTCAGTGAACAGATCCTGCGGTTTATGATCACGCTCCAAGATCGTGAGTAATACGAGAGTCATCAGGTATGGGGAGGCAAGCGAAAGGAGCCTGAGATGAGTCGTGGGTTGAATAAAGTAATGATCATTGGCCATTTAGGACGCGATCCCGAAATGCGTTATACACCGTCGGGTCGTCCGGTGACGACGTTCAGTGTGGCTACGACACGTTCCTGGACTTCTGCAGATGGTGAAAGACATGAGGAAACGGAGTGGTTCAACGTCGTCGCCTGGGGCTCATTGGCGGAAATTTGCAACCAATACTTGCACAAAGGACAGCAAGTCTACGTGGAAGGACGCTTGCAAACCCGCCGCTGGGAAGATAACGAGGGGAACAAGCATTTCACGACAGAATTGGTGGCGAAGGAAATGATCATGCTCGGCGACCGCCGGGAAATATCGAACGAAACTCCAATCTCTAGCGAAACCATGGAAGAGGATTTTCCTTTCTAGTGAAGCGGCATGAATTCATCACGATGAACATTATTTGACCAAAATGGGAGTAAGGACATTGGCTGAAGAAGAAGAAGTGCGAGAAGACGAGGAAGAGGACGAAGACGAGAATGAAAGACCAGTGCGACGCTCGCGTTCTCCACGCAGGAGCCGCCGTTTCTCACGCCGTCCGAGAGTATGCCAATTTTGCGCGGATAAAACCAAAGTACTCGATTACAAGCAGATCGATCTGCTCAAGCGCTACGTGACCGAACAGGGCAAAATTCGTTCTCGACGCGAGACGGGCGCGTGCGCCAAACATCAACGCATGGTTGCGAAAGCCGTCAAACGCGCAAGGCACATGGCTCTGATTCCCTTTGCGGCGGAGCGATTTCGCTAATTGGGGAGTAATTCATCCTTGCATTTGTGGGCAACGAAATCGATCGCTTCCCTTTGACGTGATTGGTGGAGACGTTTCATGACCAGGCAAAAACAACACGTGCGACCGACGAAAAAGCATTTAGCCCGGGCAGAACGCGAGAGAATCCTGAGGAATCGGATCCTTGCCGGTACGGTTCTCACGGCAATGCTCGTCATCGGCCTCGTCGGCTACGCGTTCTACCATCAATTTGTCATTGTGCCCAATGAACCCATCGCCATCGTCGACGGCGAGAAGATCAGCACGAGAGATTTCCAGAGTCGCGTGCTCTTCGGACTACAATCCGGCAGTACTCCTCAGGACATTGCCACCAATGTTTTGGACACCATGATCAGTGGAGTGCTCATCCGTCACGAAGCCAAAAACATGGGGATCGAAATCCCACAGACGGAACTCGATCAATCGATCGAGGAGGCCTTTGGATATTACCGTCAAGGAACACCTACGAGTATGCCTTTACCGACCGTCGATCCGACTCAATCCGCTCAAAGAACATTAACGGCGGCCGCGACAGCGGATTCTGCGGAACCTGAAGCCACGCCAACGATGGCAAACACCGCCACACCGCGTCCTACACCGACGGAATACACGCAAGAAGGCTTTGAAGAAGTCTATTCCACATTCCTTTCGAATATGGGTGATCAAACCGGACTCTCCGAGGCGCAATTCCGTCTTCTTGTCGAGACCAACTTGCTGCGGGTTAAAATCAGCGAGATTGTCGGGCAAGATGTTCCCATGGAAGGGGAGAAAACGCAGCTACGTCACATTCAAACCGACTCCCCGGAGACTGCTCAAGAGGTACGTTCACAGTTGGATGACGGTGAATTGTGGGAAGACCTTGTTTTGGAGTATTCCCAGGACGCAATGTCGAAGGATTCCGACGGCGACTTGGGGTGGTTGACGGAAGAAATTATCAACTCAGGTTTCGGTGTATCTGCTCAACTCCTGGCCACGGAACCTGTCGGCACGATCGTTGGTCCCATTCAAACCTACCAGGGTTGGGATGTCTTCGAAATCACGGGGCGTGAAGTACAGCCGTATACGGATTACGAATACCAACTGGCAAAGAATGCAACGTTCGACAATTGGCTGCTTGAAGTACGGAGAAACGCAGAGATTGACATCGCCGACGACTGGTATGAGCGTATCCCCGAGGTCGATGTCTCTCAAACTGGGTATTAATCACTCGTTTCTCATCTGGCTGGGTCGTTGTTTATCAGATCGTAAGCGAAAACATTGTATAAAAATCCATACCATCTGAATTGCGTATCACCTTTCGATGAGCTGTCGCAAGGTGATACAATCCGTTTAAAATGGGTTTAACGCAGAAATTCAACTGATCACACGCCGCTGACGTAATTAGGAAAGGTTGTTTGTTGCGTTAATTGATATTGGATCGAAAGCTTCTATTTGAGGTTAGCGCTGGGTTACGCATGGAGTTTGAAGGTCTCCTTAAGCTTTTACCGGATGACTCGAGTCCCGCAGATCGGGAACTTATTGAACGCGCCTATAAATTCACCAAAAAAGCCCACCGAGGTCAGAAGCGCGCATCCGGGGAACCCTACGTGCAGCATTGTCTCGCAGTTGCTGCTATTCTGGCCGAGTTGGGAGCCCCGACTCTGGCGATCGTCGCCGGATTACTCCACGACACCGTTGAAGACACCAAGGTCAATTTGAAAGATATCACTCGCGATTTCGGCGACGAGGTGGCGCTCATGGTGGACAGCGTGACCAAGTTGACCCAGTTGCCACGGGTCAGCCGACGTGCCCGAAGCGGAAAAGAACCTCGTGCTACGAAAAGCGAATTGGCCAAAGAAACCTTGCGTAAGACCTTTCTGGCCATGGGCGACGACGTTCGTGTCGTTGTGATCAAGCTTGCTGATCGCCTGCACAATATGCGCACGTTGTCCCATCTTCCAGCAGAGAAACGGAAACGAATCGCCGAGGAAACCTTGGAGATTTTTGCCCCGTTGGCCAACCGGTTGGGGATCTGGCAGATGAAGTGGGAATTGGAAGACTTGGCCTTCCGTTACGTCTATCCGGAAAAATATAAAGAGATCGCCGAGAACGTTGCCAAGCGGCGAGTAGATCGTGAGCAGGATTTAGAGGGGATCTCCAAGCAATTAAAAACGGTCTTGGCGGAAGCAGGTGTGCAGGCTGAAGTCTATGGACGTCCGAAACACCTGTATTCAATATTCCGCAAAATGGATCGTAAAGGGGTGCCCTTCGACATGCTCTATGACGTTCGCGGGGTACGCGTGATCGTGGAGAACGAATCGCTTTGCTACCTGGCGTTGGGGGTCATTCACAGTCGCTGGAAACCTATTCCTGGGACGTTCGACGATTACATCGCCACGCCGAAGGATAATTTCTACCAATCCTTGCACACCGCCGTGATTTACAACGATGGCGGCACCCTCGAGGTCCAGATTCGCACACCATCGATGCATGAAAAGGCCGAATACGGCATTGCCGCCCATTGGCGTTATAAGGAAGGTCGTCCGAGGGACGACACCTTCGAACAGCGGATTATCTGGCTGCGTAAATTAATGGAATGGCGCCAGGATGTTGACGACGCCGGTGATTTCGTGGATGCGATGAAATCGGACGTCTTCAACGATCGTGTTTATGTATTCACACCCAAAGGCGACGTGATCGACTTGCCTGCAGGATCGACTCCCATTGATTTTGCTTACCACATTCACACGGACATCGGACATCGATGCCGCGGTGCAAAAGTGGGTGGCAAGCTGGTTTCTCTGAATTACAAGATTCAGACCGGAGATTCCGTCGAAATTCTCACGGCAAAGCGAGGCGGGCCTAGTCGGGATTGGCTCAATCCGAGCCTGGAAATGGTCCGCAGTCAGCGAGCTCGCAGCAAGATTCGACAGTGGTTTCGTCGACGTGATCGTGAACTCAACATTTCCCACGGTCGCCTGCTTTTAGAGCGTGAATTGAAACGCCTGGGTGTTGAAGGCGCTTCCTACGAAAAAATCGCCCGGGACTTGGGGTATCCGAGTGCAGAAGACATGCAGGTCGCCATCGGCTGCGGTGATTTGCACCTGAATAAAATCATCGCCAAGGTCGTCGAGCAAAAAGAAGACGAATTCGGTTTTGCGGAAATACTGGAACCCGTTCCGGCGGAAGACATCACGACCGAAGACATAAGTATCCTCGGGTTATCAGGGGGGTTACTTTCTCGAATGGCGAAGTGTTGTAAACCAGCACCGGGAGACCCAATCGTGGGGTATATCACACGCGGACGGGGCGCAACGATCCATCGACAGGATTGCCCAAATGTGTTGCGGATTAAAGATCGCGAACGACTGGTGCAGGTCTCGTGGGGCAGGCTCCGGCAAACCTATCCTGTTTCAGTCCGGCTGCGGGCCTACGATCGCGATGGTTTGATGCGCGACGTGTCGACGCTCGTGGCAAATGAAGGCATCAACATGTCATCGGTCAACGTCTCGACGAAGAACAGCCTGGCGATGTTCGATTTGGTGATGGATGTGACGGATATCGAGCAATTAAGCCGCGTACTCAACCGTCTGGAAGCGCTTCCCAATGTTCTCGAGGCACGGCGGCTTCGCCCCGGATGAGCGCAGGGTGTTTCTCGGACAATGAAATCTCGAATCGTACGAGAATTTTGATTACTGACAGGCGAAGGGGATTCGTGTATATTATTTTCGTTGATTAAAGCGATATCACTGAGCCGAAACGAATGAATCGTAGCTGCGGTTCTCGAATCGTTCATTTTTTTTTACGGAGGGTGGCGCAGGTCTAATTCAATGATTATCGGTTCAGTGCCTGGGGTTTGGGATTTGAGTTACGGATGAAAGTATGGAGAGAAGTGTGACTGTCAATCGAATCAATGTACTGGGCTTGATTTCAGCCATAGTTGGGTTTGTCGATTCGCTTTACCTGGGTTGGTTGAAGATAACGGGCAACACGGCGGCTTGTTCACAGATCGGCGATTGTGATGCCGTGAACAGCAGCCCATATGCTATGATTGGAGATGTCCCGATCGCCTTTATCGGTGCGCTTGGGTACGCCCTGATCATTGTGATGATTTACGTCGATATACGGCGTCCGAGCTGGGCGGAAAACGTAAGCTTGGTTTTGTTTGGCGTTACCTTGGTCGGCCTGATTTACTCGGCATACCTGACGTATCTCGAAGTGGCCATTATTCATGCGATCTGTCCGTTTTGTGTTCTCTCAGCGGTACTCATGTCTTTCTTGTTCGTTCTGAGTTTCTTGCGAATGAGAAGATATTTCGTGAGCGAATAGACGGAGTTCAAAACATATGCCTCGCATTCGTTGTCGCTACATCGACTGTTACTTCCTTGAAGCGGGTTACTGCACGGCTGAAATCATCCGACTCGATCCCGATGAGGGATGCTTGACGTATTCTCATATCGATGACGTCACACTTTCGGAACCCGAGGATTGGGAATTGGATGAAATCGAAGACATCGACGACATCGACGATATCGATGAAGTGTGGGACGACGGTGAAGTTGATGAGGATGAGGATGAAGACGAAGATTGGATTGAAGATAATGTTTTATAAAGGACATATAAGAAGAGTGATAATCTGATATTCGATAAATAATCGGTTCAAGTCGTAAGATTTTGGTGATGGAAATGACAATCGGGCGTACGTGACGCCCGAATTTGTTTTGTCTAAAGTCAAGGAGATTGAAAGACGGTGGACGTTTCCTCAGGATTCTGTCGATGCGGTTCGAACACGGTGTTCCAGCGTTCTATGGAGAATGTCCTCCAGTTCGTCGCGTTTGGCTTTCTTTTTACTCAACGGCTCGCTTGCGGAAGCTTTGGTGTTTTGATCCGACTGTTCCAGCGCCTGGCGCAACGCCAACTCCATCGCCGTTGGTGTTTCCTCTTCGGGTTCATCGGCTTGATCGATGTAGTCCTCGACGGAGTTCTTCATGCTGAAGCGAATCTGCCGCTTCTTTCGGTCTACGTCGATAATGTTAACTTCGACTTCATCGCCTATGGAAACGATTTCCGAAGGATCTTTTACATATTCGTTGCTCATTTCGCTGATATGGACCAGGCCAGGACGCTCCGCTCCCACGTCAACGAACACGCCGAAATTCTCGATGCGTACGATCTTACCTTTAAGGTGTTTACCGGGCTTGAGATCCTTCCATTTCAACAGAATGGGTTTCAACATGCTCAATTCAAGACGCCCCGATTCCGGATCCACTCGATGAACCCACACTTCGACTTCCTGCCCCTCCTGGACGACGTCTTCCACTCTGTTTACCGGGCTTTCCTTCAATTTTGAAATGTGGATCAAACCTTCGCATTCGGCGCCAACGTCGACAAATGCGCCTACTAGATCAGTCTTCGTCACACGCCCTTCGAGTTTCATGGCGGGTTTAAGGTCCTTGAGATGAAGCTGCGTTCCCGTGTCTTCTTTACTACTCACTTTGACACCTTCCTAAAGAAATCTTCATGAGATCCCCCTGATTGAGCGTGAAGATTATACCACGGTCCGGCGCTATCTCTTCGCATCGATCCTTTGCGTCATGTAGGCTATTCGGCGAAATATCTATCAACAAGCAGCGGAATGATATCTGAAGACCTAAGGCTTGGATCGGCGAAGGAAAGCGCTCAAGGTTCGTCCGTAACCGTTATTTGCGTGCCAAGATTTCGACGTGCAATGAGATGCCAGTTTTCGATGGTGTCGAAACGGTCGCTCGGATCGAACAGCGGCCCAATACTCACGCCTTGTATTTGAACGTCGATGGCATAGTTATAGACATCGTAGTAAAGCAGCAGGGATGGGGCTTGATCCTGGAAGCGATATTGAAAACTGCGATACAACTCTGCGCGGCGAGAGAAATCCGGCGTGATACGCGCCTGTTCGAGCCAGATGCTGATGTTCCGGTCGCTGAATCCACTGTAATTCTGGCCGGTTTCGACTTGTGAGTCGTGCCAGAACGGATAAGGATCGGGGTCAGGGTAGCGCATAAAATTGATGTGTGTAAGAGCCGTTTCATACTCACGCGGCTCGAGATATGAGGAGATCAAGGTCTCTGAGTCGACCCCGCGAAGCTCGACGCGAATTCCTATCGCTTCCCAACTGTCCTTTATCATCTCGGCGATCACGGTGTCCAAGGGATTTTCTTCATACAACAGCGACAGGCTCAATGACTGCTCGTCTTTACTGCGCTGATACTCGGGTGTGCCCGGTGATGCGCCTGCGGGCAAAATCCAACCCAGTGATTCCAGGATGTTCGCGGCGCGTTGTGGATCGAATTGAACCGGCTGCAGATTTTCCGCAAACGACCAAGTACCCGGAAGCACGGGGCCGATAGGGATCAATCCTTGGCCGGAGAGCGCTTTGTCGATGATCCACTGCCGATTGATGGCGGACTGCAATGCCTGGCGGAATTGCTTGTTGGAAAGGAACTCTTTTTCAGGATTTTGTGTGTTTAGAAAGATGATACCCAGGTTGGGCAACCTTGCCGTGTGCAGATTAAGGTCCGGTGAGGCGAGAATTTGTGGGAGGATTTGCTCGTCGACGTTGGCAATCCCTTGAACTTCCCCATCGAGGAAGGCCGTGAGAGAATCCGTGGAATTGGCATACGTGCGCAACTCGACGCGTTCGAGGTATGGGCGTTGATCGAAATAATCATCGAACGCCACGAGACTGACGCCGGTGATCCGCTCGTCTTGAACCAGGAAGCGATCGAAGCGAAAAGGCCCTGTTCCGATCGGTTGAAGGTTAAAGGGGTGGTCGATGAGTTCTGTCGCAGACACACCGCGAAGTAGATGGTCGGGCAGCAGACCGGCGCTCAAATAATCCAGAAACGGCGCAAAGGGTTCGGGAAGCTGGAATTGCACCCGGCGATCGTCGAGGCGAATGATGTTGACCTGCTTCCAAAGTTCGTGTAGATCCTGCGGCCCCGGATAGTCTTCGTCTTGAAATTTGGAAAATGTATAGATGACGTCATCGGCCGTAACGGGCTCGCCGTCGTGCCACACGGCATTCTCGCGTATCGTTACCGTGTAAATCGTCGCATCTGCCGTGACCGTCCATTGGGCGAGGTCCGGCACGGGGATCCCGCGCTCGTCGAAACGGATCAGGCCGCTGAAGATCAGGCGATCGATGTCGCGGTCGACTTGATTGAAGACATCCAAGATTGGGTTGAGGCGTTGGATTTCGCCAACGAGTGCCTCGATATACACGCCGCCAACAGCGGGTTGGGAGGATACGATTTCGGCGTCTGGTGATTGACCGACGAGCAATCCAACCACGAGTATCAAACCGCCGACCGCGATTAAAAGTTGCCAGCGTACATTTCGCATGCTTGATTTTTACCTTGTTGGCAGTCCGGTTTTTGGCGGAATTGTCAGCCCACCAGGATCACGGTAATAATTGCAAGCAGGAAGAAGACGACGCTCATACCGATGGTGACGTTGAACAACAAGCGTTCCACACCTCGACGAGCGTAGAAACTGGAACCCCCACCCATGTCAGCTCCACCGCCAAGTCCGCCGAGACCCGCACCTCGGCTTTGTAGAATGATGACGATGATTAAAGCGATGGACACGACGATCATTGCGAGATTGAGAAACGTCTCCACGCGCGTTACCTCCTTGGAAGAATGGCGGCCGGATTATAGCAGATGGCTTTCAGGCCGACAAGGTGTTAGTTATTTCGTTTGCCCGATCGACGCTTTTAGATAAGTGTCGATGAATTCATCGAGATCGCCATCGAGAACCGCAGACGGATTGCCGACCTCGAAGTCAGTGCGATGATCTTTTACCATTTGGTAGGGATGCAGTATGTAGGAACGAATCTGGCTTCCCCATTCTGCCTTGACGTAATCGCCGCGAATTTCGGCGATTTCTTCTTCCTGTTGCCGTTGTTTCAGATCCATGAGTCTTGCGCGTAGGACGCGCATTGCATTTTCCTTGTTTTGTACCTGCGAACGCTCATTTTGGCAGGTTACCACGATACCGGTAGGGAGATGGGTAATTCGAATGGCAGTTTCATTCTTCTGCACGTTTTGACCGCCCGCACCGGCGGAACGATACGTGTCGATGCGCAGATCATTGGGATCGATCACGATATCGTCCTCGGCTTCGACTTGTGGAAGCACCTCCACCAGGGCAAAGGACGTGTGTCTACGGTGCGAGGAATCGAAGGGCGAGATGCGCACGAGGCGATGTACGCCTTTCTCAGACCGCAGGTAGCCGTAGGCATACTCGCCGTCGATCGTCAGTGTGGCGCTCTTGATTCCTGCTTCCTCTCCATCACTCTGATCGATGATATCGACATCGTAGCCGTGGCTTTCCGACCAGCGTAGATACATGCGCAGGAGCATTTGTGCCCAGTCTTGAGAATCCGTTCCTCCGGCTCCAGCATGGATGGCGAGAATGGCGCTATCTCGATCGTAGGGCCCGGATAACTGTGCCTGCGTCTCTTTCCGTTCGAGTTCATCTAGTAATTCGTCGCGTTCCTTTTCGATGTCCTCGCGAAGATCCTCATCTCCCAGTGCAGCGAGCTCGAGGGCGTCCTTGGCGCGCTGTTGGAAGGCCTGCCAATCGTCCACGTAGCCGCGGAGTCGTGCGGCCTTTTTCATGATTCTTTGCGCGTATTCCGGGTCGTCCCAGAGCGAGGGATCTTCTGCAGCCCGCTCGAGTTTCGCTAATTCTTCTTCGCGTGTCGCGAAGTCAAAGACGCACCATTAAATCTTGAATTCTTTGGTGAATGTCTTCGAGTTCTGATTTCAAATCATCCATTGGTTGGGTTTCCTTTTCTTGCATTATGCCACGTCTGTCCAGGGTCGAACGATGCTGGATTCGCAAGATGCACGCCCGGATTCAACGATCTCGTTCGGGCAGGATACTGTCGATGAACGCATCGCAGTCGAACCGTTCGAGCGCTTGTAGATACTCTCCGGTGCCCACGTATTGGATCGGCAGTCCGATTTTACCCGAAACTGCAAAGGCAACTCCGCCTTTGGCGGAGTTATCCAATTTCGCCAGGATTACGGCCGTCAAATCGATCACATCGGAAAACGCCTTCGCCTGGGATAATCCATTCTGACCCGTGGTGGCGTCGAGCACGAGTAGCGTCTCGTGCGGTCCTTGCGGGACCACTTTTCCGGCGACGCGCTGGATCTTCTTCAACTCCTGCATCAGGTTGTGTTCCGTGTGCATCCTGCCTGACGTGTCGACGATGACGATGTCTACTCCGCGCGAAGCCGCGGCGGTGCAGGCGTCGAAAACGACGGCGCCGGGATCGCTGCCGGGCTGCCCACAGATAACGTCTACGTTCAAGCGCCGTCCCCACACCTGGAGCTGCTCGCTCGCAGCTGCCCGATACGTGTCGGCGGCAGCGAGTAGCACAGAACGGCCACGTGCCTGCCAGCGATGCGCGATCTTCGCTGCGCAAGTCGTTTTACCGGATCCGTTTACACCCACGAGCATGATAACGTGAGGGTTTCCCGATAGGACTTCACCGGGAAACGGTTTCAATTGTGCCCGTAATGCGCCTCGAAGCCGGTCTTCAACCTGAGCGCCTTTCGTCATACCCTCCTCGCGGCTTGATTTTCTCAGATCGTCCAGCAGCATCGTGGTCGTTTCGACTCCCACGTCCGCACGCAGGAGCATCTCTTCCAGTTGCTCCCAAAAGATATCGTCCAGTTCGTTTGCCCCGAACAACGCCGCCAGATGGCCCAGGGCGGTCTGACGGGTCTTCTGCAGGGTTTGACGCCAGGTCTTCGTCTCTTCCATCCGCTCATTATACCAACGACGCTTAGGTGGGTCGCAGGGGCGTTTCTCCGGGAGAATATATCTCGCTGGGATGTTTTTCGAAGGTCCATGACGCCGAATTACTTCGCATAGCCATATGTATAATGGGGGGTTCCTACATGAAAAACGCCCGTGATCCGTAAAATTACACTCGCTCACGGGCATCTTCAGGCTGGGGGCCGAGGATTCGAGCCTCGGTTGACGGATTCAGAGTACACGAAAAAAATCACTCGACCGTCGATTAGATGGCGGGGGTGGATTCGAACCACCGTTGACGGAGTCAGAGTCCGTTGTCCTGCCGCTAGACGACCCGCCAAAGCCTCTGGGATTTTACCATACGCGTTTTCGCTGGTCTACTCATGCTCACATCGAACACTACCTGCTTTACGAGAAGACCGCGGTGCTGTCATACTCAAGACGATTGGCAATAAGCTGTTCCCTATCTCCTTACTCGATCAAAGGCTGCGATATGACTTTGAACATGCACCTCAGGTTCGCAAACAACATGGGTACTCGCCGTCGATATGTCTTGTATTCTTCACCGAATTTCTCCAACAATTCTCTTTCCTCCACGATGAACAAGAAACCCAGCACCCACAACCATTGCGTCACCGTGATGAACAGGAACGACCACCAGTGCCCGATGAGCAGACCCAATCCGATCATGAAAATACCTACTCCAAGGTGGTGTGGGTGTCTGACGCACTGGTAGATGTCATCCGTAATCAGCTTCGTGGTGCATCCCCACTCCTCGGCCTCTCCTCGATACTTCAAGATTCTCCCCGTCCGCTGCAGCGGAAAGCGTGCCAGCAGCATACCTGCCAGCCCGAATAGACGCACCCACCATGGAAAAGCTACGGTTTTCAAGGCAACATCCATGAGCAATCCTCCAGCTACCGCTATGATCACCAGCACAAACCAGAGTATCAGGCGGACACGGCATTTTGACATCTTCTTTACTCCTTTGTGGATCTTCGGTCGGAGCGCTAAGGTGTTGAGTGCGAGAGATTATGGAGTTGTGGGTCGTAGCTTCATACTGAATTCAAACCGGTGATACACAGCCCCCATTCGTATGGATTGCGGTCCATTCTTGACGAGCCGTTATCTAGCATACTGCTGACAAAAGTGGTTTCGTTTATTTTACCCAAACCACTTGTATTTTACACATTCACATACTAACCCAAACTGACGGGATGTTGTGGCAGCGATGCGATCTATTCCATGCCCTTCAGCAGGGATATCGCCTTTCGAATGCGCTCCATCACCTTCTCCTTACCGATGATGATCATGCTTTCAATAAGCGGCGGGCTCACTTTTTGCCCGGTGACCGCAATCCGCAGGATGCCGAACAGCTGCCCAACCTTCAAGCCCAACGAATCCGCCAAGGCGCGCAGCTTTTCTTCCAGTGGTTCGAGTTCGAACGCTTCGATCGATTCGATTGTCTCGAGTGCCGCGTGCGCAGCTTCCGCGGATTGGGCTGCGTCCATCTTTTTACCAACAAGCTCATCCGCTTTGATCTCCACGTCTTTATGAAAGAAGAATCCTGCCATCGAAACTGCCTCATCCAACGTGCGGATGCGCTCCTGGATGATCGGTGTGATCGCCTGAAGACGATCTTCGTCGACTTCGTATCCTTCCGCTTCGAAGTACGGACGAATTCGTTCGCTCAGCTCTGCGGTCGGTAAGGCGCGAATGTGCAGACCGTTGAAGTGATCGAGTTTGCCGTAATTCACGGCGGCCGGGCTTGGATTTAGTTTCTCGAGGCTGAATTTCTCGATTAAATCCTGCATGCTGAAATATTCCGTGTGATCGTCGTACGACCAGCCCATGAGCGCAATCCAGTTGACCAGCGCTTCCGGAAGGTATCCCTCATCACGCAGTTCGGAAATGTAAATGCCCTTCACGCCGGCTTGGCGTTTGCTCATCTTCCCCTTTCCGCTCGGATTGAGAAACACGGAAAGGTGCACCCAGACCGGCTGCTCCCAGCCGAAGGCTTGATAGATCATCACGTGCAGGGGGAACGTAGGCAGCCACTCCGATCCCCGGAAGACGTGGGTGATGGCCATTAAGTGGTCGTCCACCATTGCCGCCAGATGGTAGACGGGGAGGCCGTCCGATTTGAGCAGGATGTAGTCATCCAGGGTGGTGTTTTCGACATTGATATCGCCGCGCAGGAAATCGACCGCCTTCGTAGTTCCTTCTAACGGTGTCTTGAAGCGTACGACGTGGGATTCGCCCGCTTCAACCTTGGCTTCAGCTTCTTCGAGGTTCAATTGGCGGCAAAGACGATCGTAGCGCGGGGGTTCTTTACGAGCTTGCTGTTCCTGTCGGACTTGTGCCAACCGTTTTGGGGAGCAAAAGCAGTAGTAGGCATGCCCGCTTTGGATAAGCTTTTCGGCGTGGGTTCTATAGATCTCCGTTCTTTCGGATTGGCGGTAGGGGGCATGTGGTCCGCCGACATCGGGTCCCTCGTCCCACTCGATTCCAAGCCAATGGAGTGATTCGATCATTTCAACTTCCGCTTGTGGGTCGAACCGTTTGCGGTCCGTGTCCTCGATACGCAGGATGAACTGTCCTTCGTGCTGCCGGGCGAGGAGGTAATTGTAGAGTGCCGTGCGGCCGCCGCCGAGGTGAAACTGTCCCGTCGGTGAAGGCGCAAAACGAACGCGAACGGGTTTTGTAGATGTCATGGACCTTCCCTGATGAAATTGCAATTAGAGTTCGATTTTCTTGTGACGCAGGATCACACTCTCCACGAGCCCGATGCCCAGGAGGCTCGTCAGCAGTGAAGATCCACCGTAGCTAAGGAACGGTAGTGGGAGACCGGATACGGGGAAAATATTCAAATTCACGCCGATGTTAAAAGCGCCCTGGAAGAATAAAAGGATTGCCACGCCGTAGCAAATCAAGGCTCCGAACGTGTCGCGAGCCATGTGTGCAGCGCGCAGGCAGCGAAAGATGATGAACATGAAAAGCAGCAAGACGATCGACGCGCCTACGAAGCCGAATTCTTCCGACATGGCGGAAAAGATGAAATCCGTATGGCGGACCTTCAAGAAACGCAATTGAACTTGGGTTCCGTTGCCGTAGCCTTTGCCGGAAAAACCGCCGGAACCGATGGCGATGCGGGCCTGGTTCACGTTGTAGGTTGCGCCGTAATTCGCCTCCGGATCGGGGAAGAGAAACGTGACCACGCGGGCTTGCTGGTAGGGTTGAAGCAGAGGCCAGGCGATAATAGGCAGGAGTAAGACGATCGTAATTAACATGGCGATGTGCCGGTATCGTAATCCGCCAGCCCAGACCAAAGCCGCCCAAATAACGCCGAGGACGATGGCGGTGCTTAAATCCGGTTGAATAAACACGAGCAGTGCGGGCAAGCCGACCAGGGCCAGGCTGCGTACAATCGTGCCGGTTTGATTGAGTTTGTGCTGGTTGCGGGCGATGAAATTGGCTAACACCAGGATCATGAAGATCTTGGCCAATTCGGAAGGCTGCACGGTGGTCGTGCCAACTTGGAACCAGCGCTTAGATCCGAATCCTGCAATTCCGGCCGCAGCGATCAGCCCAAGCAGACCGATCGTGAGGATGTAAATCGGACGAGAGAGCGTTGCCCAAAAACGATAATCGATCGCCGCAGTCAGGAGGACCACGACGAAACCGGCGATTGCGAATAGCGTTTGGCGTGAGGGGCTATCTACCAGTTCCTGATTTCCGGCGATTGCAGAGCTGATCATGGCAATGCCGGCGATCGTCAGCACCGCGACCGCGGCAAGAAGCCAAACATCAAAATGTCGCCAAATGCGAGTTTGACGCATACGTTATCTTGACCTTCCGCGTCGAGAAGGGGCTGGGGTCAGGGGGATATCTGCGACGAGGCGTTGCTGTTCCCGGTCGCGCGTGAGGGTTACGCGGACCGAATGTTTATCGATCTCGACGTGCCTGGAAATCACATCGATGAGTTCATCCTTAAGTGCTTCCAATCGATTCGGAGAGAGGCCTGCCCTGTCGTGCACGAGAACGAGTTTAAGGCGTTCCTTGGCAGTCTGTGCACTGCTTCGCCGTCCGAATCGCAATTGGTTTCTGAGGCTCATCCTTCGCCTCCCGATTTGACGAGGCGGGACAAGCGTCCGAAGAAACCGTCCTGCTCCTCCAATGCCTCGAATGGAACGTTTTCACCGTTCAGGCGTCGTGCGATGTTGCGGAATGCTCCCCCTGCTTTGCTGCGTGGATCCAGCACAACTGCCAACCCTTTGTTGGCAGCGACGATAACCGACTCGTCATCCGGCACAACGCCCACCAACTCAATCGCCAGAACATCGAGGACGTCATCCGTCCCCAGCATGTCTCCGCGCTTGATCATTTCAGGTTTGACGCGATTGATGATCAGCCTACCCGGACCTTTATCTTCCGCTTCGACCAGGCCTATGATTCGGTCGGCATCACGCACGGCGGAAACCTCCGGGTTTGTGATGATCACCACGATGTCTGCCGGAGCGATGGCGTTTCGAAAGCCGCGTTCGATGCCGGCCGGTGAATCAATTAATATCCAATCATAATCCGCGCGCAATTCATCCGTCAGGCGGATCATGTCTTGGGGTGAAACAGCAGTTTTGTCCCGGGTTTGAGCGGCGGGTATGAGATAGAATTCCTCGAGGCGCTTATCCCGAATCATCGCCTGGCGGAGCTTGCAACGGCCCTCAACAACGTCAACCAGGTCATAAACGATGCGGTTTTCAAGTCCCATGACGACATCCAGATTTCGCAGTCCGATGTCAGCATCGATGCAAACCACACTTAATCCCATATCGGCCAACGCAGCGCCGATGTTTGCGGTGGCGGTCGTTTTCCCAACGCCGCCTTTTCCGGATGTGATTGTTGCTATCTTACCGCTCATACACCAACTCCGTGTTCAATTTGCTGAAAATGATTATCGCGCTTGCCAGGGCTCAGCTACCAATTGTCCATCTCGAATACAGGCGATCTCCGGCATCGTTTTAGATCGACGACCGGGGGAGACGGCGATCTGTCCTGCGATACGCAGCTGTGTCGGTGAAAGATCGAGCGCACAAACCGTGGCGCTTTCGTTTCCGCTGGCACCGGCATGAACGGTGCCTCGCAGCCGTCCCCATACGATTACGTGTCCGCCGGCGACGATCTCCGCACCTGGATTCACGTCACCTAACACGACGACGTGACCGGCGTAGCGGATGTTGTGTCCTGAACGCAGCGTGCGTTCCACGAGCACCGCTTCTTCGCCCTGCAATCGTGTTTCGAGTGGAAGTTCTTCGTCCCTCTCGGCGTGTGATGACTTGGATAATTCCAATTCCAAGCCTAGATCGGCGGCAGCGCCCCGTGTTGCAGCGGAAGTCGTGAGAATCGCCCAGAGTGTTATTCCTTCCTCCGCTAGCGTGTCACGCAGACGACCGAGTTCTGCTGCACTTAGTTCTCGATCTTCAATTTGAAGGGCAAGACGAGCACCACGAAAGAAATCCGCTTGTTTTTGAATGGTCTCGAGCAAATTCGGAAGCACCTCTGCCCAATCACCCTCAGGAACGGTGATCAGAAGACCATCCCGGACCCCTTTAATCGCCAGCGGTGTGTTCATAGCCCATTCGATTGGCGATTATAGCACGCGTTCGGAACGAATGCGACAAGCGGAACGTTGCGGACGCGTATCAGGTAGGTAGGCCTCGGCTGGTGCTATTCGACCAGGGCGACGTCGATCGCTTTGAGTGAAAAATAGGCATCCATGACTTGCTTGACGATCGGACCCGCTGTGATGGCACCTTCGCCGCCGTTGTAGACGAAGGCAACTACGGCGATCTCGGGATTTTCGAAAGGAGCGTATGCGGTGTACCAGGAATGGGTCGGCCAGGCACCTGGTTTACATAAACCCATGTCGTAGGCAACGGTGTCGCAGAATTCTCCCGTACCGGTTTTCCCGGCGGAAGAGATATTCTCCAGATCGGCGTAACCGTGGGCTGTTCCTTCCGTGACCACCAGGCGCATGCCCTGCTGCGTCAGTTCGAGCACGCGGGGATCGACGATGATGTCCGGGGAACCTCGTTCGCGACGTTCGTCGATGATGAATTGGCGCAGGTTGGCAGGGAGTGTGGGGCAGCCGACTCCGATATCCTCTAGCGGTGTGATGACGTCATCGCCGATGTCCCAAAGCACACAGGGATCGTAGTGGGAAATCACGTTGCCCTCACCATCGAGCACTTCTTTGATCACGTGAGGCCACATGACTTTGCCGCCGTTGGCGATCGTGACGATCGAGGTGAGAACCTGCAGGGGAGTCGCGGCGACAAATCCCTGTCCAACGACGGTATTGTAGGTGTCGCCCGTTGACCAGCCTTCTCCGAGATTGATGCGTTTCCAGTCTTCGTTGGGGATCAGCCCTCCGACCTCTCCGGGCAGATCGATGCCCAAGGGAGCGCCGTAGCCAAGGGCGGGTGCATAGTGATTGATTCCCGAGACGCCAAGTCCCTCTTCGACCTCGCCCGGGAATCCGCCGCCGATCTTGTAGAAATACACGTTGCACGAAAAAGCAATCCCGTGGACGAAATCCACGAGACCGTGGCCGTCTTCCTTCCAACAAACGAAATCCTTCGCCTTGCCCGGGTCGTTGGGAAAGTAGCGGTTGGTGATTGTGATCTTCCCTGGATCATTAAGCTTCCGATCGGGTGTAATGACCCCTTCATTGAGCGCGCCAACAGCGGTGACCATCTTGAACGATGATCCCGGGGGGAATACATCGGCAATGGCGTGATTAACCAGCGGTTTTCCCCGATCGTCCTGAACCAGTTGAAAGTAGTAGTCTTCCGGGATGTAGCGGGCGAAACGATTGTTCTCATAGGTGGGGAGCGAAACCATGGCCAGAATTTCGCCCGTGCGCGGATCCATGGCGATGACGACGCCGATCGGGGTCCGCTCTTCCCCTGCGTAGCGGTTGATGAACTCCATCCGGTTGCTGAGTGCCGCCTCGGCGGATGCCTGCAGGCGAGTGTCGATTGTCAGGCGTAAGTTCTTGCCGGGAGTAGGCTGCGTGACTTCTCCGACCTCCCGTAATTGGCGCCCGGCGACGTCGATTTCGACTTGCTTGACCCCGTTCTGGCCGGCAAGTATCTCTTGGTACATGCCGACGTAGACGCCGACGAAACGACCTTGATAGTCATTCTCATCGAGCGCCGATCCAAAACCGAATTCGATGCCGGCGTAGCCGATCTTGTCCCGTCCGGCTACGAACCCCTTATCGGTGTAATACGGCTCGAAGATGGCTGGAATGGGACCCAGGTAGCCGATCAATGCCGAGGTCAAGGCTCCCGTGGTGTAATCCCGCACGGGTGATATCTCGATACCGACTCCAGGCAAGTCGATCGATTCTTCTCGTAAAATCCGCGCGGCCGTTTCGTCTATGTCGCAAGCGATGGGCCAGGCATCGTAGGGGCTGTTGGTGAGTCCCTCTTCGACGAACTGTCGAATTCCACGGCCGGGTACGCAGCGTGCTGCCGCAGGTCCTTCCTGGTCGATCGGCACCCCTGTGATCTCGGATAATCGTTGGTAGATGGCTTCGATTTCTGCATTGCTGTCGGGGAGTAGAGCAGGTGTGATGACCACGTTGAAGGACGCGATATTTCGTACCAGTTGGAAACCGTTGCGATCGTAGATGATGCCTCGCGCGGCAGGGGAGTTCACGGTTTCAAAGCGGTTATCGTCTGCTTGCGCCCGATACGTTTCGCCTTCGACGATTTGCAGGGTGAACAGGCGTACGAAGAAAAAGGCGAAGGTGATCAGGATGATGAGGTAGGAAAGGCGAAACCTCGATCTGGGAATATGTGATTCATCACCGATGGACATGCATCAACCGCCTTAGAGTTCGACTTCTTGGGGGTAAAGACGATAATGCAAGGCCGAAGCAAGTTGTGAAGCCGGAAGTGCGATGATGACGTTCAAGAATGTACTGGGCAGGATGATACGGCGGAATACGTACATAAATGAAACATCCTGTACGAGGATCATACCAACGAATGTGCTCAGAATGTGATACGTCAACGATGCTACCAACATGACTCCCAGCGGCATCAACAAATGTGCCTCCCAAAACCGTCCTTCCAAGAAGGATACCAGAAATGTGACGATGAGGAGCGTGAGCGCGTTCATTCCAAAAGGTAACCCGGAAAGCAAGTCGAGTGCGAAGCCGCCGATCACACCCAACACCATGGCCTCTTCACTCCGCCGTGTGAGGCTCCATGCGACAACCGCCACAAGCACCAGGTCGGCTCGGCCATCCAGCAGCTCGAAATACCCCATCAACACGGATTGGAGGATTGCAAGCAAGCTCAACAAAGGGACACCAATTATGTAGGACATCCTCGTTCTTTCACGGTGCGGTTAGTTCGATAGGGATGGGTTGGAAGTTGGTAATGACCAGCACGATGTGCAGCGAGTCGAAATCGACGCTCGGTTGGATGCTCGCTTGTTGGAATAACTCGTAATCTCGACGCCTGACGTTTATGATTTGACCGACAGGAATATCGGCAGGGTAGTTGTTGCCCAAACCGGAGGTGAGCACCAACTCTCCGACGGAGATTTCCGCGTTCTGATCGATCAAATCTACCGATAACTCTCCATTGAACTCCGCTACCAATACACCATCCGTCCTGGCGAGCTGCAGCGTGACGTTGACCGCAGCTTCTGGGTCCGTGATTAATTGGACGCGCGATGCCGTGGGGAATACCTCAGCGATGCGTCCCACCAAGCCTCGTTCCGTGACCACCGGCATCCCCTTGCTCAGGTTCGAATCCGAACCGCGGTCGATCCAGATGGAGCGGATGAAAGGGCTGGGATCGCGCCCGATCACGTTTGCGGCGATCGAACGGCTTTCCGGTTGAGAACGGGCATAGTTCAGCAGCGAGGCGAGGATTTCGGCTTCTGCCGCCTGTTCACGCAGGCTGATGATTTCTTGTTCCAATCGAGCAACCTCACTCTGCAGTCGAGAAACCTCCGCTTGCAGTGAGGCGACGTCGCGCGGCGCGGTCAATGTGTCGTGAATGGCGGATACACGAAGGGCGATCCACGCTTGCACTGCATTGATTGGACGCGATAAGAAGTCTCGCACCGGGGTGAAATACCCCCCAATGCTGAGGATCATGATTCCGATCGTAATCAATGCCAACGTTCCGGCGACGAGTAAACGAGAATTTGATCGATTCATCAGACTATTCTACGGAAGATCGAGCCTCGACTGAGAAGGTTACGCCTTCTGCTGTCGACGGTCAAGACCGACGAGGAACTGACCCATGTGATCGAGGTCTTCGAGCACCAGGCCGGCACCTCGGGCTACACAAGTCATTGGATCTTCTGCATTCCAGACGCGCATGCGAAGATCGGTCGAGAGACGTTCGGTCAGGTTTTGAAGTTGTGAAGTTCCACCAGCTAAACAGATACCGTCTTCCATCAGGTCGGAAATCAACTCGGGAGGTATTTCGTCCAGGGCATCCCGCATGGTCTCAACGATGATGTTCACGGAACCGGACAGCGCTTCCCTAATCTCTACGGACGATATTTCGATCGCCTCTGGCAGACCGCGCACCAGGTTTCGTCCACGAACGCTCATCGTTTTTTCTTCCTTGAGAGGGTAGGCAGAACCGATGTTGATCTTCAATTGCTCGGCCATACGTTCCCCGATGAGCAGGTTGTATTTGTTGCGGATGTAGCTCACGATATCCTGATCCATCTCGTCGCCGGCAACCCGTAAAGAACGTGAGACGATGATCCCGCCCATGGTAAAGACGGCGAGTTCAGTCGTACCCCCTCCAATATCGACGATCATCGATCCGCGCACCTCGCCAATCGGCAGCCGGGCTCCGAGTGCAGCGGCGGTCGGCTCTTCGATCAACAATGCCTCTCGCGCCCCGGCAGCCATAGCGGCATCGTAAACGGCGCGTTTTTCAACTTCCGTGGCTCCGCTGGGGATGCCGACGATCACCCTGGGTCGAGGTACGGGGGAGATGCTTTGCTCGTGGGCTTTAGCGATGAAGTATTCCAGCATTCGCTCGGTGATCTCGAACTCGGAGATCACGCCGTCCCGTAATGGACGAATCACGACCACGTTGGCCGGTGTTCGCCCAACCATTTGCTTGGCTTCCGCGCCGATGGCTAAGGGGCGCTTGGTTTTCTTCTCGATCGCGACCCAGGAAGGCTCGTTGATGACGATGCCTTTTCCGCGCACATTAACGAGCGTGTTCGCCGTTCCAAGGTCGATTCCGATGTCGAGAGAAAAGAGTCCAAGCAGCCAGTTCAGGGGGTTTAATGCCACAGTTCGAGTACCTCCGTGAGGCCAATTCCAGATTATAGCACAGACAAGTTTAACCTTTTGCTACATCGCTGTCTATAGTTATGTAAAACGATATCCATACGCTAATGCTACGATGCTATAATCGCCTGGACATGGATGTTTGCCGGGAAATCGCTCTTTTCATCACTCAGGAAGAGCTGCTCAACGACAACCAGCCGCTCGTGGCTGCAGTCTCTGGTGGGGCAGACAGCCTCTGTCTGCTGCATTGCCTGCACCGTCTGGGGTATCGTCCCATCGTGGCCCATCTCGATCACCAACTACGGGACGAAAGCGAATCGGAGGCTCGATTCGTCCGTCAAACTGCGGCGCAGCTTGGACTGAAATGCGTGACCGAGAAGGCCGACGTGGCCGCTTTCGCCGAACGAGGGGCATCGCTCGAGGAAGCTGCCCGTGTCCTGCGTTATCGCTTCCTGGTTCGCATCGCTCGGGACAACGGCGTCAACACAATCGCCACAGGGCATACTTCTGACGACCAGGCGGAGACGATCTTGATGCATTTCCTGCGAGGGGCCGGAATTTCGGGACTGCGAGGTATGTTGCCCAGGACGGCTCTCAGCGATTGGGTCGGGATCACAGGCGACGATGGCGCTGGCTTGTCGCTTATCCGGCCGTTGCTCTGTTTGACTCACCAACAGACGGTGGACTACTGTGAATCCCGGGGTTTGTCAGCGATTCTGGATACTTCGAATCTCGATCCTACATACTATCGAAATCGGCTACGCTATCAACTCCTACCGATCCTGGAAAGCTACAATCCGGAAATCCGCAATGTTTTAATCCGCACTGGCCGTGTCATGGCGGCGGAAGCGGCCTGGCTTGCGGATGCGGTCGAGGGACATTGGCCGTCGATCGTAAGTCCACAAGGGGATCATGCGCTTGCGTTACGCACGGCAGCTTTCCTGGAACTGCCGCTTGCCCTGCGGCGCGCGATTATGCGTGAGATGATTTACAGGCTGAAGCCGACGTTACGCGACGTGGGCTTCGAAATCGTAGACCGCGCCTGCCGCTTCGTGCAAACGAATGAAAAAGGCAAGCGGATTTATCTAGTCGGAAATCTGATTTTGACCCGCTTTGCGGATACGTTCCTTCTCTTCGACGCGGACGCGCAGTTGGAATTTTCGGAGTATCCACAGACCGTATCTGAGTCTCATGAAGAGCTTCCTATTCCCGGGAAGGTGAAACTCGCCTGCGGATGGGCGCTGGAGGCGATGACCATGCCCCTGACCCAAGAACTGCGGGATACGATCTTCGACGACGAGACCGGGAAAACGGCGGCGATGGATGCATCGATAGTCGACGCGCCGCTGGTTATCCGTGGGCGAAAACCCGGCGATCGCATTCGCCCACTCGGCATGAGAGGGTCGCTCAAGGTAGCGGACCTCTTTGTTAACCGCCGCATTCCGCAGTTGGTGCGAGACCGGTGGCCTCTGGTCGTCGCAGGGGATAAAGTGCTCTGGGTTGCGGGATTACGAATGTCGGATGATGTGCGGATTAGCCGACAGACGGAAGAAGTTGTTATGCTTCGATTGCTCGATCCCTTTCATGGTGGGGGCGATTCCTTCGCCGCTGAAAAGTAAAAACTTGACTCGGATTCCGGGCACAGCTATAATCTCGCCAAATTAAAAACAAAGTTGGAAGAGCAGTGTTTGGATTTCGGGTGATTCTCGAGATTACGAAGTGGAGTTTTTCGTCCCGAAGCGAGGTTGACCCCGGAAGAACCCGGGGATAAATCGAAGCGATAGTGGACGCCTCCGGAGCCCACCACAGACTCAATTTCTTCCTTCCGAGAAAGCGACGGTTTTAAAACCGAGCAGCGAAAGATGGGAAAAACTCTCCGCTGTTGTCAGGTTATTATCGGTCATCAACGGCGATGTCGGTAGTACCTGGGAGATTATGGAAGGGCGACATGTTGCTCTAATCCCAAGGCACGCCCTGCGTGCCTTGTTCTTTTGCGTCCATTTCTCGTCGGTGAGAGGAGAAATTTCTTAAGGCGACCGGTGTGAATGCATATAAGTCGGCTCGAGATTGAGTTTTAAAGCAATACAAGGAGGAGAAAAAAAATGGTGAAAGAAGTATTGAAAAAGGTGAAGGAGGACAACATCAAATACGTGTGCCTGCAGTTCACCGACGTGACCGGGGCGGTCAAGAGTGTGGATATACCTGCTTCCCGGGTGGAGAAGGCCCTGAAGGAGGGGGTTTGGTTCGACGGCTCTTCGGTGCATGGCTTTGCGCGCATTCAAGAGAGCGACATGCGTCTGGTACCCGATGCGGATACGTACGCGGTGCTGCCTTGGTCACAGCCCGAACGTCGGAGAGCGCGCCTGTTCTGCGATATTCATCAGCCGGATGGATCGTTATTTCCTGGCGATCCCCGGGGGGTCCTCAAAGGGGTGCTACGGCGGATTGAGGAGCGGGGTTGGAAAGCCAATATGGGACCGGAACCTGAATTCTTCCTGCTGCGCCGGAACGGCACGGACAGCATCCATCCCGTGCCCCACGATGTCGGCGGCTACTTCGACTTCTCTGCCAGCGATGAGGCCCAACGCGTTCGCACCGAGTTGATGCTTGGGTTATCGAGTATGGGACTGGAAGTTGAAATGGGCCACCACGAAGTCGCTCTTGGACAGCACGAAATCGATTTTCGCTTCGCCGACGCATTACACGCTGCGGACAACGTCGTCACGTTAAAATACACGATCCGTGCGCTTGCGGCGAAGTACGGCTTGATCGCCACCTTCATGCCCAAACCGATCTTCGGTATCAACGGTTCCGGAATGCACACCCATCAATCAATCTTCTCCACGAAGGGCGAGAATCTCTTCTTCGATGAAAATGATGAATACATGCTTTCCCCCGTAGCCTACGGATACATCGCGGGACAGATCAAACACGCACGAGCATTGGCAGGGATCGTGGCCCCAACGGTGAATTCCTATAAACGCATCGTGCCCGGCTATGAAGCCCCAGTGTACGTCTGCTGGGCGCAGATCAACCGCTCTGCGATGATCCGCATTCCGAAATACTCGGGTGATCCCGGCTCGATTCGCGCCGAGCTGCGTTTCCCAGATCCGACGTGCAACCCATACCTCGCTTTCGCCTGCATGCTGGCAGCCGGGCTAGATGGTATCGAACAAAAACTCGAATGCCCCGATCCGGTCAACAACGTGAACCTCTACGAAATGTCGCCGGAAGAGTTGATTGCCCGGAATGTCGGCCAATTGCCCGGTTCCCTCGGTGAAGCGTTGGATGAACTGGATAAGGATGAGGTAATGAAGGATACTCTGGGTGATGAAGCCTACGAGGCGTTCGTACGCGCGAAGCGCGCAGAGTGGGATGAATTCCGTATCAAGGTCATGGATTGGGAAGTCAAATACTATTTAGAAACAGCGTAGATTTTATGCTTCATTCGTACGAGATGAGGTTGAGGGCTATCAGAACTGGAGGGGATTGAAATTTGTCCCTCGGTCGAAGTAGTCTTCACCCTCAGCTCGTTTAAGCGCGTTAACAATCGTGTAAGTCAGCGGTGTCGCCAACGCTTCGTAGCCGCTTTTGAAAAGCCATTGGTTCACGATCATACCGAGTAAGACGGAAGCAGGGAGAGTGTAGAAGGCGATGCTGATGAAGATCGCCGAGTCGATGCCCTCTCCAACGAGTGTCGAAGCGATTGTTCGAATCCAGAGGAAGCGGCCCTTTGTGGTCAATTTGAGACGGGCGAGCACGAGGGCGTTGAGAAATTCACCGGCAAGGTAGGCCAGAAAAGACGCAAGCAGCAATCGGGGGGTAAAGCCAAGGATCGCCTGGTACGCGCGGGACGCTTCCTCGGTATTGGAGTAGATACCGGCGGTCCAAATCGGATCGGCGGGAAGCAAGCCGCCGATCCATATCGCAATCACGGCCAGAAAGTTGCACCCAAATCCGATCCAAATCGCCTGCCGAGCGCGGGCATATCCGTACACTTCGGTAAGAACGTCTCCGAAGATATAGGCGACGGGAAACAGGATCACCGCAGCGGGTAGGGTGAGATTGAGGACGGTAAACAGCTTTACGGCGATGATGTTTGAGATGATCAAGGTCGTGACGAAAACCGCAAGCACGGCTGGATACCAACGATAAGCACGCATTTCAGTCCAACTCTCCGCGTGTTCCGTGTTCGCAATCCACGGTGATGGCGATACCGCCGCGGATGTTGAATTCGCCGACCACTCGACACCAATGAGGATCGAGAGCTTCGACGAGATCGTCCAGGATCGTGTTGGTCACATGCTCGTGAAAGACGCCTTCGTCCCGGTAAGACCACAAATAGAGCTTGAAAGATTTAGATTCGAGTATCTTTTCATTGGGGATGTATTCGACGTGGATCACGGCGAAATCAGGTTGACCCGTCGCAGGACATAAACAAGTGAACTCTTCCGATTCTAACCGCACCAGGTAGCGGCGATTGGGATGGCGATTGGGAAACGTCTCCAGGCGTCTGCTTGGTTTTGAACCTTTCCCAAGCAGCGTGAGGCCTTCTAGATCTTTTGTATCCGTCACGTGTCCCTCCTTTCAATGGCTCTAGGATGTCGGCTGCGTATTTGCTCCCACGTGCGGCAGTAGGAGCACGTGTCCGGCGCCGTCGTCGGCTGCCCGCAGGATTGGCAAGCTCGAAGTTCACGCGAATCATCGGAAGCGCCATTGACGAGAAAACCAGATTCTTTCGCTCGCAAGAAGGAGAGGAAGAAGGATAGTTTCGCGCCCGGCCGCTTGGCTTCCATGGTATTGAGCAGTTCCTTGTAATAGAGTGATGTCGCACCCGTTGCGTAAGGGCATTCTTCGTAGATGTATTCGATTCCCCGCAGGAGCGCATAAGCAGCCGTCTCTCGTTCGTAAAATCGAAAGAATGGTTTGGCTTTACGCACCAATCCGGATTTCGCTTCGAGAAGCGGACTTTGACGGATGAGGTATCCGGTCGCCCAATTGAGCGTGTTGCCGAACAACACCGCGGCTTCGTCGTCCAGGTTGTGACCTGTAGCGAGCACATCATAATTCTGCTCGCGGGCGATACGATTGAGAACATGCCGTTTGGTGAGGCCGCACACGGAACACGGTCTGCCTTGTCCCCGCAAGGTCCGCCGTGACGCTTCAGGTATCGTGTGCCCTTCCAACGAGTCGATGGCAACGACCTGTAGATGTAACCTGTTGGCTTCAGCAAAGCCTTCAACAAACTGCTGGGATTTGAAGGAGTATTCCGTTCCGTCGTCGATGCCCAGGTCGATGTAAAGACCATCGGCATGATATCCGAGGCGGGCGAGAACGTCCCAGAGGCTCAAGGAGTCCTTTCCGCCGGAGACAGCGACAAGGATTCGATCGTCCTTCGTAAACATCCCATATTTTTCGATGAAACGCTGCGTTTGCTGCGGGATCCATTCGAGGAAATGCTGTTCGCACAAGCCCAGCTTGTGCTGTCGCATGTTGATCACGGCTTTTTTGCCGCACTTTCGGCAATTCATGGCTGTCTATCAATCCATTGGGAACTATTCGCGATTGGAACCACCCGAGATCACCGCGATCAAGCGGATTTCCTCACCCTCTGTGAGAATCTCGTCGTCCGTGATGAGTTCCCCATTTCTGGTTATGAGAACCGTCTCGGGCAGCACATTGATTTTCTTCAGCGCGTCTCGAGCCGCCATGCCTGCCCGTACTTCGAATACCGCGTCGCGCAATTTAATGGATACCGGCATGTTGAACCCAATTTCTCCTGGATTGTACCCAGCCGTCTGGGGCCAGTCAATGAACGGCGAATTCGGCGATGAAATGGGGGCGTTGGATCAAGTCGAGACGGCTGAGCCTTCAGCTGCCAACCGTTGTTCTTCTGCATACATGGCTTTGAAGGCGGCGATGGCGATTGCCAGCATACCGTCATCCGGCTCAGCCGTCGTCATGTTCTGTAGCCATAGATTTGGGGCCATGAGGATTTTCGCAAGGGTATGGCTGCGTAATCTCCCCGTGAAGCGGATGTACTCATAGGCCAGAGAAGCGAGCAAAGGGAGCAGCACGACGCGGCTGATGATTCGGGTCAGCATCGGCAAGGGACCAATGGCACTGAAAAGCAGTATCGAAAATACAAACACGGTGAGCAGGAAGGCCGTTCCACAACGGGGATGTTGGCGCGAGTAAGGCCGCACGCCTTCTATATTCAGTTCGGCGCCATCTTCAAAGGCGTTGATCGTTTTATGTTCTGCGCCATGATACATGTACACGCGTCGAATGTCCGCAACACGGCGTATGGCGGCGAGGTAGGCAAGCAGCAACCCGAGGCGCACGAATCCCTCGAGCAGATTGGATTGCCAGGCGTTCCAGGAAAGGAATCGTTCCGCTAGATGAGCAATCCCGATCGGCAGGAGCATGAAAACAGCTACGGCGAAGAGCAGCGAGGGCACGAGCGTGAGCGCGAGCATCTTTCCTTCGATTTTCTCATCTTCCGGCACTTGAATGTTCGCTGAGAAGACCAGCGCCCGAATGCCGAGAGCGAGTGCATCCCAGAGCGTGATCAAACCACGGACGAATGGCAGTTGTGCGATCCTGCTTTGATAAATCCTGCCAAGTTCCTCCGTTTCAACGACGATGGATTGGTCCGGAGCACGCACGGCTATGGCACAACTATGCTTTCCACGCATCATCACACCTTCGATCAACGCCTGGCCGCCGTACGATGGTAGTTTTTCTTCCATGCTGTTTTTCATCTCCCGCATACTCTACTCTTCTGCCGTCTCGAATAATAAATGAATGTAGGTCTCGATACCGCGATAGAACGTTGGGATGTGTTGCTTTTCATTGGGGGCGTGCAGGTTGTCGTCGGGCAAACCGAATCCCATGATGAGGCTCTCCAGCCCCAAGAGCTCCTGGATGATGCCCACGACCGGAACGGAACCGCCCTGGCGTTGAAAGACGGGGGCTTTCCCCCAAACCTCCTGGAAGGCTCGCGTTGCTGCATGGACGGAAGTTGAGTCGCGCTCGCTGATCGACGGGTGGCAGCTCGATAAGTCCTCCAATTCCCAGGTTACGGTTGTTGGAGCGTTATCGGATAGGTAGGTTTCCACGATGGTTTTTATCTTCTGCGGATCCTGATCGGGCACCAAGCGCATGGAGAATTTCGCCATGGCTTTTGCAGGAAGCACGGTTTTCGAGCCTTCACCCGTAAATCCACTCAGCAGACCGTTTACGTCCAACGTCGGTCGGGCAGTGGCTCGCTCCGCGGCTGTGTAACCTTCTTCGCCGAAAAGGATAGGAACGCCGGTCTGTTCGAGCCACCAGGAATCCGGCTTGGCGACCATCTCCTGACGGTCTTCCTCCGTCAGCGGACGGACGTCGTTGTAAAAGCCGGGAAGGGTGACCCTGCCGTTTGCGTCGCGCATGCCTGCGATCAATTGGCAAAGGACGTTAGCGGGATTATCGATCGCACCACCAAACAAACCGGAATGCAAATCGCTCTTTGCGCCTTGCAAGCGGAGTTCGAAATAGACCAAGCCGCGCAAGGTATACGTCAGCGAGGGGATTTCGGGATCCAAGATCCCCGAATCGCAGTTCAAACAAAAGGTGCTGGACAACATGTCCTTGTGTTCGCGGATAAAATCGGCGAGGTGGGGCGAACCGACTTCCTCTTCTCCTTCGAGCATGAATTTGAGGTTCACCGGCAATCGGGAAGTGCTCTGGATCGCTTGCACCGCCGAGAGAAAAGCGATTATTTGTCCTTTCATGTCGGACGCACCGCGGGCGTATAGATTATCCCCTCGAACTTGGGGATCGAAAGGATCGCTTTTCCATTCCTCCAGGGGTTCTGGAGGTTGAACATCGTAATGTCCGTACACCAGAATCGTCGGCTTGTCCGATTCGGCCTCCAGCCACTCGGCGTATACGACCGGATGACCATCGGTTTCGATCGTTTTCGCGACTTCGCATCCGAGTTCACGAAGTTTTTCGGTGAACCACTCGGCTGCTCGTTCGACGTCCGCTTTTTTTTCCGGCAGTGTCGATATCGAAGGAATGCGAAGTATGGTCTTGAAATCCTGCAGCGCTCCGTCTTGGTTTGAACGAGCCCATTCAACGGCAGATGATCTGGCGGACATGTGTGAACTCCTTACCATCGGGAAGAATTCTGATCAAAGTCGCATTTCCCCGACGCACCTGGGGCAAGGTATGAACTACAAGTCAGGACGAAAGTTATGGAACGAATTATAATGGGTATCAGCGTTTCAACACATCACACCAATTCTACCACTTCCAAATACCATCATCCTTTTGGTCTATTCATCCCGGAGACGTTGAGGAAGGCTGCTCATCGCATGTGGCAAATTTCGTGAGATGTGATAGGTTTAACGTCTGCCGATAGCTCGGATTGGGGGTGGCATCTTTTAGGAATGCCCTATAATGGAGAATGCACGGTGTAGCAGCCATGGAATTACCCGTCGTCGATCCACATGAAGATGCTCTCCCGCCTGAAGAAGTTCGTATTCGGAAGGTGTCGTTCGACGTGCAAGCGGATCGTCGTCGAGTAAGAATCTCAATGGAGCTGACACCGTTTCAAATTCCGCCGGATTTAGCCGTTGTGATCACAGATCGTGATAGCATTGAGCTGGCCAGCACGAACATTATCGGTGCAATGAACAGCAGATTGTCGTTTACGATGCATCTTCCCAAAATGGAACCTTCGAGCAAGTGTCTCTTCTGTGCTGCTGTGGAGTATCGCCAGCAGGGGAAGGTGGACGAAGTAGAGAAGTCATTTTCTATGACCGATACCTCGTTGGAAGAAGAGTGAGGGAACGGATGGCAGGATTCAATTCCGTTCTACGGCACGCGATTACGCCGCTGAGTTTCGATGTCAAGTCCAAGGTGCATCGAGAGCACCTGGTCGATGAAATCCACGCGAACATTCCCCGAAAACTCATCATCATGGCTGCACCAGCAGGGTATGGGAAAACGACGCTTCTAGCAGATTTTACAAAACACACAGAATTGCCGGTTTGTTGGGTGCGTCTGTCTGCATTGGATCAGGATCTGTTTCATTTTGCCATGGTGCTTTCTAGCTCGCTGCAACGACGTTTCCGGCGTTTGCAAGGGATTTTTGATTTCGATTCGCTTTCCGATTACTCTCCCAAAGCCCTCGCACGTATGTTTGTCGAAGTGATCAATTCCAATATTAACGAAACCTTTGTCATCGCTCTGGATGACGTGCATTGGGTCAACAAATCCAAACCGATCCTAAATTTCTTGGATCAAATTTTAGAGGAACAGCCCGAACAGGTCACGCTCATCGCTTCGGGGCGTGAGGTTCTTGAGGTCTCTCTGGCAAAGTACATGGCAGAGGGGAATCTGATCGGTTTTGGTCCACAAGACCTGGCCTTGTCTAGAGAAGAAATCATTCAACTTGCACACGTTCATTCCGACTTGGAGATCGATGGGGATGCTGCGGAGCGATTGCGGCACGATACTCGTGGCTGGATCACAGGCGTGATTCTCTCGGCGGAACTCTCGGGTCGAGGGTTGAATGCGTTAAAGATGAGTTCGCGGCCAATGGTTTACGAGTATCTCGCTTCGGTTGTGCTGAATCGCCAACCGGACGATCTGCGCCGTTTCGTGTTGGACACATCCGTTTTTCCGGTCATGACAGTAGAGGGCTGCAATTACTTACTGCAGCGGGACGATAGTTCCAGCATGCTTGCTCGCATCGTCGACCGGGGACTGTTCGTCACAGCGACCGATGAAGGTCCTCGAACTTACGAATATCACCCTCAATTCCGTGAATTTCTGTTGGAGACCCTACAGGGTGGAGATGCTCAACGTCACAATCGCTTGCTTATCCGTGCGGCGAAATATCTGGCCGATAACGATTCCCCCGAGTATGCCGTCGAGCTTTTCTGCGACGCGGGGGCTGGGAATCAAGCAGCCCGATTGGCCGATCAACGAGCGAGTGAGATGTACGCCAGTGGTCGTTGGAGGACTCTTGAGGTGTGGGCTCGACGACTCAATGTAATGGATACTCCTGCAGTTCGAGTACTACTCTACCTCTCCGCAAAGTATACAAATCAAGGGCGATTGGAAGAAGCAGAAGAGATTCTTAATCAAGCGAAAGGGATGATCAACTCGCACTCTCCCAAACATATTCGGGCGTATGCTCAAATTCTCTTCGGCCACATTGCACTTCGTCGTGGGCTGCTCGAAGACGTGATTCGTGCTGTGGATCAAGCGGAGCAGATCCTGGCACCATCCGGAAGCCGTTTGCGTAAGGCGCAGTGTTTTCGACTGCGGGCTCTCGTATCTCATCGTCGGGGCGATTTGCACGCGGCTGAAAATTCTATAAATAATGCGATCGAGCTACTGGAATGTACGGATGATCGCCTTATGTTGGCCAACGTCTTGATTGACAGTTCGACCATTCTGATCGCTTTAGGGAAAACCTCTCAAGCAAGCGGTGCGACTCTGCAAGCGCATAATATTCTACTCGCAGAAGGTGCGCCGCTTCCTTTAGCGGTCTCATACAACAATCTCGCCTACGATTCACATCATCGCGGAAATTATGAAGAGGCTATGGAGCTGTACAATGAGGGGTTGAAATTTGCACGTTTAGCAGCGAGTCCGCCTCATGAAGCCATGATCCTGATTGGACAAGCTGACTTGTTCAACGATCTTGACCTTGCTTTACAGGCTGCCGAGTTGTATGGACAAGGCTTGGATATTGCAGTTCGAGTTGACGATATTCCTCAGGTGTATACCGGATGTATACAGACCAGTATCCTGCACCGTAGACGTGGGGGGAGTGGCTTGGCGCACGAGTGGCTTCGTCGCGCCATTAACCTCGATAAGTCCACAACTTTATCAGCGACCATAGCCATACAAATGGCCGCGCTTGAGGCAAAAGTAAAACCTCAGCATGTCATTGGGAAGTTGAAGGCATTACGCAATAACGATGTGAGCCTTGATGTGGCAGAGAAAACGCTGGTGTTTTATTTTCAAGCGCTTGCGGAGTACATCCTCGGTGATAAAGATGCCTCTCAAGACACACTGACTTGTGCATTAGATTATGCCAACACGAATGGAACTGAGCAGGTGCTTTCCGCGGAATTTGCGTTCAATAATTCCTTCCGAGAATTTGCCCGAAGTCGGCTCAGTGATCATCCCTCACTCTCGGTTGTCTTGCGAAGAGTGGAGACAATGGGAGCTGTTGCGCAGCACTATAGATACCTCGATGAAGATGAGGCGAAAGAGGTTCAACTCGCGTTTACGGCGCTGGGGGAAATAAGTATTCGGAGTGACGAGTCAATACTTGCGGATTTCAAACCACTCGCTCGGGAAGTCTTGTTTTATTTGATCGATCACCAGCGTGTAGATCGCGATGTACTCCTGGAGACGTTCTGGAAGCACCATCCACCTGGTCGTCAAGTTGCGAATCTGCATACCGCAGTGTACAGCCTGCGACGAGTTCTTGGCCGTTCGACAATTCTCCACGAGGGATCGGTGTACTCGATCAATCCTGAAATCCCCTTTGAATACGATGTGGCTCGATTTGAACGGACTGCATCTGTGGCCGAGAGTTTGCCGATCGGCGACCCTCGCCGCATGTTCGCCCTCACGGAGGCGATCAATTCGTACACCGGGTCTTTCTTGTCGGAATTCGATTCGGACTGGGTCATCGAAAGGCGCCGGGATTTGGAACTCCAATATCTCGATTTATTAGCTCAACATGCCGAAGAAGCGCTGATCCGCGACCAGCCGCTAAGAGCGGTTAATACACTTCGTCAAGCATTACTAATAGACCCATATCGAGACGACACCAACTCTCAATTCCTGGAAGCTCTTGGCAGATTGGGCCGAAGAGGCGAAATTATCACTCATTATCAGAAATATGTGAACCTGCTCTCAATAGATCTGGGGTTGGATCCACCGAAACCCATACGTGATTTGTATCAACGTTTAATCAACTAATGGTTTCGTTCTTCGATGTTATCGGCATCGATAAATATCTGCGATCAAGGTTCTATGGTTCGCTTTCCGGGCGTAACAGAGAACACGATCAACTCCCTCGTATCATCACATCTTCCCAACCGGTCCGTAGTATGCTGGGATGAAGGTTCTTCTGTTCGTACGACATTATTGCGATTGACCCATAAAGGCTTGAATGTGCTTTCGATTTCTCAATCCGGAGAAAGTCGTGTCCACAGTTCGATCATGGTTTCCTGCGTTGAGAATCTGTTGAGACCAATGTTGTACATTAAACCCAAGAGAGAGAACACTAGGATCTGCAAAGGAGGTTGCCATGCCAAGCGTTCGCTGTCAACGTGGTATGGGTATTATTGGCCCGTAATTTTTATAATCCCAATTGTACCGATTGATCACATTGAGACGCCAGGCAGCGAGGCGATTTGACTTGCTGCCTTTTTATTTCTAGACAATATTCAGGAGGTTGTACGATGAGTATGCAGAGTTTAAACCAACTTGTTGCGCGTTCGATTATTGATCCCGGAATCGTGCAGGCTTTCAGTTCCGGTAATCGGACTGAAATTCTCAGCGAAATGGAATTTACACCCACACTTCGGACTGCTCTTTGTTCCCTCGAAGCGAGCTCGTTTGTGGAGTTCGCCATTAAGGCGTACCGGGTTGTAAAAGCTTCTGAAGTGAAGCCGCTGCAAATCGAACTGCCGTCTCCAATTGCAGGTTTGGTACCGGATAAAGATTGTGCTGAGGGTGAACAAGCTGCATGATTACATGCACGAAGAAGGAGCGGGAGTGGTTCTTGGCGAACATCGCACAGGGACTTGTGGATTATCTTGGTGTGATGGAGCCTCCCGTACCGATCGAAGAATTGCTTAAGAATCCCCCGGAAATTTACGACGCTGATTTCGGTGTCGTAGAGATGAATTCCGAGTTATGGGATGCAACCTTCGCGCGGCTGCCCGATCAGAGTGGCAAGGTATTCGTCCACACGGAACTTGGGCCAGAAGCGCGCCGGTATGCACTGGCTCGTGAGACTTTAAGCGCCTTGATCACCAGCAAACACGGACAAAATCTGGGTCTTTTCGAATTGGTCGAATCACACTTGAGGGAATCTGCAGAATTTTTTGCTCGAATACTGCTAGCCCCTCCGCGCTTGCTGAGCAGCTTTTGTTCCGGGGAAGGGGCGGTAAAGAGGATCGTGAAGGAATTTAAACTGCCGCTGCACGCGGCTTCGAAACTCTGCGATGAAATGAGTACAGCGTAGTGAAAACCGTAATACCGGTGCAACGGACGAGCCGTCCTAAGGGTCGGCTCTTTTTCTTTCCAGAGGGTTTGTGACCGCCTCCTACCCCTATCTCATTTCTCTTTCATTTGGCACCTACCTTGCACGAAATGGCGTGAATACAGAAGGCAGGTATAATCGCGTGCTTGAGGATGAGGACCGTTGACGAATAAGCAAACAGCTTTGACAGACACATCACCCGGGGCACACAGGAGATCCTCGAAGCCCTGGATTTATCGATCCTTTCTCTTTATCTCGTTGCTCGCAGTTGTCGGGATCGGATGGATGAGCATTCGTGTTCAAAATCATTTGCGTGACTCGGAAGTGGATCCGACGTTGATCTCGTTGGCCACTTCGTTGGCGTATACCGCAACACCAAGCCCATCGCTTACGGTTTCTCCTGCATTACCAACCAAAACTCCAGCACCCACCAGAATTACTTCATGGGGAACGATCGTCTTTGCAGCGAGAGAGAATGGGCACACACACTTGTGGGCTTACGTGCCCGGGGATTCGAACTCAATCCAACTAACGGGTGGTCCTTGGGACGATCGCGATCCAGCCATGAGTCCTGATGGGCAATCCGTTGCTTTTACCTCGCGGCGGAATGGATACTGGGATTTATATATACTCGAGCTGCTATCGGGTGAAATCCGACAGTTATCCAATACACCGGGCTACGAGGGCAATCCGACGTGGTCTCCGGATGGGCAATGGATAGCGTTCGAGGCGTACTACAATGACAATTTCGATATTTGGATTGTTCCTGTCGATCTGGGACAGGATCCAATCCAACTCACGATCCATCCGGGAGCGGACCTTTGCCCGAGTTGGGATCCCCAAGGTCGCAGGATTGCTTTTGTCTCCGGTCGTGATGACTCCCCCGACATCTTCCTAGCAAATCTCGATGAACCGGACGATCGTTTTCACAACCTCACCAACACCAAGTCGATGGTTGAAGGCATGCCGGTTTTTAGTGATGACGGTTCGTCATTGGCTTACAGTGAATCCTCCTCGGGAATCGATGTCGTCAAGGTGTTCGATATGGATGACATCAGTCGGCCGCCATACGAAATCGGGCAGGGTCAGCATGCTGCCTGGTCTCCCGATGGCCGTTACATGGTTACCACAATGCGCACGGCGTTGTACCGTCGATTTCAGGTTTTCGCCCTGGATCACGTTGAAGTAGAGGACTTGCCGGTTTTACCGTGGATCGATGTCGATGACGTTACGTGGACGGCGGCCGGGATGCCGGGGGAGATTTACGCTGCAGATCGCTTGCCGCCAACTGATGCGCCACTACTAAATGCTGCGGCGAACGAATCGCACAACGTGGACGAAATGCTGGATCTCGTCGATTTGCCTGGGGTTCACGCCCCGCATCCTTCTTTATCGGACGCCGTCGACCAGGATTTTCTTGCGCTCAAGGAGCACAGCATTTCGGTCTTGGGATGGGATTTTCTTGAAAGTCTCGATAATGCCTTTGTTGGATTAAACGATCCTATGCCGCCTGGGTTTGCCTATAACGATTGGCTCTACACCGGACGAGCGTTCGCTTTCAACAGTGCGGCGATACAGGCTGGGTGGGTGGAATTCGTACGCGAAGATTTTGGCGGCCAAACCTACTGGCGGGTTTATGTGCTCGCCGCACTCCAGGACGGCACTTTGGGCGAACCGCTGCGTGAACTGCCGTGGGATTTCGATACCCGCATTAATGGAGATCCGATGACGTACGATCAAGGCGGATCGTTGCGGGAGTCAATTCCCTCAGGCTATTACATCGATTTTACACAGTTGGCCTCCGATTATGGTTTTGAGCGACTTCCTGCGTTGTCCAACTGGCGGACGTTCTATCACGGAACGCGTCTCAACGAATTCGTCAAGCGTGAGGGCTTGAGTTGGACAGAAGCGATGCTGGAACTGTATCCGGCATCAGCCTTGGTAACTCCCACACCTTTCCGAACCCCAACGAACACACCAACACGAACGCCGAGGCCGACGGCAACTTCTTGGTGGTGGAAATGGCGAACCCCCTCAGCGACACCAACGGAGCAGCCGGTTTTCACTCCCACTGAGACACCATGAAACGCTCCGGTTTTCTTCTGCTTGTAATTGCGTTGACGGCCCTCATGCTCTTCGCCTGTCAAGGCGGGAACGACGATCGTATGGCCCAACCAACCGTGCCGATCGACGTTCAGCCATCTCTATCCGCTACGTCGATCCCCTCGATCGGGAATGATGAAACGAATCCCATGCTCGGCGACCCAGCCAAAACTCCGCTGCCCGTCGCTTTTCCTACCGTCGAGCCGAGTGAAGAACTGGATTGGAGACCACCACCGTACCCCGCGCCATGGGCATTGAGTCCGGAGGACCATTATTTCTTCTGGCGACCTATTCCTTCGGGACAGGTTAATTGGCCTCATCCATTTTACCGTTATGGAAGCTCTTATTTTGGTGAGTCGGACATCCATACTGGTGTGGATTTGGGTGCAGATCGAGGGGCGCCCGTTCTGGCCGCCGGCTCGGGTGAGATTGTATGGGCCGGTTACGGATTGTATCGGGGCATCGAAGATCCCACCGATCCGTATGGTCTCGCGGTGGCCATTCGACACGATTTCGGTTATCAGGGGCAGCAACTTTACACGGTTTATGCACATCTGCAAAAGGTCCTCGTTTGGGACGGGCAGCGTGTGGAGGCCGGTGAGCAGATAGGGACGGTAGGATCCACGGGCCATTCCGATGGCCCTCACCTGCACTTCGAGGTGCGGTTGGGGGAAAATCGCTTCTTCAGTACGAGGAATCCCGAATTGTGGATGGTACCGCCGGAGGGGTGGGCGGTTTTAGCTGGGCGGATTACAGATACGTACGGCAATCTCCTACCCGAGTTTCCATTGAAAATCCGATCGCTGGAGACGGGAAAGAAATGGGAAGTATGGACCTACGTTCTCACGACGATTCACCCCGATGATTACTACAACGAAAACTTCGTAATCAGCGATTTACCGGCGGGGCCGTACGAGATCACGATCGATTTCGTAGGTTTTCAATACGTCGCATATTTGACCCTCTACGCCGGTGAGACCAATTTCATCCTCTTTCGCGGCCGTAATGGTTTTATCGTTCATCCTACTCCAGCGCCTGCCGATCGATCCAGCCCTCCCGATCTATGAATTACGCTGGAGCTAGGAGGGCATGATGCGAATGACGGACAGCTTTGGGCGTACGCTGCGTCAAGCACCAGCTGGATTAGATCCGTCAACAGCGTATGCTGTACGAGCCGCCCTCGTTCGATTCATCGATGGACGACTCGTATTTCTTCCCTTGGGACTGCGTGTAGCCAAGAAGATGGCTGAAGAGCTGCTTCAGGAAATCGACGTGGTCAATGCTGTAGGCATACCGGGTAACCTTCCCTCCGAAGCATTGAGGAAGTTACTCGACGACGAAATACAATCCTATCGCCAATTGCCATTGCGTTTATTCTGTCGCCGATTGGAGCATTTTTCGGACCATCCAAGAGGGCTTGTCGCACCGGAGCAGGTACATGGATTGCAGTGGCATTATGCAACAACTTTGGAAGCTTCGTTAACCGAACTGCACGAGCGATGGATGCGGTGGAATGAAAAACGGCTGAGCTCTCTTGGACTTCCTCTACAACGATTGGAGCGGTGTGAACGGTCCGTCGGTTGGGCATACCTGTGTGATTTCGGTCCGGAAGTGCTTTTAGGTTGTTCTACGTGCTCCTACTTGGCTCCATATGCGACCGCACGATTTAAACGGGGCAATTTCGTTCGGGAAGATCTGCGCCCCCTGGAAAGCATTCCGACTCCAGATGCGGACACAATCGAGAGCTTGGCGGAGTACCTCGATATTCCGAAAACGAAGACGTTGAAGGTCGTGTTATTGCGCAGTGACGATGGAACGGTCGTTCTGGCGCTCATCCGCGGAGATCTGGAGATCAGTATCGAGAAACTCGAGGGCGTAATTGGTAGAGGATCGTTGGTTCCCGCTTCCCAACCGGAGATTGAGGGAATCGGTGCCGTGCCGGGCTATGCAAGTCCGATCGGCTTACAGGTGCGAGAACGACCGGATACTGATGGAGTTCTGGTGGTGGCAGATCTTTCAATCGAACATGGAACAAATTTCACCAGCGGTGCAAATGAGCCAGGTTTTCACTTCAGCGATGTGAACTATCCCCGCGATTTCGAGGTGACGACGATTGCGGACATCGCTATGCCTAAAACGGGAGACGCGTGCCCGAAATGTGCAGCTCCCCTCGAATCGCGAGCGGGAATCCGCATCGGTGATTGGGAAACGTATAGGGAGGCGTTTCATTTTTCGGACGAGGGAGGAAACCAGACGCAGGGTTGGTGGGGTGCAGGGACTCTGTATCTCGAACCCATTCTTGCGGCTTTGATCGACGTTCATCATCGTGACGGAGTAACAACCTGGCCGGGGCGATTGGCACCCTTCGACGTTTACCTTGTGGATCTTCACTCCTCTCATGAGGCCAATAAAGTGCTCGAAGAGCTACGAGCGCAGGGATTGAGCGTGCTGCTCGATGATCGCGACGTTTCACCCGGCGTAAAGTTCACGGATGCAGATCTAGTTGGTTGTCTCATTCGCATTACGGTCAGCAAACGGAGCATGAGACAAGGGGGTGTAGAACTCGTGTGCCAGGCGGGGCAAACGGAGGCGATTTACCCTATTTCGGCGGTCGCATCAGAGGCTTTGACGCTGAAAAATATATTTATGTAAAGTATTCTTGACATCTTATGTTTGCTTATGCTATGCTTCCGAGCGCTGTATTTTCCAGTCCGGAGGACGAATGATCCGCGAACGCGTCGCAGAAGACGTATATCTCTTCACGAGTGAAGTCTATGCCAAGGTCAACGCCGGGGCAGTCGTCGGGGCGGATTGGTCGGTCATGATCGACACACTCGCTTACCCCGAGGAAACTCTGGAAATTCGCGATTTCCTCGAAAAGCGCATCCACAAGCCGGTACGCTATCTGATTAACACGCACTACCATGCGGATCATAGTTTGGGAAACTCCTGGTTTCCCAATGCCGTCATCGTCGCACACCAACGTTGCCGGGAACTACTGGATACGTTGGGCAGGACGGCGTTGAACAACGCACAACAGCAGAGTAAAGAACTAGAGGATGTACGGATCGTTCTTCCGGACGCCGTATTCGATCGAGGTGGAATCAGCATTCGTGTCGGGAAACGCACTCTCCAACTGGTCTTTTTGCCGGGACACAGTCCGGATGGGATCGGGGTCCTGATTGAAGAAGATCGTGTCCTCTTTTCCGGCGACATTATGATGCCCATACCCTACATTATCGATGGGGATTACGATACCATGATCGAAAGTCTCAATAAAATTCCCGACATGAAATTGGAGAATTTAATCCAAGGACACGGCGAGGTGGTTTTACGCGGAGAAGTCCGATCGAAGGTTGAAGAGAACATCGAATACCTCGACCAGCTACGACGCCATGTGCGGAAGGCATCCCGGCGGCGGGAGCCGGAAGAATATCTAAGATCCATCGACGTCGAGTCTTGCGGCAAGAGTCGCATCTTGCTCAATGGGTTGGCTGAAGAACTGCATACCAGAAATTTGCTCGCTTTGTATCAGAAATGGTATGGGGAAGATCAGTAGACCTGACGGTTGACTCCAGATTGGTGCATCTCATTGGTGACAGTCGAGTGATTATGAACGAATATATTCTCGTTTTCGACGGCGGAAGCAAGGGCAATCCTGGTTTGAGTTACGGGTCTTATCGGATCCAGGAGAAAGGACGAAAACCGTTCCGACCGGTGCGGATAAAATTCGGCCGCGGAACGAACAACGAGGCGGAATACAAAGCCTTGATCGCGGGTCTTAAAGCGCTGATCGATAAGGTTGAATCGGAAGGTATTGACCCGGCTGTATGCCTCGTCGAAGTTCGAGGTGACAGCCAGTTGGTCCTAAATCAACTGAGCGGCTCCTGGAAGGTTAAAAATCTGCGCATGAGAACGTTGTGGGATCAGGCGCAAGACTTATTATCTCGTTTCGATGACCGACGACTTCGCCATCAATCACGCGACCGCACGGTCGAAATCCTGGGCCATTGACCGTGCTTCCCGCTTGTGGCATAATCATTCGAAACATTAAAAAAAACCAAAAGCGGTGACGGAGACGAGTACACCCTTGTAGGGAAGCCAGCGAGTCCGGGTTGGTGTGAGCCGGATTTACCCGGTGGGTGGAAAATCCCTCCAGAGCTGTGACCTGAATGCAGAAAGCACGCTATTAAGGGAAACCGGCCTCGCCAGCCGTTATCCACGGCGCGAACATAATCCTGATCCTTCAGGACGTGTTCGATCGAGCGCCTGCATCGCTGCAGGAATCGGGGTGGTACCGCGGGAGAATCATTGCCTCTCGTCCCTATCCGGGGACGAGAGTTTTCGTTTTTGGGAGTGTTCTACTCAACGAAGACTACCATTAACGTTACTGGGTACGATCAAACAGACGGCTGGTTTATGTTTTACCACGTCGCCGAGAGGAGCGTTCAATGACCGAACCTCTGTATCATCAAGATGCGTACTGTAAAGCTTTCGAGGCCAAGATCGTCGCAGCATCGGAAGACGGGGTTGTTCTCGATCAGTCCGCATTTTATCCCGGTGGAGGCGGTCAGCCTTGCGACCACGGATTGCTTCGAGCGGGCGAGGTAGTTTTGCCCGTTCGCAAGGTGAGACGGAAGGATGGCCAAATCTGGCATCAAATCGACGATGGTCCACCACAAGTCGACACAGTAGTTGTAGGTGAACTCGATTGGGAACGGCGATATTCATTGATGCGCGTGCATACTGCCATGCACATCCTCTGCGGCGTTATCTGGCGTGATTACGGCGCGGCGGTAACGGGTGGCAACATGGAACCCCTCCGGGGCAGGATGGACTTCGAATTTGAGTCGATGCATAAGGAACTCGTCGAAGAAGTCGAAGAGAAGATCAACCGGGAAGTCGCTGCCGCTCGGCCTGTGAAGACGGACATTTTACCCCGCGAGGAGGCGTTTGAAATTCCGGATCTCATCCGGACCAAGATCAACCTACTGCCTCCAGCGATTCAGGAAGTCCGCATCGTGGAAATCGAGGGTTTGGATTTACAGGCGGATGGCGGCACGCACGTTGCCAACACGAAGGAAGTCGGGGAAATTCACATTGTGGACTACAAGAGTAAAGGTGCGATCAACAAGCGTTTGGTGGTTGAATTGGAAGCTTGAGGTGAAAAATGTTCAAAGAAGTACCTAGTCAAATCGATTTCGTCGCACAGGAACACGAGATCCTCAAGTTCTGGGAGCAGACGAAGGCCTTTGAGAAACTGGTAGCCTTGCGCCAGGACGGACCGATATGGTCGTTCATCGATGGCCCGATCACGGCCAACAATCCGATGGGTGTACACCATGGATGGGGTCGGACGTACAAAGATCTATTCCATCGCTATAAAAGCATGCAGGGGCACCACACGCGCTACCAGAATGGCTTCGACTGTCAGGGATTGTGGGTCGAGGTCAACGTCGAGCGGGATAAGGGGTTTAAAACCAAGCACGATATCGAAGAATTCGGTTTGGCGAAGTTCGTCGTACTTTGCAAACAGCGGGTGCTTAACTACGCTGCCGTGCAAACCGAGCAGAGCGTCAGGCTTGGATACTGGATGGATTGGAACGACCCGCAGCGGCTGCGCTGGTTGAGTGAAAAACTGGGTGAAGATCCAGCCCAACGGATAGAATTTCCGGGTCCGAATGGTTCGATGGAAAACAGCGTGGAATACATCGTCGGTCATCTGGGGATGCCGGAATTGGGCGGATCCTACTTTACTTTTTCGGACGAAAACAATTACACCATCTGGTCGGTGCTCAAATCGTGCAACGAACGCGGCTGGGTCTACAAGGGAACGGACGTGATGCCCTGGTGCTGGCGTTGCGGCACCGGGCTGAGCCAGCACGAGATCGTGACCGAAGGGTATCAGGAGAAGACTCATCCCAGCATCACGCTGCGGTTCCCGCTCAAGGACCGGCCAGGTGAGAGTCTCTTGGTTTGGACAACGACGCCGTGGACGCTGACGAGCAACGTGGCCGCGGCCGTTGGCCCGGATTTAACATACGTACGGGTGAAGCAAGGTGACGAATATTTCTATCTCAGCCGCGGCACGCTGCACATGCTGAAAGGTGAATACGAGGTCGTCGAGGAGCTTCCCGGCTCGGAAATGGAAGGCTGGGCTTATGAAGGTCCGTTCGACGAGTTGCCGGCGCAAATCGAGAAAAAATCTCCGGAGGCGCACCGCGTGATCCTTTGGGACGAGGTGGGGGAGGAAGAGGGCACCGGCATCGTGCACATCGCTCCGGGCTGCGGTGCAGAAGACTTTGCCCTGGGTAAGGAATTCGATTTGCCGGTCATCGCACCGCTGAATGAATCCGGGCATTTTGTGGAAGGCTTCGATTGGTTGAGCGGGATGCACGTCAACGGCATCTCGCATCCGATCTTCGAGAATCTTGCCGAGAAGGGGTTGTCTTATCGCGTAGACGACTTTACTCATCGCTATCCGGTTTGCTGGCGCTGCGGCGAGGACCTGGTCTTCCGTCTGGTGGACGAGTGGTTCATCTCGATGGGTGAACAGTTGGATAAACCATATGAAGAAGTGACTCAGGTGGAGAAGGATGACAACCTGCGCTACCAGATGATGGAAGTGGTGATCAACGAAACCAGTTGGTACCCGTCCTTCGGGTTCGAGCGCGAACTGGATTGGTTGCGTAACATGCATGATTGGATGATCTCGAAAAAACGCTACTGGGGACTCGCCCTTCCGATCTGGGAATGTGGAGAATGCGGCAATTACGACATCATCGGCAGCAAGGAAGAATTGAAAGAACGTGCCGTTGCCGGCTGGGAAGAATTCGAAGGACATTCACCGCATCGACCGTTCATCGATGCCGTGAAAATCGAATGCAGTCAGTGCGGTGCCCAGATCGGACGCATCCCTGATGTTGGGAATCCGTGGTTGGATGCGGGAATCGTGGGCATGAGCACGCTTTCGTACCATTCGAATCCCGCTTATTGGCGTAAGTGGTTCCCCGCCGATTTGATCAGCGAGAGTTTCCCGGGGCAGTTCCGCAACTGGTTTTACAGTCTCCTGGCCATGAGCACGATTCTCGAACGCAAGGCTCCGTTTCGTGATGTCTTTACCTATGCCACGCTGCTCGCAGAAGACGGCCGCGCCATGCATAAGTCCTGGGGAAACGCCATCGAATTCAACGAGGCCGCCGACAAGATGGGCGTCGATGTGATGCGCTGGCTCTACTGCAATCACAAGCCCGAGCGCGACCTTATTTTCGGCTATCATCGCGCAGACGAGGTCCGGCGGCAGTTCTTGATTCCCTTGTGGAACGTGTATTCCTTTTTCGTCACTTACGCCAACATCGACGAATGGGTACAGGATGAAAGCCGAAAGATCTCCTACAGCCAGATCGATCGCTGGATACTCTCCAGGCTCAACGAGCTGATGAATCAAATCAAGAACGGTCTGGACAATTACGAGCCGGACGTTGCAACCGATGCGGTCAATCTATACCTAGACGATCTCAGCAATTGGTATTTACGCCGGAGCCGCAGGCGATTCTGGGCGAAAGCCGGCGCGAGCGAGGAGTCCGACGAAGATAAACATGCGGCTTATTCCACACTGTATGAGGTGCTGACAACGCTGGCCAAGATCCTGGCCCCGTTCGTGCCGTTTGTGACGGAGGCGATGTACCAGAACCTCGTCCGCACACTTGACCCGGACGCTCCGGAAAGTGTGCATCACTGCGATTGGCCGCTGGCGAATACAGAGCTCATCGATCAAAAATTGATGGCGGACATGGCGCTGGTGACGAAGCTGGTCTCGCTAGGCCACGCCGCGCGCAACAAAGCCAACCGCAAGCTGCGACAGCCGCTGGGCCAGGCCGCGTTCTTCGTTGGGACGAAGGACGAAGCGGAGACGGTACGTCAGTTTGCGGATTTGATCCTCGAGGAATTGAACGTGAAGGAAATCCGTCTCCTGGATGCTGTTTCCGAAGCTGCCGCCTTGCGAATCAAACCGCTGCCAAAGCAGTTGGGACAGAAATACGGCTCGCGTTTTCCGGTCATCCGAAAAGCGATTCAATCCATGCAGTCAGCGGATTCGGAAGACATCGCCGTACGACTTCTGAACGAAGGCGGGACATTCGCGGTCGAGGTGGAGGGAGAGACGGTCGAAATTCTACCGGAAGAAGTGGAGGTTCAGATCGATGCCCACGAAGGCTTTGTCGCAATTGCCGAAGGCGCGAAAGTCGTCGCGCTCAACACGGAATTGACACCTGATCTGATCCTCGAAGGTTTGGCGCGGGAATTCGTGCGTCGCGTACAGGATTTACGCAAACAAGCGGATCTGCAGGTCGACGACCGCATTCGTATCGAATACAAAGCCAGCGACCGGCTCGGCGAAGCCGTCGAACATCACCACGAGTACATCCTGGGTGAAACCCTTGGCGTCTCCCTCGAATCCGTCGAGGCACCTTCCGGGCTCGCTACTGCCTCACACGATTTCGATGGAGAGACTCTCGTTATCGCGTTGCGGGAAGCATAGGCTCGCTCAAGCACAATAACGATTCTGGAGCAGGAATTAGCGATCGAAATACTCCGAAAGCTCCAAGGGATCTATCCCCTTGGAGATTTCGAATCCACTTCAGAAGCGCACTACGCAAGGTGCTGACGATTCGGTACAATTGCCTTGGGAGTAATTCCCCGTATGGAGGTGGATTTGACGAAAGCACGGAAATACCTGACCTTGATCGGAATTGCAGGCCTCGTCGTTGCACTCGATCAATGGACGAAGTACCTGGTTCGCACACAGCTGCAAGTTGGAGAAACCTGGATGCCCATCGATTGGCTGGCGCCATACGTGCGTGTCGTGCATTGGAACAATACGGGAGCGGCGTTTGGGATGCTTCCCACCGGCAGTATATTTTTTACCGTCGTTGCCATTCTAGTTTCGATCGCCATTATCATTTACTATCCAAGGATTCCATCGGGGCAGGTTGCCGTGCGTTTTGCCTTAGCTCTGCAACTGGGTGGTGCGCTGGGAAATCTCACCGACCGTCTGATTTCAGATTTTACGGTCACGGATTTTATTTCGGTCGGCACGTTTCCGGTGTTCAACGTCGCTGATTCGAGTGTGTCAGTTGGATGCGCCATTCTCATCGCTGCGATGTGGATCGAGGAGCGTAAAGAACGCGCTCGAAAGTCTGCCGATCCCGCATCCACCGAGAATTCGAGTGAGGATGCGGTTTCTAACCTGGAGCAATCCGTTGAGTGAGTGAACGACGCATCCGTTGTCAAGTTCCATCCTCCGGGGGAAGACTAGACTTGTGTTTGGTCGACAACACGAGCGAATTATCCCGTACACAAATCCAACGCTTTATACGCGAGGGCCTGGTCACGATCGATGGGAGCGTAGTCCGTAAGCCGGGTCATCAGCTCGAAGGTGGCGAGTGGATCGATGTGTGCATTCCCGAACCCACGCCCTCGGATCTCGTTCCCGAGGCCATTTCCCTCGACGTTATTTTTGAAGATGAACAGGTCCTGATCGTAAATAAACCGGCGGGCATGGTCGTACATCCATCGGCAGGCCACGCAGGCGGCACACTGGTTCACGCGGCGTTGGCGCATGCGCCGGATATCGAAGGTGTGGGGGGAGAGATCCGGCCCGGAGTTGTGCATCGTTTGGATAAGGACACCTCGGGTTTGATCATCCTGGCGAAGAACGACTCGGCGCATCGTTTCATCCAGCAGCAATTCAAGAACCGCAAGGTCGAAAAAACCTATCTCGCGCTGGTCGACGGCAGACCGCCTACGCCCGATGGGAGGATTGAAGCGCCGATCGGACGTGATCCGCACAACCGAAAACGAATGGCCGTTCTTCCTCCAGGTCGCGGCCGGGCAGCGACCTCGATATACCATACCGCCGAAACATATGAGGAGTATACTTTGCTCGAAGTGCGGCCGCTCACTGGAAGGACACATCAAATCCGGCTCCATCTTGATTTCATCGGTTGTCCGGTAGTGGGTGATCAGCAGTATGGAAAACGCAGCTCGCGACGTTTGCTTCCACGTCAATTCCTCCACGCCTACAAGCTGCGTTTCGTTCTTCCGGGTGATGACCAGCCCACGGAATTCACAGCGCCTTTGCCGGAAGCGTTGCAGCGTTTTTTACAGCAGCTCACGTAATTTGCGGAGGTAATTCCTTCAATGGAACGAATTGACTTTCGATCGGACACCGTAACGCTTCCCACGCCGGAAATGCGCGCGGCGATGGCTTCGGCCGAAGTGGGGGACGACGTATACGGCGAGGATCCCAGCGTAAACCAACTGCAGAAAATGGCGGCCGAACTTCTCGGAAAGCAGGCTGCGTTGTTCGTGCCCTCTGGAACGATGGGGAATCTGGCTTCGATCCTGGCTCACTGCCGGCGCGGGGATGAAGTCATCCTCGGGGATCAGTCCCATGTCTTCATCAACGAGGCGGGAGGGATAGCCGCTTTCGGTGGAGTTCAACCACATACGATTCCCAATGAAGACGACGGGACGATGGATCTGCAAGCGATCGAAGGCGCCATCCGCCAGGATGACGTGCATTATCCCATCAGTCGCCTGATCGTCCTTGAAAACACGCACAATCGCTGTGGTGGAATACCCTTAACGTTGGAATACAGCCGTGCGGTTGGCGAATTGGCGAAAAAGCATAATTTGAAATACCACATCGACGGGGCTCGGATTTTCAACGCCGTCGTAGAATTGGACGTTTCCGCGGCCGATCTAGCTGCTCCGGCGGATTCGGTCACCTTTTGTCTTTCCAAGGGACTCTGTGCGCCTGTCGGAAGCGTGATCTGCGGCGACGAGGCGTACATCGCTCGAACGCACCGTATACGAAAGGCATTGGGCGGCGGGATGCGTCAGGCGGGTGTTCTGGCGGCTGCTGGTATCGTGGCCTTGAATTCGATGATCGAACGCCTGGCCGACGATCACCGCCGGGCTCGCGCCATCGCCGACGGTCTGCGGGATGTCCCTGGAATATCGCTACGCTATGAACGCCCCGCAACGAACATGGTCTATATCGAGTTCGAACCGCAAGCTAAAATGGATGCGTACGGCCTCGTCGAGGCGATGCGAGAGCAAGGAATCATCCTGCGTTCCTCTGGAGACGGGTCGATCCGGCTGGTCGTCCATTACTGGATCGATGACGAAGCGGTCGAGCGTTTGATATCCAATTTCGAACGCTTGTTAGGTGGTTGACCGGAGGTCTTGTGGTATCATAGCGGCGAGATGATAGATCCTATGCGCGCGATTGTATTCACATATATCTATCCTGGGGGCGATCAACGCCCCAGCGAACTCATATGAACACGCCCAGCGGAATTTAGGAGATCTATCGGGTACATTCCTTACTGAGAAAGAACCAATGCGTGGGCTGTGTCAGCCCACGCCTGATTTTTTTAACGTCGACGGAGCCATTGTGATGGATGAAATGTCTTTCGAACAACAAGCCGATTTGCTGATGCAGGGAACCGAATACGGGGATGAACATCTCAAGCAGTCGATGCGAGAGGAATTATTAGCTCGCTTGATACAGGCGAAGAAGGAAGGGCGAACGCTGCGCGTGTATTGTGGATTCGATCCGCGCACAACCGACCTGCACCTCGGCCATACGGTACCGATGCGCAAACTGCGCCAATTTCAAGACCTGGGACATGAGGTCATTTTCTTGATTGGCCGTTTTACGTCATTGGTTGGCGATCCATCCGACAAGGACAAGGTGCGTGCACAGCTATCCCCGAAGCAGGCGCAGGAAAACGCCGAAACGTACGCCAATCAAGCATTTCGCATCCTCGACCCACAGCGTACCAAGGTCGAATACAACGACACCTGGTTGTCGAAACTGACGTTTGAGGACCTGATACATCTGGCCTCGAACTTCACCATCCAGCAGTTTCTTTCACGGGACGCCTTTCGAAAACGCTGGGATCAGGAAGATCCGATTTACCTTCACGAGTTCTTCTACGCCTTGATGCAGGGATACGACGCCTATCACCTGAAAACCGACGTGCAGGTCGGCGGGACTGATCAGCTCTTCAACATCGTCACTGCAGCTCGAAAGTTGATGGAAGCCAAGGGGGAGAAACCGAACATCGCCATTATTCTGGGTATTCTTCCCGGGACGGACGGCGTGGTGAAGATGAGTAAATCGCTCGGCAATCACATTCCACTCAACACCACGCCGGAGGACATGTATGGCAAGGTGATGAGCGTGCCCGATGCTGCGATGGGGGGCTACTTCCGGCTTGTGACGCGTTGGACGCCTCCGGAGATCGAAGCCATTGAAACCGACTTGAAATCCGGAGCAGCTCACCCGCGTGACGTGAAGATGAAATTGGCCCGGGAGATCGTCGATATTTATTACGGCGAAGATGCGGTACAGCCGGCGGAGGATGCGTTCAAAAAGATATTTCAGGAACAAGAAACGCCTTCTGATATGCCGGACTTCGCCGTCCAACCGGGATCGTCACTGGTAGCGGTCATGCGGTCTGCAGGATTGGTGAAGAGTAACAGCGAGGCTCGTCGTCTGGTCAAACAAAAAGGCGTACGCCTGGACGACGTCGTCGTCGAAAATGCGGATCAGGCGATCGAAATCAAGACACCGATTGTGCTGCGGGTGGGGAAACGCCGCTTCGTGAGGCTGATACCTGAGGACTGAAGGCTTTCGATCAACTCACCTCGACTGAATGAGATCCGGCTCAGCCTTTAATCACGACGAGTGGTTTGAGACGGGCGACCTTTTTTGCGATTCCCGCCTCGGACACGACATCAACAACGTTATCCACGTCTTTGTAGGCTTGCGGCGCTTCTTCCGCGAGTCCCGGCATTGATCCGGCGCGGATGTGTATGCCTTGATCTTCAAGCTTGGTCAAAAGCTGATCCCCTCGCACGGAGCGCTTCGCCTGTCTGCGGCTCATCGTTCGTCCGGCGCCATGGCAGGAAGAGCCGAAAGCCAACTCCATGCTCGCCTCCGTGCCTAACAAGACCCACGATCCCGTCCCCATACTTCCCGGAACCATCACCGGCTGGCCCAACTCTCGGTATTCCTCGGGTAATCCTTCGAAGCCGGGTCCAAATGCTCGTGTGGCTCCCTTGCGGTGCACACAGACGGTCACTTCGTTCCCCTCGATGCGGTGCGTCTCGATTTTTCCCATGTTGTGGGCGATATCGTAGACCAAAGAAAGATCCCAATTGCCTATCTTTCCAGCCAGGACTTCCTCGAAGGCCGTGCGGGCGTGATGGGTTAGAACCTGGCGATTGGCAAAGGCGTAATTGGCAGCACAGGCCATGGCGGCAAAATAACGCTTCCCTTCGGGAGAGTCCATGGGCGCGCAGACGAGTTCTCGGTCTGGCAGTCGAATGTTGTAGCGTTGGACGGCTTTCTGGAGTTCGCGAACGTAGTCCGAACATATCTGATGGCCAAATCCGCGTGAACCGCAGTGAATCTGGACCGCCAGGTTGCCGGCGTGCAAGCCCATCGCCTGCGCAGCTTCCGTATGGAAGATCTCTTCGACGATGTCGACTTCGATGAAGTGGTTTCCGGCGCCCAATGTTCCCAATTGCGGTTGGCCGCGCTGTTTGGCGCGATCGCTCACACAGCTTGGATCGGCATCCGCTAACCGTCCCTGTTCCTCCGTTCGCGTCACGTCCTCAGACGTGGCGAATCCGTTTCGTTCCGCCCACTCCGAACCCTGGCGGAGGACGTTGTCGAGGGCCTTCGTCGTAAGCCGAACGCTGCCCTTCACACCTACGCCGCTGGGGCAATGCGCATACAGTGCGTTGGCCAGATCGTCGAGCCAGGGCTCCGCTTCGTCTGCGGAAATTCCACTCGCCAGAACGCGCACGCCACAATTGATATCGTAGCCGATTCCGCCTGGGGAAATAACACCGTCGGGCAGTCTGGTCGCCGCCACACCGCCGATGGGAAAGCCGTACCCCTGGTGGACGTCCGGCATGACCACGACATGACTCACGAGGCCAGGGAGGGTCGCCGCATTGACCGCTTGCTCGATCGACCGATCCCCGAGAGTCGCTTCCAGGATCCTTTCGTTGGCAAAAATGCGCACAGGCACGAGCATGTCCTCGCGGAACGATCGTGGAATTTCCCAGGTTACGCGATTGATACGATGAAAATCTTGTTTGCGGATCATATCGCTCCTCCAGCTAGACGTCGAAAACGATGGTGGTGATAAAACCATCGTCGATTGAATCGATTTTCAAATCATGGAACGTCACCGCCTTGATTTCTTTATGTATCTCCGCGAGCGGGGTTTCTTGCACGGTTGCACGCAGGCGGAAGTTTTCTACTTTCTGGACATCGATGGCCGTGTAATTTACTTCGTGGGCTTCCATGTTGAAGAGCAATTCTTCCAACCAAGCTACCATCAATGTCTCGTTGTCGATCGCGCGTAGGTCGACGTTTATTGCGTGAGCTTCCCCGGGTCGCGAGGAGGCCTGGATTAATTGCAGCATTCCCAGGGCAGCGTTTCGAAATAACGCCTCGAGGCTGTTCCCTCGGACACGGATCGCCCAGTCGGCGGTGTGTTCAATTTCTTCGACGTCAAAACTTCCTTGATCGATATGTGCGGATTCGTTCATATCCTAACTTTTACTCCATCTATATAGTATTATATGGCATGACCGAAAGGGTCCACGGTGGAATGAGAGTTCGAACTATTTTTGGTACTGAATGAGGGTTTGTTGAATTTGAGCAGTGGCTTATAATTTATATATGGACAATCGACTTCAGACACTTGCAAAGACCATCCAACTTGCGATACACAATAGCGTTAAGCTCCTGCCGTGGCGCGACTTTTCAATTTCAACGCTTGCCCATCAAATTGCGACCGAAGTGTTGGCAATGACAAAAGTCGATCGCGATTCGCAGAATTTTGCTCCCGATCAATTCACATTGATGATCCATCCTCACGAGACGGGTGAGTTACAATCCATCAAGCCTGAGATCCAAGATAATTTAACCGCCAGTCTTCAAGAGGCGCTGAAAGAATGTAATTACTCGTTTACCAGGAAGCCGCACATCACCTTGGCGACGGATCCAACGCTGAAGAAGGGTGAAGTGCGGGTTATTGCATGGCACAGTGCGGATCCGATGGAGATCACACCCGATCCGAGAACCCTGTCGGTTGTCAAGTCCGAGCAACCCAGAACGAACGCTTTTATCGTTGTAGAAGGTCGCAGGCATTTCCCACTCAGCAAGCCGGTAATCACGATTGGCCGCCGAGTCGATAACGATCTCGTATTGGATGGCCACCATGTTTCACGAAGACATGCGCAGATACAAGCCCATGAAGGTCGATATCAGATCGTCGATCTCGATTCGATGGCGGGCGTTAAAGTAAATGGACGCATGGTTCAAAAACAGACATTGTCCGCCGGAGACGTAATTACCTTGGCCGATGTCGAGTTGGTCTATGCGGAAGGAGCGGAAGGTCCACCCTCGGTAACGCCGCCGTACAGTCCTCCATCTAAGCCATCTGACGAACTGGATGCTGAAACCCCACTCTATATTACAAAATCGGACCTCGAAAGCGATACCACGCCGACGGGAAAGCCGGACGAGTGAAATCCGGATTTACATCCACCTGAAGAATAAGTGTATGAAAGAACATTTCAGCAGGCTAGAGGAGCGAATAGAAGGTCTCGTCGAGGGTGCATTGAGCCGATTACTTGGCGCGCAAATTCAACCTGCAATGTTGGCCGGTCAATTGGCGCGGGCGATGAGTGATGGCGTGCGGAACGGAGAAGGAGATATATTGCTCGCACCGGATCGATATGCCTTGACGTTTAATCAAACCGCTGTGGAAATGCTGCTGCAGAAAATCCCCGATTTGCGAGATGAACTTGCTACGGGCTTGGTATCGATTGTGCGTGAGAGCGGCTACTTTCTATCCTGCGAACCTCATATAACCATTGCAGCGGATCCGACCCTGACCGAGCACGAGGTGCGCGTCGTTGCCTGGCACAGTGAAACGTTGATCGAAGCCACGCAGGGAATGTCCCAGGATCTCAGTCAAGAACAAGGGGAGATGCCGATCGGTGCGTATCTCATCGTCAGCGGTTCCCGCCATTTTCCGTTAGACCGCCCGGTCATCAATATTGGACGTCGACTCGACAATCAACTCATCTTGGATGATCCTCACGTATCTCGGACTCATGCCCAATTGCGTCTGCGAGACTCTCGTTTCGTTCTCTTCGACCTGGGTTCGACGTCTGGGACGCGCGTCAATGATCGCAAGTCGAAGCAGCATGTTTTACAGCCAGGGGACGTGATCACGATCGCCAGTACGCGCCTTGTGTATGGCGAAGACCCTAACGGACCGCCGGATGAGACTCCGTCGTACCATCCTCCATTTCCACCTCGGCCGGCCGGGGATCAACCGACCAGAACGACTCTGAAAAAGGATTTAACGGAACGGTGAATTTGGATGTCCTGTTCTTTGTGCTGCGATTACTCGCAGCTTTGATTCTGTATCTGTTTATTGCAGCAGTGATCCTCACTCTCCGGCGCGATCTACGGGTTGCCAGCATGTATGCATTGCGAATTCCTATTGCGTACCTCAATGTCGAAGGAATGGGGGAAGAATGTGGAAGATTCAAATTACAAGAAGAGAACATCATCGGACGCGCAGCGGAGAACACGATCCCGATTTTCGATGATACTGTTTCTATTCGGCACGCAAGACTGGCGTTCAACAAAGGTCAATGGTTTCTGGAAGATTTGGGTTCTAGAAATGGAACGAGGGTCAATGAAATCCCTGTCAACGAACCGCTCGTGTTGGCAGATGGGGATCGAATACGACTAGGAAAAGTTGTAGCTCGATTCGATGCGAACCCGTCCGAATCAGAGGCTGCGTAAATCTGAGCGCTCCACCGGACTGATGCTACCAGGAATCGCTTCATTATCAGACAGGATCCGACGTTCGATTTCTTGTCCGTCCCGTTTCTGTAAAGTCGTTAAATGACACTTCATTCCAGGTATGTTAATATATCGCCTTGAAATCTCATGGGAGGAAGAATGCAAGCTACGCCAGTTCTTGGAGTGATCGGTGGGTCCGGTTTGTATGCCATGAGAGGCATCGAAAATGGGGAGTATCACGAACTCGATACGCCTTTTGGAGCACCGTCATCCCCATTATTCGTCGGGGAACTGGTTGGAAAGCGGATCGTATTTCTGGCACGGCACGGAATCGGGCACGTATATACACCAGCAACGGTGAATTATCGGGCGAATATCTATGCGATGAAAATGATGGGCGTAGACCGCATCGTTGCAGTAAGTGCTTGTGGTTCTTTGCGTGAGGATTACGCGCCCGGGGAAATCGTCGTGCCCGACCAATTGTTCGACCGGACCGAGGGACGCCCTCGTTCCTTTTTTGATCGCGGTATCGTAGCTCACATCAGCGCTGCCGATCCTTTTTGTCCGGATTTATCTCAGACTCTGGCTGCGAGCGTCGAGTCGGCTGGTGGCCGTGTCCATCGCGGCGGCACCTACATCACCATCCCGGGACCGCGATTTTCGACGAAGGCGGAATCGAATACGTATCGCGGTTGGGGGATGTCCATTATCGGAATGACGACGTGTCCGGAAGCATTTTTGGCGCGGGAAGCCGAGATGTGCTATGCGGTGATGGCGCATGTGACGGATTACGACGTGTGGCATACATCCGAGGAATCGGTGAGCGTTGAGCGCATCGTGCGCACGCTGCAAAAGAACACGGAACTCTCACAGGCTGCGATAAACATTCTTGTCGATGAATTGGATGGTTTACGAGCATGTGACTGTGCGGACGCGTTGAAAGACACCTTGCTCACTGATCCAGAAGAGCTAGACCCCGAAGCGACGAGGAGGCTGGGCATTCTTGTCGAGCGCTATCTTCCGTAGTCAGATCGAGGAAAACGATCGGCGCGAGGCCCTGCTGTTGGGTCTCGCTTTCGCTTTCCTTTGTCTGACATCGCTGGCTTTATACTTGGCACCCGCAATAAAAACGCGAACGGCGGATGCGCTAGGCTTGCGCTGGCAGCACTTTAGCTTTTTGCTTGTGTGGCTCATCGCGGCGGCTGCTTTACGGCGATCGCTCAAGAGACTGCGACCTCTTCGAGATCCGTTCATCCTGCCTGTTGGGTTGCTGCTTAGCGGTTGGGGTGTATTAACCATCTGGCGTCTCGTCCCTGGCTTCGGGTTGCGGCAAATGGGTTGGTTCGTTCTGGGTGTGGGAGCAATGCTGATCGTGTTCCGTCTACCTGCGGACTTGAGCTGGCTGCGGCGATATCGGTATCTGTGGCTGATCGTGGGCGTCGCCCTGACTGCTATGACCCTCCTGTTGGGCACCAATCCGTCCAGCGTTGAGCCGCGTCTTTGGCTGGGATGCTGTGGCATCTACCTTCAACCTTCCGAGCCATTGCGCCTGCTGTTGATCTCATTTTTCGCATCGTATCTGGCGGATCGAATGACGTTTCGATGGGGGGAACGTTCGAGAATCTGGCCGATTACATACGCCCCATTGATCGTCGTGTGGGGACTGTCGGTCGCGTTGCTTGTCATGCAGGGTGACATCGGTGCAGGGACGCTCTACCTGGTTATTCTCGCTGCCCTGCTGTACTTGGTTACGGGGAAGTGGCACATTCTCATCGTGGCATTTATGGTTATATTGCTCGGGGGATTGATTGGATTTGGGTTGTCCGCATCCGTGCAGAGTCGCATTCTAGCCTGGATTGATCCGTGGAGCGATCCGAGTGGTGGTTCTTATCAGTTGATGCAGGCACTCATCGCCGTCGCATCCGGCGGCGTACTCGGGCGAGGTCCAGGGATCGGTTCTCCGGCTTTTGTCCCCGTCGTTCATTCCGATTTCGTCTTTACGGCCATCGTGGAAGAGTGGGGTTTACTTGGCGGACTCAGCCTGATCGCGCTGTTCGCCATTCTCGTGGCTCGAGGGTTTCGGGTAGCGGCCAGGTCCAAAGAGTCTTTCAGCGTGATTCTCGCCGGCGGTCTGTCGATCGGCTTTGCTTTTCAGGCGATCTTGATCGTTGGGGGCAACATCCGCATGCTGCCGCTCGTCGGCGTGACGCTGCCCTTCGTGTCGTATGGTGGCTCATCGTTGATGACCAACATGATCGCACTGTCTTTTCTGCTCTTGCTTTCGGGTGGTTCAGGTGGCGTTGAACGTTTCTCCCGGCCGCTGCGTACAATCCATGGCTGGATCAGCGCCGCCTGGGTGGGTTTGGCCGTTCTACTTGGATGGTGGACGATTTATTACGCCCCGCTTCTTACGGCACGTACGGATAATCCCCGCAGGGCGGTATCCGAGCTATATAACCTGCGGGGGAATATCGTCGACCGCACAAATGAAGTGTTGGCGACGTCGACAGGCGAACAAGGGTCGTACGAACGCGTGTATCCGGCGCCGTGGGCTGCGACCGTAACAGGGTTTAGTTCGCTGGCGTACGGCCAAACCGGCGTGGAACGGACGATGGACAAGGTGTTGCGCGGGGAGGCGGGCTATCCGCTGTCCGTCGGTTGGTGGGATCGGATGCTTACAGGATATCCGCCAGTGGGATTGGACGTGCGTCTAACAATCGACAGCGCCTTACAGCGCAACGCCTGGGAAGTGATAAAGGATGAGACAGGTGCGATCGTGATCCTCGATCCTTCGGATGGAGATCTCCTGGCCATGGTATCTTCCCCTTCATACGACCCTAATCGGGTGGACGCAGAATGGCAATCCTTAATCGATCGAGAAGGGGCACCCTTGCTGAATCGCGTCACACAAGGACTCTACCAGCCTGGAATGGCGTTTGCACCGTTCGTCATGGCTTGGTCCGAAACGAAAGGGTTGGTTCGATTGGAAGATCGAGCATCGAATGCATCCTCTGCGATTTCTGTGGATGGGACAGAGTTGCGTTGTTCGACGACCGTATCCAAGGCAGATGGCGTGGACTATGCCAGGGCGCTGCGCGCCGGATGCCCTGGTCCATTCGTCGAATTGGGGGCAGACCTGGGACGTGATGGAATCGCAGGCATGCTTCAAGCTTTCGGGTTCACTCGGTCGCCTTCGATCCGTCTCGAAACCGCTCCCATGCCGGCTGTTGCGATCGGCTCGAGTGAAAGCGAGTGGCAGATGGCAGGAATTGGGCAGAGTGAAATAACCGTCACACCACTGCAAGTCGCACGAGCGTTTGCCGCCATACTCGCAAACGGTGATCTCCCGGCGTTGCGCGTCGTTGAAGCAATGAAAGATATGAACGGCCGCTGGCAGGAAGTTGATTCTCTGGCTGGGCGAGATACGGCGATCGCTCCCGAAATAAGCGTAAAAATCCGCACGGCGCTTACGGATAATTCGGTTTCGCTATTTCAGTACACGGCTCAGGCGATCGCAGGGATGGAAGAGGAGCGTTTGAGTTGGTATGTGTGCGGGAATGTGGATGAATTGGGTTCCCACCGGATGGTGTTGGTGGTATTAGAAGATGCGACACTGGAACGTGCACGAGCGATCGGGTCGGCGTTGCTCGATTGGCAGGGAGATGCCTCCAACGCCCCTTGACCATGTTTATCTTCGAGACTACAATGTTTTTGTTTGTAGGCATCGAGCGGAAAAATGCCCGCCGGCCGGTTGCTGTCGATAGACAGCCCGATCCGGCGGCTTGTATGTACGGACGGCATCTGAATCATGTTTGAATCTCTATCACAACGCCTGCAAAGTACATTCCGGTTGCTCTCTAAGAGAGGCCGCTTGCGTCCCGAAGATGTGGACGCGGCTCTCAAAGAAATCCGCCTGGCTCTGCTCGAGGCGGACGTACATTACAAAGTGGTAAAGGAGCTGCTTGAGGTCGTGCGCGAGCGTGCATTGAGCGCAGAAGTTGCCAAAGCACTGAATCCTGCCCAGCAGGTCATCGTGATCGTCCAGAAAGTATTAATCCAGACTCTGGGACGGCCCGTCACGCTCAATCTCACGGGTAATAAACCACGGGTCATCATGTTGGTAGGTCTTCAGGGTTCGGGTAAAACGACCACCGCTGCAAAGCTGGCGAAGCTGTTGAAGACGGGTGGAGAACGGGTCTGGTTGGTTGCCGTTGATCCATACAGGCCGGCCGCTGCCGAACAGTTGGTCATCCTTGGCGAGGAGATCAAGGTTTCCGTGTCCTACGAGCCAGATCTCTCACCGCTGGGGATGAGTGAGTCCGGTTTTCAATCCGCTTCGAACGCAGGGGCGAGTGTCGTTATACTGGATACTGCAGGGCGCTCACAGATCGACGAGAACATGATGGACGAGCTCAAATCGATCCGCGAACGGCTTGCGCCAGTCGAGATCCTGCTTGTTGCGGACGCCATGACGGGTCAGGAAGCGGTGAACATCGCCCGAGGATTCCGTGAAGCGTTGGACATCACGGGGATCGTCCTGACGAAAATGGACGGCGATGCGCGCGGCGGTGCAGCGATTTCCATGCGTGCCGTTACCGGCGTGCCGATCAAATTAATCGGCGTCGGTGAAGCGAGAGACGCAATTGAGATTTTCGATCCGGAACGATTGGCTTCGAGAATTCTGGGAATGGGAGACATCAGCGGACTCGTCGAGAAAGCGCAAGTGAAATTGGACCCACAACAGGCGAGCAAACAGGTAGATCGCCTGCGAAGCGGTGAGTTTACGCTGGAAGATTTCCTGGATCAGATTGCCATGATCCAACGCATCGGTCCTTTCGGGAAAGTGCTGTCGATGCTCCCGAGTGGGTTGGCCGGCGGTTCGCAGGTCGATCACCTTGCCGCCGAAAAACAGCTAAATCGAACCAAAGCAATGATACAATCTATGACAGTGTACGAACGGCAGCACCCGCAGATTTTAAACGCCAGTCGAAAACGACGTGTTGCTGCAGGTTCGGGAACGACGGTTCAAGAAGTAAATCAACTCCTACGCCAGTACAGACAGATGCAGAGGTTGTTTAAAAAGGCTGGCAAGGGTGCGCTAAAAGGATTGTCTAATTTGATGTGACGACGATGCTGCATGCATTTCGCAATGAGGTGATACGTGCCAACCTTCCTGGCATTCCTCTCCCCTCGGTGCGTAAATTGGCGGCGATTATAAAAATAGGAGAGTAAAGAATACAATGGTTCGAATTCGATTACGCCGGGTAGGTTCTCGGAACCAACCAAGCTTTAGAATCGTCGCGGCGGACAGGGAAAGTCCGCGCGACGGGAAATTCCTCGAGATTCTCGGGCATTACAATCCACGGACCGAACCTTCGACGATTCAGATCGATGAAGCTCGTCTATTTCACTGGCTCCAGAATGGTGCTCAACCATCGGATTCTGTCGTAGATGCGCTTCGATCCATCGGAACGTGGGAGCGATGGGAGCGGTTCAAGGGCGGCGAAAAACTCGAGAAATTGCTCAAGGAAGCCGAAGCAGCCATCCCGCAGGTCGATCCACGTACGAGACGGGATGATCTAGCTGAAAAACGCGTTTCCAAGAAAAGCAAGAAGAAGCAAAAGGAAGCCTCCGAAGAACCGGCGAAGGAAAAACCCGCCAAAAAGGCGAAAGCTGAGAAGACGGAGAGCGAAGCGGAAGAAGCCGTAGAGGTAGCGGAAGAAGCCGTAGAGGCAGCGGAAGAAGCCGTAGAGGCAGCGGAAGAAAAGGCTGAGGCGGAAACTGAAGAGCCGAAAGCCGAAGAAGAAAAAGAAGAATCCGACGAGAAGGATGAAGCGTCGGAAGAATAGTCTGCAAACGGTTGGAATGTGCCCAACTTAAGGGTCTATGTAATCGAGCATCCGACGTCCGTTCAGTAACTTCTCGTTGGCACCGTTAACCCATTCGCTACGGGTTTCGGCTGCAGCGTGGGGAGAAAGAAAAACGGGTATGAAAGCCTTGATTGAGTTCATCGCCAAGTCCTTGGTAGACGATCCTACGCAGGTGAAAGTCATGGAATACACGCAGCGTCGGAACGTGCGGATTACGTTGAGTGTTGCAGATGAGGACATGGGTCGAGTGATCGGCCGTAAAGGCCGGGTAGCGAACGCCATGCGTACCCTCCTGCGCGTTGCGGCGTCGCGTCGCGGAAATCGTGTATCCTTGGATATTCTCTAGGTTAAATGGACTCTGATCATCCACCTTCAAACAACAGCGCCCGACAACCACCGGAATTTCTGGCTGTCGGGCGCGTCGTTCGTCCTCATGGTGTACGAGGCGGGCTGAAAGTCTCTTCCAATTCTGAACTCATCTACAAGCTTGAACCTTCCGTGAATATCTATCTTGGGTCCGGGAAGGAACCGGCGACCGTAAAAACACTGCGTCGACATCGAAAAGAATTCCTGATGTTCATCGAGGGCTGCACGAATCGTGAAACGGCCGAGAAATGGCGCGGGGCAACGCTCTATATCCGCTTCGCCTCGTTGGATACCCTTCCGGACGGGGAATTCTTTCATTGGCAAATTGTGGGCTTGCACGTTGTGACGGCAGCGGGTGAAGAGCTTGGCAAGATCGAAGAGATCATAGAGACAGGGGCGAACGACGTATACCTCGTGCGGGATACCTCCGGAAAGGAAATCTTGCTCCCTGCGATTGAATCGGTGATCCAGGAGGTGGACCTCGAAAATGAACGAATCGTCGTCCGATTGATTCCGGGATTGACCGAGTAACGAAACCCCATTTCCATGTGTTAACAACTTATAGGTTTTAAAGAACGGAATGGTGAATGGTCATGCGCTTGTTTAAAGGACCGGACAATTCGAATTGCTTGCTTCACGAAAACCCATGTGGTAGACTCCGCACGTTGTGTCAAGCACCAGGTAAGCCGAGATGAGCAAGTCAAGGAACAGCATGATGCTTGAAAGATTGCAAAGCTTTGAAGGGAACACACCGGATGTCGAAGCTACGGCAATCGTGGGTATCGACGGGTTGACGATCGCATCATCCTTCCCTCTCGGGGTGGAGGAGGAACGCGTGTCTGCGATGTCGGCCAGCATGCTGAATATTGGCAAGCGCATCTCGAGTGAATTGGAACGAGGCATGTTGGATGAAGTCTTTGTCCAGGGAGACGACGGGTATATTTTATTGATGTCGATGGGAAACGAGGCACTGTTCTCCGTCATGGCTGGTCAGCAAGCCAAGCTTGGTCTGCTTTTCCTGGAGATGCACAAGGCAATCAACGACTTGGGAGACCTTATCCGCACATGAAGATGCTAAACACACACACGGCGAGAGAAATTCCAACGACGGTGGGGAGATCACCGAAAATCGGTCTCCCCACCGACCTTTTAAGGCGGAATCGATTCGACAACGATACCTTTATTCGGAGGCGACAATGACCAGATATATCTTCATCACAGGCGGTGTTGTCAGCTCTGTGGGGAAAGGCGTCACAGCGGCTGCGCTCGGTAAATTGCTCAAGGAGCGAGGCTTCGAGGTATCGATCCAGAAACTCGATCCTTACATCAACGTAGATCCGGGGACCATGAGCCCCTACCAACATGGCGAGGTATACGTGCTCGACGATGGTGCGGAGACAGATCTCGATCTGGGACATTACGAGCGTTTTATCGACACCAGTCTGAATCGGGTGTGTAATGTCACGACGGGCCAGATCTATTCCGAGGTGATCGCACAAGAAAGACGAGGCGATTTTCTCGGCGGAACGATTCAGGTCATTCCCCACATAACCAACGAAATCAAACGTCGCATCGGGCTCGTGTTTCGGACGACAAACGCCGACATCGTCATCGTCGAAGTTGGCGGAACCGTAGGTGACATCGAGTCGCTGCCGTTCTTAGAAGCGCTGCGCCAGATGCGATCGGATATCGGACGGGATCGAACGATTTTCCTGCACACAACCTGGCTGCCACGCATCGGCGCAACGGGGGAGCTGAAAACGAAACCAACCCAGCATTCGGTGCGAGAATTACGCTCGATCGGTATCCAGCCGGATGTGATCGTCGCTCGTTCCGACTATGTTGTCGGCGAGGATTTGCGGGATAAGATCGCCTTGTTTTGCGACGTCGATGCCCGGGCCGTGATTCCGCTCACGACGACTTCCATCCTGTACGAGGTGCCCTTGCTCCTGGAACGAGAAGGATTGGGAGAACACGTGCTCACCCGCCTGGGTTTGAAGGCCAGGAAAAAACCGGAGTGGACCGAATGGGAGCGTATGATTGCTGCCGAGCGCAAGGAAAGACCCAAAGTGCGCATTGCGTTGGTCGGCAAGTACGTGGAGCTGCGGGATGCGTACATGAGCGTGCGCGAGGCCGTACGCCATGCGGCATTATCGGCGGGCGTAAAGGCCGAGATCATTTGGCTGCATTCCGCGGAGTTGGAGAAAGGAAAAGGATTCACCGAATTGGAAATGGCGGACGGTGTAATCGTGCCCGGGGGATTCGGATCGCGTGGGATCGAAGGGAAGATCGCAGCGGCTCACTACGCGCGTGAAAACAAGGTGCCGTATCTGGGCCTTTGCCTCGGCATGCAGGTTATGGTGATCGAATTCGGCCGGTATGTGTTGGGCTCGGAGGACGTGAATTCGACGGAGTTCAACATCAACACGCCGCATCCGGTAATCGACTTGCTTCCCGAGCAGCGCGGAATCGGGGACATGGGTGGCACGATGAGATTGGGATTGTATCCATGTGTGTTGAAACGAGGCACCATCGCCAAACATGCCTACAATTGCAACCGCGTGGAGGAGCGCCATCGCCATCGATTCGAGTTCAATAATACCTATCGTGAAATCTTTGGTGAACACGGGATGGTTTTTTCGGGTCTTTCACCAGACGATCGTCTGGTCGAGATCGCCGAGTTGAAAGATCATCCTTTTATGCTCGGCAGCCAATTCCATCCGGAATTTCTATCAAGGCCCAATCGGCCCCATCCTCTCTTTAGAGGGTTCCTCGAAGCCGTTGCTGCCAGAGCAGAAGAGCGTACGAAAGTCAGCAAGCAGAGCGTCGCGCAGGGCACGGATTAAACTTATCCGGGTTCGATTGTCATTCAATTCTTGTAGGAGAAGAAGGTAGGATTAATCGCCGTCCAGAATTTCCGGTGCTTGTTCGGATACGTTGAGACGATCCGCAGTGAGCTTGGCGATGCCGTTCCGGGTTTGATTTACAAGACGTAGGAGTTCCGCCTCGATTGCCCCCAGCGATTCAACAATGTAATCATCCGCCTCGCGGCGGATCAACTCCGCATCTGCTCTGGCCTGGGCGAGTATCTGTTCTGCTCTGGCCTGGGAAGCTTCCACGATGGCGTCTCGGGATACAACATCGTCGGCGTTCTTCTTTGCCAGGGCGATGGTTCGATTGGCCTCTTCCTGAGCCTGGGCGAGCACACGGTCGCGCTGCGCGAGGACTTGCTGTGCTTTTTTAACCTCATCCGGAATGGAAATTCGCATTTGATCGATGATTTCCAGCATACGATCTTCGTCTACCACGACATTGTGGGTCAGCGGAATCGGTCTGCTTTCGTTGAACAATTCCTCTAATCGATCCACTAGGTGTAGGATGTCCATATAGTCCTCCGGTCCGGATTGCGGGATGAAAAGGACCGCATGCTTGATGTTGCAAGGTTTAGGCCGAAGCGTACACCGAAGTTGCTTTCCGGTCAACCGGCCTCAATCGAGCAGGGAAGTATCCGGAACCCTGTTCGGGCCGTCCTCTCCAAGTTCTTTGAAGCGGCGGTCGAGCGCTTTTGCGACGTGATCCGGAACGAGACTGCTGATGTTGCCTCCGAAAGAAGCGATCTCCTTGACGGTGCTTCCCGTGAGAAAGCTGTGTTCCTCACTCGTGATCAGCGCGACGACGTCGATGTCGGGCTCGAGACGATGGTTTGCCAATGCCATGCGAAATTCATGTTCGAAGTCCGAAAAGACCCTCAAGCCTCGAACGATCACTTGCGCGCCGACTTTCTTGCAGAAGTTAACCGTCAGGCCGCTGAAAATGGTCGCGCTGATGCGTTTATCGTCTTCGAATTCTTTCCGGACGAGTGCCAGGCGTTGTTCGGGCGTAAACAACAGCACTTTGTTGGGTTTATCGTACACGGCGATGATCATCTCGTCGAACAAGCGGATAGCACGTCGGGCGATGTCGATGTGTCCATAATGAATCGGATCGAACGTGCCAGGAAAGACGGCTCGAACCATTAGCTCATTTCTCCCTTCTCAAGCCCCCAATAACGCTGCATCTCAGCGGCGATCTGCGAGTGTTCGGGTTGTGATAACGTCGGATCGGCGGAGAAAACGGACTGCGCCTCTCTGCGAGCTTTTTCGATCAATTTGACATCCGTGATCTGCGCGGTGCGCAAATCTGTGAAACCTGATTGGCGGGTCCCTAGAAATTCTCCAGGACCACGTTGGTCGAGATCGTATTCGGCGAGTTTGAAGCCATCTGTCGTGGATTCCATAGCCGCCAGTCTTTCGTTATCCGCGGTATCATCGCTATCCGGAATGAGCAGGCAATAGGACGGTTGGTCTCCTCGACCGACGCGCCCACGGAATTGATGAAGCTGTGCCAAGCCAAATCGGTTGGCACCTTCGACCAGCATGACCGTAGCGTTGGGGATGTCGATTCCAACTTCGACCACGGAAGTAGAGACGAGAATGTCGATTTCTCCCTCTCGAAACTTGGACATGATCTCATCTTTTTCATCCGGCCGCATGCGACCGTGCAGCAATCCGACCCGGAATTGAGGGAAGACCTCGTTGCTCAAACTCTCGTACTCTTCGACTGCGGCCTTCGCTTCGATTTTCTCCGAATCTTCCACCAGGGGATAGATGATGAACGCTTGGTGTCCTTGCTCGACCTGTTTGTTGATGAATTGATGTGCCCGGGTACGCTCTTGCGGCCGGAAAACCTTTGTCTCGACCGGCATACGACCTTCGGGCATCTCATCGATGACCGTCAGATCGAGATCGCCGTAAACGGTCAGGGCGAGCGACCTCGGGATGGGCGTTGCCGTCATCACCAGTAGATTCGGGTTGTCGCCTTTATCGCGCAGAATAGCCCGCTGCTCCACACCGAAGCGGTGCTGCTCGTCGATCACGGCGAGGCTCAGATTTGCAAATTTGATCGGACCTTCCAACAAAGCGTGAGTCCCAACAATGACCTGGACGGCACCGCTTTCGAGGTTCTTACGTATTTCTTCTTTGTCCGCTTCGGAGGTGGCACCGAGGAGTATCGCGATTCGATCTTCAGGAACTCCTGCAGCGGAAGGCAGAATCTCGCGCAGGGTTTGGTAGTGTTGTTCTGCGAGGATGCTTGTCGGCGCCAGGATTGCAGACTGCGTGTCGCATTCGGCTGCGATTCCCACAGCCGCTGCAGCAACGATCGTCTTTCCAGACCCCACGTCGCCTTGCAGCAATCGATTCATGGGGTGGGTCGCTTCGAGATCGGATCGTATGTCCTTCAGAGCCCGCTTCTGCGATGATGTCAGCTCGTAGGGCAGTGAGGATTGGAAACGCTCGATCCATTCTGTTTCCACTCGCAGTGGCGGACAGCTGAGGCGTTCCCAGGCTTGCTTTTGGCGAAGGACACCGAGCTGTAGCATGAACATCTCATCGAAGGCGATACGGTGCTGTGCCTGGTGCAGACGATCCCAATCATCCGGGAAGTGAATTTGCTGCAGCGCTTGACTCAAAGGGATCAGATCGGCCGACTTGCGTATCGATTCGGGAAGTGGATCGGGGATCCTTGGCGCTAGACGAGTAACAACGGAATGGATGACCCGACGCAGCCATTTGCTGGAGACGCCTGCTGTGAGAGGGTAAATCGGCACGATGCGGTTGGTGTGTAGTTGTTTTCGCTCCAGCAGTTCCCATTCCGGGCTGTTCATGGTCAGGTGCCCAAGGTATTGATCGATCTTGCCGGACAATACGACAGGGCGGTCCGGCTTCAAGCGATCGGCGATCCAGGGCTGGTTGAACCAAGTCACTCGTAGCGAGCCTGTGCCGTCACTGATGACGGCTTCGACGAGTTTCATCTTTCCGCTGCGTACGGTTCGTGTGTGTACTTCTTCGACCGTGCCGATGACGGTTACTTCATCTCCATAAAAGAGTTGGTTGATGGTTTTCAGTTTGGAGTAATCGTCGTAGCGGCGAGGTAGATGCCAGAGCAAATCACCCAGGGTGGTCAAATCCAATTTCTTCAGCGTTTTTGCGGATTTTGGTCCAATGCCAGCAATACTGGTCAGCGGGGCAGTGAGCGCAGCCGGAGGACCTTGTGGCGCGGGTTTGCGTTCGTCTTTGGGCTTCTTTTGGTCTTCGTCAGGTTTCGTGGTTGTCGTACTGGTTGAGGGCTTCGAGCCCTGGCTTTCCGAATCAACCTGGCTCGCATCTGCGGACGTCGTCTCGGATGGTTGTTCCGTGTGTGATTCCTGCTGAATTTCGGCCACCTGTCCTGCAGCCTCTTTCGTTCCTGATGTGGACAAATCGGGAAACGGCAGATCGGGAAACTCGGATTGCAAGCGGCGCACGAGACCTTCGAGTGTTTCCTTGCGCGAGGCGACCGATAGCGTGGGGTAATCACGGAGTCTGGCGACCACGGCTTCGATCAAGTTTTCCGGCACCCCCGTCGATCGCGCTTCGGCTTCCCATGGTTTGAGCATGCGCTGTAGGCCGCCGACGACGGCTCGGTTGTCGAAATTGCGTTCCATTTCCAAACTTAAATACTTGGCGACTTTTTCTAATGCTGGGTTCATTGGATTAATAATAAAGGCGATGCTGGAAATTTGCCAGAGACTAGATACAAAGCCCGGCGATGCCCAGGGCGGCAGGACCCACATAGACGCCCAACAGTGTCGTAGCGTCGACGATCATGGGCGGCGTTTTCGATACTTCCGCCAAAGAATCGGCCAGGGCCCTGGCTTCTTCAGCAGCGGCAGTATGCAAGATCGCCAAGCGTTGAAGTGAGTTCCAAGATCGTGCCATAGCCGATAATTCTTCGATGGCCTTATTTCGCGTGCGGACAAGTGCTTTCCGCACGACCTCACCTTGCTCGACCCCGAGAAGCAAACGAATGCGGAGCATCTTTCCCAGATTCGCGGTGGCCCAACTCACACGACCACTTCGCAGTAGATAATCTTGCGTGTCCAACATGGCGATCAGACGAATCTTGCTTCGTGTTTCGTCCATCTTTTGGAGGATAGACGGCAGCGGTACCTCATCGGAAACCGCCTGAGCTGCCTCCATCACTTGAAACCCCAATCCTAAAGAGACTTGCTGACTGTCGTAGATGTGGACTCGACCGTCGAAGTTCTGTGCAGCCTGGTTGACGACATTGATCATCCCACTCAATTTCGCTGAAAGGTGAACGGAGAGTATTTGATCGTAACCGGAAGAAAGCCGTTTCTCATACAACTCTTCATAGGCGAGAGGGGATGGAGCGGCGGTTGTGGGAGGTGTCTTGAAATGCGGCAGTTGTCGATAAAAATCCTTCCGGGCAATATCGATACCATCCCGAAAAGTTTTACCTTCAATGGTGAGCAGCGCAGGAACAACGTCGATGTCCAGAGCCTTCGCTGCTTGCTCCGGAATGTCTGAAGTGCTGTCGGTTACGATGGCGGTTTTTTGGCCTGAGGTGTTCATGCTCATTATTCTGCGGCCTCTAAGACAACGATTCCGAGACTGTCCAGCCCGAGATACGCCGTGAGACAAGCGCCATAGGATGTCGTGGAGATAGAAACGTCCGGGTATACAGGTCTCAACCGTTCGACGATCGAGCTGCTTTCTTGCGTCGAATGGGCACTTTCTTGAAGAATGGCCAGATGTTCGATGGTCGAGAACTCGAGCACGAACTCGATCAGTTTTTCAATCGCACGCGTGCGGGAACGGACTTTCTCCATCGGGATCATTCTTCCTTCCTCGAGCGTAAGGAACGGGATGATCCCCAACATGTTTCCCAAGATCGCCTGGGATCGGCTGAGGAACTGATTCTCTTCCAGATAGAAAAGATCGTTCATGAAGAAAACCATGTAGAGTCGGGGGATGATGTTTCTCGTGAGCCGGATGAGGGAATCAAAATCGGCATTATGGTTGGCGGCCTTGACTACTGCTTGTATGAGCAGACCCAATCCGTAGGACACGGATTGGGAATCGATGACCTGAATTTTTGTTTTCCCTAAAAAGCGTTGGCTAGCCGCTTCCGCGTTGGCTACGGCATTGCAGAGACCTGCAGAGGTGTGGATGGATAATATTTGATCGCTCTCGGATTGGAGTTGAGCATAAATCGATGCGATCTGTTCGACCGAAAACGGTTCGATCTTCGGGACACTCTGGCATTCTTCGATAACCGAGTGATAGCTGCTCATGTCTACATCGGCTCCGTCCTCGATCGCCTGACCCCCGCAGCGAATCTGCATCGGAGCGAAATATACCGGGTATTGATGAACGATACTTTTGGCGGGAAAACGTGCAGAGCTATCGGTTACGATGCTAATGCGGGCCATGTTTATTCGATGGACATGATGATTTGATAATGGGGTTGACGACCCTCAACGACTTCGATTTCTTGATCCGAATAAATCTGGTGTAAGTTGTCAGCGATCTCGTTCGCCTGCATGGCATTGAGATCCGCACCGTAGTAGAAGGTTATCAATTCCATCTGTTCTGCTTTCGCAAGGACAAGCGCATCCTTTGCAACCTGCTCGATATCATCACCCGACACTGCAAGGCGGCCGTTTAGAAGAGCGATGATCTGGCCTTCTTGAACCTGGACGCCGTCGATCTCAACGGAGCGTGTCGCCGTAGTGATCTCGACGCACTGGACGTCCTCGAGTGCAGACGTCATCGACTCGACGGTCTGGTCGAAGTCGTCTTCCTTGTTGAAGGCGAACAATGCGGAGATTCCCTGCGGCACAGATACACTGGGTATGACGGCGACCTGCTTGACTGTCAGATCGATTACTTGTTTTGCCGCCAGAACGACGTTCTTGTTGTTGGGGAGAATGATAACTTTGTCTGTGGGGAGGTTTTCGAAGGCGTTGAGGATTTCTTGAGTGCTGGGATTCATGGTTTGGCCGCCCTCGACGATCGCAGAGACTCCAAGGCTGGCGAAAACGCGGGCAATACCGATCCCCGGAGCCACGGCGACCGTCGCAATGTCACCGGCTTTAATTGCCTCGAGTTGAATACTCTCCAGGGCTTGTTTTGACGATTGCGCTGCCATCTGTGCCATTAAATTCTCGATGGCGACGTTGGTGATCGTTCCCAGGGTCTTCACGTATTCAATTGGTTCGTACTCCGTCTTGTCCGGCACGTGGATGTGCATGCGCATGATACCATCGCCTTCACCTACCTGGATTGAAGTCCCCAGTGTTTCGAGGTGGCTGTAAAAATCTTGAACGTCGAGTGTGGTTTCCGGCTGGAAGTCGATCACCACTTCCCAATCCTGCCCCGGTTCGATCGCTTCCGATGCGTTGTCTAGATTGAGAGCGCTCAAGGGTTGCACACCAATTACGGGTTGGTCCAGGGGCAGGGAATACACCGCACGCAGCATGCCCTCGAGAATGAGGAATAAGCCCATGCCGCCGCTATCGACCACGCCTGCTTCTTTCAGCACCGGAAGCAATTCCGGGGTTCTCTGAACCGATTCGTCGGCAGCGATGACGATGCGTTCCAGCAGCTCGTATGCGGAATGCGTACCGTTTTTCACGGCCTTCTCCGCCTCGTCGGCGATGTCCTTCGTGACCGTAAGGATAGTGCCTTCGACCGGGCGCACGACTCCCTTATAGGCGGTTTCCCGCGCCTCGGAGAGCGCTGCGGCCATACTCTCGGCGTTCATCATTTCCAGGTCGTCAAGCATGCGAGAAAAACCGCGCCAAATCTGTGAGAGAATGACGCCGGAATTTCCGCGGGCACCCATCAAAGCGCCGTGTGCGATCGAGTGGGCCACCTGGCCGATCGAGCGATTGGTTTCCTTGGAGATCTCGTCCATGGCGGATTGCATGGTCAGTACCATGTTGGTGCCGGTGTCTCCATCGGGCACGGGGAATACGTTGAGGGAGTTAACCAGCTGTTGATTGGTGCGCAGCCAGGCCAGCCCGGCGGCCGTGAGTCGACGCAGCATGTTGCCGTCGACAGTTTTGTAACGACCGATCAGGCGTTGGCGGGCCGATTCGTCAATCTGCGGGATCACGTCACTCATTGTCTACCTGTCCTCAGCCGATCAATCCGTGTCGCTGACGCGTAGGTCCTGCACGTGCACGTTTACTGCAGAAACCGGCATTCCAATCGCCCGTTCGACCTGAAAGCGTACGGCATTGGCGACGCTTCCAGCCACGGAGGAGATGCGTGTCCCGTATTCGACAATCACGTAAAGATCGATCGACATGTGGTCTTCGTAGGCGTTTACATCGACGCCGTGTCGAGGATCGCGTGCGATCACGTTGGCGATGCCGTCCACGAAATTCTTGGACGCCATGCCGACCACGCCGTAGGATTGTAGAGCAGCTTGCGATGCAATTGTGGAGATTGCCTTTGGGGCGATTGTGATTCGTCCCAAATACGTTGTTTCACCGGTCATTTATCTTTGCCTCCGAGGTGACAGCAATCGATTGATACATCCATAATCATGTGGTAAGATTTGTGCCGCTGGAGTGGATCGTCAACTCCTTTTGAAAGGGTATCCGATGGCCAAGTGTGAAAATTGCGGCAAGACGACGACATTCGGACACAACCGTAGCTTCTCCATGAAGGCTACAAAACGTACCTTCCGACCAAACCTTCAAAAGATCCGCGTGGTCGAGAATGGACGTTTGGTGCAGAAGACGCTGTGTACGAAATGCATAAAACGCCTCGCTCGAGTCTGATCTCGATTAACATCTCTCTACTGATTTAAACCCATTTATCGACCGCCGCCTCGGCGGTCTTTTCCATTAATTTAACCCGAAATTTGACGATTGGCTTCGATTTCGTCCACTATTTCGAGAGAATCACTATAAATGATGCAACCAAGAAATCCTGCGGTGTACATCGATCTCTTTTCATTATACTGAGATGGCTGTGCAGATTTGCGCTCGGGTTGGATAAGACGCAAATGGGTTAGTATGGAATTTAACCCTTGAATGTGCTAGCAATAATACCTTCTTGAGCACTGCTTGACAAGTTGAATTATCGGGCATCCAAATCTCAGGTAAACGATATTCGAAACCTCGATTTTGGAGGTAACTGAATCGATGGAAACACATTTATGTCGAGTAGTTTCATGCGTTCGTGCTGCTGTCCGTCGCCAGTTGACCACAACCAGCCTGTATTCTTATCCCGCGGCGCAATCGCATCGTCGCGGAGATCCCGCGTGCGATAAGCTTTTCCAGAAAAGCAACCGCATCTTCCTTCGTCGTTGCATCACCTTCGAAATTCGGATTCGGGTTTAGGGGAATGAGATTGACGTGGCAATTGACGTCGCTGATCAGATCTGCAAGGGCATCCGTCTGTTCAGGACCATCGTTCACTCCCCGAATCAATGCCCATTCAAAGGTGATCCGCCGGCCGGAGTTGCGTACGTATTGCTTGCAAGCGGAAAGGAGAGCCTCTAAAGGATAGCGTCGATTGACCGGGAGCAGTTTATCCCGCAGTGAATTTGTGGCCGCATGCAACGACACGGCCAGATTGAACTGCCTTCCTTCCCGAGTGAAGCGTTCGATCCCCGGGATTATTCCGACGGTCGAGACCGTAAATCGTCTGGCCCCTAGGTTGAACCCCGCCGGATCGTTGAGGCGTATGAGTGCATCGAGTACTGCGTCATAGTTATGGAAGGGCTCTCCCATACCCATCACAACGACATTGGTGATCCGTTCTTCCTGCTTGGCGAGTTGACCGGCAAAACGAATCACCTGTTCGATGATCTCTCCGCTACTCAGATTTCTGTGGTATCCCATATGCCCGGTTGCGCAGAACACACAGCCCATGGCGCAGCCAACTTGAGAAGAAATGCAGACCGTGTTCCGCTTTGCATAACGCATGAGTACGGCTTCCACTTGTAATCCATCGGCGAGTGTGAACAGCTTCTTTGTCGTGCTGCCGTCCTCGGAACTTTGGACTGCTGATTCTCTGCAATTATTAAACGAATACTGATCCTTGACCTGGGCTCTCAGACGCGTGGGTAAATCCGTCATCCCGTCGGGGTCCGAGATCAGGCGTTGGTAAACGCCACGCCAGATCTGTCGAGCGCGGTAAGATGGTTCCCCCATCCGCTCGAGGTGTTGTCCGATTTGATCCAGGGAAAGATCGAAGAACGACGCTTTAGAACTCATGAAGCCACTGCGGCCAACTCTGCGGTAAGCGCTTCGAGGTCTTCGAAAACCCAGTCCGGTTGGATCGAGGCGTCTTCAAGATCGCGACGGTGGGTCACGCCCGTGAGCAGAAGTGCTGTGGCCAAACCTGCGTTCTTGCCTCCCAATATATCCGTATCGAGTCTGTCGCCGAGTACCAGTGTCTCTCCTACCTGCGTGCCCAATTTACGCAGCGCAAGCTGGAAAAGGTGAGTTTCAGGTTTTCCGATTATGAGGGGTCGTTTACCTGTCGCGGCTTGAAGCGCGGCCAGCAGGGCACCGTTTCCGATTGCGATCCCGCGTTCCGTCGGAATGTTCGGATCGGGATTGGTGCCGATAAATAAAGCGCCGGCTTGGAGGGCGTAGGCAGCTTCGGACAATTTACACCAGGATACCTCCCGATCCAGACCGACGACGACGGCGCTTGCGCCGTTCGCTTCTGCACAGATTTCGAAGCCGGCGGATTCTAGCGCTTGTCTCAAGGCAGGCTCGCCAACCATGAATACTTTACCGTCCAGATTGCTGTGTTGGCGCAGGTAATCCGCTGCTGCCATGGCAGAGGTGATCACCTGACTCGGAGGGATTTGTACGCCTGCTGCGCCAAGACGGCTTGCGAGCAATTCCGGGGTCGTTGTAGCGTTGTTGGTCGCCACGACAAACTGAAGTTTGCGGGTGTTCAGCATGGCGAAGAATTCGGAGAGCCCAGAGAGAGGAGTATCGCCACGCACCAAGACGCCGTCCATGTCGATGATCAAGGCGCGGATTTGATCCATTGTTTTCACTTGTATCCTTTCGCTACCTCGTCAGGGTCAGCAAATACGATCGGGATAATCGCTTTCCGGATCATTATAATGGCTTCCAGATTTTCATGGGGATCGGCAGAAACATTCCAGCGCCGGAGAAAGAGATTCACCGTTCAGCGCCCGTTCAACTCTTGGTGTTTGGTAGGGGGAAGTGGTTACGAACTGAATTTGTGTACGAGATAATCGAAGACCGGCTTGTCGATTCGCCCGGTATTTAGGTCCGTACGGTCTTCGAAATTTTCGTTCCCGATGAAACGCTGCAGGGCTTTTTCAGTTTCCTCGTCGAGCTCGCCGTGGATTGAACCCGTGTAATATCCCTGCTGCTGCATGATCTCCTGCAGCGCCTTCGCTACGTCCCCCTCGATTTGGAGTTCGTCTTCTTTCGAACTCTTACTGAAATACAGACGATGTAACTTCAGCAGCGCAGCCAGTTGGGGAACCGGGTCGCTATGGTCGTCCACGCGGTAATCGATCCAGCGATCGTTCATGCCGCCGTAGCCGCCTTCAGGTTTGACGATAAAAAGCGCAGCGCTTTGCCGTCCCCTTCGGTCACCACCGGCGCGGTCTCCGGCGAGCAGCGCGTTGAGCAGGCGTTCGGGGAAATCGCCCTCTAATTCTTGATACGCCAGGAACATCGCATCGACAGTTTCCGGCCCGGTGAGGATGTTCCCCTGGATGGCACAATGCTCGCCGGTGCGTCCGCCGGCCCAGGCATGGCAGTCATCTCCGGTGAACGTGGCCGCTTCACCATGCGCATCGACCAATCCAACTTGGCGCTGCCCGCGTTCCTCGTCGTCTTCCAGCAATCGTTCGAGGGTTTCGCTCGCCGACAAACCTTCCTGCATATACGCAAGCCCGCGAGGTCCATACGTCGTATTTGCGTAGGACTGTGTCGCCACGGCGCCTGCGTCGGCTTTCGCCCAGGGAACGACGGCGCCAACGGCGGGGAATTTCGAAGCCACAGCGATTCCCCAAGCAGACTGGCTGGGATCAAACGCCACTATGGAAAACGTTGATAACCTGGTCAAGTTGTATTTCCTGGCTTTGAGAAGTACTAAGCGGCGTCAGGCAGGGTCTCATCGAGATAGGCAAGTTCTTTTCCTTTCTCGTCCTGTAGTTGGGGTTTGCTGTCACCGTGAATTGCATCGGCATCCACGTTAACCCTGCGTATTTCGGGCCGTGAGGGGATTTCATACATCACGTCGAGCAAGGCGCCTTCGATGGTGGAGCGCAGACCTCGAGCTCCCGTCTCGTGTTCCAAGGCCAACTGAGCTGCGGCTCCCAAGGCTTCCTCTTCGAATTGCAGATCGACGTTGTCCATTTCGAAGAGACGCTGGTATTGGCGTACAAGTGCGTTCTTCGGTTCTGTGAGAATCGCGCGCAGCGCGTGGATGTCGAGTGGATCGATGCTGATCGCTACTGGGAGGCGCCCGACGAGTTCCGGGATCATTCCATATCGCATGAGATCGTCTGGTGTAATGTGCCGCAGCAATTGGCTTTCGTGCGCCTCGATCGCTCGTTTGTCTGTTACCGTACCTGTGAAGCCCAATCGGCCGCGCCGTCCTAGACGTTCGGCTACGATTTGTGCCAGACCGTCGAACGTTCCTCCGCAGATGAAGAGGACATCCGTAGTGTTAACCTGGATGAATTCCTGTTGCGGATGCTTTCTTCCACCCTGTGGAGGTACGTTGACAGCGGCTCCTTCGATGATTTTCAACAACGCTTGCTGCACGCCCTCTCCAGAAACGTCGCGGGTGATGCTGGGATTGTCGCCGGTCTTGCGTGCCGTTTTATCGATCTCGTCGATGTACACGATGCCGTGTTCGGCGCGAGGGACGTTGAATTCTGCGGCCTGGAGGAGGCGTAAAAGGATGTTCTCGACGTCTTCCCCGACATACCCTGCCTCAGTAAGCGCCGTCGCGTCCGCTATACAGAAGGGGACGTCGAGGCTTTTTGCGAGCGTCTGGGCTAAAAGCGTTTTCCCACAGCCCGTGGGGCCGACGAGAACAATGTTCGCTTTTTCTAACTCCACATCGGTCCGGCCGCGGTGGGCGATGCGTTTGTAGTGGTTGTATACAGCAACCGAGAGGACCCGTTTCGCGCCATCCTGACTTACGACGTACTCATCCAGTTTTGCGTAAATCTCTCGAGGGGAAAGTGGGGGTTTCGCCGAAACCGCCGCAGCGCTGGACAGACTGGGTCGTTCATCCTGTAGAATGTCGCGGCAGAGATCGACACATTCGTTACAAATGAAGACGCCTTCAGGACCCGCGATCAGTCGTTTTACTTCCGCTTCAACCCGACTGCAGAAGGAACACGCACGGATTTCGGATTCTGACGAGCGTCTTCTGGTCATCGACCTCTATTTACTTTCCTTTTCCCCTTTGTCTTCCGATTCGTTTTCATCGGAAGGGTAAAGCACGTGATCGATGATGCCGTAATTCTTGGCAGCATCCCCGTCCATGTAGAAATCTCGTTCCGTATCGGCTTCGATCAAATCCAAGGATTGACCAGTGTGCTTTGCGAGTATAGTATTCAATTTTTCCCGCAGGCGCAAGATTTCCTTGGCTTGAATCTCGATGTCGGTTGCTTGTCCCTGCACGCCGCCCAATGGTTGATGCAGGTGTATCGTGGCATGCGGCAGAGCGTAGCGCATGCCTTTCGTGCCGGCGGTCAGGAGTACGGTCCCGAAGGAGGCCGTAACGCCGACGGCAACGGTCGATATAGGAGCGCGTACTTGTTGCATCGTATCATAGATAGCCAGACCGGCATAGATCCCGCCCCCCGGGGAATTGATGTACATGTAGATTTGCCGCTCGGGGTCTTCCCGATCGAGATAGAGCAATTGGGCGATGATCAGATTGGATATCTGATCGTTAATCGGTGTTCCCAGGAAGATGATACGTTCTCTCAGGAGCAGCGAATAGATGTCGTATGCACGTTCCCCCCGGCCGGTGGGTTCGATTACCATGGGAATGGCGGATCTCGGATCAAATATTGTCATCATTTCTACCCTCACTCTTTTTCAGACGTCTCTTCTGCTTCGGATGGTTTTTCCTCGGATTTTGGTTTTTCCTTCGATTCTATTTTATCGCCTTCGCCTTTCGCGATGGCGATTATTCTTTGAAATGCCTTCTCGGTTAACAGATCCAGGCGGATGCGGCGTCTGCCCTCCGGATTGTCGATGACTTTGCGAAATTCATCGGCACGTTCCTTGAAAGGCTGAACTATGCGCTCGATATGTTCGTCGATTTCCTGCTCATCGACCTCCAGGTTCTCCTCTTCAACGATTTTACCCAATACGAGTGCCTTTAGTAGACGGTTTTGGGCTTGCGGAAGCAAGTCTTTGCGTAATTCGGCTAACGTCTTCCCTTCGATCTTTAAATAGTCTTCCAGGGTCATGTTTTGCGAAGTCAGGCTCTTGCTCCATTCGGCAACCAGTTCGTCTATTCCTTCTTCCAAAAGGATCGGCGGATACTCGAACTTGGCTTTATCCACCAGGGCTGCCATGACTTCTTCCGTGTAGTTCGAATCTGCTTCCTGCTGCGCCGATTGGATGAGATTGTCCCGTAACTTCAGACGCAAATCGAGCAGATCGTTGAATTCCCCCATACTCTGGGCGAGATCGTCCGACCATTCCGGTATGAGGCGTGATTTGACCTCGACACATTTGACGTGGAACTTCGCTTCCCGTTGGCGCAGCGATTCGACAGGATAGTCATCCGGGAAAGTGGCTTCAAAGTCGAGTTCGTTTCCCGCTTCGATACCCACGAGATGCTCAGCGATGCCCTGGATCGGCCAGCGCGCATCTTCGCTGAGCAGAATTTCCGTGCCGTTCATGGCCATGATGGAAGCGTCTTCCCCTTCTTCAGGCTCTTTCAGCTCGCTGGTCACGTCGACGATGACGACGTCCGACATTTGCGCAGGGCGATCGGCAGGCTCGATCAGGGCTCGACTTTGCCGGATTTCTTCCAGCACTTTTTCGAATTCTTCGTCGGTAACTTCTGAGGTCTCAAAGGGGATGCGGATCTTTCGATAATCACCCAGTTCCACGTTGGGTTCAAGCGGAACAGTGAAGCGAAGGACGAGTGGATCCTGGCTTACGATTTCTTCGAGAGTTCCCGGAGCATAGGGATCGAGGTCAGATTCCTTGACGGCTTCCCGGTACATTTCCTGACCAAGACCGTCCAACGCCTCATCGAAAATCGCCTCGTGACCGACCTTGTTGAGTATCACTTCATACGGCGCTTTTCCTGGTCGAAATCCCGGGATTTTAGTGTCCTTTGCCAACCGGCGAGCAGCGGATCTCATGGCGGCCTGAAGTCGTTCCTCGGGAACTTCGACCGTCAATTCGACTTGACGATTTTCAAGATCTTGCGTTTGTACGTTCAAAGTCTTTATCCTCTCGTGAGCTGCACTATCTGTGGGCGCGGTCTTCTTGCAGTTCGAAGGCAGACTCTTGTTTAACTCGTAACTCGGTTTTTCGAATGCAGGAGTAGGGAAGGCGGGATTTGAACCCGCACGCCCGAGGGCACGTGATCCTAAGTCACGCCTGTCTGCCAGTTCCAGCACTTCCCCGTTCAGGGATTATAGCTTCCGTGTAAGGCTGTGTAAAGACAACCTCACTGGCTCCGGATCGTTTCCAGATTGGAGCGGATTTGCGCTAAATGAAGCACGTCGTGATCTGCTGCGAATTTCATGATCTCCGCAAGGTTCGTGGGTCCCAGGAGAGAGTGACGGGCCGGCCGGTTCCATTGGTCGTGTATGAGAGATTCAAGCTTTGCGATGAGAGCTAAACGCGCATGTGTAAAAGCGTCGAATGCGTCTTCACCGGATTGCTGCGCGTAGCCGCGTTCATCAGCCCATTGATCGGTGTCGATGGCGGATATATGCGGGTTGTCTACTGACATCAACGTCTGGACCCGAGGTAAATACACCTCGCGTTCGACATCGCGCAGGTGGCACAGAATCTGGTTGACCGCCCAGGCGTTTTTCCTGGGCGGTCGATTCCAATCCGTTTCATCCAACCCAGGAAGTACGCTGTGTAAGGCGGATAGATCTCCTCGCAGGCGAGCGAGAATCGCCTCTGGGTGCCCTTCGACGTCGTTTTGCGTTTCCTGGTGGGCTCGTTCGATCCAGGCTGCGGCATCGAACAAGTCCCCACCAGGGAAGTGGTCCGAATTGTGATTTACATCGAACACCGCAAGCCCCAGGCTATGGGCTGGATTGAGATCGTCCGTTGGATCGTTGCCGATCATCGCAGCTTGGTGAGGGGGAAGCCCCAATCGAGCGAGAATTTCGGCGTAGTATTCCAATCGGGGTTTGGCGAAATGAAAACTTTCATAGCTCGTCACGAGGGTATAAGCATACTCGTCCACCGGTACTCCCGCCCAATTCAATCGATGCTCGATTGCGGCGCGAGGAAATAGGGGACTTGTTGCAATGACGACTTGGATGTCTTTATCGAGCGCCGATTCAATGAGTTGAACGGCGCCTTCGCGGCAGGCTGTAAGCGCTTGCAAGCCGGGGAAAACCTCGGCGTAGAATTGGTTGATTTCGGGAATTAGATCTTTCTCTTCAAGGCCGAACTGAGGAAAGAAATGGTCGGCGAAAACCTGCTGCAAGGTGCGGGTGGGATTCGTGTTCTCCATCATCGCCAGACTGCCGGCCATGACCAGCGAGGCGACCTGGTTCGCCTGAGCCAAGTTCGAAAGATACTCGCCCAGCCGATCGAGGTAGACCGGTAAGAAGCGCTTCATGTCGTTAGCGAGCAGCGTGTCATCAAGATCGATGAGTAGAGCGGAGATCACGTATCATTCTCTGGACTTATGAATTCCGACAGTTCGAGGTGGCACTGTCCGCATCCAATTTCTGGCTCGGCGACATTTTCCAACGTGCGGGTACACATCGCGCTCACTTCAACACGGCGTCTTAAGCCAAGGAAGCCGGAGACGACACGCGCTTCCAGAACCATGCTTTTACATGCGTTTGCCATCACGATCCGAGGCACATAACATTTGGCACACAAATCGGGCGTGTAAGTGCCACCGTTTGGTGTGCGTTTGATCAACCGGCATTCCTGGATCGAGCGGCCTCGATGGAAATCCTGGTAATAATAGGGGCATTCACTCCCTGCTGGTGTACGCATAGCCATATATCCTGGGGTCAGGCGCGGGTAACGTATGATCCGTTTCGCGTGTCTACTCGAATGGTATCAGCCGCCTCTACGAAAAGCGGCACTTGAACTTTCAAGCCCGTTTCGGTTGTGACACTTTTGTTCGCTCCGGTGGCGGTGTCCCCTCTAACAGCCATCTCAGCTTCAACGACCTCCAAATCGACGGTCGTAGGCAGTTCGATATCCAACGCTTCCCCTTCGTAAAAAGTAAGTTTTACTTCCAATCCTTCGGTTAAATAGTATACCGCTTCACCGAGGACGCTTGCGTTGAGCGCTGGCTGTTCGTACGTCTCCGTGTCCATGAAGTGATAAAGATCGTTGTCTTTGTAGAGGAATTGCACCACGTGATAATCGAGGCGAATGTCCTGGACCTTGTCGCCGGAAGTGAAAGATTTTTCCAACACGGCACCGCTTCGAAGATCACGAACCTTGGTGCGGATGGTTGCCTTACCTCGACCGGGTTTATGATGGCTGTATTCGATGACTTTATACAAGCTGCCATCCAACTCGAAAGTCACTCCGTTTCGCAGTTCGTTAACGTCAATCACTGGGTTTTTCCTTTAAGCTGAGATGGGGGCATTATAGCTTCTCTATCGTGGAGGCGTCAATTGCGACGTCACGAAGGGAGCCGATATGATAATACCTCGTTGATGTACGCAGCGAGGGAATCGGATGTGTTGAAGAAAGAGCCGACCTCAGTCCGTATCCCCGTCGATAGGAACGAGAAGGGCGGTAATGTTGTCTTTTCCCCCGTTTGCGATGGCAGTCAGTATGAGTTCGTCGCACGTCTTTTGTGGCGATTCACCCCGACGCAGCAGTGCCAGGATTTCCTTTTCCGAGACCATGTCGGTCAGGCCGTCGGTACAGAGAAGGATCTGGTCGTCTGGTTGCAGCTCGAGTTCATGCGCTTCCGGTTCGATGCGATCGCTCGCCCCAAGTGCCTGGCTCAACGCTTGTTTTGGAGGCCATAAGCTCGGATTCTCGGGCAGGACTCCTTCACGCTTCGCCTGCAGGAGTAAGGTGTGATCTTGCGTAAGGATGCGGAGTCTATCGTGACGATACAGGTAGGCGCGGCTGTCTCCCACATGCGCCACCCAAGCAGTGTGGGGTGGGGATGGAACCCAAAGGAGTACAATGGTTGTCCCCATGCGAACGTTATTATCACTTCCCCCTGCTGCGGCGAGTATGGCTTCATGTGCCGCGTTTATGCTGGCAAGAATGGCTTCCTGCGGCGGTTGATGATTGTTGGGATTGTGAGCCGATAGATATTCTTGAATGGAGCGGACGGCGATGTAACTTGCAATTTCACCAGCCAAATGACCTCCAATCCCGTCAGCCACAATGTAGACTCTCAGATCCGTGTCGACGCTGTAATTGTCCTCATTCTTTTCGCGCACAATACCGGTGTCCGTGGCAACGCCATACTCCATTCTGACTCTCCGATGATTATCGGCCCTCACGCGCCGAAAAATGATCTACAAATCTGATACTGCATCACGGCCATACTATAATGGAACAATTTTTTTCCGGCAATTTATCAAAATTCACGATTTGAACGGAATCTTGTCCGAAGTGATCGCCGGCTGCTGTCGCTCGTTTTTGTGATCTTTAAACTCAAGCGAGTGGGTACTGAAGGAAGGATTTCATATTCCTAGCCAACGCGACGTTGCTTCTGCAAGTTCCTCCATGGAACCGGTACGCATTGTACAGCGGGGAAGTGAGTCGATGAAGGCGCGACCATATTTCTTGGAAAGGATTCGACGATCGAGTACGAATACGACGCCCCGATCCGACTTGGTCCGGATGAGGCGACCAAATCCCTGTCGAAATCGGAGTACGGCTTCCGGGAGAGTATACTGGTCGAACGGGGATTCGTACGTTTCCGCACGCGCAGCGATGATGGGGTCGTTGGGTACGTCGAACGGCAGGCGTGCGATTCCCAAGACAGACAGGGCTTCTCCCGGGACGTCAACTCCTTCCCAGAAGGAGCGAGTGCCTAACAGCACGGACTGCTTAGAAGACCGAAACCGTTCGAGAAGCGCGTGACGGGAAGCCCCTGAGGTTTGTTCAAGCACATCGACGCCGGCTTGCATGAGCGAAGGGGCGATGGCGCGAGCCGTCCGACTCAATTGCATATTCGAAGTAAACAAAACGAGTGTTCTGCCGAGGGTGGTGCGGCAGAGTCGTATCAACGTTTTTTCGACGGCCTGCTGATACATATTGCGCTCGGCCGGCTCCGGGATGTCGTTGATGAGATAGAGCAGGGTGGAAGTCTCGAAATCGAAGGGGGATCCGAGGGCCAGCTCATCGGCGTCTACCGCGTTCAGGCGCTGCTTGATGTAATCGAATTCTCCACCGACGGTCAGCGTGGCGGAAGTCATCACCACCGCCTCTTTCTCGTGCCACAAGAAGCGCTCCACGAGAGGTCCCACACTAAGCGGCGCCGCGTGTAAAACCAGATCACCTGCACCGATCCTGGTTTGCAGCCAATAAATGATTTGCGGATCGGGTTCGAAGATCATGTTTTCCAGATTGGTGACGATCTCCGTCAAGCTGCGCGTCGAGATACGTGCTGCTGTTGCCAGGTTTTCAGCGGTCTCGACTCCGGTGGCGGTCATGTCCTCCAACGCTTCGCTCAATGCGGATAGCGATTGTGTGACGGCCGAGAGCGGTCCGCGGGCGTTCTCCCAGGCGATTTCGACGTCGGACCATTTGGGTAGCGTGCGTGAAGCAGGTACGATGCGTAGGCGCTGCCCATAGGGCCCAATGGGTTTGTCATCCCGCTGCTCCGCCAGGTACTCCGATAGCGTGTCGAACAAACGTTGGGTCAGGTCCGTGCAATCGAGGCGTTTGTCGGAGATCGAGACGATGATTTGCTCCACATTCTTGACCATATCGGGCGGTAGTTCCTTGTGTGCGAGTTCGAGGATTTGATGCAGCAAACCGTCTCTTACGCTTCCCAGATCGCGCAGCATGAACCCGATTGCACTTTGACTGACCTGGAAGCTCAAGCCGTTCGTCGTCGCAGATTCGAGATGATGCGCTTCGTCGACGATGAGGTAACGATAGTCCGGAATGACTCGATTGCCGGTTGCGATATCGGCCAGCAGGAGAGCGTGGTTAACGATAATGATGTGTGCGCTTTCTGCGAGGCGGTGAGCCTGGTAGTAAGGGCATGCACCGTTGGAGTGCTCGAGGCAAACTTCGGCAGAGCAGTCTTCCCCTTCGGCCGATAGTCGTGACCAAACTGCAGCTTCCCGCGAAGATAGATTGATCTCACTCCGGTCTCCGCTACCTCCGCAGTAAAGCCAGACCAGGATCTTCGCCAACATGCGCATTTCCTCCGGCGTGCGCGGGCCGATCTGGCGCAAACTGGCCAATCGTCTCGGGCAGATGTAATTCGAGCGGCCCTTCAGGATAGCGGCGCGGTAATCTACACCGAGAATATTGCACAAGTCGGGTATGTCTTTGTGTATGAGTTGGTCTTGCAGGTTGATCGTGTTGGTTGAAATGACTACACGTTCCTTGTTCTTGGAGGCCCAGGCGAGGGACGGTAGTAGATACGCCATCGATTTACCGATGCCGGTTCCCGCCTCCACGAGCAGGTGTTGGCTGTGGGACAAAGCATCGCAAACCGCCTGTAACATGGCGATTTGCTGCTGGCGATGTTCGTAAGCCGGGAAGCGTTTATCGAAGAGACCGCCGGGTTCCAAGACGGCGGAGATTTCGTCACGATCGAGTGGTTCGATATTATCGTTGGCAGTTAGTGGGGGAGCATCGGGAGAAGTGGGTGTGAAAAAATGAGCGCGTTTAGCATCGACTGCGTACGAATCCCCTTGTTTAAATTGCATCTCCTCGAGTGTACGATCGAAGAACCATCCGGCGTCCCATTCGATTTCGGCGCCCAAGCGACAGATCTCCTCCAACGCTTCCGGTGGTAGTTCGAGCGCTTTGTCCATCAGACGTAGAAAAACCTGCCGCGTCGTTTGGGCGTCTTCGAGCGCACGATGGGAGGTCATCACGGGAACGGCCAGGAAACTCGCCAGCGCAGCCAGATTGTAACGTCCGGCGGAGGGCAGAAGCACGGAGGCGATAGTGTAAGTGTCCAGGCCGAGGTTGTTCCGTAATACCCCTTTGGGTTGAAGGAAACTGAGATCGAATCGGACGTTGTGTCCCAGGACGATGAGATCGCCGGCGAAATCTTGAAATTCTTGAATGACGTTCGACAGGCGTGGGGCATTGGCAAGCATCTCGTCCGTGATACCTGTCAGGGAGCTGATTACCGGATCGAGGGGACGACCCGGGTTGACCAGCGTCGAGAATTCATCTTCGACACGGTTACCGCGGAAACGAACCGCTCCGATTTCGATAATGGTATCGCGTTCGGGGTCCAATCCGGTGGTTTCCAAATCGAAGGCTAACAGGGTTTCTTTCATGGTATCCTGGCGCATTATAGCATCAGAGTATCCCATCCATGCTATACTCGGGTCGTGTCCAATCCTAGCAAAGTTGATTTGCACACGTTTGGAGCATGGAATTCAATAGGGCAGGGAAACGAACAATGAATCTCGGTGTTTTCATTTTCAACAGACTTGTGATGAGGAATCCTTCTCGATGACGCATCACGAGATCAACGATCTCGAGCTTGCAGCGATGGCTGCAACCGATGCGGAGGCGTTTGGGGAGTTGTACGAGCGACACGTCCGCAGAATATACAACTACATCTACTATCGTACGGGGAACCAGCAAGATGCGGAGGATTTGACTGCACGGGTATTCCAGAGGGCACTTCGCCACGTGCCGAACTTTGAGGATAAGGGCGTACCCTTCTCGGCCTGGCTTTATCGCATTGCCCACAATCTCGTGGCAAATTGGCACCGCGATCGCAGCCGACGGCCCGTCATTCCACTAGAAGATCACGTGGCCGTCAGTAAAGTCAGTCATCATCCAGAAGCGGAGGCGATTGTACAAGAAGAACAATCGATGTTGCTCGATGCAGTTCGGACTTTGCCCGACGATCGGCAACAATTGCTGATACTGAAGTTCGTGGAACGGTTGTCGAACGCTGAGATCGGCGAGATTATGGGTAGGACGGAAGGAGCAATTAAGAGTTTGTATCATCGAACTTTGATTGCATTGCGCGAAGAAGTCCACACTAGAGAAAACCGGACGGCTTCGGGAGATCAAGAGGAATCGTAATAATTCGTACATTCGTCGATCGTGGTAATACTTGTGGGTGTTAGTAGCAGTTGAGCGAGTCTGGAATTTGGAGGAAGGTCCACGATGGCCGTGGTCAAGCCTGGGCAATTAGAAAAAAAGGACTTAGAGCGGATATTGGCCGAAACCTTGGTACCCGTCGAGCCGAGAAGCCGATTCGTCAAACGATTGAAAGCGCGGCTCGTTCACTATCACGGTGGAAATTTGTTTTCAGGCTGGATGATCATCGTCGTCGTGGCGAGCGTCATCCTGGTCGCCGTAACCATAATCCGGCTTTTCGTGCGCGGTATTTCATCGTGGGGCGGGTTCATCAATAACCTAAGCCGCAAGCGGCGTGGGTCGACCAAACCGACGTCAATTTCGGCTTAAGCGCGAATTCACCGATAGACTGATATTCTGACGCTTGGCCAGCATAATACGTCGAAGAAAAACGAGACGCTCACAACGAGCGTCTCGATCGTTTACGATATACTTACAGCAACACACCGATTATTTAGAACAGACCCCATTCCGCGGCGGCCTCGTCTTCCATCATGCTCTGATCCCACATTTCCATTCCCAGTTCGATGCTCGTTGGCTTGTTAGCGACTTCTTCCGCTTTGGAGCGAGCCATCTCGAGGAGTGCGGGTCCGTATGGGCAGAACGGCGTGGTGAGGATCATTTTCACCGTCATGCTTTCTTCCTCGATGTGCACCTCGCGGATCAAACCCAATTCAATGATGTTCAAGCCGAGTTCAGGGTCGACTACTTGCTGCAAAGATTCCCTGATTTCCGCAGCGAGCTTGGGATGTGTCGAATCGGCCTCCCAAATGGTCTTCAATTCAGTATTATCCTGGGTCATGGAGACATCTCTTCCGCTGCGGTTAGGATGGAAAAGGCGCAGTGAGAATCTCCTTTCGTCAGACATGTAACTTGCTCGACCGGGAGTGAAAGCGATTTGGCGATGAAACCCTGGTCGAGAAGGCAGACTTCCGGATGTTCCTGTGCGAGTTTGATGTACGGGCAACTCAGTTCGCGGATGATGACCCGATCTTCTTTCAACTCCAATTCGGCGTCGAAACCTTCATCGGACAGTAATTCTACCAGGCGCTGCAGGCGTTCATGCAGCGGTAAGGATCGTAGCTGTTCGGCGTAGCGTTCGGAGAGTGTGTCCGCGATTCCCGAGAATAACTCGTTTACCTTTTCATCCGAGATGGAGTCTTTGATTTCCGCCAACAAACGATTGGCCAAGCGAAAGTACCGGGAGGGGAAGCGTTCCCGGCCGTCATCGGTGAGCAGGAACACATGATGCGGTCGGCCGACACCGCTGCGCACTTCTTTGGCTCGTACCAGGCCTTCCGCTTGAAGATGTGTGAGGTGATGGCGTACAGATACGGGAGAAATGCCAACAATGTCAGCCAAGTCTTTGACCGTGCACTCGTCTTGAACACGCAACGCACGCAAGATCGTATCACGCGTTCCAGAAGTCATAGTAATGGTGAGTATAACCGCAGGGCAACGATCTGTCAATATTTTAGATATTTATCATTTTTATCCCCTACGTGATTGTGATGTCGACACTTTGGGGTCGCATGATTGAGGAATATTTAATATTTTTATCAGAAATATTGACGACTAGATTGAAGGATGCTATAATCCCGTTTATGCGATTCTGACAAGGTCGCAGCGATTTTTGTTGCGACTGGAGGGTATAAATGGGCACAGATTTTAAGATACGGGACCTACATGTCTCCGTCGAGGGCAAAGAGATCCTGAAGGGCGTCAATTTGACGATCAAGCAAGGTGAGATTCACGCGCTGATGGGGCCGAACGGCACCGGCAAGTCGACGCTCGCGTACGCACTCATGGGACATCCCAATTATGACGTGACTCGAGGGGAAGTTGATTTTCAAGGCGAGAATATCATCGATCTCAATCCGGATGAACGCTCGCGCCTGGGATTATTCCTCGCTTTTCAGTATCCCGTGTCCATTCCAGGTGTGACCATGGCGAACTTCCTGCGCATGGCGATCAACGCCAAACGAAAACACGACGATCCAGAGTACAAGGGTATCTCGATTCCCGAGTTCCGTAAATTACTCAAGCAAAAAATGGATTTACTCGAAATGTCGCATGATTTTGCGGGGCGGTATTTGAACGAAGGTTTCTCCGGAGGAGAGAAGAAACGGGCCGAGATCTTACAGATGGCCACGCTAGAACCTCGCATCGCCATTCTGGACGAAACGGATTCCGGCCTGGATATCGATGCTCTCAAGATCGTCTCCCATGGCGTAAACGCTTTGGCGGGACCGGAGCTGGGCGTGCTCATCATCACGCACTATCAAAGGATTCTGAACTATATCAAACCGGATTTCGTTCACGTCATGTTGAACGGACGCATCGTAGAATCCGGGTCTGCGGATTTGGCCTTGCAGCTCGAAGAGCATGGCTACGATTGGGTTCGCGAAAAGTACGCCGAGGAGCCAGTTAAGGCGCAGTGAAGGTATAGTGGAGGTATAGATATGGCGACGCGATCGGATCTCGACCATCTTGAAGGTTTGGATGATTACAAGTACGGATTTCGCGATCCGGATGTCTCGGTCTTTAAAACCCGCAAAGGCCTCGATGAGGAGGTTGTGCGGCAAATTTCGGCGATGAAAGGGGAGCCGGATTGGATGCTGGAATTCCGCTTGAAAGGTTTGAGACACTTTCAGGAACGCCCGACACCTACGTGGGGCGCGGACCTCAGCCAACTCGATTTCGACGACATCTATTACTATGTCCGTCCCGCCGAGCAAGAAGGACGATCCTGGGAGGACGTTCCCGAAACGATCAAAGAAACGTTCGACCGCCTAGGCATTCCAGAGGCGGAGCAAAAATTTCTCTCCGGTGTTGGCGCGCAGTATGAATCGGAGATGGTCTATCACAGCGTCCAAGATCAATTGGCAAAAAAGGGCGTGATCTTTGTTAGCATCGAAAACGGCTTGCGCGATCACGCAGAGTTGTTCCGTCAATATTTTGGGACCGTAATTCCGATCACAGACAACAAATTCGCTGCGCTGAACAGTGCCGTATGGTCGGGTGGCTCTTTCGTTTACGTGCCGCCGGGTGTGAAGGTGGAGCTGCCCTTACAAGCCTATTTCCGCCTCAACGTCGCCAACATCGGGCAGTTCGAGCGGACGTTGATCATTGTCGACGAAGGTGCGCAGGTGCATTACGTGGAAGGCTGTACAGCGCCATCCTACACGACGAATTCCTTCCACAGCGGCGTAATTGAGATCATCGTAAAAGAGAACGCCCGCTGCCGATACACCACCATTCAGAATTGGTCGACAAACGTTTACAACCTGGTGACACAACGCTCGATGGTGAGCGCGGGCGGCACCATGGAGTGGATCGACGCCAATCTGGGCAGTAAGGTGACGATGAAGTATCCCTCCTGCTACTTGATGGGACCACGGGCGCACGGCGAGATTCTATCGATGGCCTTCGCCGCCGACCATCAGCATCAGGATACTGGCGGCAAGGTGATCCATGTTGCGCCAAACACGACCAGCAAGATTACATCAAAGTCGATAAGCAAAGGCGGCGGCCGGGCTTCTTATCGCGGCTTGCTGAAGGTGCACGATGGCGCTAAGAATTCGAAATCGAACGTGGTCTGTGATGCACTGCTGCTCGATGAGAATTCCCAATCGGATACCTATCCGTACATCGAGATCGATGAAGAATTGGTAAACATCGGTCATGAAGCTTCGGTGAGCAAGGTGGGCGATGATCAACTCTTTTATTTGATGAGCCGTGGGTTGAGCGAAGAGGAGGCGATCACCATGGTCGTCTCCGGTTTCATCGAACCGTTGGTCAAAGAACTGCCCATGGAATACGCCGTGGAGATGAATCGATTGATCCAACTCCAGATGGAAGGTTCGATCGGCTAATCCCTTCATGCAGTGCACGAAGGATCAACGACAAGGATAACTTGCGATATGAGTACTCGTACGATTGTAAAACGTAAACAGCCAATTGTCAGGCGCGGGACGGCTGATTTCACCTTCTCGGAAGCGGATGTACGGAAGATTTCTGCGGATTTGAACGAACCGGATTGGCTTGCCGAGAAACGCTTGATGGCATGGAAGCGTTTCAGGGACATGCCGCTGCCGACCTTGAAAGATGAAGCTTGGCGCCGAACGGATATCCGCTCGCTTCCGGCCGATACGTTTGAGCTAAAACCTGCAGACGACATGGATGTTAATCGTGCATTGTTGGAACCCCTCATCGCAGACCAACACGGTTCGCTGCTGGTTATCAAGCCGGGGCATCCGCCTCAATGGGAACACGATGCTGAGGTTGACAAACAAGGTGTGATCTTTACCGATTGGGCGACGGCGGTCAGCGAACATGCGTCGCTCCTGGAAAAACATCTGGGTATGATCGTCGCTGCAGATGAAGGGAAGTTCTCGGCCCTGGCAGCATCATTGGCGAGAGACGGCGTGCTGCTATATGTACCCGAGAACGTTCATCTCGAACAACCTCTACACGCAGTAATCTGGCCCACGGGAGTCGAGACGGCGTTCTTCAGTCGTTTGTTGATCGTTCTCGAGCAAGGAGCTTCCGCGACGTTCGTGCACGAAGTGGCCTCGCCGACACGGCAAGAAGGCGAAGGCATGCATGCCGGTATCGTAGAAATTTCTGTGGGAATAGGCGCAGAGTTGACGTTCGTCGAGGTGCAGAATCTGGGAAAGAATGTCTGGAATTTTTCCCACGAACGTGCAAAAATAAGGGGTGACGGACGCTTGAACTGGATCTACGCCGGCGTGGGCAGCCACCTGACGAAAAATTTCAGTGACATCGATCTTCTGGGAGAGGGTGCTGAAGCGCGTATGTCTGCTTTCTATTTTGCGAACGGCGAACAGCATCTGGATCACGACACCCAACAGAACCATCTGGCCCCCCACACGACCAGTGACTTACTCTTCAAGGGTGCGCTATTGGATCGCAGCCGTTCCGTTTGGCAGGGAATGATCTACGTCGCTCCGGGCGCGCAAATCACGGACGGCTACCAGGCGAACCGCAATCTGCTGTTGAGTGAAAATGCGCGCGCGGATTCGATTCCCGGATTGGAAATTCTGGCGGACGATGTGCGCTGCACCCATGGGGCAACCGTCGGGCAGCTCGAAGCTGAACCGATCTTCTATCTCATGTCTCGCGGGCTCCCGCGGGACATGGCGGAGCGACTGGTCATCGATGGCTTTTTCACGCCCATTATGGAGCGCATTCCATTCGAGCGTGTTCGCCAGCGATTTAAAGGGATGATCGACGAGAAACTAAACGGTGATTCGTTGCTTGCATGAACAAGCAGCTCAGCTCAATGTAAAGGCGGGGTATTCAAGTGACGAAAAAAATGGTGAATCCTTTAATAGACGGGCAAATTGCCCAGGAACAGTATCAGGTCGGAGATCGGGTCGAGGTTTTCTGCGATCACGACCGCGAGGGGCGCCGCGTGCGAGATTGGATGGAAGGCGTCGTCGTACAGGCCGAAGAGAAACGCGTTGCGGTTCAATTCGCCGAGGACGTCTACCTGACTGACGGCTGGATGGTTCCGGATCGCGTCCTGTGGTGTCCACAGGGCAGTGAGAAGATCCGTCCGGCGACGAAACGACGCTCGAGCAAGCGCCCCAAGTCGAAGAAGAAGTAAGGAACTGCGGACAAGGATTTGAATGGTGCAATCTCAGGTGAAGGTCTTCGACGTCGAACGAATTCGTGAACAATTCCCAATTATTTCGCGGGAAGTCTACCCCGGAACGAGATTGGTCTATCTCGATTCGGCGGCGACCTCACAAAAACCCAGGTTGGTGATCGATGCTTTGGTGGATTTTTATGAGCATCACAATTCGAACATCCATCGCGGTATTCATAAATTGGCGGAAGAAGCTACGCAGGCTCACGAAGATGCCCGCCGGCGGATCGCGGATTTTATCGGCGCCAGTGCCGCGCGCGAGCTGGTTTTCACCCGCAATGCGACCGAATCGATCAATTTGTTAGCCAATGCGTGGGGACGAGCGAATTTGAAACCCGGCGATCTCGTGTTGCTCACGGAAATGGAACACCATTCGAATCTCGTGCCGTGGTATTTGTTGGCCGAGGAAATCGGTTTTCGTTTGGAATTCGTGCCAGTAACGGATGATGGGAAATTGGATCTCGAAGCGTATCGAACGTTGCTGGAGGAAAGACCGCGTTTAGTCTCTTTCATTCACGTCTCCAACATGCTGGGTACGATCAATCCTGTGGCGCAGATGACGGACCTGGCGCATGATGCGGGTGCGTTGGTTTTAGTCGATGGTGCGCAATCTGTACCGCATATTGCCGTGAATGTGCGTGAATTGGATGTCGATTTTTACGCGTTCTCCGGTCACAAGATGTGCGGCCCGACGGGAATCGGGGTCTTCTACGGGCGTGAAGCGCTTTTGGAAGCGATGCCGCCGTTCATGGGCGGCGGAGACATGATTAAACGAGTACACCTCGATGGTTTTACGACCAACGATATTCCCTGGAAGTTCGAAGCGGGGACACCGGCGATCGCGCAGGCAATCGGATTGGGCGCCGCCGTCGATTTCCTGAACGAAGTGGGCATTGAAGATGTTCACGCGCATGAGCAAGTCCTGACGGGCTACGCTTTAGATCGCCTCAGCGAAGTCCCGGGCGTGACGATCTACGGACCTGAATTGGAAGCGCGTGGCGGAGTCGTATCCTTTACCATGCAAGGTATCCATCCCCATGATATAGCCCAGATATTGGACCACGATGGGATCGCGGTGCGAGCCGGTCATCATTGCACCATGCCACTTCACGAGCGTCTCGATATCCCTGCTTCCGTGCGTGCTTCTTTTTATCTGTATAATACGACGGAGGAAATCGATCGCTTGGTCGAAGGACTGCACAAAGTCATCAAGATGTTCGACATCTAGTCAATAGATCAGAGCGCTTTGGCATCTCGTGGGTGGACGAATCACGAATTGGAAATTATGCGATATCATTAATATTAAGCCATGGAAGATCTGTACCGGGAACAAATCATCGACCGATATAAAAACCCTCGCATGCGGGGATCACTCGACCCGCATGATTTTTCGTATGAGGACGACAATCCACTCTGCGGTGATCGAATTCGCATCGACCTGCGCGTAGACGAGGACGATTGCGTGACGGAGGCGGCTTTCACCGGAACAGGCTGCGCCATCTCGATCGCCTCGGCAGACTTGCTTGTGGAATCGATCGTGGGCAAAAAGCTCGATGAAATCCGAAAGCTAAGCAAACAGGACATACTCGATATGCTGGGGATCGAAGTGGGGCCTATTCGCTTAAAGTGCGCCTTGCTTTCTCTGAAAGTGTTGAAGGCGAGCGTTTACGGAATGGATACCATCGAAGACGAGATCACGTTGGAGTAACCGTTGACGTTCAATTACCGCGAATTTTCCGACGAAAAACTCGAATTCGTGGCCGTTGCGGAAGTCGCAGACTTGGCAGATGGCGAGCGTCTGTTCCTGGAAATCGATAGCACCCCGATCGCGGTTTTCAACATCGCTGGGCAATACTTCGCCATAGACGACGTATGTTCACACGATAATGGGCCGGTTGCCGAAGGCGATCTCGTCGATCATTCGATCGAGTGTCCGCGGCATGGGGCTCGCTTCGATCTGGAAAGCGGAAAGGCACTCTCCATGCCGGCCGTGGTCGACATCGCGGCCTATCCCGTGCGCGTGGAAAGCGAGCAAATCCTGGTCGGGTTGCCCGTGGCACCATCCTGAGCGGTAGAGAAAAGCAGTCAGACGTGTTTCCTCTCGTTCGGTCAGGCATACGTTGGATGTAAGCTGATAAATATGACGAAACGCCCCTGACGTCGGGGTGTTTTTGTATTATGATTATATATTGTGTGAGTGGCGCCGTGGCCGCGCAAGCAGCGGACGCGGCGCGGATATTGTTCCCTCGATAATACAAATACTCCATTCGGAGTTTGGAGGACTTAAATGGCAAAAAAATGGGTTTTTATGTTCGACGAGGTTGATCAGGCTGAGAAGAAGGCCGGCTCCTGGGAAGGTGTACGTGGGTTGTTGGGAGGCAAAGGCGCCAACTTGGGGGATATGACTCGCATCGGCGCTCCCGTGCCTCCCGGATTTACGGTGACCACCGAAGCTTGTAATGCCTACCTGGATGCGGGAAACAAATTTCCCGAGGGGCTGTGGGACCAAGAACTTGAAGCGATGAAGGAAGTGGAAAAAAAGACGGGTAAGAAGTTCGGGGACCCCCAGAACCCGCTTCTGGTTTCCAGCCGCTCCGGCGCCAAGTTCTCGATGCCGGGCATGATGGACACCGTACTCAACATCGGTCTCAACGACGAAACGGCCGACGGAATGATCGAGTTGACCAAAGATCCCCGCTTCGTCTACGACTCGTATCGACGGTTGGTGCAGATGTTCGGCACCGTGGTGATGGGTGTCTCGGACGAACCTTTCGAAGAGGTCATCACCGAGTACCGCAAGAAACGTGGTGTGGAAACCGACGCTGAGCTTACCGCCGAGGACTGGAAAGAGATCACCGATAAGTTCAAGAAAATCGTAAAAGAGAACACAGGCAAGGAATTCCCGACCGATCCATACGAACAGCTGCGCATGGCGACCGAAGCGGTATTTGCTTCCTGGAACGGAAAACGAGCCGTGGACTATCGCAACGGCGCAGGCATTTCACACGATCTGGGAACGGGTGTGAACATTCAGACCATGGTCTTCGGCAACATGGGTGACGACTCGGGGACCGGAGTGGCCACAACGCGTAACATCACCGTGGGTACGAAAGATGTCGAAGGTGACTTCCTCATCAACGCCCAGGGAGAAGACGTGGTTGCGGGTATCCGCCAAACACTCGAGATCGAAGAGCTGAAGAAGCAGATGCCCAAGATTTACAAACAATTCGAAGACATCCTCCAGAATCTCGAAAATCATTACCGCGAGGTGCAGGACGTCGAATTCACCATCGAGCACGGCAAGCTGTGGATGCTGCAGACGCGCGACAGTAAACGCACCGCACAGGCCGCGGTCCGCATCGCCGTAGATCTAGCGAACGAAGGGTTGATCTCTAAGGAAGAGGCGGTAAAACGCGTTTCGCCGGATCAGGTGGATTTCTTCCTTCATCCCCAGTTCGACGCCAAGGCTAAAAAAGCAGCCGCCGAGGCCGGGAGGAAAATCGCAGAGGGCTTGAACGTCTCGCCCGGTGCAGCAGTAGGGCAGATTGCTTTCGACGCCGACACAGCCGAGAAGTGGGCCAAGGAAGACGGACTCGAAGTCATCATGGTGCGCCCCGAGACCAAGCCCGATGACGTACACGGCATGTTGGCGGCGAACGGCATCCTCACCAGCCGAGGCGGACGTACGAGTCACGCTGCGCTGGTCGCTCGCCAGTTCGGCAAGCCGGCCGTCGTCGGCTGTTCGGCGTTGGAACTCGACCTCTTTGAACGGCAGATGACCGTCGATGGACAGGTGATTAAAGAGGGTGACTGGGTATCGATCGACGGAACACTTGGCGAGGTGTACCTCGGCCAGTTGGATACCGTCGTTCCCGATATCAATGATCCCTACCTGATTAAACTGCTCTCATGGGCGGACGATATTCGTCGACTGGGCGTATATGCCAACTCCGACTACCCGCGAGATGCACAACGCGCCCGCGATTATGGCGCGCAGGGTATCGGTCTGTGCCGCACGGAGCACATGTTCTTTGAAACAGAACGCTTGCCCTTTGTGCAGCAGATGATCTTGGCCAAGACGGAAAAAGAACGCGAGGAGGCGTTGGCGAAATTGCTTCCGTTCCAGCGTTCCGATTTCGAAGGCTTGTTCCGAGTAATGGACGGCTTGCCGGTCATCATCCGCCTGATCGATCCGCCGCTCCACGAATTTCTTCCAAGTCACGATGAACTCCTGGTGGAAGTTACCGAATTGAGGATCAAGGGCGGCAACAAGAAAGAACTGGCCGAGAAAGAGGAGATGCTGGAGGCCGTCGAATCCATGCGGGAAGCCAACCCGATGTTGGGACTGCGCGGCGTCCGCCTCGGTATTCACATGCCGGGTGTGACCAAGATGCAGGTACGCGCGATTTTCGAGGCGGCCTGCCTGGTGACCAAGGACGGCGTCGAAGTCCATCCCGAGGTGATGATCCCGCTTACCAGCCACGTGAACGAGCTGAAGGTCCAGCAAGCCACACTGGAAGAAGTCGCCAAGGCCGTGATGGAAGAGCAGGGCTGCGAAGTGGATTACATGTTCGGCACGATGATCGAAATCCCTCGCGCTGCGCTGACGGCAGGACAGATTGCCGAGCACGCACAGTTCTTCTCCTTTGGCACGAATGATCTCACGCAAACGACCTTCGGCATCAGCCGCGACGATGCTGAGGCGGGATTCCTCATCGAGTATATCGAAAAAGGCATTTTACCGACCAACCCGTTCCAGACGATCGATCGCGATGGAGTGGGACGGTTGATGCGCATCGCAACCACGGAAGGCCGCGAGACTCGGCCCGAACTGGAAGTGGGTATCTGCGGCGAACACGGTGGAGATCCCGATTCGATCCGCCAGTGTCATGAGTACGGATTGAACTACGTGAGCTGCTCACCGTTCCGCGTGCCGATTGCACGACTGGCTGCAGCCCATGCGGCTTTGGAGCAGGCGTAAAGCTATTAGGTATTTCGGATCGACAAGCGAAGGGTGCATCCTCTTGGGATGTACCCTTTGTATTTTGCCGGGAAATCGAAAATAGTCGTAGTTTCTGGTTTCGTGTACAATGACGCGACGAGTGCATGGGGAATGTCGAAAAATAAGCCAGACCCGTAGGAGAGTTTTGTGAACGCCGAAATGGAACGTGCACAAAGAAGAGAAGATGTCACGTTGAGCCGTGACCTCAACTTATTCACCGTAACCATGATCGGTGTCGGTGGCATGGTGGGTGCGGGCATCTTCGTCCTCACGGGTATCGCCGCCGGTATCGCAGGTCCGGCTTTGATACTTGTCTTCCTGCTCAACGGTCTCGTGACTTCGTTTACGGCGATGTCCTACGCGGAGCTTGGTTCTGCATTTCCAGGTGCGGGAGGCGGCTACCAATGGATCAAAGAAGCACTCGGGGGGACGTTAGGGTTCTTGTCCGGTTGGATGAGTTGGTTTGCCCAGACCATAGCCGGCAGCTTGTATGCGCTGGCGTTCGGTCGTTTTGCAGCCGAATTGGTATTCCTCTTCAATATACCGGTTGCGGGATTGTCTGTAGAGCAATTGAGCCGGATTTTCATGACGCTCATTATCTTCTTGTTCATCGCTACCAATTACAGGGGTGCATCTGAAACAGCCGCAGTCGGTAATTTTCTCACGGTGACTAAAATCGCAATTCTAGGTTGTTTGGTAATCTTTGGTATCGCTGCCATGCTGCGGTCGGATTCCTGGTACACGCGCTTCACTGCTGATTTCTTCCCGAACGGCTTTTTCAGTGTATTCGTGGCAATGGGGTTGACCTTTATTGCCTTTGAGGGCTACGAGATTATCGCCCAATCGGGAGAGGAAGTCATCGATCCGAATCGCAACATCCCGCGGGCAGTCTTTTATTCGATCGGTATCGCGGTCTTGATTTATGTATTGGTGGGTTTCGTAGCGATCGGTGCCGTCCAACCTCCGAACGATCAGGCGGGATATGCTTACCTTGGTCAGCAAGGTGAAATCGCTGTGATCCAAGTCGCTCAGCAAGTATTCCCATTAGGCATTGGCGGTCTGATCCTGCTGTTGAGCGGACTGGCGTCCACGACTTCAGCCTTAAACGCTACGACCTATGCTTCGTCTCGAGTCTCTTTTGCCATGGGCCGTGATCACAACCTACCGTCGTTTTTCGCCAAGATCCACCCCCAACGCCACACGCCGTATTTGGCCGTGTTGGCTACCGGCGGATTGATGGTCATCATGGCTTGGACCCTTCCCATCGAGGATGTCGCCTCTGCGGCGAGTATCATGTTCTTGCTGCTATTTTTAATGGTCAATCTCGCCGTGTTGTTCCTGCGGTTGCAGCGGCCCGAACTCGAGCGTGGTTTTATGGTGCCCTGGTTTCCGGTGCTACCGGTGCTCGCGATTCTCTCCAACGCAATTCTGGCGCTTTATGTGTTCCAATTCAGTGCCATTGCCTGGTATGCGACCCTCATCTGGGTGGTGATCGGTTTGCTTGCCTACGCATTTTATTTCTCGCGCGTCGAGGAGATGGAAAAACCCAAAGAAATCTTGCTCGAAGAAGTCTTGGTCAGCCGGGATTATTCCATCTTGGTTCCAGTGTCCACGAAGGAGGAAGCGCGGGTTCTGGGAGCCATTGGAGCGATCTTGGCTCAACAGCGACAGGGGGAAGTCCTGGCGCTTAACGTGGCCAAAGTGCCGCCGCAGCTAACACTGGGAGACGGGCGCTACCTGCTCCGCGAGGGCCGCGTACACCTGGAAGAAGTCATCGAGCAAGCCCGAAGCTACGATGTTCCCGTACACACCATTATCCGCCTCGGACGGAACGTGTCAGCGGCAATTCGTCAGACGGCGATGGAAAATGCTTCCGACCTTATCGTTCTGGGGTGGCCTGGCTACACCCACACATCTGGCAGAGTATTCGGATCGGTGATCGATCCCATCGTGGATAATCCGCCGACGGACGTGGTCGTCGTGCGCTACCGTCAATGGCGTCCCTTGAAGAAAATTCTCGTGCCGGTTTCCGGGGGTCCGAACAGCCGGCGAGCGGTCAAATTGGCGGTGGACATGGCGTCGGCGGAGAAACCGGAGCCTGCGTTGGTCACTGCGCTGCACATCGTTCCCTTCCATGCCAAAGAGCAAGGTCACGTGCGCGGCTCCCGGGCGTTGCAAGACAGTGTCGACGGGATCGAGTTTGGGCACCTCGAAACGCGTGTCGTAAAAGGTTCCGATCTCGGGACGACGATCCTGGAGCAAGCGGAGGGCTACGACTTGATCGTCCTCGCCGCGAGCGAGGAGCCGGTGTTCAAGAATCTATTGGTCGGAACGATGACGGAACGCGTTGCCCGGCAAGCCGAAGTGACGGTGATGATGGTAAAGCGGCGCAGCACTCCACTGCACAGCTTCGTGCGTCAGGCACTGCTGGAACCTACCGTTCCGAAACCATTGGATTGAATCCAGAAGAAATTACGCTCATAAAAAACAAGCTCCCCATATTGGGGAGCTTATAGTTATGGCTCTCAATGGTTTATGGTATAGGCACGGATGGCGGTTTGTCAGGACGGTACGCGTCGCCACCGCAGTTCCAATTCCAATCGGCGATGACGATGTTCTCGACGCTGCCGTTCGGTGGTACGGTTACGGTTTTCAGGGCCTTTCCACAGGATGGGTTGCTGCCGGTGTATCCGCCGGCAACGTAAGGAACGCCACCGACGCCCTTGGCGTAAGCCACGACGTGATAGTTCCCCGGAGGAACCGTCATGCTGTAATACGGGTGAGTCGGGGTGGTGTGGATCCACCACCACGTGTTATCGTCCAGATTGAAGAACATGACCACGACGGGAGACTCGCCACCCGTGTAGGAGTCCTTGAGGTACGGAGGTGCGGACGCCATGTCGACCATCCCCGATATCGTACCCGGCGTGCCGCTCGATGTGCTGGGAAGAGATGTGGTTGCCGTGGCGACGACGACGGGAACGGGTTGCTCAGCATTGGGATCTCGTTGGACATAAGGACTGATCCAAATTGGATTGTACAGATTACGATCACCTGAAGTACGCACAACGAGTACAAATTCCACCGTCTGTCCGGTAAGCGAGCTGAGATCGACTTCGACTTCAGTATGTGCGCCGCTGGTGGCATCATGGTCGGAGATCGGTCGTGGTCCGAGGTCAGGCGGAAGGTCGTGGAAGGTGCCACTGGCGTCGAAGTAACTGAGACCGAAATCAACATCGCAAGCAATGGCGGAAGGTTTGCACGCCAGAATTGCGTGAAAGGTATCACCTTCCCAGACCTGCATGGCCGGATAATGGCCGAAAATACCAGCGAATCTGTCGTACGCCGGGATAGTAATCAGCGAGGGCGACTCGACCAGGATGTCACCTGAAACGATCGTGTTATCCAGACGTTCAACGTAACCAGCGCCCGTGTCGTTTGGGTCCCCTGGGCAGGGCAAGTATTCGCCGTTGTTCGACCATTCGGCAGTGCACATGGCAGTGACGAAATCGAGCACGACGGTCGATGGGTCTGGCATGGTGACATCGAGCACTTGCGGCGTCGCGGTGCTCGTAGGCTCAGGGGTGTTCGTTTCAGTGGGAGGCGGAGGGATCGTGATCGTTGGTGATGGTGAGACATTCACCGGCGCATTGCAGGCGGCCAGTGTGAAAATGGTGGCGAGGATGAGCAGGAAGTGTTTCAAGGCGAACTCCTTTATGCTGCAGTGTTATCGGTCCATGGTGCGGAAATAGACCGGCGCCTACTCTATCGCGCAAGATGGCTTGTGTCAATCCGGGCGGAAGGTACTGGTTGCGTATAGCCATAAACTTAACGATTGTTTTTTTACTTGGCATCTTCGAACAGGAGCAATTATGTGGGATAATGTCGAGTTGGTTGCGACGAGAGACCGGCTGAATGTAAGGATTCTTAAGAAGATGAAGATAGTTGTTCCAGCCATTGGATCGCGAGGTGATGTTCAACCATACATCAACCTTTGTCAGGCGCTGACCGCGGCGAAGCACAATGTGGTCATTGCCACCAATCCAACGTTGTGTGATCTGGTTCTCGAGCATGGTGTGGCGTGTGTCCCTGTCGGTTCTCCAATCGACATGGGCGTCGAAGGTGCGCGGCTCCTCGAACGATCATTTAACAATATATACATTGGCATGATCCGGGTAATGCAACTTGCTATGCGCTTGGTCGAAGAAGCATTTGACGATGTTCTAGGAGCTTGTCGCAGTGCGGACCTCGTCATCGTTTCGGATACCGGCAGTGGTATGGCTGAGGCAGATAAGTTGGGGATACCATGGATCAGTGTAACGCTGCAGCCTGCGAGAATCCCTGCCGAACGCCAGGTCCCATTAAATGTCTTTCAACGTATACTCTGGGGATTGATCGGAAGAATAATGGTCCTGCCGATCAATCGTTTCCGGAAAAGGGTGGGAGCTCCCCTCGTTTCTGATGTCGCCAGTATGCAATCGCAACGAATGCTTCTATTGCCTGTTAACCAGCATGTCGCACCGCCCGATCCAAATTGGCCGGATTACGTTCATCAAACAAATTTCTGGTTTGCCCAACCACAGAAAGATTGGAGGCCACCGAGGGATTTGATTGAATTCCTTCATGCGGGAGAGACACCGATAGCGGTGAGCCTTGGTGTGATGAGTATGCACGGACACAAAGCTCAAGTAAGTGCGAAAGTGATACTTGAAGCGATTAAGCAGGTGGGAGTACGGGCGATAATTCAGGGATGGAATGAAATTTATCAAGAGGAAATATCACACACAGATATCTATTTCACAGGTTCCATGCCACATGATTGGTTATTCGATCAGGTTCAGGCAGTCATACACCATGGAGGCTTTGGTACAACGGCGGCTGTTCTACGAGCTGGTGTCCCCGGAATTGTAATTCCGCACGTTATTGACCAATTCTATTGGGGTCAGCGAGTAGCTCAACTTGGAACGGGTCCGAAACCCATTCGACGCAGTAAAATCAATGTTGCCAATATTAGGGAGGCGTTATCACAGGCAATGTTTAATGTTGCTATACGAGAAAATGCACGCCGGATGGGAGAATATATAAGATCCGATCCCGATGGGGTGAAAACGGCTGTATCAATCATAGAGAGCGAAATTTGATCATCAGGTATATAAACCGGATGAGATTAACGGACAAACTACTCCATCGTTTTCTAATTACGGCATATCCGATCTTGGCACTTGCGGCAGTGTGGGTTTTACGTGGCAGACCGGGGTGTTTCCAACCATGTGGCCACAGCTTTCTCGTTGGCCTCATCGATGAACATGGATTACATCCAGGATCTCGGAATTGATCTTCCGCCCGGAACCTACCCGGGACCGCTCGTCGATCCAATCCAGCACAGCATCGTTCGAGCGGATCTTGAGTCGTTGGGTTACTCCACCGTTGCTCTCACGAGCGGATGGGCAACGACGACCATTATCGATGCGGATTACTTCCTCTCTCCGGACACGCTGGAGTCAGAATCGGGGAACAAATATGGGGAACTTTGGTTGAACGATTTTGAGACACTGCTCATCGGCACCACGGTGTTGGTCGTTCCTCTCGATTACATCGAACGCGAAGGAATACGTGACAATCTGCGAGGGCTTGCCAATTTCTCTGGCTGGGAGGGCCAATGCCAGATCGTCCTTGCGGCTTTTGAACAGCTTAAATCCGTACCTTCCATACCAGGACCGAAATTTACTTTTGCCCACATCATCTCCCCGCATCGTCCCGATCTTTTCGGTCCAAATGGGGGAAGGATCGTCCAATCTGGGCCGACGACTCTGGATGATGTCGGTTCTCAACTCGAAGCAAAAGAAGAAGTCAGCTACTACTACGATCAGATGCAGTACATCAATAAACTGACGCTGCAGACCATCGACAGCATCTTGGCGAACTCGGCGCGCAAGCCCGTTATCATCCTTCAATCGGACACCGGTCCTGCGTTCGACATGAATTGGGCGGAGCCTGACCCCATCAACCTGAAGACGAAGATCGCCATTCTGGCTGCGTTTAATTTCCCCGATGGATGTGAGCGATTGTTGTACCCCGAGATCTCTCCCGTGAATGAATTCCGGATTCTTTTCGACTGCTATTTTGGCGGTGATTACGAGATGCTGTCGGACAGAACATTCTACACCGACCATCACAGCAAGACGGGGTATGAGTTCATCCCGGTCGAGACGCTCTTGGAAGATAATCCGTAACGTGCGTGGAAGGCATCAAATTGTGCTGCATTTTCAATAATCCCTGCCCATGATCACCATCCGACGAGCCGTTCCCCGGGATGCGGAAATTCTGGCCGAATTCGCCTCCAGGACCTACGCAGAGACATTCGGCGAGTTCACCGACCCCCGCGATTTAGAAGAATTCCTATCTTCACAGTACGGTACTCGCCAGCAACGAGTAGAAATAACGAGCAGCGAAATCCGAACGTTAATCGTTGAAAACGAAGACCAGATGATCGGCTACGCACAGGTCAGGCGAGGGCCTGTGCCAGAGTGTGTCTCTGGCGAGTTTCCGCTAGAGCTCTGGCGTTTCTATATCGACAGACCTTGGCAAGGCAAGGGGGCTGCGCAGGATTTAATGAAAGCGGCGAAAGCATCTGCGATTGAACTCGGCGGAAGGACTCTCTGGCTTGGGGTCTGGGAGGACAACAGCCGGGCGATTGCTTTTTACGCGCGGCACGGCTTTCGAATAGCGGGAACGAAAGATTTCTGGGTCGGAAAGGACCGTCAAAGGGATCAGGTGATGATTTGCGATCTGACAAACAGCATCGAGTTCGACAGCGAAAGAACGTAGAAAAGGAAACGGTAAACCGATCAGCGGATACTTTGTGGGGAGATGATGTTCGTTAGTTTGCGGAATAAATGGCGCAGCGTAACGCTGATCCCTATCCAACCAATTTTCAAATGGGTGGTAATACTCCGCCTTTCGTTGTACACCTCGCGTAAGATGTAGTCATCCCTTTCGATCGAGTCCAGCACGCCCTCGAATCGTGCACAATACCAATAACCGACGATTTTACAACGTAGAACATCCAGACGATCCAGATATCTTTTACCTTCATTAAACTGCTGGCGAGCCAATTCTACTCGACCCTTTACCCACGCTCGAAACGCTTGAGTCGTGTAGTCGTTGGGATCAATATTGTGCGCCTGCAAATATTCCATCGGTATATTGATGAAGCCATCTGCGATATCCAAAAGCATATCACGGAGAAGGTGAGTGATATGCGCTGCGGTGGCGGCCAAATATTGTTCCCTTGTTTTGGAATATGGATGGCCGTGACCGATGAAGTATTGGATTCCATCAGTGACAGAGATTCCCAACCGTTCTGTATACCAAGCAAGTTCGTTTCGTTTGATGAGGCGCCCCTTACGGTGTGCATCGAAATCGATGATCGCCAGCATGTTGCGTATAAAAGATGCCAATCCCTCATCTCTCGTCGAACGATGTCGAATGAGGTCGGCGATTATCGATTCTTCTTCTGATAAATCTTCGAACGTCTCGCCATTAAAAAGCCCTTCGATAACTATTTTCTGGCGTTCCATGAAAGCGATACGTTCTTGATCGGACCGTGAATAAACATCGATCACATCATCGACCCAACGGAAATACGCGTATGCACTGAGGAAGTCGTCCACAAGCTCCCTATCTACCATCAAACGCGCTGTGACGTACGTTTGTTTGCTTCCGTTTCGAGTGATCGACCGAGCGAGTTCCGCGGTTTTCATGATCCTGCTAAATCCCATGATGGGCTATTATATCAACTTCGACGATTCGCAATAGTCACGTGAAATCAGGTTTTCGGACGCAAGCGGAAAGTCAAATTGGGATCTCATGTCTGCCTCAGAAGATCATTTATAATGGGTTGATTTCTGTGCGTATACTCTAGTCGTACGAGATGTCAAAGGTGCCTGGACTGAAACTGCCAGGCTGTCACTGAAGGCGATTTGCGGCGGACAAGGAGAGAGATGGCTGATGCTGACGCCTCGTCAATTGAAAACGCTGTACGAGCAGGGAAGGAACATCAGTGAAATTCTGCGCGAAGAATTGGACGTTGAGCACAACACGGATGAGATTATCGAAATTTCATACGATTTACAGGCAGGAAGCTACACGGATGCGCAGAAGAACGACGACGTCGCACAGCGTAAACGGAATTATTGTGCCGAAATAGTCAAGACAATCCAATCTCTATGTGCGCCTGGATCGCTTTTAGAAGCGGGCGTGGGGGAAGCCACGACGTATTCCGGCGTTCTGCTCGGCCTCGAAAAGTCGATACCAAGTTACGCCTTTGACTTGAGTTGGTCCCGGGTTGCGTATGCGCGAAGATGGCTAGAAAATGCTGGGATCAGGGATGCGACCCTGTGTACAGGTAGTTTGCTTCACCTGCCGTATGCGGATAATTCGATCGACGTCGTTTATACCTCTCATTCGATCGAGCCCAACGGAGGATATGAAGAGGCCATTCTCAAGGAGCTTCATCGAGTTGCGATGCGGTACGTCATTCTCCTTGAACCTGGATACGAATTGGCCAGCGACGAAGCCAGGCGGCGGATGGATGCACACGGGTATTGTAAGAATTTAGCAGGCACATCCGAATCGCTTGGATATACCGTCATCGAGCATACTTTGTTTCCAGTTACCTCGAATCCCTTGAACCCGACGGCCCTCACGATTATTAAGAAGGGCGAACGAGCGTCGTCCTCGAGCCACGTCCTGGCATGCCCGAAGTACAAGACGCCGTTGGAAGAGGTCGGTGGAATGATGTTCAGCCCGGAGGCCTTGGTGGTTTATCCAATCATCGGCGGCATTCCATGCCTGCGCATTGAAAATGGTGTGTTTGCCAGTAAATATCTCGAGATCATGCAATTCTGACCCTACAGACTTAAGGGAATATGTATTTCGTTCGATTTGGAACGACGTGACGCAAAGGAGGATGAAAGTGAAACGAATGATTCTCGTTTGCATATTAGCTTGGACGTTGTTTTCAGGCTGCTCGCTGCTGCAGGGAGAAGACGTAGTCAAGCGGGAAGGGGAACCCGATGTGTACCGCGTCGCCTCCGAAGATGAGGATATGAACGCAGCCATCGAGCAAGCCCAAGCGACTCTGGGCACGTTTATTGAGTCCTTAATTTCGCCAAGACCCGGACAGACTCATTTTTCGATCAAGGCGAAATTTGCGACGACGGATGAACCTGCTTCCTTCGAACACATCTGGTTGTACGATGTTACCTACGATGGGGAGAAGTTTTCGGGACGAATTGGGAATCAGCCTTTGGACGTCACGTACTTGAGCGTCGATGAAAAAGTGCAAGTACCTCGGGACGACGTGACGGATTGGATGATCATCGAGGACGGCATTTTGATCGGAGGATACACTTTACGCGTGTTAGTGGATCGTATGAGTGCGGAGGAAAAGGAGACGTTCTTGGAAAGCATCGACTTTGAGATTCCTGAAGAAGAGTAGATTGCGTGTAGCCAATAATGTTCTCGATTTCTGTGCTAGAAATCAAAGGATCAGGATAATAGGGGACCTCGGATGTCATCTTCATCATTACTGACGTTGCTGAAGTCAAAATTGGGTGGGAAGTTCGAAAATTATCAGATTCCACCACCAGTGTTTGTGGACATGCAGGGAGAGTTCGTTCATTTCGATGCTGAAGAAGGTTGCATAGTAACCCGTTTCCCGATTCTCGAGCGCTACTGCAATCCATACGGCACAATGCAGGGAGGCATGCTTGCAGCAGCCATCGACAACACACTTGGCCCATTAAGCATGCTTGTTGCTCGACCTAACGTCACGCGCAGACTAGAAATTACTTACAATAGATCTATTTCGCCGGAGATGGGTCACATCACGATCGAGGCGCAATTCATCGATGCAGATGAAAAGAAGTTGCATTTTACGGCGCGTGTTCGTGATCTTGAGGGGAATTTGTTGGCGCGGGCACGTGCGACCCACTGGATCGTCACATAAAACGATAAATCAAGCGACGCGAGAGATTTATGCCGCTGCACAGGCAGGTAAGAATTCAGATGCTCGGCGGTTCATCTATAGAAACACCGTTTCTGTCCTCCTGTTGATGTCGTCTTGAATTAATGCCTATCATGGCTTTTATCCTTTGGGTGTTTTTCTGGAACACGATTCCACCGTTTCGGGGTTAAACAGGGCAGTGCGGTTCTCACATTCATTTTCGGTGCGAGAAGTCTGGGTCGATTCGCTGAGAAAGGTATAGGACCTCATGGCTGAAGTGGAACACCCGTATCAAAGAGGTTTGTACTTCGATGAATTTGAAATCGGTCAGGAAATTCTTAGTGTAGGACGAACGGTCACAGAGGCAGACGTTGTAGGATTTGCGAGCGTAACGGGGGATTGGACGAGGATACACACGGATGCAATTTTCGCCTCGCAGCACCTGCTCGGTCAACGCGTGGCGCATGGATTACTCGGTCTCTCCATCGCCGTTTCCTTAGCCACACGCACGGGATTCATCGAGGGAACAGTGTTGGCGTTCCGTGAAATCGAAAATTGGAAATTTCGATCGCCGATCTACTTCGGAGACACCATTTCGATGCGGGCTACAGTTACCGACACCAAACTCGTACGTCAATTGGGTGGAGGGTTGGTATTTTTTAAAGTAGATCTACTAAACCAGGAGCGCAGCGTCGTGCAACAGGGTAAATGGGCTTTACTGGTGATGAGTAGACCAGAGGGTGAGCTTGAATGATAAGAATCGAAGAGGCTAAGCAAGCCAGCGATGAGCTTTGGAAGGCTTTCTGCTCTCTCATTCCGCAGCTTACGAAGGCGTCCGAGGTGCCAACTCGCGAGGACCTTCAGATCATCATCGAGGCGGAGGCAACGAAATTGTTGCTGGCGATTGACGATACGCGAGGTGCCCGGAGGATCGTCGGCGTCTTGACTCTGATCATTTACTGTATTCCCACAAGGAAGGTGGCGCGCATCGAAGACGTTGTTGTCGAGCAAGATGCACGCAGGCAGGGTATCGCAGAGCTGCTCGTGCAGCATGCGTTAGAACTCGCCAGGAATGCGGGAGCAGATTCCGTCGATCTTACTTCCAATCCTGACCGTGTGGCGGCTATTCAATTGTATTCCAAGCTTGGCTTCGTTAAGTGGAACACCAATTTATTCCGCTTTTCATCTGACACGACGAATTTGGAAACGTGACACACACAATGTTTTGGTTTGCACGATAGGCATTATGAGAAAACGAGAGCGGAAACCGCTCTCATAATTACACATGTTGTCGCTGGAAAGTGAGACCTACTAGTTCTGAGGTTTAGGCGGCTGACTTTTTCGATTTCTCTTTGCCAGTATCCCCGGTGAAATTCGTGGGGACGATTCCATTCTTCTGTGCTTCGTCAAACGATATCAATGTGGGTGGCGTTTTTTCTTCCGTTTCGTCGGAAGATTTATCCTGGCTATCTTCCTGCAGCATCTCTTCCAATTCATCGGAAATCGAATTTCGAAGTTGGGCTAGGATTTCCGATTGATCTTCGGAAATATCCAGGTCCATCATGATATCGAGCAATTCTGCAATCGTCCGTTTCGCGCTGAACCATACCATCCCGATCGGTGTTTGGGCACGATCACGTTCAAACACGATGACCAGGAATAGATCCTTACATAAGCTTGTGGAGAAAGTATTCCATTTCGAACCTTCGTTATACATTAGGTTAAAAACACAATCTTCCGACATATTGCGAGCCAGCTCGAAAAACGAAGCGTGTCCTGCGCCTATCAGTGCGGTGGTTATGGGGACATCGAATTCTTCAACGTATCCCGAATAAGTTATCGGTTTTCCCTCTGCGTTCGCCAGGATGATGCAGTGTGCGGATATTTCTTGTCGAAGAGCATCCAACTTGAGGGTGATATTTTGTATTTTTTCCTTGATATCACACGCGATAGGCTCACGAGTTTCACTGCTCGTGCTGAGAACTTCTCGGGTGGCGTCGATCAAATCATCGATATCAATTGGCTTCGCCATGTAGCGGGCGACGTTGAGCTGTTTTGCTTTGGCCTTTACGTCTTCGGAACCATATGCGGTCATGAGAATCATGCGGGTGTTGATCCCGTTGGAACGGATTTTTTCCATCAACTCGAGGCCGTCGACTTGCGGCATACGTAGATCGGTGATCACCAGCTCATACACGATCTTCTGTATTTTATTCCAAGCAATGGAACCGTTATCGGCCGTGTCGACAACGTATCCCTCACCAAGGCCTTGAAGGGTATCAGCGATCGCGGTAGTAAACGTCAATTCGTCATCGACCACCAATACACGAGGAGGTTGTTCCTGGCGTTCACCCATAGTATTACTCTCCAGAATCTGCCTGGTGAAAATCGCACATGAGTTCTTATCATCGTATCAAATGTTCGACCCTGTTTCGGCTTTCAGTTTCCTTACAGTCTCCTATAGGCGCGGTGACGCACTATTTTCGAATCGAACGGATGAATGATCCCTCTGGGATTAAGCGTTGAGGATTTTCTGAATAGAGTTGGCAAGCGTTTTTTTATCGACAGGTTTTTGTACCCACGAAACGAGGTTGCTTTCGAGTAGCTCTCGGGTTCCTTCGTCCAACGGATAGCCGGTAATCAGTAGCATTTTAATCCCGGGTTGCTTTTCATTCAAAGTGCGGAAAAGTGTAGGTCCACTCAATCCCGGCATTATCACGTCACTCAGTACGAGGTCGACTTTTTCGCCTCCATTATCGAAATGGCGGAGGGCTTCTATCCCATCCGAGGCGGTGATTACGCGATAATTCAATGACTGCAGCACGCGGCTTAATGCATCGCGGACTTCAGATTCATCTTCGACCAGCAGAAGTGTCTCTAGATTTCCTTCCAGCGCATCGAAATCGTCGTCATCGAGAATGGTGGAAGCCTGTGTGTTCAACACGGGCAGGTAGATTGTGAAAGTCGTTCCCTTGCCCTTGCTGCTTTCAACGTCGATATATCCATCGTGCTGCTTTATGATGCCGTAGACTTGCGAAAGACCAAGCCCCGTACCCTGGCCTACGGGTTTGGTCGTAAAGAAGGGCTCGAAGATATGTGGTAGGACATCGGATGGAATGCCAAATCCGGTGTCGATAATCCGCAGACGCAACCAGGCCCCGGGTTTCATGTCGCGATAGGGAGGTCTCTTGTTTGGATGTACAGTGAGTGTCGAAATATCAAAGGTCAACTGTCCGCCATCACTCATGGCATCTCTGGCGTTGATTGCCAGGTTGATCAGTACTTGTTGAAGTCGACCGGGGTCAGCACGAATCACGACCTGTTCTTCGCAAGGTTTATGTACGACGTGGATGTTTTCAGGAAGCATGCGATTGATGAGGGTGATGAAATCCTCGAAGAAGTCACGCAGGTTGACTTCAACGGGAGACATGACTCCTTTACGGCTGAAATCCAGAAATTGTTGTGTTACAGAAGTGGCTCGTTGTGAAAGGCTGAGGATGGTCTTTACCCATTCCTGAGCTTCTGAACGTAGCGTGGGCTCTTCAAGCAGCATTTCACTATACAGCGTGACTGGAACCAGGATGTTGTTGAAGTCGTGCGCGATTCCTGCAGCCATTTGACCCACCGCAGCAAGGCGTTCTTGCAGGTAGACTCGTCTTTGGGTTTCACGTTCCTGGGTAACGTCTCGAATGACCAGAACCCATCCCTCAGATTGGACTCCGGTATCCAATGGGCGAGCGATAACTTCGTAAGATTGATTCTCTATTCCGATTTGTTGCCAAGGGTCCTGACTGGGAGCGTTGAAAATTTGCCGTATGGACACATCCCCGAGATGAGTCAGCGTATCGCCCAACTGGGCATTAGCCAAAGTCTTTAAATCATTCTTGCCCGCAGGATTGGCGAGTATAACATTTCCAGTCTGGTCGAGGAGTAACACACCCTCCGGTACGGTGTCGATTATTTGCTGAACTTGACGCATTTGTTCTTGGATTCGTTCCAACAACCGGAGGCGTTGTGCAGTTGTACCCAATTGCTGGCCGACGGCTTCGGCTAGTGCGATCTCTTCGTCCGACCAGATACGTGGTACTTGGGCAGTGAGACTGATGCCACCGATGCGGCGATTTTCCTCCGCCACGATCTGTACGGTCAGCGAGGAACGCATGCCGTGTTCGATGAGAAGATCGGTGAAGGGTAACGGGGGATTCTCCGAATCGGTTGTGGCTTGCCAATCCTCAACAGCCAGTGTTCCAGGAATCTCCAACCCCTTGCTGGCTCGTATAGCTTCGGTGATACGATCTTTTATTTTGGAAGACATTCCCCGCGTCGCTACATATGGATGAATCCAGATACTTCCTACCTCCAGGCTTAGGGCATGAAGGGAGCGTTCTAAAGCAATTTCGAGAAGTTGGGGGAGGTCAGTCGCTGCATTTGCAGCGGCGATGATCGAGTTTAGCGCTTCAAAGTGTGTCGCACGGCGCGTTATTTCTTTTTCCGCTTTTTTACGCTTGTCGATGTCTCTGGAGATTCCCAACGTACCAGCTACGTTGCCATCTTTGTCGAGTAGAGGTAGTTTAGTCGTCGATACCCAAGCTTCACGACCGTCGGGCCAAATTTCCCGCTCTTCCTTGTCTGAAATTGTATCGCCGGTCTCGATCAATCGCTTCTCGTCCTCAAAAGCAACCTTTGCATGGTCCTCAGCAAAGAAATCGAAGTCCGTCTTTCCGATCGCCTGGTCTGGATCGGACAACTCGAATTTTTCTGCGAGTGCCGCGTTGATCTTGATGAACCGACTGTCTAGGTCTTTGAAGTAAATATAATTTGGGGAGTAGTCCATGAGAGATCGCAGGAGATGCTGTTCCCGAGATAGTGCTTCCTTTGTTTGATTTCTTTCCACGATCTCTTGCTGTAACTCTGTCGTTCTCTCTACGACTTGTTTTTCGATCGCAGCGTAGGCATTCCTGAGTGCATCTTCTTCTTTTTCCCGTTCCTGACGCAGCAGAGTCTTCTCGACGGCGCTGCTGATTTGCTCTTGTAGGATGTTGCACAATCGCCCTTCCGGGGGATCGACCTCGAACACGATTATCCCCAATTGCTTCTTTCCACGGAACAGCGTTTCGATGACAAATGAATATCGGCTTTTTCTTGAAGCGAGTTTTACATGGTTCAGAAGTTCGGTCGTGGGAAACGAATTTCGTTCCTTGAGTTTTGTACGTCCTTTTTCATCGAACGCCAAGATCATCTGCGAAACATCCATATTAACTCGCGGTTCGCCATCCGCCGGATCCCAGAACCGCTCGTATAGAGAAATGTAACAGCTTCTTATGCCTAATCGAGGCAATCCGAGATATAGGGCATTCGCCAATTCATTAAGATCGAAAGCAGTGTACAACGCATTGGTGATTTCAAGGAATTTCACGTACTGACGTTCGGTGATCGTCTTCTGATTAAGTCCGGCTTGTTGAAGTTTTTCGCTGATCAGCACACGGGCTTGTCCACAGATATCTTCCGCACGCACTAAGATCGACTCGTCGCTGTATTGCGTACGTGCATAGCGGCGCAGCGAGGACACTGCGTTTTGCCAAATCCCGATTTCACCATCTCCTGCGATTGTGTCATTAATGAACTGTTCAAGGGTTTGTAGGAACTCTCCTGTCGAACCATTCCTGATCTCGGCGAGGAAAGTATTAAATAATGCTTCTACGCTTTCCTCCCCCAAATCTTCGATGGCAACATTTACGATGTTGACGAGCTCCAATACCGTCGTATTGGGTTGTGCGTTCGATTTACTCGAGAACTCCATCTCGGGATGATGCATCGTAGCTGCACGTTTTATTGCCGAGGATGAACACCCGCACGATTCGCGGATGAAGAGCGTAGTTGGAACGATCACGCGCTCGGGCACTTCCACGCCCTGCAGCATTTGAAGTGCCATGTTCACCGCTTTTCGGCACTGTTCTCGAAAAGGTTGATGCACCGTCGTGAGAGGAGGAAGCGTGGCTTTGGTTGTAATTCGATCGTCGAAGCCCGCCACTGCGATGTCATTCGGGACGGATTGCCCATATTCTTTCAAGGTCCAAGTTACACCAAGCGCTATACTGTCGTTCGCGCCTACTACGGCTTCGAAGTGTTCATTGCGTTGATCGATGAACAAACGAATTGCATTTCCGCCTGTATATTCGTCCCATGCGCCTGGTGGTGAGATTAGATTGGGATTGATTTCAATCCCCGATTCTCGTAGGACGTCCTTATAAGCTTTAAACCTTTCTTCCGCACCAATCTGCGATTCCGGACCTCGAATGAAAGCGATGCGACGGAAACCATGATCTTGAACCAGATGAACGATGAGGTTGCGCATACCGAGGTAATCATCGGTTGTCACGGTCGGTATTCCTGACACTTCATGACCAATGTTGATCATGGGTTTTGATTCGAACCTTCTACAGAATTCGATGAATGGTTCTTGTGAGACGCAGTTGCTGATTGAAGCGTCCCATATTACCAGGGCGTCGATGATTGCGTCGTTCCCTATTGTGAAGATATCGCTGCCATCGGATCGATTTTCGCTCGAATCACACAATTCAGCCCCTGCGATACAGATGAGGTTTGCGTTTTGTTCCTGAGCGGCTTTCGCGACAGCGCGCCACATCACCAAGCGATGCGGCTCAGCTACGCATGACGTCAGGAAACCTATGGTTGGCCGTTTTCGAAATGCTTTCACCAAGTCATTCCCTAGTTTCTTAAGTTCCTTTATCTCCGCCGCTGACATCGCCACTCCACATGAGTGGTCGTTTTGTCAGTTGTTAACGAATGACCGATGTCCCTTGGCAGGAGGACGTCTATCGTGGGGCTGCCTCATTCATTGTCTAGCGCATTACGAATCGCATCAGCCAAGAGATCCACGTCGTAAGGTTTGTGAATCACGGCGGCCACTCCAGCTTGCCGCAGATGATCCAGGTCCTCGGCGATGATGTGGCCCGTAACCGCGACCGCCTTGATGGTAGACCCCAATTGACGCAATTCACGCAGTAATGCAGCTCCTCCGATCTCTGGCATAACGACGTCAGTAAAGAGCAGGTCGATATCACCGTTTGTTTTATAGACTTCCAATGCCTCCTTGCCGTTCGATGCAGATAGAACGTGGTACCCCAAGTCTTCCAGTATCTGCTGGCCGACTTCACGCATCTTTTCATTGTCCTCCACCAGTAGGATGGTTTCCCCGTTTCCCTGCGGGATGGATGAAAACACACCGTCCTGCGAAGACAGATGTTTTTCAGGTTTACACAGTGGTAGGTATACATGAAATGTCGTGCCCTTTCCCACCTCTGTATCCACATTGACTTGACCGTTATGCTGTTTCACGATTCCATATACTTGCGACAACCCCAGTCCGGTTCCCTTGCCGGTGTCTTTGGTCGTGAAGAAAGGTTCGAATATGTGCGGCAGCACTTCTGGTGGAATGCCGGTACCGGTGTCGGAAACGGAAATGCGGAGCCAGTTTCCCGGAACCATGCCCGCAGTCGGTGGATCTTCGTGTTCTTCGAGATGCAAACTGGACAACTTGATCCGCAGTGTCCCGCCCTTCGGCATTGCGTCGCGAGCGTTGACCACTAAATTCATAAGGACTTGCTGAATTCGAGTGGGGTCGGAATCGACGATGTACTCATCCGGATCGATCTCCAGGGTAAGGGAGATATTTTCCGGGATCGTGCGCTTCAGAACTCGCACCGTTTCCTTTATGAACGGCCCAAGATCCACCAAACTCGTCTCGATCGGCGATCGGCGACTGAAATCCAAGATTTGCTGCACCAGGTTGGCAGCATGCTTCGATTCTTTGAGGATCGTCTCGAGTGACTTTTTGATATCTTCGTTCACTTCATGTTTACGTAGCGGTCGTTGCGCGTAAAGCATGATCGTGGTTAACATGTTGTTGAAGTCGTGTGCAATCCCACCGGCCAACTGTCCAACCGCTGCGAGTCTTTCTTGCTGGTGGATGCGTTTTTGAGTCTCACGTTCTTTGGTCACATCTCGCAAGACCAGGACCCAACCCTTGGATTGCGTTCCTTTTTCTAATTCCTTCGCGATGGCTTCAAAGAACCGCTCTTTGAATATAATCCGGCACCAAGGATTCTTCGGATCACGATCCAATACATCTGTAAGAGGGCGATTGCCGAGTTGTGAGAGGGTATCGCCAAATCCCATTTCAGCAAGAAGTTCGAGGTCCCGTTCTCCTGTCGGATTGGCAAGCAGGATCAATCCATCTTTATCGAGCAGGATAACTCCTTCGGGGACCGTGTCGATTATTTGCTGTACCTGGCGCATTTGTTCCTGAATCCGTTCCAACAGGCGCAGACGTTCTGTTGCAGTCCCTAATTGTTGGCCGACGGCAATCACGAGATCGATTTCCTCTTTCGGCCACGAGCGTGGCTGCATGGCCGAGAGAATCAGCCCGCCGATGAAGATTCCATTCTCGGCCATGATGGGCGCAACGATTGAGGCGCCAACACCCTGCCGAGTCATGATCGAGGAAATCGGTGCGAGTGATTCGTTCTCGGATTCATGTGACCAATCATCGATGGCGATCGGATTCGTGATCCGTGTTCCTTCGTGGGTCAGAATGTCGCGTGTGACGCTGTCGACAATGCCCTCCGGAATGCCGCGCGTGACGACGTTGGGTGGAATCCAGATACTTCCGATCTCCAAGTCGATGGCTCGGAGCGTATGGTCAAGGGCGGTTTCCAGTAATTGATCGAGATCCGCTTCTGTTGCAGCGGCGGATATGATCGTGTTCAACGCTTCTACCTGAACTGAACGGCGACGGATCTTCTCATCCGCTTCCCTTAGTTCCTGAAAAGCATTTGCTCCTTGGATTGCGGCGCTGATTTGGGTGGACAAAGTCTCGCACATTTCTGTATCGAGGTTATGCATCCCAAGAACCAAATACCCAAAGAGTTCGTCGCGGAAGTAGAGCGAATTGACCACGAGTTCATGTCTACGGTCGTTTAGTAGGAATCCTTCTGGAAATAGATTAACGGCCGGGAATGATTGTCTGACGTCATCGGCCGTGTCTATTCTTCCTTCTATGTTGTAGGACAGCATTAGCCTGGCGTTTTTTCTGCTTTGATTTGGGCCATCAAAGAGGCATATAACACAACTATGAATTCCGATGCTTGGAAAATGATCCCAAATCGTTTCCATTAAGTTCGTCATGTCGTACGTGGTCAGCAATGCTTGGTTCGTATAACGTAATGGCTCAGCGATGTGCTCCTCTTGCAGTCTCAAATAGGAAGTGGATAGGGCTCCAATTTTACCCAGCAGTAAATTTGCTCGCCGCCAGAGCTCCGCCGTCCGTCTGGAGGATTCAATATCCTTGACGAGTGGCATAGTGAGCTGATTGAGAGTCGACATCGCATATTGCCACCGATATGCGTCGGTTCCATCAATCAAGCCGCGACGTAATATCTTCTCCAGCAATATTATGAATTCATCGGGATCGCTTTGATTGGTAAGCGCGTTGAAAAAGATGTCAACCAATTCCGATGTGTTTCTCGTGATCAAGTCTTCTTGTGAATAAGACGGGTTATATGCTTCGACGACCTTTTGGACAACATAATCTCGCTGTGCGGTATGATCGTCAGACATCAGAAGCACTTTATCTTCTTGTAGAGAGCCTTCGGATTTCGGTTCCGGCTCACATGCACAACTCAGGCGCCGGACCAAAGTTGTTGGCATCAATTCACAATCCGGCACTTCTCCGCCTTCCAAAATCGTTATGAGGAATTCCACAGCGCGCTTTCCGATCTCGTACATCGGTTGTCGTACCGTGGTTAGTGGTGGATTGGAAATATTGGCATCCATGACATCGTCATAACCGATGATGGCGACGTCATCCGGAACATCAATACCACGAGTTTGAATGGCTTCCATGGCAGCCAGCGCCATGGTATCGTTTGCGCCAACCAACGCGTCGAATTCTACCTTGCGCTCATCCAGAAGGACGCGTACCGCTTTCGTTCCCGAATCTCGGAAAAAATCTCCTTCAATGACCAGACTGGGGTCCAATGGAATGCCATACTTCTCGAGTGTGTCGAGATAGGCCTGGTATCGCCGATGTGCTTCGGCACTTCCATCAGGACCACGAATGAAAGCGATTTTTCTCCGATTATGTTTCTGGATAAGATGGGCGATTGCATCTTGCATGCCTGTGAGGTCGTCGGCTAATATGCTGGGAACTCCTGCGACTTCTAATCCAATGCTGACAGTTGGAAGTGGAAGGTATCGACGGCAGAATGTGGTCAACTCTTCAAAGTTAACACATTGACCGATCACACCTGCTCCGATGATCAGACCATCAACTTGTTTCTCTGGAATTAATTCATAGATTTCGTTGCGTTGGTATTCGTAATTATCGAAATTCATCGTGGCATTCAAACAGCCACCGGTGTAACAAATCACACTCGCATCATGGTTGCGCGCAGCTTCGATGATTCCTCGCCATACTTCGAATTGGTATCCGCTCGTGCCGAGAATTCGATCGACCAGAAACGCAATTGTTGGGCGCGTGCTAAAATTTTGGGAATAGTGCGTGTACTTGCGATTTCCATTTGGTATAGGCATCGACACGCTTTCTACAGCAGGCTCCACTGGTCGTAATTGTTAGAGAAATCCTTTCGGTGATGTAGTCGCACGGAATGCGGACGGCCTATTTCTTGTTGCGATTATCACTTACCGTCTAAGACCTTCCGAATTTCATCGGCCACTTCTTTCACTTCCAAAGGTTTGAATATGATCCCCGAAACGCCGTCATTTCGCAGTTCTTGAAGATCCTTGGCAAGCATATGTCCAGTTACTGCAATGGTTTTAACTGTGGAGCCCATATCACGCAGGGAGTGTAATAAAGCAACGCCGCCGACTTCCGGCATGACGACGTCGGTAAAAACGAGATCGAAATCTCCGTTCTGGCTGAAGAGATCCAGAGCTTCACGACCATTTTTTGCAGCCACAACCTCATAGCCCAAGTCACGTAGCATTTCTTCGCTCACCTCTCGTACGTGTTGGCTGTCCTCGACGAGGAGGATGCGTTCGCCTGTGCCTTTGGGGATATCGATGTTGTCGGTGGGTAAAATTTCGAATTTTTCGGCTGACTGATGGATCGGAAGATAGACGAGGAATTCAGTGCCTTCACCGACCGTGGAATCCACTTTAATGAAACCCTCGTGCTGTTTGACGATGCCCCAAACCTGAGACAAGCCCAATCCCGTTCCCTTGCCGGCGGCTTTCGTGGTGAAGAAAGGCTCGAAAATATGCGGCAAGATATCCTCGGGTATACCTGTTCCTGTGTCTTTAACGGACAGGCAGAACCACTTTCCTGGTGTTATGCCAGGAACTGGAACATCATCATCGCTATCTTCTTCATGAACGATCACGCTTGACACGCCGACTCGCAATACTCCACCTTCTGACATAGCGTCTCGCGCATTCACAACCAGGTTCATCAGGACCTGTTGAATGCGAGTCGGATCTGATTCGACGAGGTACTCATCTGGGTCGATCTCGATGTACAACGAGATGTTCTCGGGAATAGTTCGTTGTAGTACACGCACGGCTTCTTTCACGAACGGTCCAAGATCGATGGGATGTCGTTCGATCGGTGCGTGTCGGCTGAAATCGAGGATCTGTTGAACCAAATCTGCTGCCTTACGAGACTCGCTGAGGATCGTCTCGAGGGGTTTTTTCAGATCATTCGGCAGCTGTTGTTTGCGTAAGGGCATTTGAGCATAAAGCATGATTGTCGTAAGGAGGTTGTTGAAGTCGTGGGCTATTCCACCAGCGAGCTGGCCGACAGCTGCCAGGCGTTCCTGTTGTTGCACTTGGCGCTGTGTTTCACGTTCATGGGTCACATCTCGAATCACAACGACCCAATTTTTTGATGCACCAGGGGTATTGATGGGTTGTGCGATGATTTCAAAAATTCGGTTGCTGGCATTGACCTCATGCCAGGGGACATCCGATTCTTCTTGAAGGATTTTAGAAATGGGATAACCACCGAGGTGGGAAATTTCAGTGCCGACGGATGTTTTCGCCAGTACATGTAAGTCTCGTGTCCCCGCGGGATTGGCTAGGATCACACGATTGTTCGAGTCAAGTAGTAGCACACCGTCTGGTACGGTGTCTGTGATTTGCTGCACTTGCTTCATTTGTTCATGGATCTGTTCCATAAGTCTAAGCCGTTCGGCTGCTATTCCTACTTGATAGCCAACCGCTTGCAAGAGAGTGGTTTCTTCTGTGGTCCACTCAAATGCATTGGGAGAAGCGATACATAGACCTCCGATGCGATTTCCTCCCTCGGTTTTTATCGGAACGGTGATCGAAGTCCGAACGTCATGTGGTTTGAGAATGGCCTCAAAGAAGCCATAACGCGGGTCTTCTTCCGCTACTTCTTGCCAATCATTGACAATGACGATTTCCGGCAGATTATTACTTTCAGGATCGTAATGGTAGTGTGGTGATTCATTCTCCGATGGTAACAATTCTCGGAAAACCGCGTGTGGATGGATCCAAATAAGACCCATATCCAAATCAAGTGCGTGGAGGGATAAATCCAAAGCAATTTTCAATAACTCTTGGAAATCGACTGCAGTTGAAGTCAAGCTGATAATCGTGTTGATCGCTTCTAGGTGGGCGGCGTGGCGTCGAAGTTCTTGCTCCGCTCGCTTGGATTCAGTAATGTCTCTGGAAATACCGAATGTGCCGGTGATTTTTCCCTTCTCATCTCGTATAGGTAATTTGGTTGTCGAGACCCACGTTTCGTGTCCGTCCGGCCAGGTCTCTTTTTCTTCTTTCCCGATAATCGGTTCTCCAGTATCGAGCAAACGCACTTCGTCTTTAAAAGCTTCCTGTGCATGTTCCTCGGTGTACAAATCAAATACGGTTAATCCCAGCATTTCGTCGGGAGATTCTTTCCCGTGTATCTTGGCACACACTGGATTGACCTTAATAAACCTACCCTCTTGGTCTTTAAAGTAGATGACATCCGTCGTTTGATCCATTAACAAGTGTAATAAGTATTGTTCCCGAGTTAATGCTTGTTGGGCCTGCTCACGGTCTACGATCTCGAATTCTAGCTCGATGGCTTTTTCGATAACCTGTTCCTCAGCTTCCGTGTAGGCTTGCTGCAGCAGTTCATGCTCTTGTTGTCGCGCTCGGAGTAGTAATGCGTAGTTGAGGGAACTGCTTATTTGTTCTTGCAGCATGTCACAGGCTCTTCCATCCGGTGGATATATTTCGAAAAGTACTACTCCGAGAGGTTCATCAGCGCTTTCGAGGGCTTTAACCACAAAAGAACTTATCTTCTTTCGGGAACCAATTTCTTTACGAGGAAGGATAGTCGCTGAAGGAGCAATCGCATCAGTTTCCAGCGCCAATCGACCGTTCTCATCGAACGCCAGTATCATCCTTAATAAACTTGGTTCCGTCTGCAAATCGTCTTCCTGCAGTGCATATGCACCTTCGTAGAGGGACAGATAGCAACTCCGAATTCCGAAACGAGGTAGATTTCGATGGAGGATCTCGAGTAAATCATCGAGTTCGTGCGCTGTCGACAAAGCTCTGGTAGTCTCACGCATATTCGCGTATTGTCGATCGTAGATCAACGATTGACGCGTTTCGATCTGTTGGACCGTCTCACCGATCAACACACGAGATTGATGGACGAGTTCCTCAATTCGTTCCGTTGTTGTTTTATCTTTAAATTGCAGGAGTGAAAAATGACGAAGTAAAGAAACCACTTTTTGCCATTCGTTGATTTCAGTCTCTACCGATACCGTCTCTTCGAAACATTGAGCGAGGTCCTTTAGGAAATTGCCGGAACCATTATTTTCGATATCCGTAATGAAAGATTCGAATAGCCGCTTGCTCCAGTTTGTGATCGATCCTTCGACCGTAGAGTCAACGATTTGTGCGATCGCTTTAATTCCATCTTCGGGATTCGTATTTGATGTATCGGACTCGACAGGATCGATAATCGTTTTTGTGATCGCACGTCCAACGGCAGATGATGTACAGCCGCATGATTGACGGATGCATAGTTCTGTGGGGATATTGACGAGATCTGGGACAACGCCACCCTGCAATTTGGTTAGTACGATGTTAACTGCATGTCTGCACTGCTCTTTTAAATGTTGGCGGACTGTGGATAATGGTGGAGTAGCAGCTTTTGCAATTGCTTGGCCATCAAATCCAGCTATGGCTACATCACCAGGGACTTCTAGTCCCCGGTTTCTCAATGCCCACATCGCAGCGAGGGCAATCGAGTCGTTTACACTTACAATCGCGTCAAAATCTACATTTCGCTCATCGACGAATAGTCGTACGGCATCTTCGCCTGTAGCTGCATCCCAACTACCTGGCTGCGAGAGTAGATCTAGGTCTAGTTGGATGTTGGATTCTGAAAGCGCATCTTTATATGCCTGGAATCTCGTTTCTGCTCCGATCTGTCCTTCAGGTCCCCGGATGAAAGCGATACGTCGATAGCCATGATCTACGATTAGATGACGTACCAAATTGTGCATGCCGACGTAGTTGTCGGAAAGGACCGTCGGGATGCCATCGACCTGCTGGCCGATGCTGACAATCGGTTTGGATATGAACTGGTGGCAAAATTCACGAAACGTGTTCTGTGGGACAGAAGTTCCAAGTCTTGCTCCATAGATTATGATGGCGTCGATGACATCTTCGCTCGCAGCTCGAAATAAGGAACCGATTGGATTGGTGTTCCCATGCGATTCATCGATTAAATCGACCGCGATCGTCACAACATTGGCGTTTCGCTCATGCGCAGCTTCAACAACCGCAGTCCACATGGCCAAACCGAAATGGTCTTCCATTGCGGCAGTGAGGAAGGCAATGGTAGGCAGCGAGATTGAAGATTGGTTTTTGTCGCCATTGTTAGCTGGACGGTCTTGTTTCATATTTGGTGCCACTAACATTTCTCCATTCCGCTAGCTTATGCTATTCCTCATCCAGTGCTTGTCGAACTGCGACGGCTAAGATATCAACGTCGTATGGTTTGTGAATGATCGTTTTAACGCCGGCTTCCTTTAATTGATCCAAATCCTCAGCCAATATGTGGCCCGTCACTGCAAGCGCTTTCACCTGCGACCCAGATTGGCGTATCTTTTGAAGCATAGCTGCGCCGCCAACTTCAGGCATCACGACGTCAGTAAATATCAGATCGATATCCTCTGACTGGTTAAAAACTTTAAGTGCTTCTAGACCGTTCGATGCACAAAGAACTTGATATCCTAAATCCTCTAAAATCTGCATTCCGACTTCACGCATCAAGTCATTGTCCTCCACAAACAAGATGGTTTCCCCTTTTCCTTGTGGGACGCCTCTAATTGTTTCTTCTTCTTGAAGATTGAAATCAGGCTTTTCCATAGAAAGTGGAGGTTCACTCATTAAAAAATCCTTTTCCCTTGTAAACCCACCAGGCGTGAGCAATCATTGATAAAGTAAAATGACGATGCCAGCTGTTCCAGCGACGGACTCCATAGTCGTCCATCTTAAAAAATGTGCAAGCTTCTGCTACCATTTGTTTTAAACTTCCAAGTGCATTGGTAATCGTTGCGAGATTTGTCAATGACGAGTCTTCTGTGGCGTTCGATATAAAGTACGCAGTTTCACAGCGTTGACTTACCGATCGGCGCGCTAGCAGCCACACTTCATGGGAGGTGTCCCCATCAGGGTGTTCAACGACGCGATCTGATGCCCAATCGAAGACACAAAGTTCATCGTCATTGGTGCCGCCAATCAAGCGTTTCCATTTTTGCTCGGGCCAAGAAGAGACGATTTTGAAAATTGTGGGTTCGACAGATCCATTTTCCCCTTTGTCCGATATTTGCGAATCGTCATCGGGATCGGTCTGCCGGTAAGTAGAATCGGTTTTTCGGCCGGGAAGAATGTAATTCATACCTGTCGCCTGGATGACGATGCGCAAATTCGGATCGTCGCAAAAAGGTTCCGCACCAACAATCCACTGCATCGGTGTTCCAATGGCATGAACCGACTGAAGCATATCCAGGGTGAGATCGGATTTGCTTCGATATTCAATGTTCTCGGGAATTTTCGCTTCTCGTCTTCGCTTGTGATCTTCAGCCCATTCCACGGGGAGATAGAGACGACGGTCGAGGAATGTTGAACCTTTGGCGGAGGTGTAGCCTAAGAATAAGCAGACCTGGCAATTCTGTTCTCTGTTGATTTTGTGGTTGAATTGTGGCTGCACACCGACGGTCTTTGCCCCTTTTTTCGGAAAATATGTAACTCCGATGAGACAAATGCCATCCTCGTCCCCTAATTCTGATACGATGAATTCCTGAAGACGAGAATGAACGGCTTCATCGTCCCATTGCGCACCAAAAAACAATCTTTGGGCGGCTTTGGATGATTTATTATTGTTGGAAGTTAATGGATTTCTTCCGCGAGACTTGCGCTCCGCATTTTGGAGTAGAGACTGTACATAATGCAGTGCTTGTTGTCGCGTTTCGGTCCGCGCGAAATATTCATCGAATTGATCGTGGAAAAATTCTTCGAACTCGGACCATTCACACGATCGGTCGACCGTTGAAAGAGAATTGATACCAACTTCTGAAATACTTCCGCCTCTTCCGTTCATCACCCAAATACTTTTCACAAATCACGGATCAATCAACCTTCAAAATCAAGATAGGAATTCAACGATTTGTTTAATGGCCTGATTCGTCATGCGTCGGTAGCTGTGGTCTGGTGGTGCAATAACCGCAAGAATCATTTCCTCGCCGCCGGCTTTTAAATATCGACAAACCAAACGCATCCGATTGGAATCAAGAATGGAAAATTCATCAATTTCTGCGAGCGGAAATTGATCACGTACCTCTTTGCTCATTCTTTTAAGCATCGCAATCATGGCTGCGGCTTTATCAGTATCGAAATTCGCAGGTACGGTTGCGATCGGCAACCCTTCACCGCTGGCAAGAACGGCGGTCTCAAATTGACCTTGTTCGTGCAAGGTGAGCAGCAATTCGTCAAGCGTTACTGGTTGGTACGTGGCCGAATCAACTTGTTGATAATTCATTGTAACCTTCCTAAAGCCACAAATTATCGAATGCTAATTTTCGCCAAACAGACTCTCAATTTCCGTGGTCAATGCTTGCCCAAATTCATCATCGACAATGCGTCCCTGTTCCTTTTGTACGCGTTCGAACTCCGCAGCAAGCGGGAGCAAGTTCTTCACGGCTTGGCCTGTGAAAAGGCGTACAAGACCGATCTGGACTTTTGTGCTGAATAAGACGACGAGCAAAAAACTACCGGCAACGTTCGAAAGATAGATATTCTGATCGTCCCCTTCGTGGAACATGAGTTTGAAGGGATTTTCCTCACCGATCTGGCGGGCAATCTCTGCCGTGGCAGCCATGTTGCTGGCGGTTAAAGCAGAAAGGATCACTGGATCAAAGGTCTTCGTAAACCCTTGTTGGCAGATCAGCTGTCCGCTGATGTCTGCCAATAAGACGCAGCAGGCTTGGGTTTTCTCCAGCAATTGCGATAAGATCTTGATGATCTTCGTCATCAGAGCTGGGGGTATGACTACTTTATCTGACATTGGGTACCTCCCGAGATTGGTTGGCGTTGACTTTCGAGTTCGAAGCTCTGCAGGTTTCGTTGGAAGTCCCGCCGAATTTCCGATGGAGCGACAGAATTTGGATGTGTCCAAAGGTCGTCCCATCGTCTAGTTTGTGACGGGTATAGTTTAAATTCCCAGGAAACATGCTCGTAACACATGGTTATGTTCTTCTCCGCAATCGTTCGATTGCAGCTTTCAGGCTGACTCTCATTCGCTCAATCGATCGAGCAAGATCCTCCATCTCGTCGCCAGTGTCGGCAACAATGGGGCTGTCTAAATCGCCTCGACTGATGCTCTCGGCTGCCGAGCTGAGGTATAAAGCTGCACTCGTCAAGCCACGACTGATCGTCAGGGCGCTCAAAATGCCGATAATGATGCCAATGGCAACGACGATAATTGCGATTCTCATGATGTTGGTGATCTGACTCCCAATAACGTTGAGAAGTTGGTTCTGCTCGACTTCAACCACAGAGAGTAATTCATCCATCGCAGGTCTTACAATTTGAATGAAGAAAATATCGGCTTCATCGATGTCAAGTAATGTGCTGGTAATGTCATTCGGATTAGATTCATAGGCCGATTGTGCATTCTCAAGATATTGGTGGTAGATCGCGACCGCTTGTTCGATGTCCGATAAATAATCTGAATATTGAGCGCTTGAATTTTCGACTATGTTTGTCCACTGTTGGTTGTATTCTTCTCGAAGATCAGCGAGCGCTGTTTCTTCTCCGGTTGCAATATGATGACTCAATGATGTCCGTTCCATCAGCAAGAGTCTCATACCTCTTTCGACAAATTCAATGGTTTGCAGCGCTGTGATTGAATCTCGCGTTGCGTTGGTTAGCGTGTTTAATCCGAGGAAGACCCCAACCCCGATCAAGACTAGCAAGACCAGAGGGATTCCGAGACCAATTCCCAATTTTCTCCCGATGGTCAATCTCATCTTTATTTAGATCTCCTTAATCCTTGTCGTAGAACGGACTCTTACCCTTATACCCGATATGGCAGACCGCTGCGTTTCAACTGTGTTAAATACTTCGCAACAAATCTAGCATGATCTGTTGAAAACGCATGCGTTGATCTGAGTCCTCAATTTCCGTGCTCACCTGTTCCACCAGGTCAGCAACTTTGTTTCGCGGAAAGGATTCTCTGGTTTCATTCAAGTCGGCGATTTTTTCATCAATTATCACCGGCCCCATTGGGCCGATCACTTCAATGAATTCGTCATTAAGTCGATCGAAAAACTCGTTGTCGATGGCAGTTATGGGCAACGACTTCGATTCTTCGACGATCTCTAGCAGTCCCGTCTTTACAAGCCCGGCAAGGACGTTTGCGGCTTTAAAGTCTTCCCATCCCAAGGATTCGGCGATGTCGTCGATTGTGCGTACTCCGTTTACCTGCGCCAAGACCTTCCATTCGTCCGGTTCCAAGTTGATCGCCCCCGTCGTTCCTTGGGCAAGGTTGAAAACCGCCTCCATCGATGGAATGACGTCCTTAATTTCGGACCATCCCTTGATTCGTTTTTCCCCTTCACTGAGGAGCACCTCTGTTGACGTCGAAATGGACTCCTCTGGTGGTTCAATACCGCTCACGAAATTGAAGTTCCCATGCAGCCATGATAGTAGGAAATAGAAAGCTTCTTCTCCCATTTGTGTCCCGGTGATGACATGAACGATGTTGCCATTCCGTAAGAAAATCTCACCGGTATTGCTCCCATCCGATAAATCAAGTTTTCCCGTTTGACGCCCTGATTTTAATAATTGAATGATATTCGGGAGTGACAATTGGTTTAGATCACCCCGTAGAGCTTCTGCCATCACACGACTCCCTCATTAATGGTTATGTACAAACGCCAGGATATTTCATCGACATCGTCTTCCTGCACGATCCGGATGACCTGTTCTTTTGGTGCAATATTGCCTAGTTGTGTTTCGAATTCCGGTCCGGATAAGTTTACATTCAATGTCAGTCGAAGAAGGGCGATGTCCACATTTGATTTGCAGATTACGACGAGCAAAGCCTGGTTGAGGTCGCGAATCAACACCCGGATTCCTTCATACGTCAGATCAAGTTCTTGAATCCCGTTCTGTATCCTGGCAGCGATTGCTTGCGTCACTTGACGGCTGATTCCACGCAAAACCGCGATATTCAGGTTCCCGGGAACAGCGTTCACGATCACGTTGCCGTGATTGTCACAGATGAACGATCCGAGTACACCGTCCAGTGCGTTGATTTCAGCGAGTACTTGGTCCATGTTGATCTCTTAGTCGGCCGTGAAACCAAGGATGAATGGACCTAAGCCCAGGCGCTTGATTGTGTCGTCGTATTTATCCTTTACCGCCTTCATTTCGGTCTGGATTCTATGTTCCAGATCCGCGGCTGCCGGTTGGGAGGCCAGCTGCTCGATTGTCGTGCTCAGGCAGTCGCTGAGACCTTTACTCAAATTCTTGGCATCGCCGCTGTATTGGATTATGCCGTCCTTGTATTGGAACAAACCGGCGAAGGGATCCAGAAATGGATATTCGTTGGCCTTCTCGATCATGACGTATTTGAATGTCTCGAGGAACTGGCCTGCGCCGATTGTAGAGTCCGACATTTTCTCGATCGTACCAATCGTCTCACCCCACACGGCAAGCAAGCGTGGGAGATCGAAACCAGCTTCGATCTCTTCGCTCTCGGCAAACGAAGCTTCAATGGCCGCGTTGTAAACGTTGAAGTCCGCTCCCAAAGCTGAAGCATTCTCGACGATGTGAGGCAGAATCGCATCTCCGGATATCGCCTCATCCTGCATCGAGAGGATGCTCTCGACGACTTCACCGTTTTCGAGGAAGACAATCGCGACGCCATCACCGCCTGTCATCCTAACCTCGATGTAGCCGGTGTGCCCCTCATTCTTCAGTTTCGAGATGAGTTTTTCGAGGCTGGTGAAGTCTGTGTTGAGATCCTTGTAGCGTACCTCGCTTCTCACGGTACTGGCGAGCATGGTTACCTTCTTTGGTGAGAGGCCATACACGCTGATGGAACCGTCTTTTTGGTTGACTTTTGTCGTAATGCTGCCGACGGCATCGTGGCTGGTCTTTCGTTTCCCGCTCACCTCTTCGATGGCATTGATGATGTTCCCATTGTCCATGAAAAGTGCGGCTTCGTAATCCCAAAAACTGATGTGAACGTATCCGGTGAAGCTGTTGGACTTGAGATCCAGCAATAATTTACCGAAACTTGTAAAAGAGGTATTCAGATTCTCGTAGATTGGTTTTCCCTTTGGTAATAACATTGTGTTTCTCCTATGAGAGCTAATCTTTGTCGAAACGGTTGCCTTCATTCGACGATTGCTCGAATAGTAGCATCCGGATTTTTCCTCAACGCATCAATCTTTATCCTTTCGATGCCTTCTCTTCGTGACTTGTATTGAATTGGCTGTGGCACTTACTGGGATTTTTGGATCCATGGACAAAACCGTAAGCTGTTTTTCGGACGGAAAGACGATCATTCTCCAACCCTCGCCGGACATGGTGATTTGCTGAAGCGCTCCGGCGTTTAAAAGGATACCTAATTCTTCTGCGCGTCTCCCGGTAAAAGCAGTGAGAGCCGCCGTCGCTTTGGGATCCTTCGTTGACTCGAAACCTATGATGTCACCGTATTTCGATGCAACGAGTGCACTTTCGATGCCATTGATGCGTGTGAAATCTTTTACCATCCGTACAGCAGCTTCATGTTCGGCTTTCTTTTTTTCCCGATCGGCATCTTCATCGTCACTGCTTTTCATCAGGGTCTGCTCGTCGATGCGTCGCAGCCCTTCCAACAGCAAATGGGACCAGTTGGTATCTACGCTGCGTTTCGGCGCGCGTATGTCTTTCGTTAATTCGAACGTCCCATCTTCCCAGGTTAGAAGTTCGAAGATCACGTCTTCTCCTTCTTGCGAACCCAGCGTCATGTGGACGATGTCCCCCTCATCGAAAAACAAGGTTCCCTCTTGATCCCGATGTTTCACAAGGAGACGTGCTTGATTCATCTCATTGCAATTAATGCTGATCAGACTGGATAGACTGATGTCAATTAAATTCCCCTGAACTGCCATAAGCGATTGCCTTTGTTTCCTATGATTTAAAGTTGTCGGACCACGAGATTTATGATGGCTTTCAAAGTATCGAATACGCCATGTCCCTTGATCGCGGACGAGCCCATACAAGGGACGCCATTGACATTCATCTGCGTCTTTAAATCATCGGGTTTGATCACGTCGGGAAGGTCCTGCTTGTTGAATTGAATAACGCAGGGAAATGAATCGATCGGCGTCCCTAGCTGCATCAAGTAGTTTTCGAGCGCTTTGAGATCATTGACGTTATCGGTTAGACGATCACGCTGCGAATCGGCAACGAATACGACTCCATCGGATCCTTGAAGGACGAGTTTTCGGCTTGCTTCGTAATACACCTGCCCGGGTACGGTATACAGACTGAATTTTGGTTTCAGACCATTGATACTCCCGAGTTCTAATTGCATGAAATCGAAGAATATCGTTCGATCTTCACGCGTTTTCAAAGAAACCAATTCCCCGCGCGATTTGGGGTTGATGTGTCCGTGGATGAATTGTAGGTTTGTCGTTTTTCCACTGCGAGCAGGGCCATAATATACAATCTTGATATGTAGCTCGCCCAGCTTCTGGTTTATGTACATCTTGGTAGTTCCTCCATCATAAGCTTAAATATACTTTAATTCACCGACACTTCAAACTCAACAAATAAGCATGAACCTCATTCTTTGAAAACACCGCTATTTCGCCTTTTTAGTTTCTTTCAACTCAGATGGAACAAGCCCGGCATTCATTGCGTCTTCAAAGTTGATTAATTCTCCTGTACCGATATCCAGCAGGATCTCGTCGTCTAGCAATTGATCGAGTTCGGCATTCATTGCTTCCGCCAGGTTGTCGGAATCGATCTCCGCATCCTTCTGATCGGCGATCAGTGGAGCCAGTTCGGCGGCCGTTTGTTTGGTGTAATGCCATACCGCACCGGGTTTGGTTTCCGAACCGAAGATTACCGCTAAAAGGAAGTCTCCATCCACATCGTGCGCATAGATGTTGTATTCCGGCCCTTCATGGAAACTGGATTTAAAAACCGAATCGCTTTTCAGGATTCTGGCCAATTCGGATGAAGCTGCGAAATTCGCAGCTACAAGTGCACTGATGTTTGATGTATCCATTCCGCTCGTCACACCCGCTGTTTCAACCATATATCCATTGGCACTCAACAGTAATACGCATGAGGCTCCGGAGTCGGCCTGTAATTTATTCAATTTTTCACGCAGCGGTTCGCCAAGATCTCGCATCTCGGGCTGTTCATCGCTATTCATCGAGCCGATTGCTTTTTCAACGATCTCTCGAATCTGCGTCATGCTGAAGGGTTTATCGATAAAGCCTTCGAGATTCAATTCCTCGACGGATGAACGCAACTCCTTATTTCCATACGCCGTAATAAGGACTACTTTCGTATCCGGGGAGATTTCACGAACGGCTTTTGCTAAATCCAAGCCGTTCATGGTCGGCATCATATAGTCGGTTATGATCAGTTCGTAGGAACCGCTTTTAACCTTTTCAAGGGCAGCCGCGCCGCTATTTGCCGTATCGACAGTATACTCATCGCAAAGTTTGCTCAAGTAATTTGTCAAGGCTTTCAAGATTTCATGCTCATCGTCTACGATGAGCAAATGCCTGGTATCTGCATCTTGAGTCGTCAAGTCGATTCTCCCAATACGCTTACCTTCCTGGATTGCCAATGAATCTAAGATAAGGGTACATCATAAGTGAGAAAGTAGACCTTTCATTTGGCTTGCAAAGTCACCTCAATATCTGCCTAGGGGTATGAAAAGACACCTGATGGCATTCTGGGAAACGTGCTCGAATTCGCATTCCTATGGTTTGTGACGTGACGTGCGTGAACCACAATTATATTCCGCTTCATGATTTGTGCAAAATGGTCTGGATAACTCTGATTTATGCTCTTTCGATCTTGCCTGATTCGGTCCTCTGGATTTTGCTGGTCGTCTATTGTGGTGTAGATTAAGCGGGTAGTTGGGTTCGCCGTTTTTCGAAAGATGCACAATTCGCTGGAGGAGGTGTTGTTATGCAATATCGCAGTTTGGGCCGCACGGGATGGCAGGTGTCTGCAATAAGCTTTGGAGCATGGGCAATTGGAGGCACCTGGGGTCCCGTCGATGATCATGATTCTTTGGCCGCATTGCATCGAGCCGTCGACTTGGGTGTGAACTTCTTCGACACCGCCGACGTTTATGGGGACGGGCGCAGCGAGACTCTGCTCGCAGAGTTGCGCAAACAACGTGACGAGACTATATACATCGCCACCAAGGCGGGGCGTCGTTTAGACCCCCACACAGCCGATGGATACAACCGCAAGAACTTGACGAAATTTGTAGACAGAAGTCTGAAGAATCTCCGGGTTGAGACGATTGACTTGCTTCAGCTCCATTGTCCACCTACGGAAGTTTTCTACATGCCGGACGTCTTTGGAATCCTCGACGATCTGGTCGCGACCGGAAAGCTTCATTATTACGGCGTGAGTGTGGAAAAGGTGGAGGAAGCACTGAAAGCTATCGAATATCCGAATGTGCAGAGCATCCAGATCATTTTCAACATGTTCCGCCATCGGCCCGCGGAGCTGTTTTTCGAACAAGCGCAGAAACGACAAGTGGGGATTCTGGCTCGAGTGCCGCTCGCATCCGGTTTGCTGACCGGTAAGATGAGCGCCGACACGACTTTCAATAGCGACGATCATCGCGCCTTCAATCGCGACGGAGAGGCATTCGATCGCGGCGAAACGTTTTCCGGCGTTGATTACCAAACCGGGCTGAAAGCCGTCGAGGAATTGAAAGACATCGTCCCCGAAGGAATGAGCTTGGTCCAGATGGCATTGCGTTGGATATTGATGTTCGATGCGGTAACGTGCACCATTCCTGGGGCAAAGCGGATCTCACAGGTCGAAGAAAATATGGCTGCCGCGGACTTGCCCGAGCTCTCCGACGATGTGATGCGCAAGGTGAACGAAATCTACCAAAGAAATATTCGGCAGCTCGTCCATCAGTTGTGGTGATCAAGATCACTTGAGCCGAAGATGCGAAATTCGCAGATAGCTTTGTATTCATTCATCCTTATACTTGGTCTGTCAAGCTGCAGCACGGCAGCTTCCACGGTAGCTGCCGTTCAAACAAAAGTGAGGGTTTCTGATACCCCTGTCACCGAAACGGAAAAGCCAAATTCATTCCAGCCAACGGAGACTGAGAACGTATCAACCCCTACACCGGATTGGGATAAACTATGGGCGCCCTCGAGTTTCCCTGGCGACCATGTCATGATCCTGGATGAAAACAAGCCTTATTCCGTTGAACTGCCGTTTCATATGGGTGAGTTTTACGATTATAGTTCCGTGAGTCATCGCATGCTTTTTGCGCTCGACTTTCCGGATCGCGGTGCAGGCCCGGGTGGTGTGGCTGTTAGTGATCTCACGATTTCGAATTTTGATAATGGCGAGATCGAGACATTGATCGCAGATGATATCGTGGAGGCACTTTGGTTTCCGGATGGCGAAGCTTTTGCCTACATTCGAGCTACCAATCAAACCTACGAATTGCACTGGCGATCGCTCGACGGTGTGGATCGGATCCTTGCGGAGGACGTAACATTCACGTGGAGCATTGCACCCTCCGGTCAGGCTGTTGCCTTCACTCGTGAGTCCGGCTACGGCATGGAAATTACACCAGGACTCTATATTGTGAATTTAGATACGGAGGAAGAACTGCTGCTTGCCGAAGTGGATCTTCACGGCGCGGGGAGTGTGCCCGATCAACCATTCTGGTCGCCGGACAGTAGCGAGGTCATTCTGTCGGACTGGGCTGGTCCGGAAGAGAACAGGTTGATCCTGGCGCGGGTTGATGGAACGGCTTCATTCGATCTGGTCTTGAATCCGCAGCTCGAGGATGAATGGTGGTCGACGATACGGATTCCGAATATCGTTTGGTACCCTGATGGTGATCACTTGGTTGGTGCTTCAACAATCATCTATGAAATGGATGGCCCCGATGCGCTTGTATATTATCGCATCGATCGTGATACATACACGTTGGTAGAAGGTAAGTTGCTTGCTGAGCTCGCTGATTACGAAAATCTGATCGGTTGGGCGAAACCCGGTATCTCGGTGTGGGCTTTCGTTGTCGGCGAAGGGCTTACAGAGGTATTCGTGCCGTAGATCGCATACTTGGTGAACATATTATGGACTTTGGAGGGAGGATGCAATGACGGAATTAATTCCAGAAAGAATACCCGACTGTGCAGCACGACTACTTGCTCGGGCCGAGTGGTATGTGGATCCGGGCGTCGTGCGGCGGGCGAAACTCAAGCTGGCGAGCGGTTTGGCGGCATTTCTGAGCAGCGAAAGATTTTCAAAAGGCAAGATGGCAGCAATTACGCTCGGAAAGACTATTCATTTCTGTGGTGCAGATCAATTTCAGCCGCATACTGCGAACGGCTTGGCGCTGATCGCTCATGAGTTAAAACACGTCGAACAGTACGAAAGATACAAGCTGGTCAAGTTCTACGCTAAATATCTATGGGGGTTTATCCGGCATGGCTATGGAAAGGAGATCGACCTCGAGTCGACGGCGTATGCGCTCCAGGCGGCCGTGAAAACGCATCTGCAAAACGAATTTAACGCGAATGCGGGTCGCGATCCTTGCCTGCAGATGGGTGAACCACATACGCCGAATCTCGAATTTGTGATGACCGTGCCTGCAGTATTCGAGGATGATTTATGAGAGTGCATTGATCAACGGCTGAAGGAGGGACAGCGCCTCCGTGCTTCAATAGTGCGCTGGCATGAAGTGCGAGGTGGCCTTCGAGATAGTGGGTGTCTATCTGGTTCGATCGAGGCTGCTAAAGCACGGCCTAACCTGCGCGGTATTATGATGATAGAGACGCGTTCGTTTCATTTTGAGACGGGAGTGGTATGCAATGAAAAAAGATAATGTTGGTAAGCTGGGCGAGTCAAAAAATTACGAAGTCGCCACAATTGGAGGTGGGTGTTTCTGGTGTTTGGAGGCCGTGTTTCAAGATTTAGAAGGCGTGAAGCAGGTCGTTTCCGGCTACGCAGGTGGCGATGTCGCTGAACCGACGTACGAGCAAGTCTGTACCGGCTCCACGGGTCACGCCGAGGTCGTTCAAGTCACATACGATCCACAAAAAGTCAGCTACGAGTTCCTGTTGGACGTTTTCTTCAGCATTCACGATCCGACGACGTTGAATCGTCAGGGGGCGGACGTCGGCACACAGTACCGCTCTGTGATTTTCTATCACAATGAGAAGCAGGAAGAGGCCGCCAAACGAAAGATCCAAGAAATCGGAGACGAGGGAATCTGGGATCGAGCCATCGTTACACAATTGGAGCCGTTGGAGCAATTTTATCCGGCTGAGGAATACCATCAAAATTACTTCAAAAAGAACCCCTTTGCGGGATATTGCCGCGCCGTAATATCTCCCAAGGTCGTCAAGTTCCGGGCAAAATTTGCCGAAAAATTAAGACAATAATGGGAGATTTACAATCGTGCATGATGGTTCAAATCCGATCTTCATACCAGGTTGAACGAAAGGACACGAATTTTGAGCTCAATTACGGAGTGGCTTTCGGACGGCGATTTGCGATCCGATGGCGCGGCGAACGAAGTCGCCGACCTCGTGCTGCAGAATCCAGCCTTGATCTCAGATTTGTTGGCAGGATTGCGCCATGACGATAAAATCGTGCGCGGCCATGCGGCGGATGCCCTAGAAAAAGTCTCGCGTTCCTCTCCGGAGTTAATCGTCAATCGCGTCGATTCAATTGTGGACATCGCGATGCACGATGATGTCGCTATGGTTCGATGGCACCTGGCGATGATCCTCGGTTATTTGTCGATTTTTACGGCCCATGTCGAGAAAATCACAGAAACGCTGTTCCATCTGCTTGCTGATGAGAGTGCCTTTGTTCAATCGTGGTCGATCGTCAGTCTATGTATCGTAGCCCGTAAATATCCGCAGTACTGTAGTGAGATCCTGGTAAGAATCGAGCGCTTAAAACAAAGCGAAAGCGCTGCTATCCGCACGAAGGTTCGTCAATCACTGAATCTGCTAACAGATCCTAACCGAACGTTTCCGAAAGGTTGGATAAAAAGTCCGCATTTGGACCAGCTCGAATGATTGGTTCAGCAGTTGCGGCACATCGAAGTCCTCAGTTTTGGGTTTTCATGGATGGAACAGGAGGAATGTCATGCCTGATGTGGAATCGCAGACTCGCATACAGAACAGCTTCTTGGATCCCATCGAGCGTCGCGTTTTACACTGGTTCGCTGAGAGGACCCCGCAGCGATTTACACCGGACACCTTGACAATCATCGGCATCGCAGGATCACTGCTCATATTTGCGGGATACGCTCTTACAAAAGCCTCGCCGGCTTTCTTGTGGCTGGCGAGTCTTGGTTTCGTCATCAATTGGTACGGCGACAGTTTGGATGGGACGCTGGCGCGGTATCGCAAGATCGAGAGGCCGAAATTTGGCTTCTACATCGATCATATCGTCGATGCGTTCAGTCAAGTTGTTGTCTTCACCGGCCTTGGCTTATCGTCTTATGCTCGCCTGGATATCGCATGTCTTGCGCTGAGTGGCTACTTGCTGCTATCGATCCTGGCGTACGTCTATGCTTTTGTCACCGGTGTCTTTCGCATATCGTACGCTAAGGTCGGTCCCACTGAAGTGCGGCTGATCGCCATCCTCGCTAACACGCTGGTCTTTTTCTTCGGTAACCCGAAGTACGAGATACTGGGCATCGCAATCACGCCCTTCGATTCGTTGATTCTCGTTATTGCATTGCTGTTGTTCACTCTCTTTTTAAGCACTTCCATCCGCTATGGTCGTGAACTCGTCGGCGTCGATTCGCACTAGACCTTGATCGCATAAATCAATTGGCAATGGAAAAAAGGTCCTCCGCAGGTTTGGATGGACCTTTTCTTTTCGATGGAACTGGATTGAAATCTCTGAGTGCGTCGTCTCTCGATCAGTTGTCGATCAGTTGAGCTGCAACATGGCGAATGACGTCCATCGGATTCGATCCATGATATCTTTCGACGATGTCGTTGAACGTCATCGGCGGTGAATAATTGAGTCTCGGCGCAATCGCAAGCGTGCGGGGAAGGAAAAGATGTTGAACCGCCTGACTGATTTCTGCAATGACCTGTTTATCGTGTATGCTTTTACGAAGGCGGGTAAGCGGGTTTCTGATCGACCAGGATGACAATACACCTCGAATGATGGTAACCGATAGATTTGCTTGTGGGACGCGCCGCAGCATGACCTCGAGGCTGGGGGACCAGCGTGACAGAGATTCAGTCGCACCACTCAATACCTGCGGGTCGGGTTCGATTAAACCGCGCGGGAAGATCAGTACAGCACCACCTTCTTGCAAGTGTCGAATCACAGAACGTACGACAGCGAGGCGTTCGAACGTGTTGCGCGAGACGAGGATGAAATGATCTCGCATTGCCTTCAGGTTGGCGAAGAGGGGCATGGCGCTGGCAACGATCTTCAAGTCGGGACGCGGCAGGCTTGCGGCGACCAACAAGCCGTCAACCATACCGGGATGATTGGAGGCGATGAGCAAGGGACCGCTGGTCGGAACATCTTCGAGCCCTTCGACTTCAAAGTAGCGGACGAAGCGATCGAGCATTCGCCGGGATGCTTCGTGTAGCCCGGAACCCGCCACAAGTTGATCGAAGCTCTGTACGAGCTCGGCGAGCCGCATTGCGGGTGATGCAAGCACGCCGCCAATGAGTTTCCCGGACACGGTGTCGTGGGAAAGATGCAGGAATCTCAAAGCTTCCTTGATGACTTGATCCCGCAGTTGGGTTACTTGCTCTCTAAATCCTGGTGCCATTCATCCGTCTCCTTGTGGATATATATATAATTTTATCCCGAAAATCGTTGCTTCGTCTATTGCTCGTTTTCGCTCTTGGGATCGACATCGAAAATGGTTGCTCGATCCCAACGAAATGACATGTTATTTTCAACGATTGATCGCGTATATAATCTTACGCGGAGTTGATGCTTACCAAGCGATAGAATCTTGGCTGTTTTCTCTGCGTGATTCCTTGACGATTGCTGTGAATTGATGGAATAGCGATGCCTACAAATCTTCCCCCTGACTATTTCGAGGTTGAAGCGCGTTTTCGTTCTGCGAGCACGCCGGAGGAAAAGGTGGCCTGCCTCGAAGAAATGCTTACCAAGATCCCCAAACACAAGGGAACCGATAAACTTCGCGGTGATCTGCGTAAGAAATTATCCAAATTGAAATCAACTGCCCAGGCCCGAAAAACTGTGAGCCGGCAGGAATCTGCTTTTCACATCGACAAAGAAGGTGCGGGACAAATCGCTGTGATCGGACACGCCAACGTTGGCAAGTCCATGCTCGTTTCGACACTCACCAACGCCAAACCCGAAGTCTCTGAATATCCTTTCACAACGTGGAAGCCAACCCCCGGGATGATGCGCTACGAAAACGTGCAATTCCAACTGATCGACACTCCTCCGACCAATCGTGAATTCATCGAACCCGAATTGATCGAACTCATTCGCCGGGCTGACCTTGTTCTCATCGTGGTAGACATACGTACCGATCCATTGTCACAATTACATTCCGTTACTGATTTACTGCAGGAAAACAGAATCATCCCGGAGCATCTTTACCAAGAGGAAGCAACCGCTCAGGTCCTTTCGGCAAAACCCGTTCTCGTTCTGGCTAATAAAAACGATGATGAAGGCACGGACGAAAACGTAGAGATCTTCAAAACATTGCTCGAACAGGATTGGCCGCTTCTGCCCGTCTCTGCGAAAACGGGACGGAATCTGGACCGTTTGAAGGAGATCATCTTCGAGCGGTTGGACATCATACGCGTATATTCGAAGGCTCCTGGAAAGGAACCCGATTATGAATCTCCGTTCATCCTCGATCGTGGGTGTACGGTGGATGAATTTTCCGGTAAAGTGCATCAAGATTTCTATAACCGGTTCAAGAGCGCGCGTGTTTGGGGCAGTGCAGAACACGACGGCATCATGGTTGGGCGTGACTATGTCTTGCAGGATGGTGACGTCGTAGAACTCCGCATCTAGTATTGCGCATAGCCAAAACAACGTGATGCTCTAGTTAAATCAAGGAAATGGGACATGAGACGTGTGCGTTTGATTCATTGGAACGACGTTGAAGCGAGAGCATGTGTGGAACGGATACGTAAGGAAGGTTTCAAACCCGAATTCGAGATATTCTCTCGAAAAACATTGCGCAATATCCAGAAGAATGTTCCAGACGTAATCGTAATCGATTTGAGCCGGTTACCGTCCCAAGGACGCGATATCGGTTTCACGCTGCGAAAAACAAAGGCGACGAGGCACGTTCCTCTCGTATTTTGCGGGGGTTCAAAAGAGAAGGTAGAGAAAATTAGAGACCACTTACCGGATGCAGTATTCTCTTCGTGGAGCGCGGTCCGAACAGCGATCGAACAGGCCGTTGCCAATCAGCCAGAGTCGCCTGTCGTTCCCGAAAGCGTGTTCGAAGCGTATAAGGGAACTCCGCTGCCCAGGAAACTGGGGATTAAATCCAATTCGAGCATACTTCTGATTGACGCTCCAGAGGGTTTCGAACACACGCTGGAGAAGTTACCGGAAGGTGTGAGAATTCAACGGGGCGATGTATCTTCGGCGGATCTCACCCTTTGGTTTGTTCGCTCCAGAGATCGGCTCGAGCGAAGGATCGGGGAGATGCTACCTTTTTCCGTCAGCGGAGGACTTTGGATTGTCTGGCCCAAGAAATCCTCCGGTGTGAAAAGCGACGTCACACAGAACGTTGTCCGTGATGTGGGTTTGGCAGCCGGAATGGTTGACTACAAAATTTGCTCGATCGACGCAGTCTGGTCTGGTTTGCGCTTTACGCAGAGAAAAGAAGCGGGATGAAGCTATTCTGCGATGGTTTGCTGTCATGAGATCTCCAGCCTTCGAGAGATGAGGAGAGAGCGAATATAATAGTTAATGGTGTTTCAAGACAAAAGAAGGGCTTAATGGGTCAGCATCAACATCAACACCCGGATACTGCCGCCGGGATGCGAACAGCGTTTATTCTCAATCTGGTGTTCACCATCATCGAGATCGTCGGTGGGATTCTTACCAATAGCCTAGCAATCTTGTCGGATGCCATGCACGATTTAGGGGACGCTGTGTCTCTCGGGTTGGGGTGGTACTTAGAGAGCTTCTCTCAAAGAGAGAGCGACCGTCGTTATACCTATGGATACCGTCGGTTCTCACTTCTTGGCGCATTGATCAACACGATTATTCTCATCGTTGGAGCCCTTTATATTTCAATCGAGGCGGTCCCGAGGCTGTTTGCTCCGGAAAGACCCGATGCGCAGGGCATGATCATCTTGGCCGTGGTTGGAATCATCGTCAATGGGATCGCTGCATTTCGGCTTCGACGGGACAGCTCTTTCAATGCCAGAACGATCGGCTGGCATTTTATCGAAGATGTGCTCGGTTGGATCGCGGTGCTTGTTGTCAGCATCATCCTCTTGTTCGCAGATCTTTATTTTCTCGATCCCTTGTTGTCGATTCTGATTTCTGTTTATGTGTTATACAACGTGATAAGAAATTTGAGACAAACCCTCAGCCTCTTTCTTCAGGCCGTACCTGCACGATATGAAATTGAGAACATCGAAAGGCGCTTGCTTCAAATCGAGAATGTGGAGTCGATCCATCACACGCACATCTGGTCGCTGGATGGCATCAACCACGTTTTGACAACCCACGTCGTCGTCAGCAAGGACACACCAAGGGAAAGCGTGATATGTGTCAAGCAAGATATTCGCGATCTAATAAAAGAATTGAACGTCTCTCACATCACGATCGACATCGAGTACGGCGAGACGGACTGCATGATGTCGTCGTAGGGAGTTATCAAGTTTTAGGTGGAGATTGAATATTTGTTGTTTAGTATCATGAAGGAGAGTTGAGTTCATTGTTTCCTTCTTCTCGATCATGGAGAGTGATTGATGGCTACCATTGAGTTAACGGGGATTTCCAAGAGTTACAAGCGTCGTTCTCGGAGTTTTTTCAACGGCATTTTTTCATTGAGGAACTTAGATGATGATACGCGAGATAATCATCGATCTGCGGCTCGAAAGGATCCACGCGATGTCGATTTCGAGATAAATGATTTAAACCTGATCATCCCGGATAAAAAGACCGTCGTCCTTTTAGGACCAAGCGGCTGCGGGAAGACGACTTTACTTCGAATTATTTCCGGGTTGACGATGCCCGATTCGGGGAGCGTGCGCTATGATGGCGTCGATGTGGAAGGAATCTCTCCCGCAGAGCGGCAGATTGGTATCGTTTTCCAGCAATACGCACTCTATCCGTCGCTCACTGCGAAACAGAACATATTGTCTTATTTCTTATTCAAGAGACAAACTCCCGAATTGACTAAAATCGCGCAGGAAAAATTCGAGCAAACCAGTCGGCTTCTGGGTGTCGAAATCGAATATCTATTGGATCGTAAGCCCGATAACCTTTCTCATGGGGAGAAACAGAGGGTAGCCCTAGGCCGTTGTATCACGAGAGATCCAAAAGTCATTCTTCTTGATGAGCCTATTTCGAATCTCGACCAACAACTACGTTTGCGGTACCGAGTGGAATTGAAGAAGCTGCTGCGGCAGTACGGCGTGACCGCCGTTTACGTTACGCACGATCAGCAAGAGGCAATGATGATGGCCGATTTAGTGGCAGTCATGAACATCGGCACGGTGGAGCAAGTGGCTTCCTACGACCGTATCTACCGGAATCCAGAAAACGTTTTCGTGGCCGAATTTCTAAACATGGATATGGATACACCGGCGATCAACATAATCGAAGGTGCATCGGTATCTCCGTCGATCGGAGAATACATGGCCGGTATTCGGCCGGAAGCTTTTCTCCCGGCAGACGATACAACCTCCGAGTTCGCAGTCAAAGGCATCGTAACCGACGTTCTTGAGATGCCAGTGAAGGGGGTAAACATCGCTACGTTGCGTGTCGGAAATGACCAGATTGTTGCGCGATTTCCCCAAAACCGGTTGCTCCGAACCGATACGGAGATGTACATGGTTCCGAATGAGATCCACCTTTTCACGCGAGATACGAAAAGACGGGTCCGATCGATTCGGCCTCAACTCGATGGATAGGCGAAAGGCATGTCAAATATTCGGCAATTTCTGTACACGATCCGACCGGCCCGGCGGGAGATGCTAACCGAAGGTTTCACGGAAGAAGAAAGCGAAATCATCGCCCGCCATTTCGAATATCTATCGGATCTGGCGGCGAAGGGTATTGTTGCATTTGCCGGCCGCACAGATACGCATGATGAACGGACTTTCGGCATCGTGGTTTTCCAAGCAACCTCCAATGAAGAGGCAGTAGAGATTATGCGGTCGGATCCCGCTGTTGCGGAAGGCGTCATGGATCCAGAATTATTTCCATTTCGCCTCGCAGTCCGCGCCTCGAATTAAGACGCAACACCAATCTGAGATTCCACGATCATCTCGTTGTGAATTTGCAATTTCACATATACACTACCGTCAGGAGCTGCCTAACGAAACAGCACTCCATTTGATCGAGGTGCGTCATGGAAGAGATTAGCTATAAAGTAATCAGCTACGTCGTTGAATTTTTTGGTGACAGTGAAACCGCAGAGGATCAGGATTTGCGTGCACAGATCATGCTTTTCGGTGATGATGTCAAAGGTGTTGCGGCGGAATTGCGTTTTTACCAACCGCAAAAGCTTTGGACAAAGAAGGATTCGCTGCGTACTCCTTCGAGTCCCAAGCCAACTCTTGTTTGTCATTTGTCCACGGACGAAATTGTGTCTGTTCTCGATACCCTTCGTAATGAAAAACCGATATACATCGCTTGGTCGCCCAAGGAAGAACGTGTCTCGCTGCGAACGTACCTCGAACCGGTAGGGGAGGACGAAGGAAACGGGTAGCTGACGTTCCTAAAAGTTATGTTGAGTAGAAAAATGATCGATAGCATCAACCCAGCATTGGTGGCGAAAATCCTCGAAAGCTACACTCTGCCGACCTTCGGTACACACGGGATTCGGCACTGGGCACGTGTGTATGAAAACGGCATGAGATTGGGGAAGGAAAACGAGGCCAATTTAACGGTCGTGGGTTTGTTCGCAGTCTTTCACGACTCTCGTCGGGAAAACGAAGGTGTCGATTTGGGTCACGGCAAGCGTGCTGCGGAATTCATGCGTACCTTGTGGGGATCCTGGTTCGAGATTTCGGATGATGAATTCGCATTACTTTACACTGCATGCGCCCATCACACCGATGAACAAACGCATAAAAACATCTCCGTGCAAACGTGCTATGACGCAGATCGGCTGGATTTGGCACGAGCGGGTATTCGTGTCGATCCGCAGCGATTGTGTACACCTGCAGCGAAGAATTCCAGGATCATCAAATGGGCAAACAAGCGCAGTTTAAACGACCATTGCCCGGATTTTGTCCACGATATATGGCTAGATTCGATAAGCAGAATTCCACCATCGAAAGATACCGGAGCGTTGGAATCCTGATACTCGGAGGTGTGTGATGAGCTCACGAGATTCGGAGCAGGAGCGACTAAAAAGGATTCGCGACCGACAGATCCAACTTCGTGATCCCCAAAAGAAAGTCAACGATCTTCAACACTCGATCGCCGGACGTCGTAAAAGGTCCGTTACGAGTTTCTCCTTGCGCACGATGGTGAGGGAGATGCCGAACAAGTACTTGGGCTTCGTTCTCGGCTTGACCATCGGGGTCATCGTGTTGATCGTCGTGCCCGACTTTGTCGAGCCTCCATGGGGGGATGTCATCGGATTTGCATCGATAATATTTCTAGCGATTCTGGGTTTAATGCTCGGTCAAGCCATGGATACCCGGGATCGAATCAAGGAATGGATCGAATAGACCGACTCGAAGTTGGTAATTTCATAACCCTGCGACATCATTATGAAGCACAGGGTTCCTGATACCGCCGAGAGAATTTGGCGCGTTCGAAGTCCATTTTAGATCAGGATTCCTCACCCTTCTCCTCGACACTCATCTTTGCCTTCATCGACAATTTCAGCGCTTGACGATACCGATTACGCACTCGATCGGCGTTTTCTTGATCACCGTTTTCCGTCAAGCGATCTGCGGTTGCCATCAATGCGGACAATACCTGCTCGTTGATTTGTCCAACGGAAGTCTGTAGAAGTTGAAGCGCTTCCTCGTCGTCTTCGATGTTGATGAGCTTCTGAGCAAAGCGGAGCTCTTCCGGGACGGCTTCTTCGGCAATGGATTGTAATTTATCCCGAATCTCGTTGAATTTCTCAAGGGCTTTCGCGTCGTCCCTTTCTTCTGCTGCCTGGATGTTTGCTTGCAGGATTCCCAGGAAATAGTCGTCCACGACGGGCAAGGCAGCCTTTATGGCCTGATCGAGGTCTTCCGCTTGTATCAGTGATTGCAGTAAGGAAGCCGCTTGCGTAGCGCGAGCTTCCTGGACTTTGTCGATCTCCTGGCTAATTTCAAGTATGCGGTCGCGGAGTGCAGAGAGTTTCTCTTTTTGTTCTGCATCGCTCGCTTCCATGCGATCCGTTAGCAGTTGAAAAAATCCATAATCCAACGCTGGCCGCAGGAGATTGACAATGGCGAGTACGCGGTCGTCGTTTGGAGCTTGGATCAGTAAATCCAGGATGTTTTCGCGGGTCACATCCTTCCCGAGCTCGTTGATGCTTTCGATGGCTTGTTTGAATTCATTTTCTTGGGCTTGAATCCTGCGGCCAAACGTGCTTTCTTGAACGGATTTTTCGTAGCGCTGGGTAACGGCTTCTTTCGTGTCCGTATCCGTTATCGAACCAATCGCCATTGCAGCGATCTGGAAGAATGCAGAGTCCATTTCTTCGTCGTGCTCCTTTATGAACTTATCGAGATCTTCTTCACGGATTTGGATCAGCTCTTCAAAGAGGCGCATTCGAGCGCGCTGCTCTTCGATTTCTTCCTTGGAAATCCCGTCTGCTTCCAATATCCGTTCCAACATTCCCTGCATCGTGAGGGTTGTCTGGGGTTGAAAAAGGTACGCCTTTCGTTGTTCTGGCGGAAGACTATCCGTGATCTTATTGATCATCTTGCCAATCACGCGTTCTTGTTCGTCTTTGGGAATGTTGAGTTCGACGGGCATGAACGTCAACAACAACTCCTTTTCGGGATCGTGATACACGAGCGGCGTTGCGATCTGGCCTTCGAAGCCACAGGAAGGACACCTGATGCGGTTTATACTACCGGAAAGTAATCTGGCCTTTGCGCCTGGGTCTTGGCCGACGTCGATGAGTTGTTCGATGGAGGCCGTTATCGGCGCTTTGCAGTTTGGGCATTGGATTTGAGTCATCGATTGGGTCATGGAAAATTATTGTCCTTTGAAATTATTCTCGAGTGTGATGTCGAGGAAGTGCGAAACAGATTCTTGTACCGTGTTTATTTTCTTCGTCCACCCAGATTCGTCCCTCGTGGGCTTCGATTACCGCTTTGGCCAGGAAGAGTCCCAACCCTGCTCCCTTTGTCTTTCGCGCTGCTTCTTTCGACCGGTAGAAACGATCGAATACACGCGGTACGTCTTCTAGAGCGATCCCCGTACCTTCGTCTTGCACACAGACTACGATTTCATTTTTAAGGACTCGTCCGCTGATTGTCACCTGGCCGCCATCGGGCGAGAATTTAACGGCGTTCGAAAGAAGATTGGTAAGGACTTGTGTCAATCGGTCTTCATCCGCATAAACCGTGGGAAAGTCGTCAGGCAATTCGACGACAAAAGTGTGCGCAGTGGATTGAGTCCCAAACCGTTTTGTCAATCTCTCGGCCAACTCCTTAATTCCCACTTCGGAAAAGTTCAAAGAGAGGGCGCCTGCCGCAAGCCGTGAGGCGTCGAGCAGGTCGTCGATCAAATCCGCCAGTCGATCGGATTCTTCTTCGATTACTGCTAAACTATCGTGCACAATGTCTGGGTCCCATTCCGCATCTTCTCTGCGCAGGGTGCCTACATACCCCTTGATCAAGGCAACGGGTGTCCGCAATTCATGGCTGATGATGGAGATGAAAGTGTCCTTCAATTCTTCGGCTTCCCGAAATTTGGTGATATCGCGCACGTTAGCGACGATACTCCTCAATTTCCCTTCCGGGGAGACCGTTGGCGCATAGCGGATGCCCACGCTTATCGCCTCTTTATTTTTCTTGATTAGATCCCCCTCGACATAGAGCACAGCTTGGGCCGAAAGCGGCCAACCACCGGCTTCAGCCTCTTCCAAAGACAGACCGGGCTCGCGTCGCAGCCAGCGGATGATTTCCGCGTGCGGTTTCCCGATAGTCTCTTCGGGTTCGTATCCGGTGAGACGTGCACAGGCACGATTAAAACGAACGAAGCAGAAACTCGGGTCGAGAATAAAGATGCCATCGGCCGAGGATTCGAGCACCGCATCGATGTGCTGCTTTTGCTGCGAGAGTTCCGTATATAGTCTTGCATTGTGAACTGCAATTGCGGCTTGCGAAGCAAATGCCTGCAGCAGCTTCCGATCTTCGTTAGAAAAACGACCCGGATAGGAACGGAAGACGAAAATAACACCCACGATCTCCGAATGGGCAATCATCGGCAAACCGACGCCGGTCAACAAACCCATGCTCGTCGACGCTGTGATGCGTTGTAGCCGGCGGTTAATTTCTGGGAGTGCGAAACGTGCGGGGTCACCTTGATCGGGGATATCGGCGAGTAGGGGTTCGAGATTCTTCAGGAATTCGGCATTAATTCCGTAAGAGGAGGCGATCCGCCAACCGCCACCTTCGTCGCGCAGCGCAATGATTCCGGCATGGCCTGCGAGAAGCTCGGCGGAAACGCGCACGATGCGTGTAAGTACACGATTGAGCTCAAGTTCCTCCGTGATGACACGGGATATCTCGAGCAGGTAATCGCGTTGGCGAACACGAAAATCAGGCAGCATTCAATCCAACTCTTCTCGCTCGGCTTCTTGAATGGCGTGGTCGAGGATCTCCAGGCCTTCGTCGATCAATTGCGTCGTAATGTTGAGCGCCGGTGCAATGCGCAGTGTGCTTTCACCGCATCCCATGGTTAATAAGCCTTTGTGAAACGCATGCAGCTCTACGCTTTTACGCAGGGATTGTGCCGGCTCGCGAGTTTGGAGATCCTTGACGAATTCGACGCCAATCATCAAGCCTTTGCCTCGGACTTCACCGATGCTCGGATGGTGTGCCTGCAGTTCCGCCAAGGCATCTAACGCGTATTGGCCGACTTCCGCCGCGTTTTGCATCATACCGTCTTCGATCAATTCCAGCGTTGCCAATGCGGCAGCGCATGCGATCGGATTGCCCCCGTAGGTGTTTCCATGCGCTCCACTAGGCCAATTCATGACGCTTTCCCTGGCGATGATGCCTCCGAGGGGAATACCGGATGCAATGCCTTTCGCCGTGCATACGATGTCCGGTTCGACGTTCCAATGTTCGACAGCCCACCATTTGCCCGTTCGTCCGACACCCGATTGAACTTCATCCACAATGAGCAGGATGCCGTGTTGATTACACAATTCACGCAACGCCGGGAAAAAACCGTCCGTTGGTAGGACGTAGCCGCCTTCGCCCTGGATCGGTTCAACGAGGATGCCGGCGCAGTTCTCCGGGGGCAGCATCTTTTGGAAGACGACATCGCGAATATACTGCACTACGGTCTCCCCGTAATCTTCGTTTGTCGAGGCAAGCAGCGGTCGGTAGGGATTTGGATACGGGACATGCGTCACACCGTCCATGACCGGGAAGAACCCCCGGCGGTAGGTGGGTTTACTCGCGGTGAATGCCAAAGAACCCAACGTACGGCCGTGAAAACCACCAATGAAGCCAATAAATTGCTGGCGGCCGGTGTGATAACGGGCCAATTTAATCGCCGCTTCTACGGCTTCCGTTCCGGAATTTCCCAGGAAGATTTTTGCCGGTTCCCGGAATGGAGCCGTCGAAGCAAGTCTTTCTGAGTACTCTATCCAGATTGGATGATAGAAGTCAGAAGATATATGAAGGTACCGCTCTGATTGTTTTCGTATCGCTTCTACCACTTTCGGATGGCAGTGGCCAGTCGAGCAAACTGCAATGCCCGAGGTGAAATCGACGTAGCGATTGCCATCGACGTCCCAAACTTCAGACCCCAGGCCATGATCCATCATGAACGGGTAAACACGTGGATAGGAAGGAGAAATCACCTTTTCGTCGCGCTTGAGGTAGCGTTTCGCTTGCTTTCCCGGTACAGGAAGATTCCGCATCCTTTTTCACCTCCAAGTGAAAATATGCTTTACCGTTTAAATGGTTCAACTCGACTCTCCTCTACTAAGAGAGGGCCACTTTCGTAATTATATCATTCCGATTTTGCGTCTATTCAGTTCCGTTGTATAAAGAGTATAGAGGATCCGACCCTTCACGATTGAGCGATCGAAGGAGAGTGGTGATGATGAAAGAACATCCTTGGTTTAAGTTCTATGATGAGGGGGTACCAAAACATATCGACTACCCAAAGATCAATCTCCAGCACATTCTTACAGAATCGGCACAAGCGTATCCCCAACGGGCTTGCACCATTTTCAAAGGCGCAGAAATCACCTACGCTGAGATGGACGAACTCTCGGATCGACTCGCAGCCGGTCTGACGGATCTTGGCGTCAGGAAGGGCGCACCGGTCGGCATATTCATGGTGAACTTACCCCAATACGTACTTGCCTTCTATGCCATTCTGAAAGCGGGAGGCGTCGTCGTCGCTTTTAATCCCCTGTATAAGGCACGCGAGATCGTGCATCAGGTCAATGATTCTGGCATCGAGATCATGATTGCCGCGAGTATGTATTACGAGAAAATCAAGGCCGTGCGAGATCAGACCACCCTGAAAACCCTCGTGGTGACCAACCTGAAAGAAGCGTTGCCCGGATTACTGCGATTCCTGTTTACGCTAACCATGGAAAAGAAGGGCGGACATCGCGTCACTCTCGATGAAGAAGATGTGTGGATGCGCGATCTGATCGATAGACACACTCCCGATGATATCCCGAAGGTGGATGTAGGTACGGATGACGTTGCCTTGTATCAATATAGCGGAGGAACCACCGGTCTTTCGAAAGCGGCCATCGCCTTGCACCGAAATCTCGTCGCAAATACGCTCCAGATTCGGGCTTTCAATCCCAATTTGAGGATGGGTGAAGAGGTCGTATTGATGGCAATCCCGATGTTTCACGTCTATGGATTGGTGGCGGGCATGACGTTTGGTATTTCATCGGGCGCTACGTTGGTGATTCAACCCGATCCGCGTGAAACGGATGAAATACTTGCTTTGATATCCAAATACAGGCCAACGATTTACCCAGGCGTACCTGCGATGTACAACGCCATCAACAATCACCCGGATGTGCAGGCAGGGAAGACGGATGTGAGTTCGATACAGGCTTGTATTTCGGGATCGGCACCCTTAATGCGAGAGACTAAAACGCTTTTCGAGAAACAGACCGGCGGAAAACTGGTCGAGGGCTATGGCCTCTCGGAGGCGCCGACGGCAACCCACTGTAATCCTCTTTACGGGCTGAATAAGGAGGGTTCGATTGGGTTGCCGCTGCCCGACGTCGATGCGCGTATCATTTCCCTCGACGATGAAACGACGGTGCTTGGCCCCGGCGAAGTCGGCGAGTTGGTGATCCAAGGACCGCAGGTCATGAAGGGCTATCACAACATGCCCACAGAGACGGCGAACGCGCTGCGGGATGGTTGGTTGTATACCGGTGATATCGCTCGCATGGATGAGGATGGATATTTCTTCATCGTCGACCGCAAGAAAGAGTTGATTAAACCGAGTGGGTATCAGGTTTGGCCGCGTGAGGTCGAGGAGGTCATTTCCGAGCACCCGGGCGTTTTGGAAGTAGGCGTGGCAGGCATTCCAGACGCCTATCGAGGAGAAACGGTCAAGGCGTGGGTGGTGCTCAAACCCGGTGAGACGACTTCGGTCGACGACATTCGAGCCTGGTGTAAGGAGAGAATGGCGGCGTACAAGGTGCCCACGCAAGTCGAATTTCGGGACGAGCTACCGAAAACGACGGTCGGAAAAATCCTGCGCCGGGAACTGGTCCGTCAACACCGGGAGAGTGAGGAAAAAGCGTAGGCAGGTTATCGTCATAGCTTTCGACACTCATCGAAAAACGAAAAAGGCTGTCCGTTTGGATCATCGGACAGCCTTTCGTTTAAGTAGACTGCTATTGGCTTGCTAATCGCCGGCAGCAGGCAGGGGTATCGGAGTTCCACTGTTCTTCGGTAGAACTGGTTCTGCGAACATTTGGGAAAATTCATCGCGATCCAGTGTTTCCACCTCGATGAGGCGCAGCGCGATGGTTTCGAGCTGATCCCGGTATTTCGTGAGAATGTCACGCGCGCGCGTGTGTGCCTCCCGGACCAATTGACGAACCTCGTCATCGATCAATTCGGCGATGTTTTCAGAGTAGTCTCGTTGTTCGCCGATCTCACGTCCGAGGAACACCAGTTCCTCTTTCTGACCATAGACCATCGGACCAAGAGAATCGCTCATCCCCAGGCGGGTGACCATCGAGCGGGCCAGCTTGGTAACCCGCTCGAGATCGTTGGACGCCCCGGATGTGATGTCGTTGAATACGATCTCTTCCGCGGCACGCCCACCGAGCCCGAATGCGAGATCAGCCTTCATCTTGTTTTTCGAAATCAGCGTGCGATCTTCTTCCGGAAGCGCCAAGGTGTAGCCGCCCATCATGCCTCGTGCGATGATGCTCACCTTGTGCACGGGATCCGCTTCCGGGATGACGTGGGCGATGATTGCGTGTCCCGCTTCGTGATAGGCGACGATGCGTTTTTCTTCTTCACTGATGATACGGCTCTTTCTTTCCGGACCGGCGATGACGCGTTCGATCGACTCTTCGAACTCCGATTGTCCAATCGTGCGCTTGTCTCGTCGAGCGGCAAGGATCGCGGCTTCGTTGACCAAATTCTCAAGGTCGGCGCCAACAAAACCGGGAGTGGATTTGGCGATAATGTTGAGATCGACATCGACTTCCAACGGCTTCCCTTTCGTGTGGACCTTCAGGATCGCCTCACGCCCTCGCATATCCGGACGATCGAGAACGACACGCCGGTCGAATCTTCCGGGACGGAGCAGGGCGGGGTCTAGAATATCAGGTCGGTTGGTAGCCGCCATGATGATTACGTTGGTGTCAGTGTCGAAACCGTCCATTTCGACCAGCATCTGATTGAGCGTTTGTTCTCGCTCGTCATGACTACCGCCGAGACCCGCGCCGCGGTGGCGGCCGACGGCGTCGATTTCATCGACGAAGACGATGCACGGGGAGTGCCGCTTGGCTTGATCGAAGAGGTCGCGGACTCGGCTCGCACCGACGCCGACGAACATTTCGACGAATTCAGAACCTGAGATCGAGAAGAAAGGCACGCCCGCCTCGCCGGATACCGCTTTCGCCATCATGGTCTTTCCGGTGCCTGGAGCACCGATCAGAAGAACGCCTTTCGGTATCCGTGCGCCAAGGGTGATGAACTTTTCGGGTTCCTTGAGAAATTCTACAACCTCTTGTAGCTCTTCCTTGGCTTCCTCGACTCCTGCGACGTCCTCAAATGTGATCGTCGGTTGATCACCGGTGAACATGCGCGCACGGCTCTTGCCAAACGACAGCGCCTGGTTGTTGCTACCTTGCGCTTGGCGCAGCATGAACCAGATCAATCCCACAACAAGCAGAGCTGGTAGGATGTACGTTATCAGACTGAGGACTGTGTTCCAATCACTCGGTTCTTTGATTTCGAGTTCAAAGGGATTCTCTGCTAGAAATTCAGGCGTGAGTCCGAAATCGATTAACTGACCCACGAGTGTTTTCGTGGGCTCCTTGCGGCTGATGGCCGTCTTTCCCGGTTGGTTGTATTCCACCTCGAGATCGTTGTCATTGACAACGATCTTGGCGACTTCACCGGCTTTAATCTTATCGACCAGTTCATTGAACGACAACCGCTCAGGTTGGTTGTTGCTATCACGCATGAAAAAAAGCAATACGACGATACTCAACAGCAGGAGTATAAAAAAAACTGAATTCCTGCTTCGGGGAGCATTCACATCAACCTCCTACAAAACGACGCGAACTTGTACTAACCCAATTCTTCCGAATTATATCATCTAACAAATCGTGCGTGGATGTGTACGTGGCACGTGGAGCGGAAATTAACGCGATCATTCCCTTTTATCGGAGCGCAGGACAAGTATGCGGTACTTACTATGGAGAATTGAGCGGACAGGAAGGATAAAGCAAACATACCCATAACCAAAGCGGTATCAAGCCTCCGACGGCGACAAAGGCGAGAAGTGCGAGGATGACGGTAGCCCAATCGATGCGTGCCGGTGAGGGAGACGCTATCTCTGAAGTAAACGCATCGGGGTCATTTTCGGCCGGAGGCGGCATTTGGTAGGATCGAGCAGGTAGCGACTGCAGTTGTTCGGCATAGGTCATTAAAACACGACCGAATTGGTCTGCAGTGCGATAGCGTGCAGATGGTTCCTTCGAGAGTACTTTCGCCGTTATACGCTCGAGGACTTCGGGGATGTCTGGACGGAGTTGGCTTATACGCGGAGGTTTTGCACTCTGGTGAAGCAGGGCAAGTTCGTTAGCGTCGTCCGCCTGGAAGGGGGTGCGGTTGGTTAGAATCTCGAAGAACGTGACGCCGAGTGCATACACGTCGGAAGCGAATGTTGGCGGACGACCGGCAGCCTGCTCTGGGGCGATATACAAAGGGCTACCCCAAACGACCTCGCTGTGCTCATCTGGCTGAATGGATGCGAGTGCACGGGCGATGCCGAAATCGGTTATTTTGGCTACGCCGTCGTTGCCCACCAATACGTTTTGTGGTTTGAGATCGCAATGGATGAGGCCGGCGCGGTGCGCATAGCCAACCCCGGCACAGATTTGAATCATCAAGTCGACCGCTTCCGGGATAGGCAGGGCGCCTCGTCGTCGGATGAGAGTCTTGAGATCCGTGCCAGGAACCAATTCCAATACGATGAAGTATCGATCCGAGTCAATACCGAAATCGAATATCGTGACAATGTTGGGGTGGGCCAGGTTGGCTGCTGCTCTCGCCTCATGAAGGAAGCTTGCCTGGAAGGCGGGGTCGGAAGTGAGATCATCGCGCAATAGCTTGATGGCGACTTCCCGTTGGAGGCTCAAATCACGGGCGCGATAAACTTCAGCCATGCCTCCACGGCCGAGTGAGCCAATGATTTCGTATCTTCGTCCCAGTGGTGCTCCAAAATTGTTGATCATCGTCTCTCCCGTTGGGAATTCTAATCATGCCGCCCACTTTCGGCAACCATTATGGCATACCATTAGGTTATAATCGTGCACATCTGTAGGCAGGCTGAAATTCTAATCAGCGTTTCTCAATCAATGGCGAGGCGTTAGCTCCGATGCAAAATCGTTTTTTCCTCGAATTCAAGCTTTTTCTACAGCGAAATTGGCGTTGGTTTGTATTAGGGACAGGCTTGGGCGTGCTCGTGTTTATCATTGCGTTGATCCAAGGGTACGTCTCGCGGATTTCGAACATGGGTCAAGTCTCTGTGTTGCCGGGTCTGACCGTCGTGGCCATTCCGACCGATACGCCACCCAATCCAACATCCCAGGCTACGCAAGCATCGACTGCAACGCAGTCTCCCACTTTGCTCCCTTCAACGGACGTGGAGATCGACGTCGGGGAATGGGTCATCGTTGCGGATACGGATGGAGACCGGCTCAGAATTCGAACGCAACCGGGTCTATCGAGTGAAGTCGAATTTCTGGCTTACGAAAACGATGTCTTTCAGGTCGAAGGTGGGCCCGAGGATCGGGACGGTTATGTCTGGTGGTTTCTCGTCAATCCGTATGACAGCTCGAAATCTGGTTGGGCGGTGGCGAACTATCTGCGCAGGATGGAGAATCCTTGAGTGGACGCCGGCTGATGAATGGGAGCGGAAGTCCATCTTTGTTCTCTGGAGAGGTTAGATGGGATCCAGGCCGATAAACATCACCCTGCGGCGCTCCGATGATGTACTCGTCATCGAATGGGACGATGGGCAGCGGGTGGAATACCCCCTCGCTGGTTTACGGGCAGCATGCCCGTGTGCCGAATGTCGACTGGCGCGTGAAGATAGAGATGCCACAGAATCGCCCAATTACCTCGAGATGCCTATCCCGCCCGAGGCCTCGGCTGAAATCCGCAGCATCGAGAAGGTGGGTAATTACGCAGTTCGTTTGATCTGGGATGATGGGCATGCGTATGGAATCTACTCGTGGGAATACCTGAAGGCGCTGTCTCCCGGAGAGCCAGCAGAGGGTAAACGGCAATGAGTCGAAAGCTTGACGATCTTCTCCGTCTGGCAGAGCAATCGTATATCCGCTTGGAAGCGGAATTGCTGATCAGTTCCTGTGTGCACGATGGTGATCTATCTCCCATCAACGAATTGCTCCATGAATTGGTCGCAGCCGGGCCGGCGTCTTTGTTTGTGCTACGAGACTTGCTGCAAATCATACGTATTTTGAAAGCGAACCTGAATCAGGAAAGCCTAAACGTTCGCCAGGATTTCAAGCAAGCACTCACGGATTTTGGTGTCCGCTTGCCAGACGTTATTTTCACCAGTGATCTCGGATCCTGGTGGCGGGATCAAGATCTCGCCCACGAAGCGCAAACTGCTGCCCTGAAATTAGGGCATAACCGGGTTGTTTTGGTCGAAGAAATTTGTATTGAGACCGGCGACAAGGTCTCTCAATTGACCAGCAGGCTTGATCTGGTGGATGAATTGGAACACGCCGTTAAGGATTGGATCTCCGGTTTGATTTACGAACATGTACACGATTACGATGCGATATATCTCGGCGCGAGAGGCTTGCCAGAACATTGAGGCATCAGATATCGATCGGGTCCTGGCTTATCCAACCGAAGCATGATCGTCGCGCGTTATAGATAATCTTTGAGATTGTGTTCTACGGCATACGCAGCGGCTTCCGCCCGGTTGCGTACATTGAGCTTGGAAAGGATGCTGCTGACGTAATTGCGGACTGTTCCTTCCCCCAGGTAAAGCATTTCAGCGATCTGTCGGTTGGTGCGTCCTTCTGATACGAGCTGTAAAACATGCATCTCCTGTTGAGTCAGTTCGGCAAATGCGGAGGCTTCTTCTTCACGTGCCGCTTTTCGGACCTCTTGAAAGACCCGTTGGGTGACGGTGGGATCCAGAAGCGCCTCCCCACGACCTACAGCTTCAATCGCCCGCACGAGGTCGTCTCCGCCGATCTGTTTGAGAACATATCCGGCCGCACCGGCACGGATGGCGGAAAACAACATCTCGTCCTCAGCGTATGATGTCAGCATGATGACTTTGACATCCGGGGAGGCGGATATGATTTCCTGGCAGGCTTCGATTCCAGATCCACCTTTCAGGCGAATATCCATTACGACCACATCTGGTTTGTAAGATTCGGCCTTTTCGATCGCCTCACGGGCCGTCGCAGCTTCTGCGACAACCTCGAAATTCGGATGTTCATCGAGCAGGGCACGTAGCCCAAGACGAACGACTTCATGATCATCGACTACGAGTATTCTTTGACGCGTCACAAATCTACTTTCCCCTTTCAATATGATTCTATCCGAGCAAAGAAGGGATAACAAGCCATTCTCGCTGCTCGATGCTTTTTTTTTAGCTCAATCTGAAGGATCTTTCAGGGAGCGTTATTCCTTGTCTCTTTTGTAGTCTACGAAGCGGTATCCGACGCTGCGTTCGGTGAGGATGTATTTTGGATTCGAGGGATCTTTTTCCAGTTTCTTGCGTAAATAGTTGATATAGAGGCGAAGGTAGTGGGTTTCGTCCCGGTATTCGTATCCCCACACCTTAGCGAGAAGTTGTTCGTGGGGAACAACCCAGCCTGCATTTTGTACCAGGTGGTAAAGGAGTCGATATTCAGTTGGCCGGAGATTAACGAGCTCTCCATCCACCCACACTTCCCGTCGATCGAAATCTAATTTCAAGCGATCATCGACTTGGATGACCTCGTGAGTCGGGGTGCTGGGCATTTCAGTTCGACGCAGCACGGCACGAACTCGACTGACCAGTTCACGGGGACTGAAGGGCTTTGTGATGTAATCATCTGCGCCCAGTTCGAGACCGCGCACACGATCGTCCTCTTCCCCTTTCGCTGTCAACATGATGACGGGGACCGTGGATATCTCACGAATCAAACGCAGGGTTTCGAAACCATCCAGATCCGGCATCATCACGTCCAGGATGATGAGATCCGGGATTTGATCGCGTAATTTTTCAAGCGCCTTCGTGCCGGATGGCGCCTCAAATACTTCGAAGCCATCGTGTTCGAGATTCATACGAATAACCTGAATCATACGTGGCTCGTCATCAACGACAAGGATTCGTCGTCGTCCTGAAGGGTCAAGAGACATGATCGCTCATTCTCTCACAAAGCCGATCAGCTCTTCTTCTTCACGTGTGGGTAGGATCTCAATGAAGTTGATTCGGTGCATCGGCCACATGACACTCACGACCGTTTCTGCGAGGTAGGATAGATCTTTTTCATCACGTTTACGTGGGTTGTTGACAATTATGGTTGTGTCCGTCGTACCTGGGAGTTCTTCGATCTCACCGAGTACGGGATCTTCACCACTCAAATGGACCAAAACGCTTATGGGCATTCTTCACCTCTATCTGTGGTACCTTGAAATGAGTTGCAGCTGCATCCGACCGAGTTGGAGAACGTCTCCGTGGAGCAAGGGAGATGGCTTGAGCGAATCCAATCGTTTCCCGTTGATCAAGGTGCCATTTGCACTTTCGAGATCGACGACGAACACGCCATCTTTTTCGATTTTCATCTCCGCGTGTAATCGGGATACGCCATATTCATATGCATTGTAATTTGCTAGATCGATATCGGGGATGACGGCTTGCTCCTTTATTGATCGACCGAGCGTGTAATTGGACCTTCCCAGTAGAGAAACAACGTCGCCAGTGGACAAAACCCGTAATCCCATTAAGGCGCCCGTATGCAGTTCCGGACCTTCAGGAATATGTGGCTTGGTTACGGCTGGATCTTCGATCGCTTGATGCCTAGCCCCGGTCATTGTCGGTGCAGGATTTGAAGGGGCGAGCCTCGTCCCGCATTCGCTGCAGTACAGTGTGCCGACAAAATGCTGATGCTTACAAGAGGGGCATTCGATCATTGCCTCATCTTTTCGGAGGGCGGTAAAAGCAAAGCACGGGTGCCGTATTTCAAGATTTTCTCGCCCTCGCTGGATAATCGCTCGGTTCGGGAAAGTCGCACGGCTTCACTCAGCGCCGCTTTTGCGAGATCCCGCTCACCTGAGGCGATTAGGTGGGTGGCCAAGTTTTCCAACCGCTTTGCAGCTTGCACCGATTGGCCCAATTCGGATTCGTGGCGTGCCATTTCCTGCATGCGATACAAGGCGATTAAATTCAGTGCATCCACAATCGCCTCGGGCGGAGGTTCGAGGTCTGGATCCAGGGACACAGGGATTTGCAGATTCACGGGCAGGGAGGTCGTTTCCGTTTCGCCGGAGAGAATGTCGCCGGTGACGTTGATGTGTGTAAGCTGTAATGATTGAACGTCTCCGATCGGATGGACAACCAACTCGAGGATCACCCGAATTCGAGAATCCCGCATGAGATGTCCCAACGACATGGGTAGAACGTCGCCAAGCGGCATGGGATTGGGTTGGATGCGAAATGCTGAACGTAGATCAACTTGTTGCCCAATCGAGCCCTCGATACGCATGCGACTGGCAACAACCATGCCGAGGGAAGTGAATATTTCTTCCAGCAGCTCCTGAACAGCTTTGGGGGAGTTGAGGAATACGACGCTTCCTCCGCTTCGAGTGGCCAAGTCATCCAGTAAGCGGTCACTCCAGTCCGACCCGATTCCAATGCAATTGATCGAAATCCCTTGCGCGGCTGCCGATGTTGCCAGCGCGATACATTGATCTTCATCGCCGTACGTGCGGCCATCGGTGAGCAGAACCATCTGATTGACAGCTTCTTTGCGCAGGTTGTTTTCGATTTCCGCCAGACCTGCTTCCATGCCCTGTGCGATCTCCGTACCACCGCCCGCCTGCAGCAGGGAGAGCCGAGCACGGGCGGTTTTTATATCCTTTGCTTGTTCCGGAGATATGATGACTTCGGCCCGATCGCTGAACGAAATGACGGATACATCGTCTACAGATTGCATGTCGTCCAGGATAGTAAGCGTCGCTGCACGAACGCGATCCAGGCGTTGCCCTCGCATCGATGTTGATTGATCGACCACGATGGCCATGTTAACCGGCGGACGTGAAGCCGGCAGGTCTGTGGAGGCTTCGATGTCCATCAAAACGTAATGTACTTGGGGCTCGTCCAATCGCAGGATCTGAGACCGACTGTGGGTTATATCACAGCGGAAAACCGATTCCTCAGTGAGTTTCTCTTCCGTGTCTTGTAGTTCTTCATCGTACACCGCTCTTTGGTCAGGGTCGCTGAGAACCTCGTATGCTCGGCTGACGTCGAGGAAAAGCTCCGTTTCACCCGGAGCGACGTTCTTGTCCGGATGCAGGCGGGATGCGGCTTGACGAAATGCATGCTTGATTTGGGTTAGCGTCGCGTTTCTCGGTACCCCGAGGATTGAGTAATAATCCCTCTCAGTAGACACTGGTCCGCCTTTTAACCCTTTGGAAATTGCACCAATACCGCCGTGATGTTGTCTGGTCCGCCTGCGGCGTTGGCGGCTCTGACCAATGCTTCACAAGCTTCCTGTGGATGGTTGGAACCTGAAATGATGCGGTAGATCACATCCTCGGAGACCTCTCCCCACAAGCCATCCGAGCAGAGGAGCAGATAGCCACCCTTCGGAACGGGATGAGTCAACGTGTCGATTTCGAGGTTCGCCCCCTGACCAATCGCACGGTAAAGTACGTTGCGTTGCGGGTGGACAGCCGCTTCCTCTTCCGTGAGTTGACCAAGTTCCCGCAAACGCTCTACGAGCGAATGATCTCGAGTGATCGCCTTCATCGAATTATTTTCGATTACATAGGCCCGGCTGTCACCGACGTGCCCGATGACCATCTGGCCGTCGAGAACGAGCGCCGCCGTCAATGTCGTACCGCCTCCGGGAACTTTATTTACCACGGCTTGATTTGCATCCTGAAGCGCAAGACGCAGAATTTCCTGGATCGTATCGGTGTTGTTATGAGGTTCTTGTGCCAAAAGATCAATGATCGTGTCTTCCGTCAATCTTCTTGCGACGGTTCGTATAGAAACGGCACTGGCGACTTCTCCTGCGCGATGTCCTCCCATGCCGTCAGCGACGAGAAAAATGCCGAATCCATCGAGTGGATCATCGCCGAATGCGTTACCCGTCAAGACGAAGAGCGCATCTTCATTGTGTGACCGGACTACGCCGGTAGAATGACCCGTACCGACTTGAATCGATTGCTCGCATGTCAATGACCACGCAGTGGAAGTGGACAGACCACGCCGCTTGGTTGTCACAGCTGTCTTCGTGTCGGATCGTCCGAGATTTTCAAATAACCCCTTGAGAGTCTTTATCAGAAATTGCATCCGTAATGTTTGTCCTGTCTAACCAATATGTTTTACACAAGCAACAGCGAGTAAATCTTGTGGTCGGTCGATCCGATGTATACCTTGTTATTCGAAATCGCCGGAGTACCCGTTATCGCGCCGCCGGTGTCGAAACGCCAGCGTAAACGTCCAGAACGAAATTCTAGACAGTAGAGTGAACCATCCACAGAGCCACAGTAGATCGAGTCTTCATGCGCAATCGGAGATCCCGTGACTTGATGCTCTGTGGCAAAACGCCAGGCCTCCCGGGCATGTTTTGCTTGGATGGCGTAAATGTTATTATCGCCACAGCCGATGAAAATTTTTCCGTCCGAGTAGGCGGGGGACGAAATTGTAGGTCCGCCCATCCTGAAGCGCCATACCTGCCAACCGTTTTCGATTTCGAGCGCGTAGAGCGTCCAGTCTTTCGATCCGAAATAGACCATTCCGTTAGCGATTACCGGAGAGGAGGTGACTGCCCGTTTAATCTTCTTTCGCCATTTCTGTTCGCCGCGAAAATCGTAGCAGTAGAAATCGCCACTTTCGCATCCGAAGTACACACGCTCTTCGTGAACGGCGGGAGATGACCAAACGGGTCCGTTCGTGTTCTCCCTCCACGCTCTACGGCCGGTAATCATGTTGACCACATGTATGCGGCTGTCATCTGCGCCGAAGAAAACGTGTCCGTCCGAAACGGCAGGGGATGAGCGGATGGGGCCCTCGGCGTAGTACATCCATACGAGTTTACCGTGGTCTGCTGAAATTGCGTGTAAACGATTGTCTTCTGAACCGATGAAGATCATATCGGCTTCGATGGCCGGTTTTCCGGTGATGCCGCCTTCAGTGGCGTACTTCCAAAGGAATTCGCCGGTTTCAGCATTCAGTGCGTATAGGTTGTTGTCGTAGCAGCCGATGTACACCGTTCCGTCATGGATGAGGGGTGTACCGCGGATTTCATCCTCGCATTCGAAGGTCCAAATCGGTTCTACGGAATCTCCTGGACTGACGATGGCTGCGGTGCGAGGTTTAACCAGAATGCCGGTCTCTTGAACGACGCCCATCAGCGCTTGCTTCATTTGTTCCACACTGGGATAACGATTCTTGGGATCGTAGGCAAGTGAGGCGTTGATCACGGCTTCGAGCTCGGGTGACACGTCCGGGTTGATCTCGCGGATCGGTCGTTCCGCGAAGGAAAAGGGAGGTTCGATGCGCGGATCACGTCTGGTCAACAAATGATGCAGTGTGGCGCCAAGGGCGTAGATGTCGCCGGGTGGTGAGGCTTCACCACGATATTGTTCGGGTGGTGAATATCCTTCGGTCCCGATCATGGTTCCTTTCTGACCGGGCTGAAATACCCTGGCGATGCCGAAGTCGATCAGCCGGATATGACCATGCTGGTCGATCATGATGTTGGATGGTTTCATGTCGCGAAAGATGACGGGTTCAGGCTGATGATTGTGCAGATAGCTGAGCACATCACACAGTTCGATTGCCCATTCAACGACCTGTTGTTCCGATAGAAATTCTTCGCTCTCGGCAAGCAAGGCCTCTAAATCCAGGCCATCGATGAATTCCATCACCAGATATAGGCTGTTGTTATGGATGAAATAGTCGTAAATTCGAGGGATTGCAGGATGCGAGAGCGTGGCCAGAAGATCCGCTTCACGTTCGAAGTTCGTGACGATCATATCATGCATGGTTTGATCCGAGACCATGCTGGTCATTTCTTTGATAGCCACCAGCTTCTGTACGTTCGGGAAATGGAGATCTCTACCTTTATAGACATTACTCATGCCACCCGCGCCGAGCAATCCAAGAATTAAATATCGATCTTGGAGAGTCGTACCGGGCTGGATGCGTTCGAGATGTTCTGTTTGTCCCTCGAGCGCTTTCGTACTTTTCCGCATTAACCTCGCTTCCCTTATTATTCGGAAATTATAGCATGACAGCTTAGACGCGCAACGTGCTGAAGGACTAACGGACTAGAGGAGTCTCGCTCTGGCCCTGATTTTTCATAGATCGCGTAACAATAGATTGTGGGCCATATTACCCAGCGCCTCTGCTGAAGGTCCAGTGGGTGAGCCAGCTTCGAGTGCGGCAAGCGCGAGTCGAGTATGTTCTTTGGCCTGAGTGTATGAGTATTCACGCGCTCCGGCTTTCTCGAGCGCATCTACGATGTCCGCGGTACGATCCAGCTCATCGCTTTGATTCCAAAGTTCGACGATCTCAGGTGCCGTTTCCATGGCGTATAGCACAGGAAGAGTCTTTTTACGGGAGCGAAGATCATCTTCGTGTGATTTGCCGGTGCGTGACGGTTCCCCCCAGATTCCAAGCACATCGTCGAGGATTTGAAACGCCAATCCTAGGTGCCGTCCGAACCTACGGAAATGCGCTACCCGTTGTTCTCGCGCCTTCCCGATTCGCGCCCCGATGGCGGTGGATGCGGCAAGTAGCGCGGCCGTCTTACCTTCAATCATGGTCAAGTATTCGCTGCTGCTCACGTTCGATCGAGTCTCGAAGCCGATGTCGAGATGCTGTCCCTGAGTCAGCGACAGGCATGCATGGTCGAATTGCAGCAGGAGATCCTGGACGAGATCGCTCGAGGTCGTTTTCTCGCCCAAGCGAAGCATTGAAAGGTGCGCGAGCGTGAATACCGCATCGCCGGTGTTGATCGCTTGTTCTATTCCCCATTTCGACCACAATGTAGGGCGCCCTCGACGCATCTCACTTTGATCTTCGATATCATCATGGATCAAGGAGAAATTATGCAGCAGCTCGATCGCCGATGCGGCTGGAAGGGCTGTCTGCCAGGTCCCCTCTACACTTGCGCACGATAGCAAAGTCAACAGCGGGCGTATGCGCTTTCCCCGAGCATGGGGTGTATCCAACCATCCCATGTGATATGAGATCATGCGGTACATTTCGGCATAATTCGCTGAGTCGAGGGAGACGATGGAACGCTGCAGGTCCTCTTCGATCGCGGTAAGCATCTGTTCTTGAAGAATAGCGTAGGCTGGTTTCATGAATCGATCCGCAAGATTTTTTCCCGAAGGGCGTGCAGGTCTGCTGCACCCGCTGCAAACATGCAGGTGCGTAGTTCGTTGGCAAATTGTCGGATGTTGTCAGATACACTTTCTGCGGATTGCACAGCGGCTTTTAAAAAAGGTCCCGCGATACCGCACAGGTTCGCGCCGAGAGCGATGCATTTGGCGATATCGATACCCGATCGCAAGCCTCCCGATGCGATCAAGGGCACTTCGGGCAGTGCTTCATGGACCTGGACGACTGCGTCGGCGGTCGGAATTCCCCAGGATTTAAATATCGCCGCCTGCGTCTCTTGCGCTATCGTCTCGGCGCGGTGCCGCTCCACTTGAGACCAGGATGTACCGCCGGCTCCAGCCACATCGATGGCGTAGACGCCGGCGTCGATGAGTCGCACGGCTGCCTCAGCAGATATCCCCCAACCGACTTCTTTTGCGATGACTGGAACCTCGAGATTCTGGCAGACAGCTTCGATGCGCTTCAGCAAACCGGCAAAATGGGTATCGCCATTCGGTTGCAGGGCTTCCTGCAGCGCGTTTAGGTGTAGGATCAAGCCGTCGGCTTCCACCATCTCGACAGCTCGCCGACAAGTATCGATTCCGTAACCATAATTGAGCTGCACTGCACCGAGGTTGGCCAGGATGACGATGTCCGGCGCAATTTTCCTGATGCGATAAGTGTCCGTAAGTTTGGGGTCTTCGATCGCGGCGCGCTGCGATCCCAATCCGATGGCGATGCCATGTTTTTGTGCCGCTTCGGCGAGGGCGGCGTTGATCTCGGCTGCGCGTGGTGTCCCTCCGGTCATCGATGAAATCAGCAGTGGGTAGGTCAGATGTCTTCCAAGAAACGTCGTCGAAGTGGCGATCTCGTCGAGATTCAACTCGGGGATGGCATTGTGTTGGAAGTGGTAGTTTTCCAAGTTTGTTGTAAGACCCGAACTCGTATCCTGTTCGAGGTTGATGCGTATGTGGTCTTTTTTGCGTTCTGAAGTCGGCGTAACTTTGGCCATATCAAAGTGTTCCTAGGTTGAGAGCGCTTAAGTATCGAGCGCATTTTAAGGTTGAGTATATCTAAAAAAAAGGGCTTGTATACCTGACGTGACTGTTTTACAATCCCCATTATCCTCATAGGTGAGCATAGAATCAAGGAGGCTCCTGATGTCCGACACTTTTGAAGACGTAAGAGCAATTATTGTAGAGTTACTCGGAATCGATGAATCCAAAGTAAAAAAGGAATCGAGATTTCGTGAAGATCTCGAGGCAGACTCGCTCGACCTTGTCGAATTGATCATGGCGTTCGAGGAAAAATTCGGCGGTGAGATTTCTGACGAGGATGCGCAGAAGATCACGACTGTCGGCGAGGCTGTAGATTACATCGAAGCCAAGCTAAAATAACTGTTGCGGAATATCATTAAGAATAGGCCGGTGGAAACCCGGCCTATTTCGTTTTCTATCTGCTCCATACATTCCTCTGGGTGAGATTATCTATTATTTCTTCGATTTTTTTGAGGATCGTTTCTTCGTTTTCAGGAGTCCTTGAATCTCCTCTTCTTCTTTGGAGACCGAAGAGATGTAATCCTGCATGAATTGTGAACGCCGCAGACGCAGGCTCATCGGCGCTACGGTGCGTATGTCCTGCGGATTGGCGCGTTCCCGGCCGTCTGCGATTGCATGAGCTCTGGCGGCCTCGAAAAGCGTAATCTCCGCACGCAAGGAATCCACTCCCAATTCCTGGACCAGTTTCAATCCCAGAGTCTCTGCCTGTTTCGTGAGCGACACTTCCGGAAGCCGTTGTCTTGCGAGTTCTAGTTCATCCCGGAACAAAGTCGTTGCTTCTGCGTACTCTCGGATCACTTCTCGAGGGTTGTTGCGGAATGCGATTGTGCGCCGATAGGCTTCCAGGCGGTCGCTTCTGTGTTCCAAACCGCGAACGATTACACGCAGTCCGAATCGATCTAGGATTTGCGGGCGCAGTCGTCCCTCCTCCGGGTTCATCGAACCGATGAGTACGAATCTAGCGCGGTATGTTGCCACGAGTGCGCCGCGATGGACTGAATAGGTGCCTTGTGAAGCAGCATCGAGTATGGCATCGATGATGTCGTCATCGAGCAAGTTGATCTCGTCGGCGTAGAGCACGTTCTGATCCGCACGGGCGAGGATTCCCCGGCGCAAGCGTAGTCTCTGATGGACCGCGGCGCGCTCGTCGATGCCGCCAACAACGTCCTCCAGACCGGCATTGAGGGGAAGTTCGAAAAGACGCACCCGATCCGTGTAGGTCAGGGGTTCCCCTTGCGCATAGCGCTGTGAGCAGTTCGGGCAAACCGAGTCGATGCCGCTGGTTTCGATATCTTCGGGCGTGCATCCGTATTCGCAGCGGCTGCGTTGGATGTCCGGCATCAGATCGGTTAAACTTCGTACGGCCGTAGTCTTGCCCGTGCCTCTCGGACCGATGAGCAGCACGCCGCCAATGTGGGGATTGATCAGAGCGAGAAGCAAAGCGACTTTCATGTCTTCTTGGCCGACGAGGGATAGAAACGGAAAGACTAGCGGTTCCGCCAGCCCCTTATCCTCCGCAGGTTCGACATCGAGAAACCGTTTTGCACTTGCTTGTTCGATTAATTCGTTGAGAGATCTTACGCTGGTCGTCATCAGGTGCCTTCGCGTATATCTTGCTCTCGCTGCGCTAGTCGATGGGCTTGACGCTGTCTTCCCCCAGCCAGAAGCCGCCTTTCCTCCTCCGTCTCCGCGATCAGTTTGGGGACGGGCCTCGGATTGCGGTCGTCGTCGAGTGCCACATAGACCAGAAAGCCGGTATTGGTATGGGTCCTTTGACCGGTCACCGGATTCTCCGCATGTACCTGCACGCGCGTCTCAACAGACGTCCGGCCAACATAGGTTACTTCCGCTTCCAGGACGACTAAATCGCCGATGCGGATGGGCTCAAGGAAAGACATCTGATCGATGGCGACGGTGACGACTCTGCATTGTGCATGACGCATGGCGGCCAGCGCGCCTGCTTCGTCAACCAACTTCATGATCCAACCGCCGTGTACGTCCCCTCGAGAGTTGGCTTGTCCCGGCTGCATGAGTTGACTGAGCACAACCCGGGAGGCGTGCGCGGTTTTGGCTTCGATTTCATCGTGCGGCATTCGGTTAATCCATGTCCTCCCGGTGTCCTGCGGCATCAGTCGTATGCAGACGTTCCGGGGCTTCCTCGAAAACATCGATGATTTCGAAAGGAAGATCGGACATCATCGGTGGCAGTGGGACAGTCGCGGGCGGTCGAATGCGTTGGGGTTCTGTGGGAGGATCTTTTCGGACGAGCGGACGTTGTGGGATGCGTTTGGTGAGAATACGAGGGTCTTTCGTCAGCCATCCGACGTAAACCCCGTTAACATCGAAAACCTCTTTTTCCGGTGTAACCCAACCGATCCATTCACCCAGCGTGTTGTAGATATACGGGAAAACGAGTAAGGCAGACCAATCTCCGAGGGTGGTGTAGATCGGGATCGGCTTTCTCAATTTCTTGGTCATCGATTGTCCAGCTCCAATGAGGTGTGTTCCATTATACAAGCCCACGAAATTGTTCGATAGTTTTGTAATTACATCGTAAGTTTTAACTTGCACTTCGTCGAACCCATACCTGAATTGCTAGGCGGTCATCTTCCTCGACGGATTGCTTGGTCAAATCTAGGAAACGTCCGAATACGTCCAAATGCGGTTTACTGTGAAATTCCAGAACAAGACAACGATGACCGCCGTGGCGAGTGCCAAATTACTGCCCAGAATTGCGCTCTCGATCGGAAGGAACGAAGCGTCACCGGGCGGGAAGGTGGGAGGGATGTTAGCGAGCAGCCATTCTGCGAGGCGCGTCATGGGCCCCTCCGAAAATGCAAATATTGGAGTGCGGATCATCAAGCCGATTAGATTCACGCCGAGAAACTGTGTAGCTTGATGGGGGATGGGTTTGGAACGTGAATCCGGGTAGGTCCAATAACGATTCCAGATGAAATTGCTGATGATTGCAGCCGTGAAGGAGCACACACTAGATGGTAAGCTTTCTAGGCCAATGACAGAATTCAGCAGGTTGAAGGTGCCGAAATCGACGACGGCTCCGATTGTCCCAACGACCGAGAACTTTACGAAGCGTATGAGTTCTCGACGTCTTTTTGTAGTTGCGTTCATAGGCGACTTTGAAAATCCTTTATGGTCTGTTCTAATCCTGCTTCGAACTCCACCTGTGGTTCCCAATCGAGAATCTCCCGGGCGCGTGAGATGTCAGGTCGCCGGCGTTGTGGATCAGCCGGAGCGCGTGAATCGGGCAGGATTTCAGTTCCAGCCTTGTTTCCCGTCAGGCGATTGATCAGCTCTGCCAGCTGCATGATCGTGATTTCGACCGGATTCCCGATGTTGACCGGCAGATTGTAGTCGCTTTGTAGTAAACGATAAAGGGCTCCGACGGTGTCGCTGACGTAGCAAAAACTGCGGGTTTGCTTGCCATCGCCGTACACCGTTAGCGGTTTATGCTGAAGAGCCTGGACGATGAAGTTGGGTACGACACGTCCATCATCGAGGCGCATGCGAGGGCCGAAGGTATTGAAGATCCGGGCTATGTGTGTACGTAAGCCGTGTTTGCGATGATAGGCCATCGTAATGGCCTCCGCGAAACGCTTTGCTTCATCATACACGGAGCGGATTCCAACCGGGTCCACGTGGCCGAAGTACTCTTCATGCTGCGGATGGACTTCGGGGTCGCCGTAGATTTCGGAAGTCGAGGCAAGCAGAAATGTCGCATCATGTGCGCGTGTGACCCCGAGAGCGTTGTGTGTGCCCAGCGAGCCGACCTTCAAGGTCTGAATCGATAATTGCGGATAACCGTAAGGTGACGATTGATTCGGGCTCGCCGGGGATGCGAGATGCATCACGGCGTCGATCTTGCCCGATACGGAGATGTACTCCGAAACATCTTGCTCGATGAAGAGTACATCTTCATTGTCGTGGAAATGAGCGATATTTTCCAGGCTGCCCGTGATGAGATTGTCGATGATAACGACTTGATGACCTTTTTGAAGCAGGTAATCACAAAGATGTGACCCGATAAAGCCAGCCCCGCCGGTCACCATGATTCGCATTTGTTCTTTGGGCATTATTTAGGGCCTCCAATCCATCGAGATTGTCAAGCCTTCCGCCGTGATTCTCTGGCCCAATTCGCTGGCGACATCCACGATCCAGAGATCTCCACGGTAAATGACTGCAATTTGATCGGCTCCGGGTGACCACACGACGGGTTGCGGCTCCAAACCACTTTCACCAAGCGGGGGAAAGATTCCACGCAAGTTACTGCCGTCTCGATCCATGACGGTCAAGCGGTAGTTGCTCGTATTGCTCTCCAGAGGCGAGATTGCTTGGAGGAAGGCCAACTTGTATTCAATTTCGCCAGTATCCAGAAGGCTGGCCGGTGACACAATCGGGAAAGCAAACATTCCCGTTTTTTCCACAAGCGGCAAGCGCAAACCGCCCTGGCTGGTCAACGCCACGAGGTCGAATATCGGCGATGCATCCGGATTTTCGAGCGCAATCGGGGCTCCGTGATCGATGAAAAAGAGCGTCCGATTGTCCCGTCCCCAGGTGAGACCGGGAACCCAGGCCCAATCACTAAGTGTTTGATAGGGTGTGATCTCTTGAATCGGGACAAAGGTTGCGGCGTCGAAATCAACGAAACCGATGCTATCTGCCTGTGCATATGCCAGGTGAAGGCGGTCTTCACCCCAGACGAAGGTCGTCCCCCACCAACCGTACTGACCACCGGCGTTGGATTCGATGATCGTTTCTGGCCGAAAGACCACACCCGATTCCGTGAATCGAACTGTAAGCAGGTCGTTGTTGGCCTGCCAACCGGGTGCAGCAGGGCTGGGCTCGACGGTCGAAAAGGCTACGATGCGGGAATCGGTGCCGGGCATCCAATCCGCGAAGTGGACGATGTTCTCCACTTTCAGATCAATGGGTTCGGCGTTTGCATCCGTTGTGGAGATGGCCCATAAATGGTTGATCGTATCTTTGTCGTCCTCGACCTGGCGGGTAAAAAGCAAGAAACGCCCGTCGTCGGAGAGTTCGAATATGTAGCCATCCAGATCGCCCGTCAGCACGAGGGGTCGCCGGTTGCCGGTGTCACCCTGCACGATCCAGGCATTCTGTCCCGAAATGTAGGCCAACTTTCCCTCGATGGAGACCGGGGTGTAGGCGGATTGCATTCCGACCATGATGATTTCCGGTACAGGCTCGACCAGGATCGTGTTTTTAACGGGGGTGCGTGAAATCTCCACACCGCCTTCTTCCAGAATTCGGTAGGTGATCTCCTGGAGACCGTTCGCACCCGGTTGCAGCAGGTGGGATTCGCCGATCGGAAGAGATTCGTTGCGAAGAGTTTGACGTTCGAAAGGAATTTCGATTTGCTCGATCTCGAATCGTTCGGCTATTCGCGTAACCATGATCGTCGAGCCGGCGTCGAGTATGGTGTACCCCGGAGGATCGAGGCGATCGAGCGCTCCCAACGTAATGCCGCTGGAATCGATGGCATATTGGACCGTCGATCCAGACGGCACGGACAATGGGGTTTCTTCGCCGTCGACGACGATCGAAACCTGAATTTGCTCCGCCGTAGTCTGAGGACCGGAACATGAAGCGATCAGGACGGTGACCAAGAACACAATTTGAAGGGTTTCTATCAATCTCTGCTTAGGTTTCATTGCTGGTCATTCTTCGCACTGGTATAATGTCAAACTTGACGATTAGCGTAGTTCACCGACAATACCCATCTCCCCATCGGAGATTGCGATTGTACTAATTCTGATCCCCGTCGCCAGAGAACCGATCGTGCCCGTGAAGGCCTCGGTGAGAATGGCGGAAACAGTTTCTTTGAGTGCTGCTGGTGCAGGGATTGGACCAAACTCGGCTCGTGTGAGTTCGAAAGAAAGCTCGCGTTCAGCGTTGATGACCGGTGTTACGCCAATCAACACGTTGGCGGTGAAAGGACCGTTTTTCGTCGTGCCGTAGATTTGAATCATTTGTTCACGCAAGAAGACTTGTGGTTCGAGCAGGAGCGGATTTTCTTTTTGTGCCATGCGCTGGCCGAGAAGTGACGTGAGTTGAATCTCGTTCAGTATGACGATGACCTGGCCGGATTCGACGGCATCCTGTAGCGCAGACTGCCACATTTCTGTGAGATTGAATGCGGCGTTTTCTTGTGTAGGAATTGGCCTGCCTGGGGGTTCAGGCCCGCCCAAGTTCAACTGGCAAGCGAGACTTGCGATCAGGATCATGATCGCAGCAGCAAGCGAATAAATTCGGCTCTTTGTGAGTAAGTCTGGTGACAACAATAACATCCACTCCAGAAAAAGAATCCGAAGGTGATTATAGCACGGCTGTTCGTCCATCCGCTTCCGAGGAAAATACGAATCATCTGGCCGCGCGCGTCGAGGCTCTGCTTTACGTTTCGTCCGCGCCGGTGTCCGTTTCGCAATTGGCGACCGCTCTCGACGCCTCGCCTCGCTTGATACAAAAGGCTTTGGAAGCGTTGGATGAAAACCTGAAACAGCGGGGGCTGAGATTGCAACACCACCGATCTCTCTTTCAACTGACGACGGCGCCTGAACTCTCCGAGGATGTGGAGCGATTCCTTCAATTGGACAACTCGTCTCGTCTAACCCCCGCAGCGTTGGAGGTGATTTCCATAATTGCCTACCAACAGCCTGTCACTCGTCCGCAGATCGACGCCGTACGGGGTGTGAATTCGGACAGCGTGCTGCGTACTTTACTGCGCTACGGCCTCATCGAAGAGATAGGCAGAAGTGAAAGCCCCGGTAGACCGATTCTCTATGCAACCACGGCGGAATTTCTCCAGCAATTCGGAATTGAATCTCTGGATCAACTTCCCCCATTGAATCTCGACTCGCTTCCACCGACCGATAAGACCACCGGTTCGGAAGATCAAGGGGAAACCCAATCGGAAGTCTGATGTCAGAAAGATTGCAAAAGATACTTGCCAGAACGGGGATTGGTTCTCGACGTACCTGCGAGACCTTTATTCGTGACGGACGTGTGACGGTAAATGGACATGTTGCCACGATCGGAATGAAAGCGGATGTAAATGTTGATGAGATTCGAGTAGACGATAAACCTATCGATGCCAGAGAGAAACTCGTATACGTTGCCGTGTATAAACCTCGGGGCGTGCTTTCGTCCCATCGTTCCCAGGGCGGAAACGGCACGGTTTTCGATCTGGTCGGCATCCCTCAACGCACCTTTATCGTGGGAAGACTCGATCTGGACAGTGAGGGTTTACTATTGCTCACCAACGATGGAGAGCTGACCAATCTTCTTCTCCATCCACGCTATGAACATGAAAAAGAGTATCGCGTATTGTTGGACCGAACGCCGGATGACGACCAATTATCCGCCGTAGCACGCGGCGTGTTGCTTCCAGACGGGGTAAAATCTTTACCGATACGGATTTGGCGAGAATCTTCGTCTACGAATGCATCCTGGGTGCGCATTGTGCTGCGACAGGGGCGTAAGCGACAAATTCGTGAGATGATGCGTATCTTGGGGTTAGAAGTCCGAAGGTTGATTCGAGTGCGTATTGGTCCAATTAAACTGGGAAACCTACAACCTGGAACGTGGCGCTATCTTTCGAAATCCGAGCAAAAGATACTGCAACGCTTGCTGAGGAAAAATCGACCTTCCCATCGTCGGGCGCGGAATCCGTAAGAATAGGGAAGCAGGAAGTACAAACCAACAGGCAGGGGATAGGAGTCTGAATGAAGCTTCATGAGTATCGATCCAAGCAATTATTCTCTCAACACGGAATCCCGATCCCACGAGGCCGGGTAGCCATGACGGCCCAGGAAGCGAAGGTTGTGGCGCAGGAATTAGGAGGTCGTGTGGTGGTCAAGGCGCAAGTGCTGGTTGGTGGGCGCGGTAAAGCGGGAGGAATCCGCTTGGTCGATTCGCCAGAAGAAGCGGAAGAGATGGCCACGCATGTACTGGGAATGCACATTAAAGATTTGCCCGTTCGGCGAGTTTTGATCGACGAAGCCGCGGACATCCAATCGGAAATTTATCTCAGCGTCACGAACGATCGCAGTCAGCGTTGTCCGGTGATCATCGCCTCTGCTGAAGGCGGTGTGGATATCGAAGAGGTGGCCAGAACCAAGCCTGAAAAAATCGTGCGGGTTCACGTCGATCCGTTGCTGGGAATGCGCCAGTATCAGGCGCGTCAATTAGCGGCATCGATTGAATTATCGCGGGAATATTGGCGGCAGTTCGGTAATATCGTACGCGGTCTGTATGACACGTATATCAACACCGATGCGACGTTGGCGGAAATCAACCCCCTGGTTATCTCCGGGGATGATCGCTTGCTTGCCTTGGATGGCAAAATGATCATCGATGACAACGCTTTGTATCGCCGTCCCGAACTCGCGGAGATGCGAGATCTGGAAGAGGAAGAGCCGACCGAACGAGAGGCGCGACGTTTCAGCCTGTCCTATGTGAAATTGGATGGCAGCATCGGATGCATGGTCAACGGTGCAGGCCTGGCCATGGCGACGATGGACGTGATCAAGCTCTACGGCGGAGAGCCGGCTAACTTCCTGGACATCGGTGGAGGTGCTGGCGCGGAAAAAGTTTCCGCGGCGTTCAACTTAATCTTGAAGGACAAAGGCGTACGTGCGGTATTGATCAACATATTTGGAGGCATAACGCGTTGCGACGAGGTGGCGCGCGGGATACTCGCGGCGATGAAAGAAATCGAAGGAAATTTGCCCATGGTCGTACGGCTTGTGGGAACCAATGAGGAGGAAGGACGGCACCTGCTACGGAATGCGGATATGGTCGTGGCTACTTCCCTGGGCGATGCCGCACAGAAGGCCATTCAATTGGCGTCGGAGGGAAAGTCAGCATGAGCATTCTCATTGATGCGAATACGAACCTTCTCGTACAGGGAATCACGGGCCGTGAGGGTTTTTTCCATACCGTACGGATGATTGATTACGGTTCGAAGATCGTAGCGGGTGTCACACCCGGCAAAGGCGGAGAGTGGGTCTACGAAGGGAAGATTCCGGTTTTCGACACGGTAAAAAGTGCAGTCGAGACGACCGGTGCCGAAGCCAGTGTGATTTTCGTTCCGGCCAGATTTGCCGTCGACGCGATGCTCGAAGCGGCAGATGCCGGAATGGCGTTGTGCATCTGCATTACGGAAGGTATTCCTGTACAAGACATGATGCGGGTTCGCCAATACATGGACCAGAAGGGCGTGCGATTGGTCGGTCCCAATTGCCCGGGGATCCTGACCCCTGGAGGATGCAAAGCCGGCATCATTCCCGGCCACATTACGGAGCCAGGATCGGTGGGTCTCGTCTCTCGATCGGGAACGTTAACCTATGAAGTCCTTTATGCGTTGAAGCAGGCAGGCATCGGCACTTCGACTTGCGTGGGGATTGGTGGAGACCCGATCAACGGGACGTCCTTTATCGATGTGCTGGGCATGTTTCAAGCCGATCCACATACCGATAAGGTGGTGTTGATCGGAGAAATTGGCGGAAAGGATGAGGAACTCGCCGCGGAATACATCAGCGATCACATGACGAAACCCGTGGTGGCTTTCATCGCAGGACAATCCGCTCCGCCTGGAAAACGCATGGGGCATGCCGGAGCGATCGTGGAGGGTGGTTCCGGGTTGGCCGCCGATAAGATCCAGGCGTTGGAATCCGCTGGTGTGATAGTGGCGGATCAACCCGATGCGATCTCATCCCTACTGTGATCCGTTCTATGTATGTGATTTCCTGCCGAAGTGTCGACGTGACGATTGAGGGAGATTAATGACCACAAAACGAGAAAGGTTGGAAGCTGCGTTCGCTGGAGAGGTGGCCGATCGACCTCCGGTCGCTTTATGGCGTCACTTCCCGGTAGAGGACCAGGATCCTGAATTACTTGCCCAAGCGATCGCGTTGTTTCAAAAGACATACGATTTTGATTTCGTGAAAGTCACTCCGGCGTCGTCTTATTGTTTAAAGGATTGGGGAGTGAATGACGAGTGGCGAGGTGCGACGGAAGGAACGCGGGATTACACGCGGCGAGTCATTCAATCGCAGGAGGACTGGCCTAAATTGCCAGAGCTCGATCCTAAAAAGGGATTCCTCGGCAACCAACTTCGCTGTCTGGAATACCTCAAGGAGAATATAGACGAGGAGGTTCCCGTCATTCAAACGATATTCAGCCCGCTGGCACAAGCGAAGAACCTGGCCGGAATCGACCTTCTAATGTCCGACATTCATCGTGATCCGAAGAAGGTCGAGGCGGGGCTAGAGGTTATTACCAAGAGTACGATCGCCTTTGTTGATGCGGTATTTGAGATGGGAATCGATGGAATTTTTTATGCGATTCAGCACGCCTCTTATCGCTATTTCGACTCGGAATCGTACGACCGTTTTGGCAAGACTTACGATCAGCGAATCCTGGAACGAGCTGCCAACGGGTGGTGCAACGTGCTTCATTTGCATGGTGAAGCACTCATTTTCAACGTGGTGCAGGAATATCCCGTTCAAGTTGTAAATTGGCACGATCGAGAGACCTGGCCGGATCTGAGCACAGGGAAGTCCCATGTTCGCGGCGCCGTGTGTGGTGGTGTACGCCGCGCGTCGATGGTATATAAAGATGCCACTGCGATTGCAGAGGAGGCAAAAGACGCACTTAAGTCTACGAACGGTCGCGGCATGGTTCTCGGAACGGGTTGTGTCGTCCCAATCATCGCACCGCATGCAAACATCCTCGCCGTTCGTGACGCCGTCGATTTCGTGTAGCCACAGTATTAAGATGAGTGGAATCCGTGTGATTGCCGGGGAGGCAAAAGGACGTAAATTACTCCTCGTTCCTGATCGAGGGGTACGACCGATTGGAGATCGAGTAAAGGAAGCGCTGTTTAACATCATCGGACTTGAAATTGAGGGAAGTACATTTTTGGATCTTTTTGCGGGAACGGGAAGCGTGGGTGTCGAGGCAATCAGTAGGGGGGCACAGTCCGTCGTTTTCGTGGATAACAACCGCCGCGCAATCGAGACCATCGAAAAAAATTTAGAACTGACTGGTTTTCGTTCGAAAGCGCGCATCCTGCACACCGACGCGTTATCGCTACTCTCTCGCACCGTTGAAGAACCGTTCGATTATGTATTCGTTGCACCGCCACAGTACAAAGGAATCTGGTCGAAGGCGATCCTGTTGATTGACTCCAACCCGGACCTGCTCAACCCTGATGCATGGGTAGTTGCCCAAATGCACCCAAAGGAAGCGGAAGATCTGAATTTATTTCATCTTACGGAGTTTGATCGAAGGAAATACGGAAATACACTCTTAATTTTCTATTTGCACGGGGAAACCTGATCACTTACGACGTTAATTTAATCGATAAATTCCCCTTATCGTCGTAGCGGTACACGGCAGAAAAATATTTGCCCGATCGGTAACAGTCAAGAGCTCGTGGAATAATGATGGGCAAGTCCTCCACCAAATCATGATCGTGAAGGGATTTCAACGATACCCAAAGGGGTTCACCTTCCGGGCTGGATCGTATCTCACCGGACGGATTCTCTCCGACGAAAATATACAGGCCGATACCAGTTTCCTCCTGGACATCGACAATTACAACACCACACAGGCGTAAATTCGAAGGCTTCAGACCGGTTTCTTCCTGGATTTCACGCTCGGCTGAAGTCAGCGGATCCTCCCCGCGTTGAATGTGTCCGCCGATTCCATTGAGTTTTCCACTCCATGCCCCTCGATCTGCTGCGATTCGAAGCAGAAGAAGCTGCTCATCTTTCAGCAAGAAGCAGAGTGTACGGGGGATAATGGAATAACGGCCGGGTTGGATATTCTGGTCAGATAACGGCATTTCGCGGAATTACCTTTTATGGACGGTCTTAATAGAACGATGCTATAGTTGACTTCTTCAATATACGAGTTTCCCTCAGGGAAACGAGACCCAGATTGTGTAGATTATACTCGTGATGTGCGCATATCGAAGTACTATGTAAAGCATCACGAATATCGAGTAAGATGGTTTCGGTTGCTGCTCGAACTGGGACAAGCTATAATCTTATCAGACCGCTTGGAAGATGCATAAAGCTACAAGGAGCGAATCATGGGCGATCCCATGGAGAAAGCCACGGAGGAAAAAGATTTAATCGGTAAGATTCAGAATTTCGTAGCAGGCTTTTTCGGATATTATGATCGAGAACGGCGGAGAGATGCCGATAAAATGCTGCGCGAGACTGTCGCTGAACGCTATGAGGAGCAGTGGAGCCGAATTTCAGAGCTGCAAAAGCAACTGGTCTCTGAAGGAAAGCTCGAGTACGTCGACGATATCGAGTCGGCGGCCGTCAAACTTCGTGGATTCATCGATCGCATCTCGGGCGCGTCGTACGGTTATGCAGGATTTTTCGACGCGGTTCGCATCAAACAAGAAGAATTGGATCAACTATACCAGTTCGATCTCGCGTTATTGGAAGGCGTGAATGAGGTGTCGGCCGCTATCGATGGTCTCACAGCTGCAATGTCCACCGAAGAGCTTCCAGATTCCATTCACAATCTGGTTGTCGTTTGTCAACAGGCAATCGCTGCGTATGATCGACGTGACGAGGTCATCCTCGAAACCGGTGATCTTGGATAGATGAGGAGAGAATAACATGGCTCGGATATTCGACGTTGTTGAAAACCCGGATGAAATGCGCGATGAGATCGTACATCGCGTGCCGGAGAGCGGGGCGGGAGATTTCCGCATTGGTAGTCAGGTCATCGTGAGGGAAGCACAGAACGCGGTGTTCTTCCGAGACGGCAAAGCGTTGGATACGTTTAGCGCGGGGCGCCATACCATAAGCACGGCAAACATCCCCTTGCTCATCGATCTGCTCGGCACGGCTTTCAAGGGACGTTCACCTTTCACGGCGGAAGTGTACTTCGTATCAATGCGTGAATTTGTGGATCAAAAGTGGGGTACGCCGCAACCCATTCTGGTTCGCAATCCCGGCATGGCCTTGGGCGTGGCGCTGCTTCAAGGATACGGCACCTACAGTTTTCAAATTTTCGATGCGCAACAATTTGTCACACAAATCGTGGGTACCGCAGGTATCTACTCGACGAAGGAAATTGAAGGCCGGCTGCGATCCATGCTGTTATCCAAGCTGCAGGATCTGCTCGGAGAGACAACGAGCGCAAAGACAGTGCCGGAGTTGATCGGATTGGTGGAGGAACTCGGCGCCGGAGTCCGCGCCAAAGCTCAAGATGATTTCAAGGCGCTTGGTTTGACTTTGAAGTCTTTTTACATCGAAAGCCTCAAACCTTCGGATAAATCCGCGGAAGAACTGCGAGCAATGGGCATGCTCGATATGGCAACGTACACTCAGCTTCAAGCCGCAGATGCCATGCGCGATGCAGCGCAGAATCCTTCAGGTGGCGCTGGTCTGACTGCCGGAATCGGCGCCGGAATGGGCATCGGGGACGCGCTGTCCGATGCTATACGAGGACGAAATGCGGGTGCGGAGCAGGGTGCTGGAGCTGCGAGTGTGCCGGATGTGATGACCCCATCTGAAGCGGCAGCGTACTTGAAGGTCGCAGAAGAGGACGTAATCGCCGCCATCGAAGCTGGGGATTTGAAAGCCAAGAAGATCGGCAAGGCCTATCGCATCAGCAAAGAAGCCCTGGACGGTTTCCTTAGCGAGTGATTTTCCACCAAACATAAGCGACAGCGCCGGGTATTTGCCCGGCGCTGTCTTTTTCGTGTCTGCAAACTGGGGAAATCGCTTCTGGGAGTTAACCGTCGAACCGGCCTATCAGCAGACATGCGTTTTGACCGCCGAGGCCGAATGAATTGGATAGTGCGATGTCGATCCTGGCTTCGCGTGCTTGATTGGGGACATAATCCAGATCGCACTCGGGATCCGGCGTTTCGTAATTGATGGTGGGGTGGATGATACCGTCGCGGATCGTTAGCGCACAAGCGATAGCTTCGATCGAGCCCGTAGCTCCCATTGCGTGTCCGATCATGGATTTGGTGGAACTGATGGGGATGTCGTAAGCTCTTTCCCCAAAAACCTGCTTGATCGCTTTCGTTTCGGCCATATCCCCGACCGGCGTAGATGTACCGTGAGCGTTAATATAATCGACATCGTCGATTGACAGACGCGCATCAGCGAGACAGCGTCGAATTGCTAGTGCGGCGCCAGTGCCCTCCGGATCCGGTATGATCATGTGGTATGCATCGCTGGAAACACCCGCTCCAAGCACCTCCGCATAGATACGGGCGTCACGCGCAAGAGCGTGCTCCAATTCTTCGAGAATCAGGATACCGGTACCCCCGGCAGAAACAAATCCCTCTCGATCGGCATCGAACGGCCGCATAGCTTTTTCGGGATTATCGTTGTAACTCGTCGCCAGTGCCCGCATAGCTGAAAAACCAGCCAAAGCTATCTCGGATACCATGTATTCCGAACCGCCGGTTACGGCAATGTCGAATTCTCCCGATCGAATGAGCCGCATTGTGTCTCCGATGGCCTGTGTGGCTGCGGCGCAGGCCGTGGTCACCGTGCTGTTGTAGCCGCGAAATTGATATTTCTCGGCGATAAAGTAGGACGGTTTATTCGGCCATCCCTTCAGGATTTGGAAGGGAGATAAGCGTCCAAAACGGCTTGAGGTCATCTGTTGGATCGATTTTTCGGTTTCTTCGACGCTCATTCCGCCGGCGTGGCCGAGGATCACCGCAACATCGTCACGGTCAATTCGATCGAGATCAAGAGATGAGTCTTTCAGTGCTTCATCTGCCACGGCAACTGCCAATTGGCTTGAGGAAGCCATGTTCCGCGTTTTCTTGGCCGGAATGTAATTAAGGGGATCAAAACCCTTGAGTTCGCCCGCGATCTGACAAGGATATTTGCTTGCGTCCAGCGAAGTGATACGAACCACGCCGGATCTGCCAGCTTTAAAAGCGGCCCATGAATCCTCCATATTGAGACCGACCGGGGTAATCATACCCATGCCGGTAATAACAACCCGGCGGTTCGTTGTACCTGTTTTGGTTCCGGTATAGGTGCTATGGTTTTTCGTCACGTTTCAGGTGCCTCCTGGCTCAAGACTCTCTAATTACGTCGATAACTCAATCGATGCGATGAAGCACGATACACGCATTCTGACCTCCCAAACCAAAGGAGTTCGAAAGCGCAAAGTCGATGTCCAGTTCCCGCATTCCGTCTGTCACGTAATCCAGATCGAGGTCTGGATCAGGGTTCTCATAATTAATCGTCCCATGAATCTTGCCACGCTCGATGCTCAGCGTACAGACCGCGGCTTCGATAGCTCCGGCACCACCCATGGCGTGACCGATCATCGATTTCGTTGAAGAGATTGGTATCTGATAGGCGTACTCCCCGAACACCTTCTTGATCGCCTTCGTCTCCATGGAATCGTTGGCAGGTGTCGAGGTGCCATGGGCGTTGATGTAGCTGATCTGATCGGGTCGGATTCCCGCATCCTTGATTGCCCAATCTATGGTGCGCATGGCACCGGCGGCAGTGGGATCCGGCGCTGCGACGTGGTAGGCGTCATTAGAACAGGCGTATCCAGCTAACTCTGCGTAGATTTTTGTTTTACGCTTTTGTGCATGTTCTAGACTCTCGAGAACAAGAAATGCGGCGCCTTCAGAGAATACAAAACCTTCACGCTTGGCGTCGAACGGTCGAGATGCACGTTCCGGAACGTCATTGTAACTTGTGGGTAAAGCGCGCATGTTTGCGAATCCAGCGACGGTGTAGGGTTGGATCATGCCTTCTGCGCCGCCTGCGATTATGACATCCGCCTTGCCATGGCGAATCGCGTGTGCGGCTTCTCCGACGGATTGGGTTCCGGTAGCACAAGCCGTGGTGTAGGTGCAGTTGGGACCGTACGCGCCGTAATGCAATGTGACATAGAATGCAGGCATGTTCGGTAATGCAGAGGGGATGATGAATGGATTGACGTGCGACCATCCCGTATTTCGCATTTGTTGGAGACCTTCATCTGCGCGTTCTAATCCGCCAATCGCTGTACCGAAATAAACTCCCACACGCTCGGGATTCTCCAGGGGCAGGGGCAATTTAGAATCGGCAACGGCCTTTTGCGCTGCAACCAATGATAATTTCGATACTCGCGACATCCGGCGAGCTTGTTTTACGGGAATGAACTCACCCGGATCGAAATCGCGGATCTGGCCGGCGATCTGGCAAGGTAGATCGGAAGTGTCGAATGTATTGATGCGTCGCACTCCAGATTGGCCGTCGAGCAGCGCTTGCCAGAATTGCTCTACGTCTGAACCAAGACACGTAACAACCCCTAATCCAGTAATTACTACGCGACGACGGACAGCACTCATTCTATCTCCTTATTCCGCACAATATCAAGACGGGATTGAATCGCCATCCTAACGGCGTCGAGAACGTCGTTTTGAACGGCTTGCCTGGCCATGCGAATTGCGTTGAACATGGCTTTTGCGTTGGAACGTCCATGACCGATGAAGACCAGCGCATCTACACCGAGAAGTATTGCAGCCCCGTATTCGGAGGAATCGAGTTTCTTGCCGACCCGGCCGAAGGCAGGCTTTGCCAACAAGCCGCCGATGGAAGTTATCGGGGACTCTTTGATCTCGGAGCGAATGGTTTTAGTCAGGAAACTGGCTACGGCTTCGCTGGTTTTGATGAACACGTTCCCGGAAAAACCGTCACTCACGATGACGTCTGCCTCCCCCTGATAGACTTCCTTTGGCTCGACGTTACCGATGAAATTCAAGTCAGAAGCCTCGAGAATCGGAAATGTTTCTTTGATGAGCATGTTGCCCTTCCCGGGTTCTTCACCGTTCGAGAGAAGCGCCACTCTGGGTTTGTCTATGCCAAATACCTTCTCGGCATACACAATCCCCATGATGGCGAATTGGTACAAGTATTCCGGTTTACAATCCGCGTTTGCACCGATATCGAGTACGACTGCAAAACCCCCTTGGACGGGAATGCCACTGGTGACAGCAGGCCGTTTTACACCACGAATCCTCCCGATACGGAACAACGCATTGGCCATCGCGCCGCCGGTGTTACCTGCTGTGACAAATGCGTCAGCCTCACCGCTTTTCAGTAAATCCATTCCAACGGCCATGGAATTCGTGGATTTTCCGCGCGCCGCGGAAGCCGGTTTATCGGTCATCTCGAGCACTTCGGGCGCATGGACTATCTCGACGAGTTCCGTGGGTATTTTGCGGGCGTCGAGTATAGGCTGAAGGAGTTCCTTCTGGCCCACCAACAGGATCGGCTCAGACCAGTGCTCTGCGGCTTGTATCACGGCATCGATTTCCGGTTGAGGATGATTATCGCTGCCCATCGCGTCAACTACGATTCGCATTGGGAATACCCTCCAATCAAGATCCAAAACATCCTTCGTTCCATGAACGCAGATATATGTTACACCCGATGAAAAACATGATGATGTCCTGCGCACATGTTGACAACCGTCGTGCCTGGGCTATAATACCGCAGAATTAAATATTACGATCACGCGCTGGTGCTGGAACTGGCAGACAGGCATGGTTGAGGGCCATGTGCCGCAAGGCGTGCGGGTTCGACCCCCGCCCAGCGCACTCTCGAGAGGGATGCGTTATTGCATCCCCTTATATTTTCCCTATTAGAGGATTTGATCGAAAAACGCTTTGGTTCTTGCCTCTTTGGGATGGGCGTAAATTTCATCCGTCGGACCTTGCTCAACTAGTTTACCTTCGGCCAGGAAGATCATCCGATCGGATGCCGCTTTTGCAAAACCCATCTCGTGAGAAACGACGACCATCGTCATCCCTTCCTGGGCTAGCACCATCATCACATCCAATACCTCGCGTATCATCTCGGCGTCCAACGCTGAAGTGGGTTCGTCGAAGAGCATGATTTTCGGATTCATGGCAAGCGCGCGGGCGATTGCAACACGCTGCTTTTGTCCACCAGAGAGCTGGTCGGGAAAGGCATCCGCCTTCTCGGGCAGGCCAACGCGCTTGAGCAGGTTCATGGCAATTTCGCCCGCTTCTGCGCGATCGCGTTTGCGGATCAGTTCTTGGGCCAGTGTTATGTTATTGAGAACCGTTAGATGCGGAAAGAGGTTGAACAACTGGAAAACCATTCCCACTTCAGCCCGCAGACTATCCAGGTCGGGTTTCGCATCCGTAACACGGATTCCGTCGACGATGATTTCGCCTTCGTCGACGGTTTCGAGTCGATTGATGCAACGCAGCAAAGTTGATTTTCCCCCGCCACTCGGTCCAAAGATGAAGACGACTTCACCTCGATTGACGTGGAGGCTGATATCCGATAAGGCTTGAACGTGTTTGAAGCTTTTGTACACGTTCCGAATTTCGATGATCTTTTCACTCAACGTTCGGAAACTCCTTTGCACAACGGAAGTTTATTTTCAATCGATGACTTGTTTCCTGGTCAGGCTTTGTCTTAATTGACGAAACACGTTGTTGATGGAAGTCCTGATGGGTTCCCCGGATTGCAAACGCTTTTCCAAGATCTTCACGCCCATCGAACCCAGCAGCGTCATGGAAAGGTACAGGTAAGTGACCGTGTTCCAGGTTTCGAAGGTTCGAAACGTGCGCGAACGATTCAGTTTTCCCAACTGTGTCAAGTCGCGGACGGCGAGAACCGAGATGAGGGAAGAGTCTTTCAGCATGGCAATGAGGTCATTACCGAGGGGTGGAAGGATCACACGGATGGCTTGCGGGAGAATGACATGCCGCATCGCCTGGACGTAGCTCATACCGAGCGAACGGGCCGCTTCCATCTGGCCGCGCTCGATCGATTGAATGCCGGCTCGAAAAACCTCCGCTTCATAAGCTCCGTAGCCAAATGCCAACCCTGAAATGGCGCGCGCGAGCGGATCGATTTGGGTGATATCCAGCGTGGAGAGGGACGTCCCAATGCCCTGCAGAAAGGAAAGCCAGCTGGTTTCGAGGATAAGATTGCCGAGGCCATTCGCTCCCTGAACGACGAGCGGTACCAATACAAAAGCGACGTAGATAATGATCACGATCATGGGAATGCCGCGCACGACTTCGACGTAGAAAGTAGCGACGTTGTAAGTAATGGGATTCGAAGAAATGCGTCCCATGCCCATGATCAGGCCGATCACCAAAGCGATGGCGAAAGCGATGACACTGGCCGTCAGAGTTACCTGTAAACCCGGAGCGATAAACTCAAAAGCGTCCCGATAATTTTCGCGATTAATAATGGCATACACGAGCAGGACACCGAGCAACAATAAGAAAAGAGCCCACCAGGGTAGATTCTTTAAGCGTGTCGAGATGGGCACAATTCCCGGTTCTTTTCGCGTTTTTGAAGTGGTCGGATTGGCTTCAAACACGAAAACCCTCCAGCTTGTTAGAAAAAAGGGGCCGCGGACTAACCGCGGCCCCTTTTTACAGTTCGATGTGTTTACTCTTCGCCCCAATACTTATCGTATAGGGCAGCGAGGGTGCCGTCGGCTTTGAGGGTATCGATGGCGTAGTTGAAGGGCTCAACCAGGTCGCTTCCCGGTGGGAAGACGAAACCGAGTTCCTCGGCGCCGGTAACGGGATCCGGAAGGAGCATGATATCATCCGGGTTTTGCTCCACAAAACCTTTGGCTGCTTCCTCATCCATGATGACCGCACCAACGTCTCCGGACATGAGCGCCTGAATGGGCAGGTCGAACGTGTCGTAACTCTGAACGCGGTCTTCGCCGACCATTTCGATCGCCTTGGCTTCGTTGGTGGTGCCGATCTGCGTGCCGACGATGACGTCGCTGGCGATCAAGCTGGCCTCATCGACGATTTCCGTCTCGTCCGAACTGACAACGATGTATTGTGCGATGACCATGTAGGGTTCGGAGAAATCCACAACTTCGTCGCGCTCGGGGGTGATCGTGACACCGTCTGCGACGACGTCGTACTCACCGGCGGCAGTGGCTTCGAAAATACCATCCCAGGCGGCTTCAACAAAAATAGGTTTGCAATTGAGTATTCCACAAATCGCCTCAACTGCATCGTAATCCCAGCCACCCGGCTCGTTCGTCTCTTCGTCGATGAAGTTGAATGGCGGATAGGCGTTTTCGACGCCGACGCGGATTTCACGCCCGCCGAGGTCGTTCCCTTCACCTGCCGCCGGCCCTTGCTCTGAAGTACCCGCTTTGCAGGCTCCGATGAGCAAACTGCCGATAACAATTAAACTTAAAAGGGTAAGTCGTTTCATCATCTTCTCCTCCTTAAGAGAGATTTTGGTTACGGTGAAATCGAACAGCGTTTTCGATTCCTTCCTTACCTTTTTACCACATACTTCTGTGCTTGCCTGGGAATCATGTCTGATGAAATTCCATATAACGTAATAAAGGATAGACGGACTCGCCAAGAAAATCAAGTATTAATTGATTTGTTATTCTGGGCCTTGCCATTCCTGAATACGGATCGCTTCAGAACGCAGCGGCAGAAGCAGACCAAAGGCAACTGCGACGACCGAAGGCGGTTCTGAGGTGTAAGCATGCTCCGGGATAAGATCGAACAGTGGGGTAAGATTCGGAGACGGCCCCAATGTTTCCACGCGTTCGGCAAGCGCGCGGAGAACCTTCGCTTGCGCTTCCAGGGATGTGAGTGGATCGTCATAGAAAACGCGCAGGGCACTAATCACCGTCGGTCCGTCCATGTAATTCCCGGTCAACGTTATCCCATCTAGGTAATCGATCAACGATGCATAGCCAACTTCGTCCAGAATGAGGACGACTTCGGGTTCGACGCCGGTGGATTTTTGAATGGCAGTCAGGAAGTTGCCGTCAACTCCCGTGTCACGGCTCCAATTAAATAAATTCGCAATTGGGATGGGGGATTCGGAAGATTGCAAATTCGTCGGAAGTCCGAAGAGGACGATATCTTTGTTCGGAAACTCAAACGTGGCGAGCCAAGCGGAGAGTAATTGTGGCTCGGATTGATTCAGGCGATCCACTCCCAGGATTAACGCTGTCTTCTGACTGGAATGGGTTTCGTTAGGAGTGGATGTTGCCTTTTCTGCCGGATTCTCTTGCGTAGACAGGTTGATGAGAACACTCAAAGCTCCCACGAGGAAGCAGAAGATGGCGATCGAAAGCAAGGGGATGCGGGAAGTCTCTCTCTTCATCATGGACTCGAATATGACGCGTGGCTGCCGTCACACGTCCAGATTTTACTCGTGCTGCGGAAATGCGGCAATCCGAAGTGTCGGATGTCAGGATAACAAAGCGCGCATGATCAAGCCAGCGAAGGCCTTACCGGCAAAGTAGGATACGAATCCCGCAATTAGGTAGGGGGCAAAGGCGAGAGGATTGTATTCCCGTGACTTGCAGCGGATGATCCAGCCCAAAACGCTGGCGACGGATCGCCAGAATACTATGCGTAGGTGTGCGATGGTAGAGAGATAAAATTCGGTCATATTATTTCGACGTGCTCATGCGTAGGATGCGGCCCTTTTCGTCTGTAATCACCCGAACGACGCGCCGCATCATTTTCCCCCCGGGTAATTTGGTGCTGCTTTTGAAAGTCAGTTCGTATTGCGCGCCGTTCTCGGACTCGCTCTTTCGCTTCAAACTTGGACGCACGCCCTCCATTTCCGGAAATTTTCGAGTAATCTGATTGATCAACTTCGTAATTGTCGATTTATCCATCGTACGACCTCATCCGATCGATGCTCTGCGGCGTAAAAAGGCCGGGAGATCGAGGTTGTCTTGGACGAGAACACTCTGCTCTTCGGGAATGTCATCCAGGGGAAACGATTGCTCCGTTCCCAGGACGCGTACGGGACGCCCACCGATGCCGGTGACGATGAGGATTACCTGTGCACGGCCGGACATCATGTCGTCAGTCGACGCACCGAGTATCAGATCGCAGTCAGGAGTAAGCATTTGACGCAAATCCTCGACCGCGTCGCCGACTTCGTGAAGCGTTAAATCCGAGCCGCCGGTGTAATGGACCAAAACGCCAGACGCTTGTGAGATGCTGTCGATTTCCAATAACGGATGGTTCATCGCTTGATGCGTAGCGTCCTTGGCTTTGTTCGGTCCTTCGCTCAAACCAATGGCCATCAATGATCCGCCACCGTTGAGGATTAATTGCCGCACGTGTGCAAAGTCAACGTTCATCAATCCCGGGCGCATGATTAATTCGGCGATTCCTTGGACACCTTGGCGCAAGACATCGTCGGCCAATCTAAACGCCACTTCCAGGCTGAGATCCTTCGGTGCAATTTGAAGCAGGCGATCATTGGGAACGGTAATCAAAGTGTGTGAATGGGGCTGCAGGTTTCGAACCCCTTCGAGCGCGTTTTGGGCGCGCCGTTTCATCTCGAACGCAAAGGGCAGAGTCACGACGGAGACGACGACCGCGCCGATTTCTTTTGCGATTTCCGCTGCAACGGGAGCTGCACCTGTCCCCGTGCCGCCTCCCATGCCGGCGGTGATGAAGACCATGTCGGCACCCTTGAGAACCTTGGCGATTTCCTGGCTGCTTTCCATCGCTGCAGAAGCACCGATGCGAGGATCACCACCGGCGCCCAAGCCTCGTGTAATGCGCGGGCCTAGTTGGATACGATTGGGAGCAAGGCTGGAACTAAGTGCTTGCCGGTCGGTGTTCGCAGCGATAAAATCGACGTCCGATAATCCCAATTGAATCATCCGATCGACCGCATTTGAACCACCGCCTCCAAGGCCAAATACTTTTATGCTTACGCGTCCGATGTTGTCCTGCATTTCAGACATCATGACCCTCCGAGAGGTGAGTATTTTATGGACGGACGAGGGTGGATCGACTCCGCAGGATCCTGTTCGATCGTCTTTGAACCTGTCGTGATCCGATCGACCACACAGCCGGCGTCTGTCAATTCACGTTCGAATATTCGGGTAAACTTGGCTTCCCCACCGACCAGGGTGACTTTGTGGGCCATTCGTGCCTCGTCTTTAGAGAATCCAACAACAGGTTTGTGCTGTTGGATAAAGCCGGATAATTCTGCGAAGGTAGATTTTATTTCCACGTCATCGGGCAGCAGGACGTAGTGGCCCCACGATTTCGGAGAAACGGTCGCGGGTTTTTTCTCCCGGGAAGATAAGACTTTCCGGATCGCTTCTACGATAGGCTTCGGCTTCGCTTCTTTGGTGAACCAGCCGGCATTCCTGCTTGATGACTCCGAATCCGTAGTGAGACAATAAAAGGAAAAATTGAGCACATACTCCGGAATGTCCGTTCCGCTCAACGCACGCAGAATGCTCACGTTCTGTTCGATCTGGGCCGTGCTGTGGTCTGTCTCCTTTGCGATGTCGGGAACAGCGCCTCCTGCGATAACGATCATCGATGGGACCCGGCCGATGCTCTGAACGGCCAAATCCGCGTACCATTCGAATGCGCGTAAGCCGATCTGATCCTGGCAATTGGGAGGAGTGTGATACGGACGCGCTTCGAGCCAGCGAGAAAGACCTCCTGCGCCCCAGCCGAGTGGCTTATCGTGTGTCCAGGCGTAAACACCCAAATGCAAGCTTTGGAGCAAGTCAGATTTTCCACGCCGGGTGAACGAATCGAAGGCGCTTCGAAGGAACGCCGTGTCCCAGTAATCCCCGCCGGGTTCGAGAGGTGCGAATACCGGTTTCAAACCAAGTGATTGTTGATATTCCAACAGCGGGATGGTCCGATCGAGGAAGCGTTCGACGATCCCTCGCCGATTCCATTCCGCATTATTCCAACTCTCGCGCACGTTGGGGCGATCGTACACGACGACGTAGTGGACTCCCCAGCGGGCGTAGCTTCGCAGCAATGGATGTAATGCGTGGGGATTCGATTCTCCCAGTTTGCCACGTATTAGGATCACAGGTTCGATACCCGCCTCGATGATGCCGCACAGAAAATGCTCGGGGATAGTTCGTTCATAGGAGGCGTACAGCGTCAGCCAGCGCGCATGCAGTGTTTCAAGAATCGGCAACCAGATGCGCAGGTCGTCTTGTGTGTAATGTCGATCATCGTTACGATACACATAACCAAGACGCGGGATGGTAGGGATCATCGTGTTTGTGTTCCTCCGTGATTGCGTATCATGCAAGTTTTATGCCTGCCTCTCGTCATCGAGAAACCGAGAACTTGAGCACCTGGCCGCTCGAATCCAGGGTGAGGCGGGCGAAATGTGCGTGTCGCCGAGGACCGTCCACGACGTGCTTGGCGAACGTATACACATGAGTCGACTGTTCGCCCGCAACGAGTCGTTTGATCCCGAGCTGATTCGAAGGGCATTGATGTTGCGTGCTCTCACATCCGTACGTGGGTTGCGGATGGATGCGGCAGTGCGCATCCGCCATTCCCGGCAGGTATTTGGCAACGATGGATTTCACGCGCTCGATTTCCGCAGGGTCGTCGATGTTGGCGAGATCCTCGACGCCAAGCGCACATACGGTTTTCATCTCTTTAGGCCTGGATTTCCTGCGCACGACCAATTTTTGTCCGGGGCGGGCAAGTTGGACGGCCGAGGTGTAGAGCGGATCGCCGAAAAGAACGAACGAGATCAGCGTCTTCTGATCTTCGCCATCGAGATATCCTTGGCGTCGATGCATTTCTGCAGCCAGCAAAAGTTTCGCCCTGCGCAACGCCTCGCCTGCAGGAATCCTTTTGTTGACCTGGTTCCAGAAGAGATGCCCAAGGAGATCGGCAGCGATCAACGGCGTGGTGACAGATCCATAGGAGACTTTGGTCGAGCCGACAAACGCCCGCGATCCCGAATCGAGAAATTTCAGGCACAGCGCCGAGTCGATCGACTTGCCCTCGATATTCGCCCCGTAGCAAGCCTCGGAATAGATGACTTTGGGTGCGCGCCCACTGTTGACGACATCTTCGGGACGGAAGGCGATGGGGAAGTCCGGACCCGATCCGCTATCCATCATGGGATCTCGTTGGCCGAACCATTCCGGTGCGTCTTCCAGACCATGGAGGTTGAAGTAAGAAAAGTGGAACGGATGCGTCACGATCGGTGCAATCTGGGTCGCCTGCGCCGGTGGGGAAGTCAGCAGCGATCTGGGTTCGCCAATCGACTTGTAAACCGCCAGGGAGGCTTTACGCCAGATGCTGGCGGTATATCCCAACGAACGGGGTTTGCGGCGCAAGAAACGCTCCAGGCGCAGGTAGAGCCAAATCCGTATGCGCGTCATCAATCCGACGCTCTGAACCGCTATGCTGTGGTCGGCGATCAACTTGTTTAACTGGTTAATGATTAAATCGGCAGAGTCGCCCGAAGGTATGCGTCCAACAGCCCATTGTGGAGCAAAGTAATTTTCGTCCGTCGTTGCGTAGGGATTGTCGGAAAAAACATACTCGTCGTCATCGTCGACGGGGTTGGGCAATCGATGGAAGGGCAGAATGCGATCGCCGCCGACGAGAAGCAGTGCACCAATCATTTCGCCACGCTGCTTCAACGCCTGATCAAGATCGGCAAGGCGCAGCTTGATTTGCCAGGCGTTCGCCGGATCTGCAGGCTGCATTCTGAAGTTTTCAAACGAGGACGGATCGTCGATATAAATATGGTAGGCGGTCCACCCGGGTCTCTTGCGGATGGTTTCGATTAAAGTCACGATTGCTGCGTCGATCTGCTTGAATCTCTCTTCGTCGAAGACTTGCGTCAACCGCGTTCGGCTCGAAAGCACGATGTACGCAGGAAATCGACGATCTTCGTCTGCAGCCTGGCGGCGGGCGTTAATTCGCTCCGCGATGCGGGAGAAATCCGCTTCGACCTCGGGAAATGTACTTGCGTTCGTTAGATCGTCCGCAAGGAGACCGTCGCCGCTGTTGGGTCCTTGAAAGCCTTCTCCAGGCAGGGGTTCGATAGGACGCTCGTCGATCGCATCGGAGGAGGCCTGTGCGGAAACGCCGGCCTCGATATTTTCGCGTACACTTTCCGCCTCGGCCTTCAAGGTCGGCTCGGGAGAAGCGGGTGGCTCGGAGGACAGCGATTGTGCAGAGGCAACCCCCGCCAATTTATTGGCGCCCAGGACTGCGTTTACTTCTGCGGGTACTGGGCTGGCGAGTTGAACCGTCATTCTATCCGGCCACAACGTGCGATAGGGATGTGTCTCGCCCAGAATTTTCGTTGTGACGACACCCAGCGGGTCATCCACGGCCGCCTGGTGGAGATATGCTACGCCGCGATTCACGTCGCCGTGTGCGAGCATCTCCTTCGCAAGAAAGATGCGGAAGGCGATGCACTGCGGCCAGCGATCGTGACCCATCCGGGCAAGTGCAAGTGCGATTTGCTCTGCTCCGGCATTTCGATGGGCTTTGATCGCAATCATTACTGGGAGCGGCGTCTCAGGGTCTGCGGCGAGCGCTTCCTGGGATTTACCGATCGCCAACTCGGTATCACCTTTCTGAATGGCCTCGAGGCATTGCTTCAATTGAACAGCCCAGGATGGACTGCGATCGGGATCGAGTCCTTTCCCCTGCAGCAAATCCGCACAAGACTGACTCACGCTTGAAGCCAAAGGATTGCCGCTCTCCTTTTGTGCTGCGGCGAGCGTCTGAAATGCGGCGGAGTTCTCCGGATCGGATACGGTCAGTTTGGACAGGCGTTCAATCGCTTGTGTGTACCGTGTCTGGTCGATCTCGATTCGGGCCAGCTTGAGTTGGACTTCCATATCCCCGGCCCAAGTTTCGAGCCAGTCTAATGCAATGGAACGTGCAAAATCCAATCTACCCGCGATCCTTGCTGCTTCGATAAGTCGTATGAGTTCGAGGCGATCGATCATCGTTTCACCGTCCATTTATATGCCACCGTGCACCAATTCCAGAGCTCGAACAGCGGCCAGCTGTTGGATAATTTCCAAATCTTTCGGATTGAGTTCGATGGCGCGTTCGAGCAGGCGCGCGGCTTGGGGATACGCTTTTTGTTGTTTCAGAATCAGTCCGGCGCGATAGTGGGATAAGTCGTCTCGTGGATCGAGTTCAAGAGCACGCCGGTAGGCATCGAGTGCTTGGGCGATTTCCCGGCGCTGTTCGTACACCTGACCCAGTTCGCGCGAGATCGAAGCCCGTGCTGGTGCAGCGGATTGCGCTTGCAGTAATTCGTCCAGGGCGCGGTCCAACTGCCCGGCTAAACGACACAGACGTCCGACCTGGAAGCGATATTCCGCATCCCTCGGGGAGAGCAGCGTAGCCTGCGTTGCAGCTTCGACGGCATTCTCGAGGTCCCCGGCGGTTTCGTAAGCTTCTGCCAATGTCGAATACAATTTTTCGTCCTGCGGATGTGCTTTGAGCAAGTTGTGCAGTTCTGCGATCGCATGCTGCGGCCGTCCAATTTGAAGCAGTAGCTTGCAGCGGCCAACGCGAATACCGAGTTGTCCGTCCGAGCCTTTTATCGCTTGGTCGTATGCCCTGAGGGCTTTCTCGTATTTTCCCTGGGCCGCAAGGATTTCACCCATCCCGACCAGAACGTCGAGGTTTTTCGGCGCCATGCGAGCTGCAGCATCGATGTGGGACATGGCTTGATTCGTCTTCCCCTGCGACATCGCCGCGTGCGCAGCGCCGATCAAACAAGCGGGATCAGAAGGGTACAGCGTAGAGGCTCGTTCAAACCAGGCCTGGGCGACTTTCGCTTTACCGTTGGCCATGGCGACTTCGGCGGCTTCTTTCCACGCCGATTTACGTTCCGGCGCTTTCTCGATCAGCTGCTGGTACTGGACCAGGGCTTCGCTGAGCTGCCCCGAGTTTTTAAGCGCGTGGGCCAAAGCATGTAAGTTTTCCGGATCGTCGGGATCGAGTTCGGCGGCCTGCTGCAAATGCGCAACGGCGGCGTCGAAGCGTTTCTGATTCTGATACCGTGATGCGGCGATCGCGTGCCATGTGACTTCGTTCGGCCATGCCGACAAGGCAAGATTTATACTCGAGATCGAATCTTCGACTTCGCCAGCCTGCCAGAGTGTGTCGCTGGCAAGGAAACTGACCAGGGGTTGGACGACCATGTTACGTGAGGCGATATTGTAAGCTTGGATAGCCTGTGTGGTGTCACCCAAGCTTGTGTGGCACAGACCAAGCAGGATCGCACCCCAGGCGTCGGGGTCGATGTTGCCCGGGTCGGACTCGATCACCTCGATCGCTTTTTCCGGGTTACCGGTTTTGAAAAGAAAGATCGCCAATGCATGGATCATGGCGCTCCAACCAAGTGAGGTCTCCACATCCAGTTTGCAGTCGATATCCTCTATCGAGATCGATTCGAAGGTGAATGCTGACCAGCGCTTGAGTCGATCGACGATATGCTTCGCGGCGCCGGCTTGATAACATCTTTCGATGTGTGAATTGATCTCGTCTTCGGTGGACGGCGATGCCCAATCCATTTTCGGAGCATGGGCCTGAGCGGCTCCAAGGGTTGCGTATAGCCAATAAGTGTCGGCGATTCGCAAACGCAGCTTGGCAAAGGCCAGAAGCGTTTCCAAATCTTCATTCGTCGAAAGTGAGTCTTCGATAAGGTTTACCGCATCATCCCAGCGTCCCAAACGAGTTGCAGTTTCCGCGATGCATAACGTGTCTTCCGTCGTGCGGGGAGCTGCTTGTAAAGCATCTTGTAGAAGCTTTTCCGCGCGGGCGAGATCGCCGTTCGTCAGGGCAATTTGTGAAAGCAGCGCGTCGGCACGGACCGGGTGGGATGAAAACTCCCGGGCTTTCAACAGCGTGTGTTCGGCTTCGCCAAAGCGGTCCAATTGGAAATAGCACTTTCCTAAATTCATGAGGCAATCGATGTCGTTCGGAGTGAGTTGAACCGCACGCTGTAGTACTTCCAAGGCATCGAGCGGAGATCCAAAGCGGAGCAGTGAATTCCCGGCTTCCTTGGCGAGATCTGCAGAACTTGGCGCCAGCTTGTGGGCGTGTAAAACATGATCCAAACCCCGCTGCGTCTCGCCAGCGGTAAAATACGCACGCCCCAACTGCAAATTTAACTCGGCGTTGTCTCCATCGATCTGGATTGCACGCTGCCAGAGACCGATGGCCGAGGCACGACGATCCAGATTCCACAAAGCTTGAGCACCTTGGATGAGAGCGGGGAGGTTGTCAGGCTCGAGTTCCAATAGACGCATCCAGGCGTTCTGTTCGCTATCGTAATCTTCGAGGACGTGACTCATCTTCGCCAATTCTGCATAGAAATCCGAATCTTCCGGTGAACGTGCAAGTGCTTGCTTCAGATTGATTTGGGCGTAGGCAGGTTCTTCGAATTCGAGCAGTAATTTCGCTGCTGCCAATAACGACTTTGGGTCTCGCCGATCGAGGGCAAGCGCCTGACTCAGGGCGTTCCTGGCTTCGTTGCGCCGATCCGCGTTGTGTGCGTAATGTGCAAGGTCTACCCAATCGAGTTGACTTTGTGGACGATCTTCAAGTATGCGTTGTGTCGCCTGTATCGCATAGCTCCATTGATTCAAGGCGACGGCTGACTCCCGCAATGCATGCAGCGCATCGAGGTTCCCGGGTTCGATTTCGACCGCCTGCTGGGCGACATGTAAGGATTGCTCAGGCATTCCACCCGACAAGTAGGCGCGCGATAATTGGATGAGAACGTCCGTTGAAGCGGGAAATTTTTCCTGTGCGATTTCTAACGTCGTCAGAGCGATTGGAAGCCGCCCGGTGGCGAGTGCAGTCCTTGCTGTCCCCATCAGCGCTTCTCTCCAAATCTCCCGGTCCGTCTCTTGTATGGTGTTCAAACTCGATTGATAGTTTTGGAAAGCAGGCTCGTTTTCACCTGCGTACTCATGTGCGCGCCCCATCCAAAATTCCAATTCAGGATCGACGATCCCGGCATCACGTGCGATTTGTAGATGTTCTACGGCCTTCGGTGCCAATTGCTTATCAGCATGCTCCCCGGATTTGGCTATTACGCGTCCGGCGAGATAGTGTGCCTCCGGCGGCGCCTCGCTCGGAAGATTGCCGAGAAGGCCAGCAGCGAGATGATGCTCGTTCCGATGTTCGTAGACCTTTCCGAGGGCCGTACGAACGCGCCAGTTGTGGGGTTCCTTTGAACGCGCTTCTTTGAGCGCCGCTAACGCTTCATCATCCTGCCCAGACATGGCAAGAAACTCACCATGTTGCAGCAACCATTCTACGTTGCCGGGATCCAATTCCAATGCTTTCTGTATGGAATACATGCTCTCTTCCAGCAGTCCCTGTCGGTTTTTAAACGCAGCCTGAGCAGCATAAAGTGATGCCTGCCCGGGTAGGTGCTTAATGGCTTTCGCATACTGCTCAGCGGCGGCATCCATGTTACCGGCTGTTTCCTGCGCATCAGCTAGGGCGATCCATGCATCTGCGTAATCGGGTCTTTTCTCCAGCGCTCGCTGGATATGCTCGCGGGCGGATTCGAAACGACCCAGTGCGGCATGTGCCTTTCCAAGAACGACGTTGGCGCGCGCAGAGTCCGGATCGTTTTTAAGCAAGTTAATCGCTGTCTCCTCTGCCATGGAAGCTTCGTTCGCTTGCAGTGCGCATTCTGCTACATCCCACAGGTAATTTGAATCTTCGCTTGCAAGTTCTTTCCAATGGGCGATGCTCGCACGTGCTGCGCCACTTTTTTGCAGATTTTCAGCCAGAAGCTGACGCGCTTCGGTGGATTGTGGGTGGATTGCCAATAGCAGCGCAGCTTGTTCAGCAGCGGCCGCATGATCCCCAAAAGAACTCAACTTGCTTATATACTCCACTCTCGGAGCATACGCGTACGGTGTACGATTTACATACGCGCTTGTGATCTGTAAGGACCCTTCGATGTCTCCACAGTCCTGCAATCCTCGCGATAATGCTTTCAGCCAGCGACTGCTAAGGTTGAACGCTTCGGGAATGCGTTTCGCCGCAGGACGAAGATGTGTAATCGAGTGATCTGTATCGTCGAGTCGAACGAGGGCGACACCGAGAGCGATTTGTTCCTCAATGCTCTGCGGGTCATGATCTATGATGGACATCCCCTCATCGGGCTCATCTTGTTCGACATACGATAAAGCGAGATCGGCGCGTCGCCTGTGTGAAGGGCGCGAACGAAGCGCTTGTTTTCGAGCCTCGATTTCCAGAACTCCATCTCCCTCGAGATATCCCGTTTCAGCGATATGATCAGCAATCGACGCTGCGGTTTCCGCGGTCGCTTTCCAGGCAAGATCGAGTTGTTCTCTGGCGTCGTCATACTCTCCCAAGGTGAGATTGCGGACCGCATCCCCCAACAATACTTCTGGGTTGGAATCCGTCGGAACTGCGCGGAGCATTTCATCATCTTTTGTTGAACCGACGATTGCGTTGACAAGTTCGGTTTCGCCGAGTTCTCGGAGCGAGATCGTAATTTGCTTCCACGTGTTCGGGACCATCTCTCTGATTTTTCCGGCAGCTTCATCCGCTGTCATGTTCGCCAGGAGCATGTTTGCGGCGAGCGCAATTCCCTCGGGTGTCAACCCATCGAGAAGAATAGGGAGCAATTTGCACGGCTCTTGGAGCCACGTCCAAGCGCAGCAAAGCACTGGCTTCCATAGTTGTGGATGTCGACGAGCTGCGTTAGCAATTTCAGAGGCGCCGTCTTCGGTATTGCAAAGGCGGGCAATCCCAATGGCGAGTAGCGCAATCGTTTCGAAATCCGCTTCGATTTCTGATCCATCCAAGAGCAATTGGATCGAATTCTGTAATCGAGATTCCAACTTTTCTGGAAGAGGTGATTCCGCGCTCTCCAGATTGGCGTCATCGACAATGAAGTGGGTCAATTTGGATGGCGTGATGGATTTGGAGGCGTTTGAATGGATGACGCGTTCGATGAACGTGGTCTCGTGGAGTTTGCACCAGGTCGCAGGCACACGGAGCAAGTACACCAGGCTTTGAGATAACTCCTGGGGATCGAGAATCGTGCGCAGCGCATCGAGAACCGCAGAGTCTGAAAGTGTGGAGTTCATGGATTTCCGCTCAGCCCAGGTTCCATTCGATTTGTTGAATCAACCAGTAGGATGCCGCGATCATGATCATTCCCAGCGAAATTAGGAACACGCCGATCCCATTTGCTGTTCGAACCAGTTGATTTATCGAGGAAGTTAGTTCAGCCGCACTCTGGACCAAACCGCTGATCTCGTGACTCATGCCCTTTTGACCTAGGCGAGCCGTGTGGGCGGCAATCGTTTGTAATTCTTTGGAATAGCTTCTCGAAAGCAGGATCAAAACGCCGATCACGACCGATAAGCAACCCAGTAGAAATACTCCCGCCGCGATGATGATTTGCAGGTCAGTATAAGAAAGCGGAATCATGTTCGCCTCCAGAATCTAGAATTCTGGAGGGGTATGTTGCAAGGAATGTGCCAGTTTTGATTTGGGCGCTTTTACTTCTTCTTCTTACTCTTGGTCGGCACCTGCTGGATGTCCGGAGGAAGATGTGCGAGGTCAATTTCCTCATCGTCGCAGAACAACATGGCGCGTTCGATGATGTGCCGGAGTTCGCGTATGTTTCCGGGCCAAGTGTGTGCTTTGAGTGCGTCGATCGCACGTGAGGTTATGCCAGTGATGTTGTTCCCCGTTCGCAAATTGATCTGGCGAATAAACATACCAGCCAGAGCAGGGATGTCGACAATGCGATCTTTAAGTGGGGGAAGGTGGAGGTCGACGACCTTGAGGCGGTAGTAAAGATCCTCCCGGAACGTGCCTTCCTCGATCATGGCTTTCAAGTCACGATTGGAAGCCGCCAGGATTTGGATGTCGACATCAATCTCAGTCACGCCACCGACGCGGCGAAAACGGTGCTCGTCCAGCACGCGCAGTAATTTCGCTTGCATTTCCGGTTTGGTCGACGAGATTTCATCCAGGAACAGTATCCCGCCGTCGGCGATCTCGATCAATCCAGGTTTTCGTTTCTGCGCGCCCGTGAATGCGCCGGCTTCGTGCCCGAAGAGTTCGGATTCGATCATCGTGTCGGGCAGCGCGGCGCAGTTGATGGGGATGAACGCTTTGTCTGCGCGGGGGCTCATGTTGTATATCGCTCGGGCCAGAACTTCCTTGCCTGTCCCGGTCTCTCCGGTGATCAACACAGAAGCGGAGGCTGTGGCTGCGCGCTGCGCCTCGCTGACGATGCGTTTCATCTCGGGTGTTTCTCCGATCACCCATTCGGCTTGTTCGCCTGACGAGCGTCGTAGAAGATCGAGTTCCCGGCGTAACAAAACCACTTCCTGCGCTCGTTCGACAGCCTGGAGTAAGCGTTTCAGATCCAGGGGTTTCTGAAGAAAGTCCTGCGCTCCCTTCTTCATCGCTTCGACCGCAGTATCCACTTCGCCGTACGCAGTGATCAAGATCACCGGTGGGCTGGGATTTTCCATGCTGATGCGATCGAGCAGGGATATGCCCGACCCGTCCGGCAGAACGACGTCTAAAAGTACAATATCGGCAGCACCCGTATCGATGGCCTTGTTCGCAGACTTTAGATCGCCGGCCTCGATCGCCTCATAACCTGCATCGCCTAACGCTTCGGATACGAACGATCGTGCGGTGTCTTCATCGTCGACAATTAAAACCGTCCCACTCATGCGTCTTCTCCTGCGGATGGCTTTGCAGCTGGCAAGGATATTGTAAAGACTGTGCCCGCGTCTGGGAAGCTTTCAACGTGAAGAAATCCTTTGTGGGCAGTAACAATCCTACGGCTGATCGCCAGCCCCAAGCCCGTACCTTCTTTCTTGGTGGTGAAAAATGGATCGTATATGCGGTTGATTACGTCTGGGGGAATCCCAGGGCCGGTGTCGGCAATTTTCAGCTCGACCATGTCTCCTTGCACGGATTGATTCATCGATACGGCGATGGAGATGGTCCCGCCTTCGGGCATGGCTTCGAGCGCATTGGTGATCAGATTGACGATGACCTGTTCGAGCGTTCTCACATCTGCCAATGCCTTCAACACATCTTGGGCAAACGTCGTGTGGTGGGAGACGCCGGATTGAGACAATCTGGGACCCCAACGTGCGAGTATACGGTTCATTAGCTCGCTCAAATCGACCGTTTCGATTTTCAGTTCGAGAGGCCTCGAAAAGAAGAGCACGTCGCTCATCAATTGATCCAGACGGTTACATTCTTTCTGGACCCGCTGGAGTGATTTATACGAAGGGTGGTCTTCACCAAGCCGAGATGCCACCAATTGGACGCCGGTGCTGATGTTGTTGATTGGATTACGTACCTCATGGGCGAAAATCGCCATCAACTCCCCAAGCAAGGCCCGCTGCGAGAGGGTTTCGGTTTGATCTTCAATGGCTTGCTGTTCGGATTGATCTTTGAGAATGATGAGCAAACTGGATTGCAGATCACTTGTCGATGGTACGACACGTAGATGGAACGGCAGACGCGTTCCGTCGCGGCGGTGAAGTTGAATGCGTGACTGTTCTGCGAGGCGTTGGTGGCCGAGGGCGTCGAGCAGGGTTGCAGAGATGTCTTCCGGACCAACCAGGACATCCTGGATGGGCAGGCCGACGATTTCTTCGGGCTGGTAGCCGAGGGAGCGATGGATAGCGGAATTGGCCTTCAGGACGTGAAGATTTTCGTCAAGCGTGATCAGGGTATCTTGAAGGGATTCGAAGTAATTGGTAATTTCCGCTTCGAGACGATTGACGCTCTGCTCTGCTTTGGCGAGCGAGACTCGTTCAATACTAAAAAGGATCGCAGCATGGCATAGATTGGCAATCACCGACATGACGGAGTCCGTATCGGGAGGGACCGCCTCTTGCTCTTTCCAGCCAGCAACGAGCATACCGATCCACGCCGTAGGTGTACCGAGGAACGCGCAGTGCAAAGCGACTAATCCGGCAGCACGGGCAGCTTTTTGAAGTTGGTGATCAGGACGTTGACCGATAGTCCACGTGTTATTTGCCTGGAGCTGGCTCAAGTCGGAAGCCGCCAGCGTTTGTGGAAATTCGAGCCCTTGTGCGTTATCCAAAATGTAACCCGGGTTGGTTGCGGATACACGATATAGACTTATCGAGGAGGCGTTGAGCGCTTCTTTACCAATTTCTAAGGCAGCAGGGAAGGCGGACGGGCCACCTTCGAGCAACATACGCGAGATGTCCGTAAAGTACTTCAGCCGGCCCTCTTGTGCACGTCGATGTTCCGTCACTCGCTGTCGATGGCTCGATCTGTTCAGAATCAGAAGCAGCGCAGAGCGGGATGGACTTACGGGATGAGGTTGGATGTCAACGTGTTCGATGGCGCCCTCATGCGTGTGCAGAGGTACATCTTCAAGCAGAACATCGTGCTGCTCCCAGCTCTCAAGCAATTTACCGAGTGCTTTTTCGCCCGCTTCGTCCGGAAAAAGGTCAGACGGTGATAATGTGTCCAGATCCGTACTCGCATAACCCGAGAGCAGGAGGAAAGCGTGATTCCAAGCATAGATGCGGGAACCGTCTTCCGAAATTACCAGGACAGCCGCATCGAGTGTATCCGCTAGGATTCGAAAGAACTCGTGATAAGGAACAGGCTTGAAAAATCGGGCAATGGGGTTTAGATGTGACGAATCCGTTGGCAAGTTATCAACCTATCGATGATTGCCCTTCGAGTCCCGATGCCGCAAACGAGCCGGCAGTATCCCCTCGATCGAGCGGTACTTTGCAACCGTTCGACGGGCAATTTTTATCCCTTCCTTGCGGAGTTTTTTGGCGATCTGTTCGTCCGTTAGTGGACGTTTCTCGTTTTTAACGATCTCTTTGATGCGGTCCCGAACCGACAAACTGCGATCGAAGAACCGGGATAAGGGAAGGATGCGTCCGTCCGGGAATGCAACAGCTTTCTGTGCCACCGCGCGCGATATGGTCGATTCGTGAACGCCGATTTTCTTCGCCAGTTCTGCACGAGTCATGGGGTGGAGATAACGGTCGCCTTTGAGTATGTATTCACGTTGTTGCGCAACGAGATTTTCCATGACTTGGCAAACCGTGTTGTTGCGTTGTTGCAGGCATTTCACGAACAGGCTGGCACGTTCGATATGATCTTTCCATTCTTCGGAAAGATCGCCATTCTGGCGTTCTTGATATTTCTTGAAAAGGGGATTCACCCGGAGCCAACCCGAGACTGGTGCAAATATCTCGACGACGAGCGTGTCATCGTTATCCGATGAATTGTTCGTTATGGAGATATCAGGTGTATGGTACACCATAGGATTACTCGGCTGCGCTTGTCGGCCAGAACCCCAGGACGCTCGTGCGGGATAGGGATTGAGATTGTCATGGATGAATTCGGCAGCTTGACGTACACGATTTGCGCTGACACCCAACTGTGAGGCGATTCTTTCAAATTCCCTACGGCCCAGTTCAGAAAAGTGGTGTTCCAGTAATTGTTTCGCTATTTCACGCATTTGACCCCCGTTTGGTAGCAGTTCGAGCTGCACTTGGAGGGCCTGCTGTGGTCCGATCGTCGCCAATCCGGGGGGATCGACTCGCGAAATCAACTGCAAGACACGATCCACTTGCGATATCGGTGAACGCGTCATGCGGGCGATGATGGCGGGTGGATCCTGCAGGAAACCGTCATCGTCGAGGCTGGCCAGAATGTACAACGCCAGCTTTCGATCCTCAGGTTCCAGGTCCGCAGCCAGTTGTTCGAGGACGAAGGTTGCCAGACTTTCTGGCGCTACGATTTCCCGATCTATCGGATCATAGTCATCGTGGCGTCGACTACCACGACTCGGATTTTGGGCCACGCGAGGTGATAAGAAAACGATCGGCTCGTTCCCTTCTGACTTTCGGCTGCACACAGGACAAGGTCCGGGCTGCCGCAGGCGTTTCTTACATTGTGGGCAGATGTTTTCCTCGACGAGTTCGAGCGCCGGATTCCCCGCAAGTTCGGAGATCACTTTGTCCTTCAATTCCTCGTTCGATAGAAGCAGCAGGCTCATGGTTTGAGCCAGGTGAGCCGTTGTAAGTGGGCGTTGGGATTGATCTTGGATTTGAAACATAACTCGCCTCAAGTGTGAGAGTATACATCGGACGTTTTGTGTGCGCAACAAGGTTGCAAGTAACGTGCCACTATTCTTGCATGGTAAAATTTCGGCATGGATTTGACGGTCGTTGGTGGTGGTTTGGCCGGCAGTGAAGCGGCATGGCAGGCGGCTGAAAACGGTTTGCGAGTAACCTTGTACGAAATGCGTCCGGCCGTGGAGACTGGTGCGCATCGCACGGATTCGTTGGCCGAACTCGTGTGTTCGAACTCCTTGGGATCCAAATTGCCAGACCGCGCCACTGGTGTCCTGCTAAACGAAATCAAGTTTCTGGGTTCCTTGTTGATCGACTGTGCAGAGCGATTTGCTGTTCCGGCGGGAGGAGCGCTTGCTGTGGATCGGGATGGCTTCGCACAGGCCGTCACACAGAAAATTCAAGAGCATCCGCAAATACAAGTGATACGAGAAGAGGTCGTCGATATTCCGGAGGGATTGACGGTCATTACGACCGGGCCATTAACCTCGCCGAGATTCTCTGAGGCCTTAAAACGCCTGACTGGTGATGACCATCTGTACTTCTTCGATGCGCTTGCTCCCATTGTGGAAGCGGATAGTGTGGATATGTCACTTGCGTATTTTGCTTCACGCTACGGACGAGGCGATTTGGAGGAGGGCGATTACATCAACTGCCCTCTCGAGAAGGATGAATATGAGATCTTTGTAGACGCGCTGCGATCCGCCGAACGTATCCCGCTGCGAGAATTCGAGATAATCCTTCGGCAAGGTGTGAGAGCCGGAGCACAACACTATTTCGAGGGATGCTTGCCGGTCGAAATCATCGCCGAACGGGGCAGGGAGGCGCTTGCTTTTGGTCCCATGCGCCCCGTTGGTCTAATCAACCCCCACACCGGACGACGTCCGTATGCAGTCGTACAGCTTCGTCGAGATAATATGATCGGAAGTGTATATAATCTGGTTGGATTTCAAACCAATTTGACCTACGCAGAACAGCGCAGAGTATTTCGTCTCATCCCCGGGCTACAGAATGTCCAATTTACCCGTTATGGCCAGATGCATCGGAACACGTTTATCAACGCTCCCGCAGTATTACGACCCACGCTGCAATGCAAGTCGCGCGACGACCTGCTGCTTGCCGGGCAAATCACGGGCGTGGAAGGCTACATGGGAAATATCGCCACAGGCCTGATGTCGGGCGTAAACGCCGCGAGGCTTGCCAAGGGGTGCGATCCCTTCGTACTGCCTCGCACGACGATGCTGGGGGCGTTATGTCACTACATAACAAATGCATCACCGCCCGAATTTCAGCCCATGAAGGCCAACATGGGCTTATTCCCCGAATTGGCCGACGGGACGAAGCGCAATCGACGTGAACGGGCGAAAGCGTACGCCCAAAGAGCGCAAAAAGACCTAGCGGATTATTTTGAGAAGACGAAAGAATGCGCATAGCCATAAGGTGTCGAAAATGATTACTTTTTACCCTGCATCACGTAAAATTTATAAGGCTATGCGCAATTTAGTGCTGGTTGGGATGTTGTTTGCCGGGCTTCTTCTCGTCATTGCGGGTTGTGGCAAGCGAAACGATGAACGGCAATTCTCGGGGGACGAAGCACTTGAATTGGCAAGTGTTCAACTCGAATTCGGGAACCGAATTCCCGGCACGCAGGCTCATCGTCAGGCAGGTGATTGGATCTCAGGGGAACTTGAATCTCATGGCTGGTTGCCTTCAATCCAGGAGTTCAGGTACCAGGGCGTTCAACTGAGAAACATCATCGGTAAATCAAGTGACATGAATGCATCGAGCCCTATCATTATCGGGGCTCATTACGATACACGACCGCATGCGGACAAGGATCCGTCTCATCCATCTCAACCCGTACCCGGGGCAAACGATGGCGCTTCCGGTGTCGCCGTTCTACTCGAGCTGGCCAACGTGTTGGAATTTAACGAATTACGTCAACCCGTCTGGCTGGTGTTTTTCGATGGCGAAGACAGTGGCAATATCGATGGGTGGGATTGGATCGTCGGATCGACATACTTTGTAGAGCATCTGACCTCAACACCCGAGGCCGTCGTGATCGTCGACATGGTGGGGGACGAAGAACTGCAGTTGTATTACGAGCATAATTCTGACGAAAATTTAGCGCAGGAGATATGGGGAATTGCCGGGGAGCTTGGATATGCGTCCTTTATCGCGGAAGAAAAATATTCGATGATCGATGATCATACTCCATTCCTCCGCGCGGGCATACCTGCTGTCGACATCATCGATTTCGATTATCCGTTCTGGCATACTACGGAGGATACTTTGGATAAAATCTCCGTATCCAGCCTAGAACAAGTGGGGAGAACACTTCAGTGGTGGCTGGGAAAGACTGTAGTCCAGGAATAAAACGGACATTATATCAGGCGTCTAAGAAAAGCAGTCATGGAAACCATGGATGTATAATTAATGTATGCCTAGAAAACCACGGATAATAGATCTCCCACAGGAACGAGCATTTCTCGTTGGCGTTGGACTCGATGGCCAGCATAGTCTGCTGTCGCTTGAAGATTCACTGGAAGAACTTACGCTCCTTGCGAATACAGCTGGCCTTTCGGTCGTTGGGTCGGCTTCCCAACATATCTCAAGACCGAATCCAAAAACCCTCGTCGGATCCGGAAAAATTAGAGAGATTAAGAATCAAATCGAGAACACCGTCGCAGATGTCTTGATTTTCGATGAGGAGTTATCTCCTCGTCATCAGCGGGAATTGGAGAAAATTTTTGGGGACGATGTGCGTGTTCTCGATCGCACGGCGCTCATCTTGGACATTTTCGCGCAACATGCAATAACTCGTGAAGGGGCACTGCAAGTAGAGCTGGCGCAATATGAGTATCGTCTTCCGCGCCTCACTCGTGCATGGACGCATCTCGCTCGTCAGGCGGGCGGGGGAGGTGGAAGGGCAGGATCGGTCGGCGGCGTAGGTTTGCGAGGCCCTGGCGAGACTCAGTTGGAGGTGGATCGCCGGGAGATCAGCAGACGGATTGCCAATTTACGAAGCCAGTTAGAGAAAGTCCGAGAACATCGAGGGCGGCACCGTGAACGTCGTAGGCGTGCGGCGATTCCAACGATTGCATTGGTGGGTTATACCAATGCCGGTAAATCGACGTTGCTCAATCAGCTATCGAACGCCAACGTACTCGTCGCGGATAAGCTGTTTGCCACTCTCGATCCGACGACCCGCAGGGTTGAGTTACCCGGCGGTAACGAGGTGCTCTTCACAGATACCGTTGGATTCATCCAAAAACTCCCCACGACGCTCGTGGCGGCTTTCCGGGCAACGTTGGAAGAAATTGGCGATGCAGACTTGCTCCTACATGTCGTCGATGTCACGCATCCTAATGCACTTGCACAAGCAGAAGCGGTACGTTCGACCCTCGACGAGATCGTTGAAAAGGAGATTCCACACTTTACAGCATTGAACAAAATTGACCGATTAGCGAACCCGGAAAGCGTATTCGAGTTCATCGATGATTTTGAAAGGGCAATGCCAATATCCGCGCTGCGTGGGGAAGGTATAGCGTCGTTGCTATCCGCAATCGAAATCGAATTGTCTGAGCAGTTGGCAGAAATTTGTGTGGAGATACCCTATCGTTCCGGGAGGTTGATCAGCCTCTTTCACCAACTCGGTCGAGTCGAGCATCAAGAGAATTGTTCTGATTCAGTGATCCTTTCGGGCCGGATACCCAAAAAATATCTACCGCAATATCAAACCTACTTAATGAAAAAGGACTGAGCTTCCTGATTCCACATCAGGGGCATCTCCGAGCCCTCCAGTTAACCAGAAAATGGCTGCGGTATCCCGCAGCCATTTTTTATCGAATTTTACAATGGGCTAATTATTTATTAATTGCCAACGCAGCGAGTGAAGTGAAGAGTTCTTCCACGCCGTCACCGGTCTTTGCGCTGGTGTAGACATGCGCCGCATTATACTGCTTGGCGAATTGCTGGACAGCAGAAGCATCCACTGCGTTATCCATGTCGATTTTATTGCCGACTACGATGAATTTTTGAGTGGGCACCACTTCGAGAACGTCCTTAGCCCAGGTTTCGAGATTGGTCAAACTTTCAGGTAATGTCACATCATATACAAGAGCCGTGGCCAGCGCTCCCCGGTAAAAATCCTGGCGGAAGAAGCGGAATCTTTCCTGCCCGGCCATATCCCAGATCGAGAGTTTCACATCCCCGCTGGGAAGATGGCAAGTTTGGGTTTGAAAATCGACACCAATTGTGGCCACGCGCGATTCGTCGAATTTCCCTTCACAATAGCGACGCACGAGAGATGTCTTTCCAACGTTTTCGTCGCCTGCAATAACGACCTTCAATACCGGTAGCTTTTCCATGATGGGCGGACCTTCTACAATCCAGATTATGTCATTTTAGAAGTGATTTGTGTGGCAGTGCAAGATTTGACGCGTCCACCACGTCCTCGTTGAGGAAGTTGCGATTTGCTCGTTCGAATAGCCGATGTAGATCGTCGAGTTTCGATAATTGATTGGCGGATGGTTCGGTTGTGTATAGAGTCATCAGCGTTGTCAATTCGCCAGGAACGAAACACAACCAGTTACCGTTCTCGATCTGCGTCGAGCGCATCCCGGCTCCAAAGATCTCGCGAGTAGCGGAGCGATAGGACGACAGCATTGGAACGATCAATGCGGCATCTAGTTCGAATTCTCCAATCGTGGCGATCGGCATGCCGGAGTCGTTTTTGTATATTGCGTATCCAATCACGCGGGCTTGATGGCGCCTACGAATCGCAACGCTTTTTCCCTCCGTTCTTGCTTTTCGCCAGGCATCAGAACCAGGCCAAGTATCCAGCCAGGTCTCGATTGTCCGCATTTCTTTCTGATAGTGATCGAAGAGTTCTTGGAATTGCTCACGATTGATCATGCCGGTGGCGAATTCCTCCGCCAGTTTACTCATCTTCTTGCGTACACGTTCGATATAAACTTGTGCGTTCTCTTCAGGTTCGTCGGAAGTTTCTTGTTTTTCAACTTGATCTACGACAATCTTCGGTGAATGGTTGCTATTTACTGAAGGAGTGTCCATAGATAGATTCGCTTTTTGTTGGCTCGAATCATTAGTACCTTCGGAGTCCCCTTCCGAACGGAGTAAGTGACGTAGCCTATCGAACATAACGGAATAAAACCTCTGTTTATCGAATTGAACTACCAAAATATCGCGTGCCGATATTTTACACGTTTCGTGTTAATAGAGCATTTGGTACTTTACACTTATAAACGCGCTTTGTCTAGTGGTCATTATGGTACATGCGGCTCTGCCTGGCAAGTCCGCCTATTTTTCTTTGTCGATCGTTTCTAAATTGAATTCGGATCTCCTTTTTATTTGGCTTGGATTATTTTCGTTCCGGTTAATCCATTTCGACACATATTCGGCCAGGTGGTTCATCGATTGTGAGTCGCCGGAGACACTGATGGCCGGGTCCGCATCCGTACTGACATTCTCCGATGCAGCTTTGCTCTCTTGGATGCCGACCGGAAGCAGCGGGAGTCCTGCGGCCTGAATGGCTCGTACTGCTTTTCTGTGATGCGAAAGTGTGTGATTGTAGTAGGTCACGACGACACCAAGAATGTTGAGATATGGATTGATTTCCCTTTTCACTCGTTCGATCACCGTACCGAGCAAGCAAATTCCCCGTAGGTGATTGAGTTCTGGTCGAACGGGGATGAGAACGGTATCGGCTGCGTTGAGCGCGTTGAGAGTCATCATGCCCAAGCTTGGTGGACAATCCAGAAGTGCGACGTCGAAGTCGATAGAGATTGAGTCGAGGGCTGCTTTTAATACGTGCTCGCGTCCTATGCGGAAGATCAAACCCAACTCCGATTGAGCGAGAGCTAGATCTGCTGGGGCCAGATAACAATAATACTCCGGAAGAATATTGCGCAAGATATCCTGCAGACTAACTTTTCCGGGTAAAGATCCACCGAATACTGAAGCCAACGAGCCTTTCTCGCTCTCGCTAACGCCACATACGGCGCTGAGCGATGCCTGGGGGTCAAGGTCTACGAGAAGAACGCGAAATCCCTGCTCGGCAAGCTTCATACCCAACGACAGCGTGGTGGTCGTTTTACCCACTCCTTTTCTTTGATTAAGAATTGCGATCGTTCTCATGCTAGCCATCAATATTTGGTCAACGGATCAGGAATGAATCTCGAGCAAACGAGATCGTGTCTCTATATTGTACGAGAAACTCTAAGAGAACTTCACTGTTTGTAGCATTATCGTCCGCAGTCAAATGGGTAAAAGTCACGCCATTCTCATTTGTTACAGGTAACAGGATGTACTGCGTGCCTGATTGGAAGTGCGCCGTTAAGAGCGTAGACGCTCCTTCGATCGGGTTGAGGTCGTTGTCTCGAACTGTGACGTACACAACTAGCGTTGCACCTGCTTCCAGTAGGGGAGTGGATAGCGAAGTCTCGATGTGGAGCTCCTCTTTTATCCCTGGAATGGTTGTATCGGACGATGTTGGCTGAAGTAGTTCGGGGTTGTAGCCTTCGAGCCCAAAATGGATTCTACCCAGCGGCGAGATGTGAATCGCGTGGTCAGTGGGATTGTCTGCAATCCATTCGAGACGGAATCTTTGGAAGATTTGTATGAGATTGCCTTCTTCGATACGATTGCTAGATATTGGAAGGCCAAATGTTTCAATCCCTCCATGCTGTTCGAAATAATCCAGGAAAGCGTGGCAGACCGAAAACCGCGCTTCAGGGAAGAATCGGCAACCAGGCACGGCTTTTGATAAGTCTTCTTCTGATGGTTGATCCCAACCGTAAAGCATCTGTCCTAATGGGGCAAACTGGACGTTCCATTTCGACTTTTCACCCGGAACGAGTTCCAAACGTGCATTTTCGAAATATTGGATCAGTAGGTCAGATTTTGGATCGTTGAAGGCATCCGTGATCGGATCACCGAGGATTTGTCTGCCCCCATGTTTATCGTAGAAAGCAACAAAGCGCGCCTCGATAACGTGACCGGTTTCGGGGACGTAGCGATCCGTCGCGTCGCCCCAAACGACGCTGGCGAGACCAACAAAAGCCAAAACTACCACAGCGACGATCAAGAAATAACGCAGCATTTGCTTGGCATCCGATTCATGGATTGAGAGTTGGATGCTTTAGATCTCCTTTGGTTTTCCTCATGTGAGTTTACTTCATCACTATAGTAAAGGCGAATAAATACACAACCTTCGTGTAAAGTGACTCGCATCGCTGATTGCTGAAAGGGATGGAGCACTGCGTTAGATTGCGCATAGCCGTTCGTGTGCCATCCTAGTGACTATGATCGAATATCTCGTGGTAGCCCCGGTCCAACTCGTCATCCGAAAGATGGGCGTACCGTTGTGTAACAGCGATGTTACGATGGCGGGCGAGTTCTTGTGCGAGCTTGAGATTTCCGCCGGATGCACGCAGGACTGTGGTTACAAAGTAATGCCGGAAGGAATGAGGCGTAATTGCGCCATCGGAATCCGAATCGAGCGACTCGCTTGCACGTTGGTGCACGATAGCACGGCCGGTAGTCGTCGAGATAGGTAATGTTTTATTACTTGCACCGAGATCGTGACGGGCAAATAGCGGTAGAGAATGCAGAGGTTTTCCTGTCTGGCCGTCGAGTATGCCACGCTCGGATAGATAGTCTTTCAGAGCGGATAACGACCGACCGGAAAATCGGACCACGGCCTCTCGATCTCCTTTACCGATCAAGACCGCACGACCCTCATTCCAGTCGATGTCACCGCGGCGGAGATTGCATATTTCGTGCACACGCAGCCCAGTGTCCGCCAGCGTGAGAATGAAGGCTCGATCTCGCAAATTCCGCAATCTTTCGCGTTCATCTTCGTACGCGGCGGTTTTAAGACGTTCTACGTGCTCGATGATCTCTTCGATTTCGGAGCGAGGAAATTGGGGTAATCGTTTGCCAGGCTTTCGTGCTCGTCGGCGTATGATCAAACGTAGTCTTGGGAGGTTGACTTCGGCTAATCGTTCTGCGGCCAAATACTCAAACCATCCTGTAACAGCAGTGAGATAGAGTCGTTCGCTTGCCGGAGCGTAATTCTTAAGATCCGTTGAAAAGTCGGCGACCCAATCTTCCGTGGCAATCGAAGTGGATTGAGATCCGATATCGACTCCAATACTTTCGAGCGTAACTGTGAACGCAGCCAGCGCATTACGGTACGTTCGTGCGGTGTTGGGACTGCGTGAGAGGGATACGCTTTCCAAGTACGCTTCCATTGCATCAAGGATGGAAATTGAGGCCATTTACGTTCCTTATAATGATAGTTATCAAGTAATTACATCCTCTTCCTATGTTTATGCTAATGATACTTATCATAACCATAAGCATTTTAGCATGAGACCGGCATATGTCAAGCCGCCCTACCCTTCGTTCAAGCGTTTGATTGTCGTTCGCTAATTGGCTTCGTGACTGTAAACTGAGATGAATAATACTTTGATAATACACACGAACGATAATGCTGGTTATACCCTTCCCCTTGGATCTTACACAACAAGGAAAAGCATCCTATAAACTACGCGGAGTAGCACATTCGTTCTACTTTGTGGATATATCGCAATTTTCATTTCATGGAATGAAAAGGTAAACCGGCATATTGATATGAGCCGGTTTTTACTTACCCACCTGAACAGTTAGTTGTAATCAACAGCTCATAAAGCGCGTGAATGATAGTCGTACACCTGGTTGATACTGCTCACCAAATCATCCAAACGCAAGACTTGTTCTTGTATGTCTTCCCGCAAACGAATCGCGCGTCCGCTTTGGATATCCTCAGCATCGATTAATTGGACCTGGCTGTCAACGGTGGCTAAGGCCGTCAGGCTTTGTTCTAGCGATAGCTCAGCTTGCCGCATACGGTTTTCCAGCGCTTGAAGCGTCTCGAGTTGTTTCTCCTTGCTCGCTATGACGTCTTCCAGTTGTTTCTTTAGAGGTGAACTGGTCTCGAGCTTCCGTTGGTCTTTAAGTTTTTCGACCGTTTCTAAAATCTGATCTAGGTCCTGACGCATCAGTTTATCGCGCTGGTACGTATCCAGCCGGATCGCCAACCTGTACATATTTCGGATCCAATCATTCAATTGGCTGATTGTGCTCTCAGCGCGTTCCTTCATCACACTGGTTTCGGGATAGCGTGTCTTCGAGAATATTCTGCGTTGATACTCAAGGGCGGAGGCGAGCTTGCTATGCAGATGCGGATCTTTGATGCGCTTCAAATCGAATTGTCTCTGGAAGATTTTCAACAGCATGCGCGCATTGAATTCTTCGTTGGTGATACTCGAGATCAAGATTGAGATCACCCCTATAAACCCGAGCAGTAGCCAGCCCCACCAGGGCCACCAGGGAAATGGATGGGGCATCAATGCGATAAGCAAGATCATTCCCGCGATAACGATCGCGTTTTCCCAGCGGAAAAATGCGTACTGTACGATGGTGGAACGAGCCTCTTCGGGCAGTTCTGGACGAAAGATGTTCATGATAATTTTGGTTGATTCGGTCTACCCAGGCTGTCTGGGTAGACCGAATGAGATTACTCGATTTTCAGCTTTTTCTTGCGCTCGGCGAGCTGAGCATCGATCTTGCCCTTGTCCAGGATGGAATCGATCTGCTCATCGAGAGACGTCGAACGCAGTTCGGTGGCGGTCGTCGCCTTGTCCAGACGTTTCTGGATGCTTTCGGCGAGACGGCTGATGTCGCTATCGCCAACACCCATGAGATCATCCAGACTCTTCATGGCTTTAACCATCGTCTCTTTACTCTTCGCCAGTTCGAGCAAGGCTTGAAGCTCAGTGCGCTGAGTCTTCATGGTAGAGAGGCGAGCCTCTAGTTTGACTTTTGCGTCGAGAAGCTTTTGATACTCGGTCTCCTGTCGGGCAAGCTGTTCCTGGAAAGTCTCGATCAGACGCTGCGTACTGTTGAGTCGACTTTGCGAGGCGGTGGCCGCTGCATCATTACCTTCTTGCAGGAATGCATCGACGGCCTTGTCTAACTCCTCGGATTTCTGCCGCAGGTCTTCGAGTTTACGATTGATCGACTTCGCTTCGCCCCCCACCGTCGCAGCAGCATCTTCCAGGTCTTCCAGATGATTCTCAACCTGGCGGATGTACTGATCGATTACTGCCATGCTGTTGGATGCGAGGGCCTGATCCACGAGTGCGTGAAGGTTGGCAGAAATTAACGTTGACACTTTTTCTAATAGGGATGCCATTCTACATTCTCCTTTTTCATAGACTATTGCCATTTCGAATTGGCAGTTTCGTCTGTCACAAACATACGCGTGTTCTCTCTACGGCCTATATACCACCCTCCTTGGTGCCACTTTATTATCGCGAGTTCCCACGCTCATTTTCACATGTGGTAGGCCTGCCATTGGTTACCTCCCCACTCCAACGTTGCCACCAAATGCGGCTGACATTTCTTCGTAAATCATGACGATGTTTGCTTCATCACCGATATAAAAATTCCCATTCGTCTCTAACGCCAATTCCTCCAATAGATCCTCATCGGCGTCATTTCCATATGCGATGGCAAACACTGTGTTGCCATTTGCAGAGACGAGATCGAAGAGGCGCTGATTAAAGTCATAGCGCGTACTGCCCGTATCCATGCCGTCAGTTAGAACGACCAATGCGTTGCTGTGTTGGGATGAAGCATGCCGGTCGATCAACGCCGCGCCAACTCCGAGAGCGTCGTATAACGGCGTATTTCCGCCGGCCTCCAGGCTGCGGATTGCGTCAATTGCCGCGGTTCGCCCCTCGTTTACTTGTTGGTGCTCGATGAGCACGAACGTATCGTTTGCAAATGCGACGATGGAAATGTAATCATCTTCTCCCATTTGTTCGACAAAACGTACAGCTGCATCCTGGACGTTGGCGATCTTTTTGCCGCGCATACTGCCGGAAATATCGATTAACATCACCAAGTTAACATCTTTGCGTGCGGATTGCCATAACTCTTGCGCAGCATAAACGGAGTCAGCGCTGGGCGCATCGAATACGCGACTCGGCTGATGGAGATCAAATCCTTCATGATTACTCAAAGCCGACGTTGAATATTCTCCCGACACGACGCGAAGTCCATGTTCGAGCGCCAGTTGTTGACCTTCTTCGCTAAGCAGATAATTCCGAAAAATGCTTGCCGCCTGCATTCTCTCATCGGAGAGGGAAGAATTAATACACGCTGGATTGGTAGCTATAAACGTTCCTTCTAGTGGATAGATGGGAACGATATCTACGTCGCCAGAACCATATTCATATACCGTGCTTTCGTAAACGATCGCCGCTCCAAGGAAATCGATCCCTCGCGTTCGCATCGTTTGGGCCAATCCCTCTGTGCTGCTGCTGAACCATGAAACCGCAGCCTCGAAAGCACCGACTGAGGCCTGTACGATCGGCAGTTGTATTTCTTCAGGTTGTACAGCTTCCGTCTTCGATTGAGCGGCTTGAACGAGTGAAAGTAATGTACCCGTCCCAGACGCGGACAAGCCTGGATGGGTGTGGCCAAGTCTCAGATTGTCACCGTACTGACCACCGCTGTAATAATCCCATGCACTGGGATCGGCAGCCAGGCTACCAACATCCAGCCAACCCAATGCTCGTCCCGGCCAACCCAACGCTTCGGCAATCGGTCTCCACATCGCGATCACCAGTGGGCTTTCGGCGACGCTGATGCAATCGTCGGTAAATTCACTAAATCCTTGATCGGCCAAAATATCGCTCCAAACCGGGTCGTCGGGAATCCAGAGTGCAGGAAGGTCGTCGCCAGAGGCCATGTTGACCACGGCTTGCCCGGCTTCAACGATTCGGTATTCAACATAAATCGGCAAGCCGGCAGCGGTTTCAAAATCCGCCTCATTGAAATTTTCCACAGAGGTCTCAAGCCACGTGTGCAGATTACTGTTTGCGACGATATCTAAGACGATGGCGTTCTTCTCCGGCCCTCCAGATCCTGAGAGATCGCAGGCAATGATGGAGATGAGAAGCATCAAAATCGGAATGGCGAAACGAGCTGCGCTTTTCATCTTGTTCAGTCTCCGGTACTTGTTTGTCGTGTTTTCCATTGCTTACACTCACCGACCTACCGTGATTAGGCTCATTTCAACATAACGATCTTCTGCTTGGATCTCCGGATCCTCCGTTTCCCAATGATCGCGAGGCGGCAAGGTCCCTTCGACGATGAAGCGAGCCGGATCGATGCCCTGCGAGACGAGGTAATCGACAACTGATTGCGCACGCGCTTCCGCGAATTCTAAAATTTCACCTTCGGTGTACAGGTCTGGTGGCCCTGGCCAGGCGGAAGAGCCCTTTACTTGCAGTAGTAGCCCGACGCTTTGGGATAACGTTGGCAGGACGCATTCGTCTAAAATTCTGCGAGATTCGAGGGTCAGTTCTGTGGATTCGGGCAAGAATGCGAAACGCCGACATGGAAGTACCGCCAGGGTGGCTGCGTCATCCGTGCTGATTCCCGATAGATCGATTTGCGAGGAGATTGAGAAGCTGTCGTTAACCGGGTCTCCATTGGCTTGCAAATTCGCTTGGGCGGCGGAACGAGAGACGAAACCCGGATTAACCAGGTCATGAACGTCATCGGCGGGTACTTCCAATCCGGATGCCGCCCATACTCTTCGAGCCGTTTCCAATCGGTCGATAATTGGATCTGGATCACGCATGACAAGGATGTTGTCGCTTAAATCAGCTTGGGCTACATTTTCCAACCACAATACGAGATCGTCTTCCGCGCTCTCAGGATATACGAAGCTCCAATCGTTGTGTCCCCAATCTGCGATCCGGCTGGCGGCAGTATCGAATTCTTCCACCTGCGTTTTTAGCGTATCAAACCATGCATCGTGGAATGCTTGTACGGTGTTGGCTTTGTCTTCGATGGATTGACGCGAGGTGACGATGACGTCCATGACGATCCGAAGCTGCGCAGAACTCAGCAATGGAATGCCGCCGCTTGATTCCGCTTCGTATATGTCCGGTTCCCAGCCGGAAACGGCGTCGGCTTGGCCGGAGTTGAACGTTTCGACGGCATCCGCAACGCTGTTCTCCGGAACGAGTTTGACGTCGAAGCGAGGATTGAGTCTGGCAATCGAGAGCGTGTAGTATACAAAGTATTCCCCGACACTCCCTCTGGAGAAGGTTATTCGTTTGTCATCCAGATCGTTGATGGTTTGGATGCCGCGTGCCCAAAGTTGATCGGCACCCGCACTTTCATCCACAATGGCGGTGACGACCCCAGGGCTGGTCAACGCTACGGAGTCGAGGGTGGTCAGAAGACAATCCCATTCCCCTTGATTCAGAAGTGCGGTGCGCTGTTCTTCAGATATATCGTAACGCGGATCGTCGTCCAGAAGGAAGGGAATAATTCCGAGATGGAATCCGTGTTCAATATCTTTTCCCGTCATCTGCATTTGCTGTAAGGTGAAATAGCTACCAAACGCGTCGGCGCCGCAGATATATGTGGGCAATTCGTCATTGGCGTCGTAGTCCGGCCCGTAGATCGGATCCGGTGAGGTCAAATCGATGGGAACGGACTCGCCAATTGAGGGTGACGACGTTTCTCCACCTGAGGTTAGCAGATCCGAAATTCTGTCGTAGAGAAAACCGCACACAACAATTGCCAACGCCAGTCCTACAATGGCGATAAATATGATTCTCGTTCGATCCATGCTTCTCATCAGCTATCCTCATCCACTTCTGGTTTGATCTAGTAGGTTCGCCTCGTTATTCCTGCGGTCGATATCCGAGATTCCCGAGTACGGCGCGAGGTCCCTGTCCCTCAATCAAATCATACTGGTATTCACCATCTTGATCACGATCGATGATCAGTTCGTCCGCTTCAGGTATCACGCAATGTTTGCTGCCCCCTGCTCCTCCGAGCATTTCTTGGTACGCTCCGATTCCGAAAAAGCCGATATACAGATCTTCGGCATCGACAGGTAGAAATAGTGGCGATTTGCTCTTATGAGGCGGATAAATATCGTCACTATCGCAAGTTAAACCGCCCAGTTGTACTCGTTGGAAAGGCTGATCGAGATGGTTCAGCGGCAACACCGTAAAATGTTCTCCTAAAGCCCAGCTATCGGGAAAGGATGACATGATCGAGCCGTCGATGATATACCAGGGGTACTTTGAACCATTATCCTTCACACTAATAACTTTGAAGAGATGTGCCCCGTGCTCCGTAACCGTATAACGGCCGAATTCGCCGAATACATCGGGAACGTGCACTTGATATTTTTCGCAAGTTTCTTGGATCGTTGCGAGTAAGTTCATAGCAAAGTCAAGGTAATCACATTTAAAATCAAGTGTCATCGCCACGGGCACCCCACCACCGAAATCGAATATGGAAAGTTCTGGATAATTCTGGCGCAGTTGGGCGAAGATTTCTATTGGAGGACGAAGACGGTCAACGAAGTTTCCAATGTCCACAATTTGGCTGCCTACCATGGCATGGTAGAGTGTAAGATTTAGATTGGGCGCATTGTGTGCAATCTCTGCGGCTTTGAAAATGTCGTCGACGTTCATACCAAAGCGGGAATTTGCGCGATCCATCTCGGATAAATCTCGATGCAAGCCGTAACTCTTATGCCGTAATCCAACGTCGAAGGCGAGGCCAGAATCGATCAGTGGCGTTAATTCAGGAATATCTTCCACCACCGGGATGACGGGATCATGCTCGCGTTTGAACTGCACGATTTGGTCGGCATATGATGAATTGGGAGGCTTAAAGCCATTACACAGAATCATGGTTTGCGGATTGAGGATCCCGCGCTCCTGCATGACGCGTAGAATTTCAATGTCCATCAGAGATGATATTTCGTGCTGCGCGCCAGCTTTCAGTGTCGTCCGAATTACTTCTTCCGCAGCATTTGCCTTGGAGGCATATGCGTATAGGAATTGGCCAGCATAACCCACTTTTTCGATTGCCTGCGAAAATATATCCTGCATATTCTGGATCTGCCGATGGATCATTGGTAGATATACGATTTCCAATGGGCTGCTAATTTCCCGATCCAGGTTGAGCGACCGGCCTTTTTCCTCGAAAAGTGCGGCAAGATCGAAGTCTTCGTAAAACAGCCGACCATTTCGCGCGTTGAGATATCTATTCAACGACTGATCCGGTATCGACGATGTCGATTCCCAACCAACGACCGCAGGTTTCATTTATCCACTTCCAATCGTCTCCAAATCACTTGTCTACCAGCGAAACCCTTACCTGGCGACAACTATATCGCAAGCTGGTGAACTGCAAAGAATTGTAGCGTTTCTGTATATCCGCCGCTGAATATTATCGGCCTTGAAGCTGACTTTCGAGCTTAAAGCTGACGTACCTATTGTATGCTAATATTGCGGGTCCTCATTTACGGCTTTGGGTGAGTTCCGTAAAATATTTAGGATAATCCCATTGTCCCAGCATCTCATAAAGGCTGCGACCATTTCTGGGTCGTATTTTGTCCCGGAATGGCTGGTGATTTCCTCGCACGCCTCTTCAGGGGATATCGCTTTTCTATACGGCCGGTCGGTAGTCAATGCCTCAAAGGAGTCTACAACCGCCAGTAATCGGGCACCGATTGGGATCTCATCTCCCTTGAGACCATCCGGATAACCTTGCCCATCCCAGCGTTCGTGATGATGCTTGATGATAGGAACAGCTTGCGCTAAGTAGTCGATGCCTTCGATCATATGACCACCGACATATGGGTGCTGACTCATTTTCTCCCACTCTTCGGGTGAGAGTTCCTGATCCTTTTGTAATATCGTGATGGGAACTTCGAGTTTTCCGATGTCATGCAATATAGCACCGTACTCCAAGATCTCACGTTTTGATTCACTCCAATCCAATTCTATTGCGATCGCTTGGGCATAAGCATTGGCCCTTAATACATGATCGTGAGTGTATTGGTCTCGAGCCTCGATCGCATTGGCAAGTGCAAGTAAACTGGATTTGTAGGCAATTTTTAATTGTGCGACCAGTAGTTCGTTGGCTCTTGTCAAACGCGCCTTAACAGCCGATATAAGTTCTTGGCTGGTGACGGGTTTTGTAATGTAATCATCCGCGCCAAGGGACATCCCAGCAAAAACGTCTTGCCTGGTACCGCGTGCTGTGAGGAAGATAAAGGGAACTGCTTTTCCTCCGGGCACTCGACGGATGGCGTCGAACAGCTCAATACCATCCATGATGGGCATAGAGATATCGGAAAGGATTAGCGCGGGGCTTACTTCGCGGAATCGTTCGAGGGCTTCCTTGCCGTTTGTCGCCGTACTCACTTGATATCCGGCACCCTCAAGGATGTCTCGTAATGCAATCAACATCGCCACATCATCTTCGACAACCAATAACGATACTTTCGAAAGTTCCTCCATCTGCTGGGTTGCTTGTGGACTTTGTGCGGATTGCAAGCGGGCTTTAACCGTTGCAAGAAGGGTTTGGTTTGAAAATGGTTTTGTGAGGAAGCCCTCGAGCGTCATGGTCTGACGGATCGTCGGATCGTCCAGACACTCTTGAGTGGCTAGGAAGAGAAAATCCGACTGATCTCCGATAGCTTCTCTGACTGCCTTGTAGAATAGATTGCCCTCAAGGTCTGCCAGAGTCGAGGAAGCGAGGATTAAATTCGGCTGTGCTTTGGAAAGCAGATTCAACGCTTCGTTCCCTTTATCCGCTTTCCAAACTTCGTAGCCAGAACCTTTCAGGCAGCCGACCATTTTTTCAAGTAGCTTCGTGTCTTCTTCGACTACCAGTATCGAGGCGCGGGGATGCCTGTTTCTTTTCTGTTCCGTAGCTGCAGTCATCGAGCTGGCCTCAGTGTGCTGATTTGTAAATCATAGATAGCGCTGTTCAAATTATTGCGCTGTCATTCTATCCGCGCAAGTGGACTTTGGCACCTCGTTGAATGTAGTTATCGGGGATATGCTTTGCAGTGTGTGAGTGTGGAATCACTGCTCCGATTTCCGCCATTTTCCCCAAGCCCCTTTCCAGAGACTTTGGCTTGACTTCTTTTTCGGTAACGAAACGGATTCGAAATGTTCTGATAAGCTTTCGAGATTACTTAATGCTGTTGTGATATTGACTGTTTGAAGTGCTTCCAGTAATTCCTTGTAAGCTCTGGAGGTCCATTCCCAGTCGCGTCTCAGCTTATCTGCCTTTATCCAATAATCACGTTTTTCCCACGCTTTTGCTGTCTGATCGATCGATGTTGACAATGCTCTTAAAGCGAACAACGCGAAGGCGCAAATATCTTTTTTCTGTGCATTGCTGGTTTCCTCATGGCTATAAAAATGGAATGCACTGGCTAAAGACTGAAGCAATTTCTCTCTGGTTCGAGCTGGGCTTTCGGTATGTATGATTCGTGACAAGGTCTTCCCTCGCTTATATTTACTTGCAGAAAATTATAGTCGAAACGGGTGTAGTCGCTGCACATCCAAGGTGAACGAACTCGTGCTACAATGCCTGGCATGGACTTTGCTATATTTAATTCAAAACGTAAAATCTTAATATTCCTCTTATACAGTATTCTTCTTATTATTCCTTCCGTGATCGTGGGATATCAAATCCGTACATTGTGGCCTCCCACAAACGAACGCTATGCCTTGTTGAAGGAAGCCCAACATCTGATTGACGAATATTATCTAGGCGAGCTTCCCGAACAAGAAGTGTTGGAGCGAGGGATGATTCGAGGTATGATCGCAGAGATCGGAGATCCTTATACGATTTATCTCGAACCTGCGGCTTTTGAAATTCAGTCCGATGCACTCAGCGGTGAATACGGTGGTATTGGGGCGCATCTGTCGCGAGATGAAAATGGCCAATATCGTCTGTTTCCATTCGAGGGGAGTCCTGCAGCAAATGCAGGAGTCGTAGACGGCGATATCCTTATCGCTGTAGATGGCGAACCGATCCTCTCGGATATGGATCAAAATGAAGTTCTATCGTTGATCCGCGGGCTTGTCGGAACGAAGGTAACACTTACGCTTGCAAGCCGTTATGTAGAAGGAGATGCGATCGTACTCAGCATCGAACGGGAAAATTTCCCCCTTCCTTCCGTGGCAAGTTACTTCCTTGAACAGGACGAACGCATCGCTGTGATCGCGATTTCGCTGTTCAGCCAGCAGACACCACGAGAGATCGGAGAGGCTTATGACGATCTTATAAAGAACGGTGCGATGGCTGTTATCTTAGATTTACGTAACAATTCTGGTGGATTATTAGAATCCGGCGTGGCGGTGGCCGAATTCTTCCTTCCTGAAGGCACGATATTATACGAGCAGAAAAAGGATGAGAAACGTATTCAGTATGATGTGGATAACCCAGGGGAGGGTCAGGATATTCCCCTCGTTGTCCTCGTCAACGAGGCTACTGCAAGTTCAGCAGAAGTCGTAGCGGCAGCGTTACAAGCCAATGGACGCGCCCCACTTATTGGCCGCCAGACGTTTGGTAAAGGAGTTGTACAATCGGTACTGGTATTGCAGGATGGCTCCAGCTTATACATCACATCCGCGCGTTGGATGACGCCGGATTTAGAGAGATTGGACCAACGGGGGTTACAGCCGGACATTCCAATTTTCTCGGAAAACGGAGACAACGAACCGTTTCTTCTAGCAGCCATTGAGTATTTGGAAGAGACCTCGTTAGGTGGATTGTGAAAAAAACCGAAACGAAGAACATAGCAAAGAATCGGAAAGCTACTCACGATTATTTTCTGTTCGACACCTTCGAAGCTGGGATCGTCTTGAAGGGGACGGAAATAAAATCTATACGTGCAGGCCGTGTAAGTTTACGGGAAGCGTATGTGCAAATCACCGATATGGAAACGTGGTTGATCAATATGCATATCGCACCTTATGATCCGGCGAGCCGGTTCAATCACGATCCGAAGCGTCCGCGAAAACTATTAATGCATCGGCGTGAAATCTCGAAGCTGAAGGATCAGATTCAGCAACGCGGGTATACGATCATTCCGATACGAATGTATTTTAAACGCGGCCGGGTAAAAGTCGAAATTGCTCTTGCGCGCGGCAAGCGTAAGTATGACAAACGACGCACGATTGCCAAACGTGATGCCCAGCGTGAAATCGATCGCACCATGTCCAAGAGGAATAGTTCCAGATGAGTCCCCAATCGATTGCTGCTGTCAATCAGCTTACGCTTGTGGAAAAGACATCGATTTATAGACGCTTCATCCCTGAAGTCTTGCGTCAACGCTTCGCACTCCCCGCTGATTTCAAAGATTCCGATGGGAGAGATCTTTTACGTCTCGAGTGTGAAGCAGGCAGCACAGAAGTCATTCTAGATTTACGTCACAATTATGATGCTCAGGATCCCTTGCTTTATGCACATATAACAGACACGATTAATGGCCAGCTGCATATCCTTTTGTACATCGTCAACGATCCTGATTCCCCTCGATTTAACGTTGATCGTATGCCCGATGGAACTAAGACAGATTTTGGCACACTCAGACGCAACATTGAAGCCGAATTATCTGCCATGCGAGCGGGTCTTGCGCCGGGTCAAGTCCACAGCGGATTGAGGATGCTGCAGCATTCAATACGTGCATTTGAAGATTTCGCTGACTCGCTTGGGCAAACAATGTATTTCGTCGAGCCCTTGTATTACCACAACGCTGTGATCTTCGAACGCTACGGTTTTGCCTACCAACAAGGTCTAAAACGCATGCATAAAATCAACGAGCAATTTGCTAGGGGTGGATTGCTCTACTCGAAGCTCGATAACAGCACCCCATTCCGAATGCAAGGAATGGAAGAAACGATACGCGGTAGAAGTTGGGCGATTCACGACGGCATTCTGGGAGAACCCTTTACCTACGTAACGATGTACAAGCACATTCAGGTAGCCGCATCAATCAACACTTTTCCGAACAGTCGATGGTAAGTTTTGTCTTATAAGACCACATAAATTTCGCATAGCCTTATATTTTTTAAGGATGATAATGAAAATAAATTTATCTATGGTAGATTATGGCTATGCGCAACTTTATTTAGTCTCTTTTCAATGATATAATTTTTATGGGGATGATCGGTTTCGACGGAGTTGTATGATCCTGAACTGCAAGCCGAGAGGCACCGATCTCGAAAAATCAGTGCAAACCTTTAAGTGCCAAACGCACTGACTTTGCGGCTCTTCCTTTAGCAGCATAAACTGCCAAAAGATGAGCTCCGGTCTTGTTTTCACAGGACCCGCCGCTGTTTGCCTACCTTGTCCGGCGAACATGTCGGTGACAAATGGACGAGGTACCACACGAAAATCCACGGTTCGTGTGCTAGCAGAGCTTTCGGGCTCTAGTGGATAGCTCAACCAGAAGCCTGTCGATTGGCAACTGAAACGAGCGAACACACAATAGATCGACTACGCTTGTAGACGTTCAGTAATCAACATCTTCGGACGCGGGTTCGATTCCCGCCATCTCCACAAAAGCGCACATTTTACTGTGCGCTTTTTATTTATCGATTAATAGGAATGACTTGAGAAAAATTATTACAAATTTATACGGGATTATTGAATCGAAAACCTAGTCCGCGAACCGTTTCGATATAGGAATGATCCGAATCGACGGCGCTCAGTCGGTCTCGTAAACGCCGGATCAACGCATCTATCGCTTGATTCGAAACACCAATTCCCTCCGTGCCGGGCCAGACCACTTCGGCAATTTCATCTCTCGTCACAACGCGAGTCCCATTTCTGTGCAGCAATTCAAGAAGACGATATTGTGGTGGAGACAGCGGGGGCTCAATTTCTTCATCGTATATAGTTACTCTGTGAGCTTGTGGATCCATTTTTAATCTGCCCAAGCCCATCTGCGTCGCCTGTTGCTCGGATAAAGGCACAGTCGCATCTATTCCAACGAATATAATCTCCATCGCCAAGGCGATTTGGATCACATCACCATCCTGCAGCAGGACGGGTCCAGGAATTCTTACGCCATTCAAATGTGTTCCGTTTTTACTACCCAAGTCTTCGACCACGTAACCTTCAGGAGTTCGCCTTATCCTTGCATGATACCTAGATACCTGCCGATCCTGGATTACAAGATCGCTGTCCGCCCCTCTCCCGATCATAAAGGTGTCATCGTCGAGCGAACGCCGTTCTCCTGTCAACTTACCTGTCTGCATTACGATATAAGGGACATCCAGTTCTTCATCTGGCACGGAACCACCTCTCCGACGGTACTACTGGCTGAGTACGCATATCTGAGTATAATCCAATTGTAGGCATCGGCGTCAATAGTTGCAGTGTATTTCAATCTGCAGGTTCAACCTGACGCCACGTTCTTACAAGAAGTCCCATGATTGAGGGATGATAGTTGAAACCCCTTTCGAAGAATCAGGTATTAAAAGAACGCTATACGATACTGCGAATTATCGGCCGTGGTGGGATGGGATCGATCTATCTGGCTGAAGATCTCCGTCTCCCAGGACGGCAATGTGCCGTTAAAGAAGTTCAACAAGATCGGAACATCCCCGATGATCTTCGTAAGCAAGCTCACGAGCAATTCTACCGTGAGGCTTCCGTTCTCGCTCGACTTGATCATCCGAATCTGCCCAAAGTTTCTGATTTCTTCTCCGTTGACGAGTGCGATTATCTTGTTATGGATTTTGTCCCCGGCGACGATCTTAAAACGGTAATGGATCAGGCACGTCGGAAAGGTGAGTTTATAGACCAATCCGAAGTGCTTGCATGGGCTTCGCAATTAGCGGATGCTCTGGAATATCTCCACGCCCAAACACCTCCAGTCATCCATCGCGATATTAAGCCGAGTAACCTCAAACTCACTCCATCTGGCCTTGTAAAACTTGTGGATTTTGGTCTCGTAAAACAAATGGCCCCGGATGAGATGACGGTTACGGTGATCCAGGGACGCGGTACGGCTCTATATACACCACTCGAGCAGTACGGCGGTGACACGGGTCATACGGATGTCCGTAGTGACGTCTATGCCTTCAGCGCCACGCTCTATCATCTTCTCACCAACCATCCTCCGATGGACGCCAAACAAAGATTCTTGCAACCGGATGGAATGCCATCTCCGAAGAGCATCAACAACGCCATCGATACCAAAGTAAGTGAAGTTGTTATGTGGGCACTTGCACTGCATCCTGACGATCGGCCCCAGGACATCGCCACGTTGCGAACGGCTTTATTCGGTGATGCGCTCCCAATAAGATCGCGCATTCAGCAATCATTTCCCAATGAGTATCAAGCCTTCATCCGATCTAAAATTGATCGCGTGCTAATCGGGTTGGTGATGCTCTTATTTATCGTGTCGGCTTTGGCGATCTCACGCTGATTTAACGAATTCGAGACACCATATTTTTACTGCGATCATACAAATCAAACCCCAAACGATAGCCATTAGTAAACCTGCGAATATCCCCAACGAATTTAGGAGTATGTTACTTCCGGGAAATCCTAGCGCAACATAATTATAGCCAATTAGACTTCCAATTATTGGCACCATGGCACACCGCAGTTTTAACTGTATTGCCATTCCATTTCTATCTGCAAGCGCATATGCGTAGCCCCCTGAAAACAATACCCCTAACATCCCGATTAAGAAGTGCGAAAAAGTGATGACATCCGTTTCCGAATTATCGTCTTCTTCCCCCATCGTCGAAATTGCGGACGGTGTTGGCGACAAGTCTACATCTTCTGTTGCGTCGCTTGATGTGGGCAAAAGCGTAGGCGTTACGATCGTCTCCTCGATCGGTGCCCCTTCTTGAATGTTGATCTGTAGTGTCTCCGAAGTACGCGCCGGATCGCTTCGTGCACTTATGGTCATCAGTCCCAATCGTTCCAATGTAATGTTGATTTCTGCGTACCCCACTTCTGTTGTTGCATCAACAGTTGATGAGGATAGGTTTTCGCCCTGTTGAGTTATCATGAATTCTACGACTGTTCCATCAGGGACGTGATGTCCATTCGTGTCAAATATCTGGCCCGTTCGTACTGTGACAACATCACCAATCGAAAGTTCCGGATTACCTTCTCCATTATTTTCTTCCACTTCTTCGCTCGGTGGTACCTCTATCCGCTGAAGCGTTATCACTTGATCAGGATCGGGTGACGTAGCGTCGATCAGATCATATCCAATACCCGGGATGCTAACCGGGGAGGCACCTGGAGCCGATTGTTCTAAAAACAGCAAGTGCGCAGCGACATCGACAAATATCGGGCTGCTACCATATAGCGCGTAATATACATCGACTTTGCTGATGTCCGTCGCATCCAAACCGTAAGGGATATCGTGTGCGAAAACGACCAATTGTTTATTTCGAGCCAGATCAGGCCGTTGATCTAGCAATAATTTCAAGGCGTTCGATCCATACACATCTTCGCTACCATCCAGTACTGAGAACACAAGCCAGTCTGCCGAAATGAGCAGCTCCTCCAATTCTTCGGGTGGCGCGAGCGCTGTCTCAACAACACCCTCAACTGGCGCACCAAGGAAATAAGCCAAATCCGCCATACTATAAGAACTTAAATTCCACGAACCTACTTCTCCTGCGGCAGCCGGACCATAGAGACTCAATACCGTTTGTTCTAAACCACGTACGTTCATCCATTGCTGGTCCTCGCATGTCGAGCACTGCCGAACCATTCTTACGTCGGTAAAGAATAGTATTCGCTCTCCCAATTGGGGAGCACCACCTAGCCTTTGAATAACCTCGTCTTGCGAAGGACTGACCAGTGTTGACGCCGTCATAGCAACCTGAGTCGTGACTTCTGAGTCCTCACCAATATCATCTGGCAAAAATGAAGGTGGGTATACTCTTGCTCTGCGGAAATCTTCTCCGAACATACGCAGTTTCAAGCTGAGGATCCGCATAACGGCATTATCTACAAGCTGGGCAAAGGATGAGTCTTCTCGGTATTTTTGTGCAAAGAAATCCAAGGTAAATTCAATCGTTGTCAATTCATTGTCATCTTCTGGATTCTTGAAATCAGACAGTATCAACAGATCGTTTCCAGCTAAAAATGCGTCTCGTGCGACGAGGTGGGATTTAAAGGTTCGTTCTGTCGGATCCCGAAAACGTCGAATTGCTCGCGTCCCTAGAGAATCGCTGACGGTAATACCTCCTGCATCTCGCCACACAGCCAACGGCTCAAGTGCCATTAATTGGGAATACGCTTGCGGATCGAGACTGATCGGCCGTGTGGTAGCACGAACATTTCCCTGAAAGCCCTGGTAACGAATATGGGAAGCGAGCAATCCGTCCGCAATCTCGCCATTCGATCCGGGAGCCGCTCCTGTAACCGAGAAAAATGGCGCCAATTCGATCTGTTTAATCTGTTCCAAGGATTTCCGCACAGTTGCCACTTCTTCTTCTATTGGTCGGTCTGCGCTGCCAAGTCCGGGAAAATGTTTTACGACTACACTGATGCCGTTGTTTGATCCGTCATGAACACCGGAAATATATGCGCGCCCTAACTGCCCTACCCAATAGGGATCTCCACCAAAAGTACGAACTCCGAGATCACCTTCCTGAACGAGACGAGGCTCCTCAAGAACATCCAATGAAGGTCCGATTAAAAAGTTGAAACCCAATGCATCTAACTCTCTTCCGATCACATTGCCCACTTGATAGGCATACTCGGTGTTCCATGTTGCACCAATCGCCATTTGGTCCGGTAATTCAGATAATCCCGAAAGAATTTCCGAATAAGGCCAACCACTCTCGTAGCGTGTTGCAATGAAAAGCGGGATATAGACCTGAGAATTCGTCGTGTTGTCTGACCCGGACTTTTCGATGTCTTGCAACGTAGAAATCAAATTCCGGATGTCTTGCAGCGTTTCCGGTCCTTCACCGTAATTATCGTTATTCTTTTCCAGTAAAACACCAGAAACGTGATGATCGAGGATGAGCTTGTAAATTGGATCGTCGATTTCGATTTTTCTGCCATCGAAAGTCACAAGAAAGAGCTGTCCTACTCTTTCTTCGGGTGTCATGTCTTCCAACAAATCGGTAACGAGATTTGTTTGCGAAAGCCCAGAAGCTTCCCCACTGCCGATATGTGGGGTCAGAATCATTATCAGGGAGATAAAAATCAACAACAAACGTCGCATATGCTGAAGTATATCCTCGTGGATGTAAGGTAACAAGCAGCCTTAAGGTACGATTTCATTTACTTCGTTAATATGGCTCGCCACTAATGACTATGCGCAAGTTCTGTCATCAGCGCGGCTCGCAACGCCTCCCGTCTTTTTGGCCCGCTCAACGACTCCAAGCGACGGATTCCAAGTGGATCGATGACATCGTAAAGTAAACGAATTTCTTCCTGTGAAGGCGGTTCAGTCTCTTCTAAATCCGATGATACTTCGAGTTCGAAACCCGTTTTTACCAAGACTCTTTCAAGGGATACACCAGGATGTAAATGTGTTATTCGCATCCTTCCACCTGTAAAATCAAATTGGCCAAGATTGGTCACGATATAACGGGGACCGCTTCCTTTCGTTCTTTCTGGATGATGACCCAATCCAGATAAATAATCCAACTTATCGACAAACGTCACTTTTGAATGCCGAGGAACATAGAGGTATATATCAGAAAGTATTGGAGTTACATCAGGTATTCCCCCGGTACCTGGAAGCCGCATCCTGGGTTGACGATAATTATTGCCAAAAGCAATGTTGTTGAAATTTCCATAGGAATCCACTTGTGCAGGCCGGAAGAACTCCTTCGGACGTATGCGTGGCAAAAAATCGATCGCCACTTGAGCGAAGCTGTAGTGATTTAATGCATTTTCAAGCCACAGAGCCTCAACACTTGCAAGCCCCAAGGAAGCTCCTTCTCGACAAACACTCTGCCCGACTGCGGAGGCGAAATAAAGATCGGGAGCATGTGTATACCAAGCTAGCAAATACCCTGCAGCGACAAGTGGTGTAGCGATGCCTTGTGCGACGACCTCACCATTTTTCACCTGCCGTGAGATGCAAACACACATAAGATCGCTCAGTGTCCATTCTTCTTGCTTCTTCAATACTGCCTCCCTTGTCCCGAAGGATTGCGTGGAACGCAACGCGTTTGCTATATCACTCCGCTGTCAATGATCTTCCGTACAGATTCCGGATCATCCGTTATGATTCCGTCGACACCAAGACGGAGCATTTCTACGACATCTTCATACAAATTCACCGTCCAAACGAATACACGTCTTTCACTGTGGCGAAATTCTTCCATCTCTCGCTGGTCAAGAAGATCAAAACCCGGATGTACAGCATCGTGAGCTACGAAAATTCGCAGCAGCCGTCTCAACCATTTTGGCTCCGAGGATTTGATTAGCAATCCACACTGAATTTCCGGTTCAATTGTACGCACTCGATGAAGCGCTTTTGGATTGAAAGATGAAATAAGCACTCTGTCTTTGATCCTGTATTTACGAATGATATGGACAACAATATCCGGCAGTTCATTAAACGGTGAAGCGTAGTTGGTCAACTCGATGTTCAACAGCAGCCGATCCCCAACACTTTCAATCACTTCCTCGAGGGTTGGAATTCGTTCGTTCGTATAACTTGTATCAAATTTTCCTCCGGCATCCAATCGCTTAATTTCATCCAATCCCCAAGAATTTACCCGTCCTACACCGTTCGTCGTTCTCTCCAGTCGCCCGTCATGGTGAAGTACGACGCGCTTATCCTCGGTCAGCTTGGCGTCCATCTCAATCGCATCGGCACCCAAATCGGCCGCCAATCGATACGCTGCGATAGTGTTTTCAGGCGCTTGTAAAGACGCCCCGCGGTGTGCGATCACCAACGGGGCGTCAGAATTCCAACTACTAATTTCACGCATTGTCATAATTCGACGAAGTATGCCTCAGATGCTTGATCGATCATGTCCTTCGTCATTTCGGGTTCAACGCCAAGATATCTGGAAATATCCAGGATCTGATCGCAGATATCCCGTGGATGCGAAGCGCGCAATTTACGATTTCTCTTGATGTACCACTCCTGAAGCATGTATGCCAAACCCTGGTCGGAATAGATAACGCCCTTTCCCTCGGCAACCTTCTTGAATATCTGGCGATATTCATCATATGTGGGGTCGCCAACTTCGATCTTATGCCGCAGCCTGCGCAAGAACGCCTCGTCCACCAGATCACGCGGCGGAAGGTTGGTCGAGAAGACAACCAAAACATCGAAGGGCAGTTCGACTTTCCGACCATTGTGCAGCGTGAGGTAGTCGATGCGATTTTCAAGGGGGACGATCCAGCGATTCAAAAGATCCCTTGGGCGCACCTGTTGCCGACCGAAGTCGTCGATGAGGAACACACCTCCGTTCGCCTTAGCCTGGAATGGAGCCTCGTAATATTTATTTACATCGTCATAAACCAAGTCGAGACCTGCCATGGTCAATTCGCCACCGACAACGACGAACGGTCTCTTGATTTTCACCCAACGCGGATCTTGTTTTGAACCTGACTTTCCCGTGCCGGAGTCCTGGACGTCTTCTTCGTGTGCGAGCTGATGGTTCACCGAATCGTACATTTTTACGACTTGCCCATCGATGTCGATTGCGAAGGGAATGTACAGGTCCTCTTCGAGTAAGATTTCACCGATCGCTTGCGCGATCGAGGTCTTTCCGTTTCCGGGAGGTCCATATAAGAATATCGAGGTCCCCGAGTTTACCGCAGGTCCGATTTTGCTAAACGTCTTATTGGAGAGGGTCAGATCGGATAGCGCATCACGCATCAAACTGGGATGCACGGTCGGCCTGCCGCGGCTTTGACGGCGGATCGAGTCGTTGTAGACTTCCAAAGGTACGGGTGCTGGTCCAGCGTATTGGCTGCGATCCAATGCCTCACGAGCTCGAGCGATTCCCGCACCGGTAATTGCGTATTGGTACGAACCTTCCCCGAATCCCACCTGGGTCTTTACTTCGACGAATTTTTCCCGTTTGAGAGCTTCCAGGATTTGATCCACGATTCCCGCAAACGGAAGCGCGATAGCTTCGGCCACGCTGAAACCTGTTTTATATCCTTGAAAATACAGGATCTTCAACGCCAGGTCTTGAAGCCAAAGTTGAGTAAGCCCGGTATCTTCGACACGACTTACAGGCGCCGGTGTGAATCTCAAGTTGGAAGTTGTGCTCGACCGCTCACGACGCTTCGACAAGACTGAACTTCGAGGTAATGACATCCCGTACCTCCCTACCTACCAAATAATTCGATTAAACGTCACCAATGCTTGTGAATTGGATAACGCGCATCTTGGATTATATATACACCACGCCCTGTGAGCAAATACCCACTTATTCCCATTTCACCGCATTGCAGGTAAAATCAGTGCCATGACTTTAACTATCGTTATGCCGGTGTTTAACGAGAAAAACACTGTCGAGGAAATATTAAGACGGATCGATGTCGTTGATCTTGTCGATGAAATCGTAATCGTCGACGATGGATCGACAGACGGCACACGGGATATCCTGCATGAAGCGCAGAAGTCGCATGACAAGATCCGTCTTATACTTCACGAAAACAATATGGGGAAAGGTGCTGCAGTTCGCACGGGTATTCAAGCGGCATCTTCGGATCTGGTCTTGATCCAGGACGCCGATCTGGAATACGATCCCAGAGATTATCCTGCGCTACTTAAACCTATGGAAGATGGTGTCGCAGACGTAGTATATGGATCACGCTTCTTGGGGGCTCCACGCCGTTCTGCGATGTTTTGGCACATGGTTGCCAACAAATTGCTAACCTTCATGACCAATCTTCTTTACAACAGCATTCTCACCGACATGGAAACGGGATACAAGCTCTTCCGGAGGGAGATCATCCAATCTATTCCCCTAAGATCCAACCGATTCGATTTTGAACCCGAGATCACGGCAAAGCTGTTGAAACGAAAAGTCCGTATCGTGGAAGTTCCAATATCCTTCTTCCCACGCGAATATGCAGAAGGCAAAAAAATCGGTCTGAAAGATGCATTTGTGGCGGTGTGGACTCTACTTAAATATCGTCTCGTTGATTAATTTTGCAGCCAGGTACATTGGGATTAACCGATCCTTTCGATCGCGCCCGCTTCCTTGATATCGCTGATATTTAATTCCAGGCTTGGCGTGCTCCAGTAATCACTTCGTTCCAGTCTGAATGCAACATCGATAAATTCCGGCAGAGTTGAATATAGATCGCCCTTTCGAAATGCGATCGCATCGAATACTTTACCGCCCTGCTCCAATGTCAGTTTGAGATGCGCGCCTTCTTTCCCTACTTGCCTCTTTCCCAATACTTTCGCGTTGGCGGCAGCGAATTGCGGAACCGGGTTCCCCTCACCACAAGGCTCGATTTTCTCGATGAATTCCTGCAATTGCCAATTTAGATCCGCAAAATGGACGACCGCATCGAGGGCGATGGAAGGTCTCAAATCTTTTCCAGATAGCTGGGAAATAACGATCTCGCGCAATCGTGCTTCCAATTCGCCGAGATTTTCGTTTGCAACACTAAACCCTGCGGCCGCCGAGTGACCACCAAACCGTTCTAAAAGATCTGCGCAGCGCTCGAGGGCATTCGTGATATGAAATTCCGGCACGCTTCTCCCGGATGCTCTTGTGCTTTGCTCCCCCTTTACTGCCACGATTGCAGGTCGATAATATTCATCCACGAGTCGCGAAGCTACGAGCCCGATGATCCCCTCATTAAATGATTCATCGGCCACGAAGATGAAATCCATCTCCCGGTCCATATCCATTCTAAGTTTTCGAGCCTTCTCAAAGGACTGGCGCATGATCGCCCTTCGCTTCTGATTCAACTGCTCCAGTGACGCAGCCAATTCTTTAGATTGTGTTTGATCTTCCGTCAGCAGTAAACGAAAGGCGCGTTCCGCCGAATCGATCCTTCCTGCTGCGTTGATACGCGGTCCTATTCCAAACCCAATCTTGGTCGCATCTACACGGTCAACATCATATCCGGCCTCCCTGCATAGATTGACAATTCCCAACCGGTTTTCGCTCCGTATGACGCGCAATCCATCCTGCACTAAAATCCGGTTCTCCGACACAAGAGGTGCCATATCTGCAATTGTCCCGATAGCGACAAGGTCGAGGCCATCCCGGTGTGAATTTGTTCCCCAATTCATAGAGATGGCTTCCGTCAATTTATATGCAATACCTACGCCGGCGAGCCCCTTAAAGGGATACTCGTCTCCTCCTCGCTTGGGATCGATTACAGAACACGCTGGGGGCAAGGACGGCCCAGGCTCATGATGATCGGTGATGATCACATCCAACCCGAGGTCGTTGGCGTGTTGGACTTCTTCCATGGCCCGGATTCCACAATCAACGGTGACGACGACATCCGCCCCGTTGGCCTTTATTCGATCCAATGCATCCCGGTTTAGTCCGTATCCTTCACGAAAACGATCAGGGATATAGTGACTTACATGTCCCCTCAAGTCTGAGAAGTATTCCACGAGCAGCGCCGTCGCAGTCACGCCATCGGCATCGTAGTCACCATAGATAACGATTTTCTCGCCTTCATTAATCGCCGCTTCGATTCGATCCACAGCTGACTTCATACCCGCCAGCAAATAAGGGTCAGCACTTTCTTGTGCCGTTCCACTTAAGAATTCCTCTGCGTCAGCCTCGGAATGGATCCCCCGGTTGGCGAGGATTTGCCTTTCGAGTTCGGAGAATCCGGAAAGTATTTGTAACGATTCATTCTTGTCACTTTGAGGTAGTATCCAACGCTTGTTCAAGTCATATCCCTTCATCATTCAATCCCCCTATCTTAGTTTGCAATCCTAATTCTACACGTTTCTCAGCATTGCGTGCTGTTTTTCGGCATCCGGAATGCGTGTTACGATATACATATGCGAATCGTATTCGTTGGTTCTCCTAACTTTGCTCTTCCTAGTCTGGATGCCCTAAACGAGAATTTTAACGTCGTCGGTGTGATCACTCAGCCAGATCGGCCTGCCGGAAGAGGACGACACCCGCATCCTCCCGCGGTAAAAGCCTACGCAGTTCAGCACGAGATCCCTTTCATCCAACCGCGTAAAGTCCGCGAAGCGGAAGTGCATACACAGCTCGAACGTTGGGAGCCGGATGTAGCCGTCGTCGCTGCATACGGTCAAATTCTTCCGGCCTCCCTGCTCGAGATTCCCATCCATGGGTTTATCAACGTGCATGCTTCCCTGCTGCCTCGCTGGCGAGGCGCTGCACCCGTTCAAGCCGCGATACTGCATGGCGACACAGTCACTGGCGTCACGATAATGAAAATGGATCCCGGCATGGATACTGGACCGATTATTTCCCAATCCGAATTGAGCATCGAAGACGAAGAAACAGCTGGAGAACTGCTCTCTCGTTTGTCGCACGTCGGCGCTCAACTGCTAATCGATACCCTTCTACCTTACCTGGAAGGAAAAATTAAAGTCACCCCACAGGAAGACCGGGAGGCAACCTCCGCTCCACTGATACGAAAAACGGATGGAAAGTTCACGCCCAATCAGAGCGCAGTATTTGTTTCCAGACAGGTACGCGCGTACGAACCTTGGCCCGGTTCCTATTTCGAGTGGGACGATAAACGTGTTCGCGTTCGAAAAGCACATACACTTCCTTCAAATCAGGACGAAATCGGCAGTCTGGTTGAAGTAGACGGATTTCCTGCCATCCAGATGAAAGATGGTTTGCTTGTGCTCGATGCACTCCAGATTTCGGGTAAAAAGGCGCTGCCGGGCGACGTATTCTTGCGAGGTGCGAGAGACTTTCTTGGATCTAGGATAGAGGTTACGTAATTAATCGTATAAGGATGAATTTATAAGTAACAGCCAATGTAGCGTGTGGTATGACATTTGAGATTATTGATCTCCTGGGCAATTTGGTGAACAAATAAGGTCAAGCCTTTAGAGGGTCGAAGTAGACATTGCGCACTTACTGCCTTTTTGAGCCGTCCGGCTCATGCGCAGAGTGGACGTACAATTAAATAGCAGAGCGCGCCTCTACTCGCGGGCGCGCTTTTGCGTTCAAGCTTTTAATTGTCTACTTCTCAGTCGAGTGTGATTGGCTAGTACTTTTATTTATGATCTGAGTTCTTATAGCATTGGCAACAATTTCCTGTACGTCTATTTTCTTTCCGTTGTAGACAAAGATACCGGGACGACCCTCAATGGGATCAAGATGATCTACTCTACCAGATTTCTTAGCAGGTTCTTTATTCCTTTTAGGCATTTTTTCCTCACGCTAGTAAAATAATATTCCAACGGCAAATTATATGATCCAATTTTACAGCTAAATTATATTCTGATCTTCCAGAATATATGCTACCTGATTTGCGAATTCACCACAAACAGAAAAGAAGGCCTCCTGATCGTCATTATACATTGCTATTGTCTTATTAATATCCTGGCTTCCATCAAAATTCATTACACCAACGAATGAGCCGCTTATTTGTTTGAATATGGGAGTGCTAACTACCCACTCTATGCTCTCAGTTTTCTGAATTTGTCTTGGAGACATTGCCCATTTGTTTAAATTTCCACTCTCAATTTTAGGTGCGATTGTAGGCTTCCACTTCTCCTTAGTTGGGTTCTCTGTTGCATTACTCCATGCGCTACCCGCGCAACCTTGCCCCTTCTTCCATACCAAATTTTCCTCAGGTTTATTGTACATATTCCATGGGCAAAATATACGCAATCTCCACCAACGTTTAAGCATAACATTTGCTCTTATTATATCTTTAGAGTTGGCTGGAGCTATTGCTAGAATAGCGGCTTCTAGCTTATCCTTGATTTCCTTCTTAGCACCCTGTTCAAGTCGTCTTATTGACTTGTAGTTATTAACTATCAAGGTCAAGAGATAAAGAACAGGTGATGTCTTTATAATGCTGTAAAAATATGCGGCGTGAGTTATCCTTTGGGTTGTTCAAAACCACGGCCCTCAAGGGGCGGAAAGGAAACTCACGCCATGAACAGAATACCACCAAGTGAAAAGA
>DAOULU010000013.1:0-86845 GCA_034417075.1 Anaerolineales bacterium
ATTTTCCGTAGGTATTTGTATCGCTCGTCAATGGTCATTTCATCGTCATTGGACATGGTTCCCTCGGTAACATTTTCATTTGGAAGAACCATTATCCTTCGGTAACATTTTAGATGAATGAATACGGTGCCTAGACAATCATTCCATTTTGTTTTATACTGCTGGAAAGACATAGTAGTAATATAGGATAAATAGGACATATATGAATATTTCTAAACGCAGTGAATATGGCCTTAGAGCGCTATTGGATCTGGCCACAAATCAGGGAGGAGATCCTGTGCCGTTGTTCGAGCTGGCTGAGCGGAACAACCTGCCACAGAAATTTCTTGAGCAAATCTTGCCCTCGTTGCGAAACGCGGGAATTGTGTCGAGTCATTTGGGTCCTGGCGGGGGATACTCGCTGGGGCGAGACGCAGAGGCGATCACGTTTGGTGAAATCATACGAATACTCGATGGAACACTGGCCCCTGTGAGTTGCGTCAGCCAGATCGCATACGAACCTTGTACTTGCCCGGATGAACAAAACTGTAAGTTGAAACGGGTTATGCAAGACGTGCGCACGGTGATTGTCGAGGTTGTCGATCGAACCACACTTGCGGACGCTGTAGGTCTGGAGCCCTGAGATTATGTTTCGGTCAACCGATATGAAGGAGATATGCATTGGACACAGAATGCGTAACTTTCGTGCTTTCTATCCTCCCTTTTATTTTCGTAGGATTTCTTGCTCAGATAATTGACGGCGCATTAGGGATGGCCTATGGCGTAAGCTCAACTTCGCTCCTTCTAGGTTTGGGCGTGCATCCAGTAACAGCGAGCGCCACAGTACATACTGCGGAGATTTTCACTACTGCAGCGTCGGGATTTTCACACTGGCGGTTGGGAAATACAAACAGACATTTCGTGCGAAAGTTGCTTGTGCCGGGTGTGATCGGAGGCGTCCTCGGCGCGTATATTCTCGCTTCGATTCCTGGCGACCGCATCAAACCCTTTGTCGCGGTATATTTGTTGGCTATGGGTATCGTAATCTTGTGGAAAGTAATTCGAGGGGGTGATTCATCCATGCGGCCCACACCCTTAGTCCCACTTGGACTTATCGGGGGATTCTTCGATGCCATCGGCGGTGGTGGATGGGGACCAATCGTAACATCAACGCTCGTCGCTCACGGGAATCAACCCCGCTATACCATTGGCTCGGTGAATCTGGTGGAATTCTTCGTTACACTGGCGGAGTCGATTACTTTCATCGCCTTCATTGGACTTTCACATTGGAATGTGATTATCGGGTTAATCATCGGAGGGATTGTCGCTGCTCCGTTTGGCGCACACATTGTGCGCAAACTTCCAACGAAGGCAATGCTCACAGGTGTCGGATTGCTCATTGTTGGCTTAAGTCTTCATTCGATTACCCAAGCATTCTGAGCGGTAAGGTGAAACGCTATTCACAGATCTATATCCTGCTTTGATAATTCGGGCTACGAACGCCGCGCAGCGTATATGAATTGAGTCGAGGGTATAGGATCATCTGGAAAATAATAAGTACAGCAGCCATTTTCTTTCTTGCCATGAATTATCAGCAGTTCACCGGGAGTTCGTGGCCGTTATAATTCCTATCAGTATCCCTATTTTTCCCGGCCTCTTCGAAATCCGAGTCGAGTCCGGTCGCTGCTGACAAGCTGATTAACCAAGCATTAGAATATCCATATTCTTTGGAATTGTGGAGATGACAGCAATCTGGTGGCTGCGGCGCGATCTGCGCCTGGCGGACAACCCGGCGCTTCAAGCTGCGCTGAACGCGTCGGACGATATCGTCCCTTTGTTTATCCGTGATCCCATTCTATGGAACTCGCGGGATACCGGAGAGGGGCGTAAGGCTTTCCTGCTCGCAAGTCTGCGATCTCTGGATCATTCCCTTCGGCACATCGGTAGTCGCCTGATTTTTCGCAAGGGTGAACCGCTCGAGGTGCTGACTCGACTGGTGACCGAGATCGGCGCAACGGCGATCTTTGCCCAAGCCGATGTCTCATCGTATGCTCGCCAAAGAGACGAAGTGATTCGGGAAACGCTTCCTTTGACCCTCACGGAAGGTCTCACGATCCATCCGCTCCAAAGCGTACGGAAAAAAGACGGGCAACCGTATATTGTCTTCACGCCCTACAGCCGCGCCTGGAGCGCTCTTGCGCCAGTGGAGGCGTATGCATGGATTCCGGCTCCGAAGAAGATCGATACACCGAGCGATCTCGAATCACTGCCAATCCCTGAAACGCCCGCATATAATCACGAGAATATCTTCCCGGTCGGCGAGGCGGCTGCACGTGAGCGCCTGGAAGCATTCGTCCGAGAAGGGATTGCCCACTACGCGGCAAACCGCGACCGACCTGACTTGCACGGCACTTCGATGCTTTCCCCGTATTTGCGGTTCGGTGTGTTATCACCATGTTTTACCGCCTCGCAGGCAATGGACGCTCGCAATGGTTTCCACGATAGAGACCGGCGTGCGTCCGCTGCGGCGTGGCTGAGGCAACTCATCTGGCGCGAATTCTACATTGACATCCTGGCGCATTTCCCCCGAGTACGTCGGGAGAGTTTCCGGGATAACCTGGCTAAAATCGAGTGGTCCAACGATGGCGACGAATTCGAGTCCTGGTGCCGCGGGCGAACCGGCTATCCCATCGTCGACGCGGCAATGATCCAGCTCGAACGAACCGGCTGGATGCACAATCGGGCGCGCATGATCGTGGCTTCCTTCTTGACCAAGGATTTGCTGATCGACTGGCGCTGGGGGGAACGCTGGTTCATGCAGCATCTGCTAGACGGCGACCCGGCGGCGAATAATGGTGGTTGGCAGTGGACGGCCGGCACCGGCACAGACGCGGCGCCCTACTTCCGGATCTTCAATCCAGTCACGCAGGGCAGGAAATTCGATCCGCATGGAGATTACGTGCGAAAGTGGCTGCCGGTTCTCGAAAAAGTCCCTACACGTTTCGTCCACGAGCCCTGGAAGATGCCCGATGACCTGCAGGTGGATTCGGGCTGCCGCATCGGGCGGGATTATCCACAACCGATCGTGGACCACGCCTGGGCGCGGGAGCGTGCGCTCGATGCCTACCGTACCGCGCGGGATGCCGATTCACAAGCACAGCTTGGTTAAAACATTATACGTCCATTCAATTACGCTTGATTGAATGGATGTGGGTTAAATTGCCGAAGCGCCTCCCCAATTTACACATTTGAAAGTTAAGCTTGGTTAATCCTTTCTTGACGCGTGCTTAAGGTGGATGAGATAAGCTGACTGTATGAAAAATATAAAGAATGGAAGAGCAACGTTAAAACTGGAAGAATAACGTCGTTTGGAGATGCAATACTTTTCAACAAATAGGCTGAAGGGTGATAAAGTTCGTCTGCCAAAATCAAGCGGCAGTTCGATGCCCTCACAGAACATGTCCATTAAGGTTGTAACTTACTGTCCGTACTGCGGTTCGCCTTCGTATCAGATCAAGTATAGCTATATGCGCAGCATGGTGCGTGTCGAAGGTCGATGCGCCCGTTGTCACACCGTTGGACGATCCTTTCATCTTTCGCCCGCCAGGTTAAAATTCACACAACCGGCGTGCCTGTATTTACCAAACAACAATTAATAGTTGGGTGAAGGGATCTTTTTCTCGTTTTCGGATCACCTGTCGTGAGCATCGAGACAGGTGATCGTATGTTAAGAAATCTTAACCAAGCCTTGACCTGTTTTTAAATTATGCCCAATAACATGAAGTGCAGATTACATTTCTTGAGGAGATAAGCAACATGTCGTTAAAACGTTCCGCTATCCTTGTTGGTCTCATTCTCTCGCTGGTACTCTCTGCCTGTGCTTCTCAATCATCAGGTGAGAAGATGGTTGAAGTAACCCGCATCGTGGAGGGAACGCCGCAAGTTATTGTTATCACAGCGACACCCGAAGCCCAGGCTGCCGTTGGATCGATCCAGATCAATGGCGCTGGCGCGACCTTCCCGCTCCCGGTCTACACCGAATGGACTTACGCTTACCAGTATGTTGATCCATCCGTTGCGATCAATTACCAGGGCATCGGTTCTGGCGGGGGCAAGAAGGCCATCGTCGACCGCACCGTTGATTTCGCTGGTTCCGACTCGCTTTTGAAGGACGAGGAATATAGCGCTGGTGGCGACCTGCAGATGTATCCGATGATCGCCGGCGCCGTGGTCCCGATTTATAACATCGAGGGCTTTACCGGCGAAGATACGGCCCTGACCTTTAGCCGGGAAGTCTTGGCCGGCATATATGACAGCAGCATCAACAATTGGAGTGATCCTGCGATCGTCGCACTCAACCCGGAATTGGCCGACAAATTACCGAATGCCGCGATCACGGTCGTCCATCGCTCTGATGGATCCGGCACGACGGAAATCTTCACCAAGGCGCTTTCATCCTTCAGCTCCGACTGGGAAACGAACGTCGGTGCCGGTTCGTCGATCGAATGGCCGGTTGACAAGGCCGGCAACGGCGTTGGCGGCAAGGGCAACCAGGGCGTTGCGGCGGCCGTTCAAAACACTACCAATAGCATCGGCTACGTCGAACTCTCCTATGCCGTTTCGAACAAGATCACGTTCGCTCAGATGATCAACAAGGCGGGTAGCACGGTCACGGCCGATGCGGCCAGCCTGCAGTCCGCCATGGCAGACTTCGCCGGCAGCTTCAGTGACCGCTTGACCACCGACATTGTCGACGGTTCAGGATCCGGATCGTGGCCAATCGCCGGATACACGTACCTGGTTCTGCACACCTCCACGATGGAGGATTGCGCCAAGGCGACCAAACTGCTGGAGTACGTCCGCTGGACGCTGACCGACTCTGGTGCAGCCCAGCGTGCATCGGATCTCGGTTACGCCGTGCTGCCTGAGGCCGTCCGGCAGCAGGTGTTGGACAAGCTGGGTGAGGTTACGTGTAACGGCGCGCCCGTGATGAGTGGCGAGTAACTTATAAAGCTTGTCCTGGTATTTCACCACAGGGGAACCCGTGAAAGGCGGGTTCCCTTGATGGATTTCTTGTAAATAATGGAGACAAAGAATTGAACGCAACTCGTAAGATCGAAAGACGCTCAACTTCGGGGTTGAAATCCTGGTTGGTAAACAGGTGGCAGCATGGTGATCTGGCGTGGCGAGTATTGATCAGCCTGGCTGCTCTTAGTGTGCTTGTCTTGATTCTGGAGATCGGCTGGCTTCTGTGGCGCGATTCTTCCCAAGCACGTCAGGCATTCGGAATTTCGTTCGTGTTGCCGACTTCCGATGCTTCCTGGAATCCAGTCTTCGATAAGTTTCAAGCCTGGCCATTTATCTACGGCACACTTCAAACCTCCTTTGTCGCTCTGCTGCTTGCCGTTCCAGTGAGCCTGGGGATCGCTATCTTCCTGGCGGAGCTCAGCCCGATCTGGCTGCGGACGCCGCTGGGCTGGATGATCGAGCTTCTCGCAGCAATTCCCAGCGTGGTTTACGGCTTGTGGGGCATTTTCGTTTTCCTCCCGAATGTCGTGACCCCGATCGGGAACACCCTGGCACAGACCCTGGCCAGGATTCCGGTACTGGGGGCATTTTTTACCGGGCCAATTCCACAGAGCGGATCGAGCCGCCTGGCCGCCAGTTTGATTCTGGCCATTATGATCATTCCGACCATCGCGGCCGTCAGCCGGGATGTATTCCGCGCCATTCCACATGCTCAGCGGGAAGCGGCGATGGCCCTGGGAGCCACGTCGTGGGAGACGATCTGGCAGGTGTTGGTGCCTTACGGACTGTCGGGCATACTGGGTGCCGTGATTTTGGGGCTCGGGCGAGCTCTGGGAGAGACGATGGCCGTGACGATGGTGATCGGCAACAGTATTGAAGGTTCGTTATCGCTGCTGCGACCGGGCTATACCATGTCCAGTATCATCGCCAATGAATTTGCCGAATCCGTCACTACATTGCATACGGAGGCTCTGGTTGAAATCGGGCTGACGCTGTTCGTCATGACGTTGCTGTTGAACATCCTGGCGCGTTTCATGGTCTGGCGTGTAGCCCGCAGAACGCCACAGGAGGCGCGAGCATGAGTTCCTCCAATCCACCGCTCGAGTGTCACATCACGTTCAGCCGAACTGGTTACAATCGGCGCAGGGCCATCAACCTGTTCATGCTTGGACTGACGGGCTTGATGGCAGCTCTAGCGCTTGTTCCCCTGATATGGATTATCGCGTACGTCATCATGCGCGGAGGCAGTTCAATCAATCTCGCGTTTTTCACCCAATTGCCACGTCCGCTGGGTGTGGCTGGAGGCGGTGTGCTGCACGCCATCCAGGGGACGATGATTCTCACCGCGCTGGCCGGTCTTATCGCCATACCCCCCGGTGTATTGGCTGCAATCTACGCCGCCCGCCATCCCAACACCCCGTTGGGAATAGCGGTACGTTTTGCGACGGACGTGCTTTCGGGTGTGCCTTCGATCGTCGTCGGTTTGTTCGGGTATGCGCTGATCGTCAAGAATCAAGGACATTACTCGGCCCTCGCCGGGGGATTGGCCCTGTCGATTCTGATGCTTCCCATTATCGTACGGACGACCGAGGAGATGATCAAACTGGTCCCCCATACGCTTCGAGAAGGATCATTGGCCTTGGGTGCGGCGGAGTGGAAGACGACCTTGAGCGTCGTCCTGCCGGCCGCTGCCAACGGGATCATCACCGGTCTGATGCTGGGTTTGGCTCGGGCATCTGGAGAGACGGCTCCGCTGCTTTTTACGGCACTCGGAAATGAACGATATGACGCATTGCGTATCATTAAAATTGGGGTACAGACCGGTCAGAATCCGCTGTCGATCCTAAACACCTTACTTGAGCAACCCATTGACTCGCTGCCACTGACGCTTTGGAAATATGCCCAGCAGCCCTATCCCGAGCGGGTCGACCAGGCCTGGGGGGTGGCTCTCGTCTTGATGGCGATTGTGCTGCTGACAAACATCGGCACTCGGCTTTGGGTTGAACGCCGGGCTGCCCGCTTGCGAGGATAAAATTGATGCTTATACAGATGAGGAATGGACACCCGAAAGTGAAAGAGGATAGATTTAACGCAACAGATCTTCCAGCCAAGACGCAGATTGATGACGTTCTGGCCGATCTTGCGTTGAAGATGGAAATCAAAGATCTCTCGATATATTATGGAGACTTCCGCGCGCTGGCAGACGTTTCACTTAAGGTGCCAATCCATAAGATCACAGCCATCATCGGTCCTTCTGGCTGCGGAAAATCGACGTTGGTCCGCTCGCTAAATCGAATGAACGACCTCACACCCAGCGCCAGGACCGAAGGCGAAGTTAGTTTGGATGGGCAAAACATCTATGCTCCGGGTGTTGATGTGGTCGATGTGCGCCGACGGGTGGGCATGGTCTTCCAGCGTCCCAATCCATTTCCCAAAAGCATTTATGACAACGTGGCCTACGGTCCGCGATTGTATGGTGTGCGCCGGCGGAAGGAGCTGGATGAGATCGTCGAAAATAGCCTGCGCCAGGCGGCGCTGTGGGACGAGGTTGAGGACAAGCTGCACCAAACGGGCTTGGCACTTTCAGGGGGGCAACAACAGCGCCTGTGCATCGCCCGCGCGCTGGCCGTCGAGCCAGAGGTCATCTTGATGGATGAGCCGGCATCGTCGCTCGATCCGGTCGCCACTTTGCGGATCGAAGAACTGATGCAGAATCTGGTCGAGTACTACACGATCGTGATCGTGACGCACAACATGCAGCAGGCGGCGCGCGTTTCCGATTTCACGGGCATGATGATGATGCGTGATGATCGCGCCGGAGAATTGATCGAGTTCGACCGGACCGAGGTGATCTTCACCCGTCCCAAAGACAAACGCACCGAAGACTATGTCACCGGAAGGTTTGGTTAAACTATGAAACTAGCAATCATCTCTGACATCCACGCCAATGTACACGCCTTGCAGGCGGTCTGGGAGGATATCGAATCCGTACGCCCGGATGCTGTCTACTGCCTCGGAGATCTGGTGGGTTACGGCGCCTATCCCAATGAAACCATCGATTTCATCCGTCAGAAAGAAATCCCAACCGTCATGGGTAACTACGATGAGGGCGTGGGGTTCGATTTAGACGACTGTGGCTGCGTGTACAAGGATCCGCATAAGGACCAGTTGGGGAAAAAGTCACTCGAATGGACGCAGTCGCATACGACTGACGAGAACAAGGACTTCCTGCGGAAACTGCAGATGCAGGTACGCTTGGAAGGCACAAAGCACAACATCTTGTTCATTCACGGGAGTCCCAGGAAGATCAACGAGTATATCTATGAAGATCGGCCTAGAGCGACGTTCGAGCGAATTGCTAAAGTCGCTGGGGCCGATGTGCTTCTTTTCGGACATACCCACTTGCCTTATAAGAAACAAGTCTCGAGCGTCTTATTCGTCAACAGTGGTTCGGTGGGAAAGCCCAAAGATGGAAATCCAGACGCCGGCTATGTGACCCTGGATCTGGGACGCAAGATCGACGTCGAGTTCAGGCGTGTGCCTTATGACGTCGACGCTGCGGCGCGGGCGATCCGCGAGAGTGATTTGCCGGATGAGTTCGCTGAAATGCTCGAGCAGGGTCGTGGTTAGGAAAACCAAGCGGGGAATAGTAAGTCATTTATCCCAATTGGAAGCGTAAATGGAACACAGCGCCGTTATCCGGCGGGGTCCGATTTTCGGCCCAGATGCTTCCACCGTGAGCGATCATGATGTGGCGGGCGATGGCGAGTCCTAGACCGGTGCCGGGGGTCCCTCGCGCTTGATCGCTGCGGTAAAAGCGCTCGAAGATGCGCTCGATCTCATCGGGACGGATGCCCGGTCCACTGTCCTGGATGGAGAGGACGACCTGTTCGCCGTCCGCAGTGGCTGTGATGCAAACTTCACCACCTTGCGGTGTGAGTTTCACCGCGTTGTGGAGCACGTTTTGAATAGCACGCCCGGCTTGATCGCGATCGGCAAGCACGCTTAACTGGGGATCGACCGCCACCGTTAGGCGGATTTTACCTCGTGCGGCTTGTTCGGAAAAACGATCGACCAGTTCGTCAATCACATCTGCGAGCAGGGTGGGCACCAAACGGACGACCTGGCGACCGGACTCGATCGCGGCGAGATCCAGCATTTCCACGGCGATCTGTTCGAGTTCGTACACTTCGTGGGATATTTTGCCCACCAGTTCTTCGGCCACCGCTTTCCCCGCGGGGCTGCCCAACGTGTCTGCCAACAAGCGCAGAGAAGTGATCGGAGTTCGAAGCTCGTGGGAAAGATTTGCCACCATATCCTGACGGGCGCGGCTCAGCCGCTGTAGCTCTGAAATATCGGTCAGCGCGAGCCCTGCGCCATTGGCAACTGCGATGGCCTGGGCGTGGTAGGTCTGGCTATCCAATTGGATGACACGTTGGAGTTCGTCCGCATGCTGATCGCTCAGTGCCTCCTGTGTGAGGTATTCGACCTCTAGGCTGCGGGTGTAGCTAATCACGGTCGCTTCTTCGTCGAGTTCTCCGAAAAGAGCCTGGGCCGCTCGGTTCGCATAATGCAAACGCATTTCTGCATCAACGACGAGAAGTAGTTCGTTGCTGGCGTTCGTGGCGGTTTCGAGCCAATCCAGCATCGCCTTGGCATTTTCCAAACGCTCGGATAACTCTTGTGACTCGCGGCGGTCGCGTCGTCTGGTTTCAAGGTGGCGAAAAGCTTCACGCCTCCAGAGGATAGCCAACAGCAGTGCTACTATGGCCGGGACAACTGCGAAGAGCCAATCCATAGCTCAACCTTCAAAGCGGTAGCCTACCCCGCGGACGGTGCGGATGCGCTCGGGGTTGGAAGGATCCTGTTCGATTTTCTCGCGCAGCCAGCGAATGTGCACGTCCACCGTGCGGGGATCTCCGACGTAATCGTCTCCCCAGACGATGGCGAGGAGCAGGTCCCGTGTGAGTACGGCGCCGATGTTGCGCATCAGCGTGGCGAGCAGCGTGAATTCCCGGGGGGTCAGCTGCATTTCCTCCTCGCCACGAAATGCCTTGCGGGATACGAGATCGAGAGAGAGATCGTTCGAGACGAGTTCTTTATCGGCAGTGCCGGATGCGCCGCGCCGCAAGGCGGCACGCACGCGGGCCAGGAATTCTCCCAGTGAGAAGGGTTTGACGACGTAATCGTCGGCGCCTGTTTCGAGGCCGATGATCTTGTCGGTTTCGGTGCCGCGCGCGGTGAGCAAAATGATGGGTACCTCGCTCTCGCGGCGGATCAAGCGGCAAACCGTGAGGCCGTCAAGGTTGGGCAGCATCACGTCGAGCACAATGAGGTCGGGGTTGATCGTGTGGGCCAACTCTAAACCAAGTTCACCGTCCCCTGCGGTGTGCACCTCGTAGCCTTCGGCACGCAGGTTGAGCGCCAGTGTATCGCGCACCGTCTCGTCGTCTTCGACGATCAAAATCGTGGTCATCTCGCGTATTATATCGGATTGAGGCTGTAGTAATGCTAATAAACGATAACATTGATCCGCTGACTGGCAACAGTTTATTGCTTGAGATGTTCGGCCAACGCCGAGTACTGCTTCCAATAGGTGTCGAACGCCCGCCTGCCGGAAGCTGTGCACGAACAAAGCGTGTTCGGGTATTTGCCTTTGAAGCGTTTGACGATCTTGACGTAGCCCGCATCTTCGAGCTTGCTCAAATGAGCGGAGAGGTTGCCCTTGGTCAACCCCGTGGCGTTCTGTAGGTAGGTGAAGTCGGCACTTTCGCAGGCCGATAACACGGCCATGATCGCCAAACGGGAGGGTTCGTGAATCAGGCGGTCGATGTTGGTGAGATCTTTGATTTCATCGGACATCATTCACCCGTTTCTTTCGTTGCGATCGCCCGCCGCAGGGTGAGGATGCCGCTGGCGCTGAGTAGCAGCCCCCAGGACAATCCAAACACCAACGCAACCTGGGCAAAGGTGAGCTGCAGGAAGACCAGGATCGTAGACAGGGCGCCACCAACTGCACCGAGCCAGATGTAACGCGGCAGATCGAGCTCGCGTCCCATACCGATCAACGTGTAGCCGAACGACCAGCCAGTGGCTACCCACAGCATGAGCAGCACAGTACTATCTTCCACCCAGCCTTGACGGCGTGCAAGGAAAGTGAGCGCTAAACCCGCTATCAGGATCACAGCGGATAGCACGGTCACCCGTCGTGGAACGATCCAACGGGAAGGTTTCACCATGCCGCTCTCGCGCCAAAGCCAGCGTTTACGCACGGCATTCATCAGCGCCAGCATGCCCCATGCGGCTAATGGTGCCAGAAATACAACCAGGAAACCCAGCCATGCCGCGCCACGCCCGTATTTCTGCACCAAATTTCTGAGCGTGCTCATCCAGAGCGGCTGCAGCACCAGCCAGGTGACCACACCGCCAATTCCAAGTATGATCGCCAGCTGGAGGTCGCGCAGGCCGTCCGAAAACTCGTACCGCTTTGTATCATGGATCAATTGTTTTACATCCGATGGGGACGTCATCATAAACCTCCATTACGTTATTGTGCGCGGATTATAGCATTAAAGGTTTACGATGTCAACTAGTTTATATCAATATATGCCTGGATAACGCATTGGCCTAAAGACCAACGACTACTGGTCGATGCGCCAGGATTTATTTGCGGGCCTCTAGGATTGGAGCACTTGATGTTTGAAATCAATCGGTTTTCTTATTCTGCAATTAATACTTGGATCGAGGCTTGCTGTTGCGTGTTCGGGTGAGGGGATGGGTGGTTTTTATGTTGCAATCTCTTTGCTGAAGTCATTCCTCATTGCCAGTCAGATCCACACATCGTCTTGGGCCGTCAGTTCGCCACCGGCGTCGCCTGTGTTCAGTGTTCCCACCGGCTCAACGAGCAGGACCTGGCACTCTGTTTCGGCGCGCGGTCGATGCTCGACTCCTTTGGGTACCACAATCATCTCCCCGGATCGGAGCTCGACAGGTCCGTCGCGGAAGTCAATCGCCATCTCGCCGTGCAGCACGATAAAGACCTCGTCGGTGTCGGCGTGCTTGTGCCAGACGAATTCGCCTTCAAGTTTAACCAGTTTGAAGTGATTATCGTTCATCTGGGCCACGATCTTCGGCGACCAGTGATCGGAAAATGAAGACAATTTGTCTGTGAAGTTGATAATCGAGGACTTCATGGGTTCCTCCATAAAACAGGCGGGATTTCATTCATCGACTTGGACTCCGAGAAACCAGGTTCCGGCATGAAGTGTGATCTCTCCCTTTTGCAATCTCAATGGTTTGTTGAATAGCGGCCCGTCCGTGACGATCGAGTGATATTCACCGGCCTCTCCCGAGAGATCGATACCCGCCTGTTCGAATTCGACAAGCAAGGCATCATTGAGTACGCGCCCGAGGAAGCGCTTTCCTAAGATGTCATCCTTGGTAGCGATGACTGTGGCCTTGAATCCGAGTTCAAAAAAGGTATGCAGCAGTTCCTCGCGGGATCGCTGCCACAGGGGAATAAATGCCTCAAGTCCGGCTTGCCGTGAAACCTTCTCCTCCCAGGCTCGATTTTCTTCGAAGTCGATATCTCCGAACACGCTCGCCTGTGCGCCTTCGTGCGCAGCAGTGCGCAGCGCCGCAATGACGGTTTCCTCGTAGGTGTCCCAGGACGCCCGGGCCGTCATCAATGGGATTCCCAGCGAGTCGGCTTGCACCTGCAGGACCTGCAGCGGAAGGCCGTGGGAGCGCGATCGCAGTCCGTGCTCGTCCAGCATCGTCAACAACACCTGCGGGATACCGCCCAATTCGATCGCCTGCCAAAGCGCCAGGCAGGAGTCCTTGCCGCCGCTCCAGGAACATACGAAGGGGGCGGCATGCAGGAGCGATAGGTCATCGGATTCGGGCGTCGTTTTATTGTTTCCTGATTCCATAAGCCGCCTACGCGTTATGTACGGGCCGGATTTATAAATCCGGCCCGTAGCAAATCTAGATTTCACGTAAGCTCTATTCCATTAAGTCGGGCATATCTCCGGCTGTGTTGCTGAAATCTGCGCTGAAGATCCAGCTTCGTTGAACGCTTCTACCGCATAGATGTGAGAATCCGGTGCCGGGGGAGTATCCACATAGCTCGTTGAGTTAGCCGGTAGTGTGGCGATTAAGATCCCATCTCGATAGACCCGGTATCCTGATTCGTTGTCCGCCTGGTCCGTCCATGTTAACGTGACAGTGTAGCCCTGAACGCACGCCGAGTTGGCGATTTGTAGGCCGGTCGGTGCCGCCGGTGGTGTTGGCGCTGTGGTCACTTCGATGGTCACCTTGGCCTCCTGCTCCCCTTCAGGCGAGGACACCTGCATCTCGTATGTCGTGGTTTTCGACGGGCATACCTGCTGCGCCCCGAGTGTTTCGACCTTTTCCCCCTCGAGAAAGACATCGGTGGCGTTATCCACCTGCCAGCGCAAGATGGTGCATTCGCCTTTGGCGATACGATAATCATCGGCGTTGAAATTGATATAAATAGGTATTAATGTCACTATCGGTTCAGCCACGTCCGGTTCAGCCAATTCAATCACAATTAATTCATAGGCCCCTCGGTCACAACCATCACTACGTGGGCGGGAGACGCCGCGTTGATCTGTCCCAGGGCAGCTTGCCGGATCAGCGCTGTCGATCGCCGGGCTGTCCTCCTGCAGGGCGTGCGTCTGTGTGCCGCCGCCGTTGTCCGCCAGGGGCTCCAACAATGGATCCGTAGAGAGCAGGTCATCCGTGCTGCCGCTCAGACAGGTGGAGTCGCTGGAAATGTTGTAACCCAGCGAGACGACCTCAGCCGCGTTGCCGGCGCAGTTATCCAAACCAGAGCTGTCGATGATCGTGTTGTGAAGATTCACCGTGCCGTTGTTGTAGATCGTCTGCCCCGATCCCATTGCCCGATTGCCGGATAGAGTCACGTTGTTGAGTTCCATCATACTGGGCGGATTCGAGGCGATGATGATGCCTCCCCCATCTCCTTCGGCAGAGTTTCCGCTCACGGTGACGTTGGTCAACGATAGCACCCCGCCTGACCCTCCTATGCCCCAATAGTAGATACCTCCGCCGTCGCCGAACGTGCTGTTGTCGCTGATTGTGCTGTTTTCGATCGTGGCTGAGACGATATTCAGCAGGTATAGACCACCTCCTTTGTCACTCATAATGTTGCCACTTACCGTCGTGCCTGACATCATGAGATAGGACATGTTGAAGACGCCGTGGCCCTGATTGTTGCTGATCGAACCCCCCGTGATGGTCAACTCGGCGTTGGTGCCATTGAAGCCGTCTCCATCATTATCTATGATCTCGGAATTTGTCAGCGTGACGGGCACTAAAGGGGATGACGACTTGAAGGAATTGATACCGTCACCTTCATTGCCCTCCACAGTACAATCCACCAGTTCGAGAGAAGCACCCTGGTTGTAAATGCCGTAGTTTATATTGCTGTCCACTGTCGTCTCGGTCAATACCGCCTCCCCCTCGTTGTAGATACCTCCTCCCAGACCAGTTATGGTGCCGTTCCTTGTAATCTGACTCTGATCTACGGTGAGCGTTCCATTGGTGTTATTGAATATTCCTCCCCCATTTCCATGGGCGACGTTTCCAGATACGGTTACATTAGTCAACGAAAGCGTCCCCGCTCCGCCACCTCCTAGCCCCCAAAAGTAAATCCCCCCACCACCTCCTTTTGTTTCATTGCCGCTAATGTTACTGTTTTCAATCGTTGCCGAGATGATATTCACCAGGTATAGACCACCCCCATCGCTTGTCGAGATGTTTCCGCTTACGGTCGATCCCGACATGGTCAGGCTTGTGTGATTGAATACGCCGGATTCTTGATTGTTGCTGATCAATCCCCCTGTGATGGTCAACTCGGCGTTGATGCCGTAGAAGCCAAAACCCTCATTGCCGATGATATCGGTGTCTGTCAGGGTGACGGGCACCGAGGGTGGTGACGACCTGAAGGAGTTGATACCGTCACCTTCATTGCCTTGCACAGTACAGTCTACCAGTTCGAGAGAGGCGCCCTCATTGTAAATTCCGTAGTTGATATTGTTGGCGACGATTGTGTCGGTCAGCAGCAAATTCCCCTCGTTATAGATACCCCCACCCGAGCCGGTTGCGGCGATATTATCGGTGATCAGACCTTGATCCACCGTGAGCGATCCGAGATTGTAAATCCCTCCCCCGTCTTCGGTGGCTTCGTTTCTGAACACGCCGACGTCTGTTAATTGAAGAACGCCATTGTTGCGGATTCCGGCGCCTTCCAGTGCCATACCGTCGCGAATCAACAATCCTTCCATGCTCACATCCACAGCTGCGGCGATGTCGAACACGCGGTCGATCCCGTTGGCGTCGATTTCGGGGCTGCCTTCGCCGATGATGATCACATCGTCTACAATGTCGAGATCTCCCCTGAGCGACGTATCATCCGTTCCGGAGATCGACAGCGTGTAGATTCCAGCCGGCAGCCGAATGACATCGGGACCGGGACAGTAATTGGCGTTTTGAGTGGCCTCGCGTAGCGAGCAATCGTCATCAGTGCAGTGGCCGTCGTTAGTGTCGTTCACTTTCGTGACCAGGAACTCCGGGGAGTCACAATCTGGACCCGGCCTGCAACTTGCAAGGGATGCTGCAAAAACAGAACAGACGAGGATTAAACACAGGCGTAGGGATTGTCTTCGGGTCATATTTGTATCCTCCTCCTGAATATCCGTTGTAATAATACAGCAATTCATATGCGCGCCCCTCTGGAGGGCAGCCAGAGCGTATGTCTGTAACGCATCTCGGTGATCGATTGTGACATTTCATTCCCATAGCAGTTTCGATACTTCCCGCGTTCCGACCGAATAAAAGGTAGTCAGCCGTCTGACCTCCGGCTCAGACTGTAGCTCTTCCTTTCAAATTTCAGATCTGAAGGGAGTACCGTTTCTTGGGTCAGCGAAGTTCTCATCGGGCGCGACCATCAACCAACCTCCACCAGGCTTTCTCCACCCTCTTTATGTACGCGTATCACATGGTGTGTCTCGCGCTCGAAAGTGTCGTCGTGGCTGATGACGAAGAGCTGGTCGAAGCCGGTGATCTGAGTGATCTGCTCGGCCAGATTCTCGCGGCGTTCGTCATCCAGATTGGCGGTAGGCTCGTCGAAGAAGGCCAGACGGATCTGGGACATCTCCTGCAGCAGTGCCAGGCGTACAGCCAGGGCGGCGGCCATTTTCTCGCCACCGGAAAGCTGGCCGAAGACGCGTTCACGGCCGTCCTGCTCGATCGTGATGCTGTAGTCCTCGTTCCAAAGCAGGCGCTGGGTGTGGTCGCCCATGATCTCGGCGTAGATACACCCCGCTTCGAGGGAGATCACCTGGACCAATGCGCGCGTAACATAGGGGCCGGCTTCGCGCACTGTCTTGCGCACGAATTCAAGAATCTCGGCAAGTTCCTCCAGGCGCTGGTGTGCCTGTCCGGCGGACTGCAGCTCGGATTCTTTGGCTTGCAACGCCGACATATCGCCCTGAAGTTCGACGAGCTGTTCTTGGTTCATGGAAAGTCGTGTTTCCAGGGAGGTGTGGTCCCTGGCGAGCGATTCATAATCGTCTTTGAGATGATCGTGTTCAGTCCGGTCGTAGCTCGTTTCGACCTTCTGATATTCGGCGATGAGGTGTTTTTTCTCCTTCTCAAATTCTTGGACTTCGTCGTGCAGCGTCTTCAATTTCGCCGTCCGCGCGTCAAGGCTCTCTGCAACTGTGGCATGTTCCAGGTAGCGTCGATACCCGGCTGCGTTTTCGTCGCGCTGCGTCGTGGCATCAGTCAGTCGTTGATCGAGATCGGCGAATTGCGCCAATTCTTCCCGGATCCGGCCGGATTGTTTTTCGGCCGATTCGGACTCTTTCGTCTTTTTCTCTAACCTGGACTCCAACGCGGAACGGGCGTCGATCCGGGTTTGCAGGACTTTCGCCTGCGAGCGCGGGTCGCCCAACTCGGTGAGTTCGGCTTCGATGGCCGCCAGCCTATCAGCGACCGGACGTAGGTTTTCAACCCGACTCTCCAGTTTTTCCAGCTGCGTCTGCGCTCGTTCGATCTCGACCTTAATTTCATCTTCCTGCTTGGGCAGCGGTAAGCTGGCCAATTCGCGCTGCAGAGTTTGGTGTTTTTTTTGCAGCCCAGCGATATCTTTCTCGATCTGCCCCCTGCGTTTCTGGAATTGGACTTCGGACCGGTCGAGCGCGGCACGCTCATCGGCGTAGTGTTGTTCCAGATCCTGGCGGTGGGCGGCGTCCAACGTCTGACGGCAGACGGGGCAGATTGCCTCTTCGGCGCTTTCCAGTAAGCCGAGGCGTTCTACGACCTGCGCCCGCTGGTGGTCGATGTTAGCGGCGTCGGATTCCAACGCGCCACGCTCCGCTTCTAGACTGCGGATCGATACTTCGATCCCCTGTGCTTCTTCTTCCACTTCCACACGGCGTTGGACGCCGGATTCGATCTCACTCCGTCGTGCTTCCAGGGTTTCAAGCGACCTGCGATCGTTCTCCAACTGCTCGCTGCCCAGATTCAGGCGCGTGTTGGCTTCGAGCGCTTGCGGTAGTTCGGTCTCGAGCTGTGTTTGGCGGTCAGCAGCAGGTTGAATCTGGGCAAGCCCGGTCTCGGCGGCCTCGACGTCGCTCAAGCCACTTTTCAGGTTTTCGACCTCGGACTGCGAGCGGGTGATTTCCTTCTCCAGCTCGGCCAGCGACTGGCGCAGGTCGTCACGTTCTCCACGTTGGGTCTCGAGTGTCTTTAATTCCTGCTGGGCGGCTTCGTAGGCCTTGAACGCCGGCCTGGTTTCTTCCAACGCTTTTTGGGCGTTCTCGGCTTCTTGTACGGCCTCGGTAGCGTCGACGCGCTGCTTGTCCAGCGCTTCCAGACGGGCTTCCAGCGTGCGCAAGGACGCGGCCGCGTCGTCGATCGCCTTGCGGTCCGTATCCAGCGCAGCCAGCTTCACCGCGGCGGCGTCCAGGCGCTTGGCGGTTGATTTCAAGTCCTTTTCAGTTTTACTGGTTTCGCCCTCGAGTTGCTGAATCTCCTGCTTCAACTCCGGCAGGCGCTTCAACTCGCCCTGCAGGCCGGCGATTAACTGTTTCGCAGTGTGGATTTCATCGCTCAGGTGGCTTCTAACGTTGCGTAATTGTAGCCAGACTTTTTCGTAGCTATCGATCTGCAGCAGCGGGTTGAATTTCTTCTTGCGAGCGGGCGCGTTCTCCAGAAACGGAGCCGTAAGCAGTCCCTGGGGTACGCCGATGGCGTCCTCGAATAGGGCGGTCAGGTCGGCGTTGGGTTCTACGCCCATGTGTTTCTTGAGCCAATCGACAACGTCCTGTTTGCCTTCGACCAACTTACGCTCGGTCTCCGGATCGCTGATCGAGAGCGTGCCGCCGCCCAGCGGGCGCGAAAGAACGTACTCGCGCTCGTCGAGGGAGTCTATGAAGTAAACAGTCACCTCGCCGCGTTTTTCTCCCAGGCGCAGGAAATCGTCCTGTTTGTAGGGCAGCGAGTCGAAGAGGGCGAAACCGATAGCTTCAAGCAGGGTCGACTTGCCGGCGCCGTTGGGACCGGAGATGGCATTAACCCCGCTGTCAAAATCGACCTCCTGCTTGTCGGCGTAGCTCTTGACGTTGCGCAGTTCCACTCGTGTGATCTGCATGGCGCTCAGCCCTCGTCCACCGTGCGCTGGCGCAATGCCTCGACGATCTCGTCCGGCGGACGATTCGCCAGGGTCATCTGTTTGATCTCCTGGATTAGATCGGCCCAGAACTCGGCGCGCTCGCGGTAGCGGCTGTCGCGCTGGACCAGGTCTAGGATCACCTGACGTTCGAGCTGCTGGCGCGAGCGGCCTTCTTCGAGGCCGACCTCGAATTCGGCGGCGCGGGTGTTGTTGCGCAGACGCGGCAGCAGCGGGTCAACGATTTCTTTCAACAGCGCCTGCAAATGGCCGACGTCCAGCGCCGTTCGATCGAAAGCCAGTACGCCTTCCAGATTAATCTCGACCACGGGTCGGCGGTCTTCGCCGGGGAGTTTTCGTTTCTTGTCTCGTAAGAAAGATTGCAATGCGGAATAAAGCGCTTCGGGTGTGGCGAAAGCGTCAACCCTAAAGGTCCAGCGGTAGAACGCTCGGCTGGGGATAGGAACGTGTCTAACGCGATGTATTGGATCCTGAGTGGTGTCAATGTTAGCGATGTAGACACCGCCGTGCCAATCGCACTCGCTCATGCTGCAGGTCTCGAGCGAACCGGGATTGTAAATCCAGTCGCCTTTAGCAAACGGTTTGTGCAGGTGACCGAGGGCCAGGTAATCGACGTGTTCGCGAAGGGGCTCGAGCGCTTCCAGCGGCACGCCGCCGGCCATGCCCGGCACTTCGCCCTCCAGGGCGAAATGCCCCATGAGCAGGGTGTAATCAGCCGGGCCCAGCGCTTCGAGCGCAACGGGGATTTCCTTCAGGTACGTGTTGAGAGACGAACCCAGATAGGGCAGCCCGACCAGGCGCACGCCGTTGAGTTCAATATGGCCGCCTTGCTCCCCATCCCAAGCTGGGAACTGGATGGTTTCGGCCTCGAAGGAAGGTCGGAGCAGGAACAGTTGGCCGCGCTCGGACAGATAGTCGAGCCAGGAGCGGCGAAAGGGGTCGCGATAGCGGGCGCGATCGTGATTGCCGGTGACGGCCACGACGGGAATATCGACTGCTCTCAGTCGATCCAGGTTGCGAACCGCCTGCAGCAGGGTGGGCGGGTCGATGGCGGATTTGTGGAACAGGTCGCCGCTGAGCACGACGAAATCCACCTGCCGCTCGAGGGCGACGTCGACAGCGGCGTCGAAGGCGCGGGCGAAGTCTTTGAAGCGTTCTTCGCTTCCGTATTGTTTGTAGCCGAGATGCACGTCGGCGAGGTGCATGAAGGTGGCCTGCACGGTTTGCCGCTCCCTGGCGCTTTGGTGTTCGTATGTATTCTAAATGGAATCGGGGTAGATGGGTGGAGATTATTGTGGGAATCCCCCTCACCTCCACTTTCACCTAATCATCCTGAGCGGAAGGAGCTGCGCAGCAGCGAGTGAAGTCGAAGGATGGCTTATATATCTATTTTAAATGGGTAAAAGGTGAAATACGTTGCGCACCGTTTGAGTAGATTTATCTCATTACTTTGATTTGTTGAGAGGAATCATTTGCCTATTCTCCCCCCTGTCGTCCCCCCAACGGGGGGACGTGGGGGTGGCAGTCCACCCCCACACCCCCTGACAAAGCGGCCCATGGGCTTGATCGCGAGCACGAAGGTGGCAAGGCCCGCTGAATGATGAGATCCTCTCAATAGGAATTAGACTCATCCATTCGACTTTATTATCTTGCCCATATCGTATTGAAAGGTGCTCATTCGACTGCGGGCATCGCCCTCCGCTCAGGATGGTTGACGAGGGATAGTGTGGAATCTGATACTATGGATTCATCTACTTACTTGGAGATTGTCGATCATGCCCGAAATGCCGATCTACCTGGACTATAACGCGACCACACCGATCGACCCGCGCGTTGCGCAGGCGATGGCGCCCTATCTCCACGGGCGTTTCGGCAATCCCTCCAGCGCGCATCCGTATGGCGTCGAAGCGCGACAGGCGGTCGAAAAGGCGCGCCGCCAAGTTGCTGATCTGCTCGGCTGCCAACCCGGCGAGATCGTCTTCACCAGTGGCGGCACGGAGTCCAACAACACGGCCATCCGCGGCGCGGCCGGAGCATTGCGAAAGCGCGGTAACCACATGATCACCTCGGCCGTGGAGCATCCGGCGGTGCTCGAGCCCTGCCGCTTTTTAGAACGCCAGGGACATCGTCTCACGGTGCTTCCCGTGGATGAATTCGGCCGGGTCGATCCTGGTGAGGTCGAAGCGGCGATCACGGACGAGACGATCCTGATCTCGATCATGCACGCCAACAACGAGGTGGGCACGATCCAGCCCATCGCGGAAATCGCCGCGCTGGCCCAAGAGCGCGGGGTGCTCGTACACACCGACGCGGCGCAAACCGTGGGCAAAATCCCCGTGCGGGTCGACGAACTGGGGGTCGATCTGCTCAGCGTCGCCGGCCATAAGTTCTACGCGCCGAAGGGCGTCGGTGTGCTGTACGTCCGTTCCAGCGTAGCTCTAGAGAAGCTGATGCACGGCGCCGACCACGAGGCGGGACGCCGTCCAGGCACCGAGAACGTGCTCGAGATCGTTGGCTTGGGACAGGCGGCGGAGATCGCCGCTGAAGATCTGGATCAAAACGCGGCGCACATACGCGACCTGCGCGAGCGAATGTGGCATGGTTTGCAGGAAGGGCTGGCCAATCCCGAAGCGATACGCCTCAACGGGCATCCCGAGCAGCGATTGCCGAACACCTTGAGCGTGGGCTTTCGCGGTGTAGAAGCCAACACCCTGCTGGTGACTATCGCCGATCGGGTGGCGGCTTCTGCCGGGGCGGCCTGCCACGCCGCAGGTTTTGACGTCTCCAGCGTGCTGCAAGCGATGAACGTCCCCTTGGATTACGCCATGGGGACGGTGCGTTTTTCCGTGGGAAAGATGAGCACCGCCGCGGAAATCGACCGGGCGGTGCGGGTCTTGGTTGATGCGCTGCGGACGTCAGGGGATTAGGGCGGACTGCGTGGTTCTAAAATAAGCCCCGCAATACCAGCAATACCCCGATGATGACGAGCGGCACACCCAAAATGGCGCCGATGACGGTCATGCTGAGTGGGACCCCAATGACGATCATCACGATACCCAACACGATGGCGAGCAAACGCCCAGTCAGCCCTAAAATCCAGCCTACCAGGCGCCAGACGGCCACGAACGGCCACATGAACCAGGGATGTTCGCGTTCTGTTTCGTTCACGGCACTTTCCTCCTGCATTTCTGGCCTCCGACATGTTTCATTGTACCCAGCTCGTTTCCCCGATGCCAACCATGACCTGACCGTCGCCTGACAAAGTGTGGGGAACCGATTCCGGGATCGTCACGTCTTTTAATTGGTATACGAATTTTCACACAGCACTGTCGCGCTGAAATACCCTCGCTCTGGCACGAGACTTGCAGCTTTCATTACGAAGAATCCCGTGCAGGCGGCACGGAGGGAGGTTTCTGAGATGAATTCTGATGTGTTGCAAATCCGAGGCATGTCGCGCTATGGTTTGAAAGCGCGCTTGAAGACCAAGCGCGCACAGAGTCGCTGGCATTTTGGTCCCAAGTCCGATCCGGAGAAGGAACCCGTGGAACGTATGGTGCGGCGCATCCGTGAGACCGGACCGCTGCGCGAGAGCTAGGTTTGACACAATCCTGGGAATCGATTAACGGTCCTTAAGCGGCTTCATGAACCCCCCGGCGGTCCGCTGTGGAAGTGGGACCATCGAGGCGCAAAATCGAATATCAGCGTCGTCTCCAGCGATGAAGGCGCCCGTGCGAGCCGCATGGGCGCCGACCTTTTCGCGCAAGCCGGAAGGCAGTTCCTCGAAGAAGTACAGCTTCATAATGGGTGGATTATCGTGCTCGAAATCCCATACCCCGATGATTTTCCCGTCCAGCAATATCGTAGATGTGGCGTTGCCCGACCGATCGAAGACGTATCCCGTGTGGCATGGATCGAGGTAGCGCTGGCGCACTTGATATCCCATTAGATACGAATCCAGCATGGGCAGGAGATTGACGATCCCCCTGCGATCCTTCTCGTGTCGTTCGAGAAATTCGCGCTGATTGCCGAGGATGATGTGCGCGCCTTCCAATCCATCGATTTCGATCATTTCGGTTTCACCCTTTAAGGCGTCGAGGGCATACCGGATTTTTGCCCTGGAGAGGCCGAACCACCAGTAGACATCTTCCTCGAGAAGCGGACCGAAGCCGACCAGGTGCTGCCGGACGAGTTCTACCAACGCTTTTTCCTCTGAGATCGCATTCAAATCGACGTCCGGATAATATCTATCGAACCGTCCGTAGCAAAAACTGCGGTCGCGCCAACTGCGCAGGGGTCTGCGGCGCAGCAGCAAGCCCAGGTCGCACATGTGGTAGAGAAGCGCCGAGATGTCGAGGTCACTGTCCAAAGCCCGGCGAAGCTCGGCGGTGGAGCGGTCTTCATCAGCCAGGAGTTCGAGGACGGCATGCGACAGCTCCTCGAAGCCTTTTTCGTCGATGCCGCGGCGCAGCATGTACTTGCGGGAGGCGTCTCGGGTCAGGGAAGCCGAGGCGGCGTACACCGTCGGCAGGTTCGTGCGGGTATGCACGTAGATCGTGGTGCGTACGCCGCGCAGTTTGGCCAGCGTCGAACGGTCGTACAGCGCCTCGTCTAGCTGCTCCTTCTCAAAATTTTCCCTGCGGGCGAAAAGTGAGAGATAGGGGGTGGTCGAAACCGTGGCGTGCAAACCAACGACGTCCTGCACGATTCGCTCGACGGATTCCGTACCGGGCTGCGGCGTCAAGTGCTGTTTTTCGAGAAGGAAGTTGTTCACGCTTTGTAGCGTCGGAGTCGTTTTCATCGATCCATCCGGGCGACCTTCCAGGCAACCAGCGCTAGCAGCAGAGCGGTGCTTCCCAGAACGTTACCCAACGACGTCGCGATCTGGGGCAAAGTGGCGCCTGTCGAAAAAGAGTAACGGAAGATGAGCGACAGCGCCACCGGTGGAAACCAGCCGAGCACGTCCCGCACGATTGGTGGGAAGATAGGATCGATGGTGGAAAGGAAGAGAGAGATCAGCAGGGGCTGGGCCAGGATCATCATCCAGGTATTCAACTGCTGTTTGTTCTCGAAGAGTACGCCGAGCAGCAACCCGAGCGACACGCCCAGCAGTGCGCCACCGAGCAAGCCGAGTATGGCGAGGTTCCAATGCACGACGAAAGTCCAATTGAAAATCAGCGCCGCGGAGGCCGTGACCAACACGAATACCAGTCCGGCCAAAGCCTTACCGGCGACGACCTGGGACACGCTGGCGGGTGAGACGAGCAGCGAGTTCATCGTCTTGGTCTGCTTTTCTTCCATCATCAAATGCGGTGTGGTGAACAACCCGATGTAAAAAAGTGCGTAGACGATGATTAATGAAGTTGTGCGAGCTTCGCCCATGGCGCTCGGTTCGAGGTAGACGATTTCCTCGATTTCGATGCGCAGGGGATTTCCGCTCAGGTTTTCCAGCCGGTTCTCAATCCTGGCTTTCAGTGTGTCTACCGAGTTGCGCTGATTCCAGAGCAGGAAGCCCTGAAGTAAGGGTGTGTTTCCAGTTTCTAGAGTCTTATCGTAATCGGCGGGGATAACCAGCCCGAGCGGTCCCTGATCCCCATCGTTCAGAAGATTGATTAAGTCGGATTGGGATTTGGCTTCGAAAAGGCGAACGTCTTGATCGTCGGTTAAGGCAGCGATCAGGCTGGAATCATTGGCATCGTAATAGGTCAGGTCGAAGCGGTTCGGTTTCCACAAACGGGGCGCGAACTTGATGAGCAGCAGCAGTATGACCAGAACGCCCAGATTGAGCAGGATGACTTTACTCTTGAGCGCGTCCGTGATGTCTTTGGCGGTGATGGCTACGACCATGCGCAGGCTTTGTTTGTTTTGTGAGTTGGTCATGAGTTGATGCCTTCCATAGTTTTATAGGAACTGTTTTCAGAATTTTGTGGATTTAACGATCCATCCTGCGCACGCGTGCAGTTACCAGCAGCAGGAGCAGCAACGCCGTGCCGACGAGGATGCTAAAGTTGGATACCAGACTTTCCAGATCGAGCATCTTGGAAAACGAACCGGCGAAAAGTTTGAGCATGGCGACAGAGGGAAGAAACGGCATGACGGCTTGCACAAACGGCGGTAAATTGGCGACCGAGGTTCCGGCCAGGATGACGGGCACCATCAACAGCATCAAAGCCAATCCCATGACCATGTTCATGTTCGCCTGCTGCTCGAACAGTACACCGAAGATCAGCCCCAATGAGACGGTGAACAAGGCGGATGCCAGCACGGCCAGCAGTGCGAGCCAAACGCTGGCAAGCATACGTGCGTTCAGCGTGTACACCACCGCTACGGCGATGAAACAGTAGAACAACCCGGATACTGCTTTCCCGGCGACGATCTGCCCATAGCTGGCTGGGGAGACCAGCAGCGCTTCCATGGTATGGTGTTCCTTCTCTTCGATCATCAGCAGCGGAACGAGCGCCATGCCAATGGTGAGTATCGCCACGACGAGCGACATACTGACCATTAAGGGATGTCCCCCCGACTGCAGCGTGGGGTAGATTACATTTCCTTCCCAGATCAGGCTAACTTGCTGATCGAGGATTTCACTGAGTCGATGCTCAAAAAAGGCGGCCGTTTCCATGACTGATGCGCCACGGGTCGCGTAGGCGTAATAAGCCTGAAGTTCAAGCGGGGTGGCCTCCTTCATCTGCTCCGGGAAATCCTGTGGCAGAACCAGCCCGATTGAGTCGCCTGTGGCCGCGGCGACTTGTTCTTGCATGGCTTCCACGGAGGGCATCGTGATCAGCTGATATCCCTCCCCATGACGGTGTTCTTGCACGAACGCTGATTGCGACAAGTCGACCACGTACGCCAACCGTTCGGGCCGCAGGTTCACGATCAGCGGCAGCAACTGCCCGGAAAGCACGATCATTCCAACGCCCAGAATGATCGATATGGTCAGACGATTTTTAATGGCGTCGGAGATGTCTTTGCTAGCCACGGCCAGTACGATGCGTACCCATTCCGCTCGTGCATTGCTTTTCTTCCGCATAGAACCCTTCCTTCGTATCGCGAGATATCGTTTCGAATATCTCGAATATCTGTTTATCCTTTACTGTTCCATCCGCCGCAGCAGCCAGCGATCTACGATAAAGAATGCCAGGCCCCAGGCAAGCATGATAAGCACGGATTGGAAATAGAAAGCAAGATCGACGCTGGCGGTGAGCGACTGCGCTGCAGCATTGCCCATGGCAACCGTGGGAAGCCAACGCATGGCAGCGCGCAGCCCTGCGGAGATCGGCTCAAAGATTCCCAGTATCATACTGATGATCAGCGGTTGGAAGATTATGAAGGTCCACAAGTTGATCTGGCGTTCATCGTTCAGTTTAATGCCCAGGAGCAAACCGACGGAGACGATAAAGAACGCCGCACATAGAATCGATCCAATCATGGCCCACCAATGTAGCACAAAGCTGCCGAAGGCGATTAATACCGCGCTGCTCATCAGGATGCAGTAGACGGCCCCGACCAGGACTTTGGCGGTCAACAGATCCGCCATCGAGATCGGGGAAACCCGCAGGGCATCGATGGTGCGGTTGGTTTTCTCTTCGACGATGAGTTGTGGGGTGACTGTCATACCCATGAACCCCATCACGATCAGAAGCCCCAGGGCGATGGAAAATGCGAAGCTGCTTTCCGGCCGGGTAAGGATTTGACGTTCGATATGGAGTTCGATCTGCGTACCAGACATTGAGGAAATCTCGGATTCGATGCGCGCCTGCATGGCAGCCCGGTCTTCGTAACTTACCCAGTGATCGATCAACGCCTGCAACTCGATCGACTCGTCGCTTTGGGCACGCCTGTCGAAATCCGCCGGCAAAATCAGACCCATTGCTGGCCTATCTTCGATGCCAACCTGGTAGCGTAGGTCTTCGTAGGATTCGGCGATGCGCAATTGGATAACTTCGCTGCGACTGAGGTCTTGAACCAATGTCGACTCATCGGCGTCATAGACCACCAGAAGATCTGGAGAATTGGTGTTGCCGATGATGGGTAAGAAGCGATACAACGCGACCAGGAAGGCGATCGTGAGCACGTGAGTCATCATCTGGCGGCGTTTCAGTCCGTCGATGAAATCCTTGCTGGCGATGGCCCAGATCAGACGCAGCCTCGATACCCTGGCTGTGGTAGAAGACACGTTTATGTTATCCATTTGCTCGATCCATTCTGCGCAGGATGACCAGGATGATGATGTAGATCGCTACTGCCCATCCGAGAAGCAGAGCCAGGTTTGCTCCCACGGGTTGAATGGGTACCGGATTCGTAAATGTGGCGCGTACCAGGTTGATCAATGCCACAGATGGTGTGAGACTAAGCAGAGTCACGATCCATCCTTTTAGGAAGGATCCCAGGGTGACCAGTAACGCTGGGATGAGCATGGCGAACATGAGCAGGAACCCCCAGAGCGTCATTTGCTGTTTGCTCTCCAGTGCGGTGCCAACGAGCAGTCCTACGGCGACGAAGAACAATGCACCGCTCAGGCAAGCCAGGATCGCAGCCCACCACTGCGTGATCAAAGCCGCATTGATTAAGAAGGTGAGCAGGCCGGCGAGAAGAGCGATCGTACCGCCAGCGATGACTTTTGCTGTCAGGATTTCGAACTGCGTTGCCGGTGACACCATCAGCGAGTCCAGCGTGCGAGTCTGTTTTTCCTCGAACATCATATGCGGCACGATATACATGCCCCCCATGGAAAGTGCCAGCAGCACCGTCAAGGAGGTCAGGAAGGCGTAGCCGGCCGAATCCATCCGAGTGTAGAGCGTGTGGACTTCGAGATCGAGGTGGAAGCTCTGATTTACATCGGCGCTCCACGTCTCTTCGAAATAACTACGGAGCGAGGCGGTGGCGTCGTCCGAAGCCCAGTGGATGACGTATGCATCCAGGGTTACGTTCTCTCCGTTTTCGATGCTTCGATCGAAATTCTTCGGGAGGGCCAGACCGAGCGCGACGAAGTCCCTGTCCGCCACGTAGCGTTCCATTTCATCCTCGGAAGCGGTGGACACGAGGTCGAAGTCGGGGTTGGCGTCCCAACTGGCAACCCATTGTGAGTCTCCCTGATCGTAGACGACCAGGCGGGGAGGCGTTTCGTCGCTCTCGAATTGGGGCAGAAAGCGGTAGAGTCCAACCATCATGAAAACCGTAAACATAAGGCTCAGGATGTTGCGGTTCTTGAAGGCATCGAGTAGGTCCTTGGCTGCGATCGTACCGATGACCCGGAGATTAATTCTGTGGTTTTTCATGGCATGTCTCGCTTTCGATCTTATCCGATCAGTAGAGTTCATTTCCGGTGAGTTTGATGAAAACATCTTCCAGTGTGGCTCCTTCGCCTTCGCCGTGCTCGGCTTTCAGCGTGGCTGGGGTTTCGATGGCGACGAGCTGACCTTCATCGATGATCGCAACCCGGTCGCTCAAGCGGTCGGCTTCTTCCATATAATGGGTGGTGAGGAAGACTGTTACGCCTTGATCCACGAGCTGCTCGACGATGTTGCGAATTCCTCGTGCCACACCCGGATCCAGGCCTCGGGTCGGTTCGTCTAAAAAGAGCACCTTGGGTTGGTGCAGCAACGCACGGGCGATGAGCAGCCGCTGCTTCATGCCGTTGGAATAGGTCTTGATTTTGTCCTTGGCACGATCGAGCAACCCGACCTGGTCCAGCGTCTCATCGACGCGGCGTTTGGGTACACCGTATAGCCGTGCTGAAAATTTCAGATTGTCTCGGGCGGAAAGTCGTTCGTACAGATTTTGGTATTCGAAGACCACGCCGATCTGCGGTTTCATCTGCTGGCGCTCCTCGACGACATCGAAGTCGACGACCTGGGCCGAGCCGGAGGTTGGCCGAAGCTGCCCGGTGAGCACTTTGATGGTGGTCGATTTTCCGGCGCCATTAGGGCCGAGAAAGCCGAAGACCTCGCCGTACTCGACCTCGAAGCTGATACCCCGCACGGCTTTCACGCCGTTGTAATAGCGGTGCAGGTCTTTAACTTGAATGGCTTTCATCTCGTGTTTCTCCTATGTGCCGGTTGTGTTTGGATTTGGCCCAACGATACACATATAACGAGGCCGCTGCAATAAAAATTCGCCGAACGGCGGATTTTTGAGGCTGAACGGTGCACTGGTGAGGTTCAGTGGAGAGGAAAATCACCCTGAAAAGGCGCAAAAAAAGCCAACTTTGGACAAATCAGCGTTCGTGTGGGGCAGACGTTTCGTTTTCTAGGGCGTTGATTTAATAGCCAAGCAGATCTTTGAGTTCGGCGGCGGCGGTTTTACTGAGCGGAATCAACGTGGCTTCCTCATCATCGAGACGCAGCGAAAAACTGTTGCGCGTGAAGGGAATGACTTCGGTGACGTGCTGCAAATTGACCAGATAGCCGCGGTGGGCGCGAAAGAAGCCGCTGCGGGCCAGGCGCGTTTCGAGTTCGGACAGTGTGAACTGTGTGGACAGTCGTTCGCCGTCCGTAGTGTGTAGATCGGCACGGCCTTCTTCGGCGTCGGCGTAGATAATGTCGGTCGGATTGATCAGGGCCACCCGTCCTTCCAGTTTGACCGGGATTTTAAACGGCGCCGAGATCTGTCGTTCATCGCTGGGTTTGACCGTCGATTGTATGCGGCCCTCGTTGAGTACGTGGATCGTGTCGCAGATCGGTTCGAGCAGCGTACTGTCGTCAGCCAGAATGAGCACCGCGGTGCCGCGCTCGGCGAGAGCACGGACCAGATCGGAAAGCAAGTCGATCGAAGATTTGTCGCAGCGGGCGAACGGCTCCTCCAGGATCAGCGCTTCAGGATCGTGCAGGATGGCGCGACCGAAGGCCAGGCGTCGCTGCAGGCTGGATGACAGTTGATCCAATTTGGATTTGCCGTGATCGCCGAGCCCGACTCGCAGCAGGGTTTCCTGCGCTTTGGACTTCGGAAGTCCGTGTAGTTTGCCGTGAAACTGTAAGTTGGCTAGGGGCGAACGCTGCTGGTAAAGTCCGTCTTCGGCGAAGAGGAAGCCGACGCGGCGGCTGTACTCATCTCGATCCGCGATGGGATCAAGACCGGCCACGCGCAGCGTGCCTGTGGATGGGCGAGATTTACCCGTCAGCATGGCGAGCAGCTCGATCTTTCCGCTGCCGACCGGTCCGACCAGGCCAACGACCTGACCGGCCAGGATCTTCAACATGGAAATGTCGACCGCCGTGCGTTGTCCCGTGGTTTTCTGCAAATTTTTCAGTTCAATCATGGCCGTTGTCAGGATCGGATGACGTCTTGATTCTAGCGTCATTTTACCAAGAAGACATCCCGGGGTGGCATCTCCAGCCGTGATTTGGTGTTGTCATCTACGACGGCAATACAGGAGGAGAACGTGTCTAAAATCGCGATCGTTACCGACAGTGACGCCAGTTTGCCCAATGATGTGGCTGCGAAGTGGGGAATCGTACAGGTTCCCGTGAATGTTCATTTCGGCGAGGAAACATTTCGGACGGGGGTGGACATCGATGAGGCTGCTTTATTCGAGCGAATCGATCGCGAGGGTGCCCTGCCGACGACTTCCGCGCCGGCGCCCGGCGTGTTCATGCAAACCTTTCAGGACGTGCTGGATGGATCTGCCGACTCGATTGTGTGTTTCTGCGTCAGCAGCGAAGTGAGCGCGATCTACAATGCGGCATGCACGGCGCGCGATTCGATGCCGCGAAAGGACATCTCCGTCGTCGACACACGCACGTTGAGCATGAGTCAGGGCTTCATGGCCTTGGCTGCGGCGGAAGCCGCTGCCGGCGGTGCTTCGAAAGAAGAAGTCATTGCCCATGCGCAGGACGTCGGTGCGCGCTCGCATCTCTTTGCCGCCCTGGCGACACTGAAGTACCTGGCGATGAGCGGACGTGTGGGGCACGTGGCGGCGGGGATCGCCAATGTGCTCAATGTCAAGCCGATCCTCACCATTCGCGACGGAAAATTGGACTTGCTCGAGCGCGTACGCACACAGGGCAAAGCGTTCGACCGCGTCATCGAACTGGCAGTGGAAGCTTCCGGCGGTAAGGCCATCGAACGCATGGCGATCATCCACGTCATCGCAAAGGAAGCAGCGAAACGATTCGAGGGTCAACTGCGCGAGAAGCTGAATTGTCCGCAGGACATTTTGCTGGCCGATATGACGGCCGGCCTCTCTGTACATTCGGGCGCCGGATTGGTGGGTGTGACGTTCGTGGTCGAAGGTTGAGCTGGAAACCGTCTCGGCAGGATGCATCCCATCCTTTTACGATAACACCCCGGTGAGCAGCCGGGGCGCTTCTTGTTCCGCTTGATTGTACACTTCGCATTGCTATTGATAATCGCCGTAAAACTGCAAAGCACGCCGGAACTCAGCTTCGTCGAAGTCCGGCCAATAGACTTTGCTGGCGTATAGCATGGCGCCCGCGCTCTGCCAGAGCAGGAAATTCGAAAGGCGCCTCTCTCCCGCCGTGCGTATGATGAGGTTCGGCCGGGGCTGACCGGTGGTGTAGAGATGCCGCTCGACGAGGGCTTCGCAGACATCGTCCGCTGAAATCCCTTCGCGTAGAATTTCCCGGATGGCTCTGACAACCTCCGTACGGCCGCCGTAGTTGAAGGCAATGTTGAGGATCAGATTGTGGTTGTTACGGGTGAGTTCAATCGCCTTACGTACGTTGCGCTGCGTGGAAGGCGGTAATCCGTTCAGCGTTCCCAGGTGCCGTAATTGGACGCCTTCTTTGTGCAATTCGGGCAGCTCGCGTTCTAAAAAGGGGTCGATGAGCGCGATCAAGCGTTTGACCTCCTGCTTCGGTCGCTGCCAATTCTCGGTAGAAAAAGCGTAGATGGTCAGGTGGCCAATTCCGTGTTCACCTACGGTACGGATGATGCGGCGCAGATTTTCCACGCCGGCGCGGTGACCGACGTGCCGAGGCAGGCTGCGGGAACGCGCCCAGCGCCCGTTGCCGTCCATGATGATACCGACGTGCTGTGGCAGCGCTTGAATCGGTGCCTGGATCGGACTCGATGTCTGCGTAAGAGTGTTCGTGTCCGTGTCTGTCATCCTTCAGCCTCTGACTTTAATTTCGCTCGAGCCTCCCATCGGGTGGAAGATCGATTACTGCGATTCTGCATCAGCAGATCCACGATGAGCGCAGACATGAGCAGCAGGGCAAGACCGAAAAACGGCCAGGCGAACGATGTGGGCAGCGTATCCCTGACCGCTTGCTCCCCCCTGGGAAGAGCGCGCAAGGCATCCTGCATGAAGACGATCAACGCCAGGATCACACCTGGAAGGCAGAGCAACCATGCTTTACGCGTGGGCCAGATTTCTCGCTTTGGATTGTCAAACAAAACGACAAGCGTGCTGGCGAGGATGATAATCGCGGCGATCGCGATCGGCGCAATCACGGGACCCCACCAGGGTAGCGGCAGGAGAAAGAGTACATCCCAGTCCATCAAGGTGCGCGGCCAGCCGACGGTGATCCAGAGGAAAAGATAGTAGAAGATATCCCAGACTCCAAACGTCAGCGCGGCATAGGCCGTCCGTGTGTGCAGATTGCGGCCCGCCAGGTATCCAATCGAAACGATCATGATCAAGGTGGCTATTTCGCGCACCAATTCGATCCGCCCGAGGTCGCTGGCCAGGGGAAGGGGATTCGTTTGGTAGGGATCGATGCGCCCCACATGGATGCGCAAGTAAGTCACTGCGGCGGATTCGACCCAGGCGAATGCCGCAGCAAAGACGACCACGATCAACCAACGTTTGAGGTTGCTCATTCGGAGCCCTTCCATTATTTTCTATCTTGCATGTTACTTCGTCGCGCTGGCCTCCTTCTACCTTCTACATCCCCGCTTGTGGGCATCTGAGTGCTTGACAGGGATGCATCCAGGCCTGAAAATCCAGGCGGGTTGAATGGATCGACGTTTTCGTATGGAGACCGAATGTCTGATCGTGAAATGAAACGATTGCAGCTCACGTTGGTCGAGGACAACGCCGCGCTGCGCGAAGCGCTGCGGGAGGGCTTGGAGGATTCCGGCATTGTGACCGTCGTGGCGGAAGCCGAATCGGGAGATCGCGCCATCGATTTGTGTCTGGAAACGCCGCCCGACGTCATTTTGATGGACGTACAGTTGACCGGTGAAATGAACGGCATCCAGGCCGCCGTGGCTATTCGCCGCGAATACCCGCGCTTGCCTGTCGTTTTCTATTCGATCCAAGATGAAGACGCCTACTACCGAGATTTCCGCCGCTCAGGCATCCTGAGCCATTACGCCTACGTGCGCAAATCGAACTTTCTGCTGCCGGAGATGATCATCCCGTTGCTGCAAGATGCGATCTCCGGGCGGAGTTTCATCGATCCAGAGATCGTCTCGCGTGTCGAAGAAGTGCGTCACAAGGACGAACAATCCCCGATCGCCTTGTTGGAGCCCATCGAACAGGACGTTGCCAGCATGCTGGCACAGGGGTTGACCAACGAGCAAATTGCTGGACGGCTCGGTTTTCGGGACAAGCGTACCGTCAGCCGCATCAACGGGGCGATATACACCGCCTGGGGTCTGGTCGAGACGACGACGGATGAGAAGGTAGCCCGGACGCGTGCGGCGATCATCTATCAACGCGGTCAACTCATCATTTGGGATGCGGATGGGGTTCCCAAGATTGCCAATCGAAAGGGGGAATGGGTGCCTTTGGACGATGAAGCTTGAGGCGCTGATATTGTGGCAAATCAATCGCCAGCTACATGCGTGATGGAGTCCGACGATTTGATAGATCGAAATAAGCCCTCAAAACTTACCCTTCTTGTGAAATGCGTCGGGGGGATTTTTCTTCTGTTCGGCATAATCGCGGCGGTGATGGGGCCGGTCGAGATGTACTGCTTTTACCTGTTCGGACCCGGCGGGCGATTTCACTATCCGGATTTTGGATTTGGCTCGTTGATGTTCGCAAACGTGGCCGTGCAAATCGTCGGCTACTATCTCATCGCTGCGGTCTTCCTGCCGTTGGGTTATGGACATCTCACCCTGAGGCGCTGGGCGCGAACACTTGGCGAGGCGTTGTTGTGGTGCTGGGTCGTGGTCGGCATTCCGCTGGTGGTTTTTTTTGTCCTTGTACTGTTGCAGGCTAAACCGCTAACCGTGGGTGCGTTGCCGTTGTTGGGCTTATTATGTTTCCTTTTGTATCCCATATTTCCTGCGGGTTTGCTGTATTTCTACCGACGTACCGACGTCAGGGAGGTGTTCGCATCGCGCGATACAAGGCGATCGGCGATTGAAAAATTTCCTCAGGCTGTACTCGTTCAAGGCATTCTACTGGCATTCTTTGCACTCGTGCATCATTTACCCCTTCTGTTCAATGGGTTGGTTCCCTTCTTCGGAACCTTTCTCGCAGCATATGACGGTTTCCTGTTCTCAGGTATCGTCATTCCGGGTCTGGTCGTATTATCGATTGGTGTGTTTGCTCGAAAGACATGGGCATGGTGGGGTTCAATCCTGTATCTCATGTTCGTTGGTACATCCAGCGTGTTGACGCTTTCCAAGGTAGGTTTTAAAGAGATGATTGCCATGGCGAACTTCCCCCCACTTGAGTCGCAGGCGCTGCAAAACGTGCCGCTGGAGAGCTCCCACGTTTTAATCGTAATCCTGATGCCGATGCTTCTGGCACTGATCACCTTCGTTCGATCACATCGGGATTTCGCAAAAATTCGACCGGATCATGATTGTTGAAAGTAAAATGGATGCAAATTTTCCTGCTGCTTTCTCTCTGCCGCAGTCCGTGGTCCGTATTTGGAGGCGATCGAAACATTGAGCGGTGAGTTCATGCTGGACTGGGCCGTCTTGGCCGTTTCTCTTTTCAATACCATCATCCTGGTGTGGTTGGGTTTGGCCGTTTTGCTCAATGCGGAACGCCGGCGATGGGGCGTTTGGGTGGTGGGATGTGGACTGCTTGCCGGAGGCGTCTTCTTTCTGGGACACTCGGCGGTTTTCGGACTGGGCTTTAATTTGTTCGGTCAAAGCGTGGCCTTATGGTGGCAGCTGAGTTGGATACCCGTGGTCGCATTACCGTTTGCCTGGTACGTCATCATGCTTTGGTATACGGGTTTCTGGGACGACGTCGATACCCCTTTGCGCCTGCGCCATCGAGTCTGGCTGCCTGCCGCTGTGTTGTTGACGATAGCCACGGGTGTGCTTTTTATCGTGGCAAATCCACTGCCCACTTTCACGCGGGTGCTGTTCGGGAACATGTACAGCGTTGGATCCATGGATAGTCCGCCCATGCTCTTTCTCATTTACCCCCTGGATCTCGTTTTCTGTATCGGGTTGTCCTTGGATGTTTTACGCCGGCCTGGACCGACGGGGCGTGTCATGGGAGACATCGCTCGCAGCCGGGCGCGGCCCTGGCTGGTGGCCGCTTCGATCGTGCTGCTCGTCGTCAGTCTGTTGGTTGTGTGGGTGATGGCGGTATTGCTGCTGGGAAGCGGAGACATCTTCCACGTGGACATGGCGGTGCCATTGGCGTGGTTGGATTTGTGCATCGCTTCGCTGATCGGCCTGGCAGTAGTTCTCACCGGGCAAGCGATCGTGTCGTACGAGGTTTTTACCGGCAAGACCCTTCCCAGGCGAGGCCTGCGACGATACTGGCAGCAAACCATCGGTTTGGCCGCCGGCTACGCCACGTTATTGGGCTGGAGCATCACGATGCAATTCCGCCCGATTTTCAGCCTGCTCTTGGCCACCATCATGATGACGGTTTTCTACGCCGGGATAAGTTGGCGCTCGTATGTCGAGCGCGAGCGCTACATGCAGCAATTGAGACCACTCGTCGTCAGCCAACGTTTGTACGATCAGCTGCTGCGTTCGTCTACCGCGTTACCGGCGGACGTCGATGTCGACACGCCCTTCAACGGCCTTTGTGAGGACGTATTGGAGGCGCAGGTGGCGTACTTGGCGGCGTTGGGTCCATTGTCGCCGTTTACCGGCCCGCCGTTGAGTTATCCGAAGAAAACCGAGGTGGTTTTTCCGTCCCTCGTTGAGATCAAGGAGCGCTTCAAGAGCCCGGAAGTTATCTGGTTGGCGCTCGATCCGGATCAATACGGCGGCGCCAATATCGCAGTACCGCTGTGGAGCGAACTCGGTTTAATCGGTGTGTTGTTCTTAGGCGAAAAACGAGATGGCGGTCTCTACACGCAAGAAGAAATCGAGATCGCCCGCACGATCGGGGAGCGTTTGATCGACGTTTGGGCGAGTGCTGAAATGGCCAGCCGGTTGATGATGCTGCAGCGACAGCGTTTGGCTGAAAGCCAGGTGATCGATCAGCAAACACGCCGTGTACTTCACGACGAACTGCTGCCTCGATTACACACCGCCATGCTGTCTTTGCGCAGCGAACAAATCGACGGAGAGAAAGCGAAGTCGCGGGCGATCGAAACGCTTGGAGAAGTCCACCGTCAGGTTGCCGATATGCTGCGCGAAATGCGCTCGACGACGGCTCCTGAGGTGGCAACGTTGGGTTTGATCGGGGCATTGCAGCGCGTGGTCGCAGAAGATTTTTTGCAATCGTTCGACCGCGTCACCTGGAAGGTTGCGGAGGATGTCGAGCCGCAAATCGGCAGAATTCCGCCGCTCATTTCTGAGGTGCTGTATTACGCAGGCCGGGAAGCGATTCGCAATGCGGCCAAACACGGACGTGGCGCGGATGAAGACGCAGAGCTCCATCTGAACGTGGTTGTCGGGTTTGCAGATGGATTGGAAATCTTGATTGAGGACGACGGGCAAGGGATCGTAGAAAAGGATTCCGATCAGCGCAGCGGCGGCCAGGGATTGGCTTTTCACGGAACGATGATGGCGGTGATTGGTGGGTCTTTGTCGATTGAGAGTGCCCCAGGGATTTTCACACGCGTGGTCTTGTCCCTGCCGCGAGATGCATGGTAGAAGTCCCCCTACGGTGATTGGACAGAAGATCGCAGTCCTTGTCGGATGTCTTGGAATTGAGGAGCAGCGCACATGCGTGTTTTGATCACAGGTGGCACGGGTTTTATAGGACGACCGTTGACACGAAAAGCATTACAACGCGGCTGGGAAGTGACGTTGGTCGTGAGGGAGCCCGATTCGAGGGTGGCGCGCGAGCTTGCGGAGATGGGCGCCAACCTGGTCTTGGGCGATGTTACAGATCGCGCCACTTTGGAGGCGGCATTTTCGGTCGCGCAACCCGAGCTATTCTTTCACAACGCAGGTTGGTACGAGTTGGGAATCCCACGTGCAAAGCGAAGACGAATGTGGGCCGTAAATGTGGAAGGCACGGAAAATGCGTTGACGTTAGCGGCCGAATACGAGGTGCGCAAGTCCATTTATACTTCATCCACGACGGCGTTGGGGGATACAGGCGGTGAACTTGTGGACGAGTCGTTTAACCGTCGTGCGGAGCCTCTCAGTTACTACGAGTACACCAAGAGCGAAGCGCATGAACTTGCTGGGCGTCATCAAGCGGCCGGCGAACCTGTGGTCATCGCCTGCCCGGCGCAAGTGGTTGGTCCCGGCGATCATTCGGCGTTTGGGCGGTTGGAGCGGCTTTTTGTTCGTGGTCTGCTACCTCCGTTTGTTTGGGCTCCGGAAAGCCGTTTCACCTTCGGGCACGTAGATGATGTTGCCACGGCTTTGATCTTGGTGGGAGAGAAAGGAAATGCCGGGGAACTTTATTTCACTGCGGGGAAGGAATTAACCCTGCGAAAAATGCTGAAAGTGTGGGGGGACGCCGCCAATCGGAAACCGCCGTTTATCTGGCTGCCCAAACCCATCGCGCTGGCGCAAGCTGCGCTAGTCGCTCCCCTTCTCAGACTTGCGGGAAGGCCGGCATTCATCTCGCCGGAAGTCGTACGCAGCAGCTTCGTGTCTTTTCGCTACAGCTCGGCCAAGGCGGAAGCGCAGCTGGGCGTCGGGTTTCGATCCGCGGAACAAGCATGGAGCGATACGATCGAGAAGCAACTCGATCATGTATCGTCGATGGAAAAAGCTGAATCTTGAACCTTAAGACTATCGGCTATTGTTCGCAGGCAGCCAGACGGAAAAGCAGGAGCCTTCACCAGATACCCCCTCACTTCGGACAGTGATGCGCCCATCGTGGCGCTCCAAAATTTCCATACAAATGGAAAGCCCAAGTCCCGTTCCCGGAGCGCCGGTGATCTTGCTTGCCGATCCACGGAAGAAACGTCTGAAGATCATTTTTTGTTCTTCGAGCGGAATGCCGAGACCTGTGTCATCCACCTCGGCGATGACCCAATTTTCTCCCGCTTCACGCTTTTTCCTTGCCCGCATGGTGATCGTTCCCCCATTGGGTGTGTAGTTCATGGCGTTGGTGAGGAGATTGGTGAAAACCTGCGTCAGTAGGCGAGCATCTCCAGTGACCTGGGGTAAATTGCTTATCGTTTCGATGGTCAGATTCAAGCCCCGTTTTGCGGCGAGATTTTGGCGATCGGTCACCAGCGAGGTAAGAATATCGTTGATATCGAGGGCGACGGGAACAAAGGGTACCGCATTGGCGTCCAACCGCGAGAGCGAGAGCAAATCGTCGATCAAATTAGCCAGGCGCTCGCTTTCACGTTGGAGAGTCTCTAGATACTCGCCAAACTTATCAGGATCATCCATACGGGTGTTGAGCAGATCCAGGTAGAGACGGATATTGGTCAGCGGTGTACGCAATTCATGGGAAACATCAGAGACAAATTGTGACTTCAGCCGATCGAGCTCCTTGAGCGCGCTAATGTCGTGTGAAACACTGACGAAATTGAACACCTCTCCGGTATCGTCACAAACGGGCGTGATGGTTAATGCTGCGTCGTAGAAGGTACCGTCTTTGTGACAATTGACGACGTCCCCGCGCCACGTTTTGCCTGCGAGAATGGTGTCCCACAATTGTCTATAGAATTCCTCATCGTGTCGTCCGCTTTTTAGAATGCTGGGCCGCTTGCCGAGCGCTTCCTCCTGCGAAAAACCGGTTAATCGTTCCCAGCCCGGATTCACGTATTCGATCGTTCCGTTGAAATCTGTCACCATAACGGCGTCGCCGATGTTGGTCAGTAGGACGTCCAGGCGATCTCGTTCGGCCTGGAGCGCAGCTTCCAGATTCTTTTGCCGGGAAATGTCCAGAACGAGTCCGCTCACGCCCTGGGGATTTCCATCGGCATCTGCGATCAAACTGGCTGCGAGCAACACGGGGATGTGGCGATTCTTCTGCGAGGGGATTTCGATGTCGAAGACTTCGCGCGTTGTGGATTGCTGTTTCTCCTTCTCGTCGAATTGCTCCATGATGGGTTGTTGGAGATTGGGAGGAAAAATATCGGGCACGCTTTTGCCGATCAGGTCGTCTGCATCGTATCCACACAACTCAGCCATGGCTTGGTTGACATAGGTGATCGTCCCGGCGGGATTGACTTGGAAGATTCCCGCGAGGGAAGTTTCAACAAGCGCTCGGTAGCGAGCCTCGGAGATGGATAGATCGCGCGTGCGTTCCGTAACTTCGGCTTCGAGTTGTTGTGCTTGCGCAGCGATTTGACCAAAAAGGTGGGCGTTTTCCAGGGTGACTGCTGCCTGGGTGGCGAAAGCACTCAGCAGCTCAAGATCGGAGGATTTGAAAGGTCGTTTGAGGCCGTCACGCTGCACCGTCATCGTTCCCATGATTCGCTGGCGTATGCTCAGAGGGGTTATGAGCAAGCACTCGAGGTCATCGTTTGAGGTGCCAGGGATGAGTACACCCCGCGGATCGTCGGCCGTGTTGTTAAGGATAATAGGTTCCCCATGTTCAACGACGTACCCGACAAGGCCCTGACCAAGTTGCAGGACCAAATCCGTCGCAGCATCTGCGGCAGGACCCAGCGCAACTACACAATTGAGGTTCTCTGTTTGGTTGTCGAGCAAGTGAATGCGGCTGGCGTCTGCCTGAAGCAAGCTCTTCGCCTCTTGGGCGATCATACGTAACACGGTATCCTGGTCGAGAGATGAAGAAATCGAACGTGCCGTGCGGATCAAAGCCTGTGATTCTTGGGCGCGTTGTGTGATGTTGGTGTATAGGCGGGCATTCTCTATGGCTACCGCTGCCATGCTTCCTATGGACTGAATTAGATCGGCTTGTTCCTTGTCAAAGGATCGCTCCTTACTTAGGATGAATAGGCCTAATCCGCCGATCGTTTTTTCACCCACAATCAAGGGAACCCCAAGAAGTTCCTGGATTCCCGCCTTGACCCAGAGGGGGTTGGCCGCCACGTTGTGCAAATAATCTGAGATCAGTACAGGGGCACGCGCTTCGAGCACTTTCCAAATCACACCCGTTCCGACCGGCGACTGGGACAGACGGATTTCATCCGGAAGGCCGATGATGTGAGGGAAGGTGACATTTCTGCCGTCGCTTTCGACCAGACCGATGGCGCCGGCGTCGGCGCCCGTGACTTCAATGGCGACGCGTATCGTTGTCTCTAAAACGGTCCGCAAATCGAGCTCGCTGGTGATCGCCTGGGCGACTTCGTTGCGTAAACTCTCTCGCTTCAGCGCAGCTTGAATTTCATCGCGAGCGCGCACCTGCCCCAGGGCGATGGCAATGTGATCGGCGAGTGCGGACAGCATAGGCCGGTCTTCTTTGGTCAACCATGAAGCACTGACGTTGATGGTCCCAATGGGTTTCTCGGACAGGATCAACGGGGCGACGATTACGGGGACCTCGCCGATGATGCGCATGATCCGCGGGATGAAGGAGCGGAATCGTTCCGGGGCCAATTGCCTGACGAGTTCGGCACGATCGTTTGTAAATACGGCTTTACCACTTTCAAGCACTTGCCGGTACACGTCTACTTCATTCGGGTCGAAGCGATAGCCGCGAATTCCCAATCCGGTAAGGCGCTGCAGCGTTTGAGTTACCGCGTTGCTCATCGATTGGGACTGTACTTCGAGCATTCCGTCTTCGGTTAGCAACGTGGCGGATCCACGCAGTTTTAAACGATGTAATTCTTGGGTGAGTGCGCGGAAGACGTCGGCTTCGCTGGCGACGGCTTTACGAGCCACGCCGGCTGCTGCGCGAAGAGCCGAAACCCAAAATGCTCTCGCCTCGTGATGAGGAACTGTATCTGCTGCCTTATACACGCCTTGGTTCCCCTTTGTTAAGCGTAGTGTATCACGGAACGAAATCGGGCACATTTCATCTTGTCTGTTGGTGATCAATTGCGTTTTTCTCAGAAGTTAAGACAAATGGGTTGGATGTTACCGAGTGGTTTAAATGGCCTTGACAAATCGGTAGATATAGAGTACTCTATAAGACAGAGAACTCTATACTCTTCATTGGCGAGATCGGATTGCGATTTCGTGGAGGATAACAATGGATATCTCTCGTGAAGAAGCCGAACAGTCCTTGCAGACGATCCGTGAGGTACGCTCCAGAATACGTACTTCCGTTGCTACGGGTAGCACTCCTTTCCATATGATCCTATGGGGTGTGATCTGGTTTTTTGGCTATCTCAGTAACCATTTTTTTGACGCCGAAACTTCAGGGCAGATTTGGACCGTGCTCGCGATTGGTGGCACGATTGCAAGTGGGATCATGGGCTACCGTCTTGGTTCGCGGTATCGATTTCGGGGGAATGAACGTATCTGGCAAATCTGGATTTTCTTTTTCCTGTATGTCGTGCTCTGGATCTGGGTAGCCTGGCCGCTGGAATTGAAGCAAATTTCGATGCTCATCGCTTTGTACGTCATGTTTGCCTACGTTCTCTTGGGATTATGGCTGGAGCGAATTATTACCTGGGTTGGGCTTGCAGTAAGTGTATTGGGGTTGATTGGATACTTTCTACTTCCGGATATTTACTACCTTTGGATGGCCTTTCTCGGCGGCGGAACGCTTTTCGTTAGCGGCATATATATCTTGAGAACCTGGAAATAAGGAATGTGAAGGGCGAACGGACATGAGCGTGTTGAATGAGATCATCCATCAGCCGGTCCGGATGCGCATCATGGCCGCACTGGTGGCATTAGATGAGAATGGACAAATGGAATTCACTCATCTGCGTGATGTGCTGTCCCTGACGGATGGAAATTTAGGTGCGCATCTGCGCAAACTCGAGGAGGCGGGATACGTTGCGTTGGAAAAGACCTTCGTGGCGCGCAAGCCGCGAACGTTTATAACTGCGACGAAGAAGGGTCGGGAAGCTTTCGAAGATCATGTGAAAGCCCTGGAGCAGATCATAAGTGGTGCGGAAATTGAAGGAACGAGTGAGACGTAGAGAAACATGTCGACTTGGTTGAACCAAATCCGCATGATGAATGCGATGAAATAAAGCTAGGAGAAGGAAATGAGTAATGTAATTGAAGTAAACGAAATCACCAAGCAATATGGCGCAGTCCGTGCTGTGGATGGTGTGACTTTCCATGTCGAAGAAGGTGAAATCTTCGGTATCGTCGGTCCCAACGGCGCGGGCAAGACCACCACCATCGAGTGCATCGAGGGCTTACGAGTACCGGACTCCGGCTCTGTGGAGCTGCTAGGGTATGTGCCCTGGAAGGATCGTTTCGAGGTAGCGGAGCGGATCGGAGTCCAGTTACAGGAATCAGCCCTTCCGTCGCGCATCCGAGTGCAGGAAGCTTTGGACTTGTTTAGATCGCTGTATGCGGAAGGGGAGGATTCACAGATTCTGCTTGACCGGCTTGGGTTGGCTGCCAAATCGAAGGCGATGTTCAGCAAGCTGTCGGGCGGTCAGAAGCAGCGCTTGTTTATCGCCCTGGCCCTTGTGAACAAACCACAAGTGGTCTTCTTTGACGAGCTGACCACAGGCCTCGATCCTCACGCCAGGCGATCGATGTGGGATCTGGTACGCCAGATTCGTGATCAGGGCACTACTGTCTTCCTGACGACGCATTTCATGGAAGAGGCCGAGCGACTCTGCGATCGAGTGCTCATCATGGACGAGGGGAAGATCGTGGCCCTGGATACGCCCGAAGCATTGATCCGTTCGTTGGGCGTGGAACGCCGCCTGGTTTTCATCGTGGAGAATCACTGGGATTCTCAACCGCTGTTGGAATTGAACCAGGTCGATCGCGTGGAACAAATTGGAGAGCGTGTTGTGGTTTATGGAAGTGGTGAACGTTTTGCAAGTACGGTCGTCCACGGGTTGGAGATATCCGGCGCTGATTTTCGAGATTTGCGGACACAGGATCCGACGCTGGAGGATGTGTTTCTCTCGTTGACGGGCAAGGAAATTAGGGAGGCATAAGATGCGAGGTCTAAAAGAACTCACCTGGATCAATCTAAAGTTGAATATTCGTGAACCCATCGGAGCTTTCTTTACGCTGGCGTTTCCGCCGCTGTTGATATTACTGTTCGGCGCGATTTACGGCAACGATCCTTCGCCCATGTTTGGTGGGTATGGATCAATGGACGTAAGCATGTCCGGTTACACGGCGATTATTCTCAGCACGGTTGGTTTCATGACCATACCGATTACCATCGGCAACTATCGCGAGCTGGGTGTGCTGCGTCGCTATCAAGCATCAGCATTGCGGCCGCGCGTTTTCATCACGGCTGATGTGATCGCCAATATGCTGATAACGTTGCTCGGCATGGTACTCCTCGTAGTAACGGGTTGGGTGTTGCATGATGTGCGCTTCGAAGGCAATGTGCTCAGTTTCGTGCTTGGTGTCGTTTGGAGTGGGTTGTCGATGTTTGCATTCGGATATCTGATCGCCAGCCTGGCACCAGGTGCGCGGGCCGCGCAGGTGATCGGGATGGTTTTTTTCTACCCGATGATGTTCCTGTCCGGTGCTGCCATTCCGTTGGAAATCATGCCTGAATCGATTCGACGTGTGGCCGACTTTCTTCCACTCACATACGTGGTGGAATTGCTGCGTGGTCTCTGGTTTGGTGATGGGTGGGGACAACACCTGACAGCAGTGCTTGTCTTGTTGGGTGTGTTAGTCGTGAGCGCTGCAGCAGCCATACGAATCTTCCGTTGGGAGTAAAGATCGATAAGCAGATGCGCGAAGCATAAGACTTCATAGAGGCGATCTGTGGCTGGTTACATCGACGGTCGCTTGAACGTGCATGGGCTTTCCTGCAATGCCCATGCACTGTTTTTTCTTTACACGCCTCGTTTCAGCGGATAGACTTTATTAAATATTAGAACTTGAGGCGAATATGTCCCTTTTGGCGAATTGGAAAGAGGTAATCGATACGGCCAATCTGTCTCCCGATAAAGAGATGGACGTGATCAGCAAGTGGTTGATCATTACCCGGGCGGCCGTTTTCTCGATGACGGCCACATCGGGTTTGATCGGTGGTTTGCTGGCCGCCGCTCGATCGGATCATCCGAATTGGCTGAATTTTGTATTGGCGTTGATCGGTCTGGTGCTCGCTCACGCGGCCAACAACATGATCAACGACTTCTTCGATCTCGAGGAGGGCGTCGATACGGAGGAGTATGCCCGTGCGCAGTACGCCCCACACCCGATCCTGAGCGGCATGATTTCCAAGCGCGGGCTCTTGTTTGCCATACTTACCGTCACCTTCATCGATGCGATCATCATGCTGTATTTCGTCTATACCGTGGGAACCATGGTTCTGTTTTTTGCGCTGTCCGGATTATTCATCAGCGTATTTTACGTGGCGCCACCGATTCGTTTGAAGCACATCGGATTGGGAGAATTAGGTGTATTCCTTGTGTGGGGTCCATTGATGATCGGCGGCACGTACTATGTGACGGCTGGTGAACTGCCTCCAGCCGGCGTGTGGCTGGCGTGTGTGCCTTATGCGTTAGCCGTTACCACCGTCTTGATCGGCAAGCACGTCGACAAGATCGAAGCCGATCGAGCGAAGGGAATTCACACGTTGCCAGTGGCCATCGGCGAACGTCCTGGACTGTGGCTCAACATAATATTGATGACCGCTTTCTATCCCATCGTCGTTTTACTCGTACTCATGGGCACACTGGGTGTATGGGTTCTACTGGTCGTTCTGGCTCTTCCGCGCCTCGTACGCGTGATTAAAATCTACACCGCGCCCCGTCCACAGGAACCTCCGGAGGATTATCCGGTATGGCCTTTGTGGTACGTATCTGCCGCGTTTTTCCACAACAAGTTAGCCGGTGGGCTGTTTGTCTTGGGGTTGATCATAAACCTGATTCTTCCCGTTTCATTGTAGGCGTTGGTATTTCGATGTCGTGAATCAAAATCGAGACGCCCAATTTAGGGCGTCTCGATATCGTTTCGCGTGAAAACGACGTGTGATACTTTCCGGGTTCAGAACACGAATCTACTTTTGACTCATGAGCAGTTTCACGTATTGGGCGCGTTCGAATGCGAAGGGATCTTCGACTTCGCTTTGACTCAGCTTTCCACGGAAATCGGACAGTTTTTTATAGCCGTGCTCGTCCATCCAGCCTTCCAGCTCTCGCAGCATGGTGGAAATGTAGGGAATGCCGTTCTGCAAGAGTGCGGAGGCCGATTGAATTACGGATGCGCCGGCGAGGATCGCTTTGGCGGTATCCAGGCCCGAGTGTACGCCGGTGTTCAGGGCTAAATCGGCCTTGATCTGATTGTAAAGAATGGCCACCCAGCGCAGCGGGAGTTTCATCTCCTGGGACGAGCTGAAGACCATTTCGTTGGTCAATTCCTCCTTCTGCGTGTCGATGTCTGGCTGCAAGAAGCGGTTGAAGAGCACGAGACCCTGGACCCCGCGTTTGGCAAGCTGTGCCGCTACGTTGGCGGTGGAAGTGTAGTAGGGGCTGAGTTTTACCGACACCGGGATTTTCACTTCGTTCAGCACGGCCTCCACGATCTCGTAAAGTGACTTCTCCACATCGGCGGCAGTTTTCTCCGTGTTGGTCACCACCGAGTAAACGTTCAATTCGAGTGCGTCGACCCCGGTGTCCTCGAGCTGCTTTGCATATTTCGTCCAAGTGCCGGAGCTGATCGCGTTCAAGCTGGCGATAAGTGGCATCTTTACTTCCGCACGTGTCTTTTCGACCCACATCAAGTGTTCGCTGGCTTCACCGTGCTCAATGTGCGGAAAATAAGATAGGGCCTCCGGGTAGAACTCCGAACCGAAGGATAATTCTTCTTCCAGGCGCAAACTTTCAAAAAGGATTTGTTCTTCGAAGAGCGAGCGGATTACCAACGCGCCAGCGCCGGCTTTCTCGGCGTCCTTGACGCGATCGATGTAGCTGGAGATCGAACTTGCAGCGACCATAATCGGCGTCTCGAGATCGATTCCCATGTAGGTTGTCTTTAAGTCGGACATTGTCTCTCCTCTCGAAATTCGGCGGGCAATTAAAGGATAACAAATAATACACCCATCTGGAATAGTGATAGGTGTCCTGCAATTTACAATGCCCTTCTACACTGTCGGAATCGCACAAAGGCGAATACCGTATAAGATGGTTTTACACCGATGTTTTTACGCGCATTAAAGCGATTTATATACGAACTCGGATCAGTTCGATAAGAAGGAGTCATAGATGCCGAAAAAGAAAGGAGAGCGTAAGTTCGTTCCCTATGATGGCAATGCCGCAGCCGCTCATGTCGCTTATGCCACGAATGAGGTGATTGCGATCTACCCCATCACACCCTCCTCGCCGATGGGCGAGATCGCCGACGAGAAAGCGGCCAACGGCCAACCTAATATTTGGGGAACGATCCCCAACGTCGTCGAAATGCAGGCGGAGGGTGGTGCTGCCGGGGCAGTACATGGTGCCTTGACGACGGGAGCGTTGACGACGACGTTCACGGCCTCTCAAGGCCTGTTGTTGATGGTACCCAACATGTTCAAAATCGCTGGCGAACTCACGCCGGCCGTTTTCCACATCGCCGCACGTTCCGTTGCGGCGCAAGCGCTATCGATCTTTGCCGATCACAGCGATGTAATGACCACCCGATCCACCGGTTGGGGTATTCTCTCATCAAACAGCCCGCAGGAAGTCATGGACATGGCGTTGATCGCGCAAGCCGCTGCGCTCGAGGCGAGTATTCCCTTCCTGCACTTTTTCGATGGTTTTCGCACGTCGCACGAAATTCAGAAAATCGAAGAGCTGACGTACGACGACATGCGTGCCATGATCGACGACGAATGGGTCATTCGCCATCGCCAACGCGCACTCTCCCCCGACCATCCCACGATTCGTGGAACGGCGCAAAATCCAGACGTGTTCTTCGCCGCACGCGAGACGGTCAACGCCTATTACCAGAAAGCCCCCCAGATCGTTCAGGGAGCGATGGACCGTTTCGCTAAAATCGTCGGGCGAGAGTATCACCTCTTCGATTACGTCGGAGCCAAGGACGCCGAACGCGTCGTGATCATGATGGGCTCCGGTGCAGAAACGACACACGAAGTGGTTGAGTATCTCACGAAGCAAGGCGAGAAAGTCGGTTTGATTAAGGTCCGCTTGTACCGTCCCTTCGACGGAAAAACTTTGCTCGCGGCCATGCCCGAGACGGTGCGCGGTATTGCTGTTTTGGATCGCACCAAAGAGCCGGGCGCCGAAGGAGAGCCGCTCTATCTGGATGTTCAAAATGCGGTCACCGAAGCCGTTATGGACGGCCGTCTCAGCCGCGACGATATGCCTTTGGTCGTGGGCGGGCGCTACGGATTGGGCTCAAGGGAGTTCAATGCTGGAATGGCGAAATCCGTTTTCGACAACCTGGCTGAAGACAGACCGAAGAATCATTTCACTGTCGGTATCGATGACGACCTCACGCATACCAATTTGCCTTGGGACAATTCATTCTCATCAAAGCCCGAAGGGGTCCATCAGGCGATGTTCTACGGCCTGGGCGGCGATGGTACCGTCGGTGCCAACAAGAACTCGATCAAGATCATCGGCAAAGCAACCGACAATTATGCGCAGGGACATTTCGTTTACGACTCGAAGAAATCCGGATCGATGACGATTTCCCATTTGCGCTTCAGTCCAAATCCAATCCACAGCACGTATATGATCCAACAGGCGGAATTTTTGGCCTGCCATGCCTTCCAGTTCCTCGAACGTGTGGACATCGTCAAGAATCTGAGTCCGGGTGGCATTTTCCTGCTCAACAGCCAATATCCCGCGGATGAAGTCTGGGACCATCTGCCGCAAGAAGTACAGCAGGCGTTAATTGACAAACAAGCCAAGTTTTATTTGATCGACGCTTATTCCCTTGCGGATTCACTAGGATTGGGTGCGCGCATCAATGTCATCATGCAATCGGCTTTCTTCGCCATTTCGGACATCCTGCCAGAGGACAAGGCGATGAAGATGATGGAAATGGCCGTCGAAGATACTTATGGCGACAAAGGCGAAGCCATCGTCGAGATGAACATCAAGTCCGCCAATCTTGCGAAAGAACGAATCCACGAGGTGGATGTGCCGAAGAAAGCCACCTCAGACATCCACATGCGTCCTCCGGTTCCGATTGACGCACCCGAGTTCGTGCAGCAAGTGACGGGCGAAATGATCGCTCGTCGCGGGGAAGAAATACCCGTCTCCTTGCTACCGAACGACGGCACGTATCCCGTCGGAACGACGCGCTTCGAAAAACGCAACATCGCGCTCGAGATCCCAGTATGGGATCCCGAGGTCTGCATCCAATGCAACCAATGTGCATTGGCCTGCCCGCATGCCACCATTCGTCCCAAGGTCTACGATGCTTCGTTTGCCGATGGAGACGCTCCGGAAGGCTGGCAGGCTGTGGAAGCCAAGGGCCGAGGTTTTGACGGCATGCTGTATACGCTGCAGGTTTCGCCCGAGGATTGCACCGGCTGTGGTGCATGCGTGCACATTTGCCCGGCTTACGCCAAGGACGAGTCTGGCAAGAAGACGGATCGAAAGGCCATCAACATGGCGCCGCAGCCTCCTATCCGTGAGCAGGAAGTGGCGAAGTGGAAATACTTCCTCTCCATTCCAGATCTGGACCCCGAGAAGTTCAACCGCTTCACGACCAAAGGATCGCAGTTCATGCGGCCGTTGTTCGAATTTTCCGGGGCGTGTGCCGGGTGTGGCGAGACGCCGTACGTCAAATTGCTGACCCAGCTCTTCGGCGATCGGCTGATCATCGCCAACGCCACGGGATGTTCATCGATCTACGGCGGCAATTTGCCGACCACGCCATATGCGCCGCGAGACGATGGGCGCGGGCCGTCCTGGTCGAACTCGCTCTTTGAGGACAATGCTGAGTTCGGGTTCGGGATGCGTTTGACGATGGATAAACTATCGGACGTCGCACGCGGGCTACTGGATAAAGTCGAACTCGATGGTAAATCCGATTTGATCGCAGCGATCCAATCCGCAGACCTGAGTACACCGGAAGCGATCGAAGCACAGCGAGCGCGCGTTGAGGACTTGAAGTCGGTCCTCAAAGGGCGCAAGGAAACCGAAGCGATCAATCTACTCAACGTCGCCGATTACTTGGTTCCGAAGTCGGTTTGGATCGTGGGTGGGGATGGTTGGGCGTACGACATCGGCTACGGTGGCCTGGATCACGTGCTGGCCTCCGGGCGCAATGTCAACGTGCTCGTACTCGATACAGGCGTGTATTCCAACACCGGTGGCCAATCTTCCAAAGCGACCCCGCGCGGCGCCGTGGCGAAATTTGCGGCCGCGGGCAAGGATATGCCCAAGAAGGATCTCGGTTCCATCGCCATGAGTTATGGGAACATCTACGTAGCACAAGTAGCTTACGGGGCGAACATGACTCAGCTCATCAAAGCCTTCCAGGAGGCTGAGGCGTACGACGGACCTTCCTTGATCATTGCGTACAGTCATTGCATTGCGCATGGGATCAATATGACCACCGCGCCCGATTTACACAAGGATGCGGAGGAGAGTGGGTTCTGGCCACTCTTCCGTTTCAACCCGATGCTCTCGGCAGAAGGTAAAAACCCGTTGCAACTCGACTCCAAGCCACCGAAAGAGGACATCTCGGAGTTCGCCTACAAACAAAACCGGTTCCGCTCCTTGCGGGCTGCGGATCCGGATCGGGCTGAGAAACTCTTGCAATCCTTACGGGAAGATGTGATCGCTCGTTGGAAGTTCTTCGAACAAATGGCAAGTCTCGACTTGTAAGTATCGTCGCGATCGCCTTTCTCGACTCCCCGCGTAATAATATGCGGGGAGTTTTTAATTTAAATCTCATATACGTTGATGACTCGGCGTTATGCCGCCACCTTGCGTGAGGCTGCTGCGAACTTCAGGCGCGAACGCATCGAACTCTTTTCGTGCAAGCTGCTGCAGCCACATGGTTTCGATCGAAGCCAGATTATAACCTTCCAGCGCGCGTGACCGATTGTTGAAGAATAACTCTCGATAGTCGCTGTCCGTCACGGCGCGGATGATGATCGCCTGAACATCGTGCATCGACATGCTCGCCTCCCTGTTCACAAATGTAAACATGAACGTCTACGGTTTCATACTCTGAAACGATGCTCGTATGAAATTTGTGACGCGGTGCAGAGAAGCTGCAGTCGAATGCTATTTTACTCGGCGATGTTCGGGCGGAGAATTTCGTGAAAGTGCGCCGGGAATCGGGTCGGTTTCCCGGTGTTGAAATCGATAAGCACCCAGTAGGTCTGGAGTTGAGCCAGAAGTGTGCCATCCTGCGCGCGGGTGAATGCGTAATAACGTGTAGCTGACGCTGCGCGCAGATCGTAGAGCCAGGTCTCGATCTCCAATTCGTCATCGAATCGAGCCGCCTGGTGATATTTGATGCGATTCTTGCGCGCCACGAAGGCGATGCCTTCCTCTTGCCAGCGGGAAAACGGCCAACCGAAGGACGCCGCCAGACGCATGGCGCAATCCTCGGCGTAGGAGAGGTAAGCCGCGTTGGTCAGATGGCGCATGCCGTCAAGATCGCGCCAATCGATCCAACGCTTGAGCGAGAACGCACCCGCCGGTGGTGCTGGTGGTGTGGGAAACGACTGGCGGGTGACTCTCTCCCCTTTTCCCCCTTCGGGGATGTAGGCTTTTACAACTTCGGCCGGAATGGTGGTCGGTCTGAGGCTGTCGCGTTCGATGAAGACCCAATCGCTGTAGCCCCTGGCAAGGATTTCCTCGCTTTCGGGGTCAATGAATTGATACGCTCGGCGGGAGATAACGCGCCGAGCGTCTATGACCCAGGTGTGCACATCGATTTCGGCATCTGCCCGGATCGGCCGGAGGTATTCGATCTCGCTCTCACGGATCAGCCACAACTTTCCCATCTTGCGATAGGTGGCGTAATCGAGTCCGACGGCCGCGGATGCCTGGAAAGCGGCTTCCTGCATGAAGCGCAGATAATTGGCGTTGTTCAAATGCCCATAGGCGTCGCATTCATAGAAGCGCACGGTGAATCTTTCGACGTGTTTCGCAGGCATTCGTTATTTCCTCTTGGGTTTCGATCTTCTGCTACAGGTAGCCATGTTCGCGATACCAATCGTAGGCTTCTTGCGCGGCCTGGCGGAATGGTTTGGGATCCGATACGTTCAGTTCCCGTTTCGACTTCGATGTGTCACAGTAGAGGTACTCACGCGTCATGCGTAGTTGTGCGCCGTTAAAGGGTAGAGGAAGCCATTTTCCCAGGACGTCGCACAGCCAGGCGGCGGGTCCGATCACACGAGTCGGGATTTTTAGCCACGGTGCTCTGCGTCCTGCGATTTCCGTCAGCGTACTGAAAACCTGATAATGCGACAGGTTCTCGCCGCCAAGGATATATCGTTCGCCGGAGCGGCCGCGCCGCGCCGCGGCGAGGTGCCCGGCGACGACGTCGTCGATGTGAACGACGTTGATCCCGCCGTCCATCCAGAAGAAGCCCCATCCGCGCGCAGCTTCGGTGACCATCGCTCCGCTGATCTGGTTGAGGTCGCCCGGTCCGATGACCACGCTGGGGTTGACGATGACGACCTCAATACCTTGATCGATGTACTTGAGTGCTTCCAATTCAGATTCCCGTTTGGCGTAGCCGTAGGGAAATCGTTTCGGGGGTAGGTTGTAGGTGTGTTCTTCCGTGAGTAGTTCGTCTTTACGGGGAACGCCCATGGCGGCAACGGAGCTCGTGAGCACCACCCGCTTTACACCGGCTTCGGCGGCGGCTCTCAGGACGTTTCCCGTGCCCGCCACGGCGGTTCGCCGGACGAGTTCTGGTTGGCGCCAATAGGCGGATTGCGCGGCGGTGTGAAAAACGAGATCTACATTGCGAAGGGGTTGCGTCAGCGTGTCGGGTTCTAAAATGTCTCCGACGTGATGTTCGACGGGGATTCCCTGCAGCGCCAGCAGCGATGATGTTTGGCGATGCAGCGCACGGACTTCGTGTGCGCGGGAAATCAAAGCGCGGCAGATGGACGACCCGATGAATCCCGTCGCCCCGGTGACGAGGACCCGTTCAGTCAATCAAACCCAGCTCGCGGCCGACTTCGCCCAGGATGTTGAGTGCCCGGTCGATCTGATCGTCGGTGTGAGTGGCCATGTAACTCGTGCGCAGCATACATTGGTCCGGGGGAACGGCGGGAGAGACGACGGCGTTTGTGTAGAGGCCGGCTTCGTAGCACATTTTCCAGGCCATAAACGTGTCGGCCATCTCGCCGATGTGAATGGGGATGATCGGGGTCACACTGGGTTCCGTGTTGTAACCCATTGCATGCAAGCCAGAACGCATGCGTTCCGTAACTTCCCAAAGGCGTTCATTGTGTTCGGGTTCATTCTCCATGATGTCCAAGGCGGCCAAGACCGCCGCCACGTTGGATGCGGGCATCGAGGCGCTGAAAATCAGGGCGCGCGAGTTGTGTTGGATGTAATGAATGGTGCTTTCGTCGCCGGCGATAACGCCGCCGAGTGAAGCGAATGACTTGCTGAACGTGCCCATGATCAAGTCGACTTGATCCGTTACGCCGAAGTGAGCAGAAGTGCCTCGGCCCCCGCCCATGACACCGACGCTGTGCGCGTCGTCGACCATCAGGCGAGCGTCGTATTTCTGGCAGATGGGAATCATATCCGGCAAGGGAGCCAGGTCTCCACCCATGCTGTACACACCATCGACGACGACCATGCGTCCCGCTTTGTCATCGATTTTGCTCAAGACTCGCTCGAGGTGCTCGAGGTCGTTGTGGTTGAAGCGCCGTATGTCGCCAAGCGACATCATACAACCATCGACGATGCTGGCGTGATCGTCTTTGTCGGTAACGACGACGTCGCCCCGGCCGATCAGGCACGAGATGGTACCGACGTTGGTCTGGTAGCCGGTGCTGAATACGAGCGCGGCTTCTTTACCCACATAATCCGCCAAACGCTGTTCGCATTCCTTATGCAGAGCCAACGTTCCGTTGAGAAAACGCGATCCCGTGCAGCTGGTGCCGTAGCGTTCGACCGCATCTATGGCCGCTTTGCGTACACGCGGATCGGTGGTCAAGCCGAGGTAGTTGTTGGAACCGATCATCAGGATTTTGCGGCCATCGATGATGACCTCCGTGCCTTCAGTATCTTCTAGGGGCAGGAAGTATGGATAAAGTCCTTCGGCTTGCATTTGGCGCGCAATCGTATACTCACGGCACTTCTGGAAGATGTCCATTCCGGTGTCCTTTCCTGACGAAGATATCTCTTGCAAGGCAACAACCGCCCACGGTTTGTTGTTCTTTTCGGTTGCTGTGGCTTACGGAAGTCGTTTCCGTGAATCCTGAGGACGATGCACTCATCCGCGAACCGAAGACTCAATCGTGCAACCGTCTACTTCGAGAGGATAAATGTAGATTGCCAGAATGTCAATTCTATCGGTGGGTGATTCGATTCGGTAAAATTATGATCGGGCAGCCACATCCCGGTGGATCGGAATATGGAAGTGCGATTTCTTGACTTTGCTCTTTGGGATTGTATAATCGGTCGAAAGATAATTCGTTGTAAGTTGACGTGCGCGGAGATCAGTAGTCGCAGCCGCTCTACCAGAGAGTCGCCGTCGGGTGGAAGGCGATAGCGCTGTGCGGCGAATCCCCTCCGCCGTTCCCTTGAAGGGAACCGTCGCTCCTGGAGGGACAGGTAACTGTCGTAAAGGGGCCGGGTTCGCCCGTTACAGCGTTTCGAGGCCGCTTCGGCGGTGAATGCAGGTGGTACCACGAGCGCCCCCTCGTCCTGCGGAGGAGGGGGCGCATTTTGTGTACAAGGAGGCGGACATGATTGATATTCACTTCATCCGCGAACATCCTGACGAGGTGAAAGTAGCGTTAGAGGAATTGCAGGCCGAGGCGCCGATCGATGAGATTCTGTCTCTCGACAGTGAACGCCGCGAGATTCTACAAGAGGTTGAAGCGCTGCGACAAAATCGGAATGAAACCTCCGCACAGATCGGGAAGATGAAGGATCAAAAAGCGCGCCAACCGTTGATTGAAGAGATGCGCGAGGTGAACGAACAAATTTCCGAGCTCGAAGAACGCCTGCGTGGCACTGAAGAAAAGCTGGAAAAAGCCATGTATCAGGTCCCCAATCTGCCTCACGAAAGTGTGCCGGTGGGAAATGACGAGAGCGAAAACATCGTCGTACGCCAAGAGGGCGAACCCAAAGGTGAAGCAGATTTTGGCTTCGATCCTGTACCGCATTGGGAACTGGGTCCAAAGTTGGGCATTATCGACTTTGAGCGCGGCGTAAAACTATCCGGAAGCCGCTTTTACGTGCTTTTTGGCCTCGGAGCTCGCTTGCAGCATGCGTTGATTCAATGGATGGTCAGCTATCACGTCGAACGACATGGTTATACCGAAGTCTATCCGCCGTATCTGGTACGCGAGGAATGTATGTGGGGGGCAGGCCAACTGCCGAAGTTCAGGGAGAACATCTATCACGATGCCGAGGATGACCTATGGATGATCGGGACAGCGGAGATCCCGTTGACGAACCTGCATCGCGATGAAATTCTACCAGCGGAGGCGCTTCCGAAGAAATTCGTGGCATATTCGGCCTGCTTTCGCCGCGAGAAATTTTCGGCGGGACGCGACGTGCGGGGGATCAAGCGCGGTCACCAGTTCGATAAAGTGGAGATGTATAAATTCTGTAAACCAGAGAACTCCTATGCAGAACTCGAGGCTTTGGTCAACGATGCAGAGGACATCTGTCGTGCGCTCGAAATCCCTCATCGCGTGGTTGAGATGGTGACCGGCGATCTGGGCTTTACGGCGGCCAAGAAATACGATATCGAAATCTGGGCGCCGGGTTGTGGCGAATGGCTCGAAGCCAGCTCGTGCTCGAATTGCGAAGCGTTTCAGGCTCGACGAACGAAGATTCGTTATCGTCCCACACCTGACGCAAAGCCCGAATTCGTTCACACGTTAAACGGTTCGGGGTTGGCGCTGCCGAGAACGCTGATCGCCATTCTGGAAAATTACCAGCAGGCGAATGGAAGCATCGTGGTGCCGGATGTGCTTCGCCCTTGGATGGGCGGCGTCGAACGAATAGAAAGCGGCGAAAATCATGGTTGATGTTTTGCTCATTATCGGATGTGTAGTTTTGATGGTGATAGGCCTGATTGGAATTGTTTTTCCGGTCCTTCCGGATCTGATTCTGATCTGGGCCGCTGCACTGGGGTATGGATTGATCATCGACTGGGGCCCGCATGGTGTGATTTACTTCGTAGTGATATCTGTCTTGGGATTGGCGGGTCTCGCCACCGAATTCTGGGTCAGCGGCATCGGCGCCAAAAAAGGCGGCGCATCGGGCGGAGCGATTTTGGTGGGTGTCGTGTTGGCCGTCGTGGCCTTTTTCCTGACTGGACCGATCGGGGCTGTCGTCGCACTGCTGCTTGGAATTTACGTCGTGGAATACATCCGCAAGAGGGACGTCGAGAGTGCTTCGCAAGCCGCGATTGGCGCCGGCTTGGGTTGTGGGGCTTCGCTGGTCGTTAAATTACTGCTCGGCTTGGGAATGGTCGTGACCTGGGTGATCTGGGTATTTTCGAGCTAGGCTTTGAAGAATAGCATCTCCACGCCTGTGTTTTTTAAGCCTTCTTCGGCCCAATACGTGACCAGCGGGGATGGGTCGTCTAAGGCGGCGAAAAGAGCGGTTATCGCTTGGGGGTTGTGAATTAGCGCCAACGCTCTTGCTGCTTCGATTCGGACGCGGGGATTTTCGGATTCCAACGCCTCGATCAAAGCCGGCACAGCCGGATTGCCTACCGTAGCCAGCGCATCGCCGGCAAAGCGAGCGAAAAGACGATCGGAATCGTGCAGTGAATCGATCAATAATGGGATCGCATCCGTCGAGGGTCGTTCTCGAAGACTCAACGCAGCGCATTGACGCACGGCTGACACCGGATCTGTCAGCGCTCGACAGGTTGCCGTTCTCGCTTCCTCGTCTTCGAGAGTGGATAATGCTCGCACGGCCCACCAGCGGTGATTGGCATTTTTTGCCTCGAGCATTTCCAACAACGGACCGATGGCCGCGCTGCCTAATGCGGTGATTTGCTGCGCGGAAGCTTCCGCTTGTTCATCATCGTCCGAAATTAGATCGTTGAGTAAAGCGTCCAGATCACGCATGCGCAAGGGATCGTTTCAGTTTCACAATCAAAAATGGAAGGGCCAAGCTATTTGGATTGTATCGCTTAATCCCCTGGAGGAGGTACGGGGAGATCTTCGACCGCCGTATCGACCCATTGATCGCCCTCGTCGATGAGCATCACCGGGATGTCATCCTTGATGGGGTACTTGCGGTTGCAGCCCGGCTCCTGGCACACCAGCCAGACGTCTTTCACCAACTTCAGATTTCCTTCTTTCTCACGAACGCAAGCTGGGCAGCGTAAAATCTCCAGCAAATCTTGATTGATCATGTCGCTCTCCTAAGCGCCCTGATTGTACCATCGGTGGGATATCGAAGACGAATGGAAAACGGTTAATCGTCTAATCGTCTTCATCCTCGATGATAACGTCCTTCGGTAGCTTGGTCCCGGGTCCGTATTCGTATACGGCTTGCCAGGGCAAGTAGCGCGTGCGAATGGTGTCTTGGTAGAGCACCTCCCCATTCCGGGTTACAGTGCGGTACACCACCACCGTCATGCCGTCGGCGCTCCAATCGATCTGCTTGATCTCTCCTTTATCTAGATCTTTGTTCAACTTATAGAGATCCTTCGGGGCGTCGATTTCGTCCGAAATATCGCGGCTCCAGTTCACCTCACGTCCATCCGACGTCGAGTAGAACTTCCATAGGAGTTGGTTGTTGTTGTAGACGTAGGTTTCGAGCAGGAGCCAATATTCCGAATCGTTGGTGAATTTAAAATCGACGACGGGCACGAAAACGGTGGCGTCCAGCCCCGGCCCAGGAGATGACGACCCGATTTCATAATACCCCACGCGGTAGGCATGGGGATGGCGCTCGACGATGGGATAGCCGCCGAAGAAGACCGCACGGAACAAGGTCGTACTCACCTGGCAAACCCCGCCGCCGACACCCTTGATCGTTCGATCTCCATAAATAATCAACGCTTCCGCATACCCGGTGTCCAGGCTGATGTCGCCGAGGACATCGGCCATCGAGAGGGTTTCGCCGGGTGCGACCAGGAGGCCGTGAAAGGCGCTCGATGCGGTTTTGATGTTCTGGATTCGCGAGCTGCTCGAGCCCGAGAAATACGTCGAACGTATGCTGACCGGCTCGCTGATGCCCAGTTCTTCCGCCGTGGCATCGTCCCCGACCTGAGGATCTTCGTACACGAACACGAGCGGCGCTTCGTGTTTTCCGAGATTGATGTCGGTGTGAATGGAAGCCAGGGAAGCATTCACATCGAGCGTGCGTCCCGTGATGGCTGGAGCGATCAGATCGAGTTCGTGGGTGTCGTCGTTGAAGATGAACCGTGCGTTCTCCGGATCGCGGTCCAATTCAGGAATAAGGGGCTCGAGGAAGGCCGTCATTTCGCCCCCGTCGAGCATTAACGTATAGGCGGCCGAGTCCCCTTCATCGACGATTTCGAAGCGGAGCATGTCCGCCAGTTCGACCGGTTCGAACGTCCACGGTCCGGCGCCCTGCGCGGTCAAACGCAGCGGTTGGCTGAGCAGTTCATTGGCGATCTCCGCCTGGGCGGAGGCGTCGAGGACTTTGGGGGGCAGTTCCTTAATGACGAGTTCGAGATCGGCGTCGTGGAAATCACTGACAGGGTCAGCAAGCGCGTCGAGCGTGGATTCAATATCCACCTGGCGGCCGATTTGGCCTGGACTGGCGACGACATCCGTTCCCTGAACGGAGAGGCTGGCTTCGATCGTCGGTTTTTCGATTTCCCGGGAGATGCTGTTCAGGTAATACTGTCCGACCACATGGTCGAACAGAATGATGGTGGGGATCTTGCGGCTCTGGCGCCATGCCGTGATCTGTTCTTCAAATTGATCGGCCAGCGATCCTTCGCGCCCGACGTTCAGCGCCCGGCGTGCCATGGCCGGAATGTCGATGACGACCCCGAGATCGGCCGGCTTGACGGTCCAGGTTTTTTCCCCGTCTCGCAGGACGATCAGACCGGTCTGCGGATAAGTGAGGAGGTCTCTGAGTTCGGCTTCAATCTGGTCTTGTTTGAGTCCTCCCAGGTTGATGCCCGCCGCATGGACACCCGGCAAGGCGCGGCCGATGTAGAAGAGGCGCACAGTGAGGAGGAAGGTGAAAGCACAGATGAAGAGCGCCGCGCATGCCGTGAATGCGATCTGCAAGGTGCGCGTGATCCAGATGCGTTGTTTCGATTGGGGGTTTGCCAGCGTTCGTAGTGATTCCATGGCTCGTATTCAAGACGAAATTATATCATCCAGCAATGTGGCATTCGTCGAGTGAACGTAATTGTACTCGTTTCCCACTGATCCTTCTAAATCGATCGTAAGCCCATCTTCCCTGATTACGCCGTTGGAATACTCATGCTTGCTTGTTCAGCATTGAGTAGACCCGTCATAACGACTCCACCGCAAAAATCTACCAACAGGGATTGCAAATCCTGCAAGGCCGCCTCGATTTCGGTCTTCGCTCCGGCGTGATGACCTTCGACGGTAATGATGACACGAGAGGCGCCTTCGCGCGCGGCGCTGTCGTCGCTCTGGCGCCAGCACCAGCGTCGGGCGACCACCCGTTTGTTCTGATCCGAAAAGACAACCTCTCCGGGCTGTGGGTTTTCATGTTCGGATACGCCCAACGGCAAGAACATCTCGTTCCCTTCGGCAAAGTGGACCGTGATGGGAAGCTCGAGTCGGCGTGTGTCGAAGACAGCAACGGGAAGCGCGTAGCGTATGCTGACCAGATTGGCAATGTCGACCAAGGTGTTGATCGAAGGAATGTCGCCGTGTTTCGTCAATCGGCGCAGCAAGGCTTCTGCGGCGTTGCGGTATTGAGTGGGCTTGACTCCAAAGTCATGGAATACTTTACGCCAAGCCGCGATGGAAGGTATTTCGCTCAGCGGAGTCTCACCGATGCGCTCGAGCGTACGCTGCTGTTCTTGGTGATAGCGGGAGAGCAATTCGGGCGGAGTGGCATCGTTGCGGATGCCCTCCACATGGATCACGCCGCCCACGATATGTGGATAGCGTTCGATAAGATCTGTATGATATTGAAACACAACCATAGTTCCTCCCCATCTTGCGCCGTGAGTTTCCATCAATTGTGTAAAGACTGCCGGTGTACGAAGACCCTGTCTATTGGATGAGCCAAACTTCGACGCTCGTAAGGTGAATGATGCCAGGGATGCTTCCCGTGCTGGGTTCGGAAACGGTGATGTGCACCCATTGCTGAAAATCGATTTGGTAAGGCACTTCGACCGAGAAGGTTCCGAGTTGGCCGACGGCAGGCGCATCGAGTTCAACTTGCGCCGAGCCTAATGACTCTCCCCGGTAGTCGATGATGTCGACACTCAGCGGCGTGTCGGAATCGACCCAGCCTGCACCCTGCACGAGCGCGACGCCTCCGCTGACAACCTTTCCATCGCGCGGGTTGAAAATGGCTAATTTCTCGGTGCCTCGCCTGGCGGGATGGACCAACGCAGAACCTGTCGATAACAGCGTCAAATTGACCGTCGAAATGTGCGTCGTCTGTCGGTCTCGCCAGCTCTGGATACTGACTTCCAAGCGCGCCTCCTCCGCAACGTGGTCGATGTTGAAGTAGATCGTTCCATTAAAGCGGCCCGGATTGCCCGATAGGACGTATAAATAGCGCCAGCCCCTCGAAAGTACGGTACCGTCTTCGCCGAGCAAGCGGATGAGCACGCGATCATCAAAACTCGGCCCACCCCATCCGTTGATGCGAAATCCGCTGGTGACTTGCGACCCCGGCCCGGGTTCGTAGATGACGAGCTGTTCTAACGGCATGTTGACGCCGGGCGGCAGAGGCGTCGGCGTCTCGAGGTCCTGTAACGACTCGATCACAATCGCGGAAGTCGTTTCGCTGAAGGGTTCCGGCGTGTCCGTCGGTTGGTTGAGTGCGGTATCCGTAGGGAGCGGAGTAGGCTCGACGGTGTTCACCGGTGGAATCGCAGTCTCGGTTTGCTCCTGCGGGAGGGCACCACACGCGCTCACGCCGAGCGATAAAAGGACCATTACGAAAATCAAAGGACTTCGATATTGGATGTGCGTGAATTCGCCGGCCAATGTAAATGCTCCCGATATAAATCGGTGTATTCTAGCATCGAACTTCCTTTCGAGCTTATTCCGTGTTGAAGTTGGATGATCCGCGGACGAGGTTCGTGAGATGCTTTGTCGTACACGCAGTGTCTTCTTACGCTCATGGTGATTGACGACATCCGAAGCCGGATCCCACACGGTAAAAAAATCCGACCAGGAGCGGCTGTCGTCCTGATCGGATTCTAACGATTTGCGATTGCTGTATTCCTACAGCTCAATTGAGATCGTAAATATCCCCAAACTTCGAATTCAGGTAGCGAAGATACGCTTCAGCGGAAAGCCCGGAACCTGTAATTCGCTGCAGCAATTCCATCGGTTCGAATTTAGCGCCGTATTGATGGACGTTTTCCCGCAGCCACCCGAGCAAATCCGAAAACTTGGCTTCTTCGATCTGTTGTCTGAGATCGGGGATGTCTGCCTGGATCTTTTCCCACAACTGTGAAGCGATTAAGTTACCGAGCGCATAGGTCGGGAAATAACCGAGCAGACCTTCCGACCAGTGAACGTCCTGCAACACACCCTGGGCATCGTCGGGCGGCGTAATGCCCAAATATTCATTCATTTTCGAGTTCCACACTTCCGGCAGATCGGCGGCTTCGATCCCTCCTTCGAGCAGCGCAGTTTCGATTTCGAAGCGCAGCATGATGTGCATGTTGTACGTGGCTTCGTCGGCTTCGACACGAATGAATGAGGGTTCGACCTTGTTAATGGCGCGATAGAACGCATCCAATTCGACGTTGCCCAGTTGAGCGGGGAAATACTCCCGCAGCTTCGGATAAAATGCGATCCAGAACGGTTTGCTGCGTCCGACGAGGTTCTCCCACATTCGCGATTGGGATTCGTGGACCGACAGGGAGGCGCCATCCGCGAGCGGCGTGCGTGAAAAACTCGGTTCCACGCCCTGGCCGTACATGCCGTGGCCGGCTTCGTGTAACGTGCTGAAAACGCCCGTGTTGAAAAATTCGGGATCGAAGCGTGTGGTAATCCGCACGTCCCCGACTCCAAAGTCGGTGGTGAAGGGATGCACCGTCTTATCCTGCCGACCACGGTCGAAGTCGAAACCAAAGGCTTTGATGACTTCCATTCCGAAGTCCCATTGGCCCTTCTCGTCGAAGGATTGATGAACGGGTGAGTCATCGACTCGATCGCTCACTTCGTTGATGGCGTGTATCAGCTCAACCTGTTTCGGCCGAAGTTTTTCGAAAACCGCTTTCACTTCAGCTGTCTTCATCCCGGGTTCGTAATCGTCGAGCAGAGGATCGTAGGGATGATCGAAGGGCGCAAAAAACTCGGCGTACTGCCGGCGCAGATCGATGATTTTCTCCAGGACCGATTGGAATTGGGAAAAATCGGCTTCCTGGCGGGCTTTGGCCCAGGTCTTGTGGGCCAATGCTGTGGTGCGCCGGAATTCCGTCACCCATGCTGATGTCACCTTCTTCTCTTTCGTGTAATCCCGATCCGCCTTTCGCACCAGGCGCGCATCGTCAGACGGGGAATCCATGTCCCCGACATCAGCTTTGGCGGCCTCGATGGCGGCGCCCATTTCGTCCCTGGTGGCCAGTTCGTGGGCCAGGCGGCTGAGTGTGGCGATCTGCATGGCGCGCTCTTCTGCGCCTCCGGGCGGCATGTAGGTCTGCTGGTCCCAGTGAAGGACTGCGATCGACGAGGCGAGATCGGAAACTTCGCCCAACAGCGTTTTCAATTGTTCGACTGGTTTGCCCATTTTTCCCTCATTTGATAGAGACGGATTATCCCCCTAATAAACTTGATATCACGGATGAAAAGATTCTACCGTATTCGCATAAGGATAGCGTTTAGATTTCTAAATGAGTACAGCATCCGTATCGCGGTTTTCAATTGGCTAGCCCGCATATTTATCTTCAATTTCCTTCATGACCGAGAGGCATGCATCGTCCTCCGGATTCGGTTCATATTCTGTAGAAAACCAGGTTTCAAGTATCTCTTTGGCCACCGCTTGGGATAAACGCCGCAGTGACATACAGAGCACATTGGTATTGTTCCAAAGTCGAGCGCCGCGTGCGGTTTCGGCATCGTCGCACAGCGCGGCGCGCACGCCGGGGACTTTATTCGCCGCGATGCTCACGCCGGTTCCCGTCCAACAGAACAGGATGCCCTCATCCGCTTCTCCTCGCGCGACCGCTTCGGCGACATCCCGGGCAACAGCCGGCCATGCGGACGATCGTTCCGCAAGCGGGCCGAATAGGATGACTTCATGCTTTGTCTCTCTCAAGATGTCGATGACCGAGTCGGTAAGCGAGGTGCGTTCGTCCGAACCGACGGCAATGCGCATGGCTACCTCCCGAAGGTATCCTCTACGTTAGTTTATCAAGTTATATCGGTTTTTGATTCACCAGCGCTCCTCTTTCAATCACACGTACAGCCTTAGAACGTCGTTTATGGGATAATAAATGGCGTTCATGGAGGCGGATACGTGGATTTCGAAACCATTTGCGTTCTCGGATTGGGCTACATCGGCCTACCCACGGCGAGTACGTTTGCCACGCACGGCGTGCGAGTCGTCGGCGTGGATGTCAACCGGCGCGTGGTGGAGGTGCTGCACAACGGTGAAGTGCACATCCACGAACCGGGATTGCGCACCCTGGTGCAAGCGGCGTTTCGATCGGGCAACCTGCGTGTGAGCGAAGCGCCGGAAGCGGCTGATGCATTCATCATCGCCGTTCCCACGCCGATTCAAGAAGACAAGACTGCCGACCTGAGCTATGTGGTTGCAGCCAGCGAATCGATCGTGCCGCATTTGAAAGCGGGAAACCTGGTCGTGCTGGAGTCCACCTCGCCGCCGCGCACCACGTTGGGCGTCGTCCGACCGATCCTCGAGAAGTCAGATTTGGTTGCCGGTGTGGATTTCCATCTGGCGTATTCCGCGGAACGGGTTTTACCGGGCAAGATCCTCTCCGAGCTGATCGAAAACGCACGCGTCATGGGCGGCATCGACCGGACCTCGGCGGAAGCCTGCCGCGATCTGTACCGCATTTTTGTGCGCGGCGAGATCGCCCTTACGGACGCGACGACGGCCGAGATGGTCAAACTGATGGAAAACACGTTCCGCGACGTGAACATCGCCATCGCCAACGAGTTCGCCCGCCAGGCGGATCAATTCGGCGTCGACATCTGGGACGCGATCCGTTTCGCCAATCTGCATCCGCGCATTTCGATCCTCAAACCAGGCCCCGGCGTCGGTGGGCACTGCATCAGCGTGGATCCCTGGTTTCTGGTCGAGGCGGCGCCGGATCACTCGCAGCTCATCCGCCAGGCGCGTCTGGTCAACGATTCCCAGCCCGCTTACGTTTTGGGTATCATCGAATCGGCTGCGAGTAGCTTGAAGGGCAAGCGGGTGGCGGCGCTGGGTCTGGCTTACAAGCCGGACGTCGACGACCTGCGCGAGAGCCCGGCAATCGAGGTGGTTCGGTTGCTGGTTGATGCCGGCGCGGAAGTGGTGACCTACGAACCCTATTTGTTGGGTGCGGCGGTGGCCGGGGCAGAATCGTCGCAATCCCTCGATGCGGCGCTGCAGGGCGCCGACATCGTCGTTTTACTCGTCGATCATGAGATGTTTCATGACTTAAACCCGTCGGCTATTGCCGAACTGATGGCCGGAAAAATGGCCATCGACACGCGTGGCGTTTGGAATCGGGATGCGTGGCGGTCAGCCGGATTCAACCTGCGTGTCATCGGAGTCGGGGCGCAGGATGACTGATCCACGACTGCGGGTGCTTTCGATCTTCGGCACGCGTCCGGAAGCCGTGAAAATGGCGCCGATCGTTGCTCGCATGGAGGACGAAGCGCAGATCGATTCGAAAGTGTGTGTTACGGCCCAACATCGTGAGATGCTCGATCAAGTCCTCGATCTCTTCGAGATCGAACCGGATTACGATCTGGACTTGATGCGGCCAGATCAATCCCTTCCCATGTTGACGGCGGAGATTTTTACGAGCCTCGAGCCCGTGTTGCAGGAGGCAGCGCCCGATTGGGTCCTGTTGCAGGGTGATACGACGACGGTGATGGCCGCTTCCCTGCTAACTTATTACCATCGCGCCAAGGTGGGTCACGTCGAAGCAGGACTGCGCACCGGCGACAAGTGGCAGCCGTTCCCGGAAGAGATCAACCGACGCGTGGTGAGCACCGTCGCGGATTTGCACTTTGCCCCCACCGAGACGTCGCGCACCAATCTGCTGCTGGAAAACGTAACCGCGGAGAAGATCGTGGTCACGGGCAATCCCGTGATCGACGCGCTGCAATCCATCGTGGCGCGTGACTATGATCTCGACAGCGGTCCGCTGGCGGATGTTCCCTGGGATCGCCGCGTGATACTCGTCACCGCACATCGTCGGGAAAACTTCGGACGCCCCCTCGAGCAAATTTTCTCCGCGCTGCGACACATCGCCGAACAGTACGCCGATGACGTCCATCTGCTTTATCCCGTTCATCTGAATCCCAACGTGCGCGGCCTTGCTCATCGGATTCTAGAAGGCATACCCAATGTTTCCCTCGTCGATCCGTTGGACTATCTGCCCATGGTGCATGCGATCCAACGTGCTTATCTGGTGTTGACCGATTCGGGTGGACTGCAGGAGGAAGCACCCGCCCTGGGCACGCCGGTGCTGGTCATGCGGCGCGTCACGGAACGGCCGGAGGCGCTCGAAGCAGGTACAGCACGTTTGGTGGGCGTTGAGACCGATCGTATCGTCTCGGAAACACAGCGCTTGTTGGACGATCGAGAAGCTTACGCCGAAATGGCCCGAGCGGTTAATCCCTTCGGTGACGGACATGCTGCGGAGCGGATCGTGCGGGCGTTACTGGATACCCGTGAGTGATATTTTAATATCAATGAGAAGGTAACATGCCGCGCAAGGATTTCTATACAACCCTCGTATACGCCCGCCGGCTTCCGCTACTCGGCCGACTTGCGTATTACGTATTGAAACTGCTGGGGGTGGAAATTCCGCGCTCGGTAGAAATCGGTGAGGATTTGCTCCTGGAGCATGGGGGTTTTGGGGTCGTGGTGCATCCCCACACCGTGATCGGCGATCGCGTGAAGCTGTATCCGGGTGTGACCCTCGGAAGGGCGGACGTGCACCTTCCTGCCAGCGTATCCGAGTTCAAACGAATCGTCATCGAGGACGATGTGCTGTTAGCGCCGGGCTCGAAAGTGTTGGGGAAATCCGGGGAGCTGCGTGTGGCCCGCGGCACGATCGTGGCGGCGAACGCAGTTTTGCTTCAATCGACAGGGGAAGGTGAAATCTGGGCCGGTGTTCCCGCAAAGCACATCGGTGTGCGGGATGATCTGCAATGACCGTGAGCAAGATTAAACGAATCTGCATCCTGCCGCGTATGTCCGGTGTGGGGGGCATGGTCTCGTTTCGCGACAAATTCAGCGCAGGATTACACACCCGAGGCATCGCGGTCTCCAATGATTTAACCGACGTGCCTTACGATGCCGTGTTGCTGATTGGGGGCACGCGCCAATTGATCGGATTGTGGCGAGCGCGCAGGAAAGTGATTCCCATCATCCAGCGCCTCGATGGGTTCAACTGGCTTCACCGCAAACTGCGCACCGGTGCACGACATTTCGTGCGGGCAGAGTGGGGTAACTGGGTGCTGTCTACGATCCGCGCCCGACTGGCGAATCGCATCGTCTATCAAAGCCAATTCGTGCGCGATTGGTGGGAGAGGGTCTACGGCACGACGAACGTCCCGTATGACGTGGTGCTGAACGGCGTGGACCTGGCACGCTACACGCCAAACGGTCCGGAACGTCCACCGGAGGATCGCTCTCGAATCTTGCTCGTGGAAGGCACTCTGGGCGGCGGATACGAAATGGGATTGGAGCATGCCATCGGGCTGGCCGAAGGATTATCTGGCAGCTTGGATCGACCGGTGGAATTGATGGTCGTCGGACGCGCGACAGATTCTTTACGGAAGCACGCGAATGCGCGTGCACGGATTCCCATCATCTGGAAGGGCAAGGTTCCCGCGGAACACATCCCGGGTATCGATCGTTCTGCGCACGTGCTCTTTTCCGCAGACCTGCATCCTGCCTGTCCGAACGCAGTGATCGAGGCTTTAGCCTGTGGGTTACCGGTCGTGGCGTTCGATACGGGCGCCCTGCCCGAGCTGATCAGCGGAGACGCGGGGCGTTTGGCGGGTTACGGGGGCGACCCTTGGAAGCTCGAAGCGCCCGACATTGAAGGATTAGCGCGCGCCGCGCAGGAGATACTCGAAAATCAAGCTCGTTTCCGTGTTGGAGCCCGCAAACGAGCCGAGCAGGCTTTTGGCCTGCAGAGGATGATCGATGGGTATCTCGCGGCGATCGAGGAAGCGCTGTGATGATCGCCGCCCAAGACGCCACTTTTTCGGGGCGCGTGGGGCTGCAGCAGCGTGTATTGCCCGCATATCGCGTGCCGTTCTTCGAACGATTGGCTGCGGTTTGCGAGGGTGGTTTGCAAGTTTTCGCCGGTGAACCACGCCGTGATGAAGCCATTCTGCAGGCAGCCGAGCTGCGTCCGAATATATTTTCCTGCGCGAAGAACATACAAATTCTGCGCGGCGCATTGTATCTCTGTTATCAAAAGAACATGCTCTCATGGCTGCAGACCTGGGAGCCGCAGGTTTTGATCCTGGAAGCCAACCCGCGCTACCTCGCCAACTGGCAAGCGACGCGTTGGATGCGGGAGAGAAATCGACCCATCATCGGCTGGGGTTTGGGTGCGCCACCGCCTGGCGGTGCACTGGCTCAGGTCCGTACGGCGTTCCGTTCACGTTTTCTCGGAAACTTCGATGCACTGATTGCCTACAGCACGTTGGGTGCAGAACAATACCGCCGGTCGGGGGTTCGCGATGAACGACTTTACGTGGCGCCCAATGCCGTCGCAGCCGTTCCGCCACCGTTGACGCCTCGGAAAGTGAAATCACGCGACGATCTGCGCGTGCTTTTCGTCGGCCGTTTACAGGCGCGCAAGCTCGTGGACAACTTGCTGCGGGCCTGTGCGGCGTTGGAGAAGCCACCGGCATTGACCATCGTCGGGGACGGACCGGCGCGGGGCGATCTAGAGGGGCTTTCGCGGCGCGTTTTTCCGCAGGCCCATTTTGTAGGTGCACAGCAAGGTGAGGCGCTCGAGGTGTATTTCCGGGAGGCGGACCTGTTCGTGCTACCCGGCACAGGTGGGTTGGCCGTGCAGCAGGCCATGGCACACGGACTGCCTGTCATCGTGGCCGAAGGGGATGGAACACAGAACGATCTGGCGACGCCGGACAATGGTTGGCTGGTGCCGCCCGGGAATTTGGAAGCGCTTATCGACGCGCTACGGCAGGCGATATCCGACCCCGAGCGCCTACGGTCGCTGGGGAAGGAGTCCCATCGTTTGGCGAGCGAACGGTTCAACATCGAAAACATGGTCTCGATTTTCGTGCGCGCGTTGAACGCGGTCACCCGGGAGCGCTGAGATGCGTCTGCTCTTCATCGCCGACGGACGCAGCCCGACCGCGCTGAATTGGATACGCAGCTTCATTGAGAAGGACGATGAAGTGCATCTGCTTTCGACTTTTGCCTGCCAACCCGCGCTGGATTTGGCCTCCCTCAATATCGTTCCGGTCGCCTTCAGTGATTTTGCCGGCGGCCCGTCTGTTGAATCTGGTGAAATACGCCGGCGTAATGTCTTGCGCGGCGCGCGTTGGATTCGACTGCGTAGCTGGTTGCGGCATTGGCTGGGGCCTTTAACCCTGGCGCCGGCGGCACGGCGGGTTGCAGCGTTGATCGAGGCGATCGATCCGGACTTGATTCACGCCATGCGTATCCCGTTCGAGGGTATGCTTGCCGCAGTGGCCGACCCAGAAGCACCGCTCTTGCTTTCCATCTGGGGCAACGATTTCACCCTGCATGCGCCTTCGACACCGTTGATGGCGCGTTATACTCGCAATACGCTTGCGCGCACGAATGGCCTGCTGGCGGACTGCCGCCGCGATCAAAAGCTGGCCTACACGTGGGGATTCCCGCAAGAGCGTGAGACCATCGTCATACCTGCAAGCGGCGGTATTCGCAGGAGAGATTTTCATCCCGCGGTGACGGATGTTCGCGACTGGACGGGTGGATTGGCAAGTCTATCTGGGAAAATCCCCGCAGACGCACCTGTGGTAGTCAACCCGCGCGGTTTTCGCAGCTACGTACGAAACGACACATTCTTCCAGTCCATTCCGAAAATCCTGGCCGACCGCCCCGACGCCATGTTTCTGTGTCCGGCTATGGCAGGAGAACGGACGGCAGAGGAATGGCTTCGCCGCCTGGGTATCAGGGATGCGGTGTTCTTGCTGCCCCATTTGACCCGGGTGGAAATGGCCAGGGTCTACCAGCGCGCGCAGGTGACGGTTTCGGTCAGCGAACACGACGGTACGCCGAACACACTGCTGGAAGCGATGGCTTGCGGCTGCTTCCCGATAGCCGGCGACATCGAGTCGCTGCGCGAATGGGTAATCGACGGGAATAACGGTTTTCTGATCGATCCAGGGAGTCCCTCGGCGCTTGCCGATGCAGTCAACCGGGCACTTTCCGATCCCGATCTGCGTGCGCGCGCTGCAGGCCATAATCAAACTCTGATCGATGAACGTGCGGCGCATGAAAAAGTCATAACCAGGGCCGTCGATTTTTATCGATCTTTCCTGTCTTGAGGTGCGACGGACGCCGAACGTAAACAGGCTTGAGGATACTGGGAATACTTCGAGGTGACAGGATGAATTGGAAGGAACAATTGAAGGGCGATTCGCTGCCCTGGCTGTTGGAACCAGAATCGTGGGGCGTTCGGTACCTGGCGCTGCGGGATTTGACGGAGACGTCTCCAGGTTCGATGGAACTGAAATCCGCGCGGCGGTCAGCCCACGAGAATGGTCCCATCGCCTCGCTTCTGGCAGAGATGCATCCGGATGGTTACTGGGTCGAACCGGGACCGGGTTATCGCCCCAAATATCGCAGCACGGTCTGGGCGCTCATCCTGTTGGCACAATTGGGCGCCTCCGCAGACCAAGACGAGCGCATAGCGAAGGCGTGTGAATATGTCCTTGCAAATACGCTTTCCTCGAGAGGTCGCTTCAGCATCTCAGGTGCGCCATCGGGGACTGTGGATTGCCTGCAAGGCAACATGTGCGCCGCGTTGGTCGATCTGGGTTGGGAGGACGAACGGCTCGATGCGGCATTCGAGTACATGGCGCGCAGCGTCACGGGAGAGGGCGTTGCCCCACAAGCTGACAAGGATGCCGGACTGCGTTACTACGCTGGAAAATGCGGCCCGGACTTCGCCTGCGGGGCAAACGATAAGCTGGCCTGCGCCTGGGGCGCGGTCAAAGTCATGTTGGCGTTCGCCAAACTGCCTGCCGGGAGGCGGACGCCGTTGATCGAACGGGCAATCGAGCGTGGGGTGGATTTCCTCTTCAGCGTCGATCCGGCATCGGCGGAGTATCCACACGGTTATGCGGACAAACCGAGCGGCAACTGGTGGAAGTTCGGTTTTCCCGTGTTTTATGTGACGGACTTGCTGCAGAATGTGGAGACTCTCGTTCGGTTGGGGTATGCGGATGATCCACGTCTGCAGAATGCCCTGGACCTCATTCGTGACAAGCAGGACGAGCAAGGGCGGTGGGTGCTCGAATACGATTACACCGGCAAGACCTGGCTGAATTTCGGCGCCAAGAAAAAAGCCAACAAATGGGTGACGCTACGGGCGCTGCGGGTTCTCAAGCAAGCTCGTGGTTGATGTAGCCTTGTCGCCTGCCAGGTCCGTTCGCCTCGAATGTCTCACAGACCGTCCTGATGCTATAATGCTCCCGAGAATCGAAAAGGCTACTGGGAGGCCCGATCGGGGTTGCTGTAGATTCTACATCCCCGTCCAACGGATTTGATGAAACAAGTCGTTCAGGACGTTCGTTCCGGCAAGACCAGCGTCACCGAAGTCCCTGTGCCCGTACCGGCGCCGGGGACGGCATTGGTGCGTACTGCGGCATCTCTCGTTTCTGCGGGGACGGAGCGCGCGGTCGTCGAGTTTGCCGCCAAAACCCTTGTTGGGAAAGCGCGTTCACGGCCAGACCTGGTACGGCAGGTTCTCGATAAGGTACGCCGTGAGGGACTGTTGACGACCTTCGAGGCGGTGCAGAACCGGCTCGATCAGCCCATGCCCCTGGGATATTCTTCCGCCGGAACGGTGGTGGCTGTGGGGGATGGTCTACAGGGTTTCCGCGTTGGAGATCGGGTGGCCTGCGCCGGCGGCGGCCACGCCGTCCACGCCGAATTCGCTGTCGTGCCTCAGAATCTGCTGGCACATCTGCCGGAAGGTGTAAATTTCGAATCCGGTGCTTTCGCCACGTTGGGCGCCATCGCCTTGCACGCATTTCGTCTGGCCGAAGCCCAACTCGGCGAACGTGTGGCGGTCATCGGCCTGGGGCTGCTGGGGCTGCTTTCCGTGGGAATCGCACGCGCCGCCGGATGTGCAGTTTTGGGGATCGACCTCGATCCCGAGCGGGTTGAACGCGCGAAATTTTTAGGAGCTGAGGCGATCGCCAACCCGAAGGCTGAAGAAACGGCTGCGGCCTTCAGCCGGGGATTAGGCTGCGACGTGGTATTGATCTGCGCCGACACGCAATCCAACGATCCGGTCGAACTTGCGGGAGCCATCGCGCGCGACCGGGCGAGAGTTGTAGCCGTCGGCGCGGTGGGTATGGGCATCCCCCGACGCACGTATTATCAGAAGGAACTCCAATTTATCGTCTCGCGATCCTACGGCCCGGGGCGCTACGACCCGCTGTACGAAGAGGCGGGAATCGATTACCCGCCGGGGTACGTGCGCTGGACCGAAGGGCGCAACCTGGATGCGTTTCTCGAGACGTTAGCAGGAGGGACGTTCGACGTCGCTGCGCTGATCAGCAATCGCTTCGACATCGGACACGCCGCCGATGCTTACGAATTAATTACGGGGGAGACGAAGGAATCGTTCCTTGGCGTACTGCTAACCTACCCGCAGGAAAAAGATGTGGATTCGATTGTCCGCCAGGTCGAACTCGCTCAGCCGAAGATTACCCCATCGACAGAAGTTCGGTTGGGAGTGATCGGTGCGGGAAATTTCGCCACGGCGGTTCTCTTTCCCGCGTTGCGGAAAGTCAAGAGTATCGGCCGCATCGGACTTGTCACCGCAAGCGGGTTGACGAGCACGCAGGTTGGGAAGCGTTTCGGCTTCCGCTACGCGTCCACGGATGCAAACGATATCCTTGAGGACGAAAACATCAACACCATCGCCATTCTCACCCGGCACAACCTTCATGCGGCCCAGGTGATCGCAGCGCTGAACGCCGGAAAGCACGTCTTCTGCGAAAAGCCGCTGGCGCTCCGGCGCGATGAATTGCGTGAGATCATGCAGGCGCTGGAACAAAGTGACCGCTTGCTGACCGTTGGATTCAACCGTCGCTTTTCGCCGTTTGTGTTGCGCATGAAGAATTTTTTCGATGCGGTGGACGAGCCATTGGCGATGCACTACCGCATCAATGCCGGAAGCTTGCCGCCGAATCATTGGTTGCACGACGCCGAACAGGGCGGTGGCCGCATCATCGGCGAAGCCTGTCATTTTATCGATTTTCTCACCTTCCTGATCGGTTCATCTCCCGTGCAAGTCTCCGCAGTCGGCATGCCGGACGATCGGCGATACCGCGAGGACAACGTGATCATCACCCTCGAATTCACCGACGGATCGATCGGCACGGTGAGTTATTTGGCTGCCGGTGACCGTACCTTTCCCAAGGAGCGCGTCGAGGTCATTGGAGGCGGACGGGTGGCCGTGTTGGATGATTTCCGGCGACTCGAGACCATCCACAGTGGACGGCGAAGAGTACGCCGTGCCTGGCTGCGCCAGGATAAGGGGCACCGTCAGGAGTGGGAAGCCTTCATAAAGGCGATTGCCGCAGGCGGCCCGCCACCCATCCCTTACGAGCATTTGATCGGCGTCAGCTTGACTTCGATCGCCGCTGTGGAGGCGCTTCGCTCGCGCACAACCGTAAAGATCGATACCCTACCAAGATCGTAATGGCATCTTTGACGACCATCCTGCGAGCGCTTGGTGAACTTGGCCCCGAGCCCACACTGCTTTATGGGCTATACCAGGTTCTCCTGCGTTTAGGTTGGTTTCGCTTACGAACTCCGCGCCGAACCTGGGATGACGTTCCACTTACCTTCTGGCTTCGACCGGATATTTCCAGCAACCCCGAGCAATATCTTCAATATCGTAAACGCCTCGGCAACCGTTTCTTTCTACATCCTGATGACGAATTCGCCGGCGAATTAATGCAGGTGATCGGGCAGAACCGGAGCGCAGTAATCGCCCACGCCGACGCGATTCTCGCGGGTAAATTCAGGTTGTTCGGTACAGATGGCTACGCTCTGGGTTTTCCGCCCGATTGGGGTAGGTTTTGTTCAACACCGGCAGATTCAGCAGGCGTTTCTATCCCTCTTGATCGCCATTGGACGGACTACGATGAGGGTGATTTTGCACAAGACGTCAAGTTGCTCTGGGAACCGGCGCGGTTTGGATGGGTGTTTCCCTTGATCAGGGCGTATATCCTGACGGACGACGCGCGATACCCCCAAGCCGTTTGGAACTTGATCGACTCCTGGCGCGACAACAACCTGCCCAACGCAGGACCGCACTGGTCCTCGGCGCAAGAGGTGGCGATTCGTTTGCTTGCGGTGATATTTGCTCTGCACGCGACCTTTAACTACCTGGCCAAATCGCCGCAGAAGCTGTGTGAGATCGCAGCATTAATCGCCGCGCATGCGGCGCGCATTCCCCCAACGCTGATATACGCCCGGGCGCAAAACAACAATCATTTATTGGTCGAGGCCGCAGCGTTGTACAGCGTGGGGTTGTTGTTCCCGGAATTCCGCGAGGCGAAAACGTGGAAGCGATTGGGCCGGCGTTGGCTGGAACGGTCGCTGGTACAGCAAATCTTCCCCGATGGCGGCTACGTTCAGCACTCGACGAACTATCATCGATTGGCGTTACAGGCAGCGCTGTGGTCGGTTCGCCTGGCCAAAGTGAACGATGAACCGTTTCCTTCCGATTCGCTAGCTGTGTTGGGGAAAGCCGCGCACTGGCTTGCCAGTATGATCGATGGGGAAAGCGGGCATGTACCCAACATGGGTCCCAACGACGGCGCGTTGATCTTTCCGCTGAGCATCTGTGCTTTTGAGGATCACCGCTCGACATGCCAGGCAGCTTCATTCGCAGTTCTAGAACACAAACCTTTCCCAGCCGGACCCTGGAACGAAGAACTTCTCTGGTTTGGCTTGCGATCCGATACTCCCGGAAGCAGCGCATTTGATGAAGGCGAGGTTCGTACCGGGAAGAATCGTGTCGTAGAGAGCAATTTGGGTGCCATCGGATTTGGAGATCATTTTCCGGACAGCGGTTTTTCCGTCCTGCGCGGGGAGGACTCGTGGGGAGTGCTGCGCTGCGCCCGGTTCCGGTCTCGACCGGGTCACTCGGATCAACTGCATTTCGATCTGTGGTGGCACGGGCACAACCTTGCCTGTGATCCTGGCACGTACCTGTATAATGGGAAACCACCCTGGGACAACCCCTGGATCGGGGCGGCGTTTCACAACACCGTCGTCGTCGATGACCGGGAACCCATGCGCCGTGCAGGCAGATTCTTGTGGGTCGATTGGGCGCAGGGTGAGTTCGTCGGCCGCTGGAAGTCACAGGATGGCGTCATCGAGGTAGTCTCCGGGGAACATCACGGCTACCGGCGAATCGGGATTGTGCATCGTCGCTCGATCGCGAGACTTGGAGACGCAGGTTGGCTGATCGTGGACGATCTCATTGGGTCGGGGGAGCATCGTGTGTCGATCGGTTGGACAATGCCCGATTTATCCTGGCGGTTGAATAGGGATGGAATCTCGCTTGATCTCGCTGGATCCGGCGTCGAGGTGAGTTGTCAGGGGCAGGAAAGTGACATGGGGCTCTATCGGGCAGGCGACTTGATCGCCGGTGAGAAGATTTACGATCATCCCGAACTGCACGGCTGGCGATCGATGGGGTATGCGGTTAAACAACCTGCGCTTCGCCTGGCGATGCGTTTCGAAGCTTCTGCACCGCTGCGTCATTGCACCTGGTGGAGCTTCGGCGCTACAGTTGGGGACGGCGTGGAGATCGGTTGGAACCTGCCAGATCCGGATACTATGCCTTTTTCTCATATTGGCTGGAAAGAACAGCGTTTGGAATTGAACGATGCACATCTTGTTAATTCATCAAGTTTTCGCCGAGCTGGGTGAACCGGGCGGGACGCGCCATCACGAAATGGCACGCTATCTGGCTGCACAGGGTCACCGTGTGACGGTGATCACCGGGCAGGTGAATTACCTCACCGGTGAGCGTACCGCACAAGGATGGATGCGGCTGGATACGGACGAAAGCGGTGTGGTGATCTATCGTTGCTACACTTATGCGGCCTGGCACCGCTCATTTTTCCATCGTGTCCTGAGTTTCATTAGTTTCACCTTTTCGTCGTTTTTCGTCGGATTGCGCGTGCGTGAAGTCGACCTGGTCTGGGGTACCTCACCGCCAATCTTTCAAGGTCTGACGGCATGGGCTCTGGCGCGATTGAAGCGCAAGCCGTTCCTTTTCGAAGTACGTGACCTGTGGCCTTATTTTGCGATCGCCGTCGGTGTACTGCGCAACTGGTTTCTCATCCTGTTGGCGCGTTGTCTCGAACGTTTTCTCTATCGCTGCGCCGATCAATTGGTAATCAACTCTCCAGGTTTTGAGCAGCACGTTCGGGAACGAGGCGCACGCAACGTTGCCTTAGTGCCGAATGGGGTTGACGTATCCATGTTTGATCCGGCAAACAGGGGTGCAGCCTTCCGCCAGGAGCATGGTCTTGAGGGAAAATTCGTCGTGATGTATGCCGGTGCACACGGCATGTCCAACGATCTTGGCGTGGTTATTGGGGCAGCCGATCGCTTGCGGGATCAAAAGAATTTGGCTTTCGTTCTGATCGGCGATGGCAAAGAGAAAAGTGCCCTGATGGGGAAGACTGCGGCGTTGAGGCTTTCGAACGTGTATTTCCTACCGCCGATGTCGAAGAACAACATCGCTGAGGCGCTCGCCGCAGCGGATGCATGTATCGCCATCTTAAAGCCCATCGATGCATATAAAACTACCTATCCCAACAAAGTCTTCGATTACATGGCCGCCGGTCGGCCAATTTTGTTGGCCATCGACGGTGTGATTCGATCTGTTGTGGAAAAAGCAGGCGCCGGAATTTTCGTCCGGCCTGGATACCCACAAGCATTGGCAGGGGCCGTGAAAGTCCTTGAATCAGACCCCGATCTGTGCGCGCGCATGGGAAAAGCTGGGCGAAAATGTGCAGAAGAATGTTACGATCGAAGGATTTTCGCCGCCAAGATGCAGGAAGTGATGGCGGAAATTGTCGGCGAAACGAATCAAGCTGAACAGAAATAGGCTGTTGCCTAAGCCGACCGCTTGACTTGAGTCTCCGTATCGCGTTGAGATCTGAGGAAGCTGTCTTTCTGTGTAATAGAGTGGATTGATATACAATGAGCGTGCCGCTTGTCATTCCAGGAATCCCGATACGAAAACGGATATTCGACCTGATCCTGACCATTCCTGGGTTGATCTTGATCAGCCCATTGCTTGCGTTCGTGGCGCTGCTTGTTCGAATCCGTCTGGGGAAGCCGGTTCTCTTCCGGCAATTACGACCGGGATACCGCGCAAACCCGTTCAAAATCTATAAATTCCGCTCGATGAGCGAGATACGCGACGCCGAGGGCAAAATCCTTCCTGATGAGGTTCGGCTGACAAAATTGGGACGCTTCCTGCGTGCATCCAGCATCGACGAACTACCGGAGTTGTTCAATGTTTTACGCGGCGAGATGAGTCTTGTCGGCCCGCGGCCGTTATTGATGCAGTATCTCGAGCGCTACTCTCCCGAACAGGCACGACGCCACGAGGTGCTGCCGGGGATTACCGGCTGGGCACAGATTGGTGGGCGCAACGTGATCACCTGGGATGAAAAGTTCAAGCGCGATGTTTGGTACGTCGATCATTGGTCGTTGCGGCTCGATGTACAAATCCTGCTCTTGAATTTCTGGAAAGTGATCAAGCGCGAGGGGATCAGCCAGCCGGGACACGCCACCGCGGAGGAATTCATGGGGAACCAGGAAGGCGAATGAGACGACGCGCCAACCCCGCTAAGGGGTTCAAAATCCAACTTTTAAAGTTAGGGGTGCCTAATTTATGTTCCGTCAAAAGGGGCGTACAAAAGTTAGACTTGTAGGGTACACTAAGAGAGGATAATATTAGACCGTGTGCTAAGGTCGATGGCACAACCATACTGCAGAGGAGGCGGACAGTGAAGGAACCACTTGAGTTTTATGATATCAAGACTAAGACGAAGTTCACGAGCGCGAATTGGAGAATCGAGTCCAAAGAGTCCAAGGGCAAGACGCGTTATTTCGCTGTTGCAAGTGCTCCTGGGGGAGATCACGAAGCATGGCGTATCGTAGCCGCTGATTTCGCTAAGAAACATATGCAACCCTGGTAGTATCGAAATCAATAGGAAATTCGAAGCCGCCCATTTCTACGGGCGGCTTATTGTTTTTTCAGACACGGGCTTGTGTTATCATGTCCCTGTTTCTCAATCTGCCCGGAGAGGAAAAGTGTCGGAAAGAAGTGCATTTGCATGAAGAAATCTTCCCAGAATGACGCAGGGCTTTACCGCGAGATGCTGCGTATCCGTCTATTTGAAGAACGATTGTTAGACATGTTCCCCAGCGGCCAGATATACGGTACCACTCACACCTATATCGGACAGGAGGCCAACGCCGTAGGGGTCTTGTCGACGTTGCAGGCGGGAGACGTCGTCGTTAGTAACCACCGCTGCCATGGTCATTTCCTGGCCTACGGCGGCTCGATGCAGGCTTTAGCTGCGGAATTACTCGGTCGTGAAACGGGGATTTGTGGGGGTCGCGGTGGCAGCCAGCACATCAAATGGGAGAATTTCTTCACCAACGGCATCCTCGGTGGAACGGTGCCGATAGCGGTCGGTATGGCATACGCAGAAGCCGCAAAGAAGCACGATGCCATCGTATATGCCTTCATCGGCGACGGCACGCTCGGTGAAGGTGTGGTTTATGAATCTTTAAACATGGCCTCGCTCTGGAAACTACCGTTGTTTTTCGTCGTCGAAAACAATCGTTATGCACAGAGCACACCGGTGGAACTGAATCTGGCGGGCGATATGCGTACCCGCTTTGAAGCGTTCGGTATTTCTGCGACGGAGCATGATGCGTGCGAAGTGCATGAAATAATGCGGCTCGCTGAAGACATTACAGACTCAATTCGCGCTGATGAAGGTCCGCAGGCATTGATCCTGCACACCTATCGCTTTGCCCCCCATTCAAAGGGAGACGACACCCGAGATCCGGATGAAGTCGCGCGCTATCGGGCGCGCGATCCGCTGCAGGCACAAGCGGCGCGCTTGCAGCAGAGGGTGAAAGACGAGATTGAAGTTGCTGTAGCGGACGAGGTTGAAGAAGCCTACGCGCAAGCTGTCGACGATCCGTTTCCAGCTCCGGAATCCCTTACACCACCGTTGGAAGAGATCTCATGACGACCGTGCGGGAAGCCTTGAACGAGTCGCTCGAAGCCTGCTTGCGGGAATCGCCGGAGGTGTATTTCCTGGGTGAGGACATACTCGATCCTTACGGCGGTGCGTTCAAATTGGCCATGGGTTTATCGTCGCAATTCCCAGAGCGCGTGATCACGACTCCGGTGTCGGAAGCGGGCATCGTGGGCGTGGGCATCGGCATGGCGTTGCGCGGCCTGCGGCCGGTGGTCGAAATCATGTTCGGGGATTTTATTGCTTTGGCTGCAGATCAATTGATCAACCACGCGGCGAAAATCCGCTGGATGAGTGGGAACACAGCCCGAGTCTCTTTGGTTGTGCGCACCCCCATGGGGGGAGGTCGAGGATATGGTCCGACTCACAGCCAGACGTTGGAAAAACATTTTCTTGGAGCGCCCGGTTTGCGTGTGGCGGCCGTATCCGATGTGGATGATCCCGGAGCCTTGCTGCGTCATGCCGTGATTAATGACGATGACCCCGTGCTGCTGGTGGAACATAAACTGCTCTATCCCAGCACGATTTTGTGCCTGGATAAAGCAGAGGAGTTCGACGTCGTACGGCAGGGCGCTGGATATCCCACGTATTTTATAAAGCTGCGTGGCTCACCGGATACGCAATTAACGATGGTGGCCTACGGCTACATGGCGACTCTGGCGCGGCAGGCCATGCGCAACCTTGCCTACGAGAAGGAGATATTTTGCGAGTTGATCGTGCCCACGCAGCTCAGCCCATTCAAACTCGAATATCTATACCAGCGTGCATCTCAGACCCGTCGCGTGCTCGTCATCGAAGAAGGGACACGAACGATGGGATGGGGAGCGGAAGTGTCGGCGCGCTTGCATGAAGCCATCCCGTCGAGCTTACGGGTGGTCCGCGTGGCTGCGTTGGACATGCCCATCCCTGCTGCTGCACCGATTGAGGCGGAGGTGCTGCCCTCGGTCGCACGAATCAAGAAAATGGCCCAGGAGTTGGGTGTTTGATGGATCGAGCGATAAAGATATGTGATCGTTGTGTTTCGCTCATGATTTGGAGATGCGGGTGATGTCGACCGCGTTTGAAGTGCGCGCGCCGCTGTTGAACCCCAACGAACGAGAGGCGCAACTCGTGGCACTGCATGTTTCGGAAGGCGAATCAATCTCGGCAGACGAGATGATCTGCACCCTGGAGACTACGAAATCCACGGCAGATGTGGTCGCCAACCGGGATGGCTACGTTGTGGGCATCCGTGCAAGAGTTGGCGATCGGGTCGTGGCGGGTGAGGTGCTTTGCTGGCTGGCAGATGATCCCAAATGGACGCCACCTGCTGTGGAAGAAGCGAAGTCGGTCAAGACTGCGCTGGGGAGTAATCTGCGCGTCACCGAGCCGGCGATCGCGTTGGCTGAGAAGTTGGGTGTGGATTTGGATGCTCTACCGGGCGATACCTGGATCACCGAGGATGTCGTGCGCAGATACGCACAGCGCGAAACGCCGCTCGAAATTCCTGACCTGCACATCGATTCGAAGTCGCTCATCGTATACGGCGGCGGTGGACACGGGAAGGCGTTGATCGATCTGATCCGTTCGTTGGGAACATACACGATTGTTGGGATTTTAGACGATGGTCTGCCCTTGGGCGATCAGGTGATGGGGGTTCCGATCTTGGGTGGCGCCGAAATGCTCGAACCGCTGAAGGCGAGAGGTCTTGACCGCGCCGTAAACGCAGTCGGTGGAATTGGCGACACACAAAGCCGCGTGCGTGTATTTGAAAGGCTGCGCCATGCCGGCTACGTTTGCCCTGCACAGGTTCACCCCAAGGCCTTCGTAGAAGCGAGTGCAAAGCTTGCGGATGGCGTTCAGGTTTTTCCGCACGCCTACGTTGGCAGCGACGTTGAGGTTGGCTTCGGTGTGATCGTCAACACCGCCGCAGTGGTCTCGCACGATTGCCGCTTATCGGATTATGCCAACATCGCTCCGGGTGCGTTATTGGCCGGAGGAGTGGAAATCGAGTCAAATGCGTTGATCGGTATGGGTGCCACGATCAATTTGAACGTTACGATCGGCGCCGACGCACGGGTGGGAAACAGTGCGGTGGTCAAGGCTGATGTCCCTGAAGCCGGAATCGTGCGTGCGGGAGCGATTTGGCCGGATTCGCAACATGGACGTTGAATCTTGAGTGATAATATTCTTGGACGGAGGATAAACGTTTGAGAGAAGGTCACGAATCTGGGTTTTCTATCGGAATGTCTGCGCCAGACCTAACGGACGCCGAGCGCGAGGCGGTGCTTGAAGTCTTACGCACACCGCGTTTGAGCATGGGGTCACAAATTGAAGCGTTCGAAGCGGCCGTGGCGCGATATGTCGGCGCCAGGCATGCCATCGCCGTCAGCTCCGGAACCGGGGGATTGCATCTGTGTGTCCGCGCCGCAGGGATCACGGATGGCGATTGGGTGATCACCACACCGTTTTCGTTTATCGCCTCGGCAAATGTGATCCTCTATGAGCGTGCAACACCGATTTTCGTCGACGTCGATTCGCTTACGGGCAACATCGATACCGAGCAGGTCGCGCGGGCTGCGCGCGATCTTTTACGTGGCGGCAGTTCGGCTGCTCGCTGGCTGCCCAGAAAAGGCTCACAAAGCGGGGGCCGTCTGAAGGCCATTTTGCCTGTGGATGTATTCGGGCAGCCGGCGGATTACGATGCCCTGAATGCCGTCGCCGATGAGAATGGCCTGGTGGTCATCGAGGATTCGTGTGAGGCGCTCGGCGCTCGCTACAAAGAGCGTCCGGCGGGAATGTTGGGAGACGCAGGGGTTTTTGCATTCTACCCTAACAAGCAAATTACCACGGGCGAAGGGGGACTGATCGTTACACAGAACGCTGTATGGGCGGATGCCTGCCGTTCGTTGCGCAATCAAGGTCGTGCGCCGGAGGACACCTGGCTCGAGCATACACACCTGGGTTACAACTATCGCATGGATGAAATGAGCGCCGCACTGGGACGCGTACAAATGGATCGCATAGCGCAGCTGTTGGAGAAACGCAGCCGTGTAGCCGACTGGTACGCTGAACGATTGGCGGAGATCTTCGGCGTTGAGGCGCCCAATCTGAGCCCGGACACCACGCGGGTAAGCTGGTTTGTTTACGTGGTGCGTTTGGCCGCCGACGTAGATCGCGGCGCTCTCGTTGAGCGGTTGGCTGCGGAAGGGATTCCATCCAGACCTTATTTCATCCCCATCCATACGCAGCCCTTTTTCGTGGAACGCTTCGATTATCGATCCGGTGATTTTCCGGTGACGGAAGATCTGGGTGAGCGTAGTCTGGCGCTGCCGTTTTCTTCGGTCATGACGGAGGGGGAAGTCGATCGTGTCTGTCGGGCACTGGCGAAGAATCTCAAGTAATCAACTGCGTTGATAACAGGCAGGGAATCGGAGTAGAAATGAACCGCCCCCCGGTCTGGTTTCTAGACCAGGGGGCAGGAAGTCGTTGGACGGCAAAAGAATTTATCGAACCTGGCGCCAATTGATCAGGATGAGATTCTCGCTGCAAGCATCGCTCGTGTCGAAATACACCTGTTCGGAGATCGGGTTCCCGTCCCCGTCTTCCAACTGGATCCACAACGTGCCGCTGCTGGCGATCGGCACTGTGGCTACGTTGAAGAGATAGCTGCCCGAACTGGTGTCCGGTTCATCTCCTTCACTTTCAGTGAGTGCATACAGGTCGATCACGCCGACTCCCGCTAGTTCACCACCAAGGTGTACGGTCAAGTTGGGAATTGGTTGGTTGGCTTTATCAAAAACCCTGCCCATAACTCCCATATATTCGCAACCCTCACCATTGATAAAATTTTCGATCTGTACTGGGGTGCCGGCATGCACGATGAAAGCATATTCCGCTTCCTCTTCCGGAGTTACCGTGATGGTGGCTATTGCAGTCTCCGGAGCCTCGGTAGGCGATGGGGTTGTTTCTAACTCGATCGCGCCGTCCCCGGTTGGAGTCGCTGTCCAGGCCGGAGGGAGCGTTCTGGCCGGCGTCTGTGTCGGGGTTGGGGATCCCAATGTGGGTGGCAACGTGGGTGGCGGGTAGGGGTTGATCGACACATAGGGGTTGATGAATACGGCGATCAACGCAATGCCCACAACCACTGTGGTTAACACAGCGATGACGGTGAGGATATTGAAAACGATGCGCTTGCAGCCCGAAAACCCTATTCCTGGGCGTCGCTCGTATTCGTTTTCCATCATGGATTGCCTCCTCGCACCGTTTTACGGTGTGATCAAGACCTCAATGTTTGCGGACTCGCGCTGGGAGGAGACCCAATCCTCCACAATCTGTTCCTGCATGTCTCGCAAGTCGTTTGGGGAAAGCGGACGCTCGCCCTTTTCAAGGGTCTGCACGATGTGATACCCCAAATCGCTTCTCACGATATCGCTGATTTCACCTGGCTGGAGTTCAAATGCGACGGTTTCGACCTCGGGAAAAAGCAAGCCTCCGCGAGGGAACCATCCCAGATCTCCGCCATCCGGCTGTGTACTCGCGTCGCGTGAATATAGGCTGGCCAAGTTTCCAAAAACCGCATTCGCGGCGAGTTGTTCCAATACGAATTCCGCGTCGACTTCGCTGGCGAGCAGAATGTGACGGGCGTGGACCTGCGGGACGTTATAGGGAATATCTCGGAGGATGCTTTCGATCATTCGTGCCGCAAGCATGTCATCTTCGAGCGCAAGCTTAAAGCCATCCAAGGTATACCCCGTTTCAGCCAACCAGACGCCCATCGCTTCGTTGCCGCCCAATTCTGCGGCCAAGTCCTGAACTGCTGCGTCCACATCGCTCGATTCGATCTCGATGCCGATTGCGCGAGCGCCCTGGGCGAGTAATTTACGATCGATGAGTGCCTGGAGCACTTGATTTTTGTACGCGTCCAAGGTTGCAAGGTCGATGCCAGCTTCACGCTTTGCGGCCTCATATCGTCGGATCTCATCTTCGAAATCCGTCAAGCGAATCTTTTCGCCATTTACGATCGCCGCTGCAGGTTCAGGCGTTGCCGTCGGAGGGGATGGCGTTGATGTAGCTGTTGGCAGTGCCTTATCGATCAAACTGCATCCAGCTAACGCGAACGTAAACACCGAAAGTATAAGCGATAGGGTTCGATATCTTCTGACCATCGCTGGCATTATACTCTGCGCAGTACTGAATGCAACAACGATCACACAGCGGCGTTTTTGAGAGAAGGTTGCCTGGATACGTGTCGAATTTCTTGATCGACCTGAGCAGCGACCTCATCGATTTCGGTGGACGCAGGCACGTTGTCGTCCTCAATCCACTTCGGAGGTAAAAACAAATACCATCGGCCTTCTTTTGGTGGCCGAATAGAAGAAGTTTTCCAGATGTTTCTGGATCTTACCTTCGATTTCCCCCCGCTTCTCTTTCGCGATCAACTCCTCGATGTGATTGCGGGCTTCGTTCATCAATTCCTCGGCATCGCGGACGAACACAAAACCTTTGGTGATCAACTGCGGACGGCCGTGGATCTTCCCCGTTTTACAATCGAAGGTGACATGTGCGAGTACGAAACCGTCGCGGGCCAAGGTTTCCCGCTCCCGCATCACGTCAGGTCCCACGTCTCCAACACCGCTTCCATCGACAAACACATAACCGCCGGGGATGCGCTCCCCAACATTCATCTTGCCATTTTTAAATTCGACGACCGTACCGTTCTCGATGACGGCGATGTTTTCCTGTGGAAGCCCCAGTTCGCCTCCCAGTGCGGCGTGTTGTTTCAGGTGACGCAGTTCTCCGTGGATGGGGATCAAGTGTTTCGGACGCACCAATTGGATGAGCAGCTTCATCTCCTCCTGCTTTGCGTGTCCCGAAACGTGAACGGGGGCGATGGGATCGTAAATCACATCCGCGCCGCCCTGGTAGAGGCGGTTTATCGTGCGGTTGATCATCTCCTCGTTCCCAGGAATCGGGTGGGAGGAGAGCACGATCGTGTCTTTGGAATGCAGGCCAAACCGCCGGTTTTTCCCGGTGGATAGGCGGCCCAAAATCGAAGATGGTTCACCCTGCGTCCCTGTGCACATCAACACGACTTTGGACGACTTCATTTTCAAAGCCTGATCCAATGGCACGATGATTTCATCGGGGACTTCCAGGTAACCCAGTTTGCGGGCCATCTTGGCATTCTCGACCATACTGGTGCCGACGAAGGAGATCACGCGACCATGCCGGGCGGCGGCGTTGACAACCTGCTGCATGCGAGAGATAAGTGAGGCGAACGAGGCGATGAGAATTCTGCCTTCTGCCTGCTGGAAGACTTTGTCGAAAGCCGGGTTGATAACCGCTTCGGAGGGCGTCCAACCCGGTTCGTCCGCGTTCGTTGAATCGGCCAGCAATGCGAGTACACCCCGCGTACCAAATTCAGCCAGCTTGCCGAAGTCCGTCGGCCAACCATCGACGGGCGTGTGGTCGAATTTGTAGTCGCCCGAATGAACGATCAACCCGGCAGGCGTAGTGATGCCCAGGCCAACCCCGTCGGGGATGGAATGGCATACGTGGAAGAATTCCACGTCAAACGGTCCGATTTGGACTTCATCGCCGGCCTGGACGGTATTCAGTGTCACATTTTTAGGTTTGCCGCCGCGCTTGAGCTTGACCTCCAGGAGGCCGCGCGTCAACTGGGTGGCGTAAATCGGGGCGTTGATTTCTTCCAGGACGTGCCGGATCGCGCCGGTGTGATCTTCATGGCCGTGCGTGATAATGATGCCGCGGACCTTGTCTTTCTTGTCGAGGAGATATTCAAAATCAGGGATGATGTAGTCGATCCCCAACATGTCGTTTTCCGGGAACATGACCCCGGTGTCGATGATGAGGATATTCTCTCCGTACTCGACGACCATCATGTTCTTTCCGATTTCCCCCAATCCACCGAGCGGAATTAATCTTAGTTTCTTACTTGCCATCTTTCTTCTTTCCTATATTTAATATCGTGTTTAATTACGGAAGGATATGGATGTGATAATACCCCGTCTGGCATTATACCGAACGGGGTGGACGGGCAAACTAGAATTTTTACCATCTAGTTGAGGCGGGTTACGTCCGTTGCCTGAGGACCATGTATGATGGTGTTTTCGAGGAAGAATACAACTTGCTCGCCTTGCGATAAGAAGGGCGTTTTTTCGTCCACGATGTCCCGGTAATGCACGAAGACGTTTTCCCCGCCTTCGGCGTCAATGTAACCGTATCCTTTTGAGCCGTCAAACCAGCGAACAACGCCGGTTGTGCGTTTTGCCACGTAAATAACCTCCGTAATAAACCAACGGATTGTAACACCTTGGATTTCAGACGTCAAAGTATTGTTCCTCCCGGGATGGTTAAGACGAATGCCACATCTTTGCGAATAAGATTTCGGAATTCACACCGTCCTGGTCGCTTTCCAATTGGTTCGTAAAGTACGTGTCCAGTCAAATGATAATGTTACCCAACGTAAATGGTTCTTTCATTTGATAATGTTACCGAAATGTCCTCTCCTTTCTTTGAATTAACCTGTGTGAACAGTGTCTGACTGACATCTTGCGTGCGACCGTCAACAGCTCCGGGAAGAGATTGAAGTTCATAGATCATTTCGTAAATCTCTTTGCGCAACACACGCGGGTTCGTTGCAAGGCGAAGGTCTTTCAGCTGACGTTGGACTTCTGGTGGCAGGATGCCCGTATCGATTAGTCGATCGAAGGGCGTCTGGGCCTGGTCGTAGCGCCGGAGGGTGCGGCGACGTCCATTCTCTAATGGGACGACGACTTTTTCTTCAAGTCGCATAACGGGCTGGAAGAAATTGTAGTAAAGCCAGAGCCTATCGTAGAGATCGTTGAGCAAGTTGGTCTGATCGATGGTGTCAAGCCGGTCATATCCGAGGTATGCCCGCACGAGGGTGCTGTTTTTCTGTTCGACGAAGCGATTGTCGTTCTTCTGGTATGGTCGGCTGCGTGATTTCTCGAGATTGTCGACAGCGCTTTTCCAGAATTTCTCCAGATGATCGTTGAAGAAGGCGCTGTCGTTGTCGGGATGGACTTCGATGACGGGAAAGGGTAAACGGGCCAGGATGCGTTGAAAGCCGTCTTGCATGACCAAATAGCTTCGACCCAGCGTGGCGACCCGCTCGCTCCAGCCTGTGGCCACGTCGATCATCTGGAGTGTGTGAACGAATTGGCCGGAAGCGGAAATCCCGCAGTGATGGACCAGATCGACTTCGAAATGACCGGGCTCCCGCTCATTCCAGGGAATGCGCTTTTCCGGGACGCTGCGCCGAAAGCGGTTGGCCTCTTCCGGGCCTTTGCGAGGCAAACGTGGTTGGTCCTGACCAAGCTTCTTGAGAATGCGTCTTACAGTGGAGACGCTTATTTTATCCAGCTTCTTGAGTAGAGAGGAAGAGATCTCCAGTTCTCCATGGGCAGCCAGATGTTCGGCCATCCAAACCAGATTGGGCTGCAGCCGTTCCGCACATATATGGTCGAAGCTTTCGCTGATGATCTTGAGTGCCCGGTGAACTTCAATACCATAGGTTCGACCACGCTGTTTGGTTCGTTTTCTACGCGTAAGATCGCTGTTGATTAGACGGACCAGGCTTTTTCTGCGTAGCTTTGTGATGGTCTGCATTTCATCCAGCAGCTTGCTGCGTTCTTTCCTGCTTGCTTCTGAATATCTTTTTTGCATTTTCCGTAGGTATTTGTATCGCTCGTCAATGGTCATTTCATCGTCATTGGACATGGTTCCCTCGGTAACATTTTCATTTGGAAGAACCATTATCCTTCGGTAACATTTTAGATGAATGAATACGG
>DAOULU010000014.1:0-77690 GCA_034417075.1 Anaerolineales bacterium
TGAGAAACAACAGCTTCTTCAACTCCGTGCTGATTTGGCGATATCACAACCCACTCGCTCTAAAGATGTTGCGAAGAAGGTCGCATGACTCATGTCGCTGTTTTTACAGCAAATCTAGGACTTGACCTTGTCGGCCATGATGAAATCGTTTTTATGAATGTTCCCAATTGTATTGTGTGCGTGAACCGTTTGACCGTTGTTATTCCCCAGGTCACGATGTTTCCGTGCCGCGTTTCTCGTCCAAACCGCATTACTGCACGAATAGAACGGGACAATCCATCTCGTCGATCACGTCGGAGATGGCATCTCCCTGAAGGGGCTCGATACTGCTCGGCAGGACGAGCAGGCAGGATTCAGGTCGGACGAGAGAGTTGATGGTATCGACGCTCCAATCGAGGATCCAACGGAAGCGAGGTTCGACGTCCCGTTCGCCGAGCCATTGAAAAGCTTCCCGCTGGAGTTTTTTCGCTTGGCTCGATGTTTCGGCCAGGATGCCGACCGTAAGGAATCCATCCGAATTTCGCATCAGATTGGATGCAAACGCCAGGGCGCGTTTCGATGATTCCGAGCCATCGTAAATTACGAAAATCCGAGAAGGCGAGCCCGGTCGGTCCCCGATGATCAGCGTGCGAGCAGGGTATTGCGTCAGGATCAACTGCACCGTGGATCCCAATCTCTTGCGGCCGGACCATCCGCTTCTTCCCAACACGATGAGATCGGCGTCTGCTGCGGCATTTCCTATGTCGGACGCATTTCCCTTCATCACGCGGTATGTCCAATTCACGTGCGCTTCTTCGGCGAGAGTCTCTAAGAGCAACCGAATTCGTTTGGATTGAGCTCGCATTTGAAGCTTGATCTCGTGCTTTCCGATGCGGCGCGCTTGGGCGGTGTAATGGCCGATTTCCTGCGTAAACGGAAATTGTCCTAGGTGGTGCAAATGACTTTCCTGGATAAATAATGCCCGAACTTCGGCGTGTGTCCTGCGGGCCAGATCGATGGCGGTATGCAAAGCCATAACACTGTTGGGCGAGGCGTCGACGGCCACGAGAATGCGTTCGATTCGTTCCCATTCTTTCGATTGACTCATTTCACGGGCTCTTTTGAATCTTGGTTGAAGTGCACACGTTCCTCGGCCATCTCTAGCAGCTTATGCTGAACGATGCCGTTCATGGTTCCCTCGGGGAAATTCCCGTCTTCATCGGGTTCACCTGCAGACAATCCGGTGAGGATCTCCATCCCTTCGTCGATGGTCTCCACGGGATAGATGGCGAATTTACCTTCGGCGACGGCATCACGCACGTCCTGTCGGAGCATGAGGTGTTTTACGTTCGATTGCGGGATGAGGACGCCTTGCTTCCCGGTCAGCCCTCTGGCGGAACAGATGTCGAAGAAACCTTCGATCTTCTCATTTACGCCACCGATGGCTTGCACGGTGCCGTATTGATTCACCGACCCGGTAACGGCGAGGGATTGCTTGATCGGTACATCGGCGATGGCGGAAAGTAGCGCGTACAATTCGGCGGAGGATGCGCTGTCACCTTCTACGCCGCCGTAGGATTGTTCAAAAACCAGACTGGCGTTCAACGACAGAGGCCGCTTACCGGCGTACCTGGCACCCATCAGGGCGGAGAGGATAAAAACGCCCTTGGAATGGATCGGACCTCCCAATTCGACTTCGCGTTCGATATCGACCACTTCGCCTTTGCCGATACGGGTGCGTGCAGTGATACGCGACGGCTGACCGAAACTGGAATCACCCAACGAGAGCACGGATAAGCCGTTCACCTGGCCGACTTTTTCCCCTTCGGTTTCGATCAGGATCGTGTCTCGCAGGATGCCCTCTTGCACTCGTTCGCGCAGTCGGTCGGAGCGGTAGATCTTGGCGTCGATGGCTTTTTGTACGTCCTCGCGGGTGATTACTTTATGCCCATTTTCCCTCGACCAGTAATCCGCTTCTCGGAGGAGGTCGGCGATTGCTCGGGTGCGAATGGATAACTTTTCGGAGTCTTCGACCATGCGCGCGCTTTGTTCGATGACCCTCACGACCGCGCCGCGATCGAGAGGCTGCAGGTCGGATTTCCGTGCCAGTTCGCCGATCAGTTGCGCGTATAGTTTCTGGTTGCCGGAATTTCGCTCCATGCGGTCCTCGAAATCGGCGGCAACCTTGAACAACTGCGGGAAATCCGGTTCCAAGGAGTTGAGCAGATAATACAGCATCGGCTCTCCCAGTAATGCGACTTTCACTTTCAAGGGGATCGGCTCCGGCTCCAGCGAGACGGTGCTGATCAAACTGTACATCTGGCCCGGCGACTCGATGCGTATCTCGCCAGACCTGAGCGCACGTTTCAAGCCTTCCCAGGCGAAAGGCTGCGTGAGCAGCTTTCGGGCGTCGATGATCAGATAGCCACCGTTGGCTCGATGGAGTGAGCCCGGCTTGATGAGTCCGAAATCGGTGATCAGGGCGCCCATCATCGCCCGGTGTTCGACACGGCCGATCAGATTTTGATAAGTCGGATTGTCCTCGTAGATGATCGGTACGTTCTCCGTTTGACTGTTGTCGACGATCAAATTCACGTGATAGCGCCTTAAGGTCGGGGAGTCGGAGGATTCGCCTTCTCCAATGTTCAATTGGGCAGATAACTGCTGAACCTTTTGCTGCTGGTCATCATCCATGACGATGCCGCGGACGTTGGCGACCACGTCTTCGAGGACTTCGTCCAGAAATTCGATGACTTCGGGGAAATCGTGGTATTTTTCGCGAAGTTCGTTAATCAAACCGCCCACGACGAGACCGGCAATCTCGCGGTTTAACTGCTCCACTTTTTCGCGCAGTTCCCGCTGCCACGTCGGCACTTGCTGGAGAATTTTCTGCAGCTCTTCCTGGAGCTCGGGGGTTTGTTCTTCTAGTTCTTTGCGTTTATCTTCCGGGAGTTGTTGGTATTCTTCCGGTGAGATCACTTCGCCGTCTCGAGTGGGGGCAAATACGAAGCCCACCGGCGTGCGAACCATCTTCATGCCTTTCTGTTCGCTTTTATTACGTAGGTCTTCGAAGGCATCTTCCTGGCGTTCCTGGATCTCCTCTTGAACTTCCTGCAACCTGGTGCGATATTCCTCGCTTTCAAATGCGCCCTTGAGTGCATTGTGGAGATCCTCGGCCAATTTCTTCATATCGTCCCGGAACTTCACACCCATCCCCGTTTTCAATCGAATCGCCCTGGGTTTGTGCGGCTCATCGAAATTATTCACGTAACACCAATCGGATGGGATCTCATCGTTTTTTGAAGCGTCTTCGAAAAATCGTTGGATGATTTCCTTCATACGCGTACCGGAGGGTCCGAGAGCGAATATGTTAAACCCTTCTTGATGGATGCCGACGCCAAATTTTACGGCTTCAACTGCCCGTGGCTGACCGATGATATGGGTGAGGGGCTTTAAATCCTCTGTGGTATCGAAATCGAATTGGTCGGGATCGCATGCGGTGTAAAGGGCTTCCACACCCAGCGAGTTGATCTCTTCCTTTGCCATGCTTCACTCCTTTTATACTGAGATCGATGGATCAACGTCACGCTGCGAACAATTCTCTGAAGCGCAGCCCATTGATCGCAAGCCGGAGGGGCTTGCAGTCTGTATGCCATATTGATACGCCCGACTTATAACAATCTCGTCACGACTTTCGACGAATGTCTTGCGAAATATTAAATAGCGATCGGACGCGATGCCTCTCGATCAGCACACAGGCCAAATCGCTGCCGGATTGGATGACACGCTTCGGCTCGTACACCAGAATTTCTCGCTCGAGAACGCAAGATTTCTGAAATATTCATCTCCCGTGGGCAAGAAATTCATGATATTCGCCGACTATGATGTATTTAAATGTAAATGACCCATCCGCATCGCCGTGCTCGGTCCAGTCTTGACTTGGTAGAACCGACACAATAATCTGCTGACTCTGTCACTCCGGATTTGATTGCGGGCGCGAGACAAACCGTGGAACGTATCCATGATGCGTGATGTGGGACGTGAGATGTGAGGAGATTGCCGTGGAAAGAATCAATAGCGATATGGTGGTTGAACCCATAGTGGCACAAAGCACTGAAAATCAGGACGCGGATTTCCAGGGTTTAATGGCTGAATTGGATCATCATCGTGGTGAACACCACGTGATTGTGCTGCAGGATTATCCCGACCCAGATGCGATTTCTTCTGCGTTGGCACATCGTGTGCTGGCATCGAACTTTGATATCCAAACGGATATCTTGTATGCGGAAAAAATCAGCCATCCACAGAACGTGGCCATGGTGCGCTTGTTGGAAATCGATCTGAAACATTACGACGATTCCATCGATCTGGGAAGTTATGACGGCGCGGTTTTTATCGACAACCAGGGAACCACAGCGCAGCGCATCGTCAGTGATTTGGAGCGCGAGGAGGTCCCGCAGTTGATGGTTATCGATCACCATGACCCGCAGGATCGACTGCAGCCGGAATTCTCAGTGATTCACAACGTCGGTGCAGTCAGCAGCCTGTATGTCGGCTTTCTCACGCACGAGCATAGTCCGATCACCCTGGAGCGTTCGAACAGACAGCACATCTTGCTGGCCACCGCGTTGATGCTGGGCATCATCACCGATACGAAACATTTCGTCACCGCCAAGACGGAAGATTTCGAAGCCGCAAAAGTCCTGAGCCAGTTCCGCGATCCTGAGTTGTTGGAGCAAATCTTGACGCAGTCGAGGTCGAAGGAGACGATGAAGGTGATCCATGAAGCCCTGGCTAATCGCATCGTGGCCGAAAACTTCTCCATTGCGGGTGTTGGTTACCTGCGTTCCGAAGACCGTGATGCCATCGCAGAAGCAGCGGACTTCCTCGTGTCGGAAGAAAACGTTCATACGGCCATCATTTACGGAATCGTCGGCGACAATCAAACGGAAGCGGTGATCGGGTCTTTGCGGACGACGAAGTTGACTTTGAAACCAGACGAATTCATCAAGGACGTCTTTGGCAAGAGCCAAAGCGGGGAGTATTTCGGCGGTGGAAAAGCACAAGCAGGCGGCTTCGAGATCCCCGTGGGTTTTCTGTCGGGGGACGAGCAAGGAAAATACGGTGAACTCAAATGGAAAGTCTATGATGCACAAGTAAAGCAAAGGTTGTTTCAAAAACTGGGCATTGAGGAGGAATTATCGACCACGTGATGGCCGATGTTCTGCAATGGGAGAGAGATTGTCCACCTGTTGAAATCACTGTACGAAATGGAGTAATTGTAGATTTAAGATGAAGAATAAAAACGTAAGCGCGATGTTGGCCAGGATTAGTTCGGTCGTGGGCATGGATGACGATGAGACGTTGGAACAGGTATTGACTCTGGCGATCGAATTGGTCCTCCAGGGCCGAGAAGGAAGGAAAATCGGCACGATGTTCGTCCTAGGGGACAGCGATGAAGTCCTTCGTCGTTCGATTAACATCATTCTGGACCCGCTTGACGGGCATCCCGATTCTGTTAAACACATCCGTGACGCGGGAATGCGGGAAACGCTTAAAGAGCTTTCCCAGCTCGATGGCGCCTTCATCATCTCGAAAGATGGTGTCGTCCTCTCGGGGTCGCGTCTGATAGACGTTGACTCAGAAGACGTCGAAATTCCATTGGGATTGGGGAGCCGTCACTATGCTGCTGCAGCGATCACCAAGAAGACACAAGCCGTGGCCATTGTGGTATCCAAAAGCTCCGTGATTCGTATTTTTCAGCAGGGCGCGCTTGTGGCGGAGATCATGCCCCAGAAGATGTTCCTGTCGGACTGTACGATACATCTCGAGGGCCCTTATGCGGAACGTTCCGGACACGATCTAACAACACTGGTTCACGTCAAACCGTATCGAGGTAAAGAACTCACCGCGGAAAAATGAGCCGAAGAGTGGCAATACTCCCCGGCATCGTCAACTCGACCTTTCCATCGCGGACTTGAAGAGTTTCGATGTCTCGTTCGCGGGCGTCGCAGAGATACGCATCCGCGATTTTCCTTTGTTGACAATGTACCCGGAAGGTTTTGCCTACGGCGGAGTGGGAAAACAACCTGAGGATCCAGCCTTCACCGCGAGCAGCAACTTTTGCGGCGATCACGGTCACATCATCGCGATCGATGTCGAAAAGGGCAGGGGTTGGGGAATTCGACTCGGCAAGATGCGTGGGGGCGATGAACGCGTCATCGATGTGGGCTGCTATCTGAGGTAGTCGATTCTCTTTCCAATCTCCCTCCGGCGTGTACATCAAGGCGTATTCAAAGGAGTAGTCTTCCCGCTCACTTCCCCGGGCGGGATTTCCGGGAAGCGGTAGAAATCGAAACGCTCTTTCCTTGTGAGCGTTCCGAAAGGCGATAATCTCGAGAATGCCATCCGGATTCAAGGAGATCGCTCCGGGATATCGTTGGAATATCGCGATTCCATCACCTCGATCGACGTCCACCAGATGGACGAATTGTTGCAGCGGCCAAAATGTCGGATCGTACCCTTTCTGCAGCGGGCGAATCACCAGACCTCCAGACGTATCCATTACCAATTGGCTGACCGATAGATTTAGCCCGAATCGAACGGTGAACGTATGGCCGCCGGCGGCTTGGCCGATCACGCGGAAGTACATCAGTGGGTTTGCTTTCTCGAGCCAAATCTGACGTTCCAGCACACGTCCCCGTACTTCGTTCGAATAGCGGATTTCCAGGGCCTTACTCACTGTCTTGAGGTCCATGTCGACGGCGTCCCGGCTCGCACGCTCGTCGATTTTCCATGAACCACCCTGAAATTCATACCCCATGCGCCACAGTCCACCGGAATCCTTGTAACTGAGAATGTCATTCGATAGCTCAGTCAATACAGGCTGCGAACGATTAAACGGCCGCATCTCTTCAATCGTTCCACCATCTCGCTCGGAAAGGATGAGGTGATACCGATCGGTCTCAACGACGAGGTTGCTGTCCCCTCGGGTATACTTCGGAGCTTCCTGCGGATCGATGGGCTCATTCCTTGATTCTTGATCCGTTTCGAGTTCGCGGATGACGGTCTCGGTCTGCAGAAGGCCGTCTTCCAGCCAGGGAATTTGTTCACTCTCGACGGTACGATCCGGAGAGGTTCCCGTAATAAAGTCGTGATGATTGGCCACAGATGCGTACCACCAGGGCTTCGTAAGTTCTACGGATGTTTCTTGGATCAGCGTGTCATCGTTGGACGCCAGCGCCAATTGTTCGGCGAGCACGAGTTGATCGACAAGATCATGGGAGCGTCGTTTAACGGTCGGCCTGCTGGCGTAAAAGCCCGTCCAGTAGGGATTGGGATCGAGTTCGACGATCGGCAATACGTCGTGATGGAATTCGATCAGATCGAGATAATCGTCAAGACCGGCGTTGACGGCCCAGATTCCCGTCTTCGCGTAGTGGCTGCGATTGTACCTGTCAAGGAGCGAGATAAGGTTTTGTATAGGTTTGACGAAATCGAATCCAATCGGGCAGAACATGTAGGGCGTCTTTGCCAAGGGGCTGAGTTGTCTTGCGTACTTTTCGATTTTCCCGGTAACGTTGACCCCCGATTGGTCAGAAAAGGACAACGGGTGGTTGTACAGTCGAATAAGGCCACGCGAAGCGAGCATGTCGCCTTGTCCGTAGGTGAAGGCATTCCAATGGCAGAGGACTCGAGCTCCGGATCGATCGCGCCAGATGAAATCCAGTGTTTTCTCCGTGTTTAGTAGATAATCGGCGCTGGATTGCGTCTTCAGGGCATTCTTGGGTCTTCGAAATCCGCTGCCGGGAAAACGCATGCCGTCAATACGAGTGATCGCCGTATGTTCAAATCCTGCGGCGTTGAGGATGGAAGGTAAAGCCGGTGTGGCGCCGAAACTATCCGCAAAGTATGCCAGTTTTGGTTCTTGAGTCATTCCGTGGCTGCGCAGCCATTCCTGTCCGAGCAGAAAGTCCCGCAAGATCGCTTCCGTACCTGGGATCAGCGTATCGGCGGTGGTGACGCCGCTGTTCGTCAGGCGCAGGCGACCCTGGTTGACCAACTGGCGAATGTGGGCGTGCTGCTGGGGAGATCGGTTCCAGTACATTTGCAGGAAGAACGTGCACTCTATGGAATAGATGCGGCGCGGTTCTTCCAGCAGAGCCTCGATGGCGAGATCCAGATTGTGGCTAACGTAGCGATTGTAGTATTCCTCCGAGGTGAGCATCCAATTGGGGTCCCAATGGCTGGATTCCGCAAAGATGAGCACTTTCTGGGCCTCATCCGGAATACCCAATCGCCGGCGTAAGAATAGTTCGTTTTGCTGAAGGGGCATGATTTTAAGAATGTCCTTTTGGAGTGTGGCTTATGTATGCACACCACCAAGGTAATATACCGCGGCTTTCTTGTGCATTGCTGGCAAGGGCAGTTTCGTGCCCTCCGGGTGCGGGCGATGAAACGATGCAATTGCCTCCATTGTTTCACGTGTGGCAGGCACGGCCTTGGACACCTCAGCGACTGAATAATGACTCGGGTAAGTTGACCTGCGCGTCCTGCGCCGTTGATGATTCTGGGGGCTAGCCTTTATATTCCGGAAGCGTCTCCAGCGTATCCGCATCCAGCGCCAGATGAACCTCGTTTTCCCGCACGAGCGTCAGCCAGGTGGCGGGGATGAGTTTTTTGTCCGGGAAGAGCAGCCCTTCTTCCACGACAAAATGCGTAGCTCTTTCCAGTTCGGGATCGACGAGGACTTCTTCGATGTTGCCGATGTGCTTGCCATCCTGGCTGAGTACTCTCGCTCCCTTTCTCAGGGGAACTGTGTCCTTTGGAATGTTGCGTTGCGTCGCGGCGTAATACACCGGTCTCGGAGCAAATATATTCTGAGCCGCTCCAGCAGGGCCGAAGGCTGGATACCAGTAGACTGGTTTGGCGTTTACTGTTTGAATGCTGCCCTTGCCTTCCATCTCTTCAAGGTCTTCCGCCAAAAAATAATGAGTCTGCTCGAATTCTGGAAAATCTTCCATATCGTCGATGCCCTTTTTCAGGAAGATCTGGCGTTCGTCCACACGATCGATGTCTTCGATCGGAACGAGCTTGTCCTCGGTCAGCAGAATCCCCTTGCGGACGACGATGTGTGTCACTCGCTTGGTTTCGGGATCCAAAACGACGCGATCCACGCGTCCCACTTTCTTGTTCTGTGCGGTGAAAACATTGGCGCCATCGATTATTTTCATTGTCTCGACCTCCTGCTGATCGCATGGTCTCACTGCGCGTGACGTAAGACTGCGATCGAATAACAAGCCACCGGATACTATGGAATATAAAATCTCACACGATTCACTTGTCGATCCCTGATTTCCGATTCGAAGCCCGTGTTGCGAGATTCGATTCCACTACCTTATATTCTACAAGCGATATGTCTCGGTTTCCTTTCAAGTCAGCTCCGTGTTCTTTCTAGATTCTCACCGAAGGGAGGGACAAAAACGGTTGGCGGACTGCGGAGGTGATTCATCCCGAGAGAAATATGAAAGGAAAAACCGCCTGGAACTGAATAAATCGAGACAATTCGTCGGTAGGATATCGATAAACAGCCTGCGAAAAAAATCCAATTGCCGGGCTGCATAATGGAAGGAGTGAGAAAAATGCCAACCGATGAAAAGATCAAAAAGGACGTAACGGATCATTTGTATTGGGATTACCGAGTCGATGCCTCCGACGTTGAAATCAAAGTGGACGACGGCATCGTACAGCTCGACGGTACTGTTCCAAGTTTCGACGCCATGGATTCCGCCGCAGACGATGCGTGGAGTGTGAGAGGCGTGACGGGAGTGGAAAACGACCTTGAGATCAAGTATGAACGTACGGCGGAGATTCCTACTGATGACGAGATTCGTTCCAGCATCCAGAAAATCTTTCTCTGGAATCCGCACCTAACATCTTACAAAATCGATGTTGACGTCCTGGATGGTTGGGTGACCCTGGAAGGGACCGTGGACGCATTTTGGAAGAAAATGCGCGCCGAAGAAGAAGCTAAGGACGTGATCGGCGTAGTTGGTGTAACGAACAAAATGGCCGTCGTGCCAACGGAATCGATCACCGATGAGAGCATCGCCGAGAACGTCGTCAACGCCATCGACCGTGATATGCGTGTATTCGCCGATGACGTCAATGTCGAGGTCGAAATGGGTGAGGTGATCCTTACGGGGAGCGTGCCTACATGGTCCGCAAAGACAGCCGCATACAGCTCGGCACTCTACACCAATGGTGTACTCGATGTCGTAGACAAGATCACGGTCAATCGATAAACGTGCCGCGCAAGCGGTTGTGATCGTACAAGTTGGGCCCAGGAAGTATTTCCCGATCATGAAAAATAGGCTCGGGAATGAGCATCCTGGGCTCAATGATATTGAGAGGGTAGGCGAAATTCGTAGCCTGTAATTTGATAGCAGTCCTAAGTTCAACCGCGTACGACCACCAACGTAAATTCGTTCTCCGTTCAACTTGGCCGTCGAAGAAGAGCGCAACGAAACGCGCCTCCATCAACGACCAGGTTTTGTTTTCTGCTTTTCCTCGTTTTCTTTTCCGTCGTGAGACGATGCTGGATGCTCGCTTCGCTTCGTTCGCTGCGCAGCTTCTCTCTCCACGATTTCCGGAACGCCGTCACCTGGACCCAGGTCGGGTGGAATCCAGCTGCGGCCATCTTGGGCGATGAGGACTTCAGCGTCTTCCGGTCCCCACGAGCTTGCGTGGTAGTTGGGAAACTCGATAGGAGGGTCTTGCTCCCAAGCCTTGAGCACCGGCGTGATGATGGACCATGCAGCTTCCACTTGATCTGCGCGCATGAACAGCGTGGCGTCGCCGAGCATCGCATCTAGAAGTAAAGTCTCATACGCTTCCGGCGGGATCGTGTTGAACGCTTCCATGTAGGAGAAACGCATCTCAACCGGACTCAGGCGCAAACGAGGTCCGGGTTGTTTGGCTTGGAAGCGCAGCAGGATGCCTTCTTTGGGTTGAATGCGAATGATCAAGCGATTGGGATGCCAGCTCGGGATGGAAGCGTTGGGAAAAGATTGGTGCGGCACGGGGCGAAATTGGATCACGACCTCGGAGGCTCTCACGGGAAGGCGTTTTCCCGTGCGCAGGTAGAATGGGATGCCCTGCCAGCGCCAGTTGTCGATGAACAGCTTCAAGGCGGCGAACGTTTCCGTCGTCGAATCTGCCGCTACATCCGGCTCCTGGCGATATCCCGGAACTTGTTTTCCTTCCATCCATCCGGCATCGTACTGGCCGCGAGCAGCGAAGATATGCGCCTCGTCTACGTTGATCGACCGAACCGCCCGCAGTACGTCTACTTTCTTGTTGCGGATTTCGTCGTCATCGAAACAAACCGGGGGTTCCATAGCGATCAGGCATAGTATCTGCAGTAAATGATTCTGGATCATGTCGCGCAGTGCGCCTGCTTTTTCATAATATGCGCCGCGGTGTTCTACGCCGACTTGTTCGGCGACCGTTATTTGGATGTGATCGATATAGCGTCGATCCCAAAGCGGCTCAAAGAGGGCGTTAGCGAAGCGGAATGCGAGGATGTTCTGTACCGTTTCCTTTCCCAAGTAATGGTCGATGCGGTAAATCTGTCGTTCTTCGAAGCAATCACCGAGCAAGCGGTTCAAGGCTTGAGCCGATTCTAGATCTCTTCCGAAAGGTTTTTCCACGACAATTCGTGTGTGATCGGCGTCTTTTGCCAAGCCGGATTCATGGAGCGCGGGGGCAATTATCTCGACCATCGAAGGTGGTGTGGCCAGGTAGAACAGACGCGTTGTGGGAGTCCCCCAATCCTGTTCTCGGGCGTCGAGTTTCTCGGCCAAATCTCGATACATTTTCGCGTCGGAGAAATCAGCGCTGATATAGTCAGCAATGTGCGAGCAAAACGCTTTCCAATTCTTCGTATCCGTCGCCCCGTGTCTCGAGAATCGATCGACGCCCTCGCGCAGCCGTTGATGCAAGTCTTTCTCGTCCATCGCTTTCCGATCCACTCCGATGATCGCGAATTGCTCGGGCAGCCACCCATCGAGGTATAGGCTGTAAAGCGCCGGCATCAATTTTCGCCAGGTCAGATCACCTCCGGCGCCGAAGATTACCAATTCTGTTGGCTTGGGTCGCACGTTGTTCACGATTCATGCTCCTTTCCCCAGTGGGTGTGGAAAACTCCCTGGCTGTCCACGCGTTGAAACGTATGTGCACCGAAGTAATCCCGTTGAGCCTGGATGAGATTCGCCGGCAGCCAGGCGCTTCGGGTAGCATCGTAGTAGGCCAGAGCGGACATCAATCCGGGAATCGGAACTCCCAATTCTGTAGCCAGGGTGACGATATTCCGCAATTGCCCTTGCCGGGAGTCGACTTCCTGCCCCAGCTTCGAATCCAGGAGCAAATTGGACAAGTCCGGATGATTCAGATACGTTTGCCGGATGGTCGTCAATAAGGCGGAGCGGATGATGCAGCCTCCACGCCAGATGCGGGCGATTTCTGCCAGGTCCAGTCCATAATCGTACGTCTTCGAGGCTTGGTGTAAGAGACTCATACCCTGATCGAAGACGAGGATCATCGCCATGTAGACCGCATCGTAAAGATCCGCAAGATATTGCGCATTGTCTCCGGGAAAGGTGTGATCTGGGCCGGAAAGGAGATGGCTGGCACGAACGCGCTCCTCTTTCTCTATCGAGAGGTTGCGCATGGAGACGGCGGTGCTGATCGTCATAACCGGAATTCCGATATCCATGGCGTCCTGTGAAGCCCACTTGCCCGTGCCGTTTTGCTTCGCTTCGTCAAGAATGACATCCACCAGGGGTTTGCCCGTTTTAGGATCGGTCTCATGGAACACTTCGGACGTAATTTCCATGAGATAACTGTTCAACTCGCGCTCGTTCCAGGAGGTCACGACCTCATCGATCTGCTCGTTCGACATACCCAGACCACGCTTCATCAAATCGTAACTTTCCGCAATGATTTGCATCACGCCGTATTCGATGCCGTTGTGGACCATTTTAACGTAGTGTCCCGCAGATCGGGGACCGAGGTAGGTCACACAGGGCTCACCGTCTACTTTGGCCGCCACCGCTTCGAGGATCGGTTGGACGAGTTTGTACGCATCTTCGGGACCGCCGGGCATGATGCTGGGACCATGACGAGCGCCATACTCGCCGCCCGAGATCCCGACTCCAAGATAATGGAAGCCGTCCTTGCTCAGCGATTCGGCCCGTCGCTCCGTATCGCGGAAATACGAATTACCGCCGTCGATCAGAATGTCGCCAGTCTTCAGGTGAGGATTCAGGCTTTGAATGACTTCATCGACGGGCTTTCCAGCCGGGACCAGGATCATGAGAACGTGCGGGATTTTCAACTGTGTAATGAGATCCTCGATACTGTTCACTGCCCTGATTTCCGGCCGATCGCTTTCATCGTTGAGTGCTTTCACCTGGTCCGGATCGCGATCGTAACCGACAACACTGTAACCATGATCGGCGATATTGAGAACCAGATTGCGCCCCATGGTTCCCAAACCAATCATGCCGATATCTGCCAAGTCTTTCATGCTGTTACTCCTTTTTTCTGTTCCACGGCTTGCCCTTATATTTCTATGGACGAGCCTGATATTTTCTTACTGGTTTCAATCGTGTGAATACCAATTCCACTTATCCATCGGAGACGAGCCCCATATCCGCAAGAGCGGCCTTCGTGGTCTCATAACCGGTGTGTACGATGCCGCGAATATTCAGTGATCTTGCAACATCCACGAACATCGCCCGATCATCGATATAGACCACGTTGTGCGGGTTGACCTGCGCCACATCAAGCGCCAGGCGGTAAATATCCAAGTCCGGTTTGCGGATGTGGACGAAACAAGAGCCGATGAAAAAATCGATGAATTCTTCCAGTTTGAACTGCTCGATGCGGTATTGCATCAGCTCACGACCTTCGTTACTGACGGCTCCGATTCTCAACTTGTAGCGCTGCTTGAGTTCGTGCATCAACTGAATCATCTTTGGAAAAGTTCGGGTCTGGCCGTAAATATATTCTTTGAACTCGTCTTTCGTAAATGGCCGTTTCTTATAGAAAACGACGCGATCGAGATAGGTGTCCAGACTGAGTTTGCCTTCTTCGTAAGTGTCGTAGGTCAAGTGGTGCCGCTCATCTAATTCATCGATTTCGATGCCGAATTGTTCTGCCGTCTTCCGGCGTAGATTGTGGTCCCAACCGTTTGTTAGCAGCACGTTTCCGATGTCGAGAAAAATTACCGTGGGCAGTGAATCACTCAGCATAGGATCAACTCCTGCATCCAATACCGGGAGCCGCTGCTCCTTTTCTCGCTGCTGTGGCTTCCGGACGAAATCTGGCTGCCGGATATTATCAAGCCGGAGATCGATAGCGGAGAGCTGATGTCTCGGTTTTCGGTGTGAAGGAGGACCATCCGTACTCGATGAACAAAACAGGCACTCATAGTAACTCCTTTAAATGCTCTTCCAAAGTCGACAAACTCCTGCATATACTGCCGTTGAGATGGATGTGTAGTATAGGAACCTCACGGCGCCGCAGGGACTGAAGGTCGCCCAAAGCCTCAGCCCGTTTCATCATACCAAATGTGTATTCTGCGTTGGGAATCTCCGGATCGACGTCATCGTCTGCAGTTAATTGCAGGAACAGCCCGGATTCAGGACCGCCTTTGTGTAATTGCCCGGTCGAATGGAGAAACCGAGGACCATAGCCGACGGTCGTCGCGATGGATAGGCGATCGCGAACGGTGTGGCGGATCGATTCAAGTAGCTCTTCGGTCACCGTCCGCTCTTCCAGATAGGCCATGATGGAGAAGTAAGAGCCAGGCTTTTTGTGAGCAAAGAAGTCGCTCAAGGCTCGATCCAGATCGGTCTCTGCCTTGCTCGTAAGGACGGTTAATCCATCCGTTTTGAACTTCGGCCCTTCTGCGGGCAGGTGTCCTTCCATTGCGAGTTGCGTGAGTAGACGGTCGGTGTTGTCCTTGCTCTCCTGGACATTGGGCTGGTCGAAGGGGTTGATGTTCAAGATCGAACCGGCGACTGCTGTGGCGATTTCCCAGCGGAAGAATTCCTGGCCGAGGTCGAGTGGGTCGTCCAGGGTAATACTTAGGACCGGGTTCCCGGATTTACGCAGGGCTTTTACGCGGTTGTCGTCTGCCAGCGGTTGATCTCGCAGCTGAATGACGACGAACAAGCGGTCTTCGCCATAATCTTCTGGCGCACCGAGCAATTCTCCGGCAACAGGTATCAATCCCGTGCCGTCTTTGCCGGTGCTTTCGGCGAGCAATTGATCCAGCCACATGGCGAAGCTTTCCAGGCGAGGATCGACGATGAAAGTCACTTTATCCCGGCCCTGGCGTCCAGCCTCACCTAGCGCAGCACCGAGAGCGATTCCCGGGTTTTCTGCTAGAGGAACGCAGGCGTCGCAGGCATGTTGCATTCGCAAGGCGCGCTGCAGGAGTTGATCCACGTCTACGCCATGTAAAACGGCAGGAAGCAAACCGAAGAAAGAAAGGGCCGAGTACCGGCCGCCGACGTCAGGATAATTGAGGAAAATCCGGCGATAGCCCTTCGACTTCGCGAGTTCGGCCAGTTGAGTGCCTGGATCGGTTACGACGACGAAGTTGTCCACCGCTCTGGTTCCTTTTAAATTGGAGATCAAATGGAAGAAGTAATCTCCCAGGGCTAGGGTCTCAGCGGTCTTGCCCGATTTACTGGCGATAACGACGAGCGTGTCCTCGAGGGGAAGCGTCTGCTGCAGCTTGAGGATGGTGGCTGGAACGGTTGAATCCAAGACCGTCAACGGAAGGCCGTGGCCGTTGGTGCTGAAGACGTGTTGAAACACGTAGGCGGCGAGGCTGCTTCCACCCATGCCGATATGCAGTACGTGCCGGAATCCTTCCCCGATTACTTCGTCATAGAAGGCATGTAATTGGTCGAGTTGATCTTCCATCTGTTCGGCGACGTGCAGCCAACCGAGAGCATTTTTGATCTGCTGTTGTTCTTCAAGATCATCGCTCCATAATGTGGCGTTTTTCCGCCACAGTCGCCGATGGAAATCTTGTTTTTCTAAACGATCCATCCACTTCTCAATATCGTGCTGTGAAGATCCGCTGTGGATGGTCTGTCGATCTAGCGGTCCGGATAACGCAGCCTGGTGCTTTTCCTCCAACGTTTTCATCAACTGGTCGTACGGTTTGATGAACTTTTCGATGCCTTCTTCTTCGAGTTGCTCTGTCAATGCATGCAAATCGATGCCGACTTTTTCCAAGCGTCCCAATCTGTGGTCGGCCGATTCGATATCCTGCTCGAGACGCGACTTTGGATCGCCGTGATCACGATAGGCGTTCAATGTGGAAAGGGGTAAGGTGTTGACCGTGTTCGGGCCGAGCAGCGCTTCCACATATTTCACATCGCTGTAATTGGGATTCTTGGTGCTCGTGCTGGCCCAGAGCAAGCGTTGTGGTTTGGCTCCCAATTCGCGTAGCGCCTGGAATTCGGATGCGTGAAAGGTCTCCTTCCATATCTGGTAAGCAACTTTTGCACTGGCGATCGCAATCTGTCCGTGAAGTTCTTCGGCAAGGGTAGCATTTTCTCCCTTTGCGTTCACCAGCTTTTCAAGCATAGGATCGACCAGCACATCGATGCGGCTTAAAAAGAAGCTGGCCACGGAAGCGACCTTGCCGAGGGGCAATCCGTCATCTCTGCGGTCCTCCAGGCCGGCCAGATAGGCTTTGATCACCTGGCGGTAGCGATCGAGATCGAAGAGCAAAGTGACATTGACATTGATGCCCTCTCGAATCAATTCCCGGATCGCTGTGAGACATTCCGGCGTGCCCGGAACCTTGATCATGACGTTCGGCCTGTCTAGTCTTCCCCAAAGTCGACGTGCTTCGAGCACGGTGTCCTGCATATCTTTTGCAAGGTGGGGAGAAACCTCCAGGCTGACAAAACCATCCGTTCCTTCGGTTTGTTCGTATATCGGCCGAAATGAGTCGGCTGCTCGGCGGATGTCCTCGATGGTCAGTGCGTCATAGATCTGGGACACGGCTTTTCCTTCCAAGGCGAGTGTTTGAATCGCTTCATCGTAGTCGTGGCTTCCCGCAATCGCCTTTTCAAAAATGGAAGGATTCGAAGTGACACCTTTCAACCCGTCTTCTTCGATCATGCGCTGGAGTTCGCCTGATTCGATCATTCCGCGACGTATGAAATCGAGCCAAATACTCTGGCCGATTTGCGTAACTTTTATCAGTGGATTGGCTTTCATCGTTTTCCTCCATTGCCGTTGAAATCCACCGTCCTGGTTGGCGATTCCTTGGACTGAAAAATGAGTTTCCGGTTATTGATTTTCTCGTTGTCTCGACGGACGACGCGTACCAATAACGGACAACGATCTATATGGATGGTAACAATTTAGGGGTTCGTGTGTCTTTATTTCTGGATAGAAATTGGATAAAGAAAATCTTAAGCGAGGTCGAAACCGGGGATGTTTACCCACAATTGCATACGTGAAGGGTAGGTCAAGAACGCCCAATAAAAAAGAGCCCGGCGATCCGACGGGGCCAGTGTCTGCATTTAACATGATCACCAGCGCCCAATCGCCGGGTTGATAAAACGGTGGCGCTTACACTTTCTTGAAGGCGCTAGGCTGGAGGTTGGCCGAGGGTTAGATCGATTTGCAGCGAATTCCCAGCGCGAAAGATCGTAAGCGTTACTTGCTGATCCGGGTTCATCTGCCCGAGTAATGCCTGTAGATCCTCAATCGTCGCCACCGCAACATTATCAATCGCCATGAGGACGTCGCCGCCGATGGTGATTTCTTGTCCTCCAACTGTGGTGGTTTTATCGCCGCCGACCAAACCAACTTGATCCGCCGGGCTTCCGGCTACCACCTGCTCAATCAATATTCCACTAAGTGACACGGGTAGGTTCGCTGCCTGGGCGATCTGCGGTGTCATCGAGATGCCGCGGATGCCGAGATATGCCCCCGCAAGCGTTTGCTGTGTCGTTTGCTGCGCTTGCGTGGGACGTGCTTGCAGCTTGACCTGCACGGTCATCGGTTTGCCATCCCGGATGATCGACAGTTCGATGGTCTGGCCGACTTCGGTCTTCATGGCCAGATAGGAAACAAGGTCATCGAAGGACTTTACGGGGTGCGAGTCGATGCCAGTGATCACATCACCGCCGATTGGATAATCCTGACCGTTTATGGTGGTGGTACTGTCACTTCCTTTTATGCCGGCTAAATCTGCAGGGCCGTTGGCGGTAACGTCGATAACCAGCGCCCCTAATTGTCCTTTTGGTAACTGCATAGCGTCCACCACTTCGGGAATCAGAGTCGTACCGCTGATGCCAATGTAAGGATGCTGGTATTTACCTGTATCGATCAAAGCCGGAACGACCTTGCTCACGATCGCCGCGGGAATCGCGAAACCGATACCTGCAGATGCGTCGACCGGCGAGATGATCGCCGATGTCACTCCGATGACTTGACCCTGGTCGTCGACCAGAATCCCACCAGAATTCCCCGGGTTGATGGGTGCATCCGTCTGAATGATCCCCGGAATTATGTAGCCCGAACTTTGCGAGGTGGATGAACTATCTACCGGAAGCGATCGGCCTAACGCCGAAATGATTCCGAGAGTCATCGATCCCTGTAATCCGAAGGGGTTGCCGATAGCGATGGCCAATTGTCCCACCTTCACGTTATCTGCAGGAGCCATCGTCACTGGAGGCAGTGCCTCGGAGGGGCGGTCCACGTTGATCACCGCCAGATCGCTATTGGGATCCGTTCCAACGACCGTTGCAGGAACGATTGCGCCATCGGAGAACGTGACGCGTATATCCTGTGAGTTCTCGACGACGTGATTGTTCGTTACGATGTAGCCATTCTGATCCCATATAAATCCGGAGCCGGTGGCTTCTTGTTGCTGCGTGGTCGAGAAACCGAACAAAGAAGTGGCTGTCGTCTGCTGGACCACGCGGATGTTAACGACAGAGGGGCCGACTTGTGTGTAAATATTCTCCAGCGATCCCTCGAGAGAGGTCAACGCTCCCGACGCCTCCACAGAAGGCGGTGTGTTGACGCCGGGCGTACTGCTTGGTGCCGGAAGCGCAGCCGTTGGTGTATATACCGCACAGCCCGTAACCATCACGCTTGCCAAGACGACTGCGCTGAATAAAACTGCGGTTCGAAAACGGATGTCGTTACTTTTCATTGATTATTCTCCTTGCAGCTCTTCTGATATCGAAGAGGGGTGGTTGAAGCCGGGTTTGAAGCTGCGTATTCGGGACTCGGGGTGATAGGCGTTTGTTGCGCTTGCGCCGCAGGCCGGTCCCCTAATATGTTTTTCAATTCGTTCTGATCGATCGTTTCTTCTTGGAGCAACGCCTCTGCGAGGTCGGTCACCTTGTCATGTTTTTCGTCGAGGAGTTTGCGAACGAAGGAATGCCTTTCGTGAAGGAGTTCCTGGATATCGCGATCGATGTGTGCGGCGGTCTCCTCGCTGAAATCGTGCCCACGGGCGAGTTCGTATCCCAGAAATGGTTGTTCCTCGTCGCTTACGAAAGCCATCGCATCCAGAGATCCCATACCCCAGCGAGTGACCATGCGCCGAGCGAGACGGGTTGCCTCGACCAGGTCGTTTTCAGCACCGGTGGTAGGCTCTCCGATGTTCAATTCTTCCGAAGTCCGGCCTCCCAGCATTACCGCCAGTCGTGCCAGAAGGTAACCGCGGCTATAGTTGTAATGGTCCTCACCGGGGACCTGCTCCGTAACTCCCAAAGCTTTCCCGCGTGGTATGATGGTCACTTTATGCACGGGATCTGCAAGCGGCGTGAACCAAGCAACGAGCGCGTGACCGGCCTCATGGAAGGCCACAATCTTACGTTCGTTGGCATCCAGCAGCAGTGGTCGAACACCGCCGAGCAGCACCTTGTCCACCGCTTCCTCGAAGTCGGTCATGGTGACTTTTTCGTGTTCGTTTCGAGCGGCGATCAAGGCCGATTCGTTGCACAGGTTGGCCAAGTCGGCGCCGCTGAAACCTGTCGTGGTGCGTGCGAGTAGATCGAGGTCGACATTTTCTGCGAGGGGAATCTTGCGCGTGTGAATGCGCAGGATCCCTTCCCGACCGGCTCGATCCGGCATGTTCACGACGATGCGCCGGTCGAAGCGCCCGGGACGCAGCAAGGCAGGGTCGAGAACGTCCGGCCGGTTGGTGGCGGCCATAAGGATCAGTTCTTGATGCTCGTCGAACCCGTCCATTTCAACCAAGAGTTGATTCAGGGTTTGTTCGCGTTCATCGTTGACCGCTCCCAAGCCGGCGCCACGTCTGCGCCCAACGGCATCCAGCTCGTCGATGAAAACGATGGACGGGGCGGCAGCTTTGGCCCGTCCGAATAAATCTCGGACGCGGCTGGCGCCCACGCCGACGAACATCTCTACGAATTCCGAAGCGCTTAGGCTGAAAAATGGAACGCTGGCTTCACCGGCAACGGCACGCGCCATCAACGTCTTGCCTGTTCCCGGCGGACCTACCAGGAGCACGCCGCGCGGAATGCGGGCTCCCAGTTCGTGGTATTTCTTCGGGTGGCGTAAGAAATCAACGACTTCTTGTAGATCGCGTTTGGCCTCATCTGCTCCGGCTACATCCTCGAAGGTGACTTCCTCCCGCCGCTGTTCTTCGTACTGGCGGGCGTTGCTTTGTCCGAAATTGAAAATGCCTCTTTGGTTCTGTGCCGCCTGACGTCCCATCCAATAAAGCACACCGACCATCAGTAAGAGCGGCAAACCGTAGGTGAGCAATACGCTGAACCATGGCGTTGAAGCGGGTTCAGCCTGAATGATCACGTCATGTGCCTTTAGTAATGGGATGAGTTGAGGATCGCCGACGCTTTCCGGGAATATTGTAGTAAACCCTGTGTAGCGTATCGGTTTCGAGTTGTCCGTATTCTCTGTCCCGTTCCCGCTCGGTGTAGGTGTTGGCGATATATTTGCGGTCGTTAGATCCGATGCTGGAAGTGCCTGCGGTTCGGTGAACTCTCCTTGGATTTGACTCTCTTGGATGGTAACGTTGGCAACGTGATTCTGCGTGACCTGATCAATGAAGCCGCTGTAGCTTAATTCTGCTTTGGCCTGGCTTTTCGGCCAGAATGTAACTACGTTCCAGATGATCAACGCCAGCAGAATGAGCCACCACAGACTGTTGAAACGAGGGGCACGTTCTTTATCCTTTTGAGCGTCCAGCATATCGTCCGTCCTTCTTTGATATCCAAAGCACATATACCGGGCATACCTTTTTGTTTATCGTTTCCGGGTAGTTCGTCCAAAGAGTTTTAAGTTTGCCCGTAGACGATCGCCCAACATCATGGCCTCTGCTTGCTTTATACCCAAGCGAGGGCTTCGTCGTCCTTAAGCGAGGCTGTTTGGAAGTTAAAGGTTGTCTAAAGTGGGATCGAGCGTTGGATTGAGACGTCGGCTCAAGAGGGGTGCGCGCGAGTGAGCGGCAGGCGAATCGTGAAGCGGACTCCGGATTGCGGGATGTTACTGGCTTCCAGGATCCCTCCGTGAGTGATGGCGATGTCCCGGGCGATACTCAACCCGAGACCCATGCCTCGCGGGAAACGCGTCTCTTGATTTCCCCGGTAGAAGGGCGTGAAGAGCTGGCTGAGGTCTTCATCGGTCAGGCCGGGTCCGTTATCCTCGACGTGAATGCAGACCAGATCGTCGCAGATTTCAGCCGAGACACGAACCTCTCCACCCTTGGGTGCGAATTTGATCGCATTGCTCACCAGGTTGCCAAGTGCTTGTTCCAGTCGTGAGGGATCGATCCATGCGGCAGGCAGTCTTTCGCTTCGCACAGCGAAGTTGAGGTCTTTGTCTTCGGCAAACGACCGCCACGGGGCTAACGTTTGTTCCAGCCAATGGTTGAGGTCCACGCGTTCGCGCTGGAGTTTGAAGCGGCCGGCTGAGGTATCGTATAAATTGGTCAGATCATCCACCAATCTTTCCAGGCCGCGAGTTTGTTTCTCCATCCCATCCAGAAGATCCTGCCGTAGTTTGAGGTCGTCGGCGGCGCCGTTAATCAAGGCCTGTGCACTAGAACGCAACGCGCCGATCGGCCGACCCAATTCGTGCACAAGATTGGCGAGCAATTTCTTTTGCTGGTTTTCTAGCTCGTGTAAACGCTTGACCAAATGGTTGAACGCTGCAGCAAGCTGCTGCAGCTCTTCCGGTCCACGTATGCTAATTTCTTCGGGTTTGATTTTCCACGCCATATCCCGTAAACATGAGGTGATTGTGCGTAGAGGTCGTTCGAGGCTTATGGCCAACCCCAGGCCGATCAACGTGCCGATGAGCAAGCCCGTTAACAGGATGATCGCCACGACAAGACGAAGCTGCATAAGATCGTCGGCGACACTATCCAATGGCTGTGAGATACGTACGATTCCCACGGATGTCCCTTCGTTGTTTTCGACCGTCTGCCAGACGTCGATGATCTCCGAAGCGAGTCTCCGGTTTACGAGAACGACGCTTCGCGATTCGAGCACTTCCTTGTAGAGGGGGGAATCGACCACGGATCCGACGAGGTTCTGCTGCACAGTAGAACTGGCGGCCAGGATGATGCCGTTCGGGTCGAGCAGCATCAACCGCCAGGGCGCTTCTTGAACGTATTCATCGACGAAGACTTGCGCGTGGTTCGGATTTTCGAGGACCGCAGGATCGTGTTCGAGTAGCGCTACGATCAGGTTGATTTCGGCTTCGATCTCCGAGCTGTAACGGGGGATGAAGATCAGCGTTTCGACGGAATAAACGAGAATCAAACCCAGCAGGGGGAGGATGATGAGAAAAGGTAAGACGTTGCCGAGAATGAAGCGTAATCTCAGATTCAACGAGGCTTACTCCTCCTGTGGATCCAACCTGTAGCCGACGCCTCGAATCGTAACGATTCGTTTGGGTGTATGTGGATCCTCTTCGAGTTTTTCGCGAAGCCAGCGGATGTGTACGTAAACCACTTGTGGCTCACCGAGGTATTCCGGCCCCCATACCCGTGCGATGAGGTCTTCAGCCGAAATGACTTTGCCTGATTCCATTGCTAGGGTGTGAAGCAAGTCGAATTCCCGTCGGGGTAATTCGATTTCCCTGCCAGCGACCGTAACGGTGTGAGAGCGGGGATCTACGTGCAGGTCTCCCACAATAACGGGTTCGTTTTGAGGTAGAGGAGTATGCGGGGCTTGCATACGGCGCAGCACGGATTTAATGCGAGCCAGTAGGACATCCTGGTCGAATGGTTTTGTGACGTAATCGTCGGCGCCCAATTCCAGCCCCAGCGCTTCATCCAATTCACGCCGGCGTGCTGTGAGGAAAATCACCGGACAGATGATTTCCTCCCGAAAAACATGCAACGCATCCAGGCCGTCCATGCCCGGGAGGCCGATATCCAACAGGACGAGATCGGGTTTATCTCGACGAGCGACCGCAATGGCATCCTCCGCCGATCCTGCCGCAGTGACCTTGTATCCGGCTTGTTCTAAATTGAAACTCAGGCTGCGTCGCAGCAAGGCATCATCGTCAACGAGGAGCAGATGTGCTGGATTCATGCGTATGTACCTTTAGCATTCGATGTATCGTGCGTATGGCCTTGGCACCAACTATTTTAACAACAAAGTACGGAAAGTATACTAATTTTACATCACATCGAGTGTTGTAATGAAAATCCTAAAAACTTCCTTAATGTTCGCTTAATGTCGCCATAAGGGTGATGCATGAGCACGTATGCTATGTTGTAGATGGATAAGGACAGGGGCAGTGGAGTATTTTGTTTCGGATGAGAGATGGTTGAGCTGGAACTACCATTCAGCGTCTTGTTTGCACTTTGTGCCCTGTTAATGGTTGTTGGAGTTATCTGCTACTTTCTGTTTAGAGGGCAAAGAATGAGCAATGACGAGAATGTATCACAGTTCGACACCGGTGATCGTCTCCTGATCTGCCTCACGATCCTGGCGGTTGTCGTCTTGCTCGTTTCGATTTTCCTGTTGTTTTTCGAAAGCCACCTCTATAACTGACACGCAACAGCATCAGAGCGTATGTGCCGCGTCGGTCTTCAAGATTCGGTTGCCGGCAAGAGCCAGACCCCTGCCTCTCGTGTGGTCTATCTGTGTACGCCGGCTTGTAGCTTGTCTTAAGCTTTTCTTTGGCTGTTTATAAAGACGATTCAACTTCAGCGGCGGGAAAATATGTGTACAGACGAATCGCGTGTGAATAATGCTGCAAATTCTGCACGCTAATGTGAGCAACATATCTTCACGCTGTATGCCTGATTCCCTCTGAACGCGGGACGTCTGGTATTTGAATGAATTACCTTATAGATCGTAAACGTTGAGATTCACGGAGAGGATGAATCGGGAAGTGGGTATTGAGGATCCGACAAAATCAAATCAACTGGTTTGTCAACCCAGAAAAACGCGAACTGGCTAGCAGCAGGATTGGTTCGACATGGAAGATATCGTAGACCGGGACCTTCAATTGCAGGAAAATGCCCGAAAAGTCCTCGAAGGAAAGACTCGGCGACGCTGGCTGGCACGCCTGCTGCCTTTTTTAGGTCCGGCGTTCATCGCCAGCGTGGCTTACATAGACCCCGGCAATTTTGCCACAAACATTCAATCGGGAGCTCAGTTTAATTACACATTATTGTGGGTGATCGTCGCCAGCAACTTCATGGCGATGTTGATCCAAGCGACCTCAGCAAAGTTGGGCATCGCCACTGGTAAAAACCTGGCAGAGGTGTGCCGCGATCAATTCCCCGGGCCTCTCGTATGGTTCATGTGGATCGCCATGGAAATCGTGGCGATATCGACGGACCTGGCGGAATTCATCGGTGCGGCTCTCGGATTAAACCTGCTTTTCGGTGTACCTCTCTGGCTGGCCGGTCTGATAACCGGTGCGGTTTCTTTCCTGATCCTCGAATTGCAAAAATTCGGCATCCGTCCTTTGGAAGTGATCATCGGCGGACTGGTGGGCGTCGTGGCAGTGAGCTATCTCATCGAGACCGTTCTGGATCGGCCTGTTTGGAGTGACGTGTTTTACCACGCTTTCGTACCTCAATTCCAGGGTTCGGAAAGCGTGTTGCTCGCTGTGGGCATTTTGGGAGCCACGGTCATGCCGCACGCCATCTTCTTACATTCTTCCCTGACGCAAAATCGAATTCAGGCTTCGGATCGACGCTCGAAAAGACGTATCTATCGTTTTGAGTTGGTCGATGTGGTCATCGCGATGGGGATCGCTGGATTGGTCAACGCAGCCATGTTGATCATGGCCGCTTCCACCTTCTACAGCCACGGGATGAAAGAAGTGGCCTCGATCGAGCAGGCATATCGCACCTTGCAACCGTTGTTGGGAGCCGCGTCAGGTTGGATCTTCGCGGTTTCACTGCTGGCTTCCGGCCTGTCATCTGCATCCGTGGGGACCATGGCGGGCCAGGTCATCATGCAGGGTTTTCTGCAGCGCAAGATCCCGGCTTGGCTCCGTCGGCTGGTGACGATGATCCCGTCCATGATCGTTTTGTCGATCGGCTTGGACCCGACACGTACGCTGGTCATCAGCCAGGTCGTGTTGAGCTTTGGCCTTCCTTTGGCCGTCACCCCTTTGTGGATGTTCACGCGCCGCCGGGACCTAATGGGAGATCTGGTTAATACACGCATCACAAGCGCCGTACTCGGCATATTGTTGTTCTTGATTGTCGCACTCAATGGTTACCTGCTGTTTGGCATTTTCGGCGGAAGCTAAGATGCGCTGTGTGCGGACAGGGGATCTCGTCTTGAGTTATCTTCAAACTTGATTGGACCGAACAACACATCCATACGACTTGCCGCGCCGGATTCCGCACGATCGTCTCGTGTTCGGAATTTGATAGCGACTCGCACCCGGCTTGGGTGCAAGAGTTGTTTAGCAGATAGCTGTCACACGGTAGGATTTTGACGGAATGTGAAATCCAGCGCGATCATTCTTGTCTCAATCTCAGAAGTGATGATCTGGAAATTACCGACGAATGGGGGATTTCTATACCCTTGCCGGACATGACCCAGGCTTTTCGAAGACTATCGATGATCGACATATCGTGGGTGGTGCTTCGTTGCACGAGCGGTACTCTCGATCAGACAGAGGCGACGGTCGGATTTGAACCGACGAATGGGGGTTTTGCAGACCCTTGCCTTACCAGACTTGGCTACGTCGCCTTGGAGAAAAAATTAGTAAATTCCGTTTACCGCTAGACGCTTCGTGTGCTGAGTGGCGATCCCGATCAGAGCGGGCGATGGGATTCGAACCCATGGCCTTCTCCTTGGCAAGGAGACGTTCTACCGCTGAACTACGCCCGCAAGTGCCGTTGGAAGGATACCTTGATCGATTGTGAATGTCAAGATTCTTAATTACGTGGTGCGTTGTGCTGTTCTCACAGCGGTCAGGATGTGTTGAAAAAGGGAATTTTAATCGATAATTCAATAAATTTGACAGGAATCGATGATGTGGTCTCCACAGACACCGGATGTTCCAGACCTGCCCTAATCACGCTTGGAATAGTACATAACAATGGCTTAACAATTACGATATAAAAATGTAGAATGAAAGCAGTTGAATACCAAGTCAGTAGGGGCAACGCAGAACGAATCATACATCGTCTCAAAATTCCCCGGCCATCCACCTCCTGCAGCCACGCAGTCCATCAGGCTGTTGGAGCCGATAAAACTCACATTGCTGACACTAATCAGGCGGACGTTGTCGCAGGATTTTCTTGAGAATGCTTGTAGGAGTTACCAGTTTTGGTTCAATTTTCGGTTCGTGAAGACAACAGTGAATCTCTTGTCGTCCGTCACCGAAACCAAATTGACGCGAGAACATCCAGGTTGTATCTTCTGCAATCGGCCCTGCAAACCATCCGTGGTTGCGATTATTTCTTCCTTGATTTCCGATCGCTCTTTTCATGCCGTGGAGTTGTGTTTTTGATTCGGGCATCAAACGCAGTGTTAGGAACGTCATGACATCCACACGAAAAACAAAGAAGGAACTATTGCAGGAGCTCGACGAGCTGCGACGCCGCGTTGACGAAGTGGAAGGTCTGCGTACTGCGAAGGAGCCGGCTTCAATCGAAGTGCATCAAATTCTGGAAAGTATGTTCGACCGCACGCACATGATCGTGGTACACCTGAATCTTGACTTCGAGATCCTCCGTGTCAGTCGTGCGTTCGCTGATGCGGCAGGTCAAGAACCGGCGTACTTCCGGGGCAAGAATTTCTTTGCCCTGTATAAGAATGCGGATAATGAAGCGCTTTTACGTCGTGTTTTGGATTCCAAGGAAGTCATTTTTGAATCAGCGAAGGCGTTTCGCTTCGTTGAAGATCCGCAGGGGGAGCAATGCTTATGTGATTGGACTTTGATACCCATCATGGGGGTGGACCAAGAAGCAACGGGACTCCTCTTGACATTGAGAGATCGGACGGCATGGGTTAAACGGGAGCAGGAATATAAGACGCTGGTCAATGGGATGAACGACACCGCTTTTGTGACCGATTTTAATGGCAAATTCCTCGAAGTGAACGATGCAGCCATCGATGTCCTGGGATATTCGCGGGAAGAACTGCTCTCGATGGGACCAAATGATATCGACGCGCAATTTGATGTGAATGAAATCACCCGTCGTATCGAAAGCATGAAGATGGGTGAGACTCAAGTATTCGAAACCAAGCACGTGACCAAAGACGGCAAGACCTTCCCAGTGGAGGTGAGCTCCAGCCTGGTGACCTACGGAGGAGAACCGGCGATCCTGAGTATCACCCGCGATCTCACAGAACGGAAGAAGACGGAGCTTCGCCTTGCGCTGACCCTTGCAGGAATTGACCATGCACAAATCGGGATGTTTCAAGTAGATGATAATGGGCGCATCTACTACGTCAATCAATATGCCTGCGATAGTCTCGGTTACACCCGTGAAGAATTGTTGAGCATGTGCATTTGGGAGATCGATAGCAATCTCGATGAGGAGCGCTGGCGAAAACATCGAACGACGACGCGTGCCCAGGGTATAACGACCATGGAGACGGTCCACCGCAGAAAGAATGGAACGGAATTTCCAGTGGAGGTGACGATCAATTTTGCCACGATCGATGATAAACAGATTTCGATCTCGGTATCTAAGGATATCACCGAACGCAAACTTGCTGAAAAGCAGCGAGAGATGCTTCTCAACCAGTTACGCAAGCAAGCCCAACGACTACTCGACGTGATGAGCACCGTACCGGTAGGTTTGCTTTTGATCGACTCCGATCATAAGGTCATTCTTGCCAACCCGATCGGCGAAGAGACTCTTGAGGTCCTGGCAAACGCCCAGGTGGGTGATAAGCTCACACATCTGGGAAGCCGCATGCTGCAAGATTTAATATCCACGCCATTGACGGAAGGTCTGCGCCACGAGGTGACGGCTAAGGGCCGCGTTTTCGAAGTCACTACGCGAGCGATGAGCGATGAACAGAAGACCGGTAACTTCTTGGTGGTCGTCGAAGACGTAACGCTGGAGCGGCAGGCTCAACGGGAACTTCATCAGCAAGAGCGGCTCGCCACCGTGGGTCAAATGGCCGCAGGACTGGCCCACGATTTCAACAACATCATGTCGATCATCGCTCTGTACGCCCATCAGGATTTGCGTAATCCGGATCTACCTGCGGAATATCGGGACCATTTCGAGATCATCACGCAGCAAACCAATCGTGCCCGGGATCTCATCCAACAGATTCTCGATTTCGGACGGCGCGCCATTCTCGAGCGCAGCCCGATCGACCTGGCGATAATCCTGGAAGATCAGATAAGGCTTTTGGAACGGATGCTGCCCGAAATGGTTCGCATCGAATTTGTGAAAGGCGATGAAGAATATACGGTCAACGCGGATCCCACTCGTATGCAGCAAATCTTGCTGAATCTGGCGCTCAACGCTAGAGATGCGATGCCGTTGGGGGGATTGCTAAAAGTCGATCTCGATCACCTTCGTGTTGATAAAAAGATCGCGGACAAGATGCCAGAACTACAGCAGGGGGATTGGGTGCGTCTTACGGTGTCCGATAATGGCAGCGGTATCTCGGCGGACGTGCTGCCTTACATTTTCAATCCCTTCTTCTCAACCAAAGCGCCAGGAGAGGGATCCGGATTGGGACTGGCGCAAGTATACGGAATCGTCAAACAGCACGAAGGGCACATCACAGTTGACTCGGTGCCAGGGAAGGGAACTTCTTTCGATATCTTCCTGCCTGCCGAATCGGAAAAACCAACCGAACGTCCGGCCGTTGATACTCGGGCGTCGTATCGCGGTCACGGAGAGACGATACTGGTTGTTGAGGACAATGAAGCCCTGTTGAAGGCGTTGATCGAAATCCTTAAGTCCCTGGATTATCGCGTCCTGGGTGCCGCCAATGGTAGCAAGGCGCTCGAGGTCCTGGAGCAAAATGTAGAAGAAGTGGATCTCGTGTTGAGCGATCTGGTGATGCCTGAAATGGGGGGAAAAGAATTGCTGCGTAGAATCCAGCAGCAAGGCCTGGCGCTGCCTACAGTGATGATGACGGGGCATCCACGCGAAGATGAACTACTGGATCTTGAGGCCGAGGGGCTGAGTGGCTGGCTGCGTAAACCGCCCACAGTCGAACAGATTGGACGATTGCTTGCACGCGTCCTGCAAAGTGACTCAGCCTGACCGCTTTATTTTCCACTGGGCGCATCCAGTATTGGAAATCAAACTTGAGAATCCAAATACTCGTTCTGCATCAGCAATCCTCCCTCGGACGCCGCGATGAGAGTCTGACCTCGTAATCCGAGGCAATTATATTAACCGCTCTGGGTCCGAAAGCTACGCTTTCGCCGACGATGACTCTCCTCTATAATCCCTCAAGTGTCCAGATCGATCCCGAAGAGGTTTCCGATTTGATTCGGACCGAAATCGATTTGAACCCATGAAGTCAATCTGCGTCCACTTTCTATCCAGCCGTTAAATTCGATGGATTGCTCATCCCGCAGGGAATGGTGTTGCGTGGTGCGATGAGATTTCTTCGTGAACAATTCCAATGGTTGATGTCACGCTCATGGCGCGGTCACGTCATTATCGGCGATGTGACCAATAAAAGCGTGCTGTTGGTCAAGGGGTTCCTGGCCGAGTGCGCCAAAGTCGTCGTGATCGCAAAAAACCCAGCGAATCCCCAAATCGAAATCTGCAAACGCCTCGGTGCGGTGGTCACCGTCGGAGACATCGACGATCCGATTATCTTGAATCAGGCGGGAATCGAGCGGGCGAACATCCTCGTTTCGGTTTCCGACAACGACCGCGTCAACGCCGAAGTGGCCGTCCGGGCGAATGAATTATGCTCGCGGAGAAGCGCCGATCCGCTCAACTGCATGATTCACGTCGTCGATCCTGCGTTGTGGGATTTATTACAGGAGCGAAAGTTCGGGGGCCAGTATTTCGAAAATATCCGTCTCGAGACGTTCAACGTCTATCTGTTCGGCGCGCAAATCCTTGTCGAAGATTACATTTTAAACAGGAAAGCCGCCCGCCTTAGGAAAAGCCCTCAACACGTCTTGATCGTGGGTATGGACAAGCTCGGCACGAATCTCGTTGTGGAAACTGCCAAGGAATGGTACTTCCGACGGGAGAATCCGAATGAGCGTATCCGTATGACCTTGATCGACCGGGGCGCGAAGGAAGTGCTCGCATTATTGAACGCCCGCTATCCTGGGCTTTCGTCGAGCGCAGATATCACGGCCTTGAACATGAGCGTAAATTCCCCGGAGTTCATCCGCGGCGAGCACCTCGTCGATGTGGATGGCTTGACCGACATTGACATCGCCGTCATCTGTTACGACGAACCCTCCGAAGCGTTGTTTACGGGGCTGACACTCCGCCGCCGACTGCCGGAGTACTCGACGCCCATTATCATGCGCGTCGCCGAAGAGAGCGGCATGGCGGACTTGATTCGCGGCCGGGTGGAAAACGATGATCTGGTTTCGATTCAACCCTTTGGCTTGCTGGAACGCACGTGTACGCCCGCGATCGTAAAACGGGGAACGCACGAGACACTGGCCCGCGCACTGCATGAGGAATATTTACGCCATCAAGGCCGGGTCCGTGCCTCTGATTCGGCTTCCGTTTCCAGACTGCCGTGGGGGTTGCTCTCCGAAAGCATGCGGGAGGCCAACAGGCGGAAGGCGGATCATATCGGCGAACTCATGGAACGAGTTGGATGTGGGTTGAACGTGCTTTGGGATTGGACGGAACCGGCATATCGTTTTTCCGATGCCGACATCGAACTGCTGGCCGAGCTGGAGCACGAACGATGGTGTCTTGAGAAACTCCAGCAGGGATGGAGATACGCACCCGGGCCGAAGAATCCGAGTGCGAAATTAAATCCTGCGCTCGTTCCCTGGAAGGATCTTTCGAAAAGGGACAAAGAGAAAAATCGCATCGCTGTCCGGTGCTTGCCAATGTTTCTGGCTCGCGTGGGTTACAAAGTGAAACGGCTTGGCTCCAAGGAATAAATCATGGATTCGTGTCGTTAAAAAGAACGTCGGAAGACAGGTGCATTGTTTCTACGCTGACGAATAGATCCCATTCATCCATTTACCGCTGCTTCCGTTCAAGATCCGTGGATTCACAATCTTCCTGATCGTTTCAGGTTGGACTCCTCAAACCACCAGTGAACTCCGCACAAAATATCAAAATTAAATTCACTTCTTCCTTTATAGTTCATCAGACCCGGGAGCGAAAAAATGGATACGACCGAGCGGGTACAAAAAGCCATCGATTACATCGAGGATCGCTTGTTTCAGCCGATCGACCTGCAAGACGTTGCGGGCCAGGCTTTCTTCTCGTCTTACTATTTTTATCGCTTGTTTCAAGCCATGGCAGGTTACTCGTTGAAAGAATACATCCGCAGGCGGCGTTTGTCCGAAGCGGGCGAAATGCTGCGTACGACGGAAATCGGCATCCTGGAGTTGGCTTTTATGTGTCAATATGAGTCCCAGGAAGCCTTTTCTCGGGCGTTCAAGAAAGAATCCGGCCGGACTCCCGGAGATTTCCGCAAGCGCAGAGCTTCGTATCGTTCCTTCCTGCCCGTGGATGTAGTCAACAATAAATTGAAGGGAGAATTGGACATGGTTGCGATTGAACCTAAAATCGTAAAGAAAGCGGAGTTTCTGGTCATCGGACCGGCGATCAAGTGCACCATTGGAGATGATGAAAATGTCAGACGCATTCCGCTCTTTTGGGAAGAGGAGATGGAAAAGGACACGTTAAACAATGTCCCCAATGTTGTAAATCAAGGCACCTGCTATGGGATTTGTACGGATTTCGAGAGTCCCAATTTCAAATACATGATTGCCATGGAGGTCAGCAGCCTGGAGGACACACCCGACGACATGATCGGGCGGGTGATCCCTGCAGCGACCTACGCGGTCTTCACTGCCAAGGGGCCGTGCACAAAAGCGATTCAGGACATGACTCGCTATATCTACTCGACCTGGCTGCCGGAGTCTGACTACGAACATGCCATGACGGCGGATCTCGAGGTGTACGACGAGAGATGTAAGGATGATGATACGTCTGAGGTGGATATCTGCATCCCCATCGTCAAATCGGAAGCAGCGTAGCGTTCGCCATTCTATTGACTCCCTCTCTTCGGGCATAGAAGCCTGAAGAGAGGGTTTTTTTTATAATACAACATGCCGCTCACCACGGGAAAAAGCTTCGGAACTGGGTGGAACGAGTTTAGCTCGCGTAGCGTTTCAGTATCCTGCAGATCGCTAGACTCACCCACGGGCCGCTGTCCTTCGATGCAGCGTGAGCCTTACCTCCCTTGGCGTAGGACGGCTTCCACAACCCGTTTTCCTGCTGGTGCTCGATCAGCCAGTCCAGGGCCTTGCTAACGTTTTCGTTTTCCTTGGGGACGCCGATGAGTGAGACGGAATCGAGCGCCGACACCAATTGATTCCACCAGTAGGGATACTGGAACATGATCCAATAACGTTCTGCCTGATAGGAGGTATAGGCGTCTTTGTGGAAGAAGCGCGAGGCGAGCAGCTCTGCCGCGTGCCGCGCCGCAGGGGATTTGCGATAACGATGGTGGGCGGCGAAAGCGCGCAGGATCATACCGGTGGCGTTGTGCGAGAACGGCTTCGTACGGTCGAGCTGCAGCGGTTCGCGGTACTGGCTGGAGAGTTCCAATATCGTTTCCCGATCCAATTTGTGGGTGATCATGGGGATCGACCAAGCGCCGTCATTCTGGCGCATGGCAAGCAGCCACTGGAAGGCTTTTTCCACGCGGGGATCGTTCGCATAACCGGCCTCGATGAGCAGGAAGAGCAGCGCGCCTGTGTAGTAGCTGGCGTATTGGTTGGCGAGGAAGCCGCGGATGTCGCCCTCCTCCGTCTGGCAGGACAGAATGAACTCGGCCGCCTTCTCGCCGACGGGGTTTTCGCGCGTGAATCCGTACATCTGAACCAAATAACGGAATTGTCTCCAGGTCTCGATCAGTTTGTAGTTGATCGCCTCGTGCTTTTCTTTGCCCGATCGCTTCCACGAGCCGTCTTCCTGCTGGCGGCTGGCGATCTTCTGGGCTGCGGGAAGTTCGTAGAGTAGATCGATCGGTTCGACCGGCTCGTCCAAGAGATCGCGTTGCGTGAAATAGCGCAGCGCCAGGTCGTTGGCTGCGAGCAGCGGAGGGATGGGATCGTAGCGTAAGGATTCACACCAGGCGGTCATCGTCGTTCCTCGGGTTGCGTCTTGCGCAATATTCTATCGTTAATTGTGCCGGTGCATCGTTCAGCGCGGGTTGAAGAACGAGGGCGTCGCGTGTAGACTTGTCAGGGATCGTGTATGGCTTTAGAGTCAGTTCAAAGAGGTAGGATGTCCGCAGTTGACAAGTATCTGGACCAAATCCTCCACGGAGATTGCCTGGAGATCATGCCACAGCTGCCGGAAGCAAGCGTGGATTTGATCTTCGCCGATCCACCGTACAACCTGCAGCTCGAGGGGGAACTGTGGCGCCCGAACATGACCAGGGTGAACGGTGTGCAGGACGCCTGGGATCGTTTCTCCAGCTTCGAGGCCTACGACGAATTCAGCCGCGCCTGGCTCAGCGCTTGCCGCCGCGTGCTCAAGGACGACGGCACGATCTGGGTCATCGGGACCTATCACAACATCTACCGCCTGGGCGTCATCCTGCAAGACTTGGGTTATTGGATCCTGAACGACGTACTGTGGATCAAGACCAACCCTATGCCCAACTTCCGCGGCGTGCGCTTTACCAACGCACACGAGACGCTGATCTGGGCCAGCAAGTCCAGGGGAGCGCGCTACACCTTCAACCACCACGCCATGAAGGCACTGAACGAGGGCAAGCAAATGCGTAGCGATTGGAGGCTGCCGATCTGTTCGGGCGCGGAGCGCTTGAAGTCGAACGGGGAAAAAGCACACTCCACGCAGAAACCGGAAGACCTGCTGAAGCGCGTGATCCTGGCTTCCAGCAACCCCGGCGATATCGTGCTCGATCCGTTTTTTGGCAGCGGCACGACGGGCGCAGTGGCGAAACGTCTACGGCGGCGCTGGATCGGCATCGAACGCCAGGCTGAGTACGTCGATCTTGCTAACCGGCGAATTGTAAAAATCGAGCCGGAAGCGGACGAGCGGGTGGTGTCCCACCCACGCGATCGCAGACGACGTGCGGCGCGCGTTCCCTTCATCAGGCTGCTCGAACACAAATATCTAAAGCCCGGTCAAACGCTGTACTTCCGGGGCAAGCGCGACTTGTGCGCGCGCATCGAGCGGGATGGCAAAGTGCGCATCGGGGATTTCGAAGGCTCGATCCATCAAGCGGGGAAACATCTGATGAACGGCAGCCCGTGCAACGGTTGGAAGCATTGGTATTACCAGACCGAGAACGGGGAGTTGGCACAGATCGACGTGTTGCGCCAACGCCTGCGGGCACGGGGTAAGGTTGAAGGGGAAGTATAAGTATAAGGTTGGCTGTCTTCTGGAGGCGGATTACGCGCCTGCTAAGGCCGGGCCGATGAGGAAGATGATGGCGATCACCACGATGGCCAGGATTAAAGTGACGATGCCGAATTCGGCCTGCGTCTGCCCTCTCTCATGGTCCATGATTTGTTCTTGCGCTGACATGCGGAAACCCTCGAAGATGTCGATCGCCCGATACCTTTAATCGTAGCGCTTCTTCGGTCGCCCGCGCCTTGCAGTCGACTTACAAATGTGAGTCGTTATTAAAAGGAAAGTTCAGGGCACGCGCCCTGACTTCTGTGAGGTGCCGAGGACCAGAATCGAACTGGTGACACCTTGATTTTCAGTCAAGTGCTCTACCAACTGAGCTACCTCGGCAGGCGACGGGATTGTAACCCAGGGTCGTGAGCAGGTCAAGCCAAAAGGTGCGGCCTCGTCGGCTTGCGAACGACGAAGCGCGAGAAGACCGGGGTGACAAGATTTCGATATATATGAAATCTGAGAGGATGACAGAAAGAAACCCCCGACCTCACAAGGGTCGGGGGTATCTCTGTATTCAAGTACCCAGTCTTTTTCTTTTGTATATTATCTATGGTGTAATATCAGCACAGATAGCATACATGTAGAAATTGGTAGTGACTGAGCCGGTATTTTTGCCAACCACAACCCAATGCCAATCCCCACTTGGAGAATTTTGGAAGAAATTCCACATTGAACCGCCACTGTAGCCTCCACCAGTTACTCTGTCTCCTGGAAGGCATGCGGCATACACCGCTTGGGAACTACCAGGGGAGACCGATGTGCTACCATTGTAGACTCTATAGAAATTCACAACTCCGGGTTCGCCCTGAGGTCCTTGGGGTCCTGTCTCGCCCGGTAGACCTTGTTCACCCTTTGGCCCTTGTGGACCTTCAGGTCCCGCTGGTCCGGTAAGCCCCTGTTCACCCTGAGGTCCCTGCTCTCCTTGAGGACCGGGAGCGCCATCAGCTCCATCTTTGCCAGGAAGCCCTTGAGGACCTACTTCACCTTGTGGTCCTTGCGCCCCGGGTGGTCCCGCTTCGCCCTGTGGTCCTATATCACCCTTGTCGCCCTTTGGACCTTGAACATTCCAGGTGACGGGAGTCTCGTTACCCTCGCACTCGGGATTCTCCGCAGTAAGGAATCGTACCTGCCCATTCTTCTTTACACAGGCCGTAATCTCGTTGCCTTGTGCGTACCCTATTCCAACCGTAGCAATAACAATAACCAATACACCGATTATAGCCAGGGCTTTCTTTGAGATATACATATCGTCCTCCTCTCTTGAGATGTGCCCTGAAATAACACACGCCCAATTCCTCATTAGGCTGGGCGTGCAACGAAATCTACGAGCGTAGCGTTTGCCCACTACGACGAGACTGTAATGGTTAGATGTATATTACAGGAAACTTCGGCTGCACTCAATACGTAAAACTGCTCCTAATCAGAGAGAGCAGGACAAGCGAATAACAATCGTCTCGAGATGGGAAATGCAGGCATTTCTGAGGTGCTGCGTCGCATAATCTCCATCTAGTGCCTTAAGTCATGCGCGCAAATTCATCAATTTGATGTATACTCATCTTGGCGTCCATAACATTCATCCAACAGGACGTCCAAACTTATGCACCCTCGACCGGATCCCCACTGGTTGGGGGTGCTGGGTTTAATCCCAGTCAGGCTTCCGCGAGCACCTTCTCCACTGCGGCGATCTCCGCCTCGCTCAGTTCCCAATCCCCGGCCGGCGCTGTGTCCTCGATCTGGGACGGCTTGCGCGCGCCGACGATCGACGCGGTGACTTCCGGCCGACGCAGGGTCCAGGCGATGGCCAGTTGCGCCGCGGTGTGGCCGCTTTCCCGGGCGATTTTGGTCAATCCCGCAGCGATGCGCATGTTACGTGCCAGCCTGGGCTGGCGGAAATCCGGATCGCTCTGGCGGTGGTCTCCTTCCGGCAGCCGCGCCACCCATTCGGGCGTGACCTTGCCGGTCAACAGTCCCTTTTGCATCGGGCTGTAGGGGATCACGCCGATCTGATTTTCACCGCAGTAGGGCAGGATTTCGTCTTCGACATCGCGCTTCAGCAGGCTGTAGGGCGGCTGCAGGGAGGCAATGGGGTGAAGCGCCTGCGCGGTTTGCATTTGCTTCATGTTGAAATTGGAGACGCCCGCGTAGCGGATTTTGCCGCTTCGGACCAGCGATTCCATTGCGAGCCAGGCTTCCTCGATGTCCTCCTCCGGATCCGGCCAGTGAATCTGATACAGGTCGATGCGCTCCATGCCCAGCCGCTGCAGGCTGTCCTCCGCCTCGCGCAGAATGCTTTCGCGTTTCAGGCTGCCGTGGATGATGCGCTCCTCGCTCCATACACGCGAGCATTTGGTGGCCAGGATGGGTTTTTCTTGCATGCCGCGGATCACCTTTCCGATGACCTCCTCGGAATGGCCCAGGCCGTAGGCCGGCGCTGTGTCGATCCAGTTGATTCCCAGATCCAGCGCTTTATAGATCGTGGCGATCGAGCGTTCGTCGTCCTGCGGACCCCAGCCGAACTGCCAGTTTGATCCACCCATGGCCCAGGTGCCCAGACCGATGACCGAAAGTTGCAGATCCGTCCAACCCAATTTATGTCTGCGCATGCTCCTCCCCTCATTTTTTACGGAATGGTTTCGCTACTAAGTAGTGTATCGCATTCGGGAGCGTCTAGTTGGGCTCGATCGACAGATTCTCGATCTCCAGCCATTGTTCTTCATGCGTCGCGAGCGTGCCGAAACGAAAGCCCCCTTCGGGAGACGCGACAGCGAACTGGTTATCGATCCAGGTGACGAATCCCAGCGATCCGTGCGGTGGATCGGCGGCCGAGAGAACCTCGACGCCGTCCACGAAAAACGCCGCGCGCTGCGCTTGCCAATGCAGTTCGTAGTCATGCCATTCGTCGAGGGCAGTCTCGAGCAGGCGTTCCTCGGCGTGGACGAAGCGCAGCGCCGTGCGCATCACCGGCCGACGCAAGGGCTTCAACTGCGCCAGCGTGGCGACGGCCAGGGCGGGAAAGGCCAGGAGCAGCGGAGGAAAAGCCGGTGAGCGCAGGCAGGCGGCTTTCCAGCCGTTTCCAGGCACGGATGGGTCGAGCGCCATGTCGTTCGGCGGCGATCCATAGAAAAACCAGAGCGCATTCGGCGCGGCCGGCTGCCGCCTGGCGGCGCCGCCCTGTCCCAGGGAGAGGCTGAAGGGATCGTTCCAGAAGCCGAAGCCCAGGGTTCCGACCGGCGCAGGGTGCGAGGCGCGTCCGCGCAGCCGCAAGCGCAGCGGGGGCCGCCAGGGGAAGTTGCGCCGGGATAAGGGGCGGTAATCGTCCAGCTGCGCGTCGGCGTATTTCTTTCGTTCTGGCGGCAGGGTCATGCGGAATCGATGGGATTCCCTCTCCAGTACCCGACCGCCGCCGATTTCCAATGGCTGCAAATTCGCCTCCTGCGGTTCGCGGTGTCATTGTATCCCAAAGGCGAAGTTGGCTCCAAATTCGAGGCGGATAAACCGTCTGCGGAGTATGGCGAGCGGGATGCAATCGTGTATAATCGGGTCTCTGTAACCAAGGAGGAAATGTGGAAATCGTCTGGTATGGTCTCTCGTGCTTTCGCCTATCTGAACGCGGGAAGGCGACCGTCGTCACCGATCCGTACAGTCCGGAGATCGGACTGCCGCCGCTGAAGTTGAAAGCGGACATCGTCACCGTGAGTCACGACGCGGTGGGCCACAACAATGTGAAAGCGGTGAAGGGCGTACGGCGCGAGATCACCGGACCAGGGGAATACGAGATTGGCGAAGTGTTCATCATCGGCATTCAAATGCGTCCCAAGAAATCCACGAAAACCAAAGCCCGAGCGAACATGTTGTATATGTTCGATTTCGATGGTCTCACCGTCGTGCATCTGGGAGACCTGGCCTACGTGCCTTCGCAGGCGCAAATCGAGGACCTGGGAACCGTAGACATTGCCCTCGTGCCGGTCGGTGGGGGCGGCGCGCTTACGCCTTCCCAGGCCTCCGAGGTCATCAGCTTGATCGAACCGTCGGTCGTCGTTCCCATGCACTACAAGATCGGAAACATCGAGCTCAAACTGGGTACCATCAAACGTTTCCTCTCTGAAATGGGAATCAGCGAATACGATGCATTACCGAGTTTAAGGATTTCGAAGAGCGGGCTTTCGGAGGAGACGCAGGTCGTCGTCCTCGAACCAACGGTGTAACCATAAACGTGAGGACATTCTCGAAGCAGGCCGTGGGAAGGAAAATGCATGGGGATTAAATTACTGCTGACCTGGGACATGATCCCCGGTCGTGAACAAGAGTATTTCGAGTTCCTCGTGCGGGATTTCGTCCCCGGCTTGCAGAAATTGGGGATCGAACCGGCGGAGGCGTGGTACACCACCTACGGACAATCTCCGCAAATGCTGACCGAATTCCTGGCCAACGATCTGGACGAGGTGCGGCAGGCGTTGGACACGGATGAATGGGCCACGCTGAGCGATCGTTTGCTCGAGTATGTGACCAATTTCAAATCCAAGATCGTCAAGGCGAGCAAGGGATTCCAGATGTAGCGGTCGAGATCACCGTGTAGACGTTAAATGACAAACGAGCCGGACTTTTATCCGGCTCGTTTATTAAAATAGGGAACGCCTCAGTCGTCTTTTTCTGCCGTGCTATTGTCTTTCTTTTCGGTAACTTTTTCCGTTTTCTTGCTTCCGGAAGCGACCTGTCCGGAAGGTGAGCGATGATCCGTGGCGTAAAATCCGCTTCCTTTAAATACGATGCCCACGGGCAAGTAGACTTTCCGCAGGGCTTCCTTGTTGCATTCCGGACAACGGGTGAGGGGCGGATCGTCGAAATGTTGACGTCGATCGAATTGAACGCCGCAATTATCGCAGCGGTAGGTGTATATTGGCATGCCATACTCTTTTCGTCTTACATAAAGGATTATAGTCGGCTTGGGATGGGGTTGCAAGAAAAAACGCGTTAGAAAGACGTTAGCGTTTCGTTAGTCGAGCAGTGGTTTCAGGTTGACGGACGCGCTGCTGCAGGATAAGATGAAGGTGCTCCGTGGGCCGACCGGGCGATCGCAAGCACCTGCGGGTGTTTGAGGAAAGTCCGCGCTCCAAAGAGCACGATGCCGGGTAACACCCGGGCAGGAAAACCTGCGGATAGGGCCACAGAAAATGTCCGCCGGATTCGTCCGGTAAGGGTGAAAAGGTGGTGTAAGAGACCACCGGCGTCGGCAGTAATGTCGGCGGCCAGGCAACCCCCATCGGGAGCAAAACCAAGCAGGAGCGAAACCGCCATGCGGTGGGGAACGGCTCGTTCCCTTCGAGCTCCGGGTCGGTCGCTCGAGCCTCTCGGTGACGAGAGGTCTAGATAGATGATCGCCCAGGTGGGAAGCGGTGGGAAGAAGGATTCGTTCCGTAAACCACAGCTGCCACCGGACAGAACGCGGCTTACAGGCTGACCCACGAGCGTGACCCCGGGGTTTGACTCCGGGGTCTTTGTATTGGATGCTGGTCGCGAATGTTCATCCGCAACCGGGGTCCGGCAGACGTGGTTCTGCCGAACTTTTCACCGACTTTCCTGCGCTCCCAAGAATCTGCAATTTGAAATCCGCCAAGTATCGGCGCCGGATATACATCCGACGCCAGCGTTTTCTTTCATCATCCTGATCGGAATGAGCTGCGCAGCAGCGAGTGAAGTCGAAGGAGGGGATTCAACCCTGGATATAGGAGATGGAAAACTCTCCTTCGACTGCAGGCTGCGCTTCGCTTCGCCCTCCGCTCAGGATGATTGAATAGTGGGCTGCGCTGGGCGCTTGAGAGCATGTGGAAGAGGAAACCATTTTTTCCCCAACACTCTTCGCTAACTCGAGAATCCGCGGATTAAAATCCGCTGGGTATCGGCACCGGACCCATGTCCGGTGCCAGCGATAAGATTCCAAGTGCTGGTTGCGAATGTTCATCCACAACCGATAACGGGCAGGCGTGGATCTGCCAATTTAGCATTCAAGATCCAGCGCCAGTGAATTGATTCCCCAGAATTTCCCAGAAATTAGGTTATACGCATAGGAAAAAGGTCCTAGGTGGGGGATTCCGACCCCTTGCAGGTTGCTTTCGTGGCAGAAAATATGTATACTGTGGGAGCTTGTGGGCCAGAGTGGGAGCAAGTGGGGCGCTCGCTCAGCTCAACATCCGAGCATCAAAGGGACACACCGAGACATGTTTCTGGGCCAGTTCACCCACACGATCGATGCCAAAGGCCGGATTACCATCCCGGTGCGTTTTCGCGCTTCGCTCTCGTCTGGCGCCGTAGTCACCCAAGGTTACGAACGAAACCTCATGGTTTATACCACAGAAAGCTTTCAAAGGCTCGCCTCGAGTGCATCTTCTTTAACGACGACCGATCCCGAAGCGCGCGCCGTGCGCCGCGTGATATTCGGCCGCGCTTCCGACGTCAGCCTCGATTCGACCGGCCGTATCCTCATTCCGCCCTTCCTGCGCGAATATGCACGCCTGGAGAACGACGCCGTGCTGGTGGGCGCCGGAGAGTATTTCGAGATTTGGGACCTACAGATATGGGAAGCTGAGCTATCCAGCGTGGTCGATCCGGACGTCAACGCGCAGCGTTTCACGAATTTTGATCTAACAACGGGGTAGAGGACGGCGGCGGTCATGGATGAATCCGACGCCGGTTTGCATACCCCTGTACTTTACCAAGAAGTGCTCGCTGCCCTCGAACCACGAGCGGGAGCACGCTATATCGACGGGACGGTCGGCGCCGGTGGGCATGCCCAGGGTGTGTTGCAGGAATCGAGTCCAGATGGGGAGCTCTTGGGCCTGGATCGCGATCCCGCCGCCGTTGCGCTGGCGCGTCGACACCTGAAACCCTTTGGTAAACGGGCGATCCTGCGGCAGAGCTCATTCGCCGAGATGATCGACCGTGCGGCCGCTGTACGCTGGAAGCGCGTGCAGGGCGTCCTGTTGGATTTGGGTTTGTCGTCGATGCAGCTCGAAGATGCCCAACGAGGTTTTTCCTTTCAAAAGGAAGGCCCGCTGGACATGCGTTTCGATCCGTCCCAACCTGTGACCGCGGCCGATCTGGTCAACGGCTTGCCGGAGCGCGATTTGGCGGATCTGCTCGCTCGCTACGGGGAGGAGCGGCAGGCGCGCAAGATCGCTGCGGCAATCGTCGCCGCTCGTCCGCTGACGACCACCATCGAATTGGCCGACGTCGCGGCTTCGGTGGTGAAACGCACTCGCAGCGGTATCCATCCGGCAACCCTGACCTTTCAGGCGCTGCGCATCGCCGTGAACGACGAACTGCGCACGCTGGAGATCGGTCTGGAACAGGCGGTTTCGCTTTTAGCGGGCGGCGGCAGATTGGCCGTGATTTCATTCCACTCGTTGGAGGACCGGGTGGTCAAGCGTTTCCTGCGTCAGGAAAGCAAGGATTGCATCTGTCCGCCGGAGCGGCCGATGTGCACCTGCGGGCACAAGGCGCAGCTGCGTTTACTCACGCAGCGGCCGATCCAGCCGCAGGAAGCGGAAGTCCAGTCCAACCCGCGCGCTCGCAGCGCTCGATTGCGGGTAGCCGAACGGCTCGACGTGGCATGAATTGTGCAGATTAAAAGGAAGACCGGTGTCAGAGGGATGAATTGTGAAACGCAGAACGATTCAAGCCTACAAACAAGCCCCGTGGCGACTGCAGCTACGTTTCACGGGCAATTCCCTGCTTCCATTAATCTGCCTGTTGATCGTGGGCGGGATGTATCTGGCCATCAGCGCGCGGCTGACGAAAGCCGGACGAGAGGTTCTTGAATTGGAGGAAGAACGCAGCAATTTGGCCCGGCAGCAGGCGGAACTCACCGCGACCCTGGCAGAACTGAATTCCCCGGAGCGCATGGTCGAACGCGCCCTGTCAATGGGATTCAAACCGGTGGGCCCAGATCAGGTGCAATACATCATCGTGGAAGGCTACGAAGAGCCGGAGCCGTTTGTCGCGCCGCAACCTCCGAATCCGCCTGGCGTGGGCGAGGGATCCCTTTCCCCGGCGTACACGGAAACCCTCGGTGCCTGGCTCTATCGGCACCTCGGTCTGGGCAGCGGAGCAGAACCATGACGGCCTATGCCTCCTCCAAACGACGCATCCGCATGATTCTCATCGTCATGGCCGTCCTCGGGGTAGCCATGTTCGTGCAATTAATCCGAGTACAGTTTGGCCCCTACGCGCCTGCTTTCGCGGCGCGAGAGTCGTTTGCACTGGAACGCAAAGACGAACTCGATTCCTCCCGCGGCGTGATCTACGATCGCGATGGGCGCATCCTGGCTTCCAACGTGCCGATGTACTACCTGGAAGTCGAGGTGCGGCAGCTCACACCGGAGAGCAAGAAGCAGATCGCAGCGGTGCTCTCGCGTTCGTTGGTGCTGCCCTATGAAGACATTTTTCAGCAGTTGGTCCGGGATTGGCTCACCGAAGGCCAGGTACGCATTCGACTGACGCGTGAGATACAGGGCGGCCAGCCGTGGCCGATCACGATCGATCAGCCCGTGGCCGACATGCTGAACGGTTTTCTCGGAGACCCGGAAGCGCCCGATCTCAGTGGGCTCGCCCTGGTGCCTGCACCGAGCCGCACCTATCCTTCCGGTGAACTCGCCGGCCACGTGGTCGGGTTCGTCAACCAGAAGGGCAAGGGCTATTTCGGCGTCGAGGGATTTTACGACGAATGGCTCGTGGGCAATCCCGTCGTCGTGGAGCATGGATCGATTCCACTGGATGCCCGGCCTCAGCCGGATGCTCCCACCGGAGCTAACCTGGTGCTCACGATCGATTTGGACATCCAGCAGATGGTGGACGCCATTCTCCGGGAAGCGATGGAGAGCAGCGGCGCGGAAAGTGCATACGCCATCGTGATGGACCCGCGTAACGGGGAGCTTCTAGCCATGGTCAGCCGGCCGGCACTCGACCCGGCCAATTATGAAGAATGGCTGCCGGATGAGGAAAAAGCCGGTTGGGGATGGGTACTGGCGCAGCCCTCGACGGAAACGGAAGAAGCTCCCGAATCCGATGCGGACTCGGAAGCGAGCCCGGATTCGGACGCCGAAACAGAAGAGCCGCAAGAAGAACCGGTGATCGACCCGCTCGTCGCCGGCGTTTACGAGCCCGGCTCGACCTTCAAGGTGCTCACCATGTCCGCCGCGTTGGACGCTGGTTTGGTGACCCCTGAGGAAATCTTCGTCGACACCGGCGTGATCGAAGTGGGTGGACATACGATCAAAAACTGGGACGGAACCGCTTGGGGCCCGCGCACGATGACCGAGTGTATGCAGCACTCCCTGAACGTCTGCCTGGCTTACGTCGCCTCGGTAAAACTCGAGGCGCCCTTGTTCTATCAATATCTCAAGGATTTCGGCATCGGCCAATTGACCGGCGTAGATCTCGAGGGCGAAGTGGCGGGCAGTCTTCGCACTCCACGCCACCCGGATTGGACCGAATCCGATCTCGGAACGAACGCTTTCGGCCAGGGTGTCTCCGTGACGCCGATCCAGTTGATCGCTGCGGTCGCAGCCGTTCCAAACCGTGGCGTTATGGTGCAGCCGCACATCGTGCGCGCGGTCGCTGGACCGGAAAACGTGTATTGGCCGCAACCGACGGTGCTCGGCAGCCCGATCTCTGCAGAGACCGCAGAAAAGATCACAACCATGCTGCTCGTGTCGACGGAAGGAGAAGGTCGGCGCGCAGCCGTTGCCGGATACACACTGGCAGGTAAAACCGGCACGGCGCAGATTCCCGGAGAACAGGGTTACGATCCGGATTTGACCATCGCCTCCTACATTGGCTGGGGACCCGTCGAGGCACCGCGATTCATCGTACTCATCCGTTTCGACAAGCCCAAGAGTTCTCCCTGGGGTTCGGTGGTCGCGGCGCCGGTATTTCGCCAGATCGTCGAGCGCTTGGTGGTGATGATGGGCATCCCGCCAAGTTCTGTGTATCAAGAAAGTGGTTAGGGCAGAGGGTTTCGATGCTGACCGTAGGGGAAGTACTTAAAGCGCTCACGGGCCACGAGGACATCGCTGCGTCGCAGGTAATCACGCAGGCGGTGATCGATTCGCGGGAGGCTTTGCCCGGATCCCTGTTCGTCGCCCTGGTCGGTGAAAACACAGACGGACACGATTACGTCACGCAGGCGTTTCAAGCCGGTGCGATCTTGGCCTTGATCGAGCGTCAGGTGGAAGGCGGACACGCGGTTCTCGATCTGCGTAAAGATGTCTCCGCAGAAGATTTGGCGAAGCTGGAGTTTCCGCTTTGCCTGTGGGTAAAAAGCTCGCTTGAGGCGCTGCAGCAGATCGCGCGGCACTGGCGCTCGATCTTGTCCCCGCAGGTGATTGGCGTCACCGGTAGCGTCGGTAAATCGACCACCAAGGAGCTGACCGCCGAGGTCCTCGAGCAGCGTTTCTGCACTTTCCGCAATCCCGGAAACCTGAATAACGAAATCGGGCTACCGTTGAGCATGCTCTCGCTGACGGAAGAATACGACCAAGCCGTCTTCGAGATGGGATTTTACGTCCCGGGGGAGATCGCTCTGCTTTGCGAGATCGCCCGTCCGCAAGTGGGTGTGGTCACCAACGTCAGTGAAGTGCATCTGGAACGCGCGAAGACGATGGAAGCGATCGTGCGGGGCAAAACCGAACTGGTGGAAAGCCTACCGGCGGCGCCGGAAGGCACGGCGATCCTGAATTACGACGAACCGCTGGTGCGGAACATGTCCGAACATACCCAGGCGCGGGTGTTTTACTACGGCCTGTCTCCGGAAGCGGATTTGTGGGCCGACGAGGTTCAGGGTTTGGGCCTCGAAGGGGTGCGCTTCGTGCTTCACTACCAGGGACGTGCCTATCACGTCCGCGTCCCGTTGCTGGGACGCCATTCCGTGCACACCGCGCTGCGGGCGACGGCCGTGGGATTGGTCCAGGGCTTGAGTTGGGAGGAGATCGTCAACGGCTTGAAAAGCGAAAACAGCCAACTGCGATTGGTCGCGGTGCGGGGTCCACATGGTTCTCTGCTGCTCGACGACACCTACAACGCCGCACCACCTTCCGTGATCGCCGCCTTGAATCTGTTATCCGAATTGGAAGGCAAACGCATCGCCGTTCTGGGCGACATGCTCGAATTGGGTGACTTTGAGGAGCGCGGCCACCGCATGGTGGGCGTACGGGCCGCGCAAGTCGTGGACGAGTTGATCGCCGTCGGTGAGCGTGCGAAATGGATCGCCGACGAAGCCCGGCAAGCGGGTTTGGCGGCAAGTTGTATCCATATGCTGGCGGACAGCGAAGAGGCCACCGAGTATTTGCGCGATCGTATCGGGGAAGGAGACGTGGTTTTGGTGAAGGGTTCGCACGGACTGCGCATGGACAAGATCGTGAACGCTTTAGAGGAGAGGGAATGAACCAGATCGCATTTGCACTGCCGCTGGGAGGAATCACCTTTTTGCTCGCCGTGATCTGGGGCGGACCCCTCATCCGCATCATGCGCATGCTGCGTATCGGGGAACAAATCCGCATCGAAGGTCCGCAGCGACACTTTACCAAGCTGGGCACGCCTACGATGGGCGGCTGGCTGTTCATCATCCCCGTCGTGGTGATCACCGGGGTTTTAAACCTGGTCTCGCTCATCGGCGAGTTGAACGTGTTGGGCAACTCGATCCTGCTGCCACTGCTCGTGCTGCTGGCGTTTGCGGTATTGGGTGCCGTGGACGATTGGCTGAGTCTGCGCGGGCAGAAGCGGGGCGAAGGCATCCGTGGGCGCTACAAGTTCCTCCTGCAGGTGCTGATCGCCCTGGGTGCCGCATTGGTGCTCAAATACGGATTGCAGCCGCCCGAGATGGTGCTTCCCAACATTCCCGAAAATATCGACCTGGGGATCTGGTACGTGCCGGTGGCGATGTTCATCATCGTTTCTTCGACCAATGCGATCAATTTGACGGACGGGTTGGATGGGTTGGCGGGAATGATCTCCGCCACCGCTTTCGCCTGCTTCGGGGCGATCGCCATGATCCAGGGACAGGTCTTCCTGGTGCGTTTCTGTTTCACCATGGTCGGCGCGCTGTTCGCCTTCCTTTGGTACAACGCCTATCCCGCAGAACTGTTCATGGGCGACACCGGGGCCCTGGCCCTGGGCGGCACGCTGGGCGTAGTTGCCCTGATGACCGGCCATTGGATTCTCTACCCGATCATCTGCGTCATTCCCACCAGCGAGACGATCAGCGTCGCGCTGCAGGTGCTGTATTTCAAGTTGACCAAAGGGCGGCGACTGTTCCGCATGGCGCCGCTGCATTGCCATTTCGAATTGAGCGGTTGGAGTGAGACTCAGATCGTGCAGCGTTTTTGGCTCATCGCGTTACTGGCCGGCATGTTCGGAGTCGCTTTAGCCCTGGTGTAAAGGAGAAGGACCATGGATATCGGAATGCTCTGGTTTGACGATGAATCCGTTTCGACGTCCGAAAAGATCCAGCGTGCCGTGACGTTCTACACCGAAAAGTACGGCCGCAAGCCTACGCTGTGCCTGGTGAACCCCGCTACATTGAACGGCGGTGAGGGCATCATGGCCGGCGTCAAGGTGCGCAAGGCGCGCAACGTCATGCCGGATCATTATTGGATTGGCGTGGATGACGGCAACCGCTCCGCGCCGAGGCAACGGCAAGCTGCCTGAATGGCGTGTCGGTGACGTCGGACGAGCGTGAAGATCGAAGCCGGTCCTCGAAAGGACGACAACTGGATTGGACCGGAAAGCGGGTCGTCGTGCTTGGATTGGCGAGACAAGGAAAAGCGTTGGTCCGTTATTTTGTGGAACATGGAGCAAACGTCGTGGTGAGTGATCGTATGCCGGCCGAAGCGCTGAAGCATGCAACGGAAGAACTTAGCAACCTCCCGGTGGATTTCGAGTTAGGAGGCCATCCGCCCACGTTGCTGAATGCGGCGAACCTGCTGTGCCTTTCCGGGGGCGTACCCGCGGATCTGCCGCTGGCACAGCAGGCTCGAAAGCAGGGTATCCCACTATCCAACGATGCGCAACTCTTCATCGAAAACTGCCCTGCATCTGTTATCGGTATAACCGGTTCGGCCGGAAAAACGACCACGACGACGCTCGTGGGGCGGATGGCCTCCGCCGAATTTCGGGATCGGGAAAGGAAAGTCTGGGTGGGTGGAAACATCGGTAGACCGCTGCTGAACGATCTGCCGCAGATGAAATCCCAGGATCTCGTGGTGATGGAGCTGTCGTCGTTTCAGTTGGAACTGATGGACGTCAGTCCGCAAATCGCCGCGATCTTGAACGTGACGCCGAACCATCTCGATCGGCACAAGACGATGGCGGCGTACACGGCGGCGAAAGCGCGCATCCTGCAGTATCAGACCGGGAATGATTGGGCGGTGTTGGGTCGCGACGACGAAATCGCCTGGTCGTTACGCGATCAGGTGCAGGGGCGCTTGATGAGTTTCGGGTGGGATCTTCCGCAAGGAGACGGCACCTATCTGGAAGGGGACACGATTCGCCTGCGCTTCGATGGCCGGGACACGGATCTGTGTCCAGCCGACGTCGTGGAACTGCGCGGGAAGCACAACCTGCTGAACGTGATTGGGGCTTGTGCCATCGCCACTGCGGCCGACATATCCCCACAGGCCATGCAAGCCGGGGTGCGCGGATTTCAGGGCGTCGAACACCGCCTGGAGTTCGTGCGGCGCGTCGCCGGTGTGGATTGGTACAACGATTCGATCGCCACGGCACCGGAACGTGCCATCGCCGCCATCCGTTCGTTCGACGAGCCACTGGTCTTGTTGTCCGGCGGGCGGGACAAGGATTTGTCCTGGGATGCGTATGCGCAGTTGGTCTGCAAGCGTGTGCGCCATCTGATCCTCTTCGGGGAGGCGGTGGGGAAGATCGCCGCGGCCGTCGAGAAGCAGCGCGGTGAGGACTGCATGGTGCAGGTGGAGATCTGCGGCGACCTGGCGCAGGCGGTTTCGGCCGCCGCGCGAGTCGCCGTTGCGGGCGACGTCGTCCTGCTCGCGCCGGGCGGCACGAGCTACGACGCTTTTGAGGATTTCGCCGAACGCGGCGAAAAATTCCGGGAACTGGTGAATTCGCTGTGACACAACGGGTGATCACGCAGGACGCTTTTCAGGAGTCGCCGCTGCGCAAACGATTCGGGATCGGATTCGATCCCTGGCTCTTCGTGCTCGTCGCAGCGTTGATCGCCTTCGGGCTGGTGATGGTGTACTCATCCAGCTGGGACGTGTCCTGGCGCTTGGAAGGCGATCCGTACGCCATCTTCGAGCAGCAGGTGCGCAACCTCGTCGTGGGTCTGATCGCCATGGCCGTGGCGTCGTTCATTCCCATGAAATGGATCCGCAAGTACGCCCTGCCGTTGATCGCCGCGACGGTGCTGATGCTCTTTCTCGTCCTGCTGGTCAACCTGGGTGCGGAACACAAACGCGCATTTCTCGGCGGCTCGGTTCAGCCGTCCGAGATGGCTAAATTGGCGTTGATCATCTATCTGGCCGTGTGGATGGAATCGAAGGGAGAACGTCTCTCACTCACCGGCTACGGGCTGGCGCCTTTAATCATGATCGTCGGCCTGGTGGGCGGCTTGATCCTGCTGCAGCCTGATCTGAGCGCGGGCTTTACCGTGGTGATCGTGGCCGTGGTCATGTTCTACCTCGCCGGGGCCGACATGCGGCAAATTATCGCCATGGGCGCCGGCGGCGGCGCCCTGGCCTTCGTGCTCGTGCGAGTATCCCAGGTTGGACAAGATCGCTGGGACAAATACGTGGGCGGTTTGGTGGATTTGGAAAAGGCGTCCTACCACGTGCAGCAGTCCCTGCAGTCGTTTTATTCGGGCGGGATCTTGGGTCGAGGGCTCGGCGCCAGCCGGGGAAAATTCGGGTTCTTGCCTGCCCCGCACACCGACAGCATTTTCGCCGTCGTGGGTGAGGAATTGGGGTTGATCGGCGCCATACTCGTCCTGATCTTGTTCTGTCTCTTCGTCTGGCGCGGGTTTCGATTGGGTCTGAACGCCGTGACGAAGTTGGAGATGCTGCTGGTGAGCGGTGTGACGTTCTGGATCGGCATCGAGGCGGTGATCAACATGTCCGTCTTGCTGGGACTGCTGCCCTTCGCCGGTAACGCACTGCCGTTTTTCAGTTTCGGCGGCTCGAGTCTGGTTACCACGCTAGCGGGGGTTGGTCTGCTGATCAACGTATCCCGCAGGGCATCGAGACAAGAAGAGGAGCGAGATAACGTTGCGACTATTGGTATCGGCAGGCGGGACAGGCGGCGGCGTGTATCCCGCATTGGCCGTAGTCGACGCACTCGGAAAGCAAGCTGAAGTGCTTTGGGTCGGAAGCGAAGGCGGAATGGAGGCTTCCTTGTTGAGCCGAGCGGGTCAGGAATTCAAGACCGTCCCGGCTGCGGGCGTGCACGGAGTCGGATTACGCGCCCTGCCGGGCAATCTGGCTCGTCTGGCGCGCGGCGTGCCGGCGGCGCGCCGCATCGTGCGCGATTTCGACCCCGATGTCGCTTTCTTCACCGGCGGTTTCGTGGGCGTTCCGGTGGCATTGGCGGCGAGGGGCGTTCCCAAGGCGATCTTCGTGCCCGACATCGAGCCGGCTTTGGCGTTGCGCTTGATCGCCAGGATGGCGCAGGTGATCACAGTTACGACTCAGAAATCTCTGGCCTACTACCCGAAGGGAAAGCGCGTCATCGTGACGGGATATCCCACGCGCGCCGCGCTCGGCAATCTCGAGCGGGCGAAGGCGCGCCACCAAATGGGATTGGCTGAACGGAAGAAAGTGCTGCTCGTGTTCGGCGGCAGCCGCGGCGCGCGTTCGATCAACGAAGCCCTGTGGGCTTGTTTGCCCCAGCTGCTCGAGCGCGTGGTCGTGGTGCACATCACGGGCCATCTGGACTGGCCGAGGGTGGACGGGGTGATGGAGTCCTTGCCGCCTGAGCTGCGGGATGACTACCGCGCTCACGCCTACCTGCACGACGAGATGCCGCTTGCGTTGGCCGCCGCGGACCTGGTCGTCTCGCGAGCCGGAGCGGCGACGATCGGTGAGTACTCGCTGCTCGGGCTTCCGGCGATACTGGTCCCCTATCCGTATGCCTGGCGCTATCAGAAGGTAAACGCCGAGTATCTCGTCGAAGCCGGCGGGGCGCTCTTGCTGGCCGACGAAACGCTGCCGGATGAACTACTACCTGCAATTTCGAATTTGCTCGACGATCCCGAGCGGCTCGCCGAGATGCGAGCGGCGTTGAAGAAATTAGCCACACCTGGTGCGGCGCAGTCGATTGCGGATGAACTGCTGCGGCTGGGTGAAAGGGGCAAGCGTGCTTAGCCTTTTCGCGGTTTTCGGAATACTGGTGGTCATGTTCGCCGTGATCGGCGCCATGCGTGGCTGGGCGAAGGAGCTGCTTGTGACCAGCGCCATCGTCCTGGCGTTGTTCATCATCCAGATTCTGGAAACCCACGTTCAACCCTACAACACGGCCTTGATGATGCAGCCGCCGACGACACGCTTCGTCATCCGCGCGATCCTGCTGGTGATCATGGCTTTCTTCGGCTATCAGACGCCCCACATCCGTGCCTTGCAGCCGAAGCTGGTGCGCGAGCGCCTGCAGGATATTCTGTTGGGGCTGGTCATGGGCGCACTGAACGGCTATCTGCTCTTCGGATCGCTGTGGTACTTCTTGGATCAAATGGGATACGACAACACGACGCTGGTGACGATGCCGGCAGATCCCGCGTTTCTGGCACGGGTGCAGGATTTCATGGGACTGCTGCCGCCCAGCCTGGTTCCCATCCCGCACATTTATTTCGTCGTGGGCGTCGTCTTCGTGTTCATCATCGTGGTCTTCGTATGAGTCGCCGAGTGCATTTCGTAGGCATAGGAGGTACAGGTTTGTCAGCCATCGCTAGAGTGCTACATGAAAGAGGGGAAACGGTGACGGGTTCGGACCGCACGCGTTCCAGCTTCGCGGAAGCGCTGGAGGATCTCGGCATTCCCATCCACTACGAACACCGCGCCGAGAACGTGCTGGGTGCGGATCTGGTCATCGCTTCTTCTGCCGTGCACGCGGACAACGTCGAACTGCAGGCCGCCCGATCGGCGGGAATCCCCGTGCTGCGGCGATCGGAGTTCCTACGCGATCTCACCGCCGGCGAGAAAACCATCGCCGTCGCCGGCACCCACGGGAAAACGACCACCACCGGAATGATCGCCTGGATGCTCTCCCAAGCTGACCTGGATCCCAGCTTCATTGTGGGCGGAACGCTGTGCAATTTCGATATCAACGCACGAGCCGGGACGGGGGACTACTTCGTCATCGAAGCGGACGAATACGACCGCATGTTTCTGGGTCTCGAGCCGTCCATCGCCGTCATTACCAACGTGGAATACGATCATCCGGATTGCTATCCCACTTTCGATTCATTCCGCCAGGCATTCACCCAATTCGCGGCCAGCGTGCAGGATTTGATTGTGGTTTGCAAAGACGATCCGGCCGCAGACACGCTGCCGCTCCCCGCGATTGAATGTGTGCGCTACGGTTTGAGCGCGGATGCGGATTGGTACGCCGAAGAGATACGTCCCAACGCCGTCGGTGGGTCCGATTTCCTGGTGCTGCGCCGCGAGGAGACCCTGGGATTGATGCGCACGCGTCTGCCCGGACCTCACAACGTGCTCAACACGCTGGCGGCGCTGATCGTGGGAGATCATCTGGGATTGGATTTCAAGGACATGCGCGAAACGCTGACCGAATTCCTGGGCGTCGGGCGCCGCTTCGAAATCATCGGCGAAGCGGCCGGCGTGACGGTTGTGGACGATTACGCCCACCATCCCACGGAGATCAAAGCCACGCTGCACGCGGCGCGCCAGCAGTTTCCCGAGGCGGAGATCTGGGCGGTCTACCAGCCGCATACGTTCTCCCGCATCCGGGCGCTGCTGCCTGAATTCGAGCACGCTTTCGATGACTGTGATCATCTCATCGTGACCGACATCTTCGCTTCGCGCGAGCAGGCGGACGGCTCCATCGACAGCCGCAAGCTCGTGGAAACGATCGACCATCCGGACGTGAAATACATCGCTCGCCTCGAGACTGCCGCAGACTATCTGCTCGAGCGCGTGAAAGGGGGTTCCCTGGTCCTGACATTGAGTGCTGGAGACGGAAATCGAGTTGGTTATCGAGTGTTACAAGGTCTAACTACAGAAGGAGGTAAAGATCATGTCTGAACGTAAACGGAACGTTTTTGACAATGATCGCCGTATGGAGCTGCGCATGCGCGTAGCGATCAAGAAGATGCGCCAGAGCGAGGCTGTGGATCCATCTACGCTGCCTTTGTTGGCGCTGCCGGAGCAGAAAACGGTCAAGCGCGTGATCGCCAAGGTGCGTAGCCTTTGAGCGATCGCCGTTTGCCCTCGGAAACCGTCGAGCAGCTGCGACGCACATTTGGCAGTATCGAAGAAAATGTGCCCCTGGCTCGCTACACGGCGGCGCGAATCGGCGGCCCTGCGGACGTGCTTTTGACTGCGGGTTCCGCCGAGCGTCTGGCGATGACCGCCGAGACGCTGTGGGATCTCAAGCTCCCGTTTCGCATCCTCGGCGGTGGGTCGAACGTGCTCATCGCCGATGCGGGAATCCGAGGGATCGTGGTGCTGAATCAGGCGCGCGGCGTGCGCTTCTGGGAATCCCCGGATGGCCCACGCCTGCGCGCCGAATCTGGCGTGGGGCTGGGCAGCGTTGCCCGGCGCGCGGTGGAACGAGGCTGGTCGGGGCTGGAATGGGCAGCCACGGTGCCCGGTACGCTGGGCGGTGCCGTGGTGGGCAATGCCGGCGCCCACGACGGAGACATCGCCAGCAGTCTGGAACTGGCCGAAATCTTGCAACGGAGAAAGGGCACAGAATCGTGGCCGCCCGAACGGCTGGAATTTGCTTATCGCGACAGTTGGTTGAAACGCCATCCCGGTGAAGCGGTCGTTCTGGCAGCGACTCTGTGGTTAACGCTCTCGACGGTCGAAGCGACGAAGGCGAAGATGCAGGAATTCAGCGAAAAACGGCGTGCGACGCAGCCTCCCGGGGCGAGCATGGGGTCCATGTTCAAGAACCCACCCGGGGATTACGCCGGCCGCCTGATCGAAGCTTGCGACCTGAAAGGATTTCGCATCGGCGGCGCGCAGATCAGCGAGGTGCACGCCAATTTCTTCATCAACCTCGGCGAAGCGACGGCGGCGGACGTGAAAGGATTGATCGACGTGGCCCGCAACCGCGTGATGCAGCAGTTCGACGTCGAATTGGAACTCGAAGTGGAACTGCTCGGGGATTGGCAGACGGTGGAAACCGAGTCGGCGCAGTTGACCAACGGAGGCGCACTTTGAGCGACAAACTGCGTTTGGGCGTGATTTTTGGCGGCCGTTCCGGCGAGCACGAAGTCTCGTTGATGTCGGCCAAGTCCGTCATGTCTGCCCTGGATCGAACCAAGTACGAAATCGTCCCCATCGGGATCACGAAATCGGGCCGCTGGCTTTCTGGGGATCACGTGTTGAAGGCTTTTCAAGAGGGCAGGCAGGAGGATCTTGTCCGCGTGATGATTCCTGCAGAGCCGGGCTTGAAAGGACTCTACCGCTGGCGGGATGACCAGGCGCTGCAGCGTCTGACCGATCTGGACGTCGTCTTTCCGGTGCTGCACGGGACCTACGGCGAGGACGGAACGCTGCAGGGACTGCTGGAGATGGCCGACGTGCCCTACGTGGGCACGGGCGTGCTGGCCTCTTCCGTGGCCATGGACAAGGATCTGTTCAAGCACGTGATGCGCGCCAACGGCATCCCGGTCCTGGATTGGACGATCGTGCTGTCGACACAGTTGGAGAGCGACTTGCAGGCGGAGTTGGACCGTCTGGAATCGCTGCTGCCCTACCCATTGTTCACCAAACCGGCAAACATGGGCTCCTCGGTGGGCGTGAGCAAGTGCCGCGGCCGGTCGGATTTGATGGAAGGCATCCTGGACGCGGCGCGCTACGACCGCCGGATTCTGGTGGAAGCCGGCATCGAGGCGCGCGAGATTGAAATCAGCGTCCTGGGGAACGAGGACCCGGAGGCTTCGGTGCCCGGCGAGGTGGTGCCCGGCGATGAATTCTATTCCTACCGGGCGAAATACATCGACGACACCTCGGATTTGTTCATCCCGGCGCCGATCGAAGAAAGTGTGGTTGGAGAGGCACAGCGGTTAGCCATCAAGGCCTTCAAGGCCATCGACGGGGCCGGTATGGGGCGCGCGGATTTCTTGTTGGACAAGAACGATGGAAGCCTGTACATGAACGAAATCAACACCATCCCGGGCTTCACCAAGATCAGCATGTATCCCAAGTTGTGGGAAGCGAGCGGCCTGTCGTACCCGAATCTATTGGATCGTCTGATCGAATTGGCTTTCGAACGGCAGTCGCAGAAGGATAAATTGGTGCGCAGCTACGAGGTCGGAGAATGACGTTGAGCGAGCGGTCCATGGAGAGCGTACGCACTCGTGCGGACAGCGTGCGGGCACGCCGCGCCCGGGTGGAGCGGAAGATCGAGCCTGCGCCGCGTGATGTGCTGAAGAAAAAGCCGCGCCGGCGAAAACAGCCGCGCCGCCGCTACGACGTGCAGCTTCATCCGCAACAAGGCACCGAGATGCAGCTCCCGGCACTGCCCATGGTTCGTTTGGGGCCGCGTCTGCTTTCGGCGATGCTGCTGCTCCTGCTGGCCTGGGGACTGGGAGAGTTTCTCTCCGCGGATCGTTTTCTGGTGCAATCGCTGAACGTGAGCGGGAATCGCCTGCTCTCCGCGGCGCAGATCCAATCCCTGGTCGATTTCGTCGGCGAAGGCATCTTCTCCATCGATCCCGAAGTCGTCGCCGAGCAATTGGAGGGGCATCCGGAGATCGTCTCCGCCGAGGTGCATTTAAGTCTGCCGAACGAGATCGACGTAGCGATCGACGAACGCTCGGCGGCGCTGGCCTGGAACGACGCCGGACGGACCTGGTGGCTGAGTCCGGACGGGCTGGCCTTCATCCCCCACGGCACGGACGAAGACCTGGTCCGGGTCGAGACGGAGAAGCCGGTGCTGAGCATCAGCGAACAGGCGTTGACTCCGGCGATGGCGCCGGAAGTGATCCAGAACGCGCTCGCACTCAGCCGCGAATTGCAGGACGTTAACGTGCTGCAGTACGACCCGCAGTACGGATTTGGTTTCGAAGATCCACGCGGATGGAAAGTGGTCTTCGGCGTGGACGGCGACATGGCGATGAAGGTGCGTGTCTACCGCGCCCTGGCCGAGAAAATCGCCGTACAGGGAGTTTCCGTGGTGTTGGTGAACGTGGAAGACCAAGCCGCGCCGTATTACAAGGTGGAGCGCTGATCTCGTGTCCAATCTGATCGCACCCGGCGACCCGATTTATGTGGGCATCGACGTAGGAACCACGAAGGTTTGTACGCTCGTCGGGCATTTAAACGCCGACCGCCAGCTGCGCGTGATCGGCGTGGGCATCGTGCCCTCGCACGGCATGCGCAAGGGCGGTGTGGTCAGTCTCGAAGGCGTTGCGCGCGCCATCCAGGCTTCGAAGGACAAGGCCGAGCGCAGCTCGGGATACGAAATCTCATCGGCGCTGGTGAGCATCTCCGGGCAGCAGATTTCTTCGTTGAACAGCCGGGGCATGTCCGGCGTCAGCGGGCGCGTGATCAGCCACGACGACGTCAACCGGGCGCTGGAAGCGGCGCGCTCGATCGCCGTGCCCTACAACCGCAACATCATTCACGTGGTGCCGCGCGGCTTCGTCGTCGACGGCCAGGACGGGATCAAATCCGCACTGGGCATGCACGGCTACCGCCTCGAAGTCGAGGCGCACATCGTCACCGCCGGTGCGACGGCGCTGCGCAATATGGAGAAGTGCATCGAAGCTGCGGGAGTCGCCGTCGATGGCTGGGTGCTGAGTTCGTTATCCGCGACCAACGTGATCCTCACGGAGACGGAAGGGGAAATGGGCGTCGTCGTCTGCGACCTGGGCGGCGGCACGGCGGACATCGCCATCACCATCGAAGGCGCCGCCTGGCACACGGCCGTAATCCCCGTGGGTGGGGAACATCTCACCAGCGACATTTCCCAAGGTCTGCATCTGCCGCCGGAGACGGCCGAGTCGATCAAGATCCGCCAGGGACATGCCTGCGTGCGTCTGGTCGACCCGACGCAGTCTTTCACGGTGCGGCCCTTCGGCGAGGAAAATCCGGTGCAGATCAAGCGCACCGACCTGGCCTCCATCATCGAGCCGCGCGTCGAGGAGATCTTCAGCCTGGTTCGCCAGGAAATAAAACGCAGCGGTTACGACGGCCTGCTGCCGGCCGGCATGGTTCTCACCGGCGGCACCAGTTTGCTGCCGGGGATCAAGGAAGTGGCCAGCGAGACGCTGCAGATGCCCGTGCGTACAGCCCAACCTGCCAACGTGCGCGGGCTCGTGGACCGCATCCGCACGCCGGCTTTCTCGGCCAGCGTGGGTCTGCTGGAATGGGCCAAAGACCTGGACGAGGAGTACGGCTACGAGGGCTTCTCGGGATTCCACTGGCCGCGGTTGAGCGTCAACCGGGCCGCGGATTTCCTGCGGCGCCTGCTGCCGGGATAGAGCGAAGGATGACGGATCGAGCGACTTTTCGCGGCGCGGGGAAGAGATTTTCCCCGGCGCACGATATCAGAAAAAACAACGGCTTGTGCCGGATGCGCTGCGGCGCAATCCAGCGAACAGGCGGTACGACATATCAACGAAGAGGAGGAAAAGATGCAACCAGTTCCTAAAGTGGAATCATTCGCACGGATCATGGTTGTCGGCACCGGAGGAGGGGGAAGCAACGCCGTCAACCGCATGATCGAAGAAGGGTTGGCGGGCATCGAATTCGTGGCCGTCAACACCGACGCGCAGGCGCTGCTGCTTTCCAACGCCCCCATGCGCGTGCGCATCGGCGACAAGCTGACGCGCGGATTGGGCGCGGGAGGCAACCCCGATGTGGGGCAGAAGGCGGCGGAAGAGTCGGCCGAAGAGCTGTACGAAGTGCTCAAGGGCGCCGACATGGTCTTCATCGCCGCGGGAATCGGAGGCGGCACCGGAACGGGTGCGGCGCCGATCGTGGCCCAGATCGCCAAGGAAATCGGCGCATTGACGATCGGCGTGGTCACGCGGCCCTTCACCTTCGAGGGCGCCAAGCGGCGCCAGACGGCGGAAGCCGGGATCAACAAGCTCAAGCAGCACGTGGATACCTTGATCGTGATCCCCAACGACCGCCTGCTGCAGCTGGCCGACAAACGCGCCAGCCTGCACGACGCCTTCAAACTCGCCGACGACGTCCTGCGACAAGGCATTCAGGGCATCAGCGAACTGATCACCATTCCGGGTCTGATCAACCTGGACTTCGCTGACGTGCGCACGATCATGTCAGAGGGAGGCGCCGCCCTGATGGCCGTCGGCAAAGCGTCCGGTGAGGACCGGGCGCGTACCGCTGCGGAGCAGGCGATTTCCAGCAACCTGCTGGACATCACCATCGACGGCGCACGCGGTATTCTCTTCAACGTCACCGGCGGTACGGACCTGTCGCTCTTCGAGGTGAACACGGCCGCGGCGATCATCAAGGAGACGGCCCATCCGGACGTCAACCTGATCTTCGGTGCGGTGATCGATCCCAGCATGAACGACGAACTGCGCGTGACCGTGATCGCCACGGGATTCGAAACATCGCGCGCCATGCACCGCCGCGTGATCCCGCGCGCCAAGAGCCGCACGGAGGCGAAAACGACGAAGGACGGTCAGGAATTACCGTTGGAAGACGAGTTCGAACCAGCGGTTTTCGACGTCAACGACCTCGACATCCCTGCCTTTTTACGCCGACGGTGATGAAACCGGACCTCCGGTTTGTCACGGTCGTGTCCCAGAACACCAGAACGACCGTTTGCCGCCCGGTCGATCTGGGTTCGCGAACGCGCGCAGATTGGCGTCGGTATCCTCCTCCCGGCGCCGATCTGCCGCGTCGTTTTGGACCTATGACCACAGTACCAAAATTTTTAAGGTTGAACGGGCCGGAAATGCTTGCAACGAGGGCGCGGGTCGTGTACAATTTGCATCCTCGCCCCGTAGATATCGGGTGTCCAGAAGTTAGCCGCCCAACATCTGGCGCCGAACAGTTGATCTACAAAAGGTAAAAAATCATGCGCTGCCCGTACTGCAGCAGCCAGAGGACACGAGTGATCGATACGACGCACGATTCTCGTGGGGGGATACGAAGACGCCGCGTTTGCAAGGAATGCGGCCAACGCTTCAGCACCTACGAGCGCGCCATCCTGGCGTCGCCGTTGGTCCGTAAACAAGATGGCACGCGTGAAGATTTCGATCGCGACAAGTTGGCCCGGGGGATTCGCATCGCATGTGCCAAACGGCCCGTGTCCGCAGCGGACATCGATCGTCTTGTGGGTGAGATCGAATCGACGATCCAGGGCATGGGCAAAGCGGAAATTTCGTCACGCGTGATTGGGGATTTGGCGATCGCAGGTTTGAAGGAACTAGACCAGATTGCTTACGTGCGATACGCCATCGTTTATTTAAGGTTGGACGGTTTACAGGCCGTAAGAGACGAGATCGACCGGCTTCTCCTGGAAGCCTGAACCATCCATCATCGTAATCAAGATCTCGTATCTTGACTGCGATTTCGTGATCGACCAGAGGCAGGAGGCATTGGGATGTTAGACACAACCGGTCATGAGATCGACGTTCAAATGAACGCAGGAAAGTCCTACACCCGCTTACCCGTACCCGATGATTTGAAGGCCGTCGAGCTTTCGCAGAACGCCCGGACGGTGCTGGAGAAGCGCTACATCCGCCGGGACGAAAACGGCGAAGCGACCGAGACCATCGAGCAGATGTTCTGGCGCGTGGCCAGCCACGTCGCCCTGGTGGAGTGCGAATGGGGCGGTGAAGCGGACACGGTCGCCGAGCAATTTTACGACTTATTGACGTCCAAGCGTTTCTTTCCCAATTCGCCCACGTTCACCGGCGCGGGCACGCCCTTGGGCCAATTGGCAGCCTGCTTCGTGCTGCCCATCGCGGACGACATGGGCAAGAACCGCGAGGGGATTTTCCAGAGCCTGCGCGACGCGGCCCTGATCCAGCAGACGGGCGGCGGAAACGGGTTCGCTTTTTCGCGCCTGCGCCCCAAGGGTTCGCTGGTGAACACCTCGGCGGGCGAGGCGACCGGCCCGGTGGGATTCTTGAAAGTATTCGATCAGGCCTTCGACGTGATCGCCCAGGGCGGCACGCGCCGCGGCGCCAACATGGCCGTGCTGCGCGTCGATCACCCCGACATCGAGGAATTCATCACCTGCAAGACGGACGAGAGCGCCATCACCAATTTCAACATCTCCGTGGGCATCACCGACGCTTTCATGGAAGCGGTGAAGAACGACGAGAGCTGGGAGCTGCGCTTCCCCGACGTGTGTTCGGAAGAGTACAAGGGCTTCAACGGCACGCTGGAACAGGCCGAACGACGCGGCATTCCCCTGAAGGTGTACAAGACGGTGCGCGCCCGCGAGTTGATGGACAAGATCGTGCGCCAGGCGCATCACAACGGCGAGCCGGGTATGCTCTTCCTCAGCGCGGCCAACCGCAGCAATCCGCTGCCGCACCTCTACGATCTGGAAGCCACCAACCCCTGCGGCGAGCAGTGGCTGGGACGCTACGAGAACTGCTGCCTGGGCTCGATAAACCTGGCCCAGCACTGCGGCCCCGGGAAGGCGGTCGATTGGGCCAAGCTACGCCGCAGCGTGGTCACGGCAACGCGTTTCCTGGACGACGTGGTGACGGCCAACGCCTACGTGCCCGCCGTACCGGCGTTGAAGGAAGCCGCCCAGCGCGCCCGGCGCATCGGACTGGGCATCATGGGCCTGGGGGACCTGATGTATCACGTCGGCGTGCGCTACGGTTCGGAGCAGGCGCAGGAATTTTCGGCGCAGGTGATGGAATTCATCCGCTACGAGTGCATGCGCGCCAGCGTCGAACTGGCGCGCGAGCGCGGCCCGTTCCCTGCTCTCCGCGGCAGCATCTACGATCCTGACAACCTACGCTGGGAACCGCCCAAGCCGCTGCAGGAATTCCGCAGCGACTTCGGACGCCCCAGCATCGATTGGGACGGACTGCGGGGCATGATCGGCAAGTACGGCATCCGCAACGCGGCCCAGACCACCGTGGCGCCGACGGGCACCATCGCCACCGTGGCGGGATGTGAGGGCTACGGCTGCGAGCCGGTCTTCGCCCTGGCCTACTACCGCCACGTAGAGGATAACGGCGAGGACCTACGCCTCACGTACACCAGTCCGCTCTTCGAACGGGCGCTGGTAGAGGCCGATATCCAGGTCGAGCAGCGTCAGGCCATCATCGACGAGGTGCTCGAGCTCGGCTCGTGCCAGGACGTCGAGGGCGTGCCGCAGGAAATCCGCGACGTGTTCGTCGTCTCGCAGGACATCCAGGCGGAGGAGCACGTGCAGATGCAGGCCGCCATGCAGGCCTTCGTGGACAACAGCATGAGCAAGACGATCAACTTCCCTACCGACGCCACGGAGGACGACGTGCGCAAGGCCTACATGCTCGCCTGGGAGCTGGACTGTAAAGGCCTGACGGTGTACGTCACCGGCTCACGCAGCAAGGTCGTGCTGGAGACCAAGGAGACGGCGAGCAGGAAGGAAGCGCCCGCCAAGGCGAAGCAGCTCACCATGTGGATGGAGGGCAAGAAGCCGCGTCCCATGCGCCTGCAGGGCGCCACGTATCAGATGCACACGCCGTTGGGCAAGGCCTTCGTGACCATCAACCGCAACGGCAACGGCCAGCCCTTCGAGGTCTTCATTACCACCGCCAAGGCGGGCTCGGCGACGGCCTCGGTTTCGGAGGCCATCGGGCGTTTGATTTCGTATATATTGCGCGTGGCCTCGCCAGTATCGCCGCGCGACCGCATGTCCGAGGTCGTGCGCCAGATGGCCGGCATCGGCGGCGGGCGGCCGCTGGGCTTTGGACCCAACCGCGTGCTCTCGCTGCCGGACGGCCTGGCGCAGGCGCTGGCCGCATTCCTGGCCGACGAGGAACTCGGCGAGGTGATCGAGGTGGAACCCGAGCAGGTGCAGCAGTTACAGCAGCCGCCGGAAGGTCACAAGGACATGGCCCACTTCGGCGACATCTGTCCCGAGTGCGGCGCGGGGACGCTTGTGAGGGAGGAGGGCTGCAGGAAGTGCTACTCGTGCGGGTTTAGTGAGTGTTGATAAAGGAGGTAGACTCAGGCAATCAAGAATGTAAACACTAATCAGGCACGGAGAACGTGACGTTGAATGCAATCTTGCAAGCCATGTAGCACAGTATGACTTAGTGGGGTAACACATCTCACTCCGAAATATTGGATCTTTCCTTGAAATATCCCCCCAAGTGGTACGCTTTCAACAAGTTGTTGCTAAAGGAATAATGCTATTCAGTCTTCTTCCTGTACAATCGATTTCTCATACTAATTAATCATAAATCATAGTCTTTGATATGAAGTCATGAGAGCATAATTCCTGAATATATTTGTAATATTTTCAAACCAAAAGTAGCTATACCCAGGATAGGAATATTAGTTCTGTATGATAAAGACAATGATTGTGTGATGTTGATTCAAGGTTGAAATACATATTAATTTTTTGCTCAGTTCATTTTTAGAAGGGATCATCGAATGCATAAAGAACTCAGTTTGTGGCAACGCCTATTATCGTTATGCATATATATCGTCCTCTTATACGTTGTTGGCGGACTTATTACAGGTATTTGGATCCCTACCGGAGGAGGTGAAAGTATCTGGCTTATTGGCGCGATCGGCCTCTTTTTCTTTACTCATATATCGGCTCCATTCTTTGTTACACCTCGAGATTCACTTGTAAATTGTGCGGCAGCTGCTTTAGTCTTAGCTACAATTGATCTTTCTTCTGTTACATCCTTGGCTGAGCAGCTTGATATCTTTCGATGGGCGTCATTTTCACTTTCAGTAGTCACATGTATTTCTGCTATCGCTGCCATTGTTTCATATAATCCAGATAGATTAGAGAGACCAAATGTTACTGCCTTCTCAAAGATTACTTACAACGTCAGTAATTATTTAGGTCAGGGCGAAGTAGTGTTTTCCCCGTTAGTTCTCATTAGCATTATTGGCTTTTATCAGAGTGACCCACTCCAACAATTACTACTTCTATTCCTCTGGTCAATTCTTGTCTTTACAAAGCCAGTTGACTTAATACTCTCAATTGTCCGTATCATCCAATCGGTCCAATCGTTCCCATCAGATAAGAGAATAATCGGGCAGCTAGAGCGTATCGATGATCCTGGAATTGTGCGAGTTCGATTACTAGATGAATCAGGATGGTCACAAGATTCCCTTCGAATTGTAGTGTTGCCTGGATCGACACAAGTAGAGGTTCTTCCCCTGTTTGTCCAAATCAACAAGAATGAAATTATCGGTACGGGAATATGTATTGATCATGGAGTCTCGGTTATTCAAGATCCTGAAAGTGGCATGGTTTACAAGATTTCCGGGTTAAGATCTGCTAAAGATGCAGTTTCATCCATGGCTAAAGTAGATTGTCCAGTTGAGTTGATCGGTTTTGTAATAGAAAATTCAGATATCTCCACAATTTGTTTCGAAGTCGCTTCGTCGGCGATTCTTGAGGAAGGTTGGTTAGTGTTTTTTTGTCACGAGGGAAATCCGATCTATTATCAAATTCTCAACGCTAAAACAAAAGAAGAGGTCTTCTTTGAGAATCCTCGTGGAACTCAGGTGGTGTTTGCTGAACAGCTAGGATCATTAGATGCAGATAAGAGTTTTCGAAAGCATCTTTGGGTACCCCCAATGAATACACCCGTTTTCTTAGCAACGGTTGGACAAGAAGTATCTCCTGAAGAAGAAGTGATGCCTGATGATTTTCGACTCGGGGTCGTTCCAAACTCAGACATTCCGATAACACTTTGCCTTGAAGATGCAATTGAGTTTCATTCAGCCATCCTTGGTGCAACAGGAACAGGAAAAACTGAACTCGCCTTTGATCTTATTGAAGGTGCATTCTCAAATGGGACCAAGATTATATGTGTCGATTTTACAGGAGAATACTTTCCTAGGCTCAATCATCTGAGTCCGATAAGTCTTGGCTTAGATAAGGAAGACGTAAAAGATCTCCACGAACGCCTACAAGCCGTTGAAACCGGTGATTATTCAGCTGCACCTGAGAAAAGAGCTCTAGGAGAATTCATGTCCGTTATTAAACCTAAGGTTGATACTCAAATTTCGGAATTTCTCTCATCAGATGGTGCCTCCTTAGGAATATTCGAACTCGAAGATATTGCGAACACAAAAGCGACACTGCGGGCGACTGAGCTTTATCTGTCAGCAATATTCAATTGGGCGAGGCAGAATAGGCGTCTCCGAAAAATCCTACTAGTTCTTGAGGAAGCGCATACGATTGTTCCAGAGATTAACCTATTTAGATTTGATAAAGTAGAAACCGACGCCGTTGTAGGGCGGATTGCTCAAATCGCGCTTCAAGGAAGAAAGTATGGAGTGGGTCTTCTCATTCTTTCACAGAGGACAGCTTTAGTCAGTAAAACAATTCTTACTCAATGCCATACGGTTATCTCGTTTTCGATGCATGATCAAACAGGACTGAATTACTTAACTGATGTATTCGGTGGTAGGCATGTTGAAGCAATTCCAAATCTCCCATTCCTTAATGGAGTTGTGTTTGGCAAAGCTGTAAATAGTGAACGGCCTATAATTTTTCAGATTCCTGAAGATCCTGCAAAGAGGGAAGCGAGTCAGGCACTCGATAAAACTGAGGAGTAGGATTCTGTCGCAGGTAGGTTTACATCTTTTTCATACGGGAATTATTTACGGATAAATTGAACATCACACGACTAAGGATTTTCCTAGAAAAGAATGGGTTCCAAAAATTGCTACATCAATTCACTGGAGCTACTCGACAGAGTTCAGGAATAAATTCCCGAGAGATTCAGATGGATTTGTCTAGAGTGGGTGGATTATCGGTAGATAAAGCGACCTGCTCCCCGCAAAGAACGCGGGACTTCGCAGCTCATAGTCGTTAGGCTCTCACCTCGAGTGTAGCGTGTAAGAATGGAGTTTAAAAACTTGGTATTGAAAGGAGGGCAATAGTGCTTGAGATTGCTCAGAAACTAGAGAGACTTGACGATTTATACACAGCTCGTGAATCTCTTCATGCTGAGAAGAGTGAATTGTTGGCGGATGTCTTTTCACCCGAACAACTATTGCGTTTAGATGAGATTGAAGCAGAATATTCACAAAAGGAAGAAGCAGCAAACTCAGCAATAGGAGAATTGGAAAATGAGATTAAGGTCGATACACTTGCATTTGGAGAGACGGTAAAGGGTTCAAATTTCTTGGCTGTATGGAATAAAGGACGTGTTACTTGGGATAGCAATGGTCTGTCGTCTTATGCCGAGACGCATCCTGAAGTACTAAGCTATCGAAAAGAAGGCAAGCCATCGGTATCGATCCGCCGTGTACAATCCAAAGATCTTGAGTAGTTTTGAAGTGGATCGATATGCGCTGAAGCTTCTTTTGATTAAGGTTTTCAAATGCTCGATCAAATAAGGGATAATTTTAATAATAACTTGGCGCGGGTTAAGAATCTTGTTGATCTCTATAGCACTAAACTTGCTGGCCCTGGTCAAGGACGACGTCCGGTGAACTCAACCGATGTCCTTCGTGCGGGAACCGTCCTACTTCATGCTACTTTGGAAGAGTTCCTTAGAGGAATATCTCGATGGAAACTGCCGGAAGCTAATGAGGAATCACTGAACTCTATACCTCTTAAAGGTTATGTTCGTCCCACCAAATTTCAATTGGGAGAGTTATCAGCTCATAGAGGAAAATCAGTAGATGATTTAATCTCTGAATCTATCGATGAACACCTCAATAGAAAAAGCTACAATAGCACTTCAGAAATCGCTGCCTTGCTCCATTCCATCGATTGTGATCAAGAAAGAGTAAGGCATTTATATTCCCGTCTGGACGACCTTATTAATCGAAGGCATAACATCGTTCATAGAGCTGACCTTAATGAGATACCAGGAAGGGGGCACCATTACACGAAGTCAATAGGTACACGTACACTCAACATCTGGATAGAATCAGTGGTTGAGTTCGCTGGAATTGTCTGTAATGATCTAGATAATTAGGATTAGGTGATTGAGAAAAGCGATTTTTCAACCTAGCTTTTTTGCAGAAGCATACCCCAGAATGTGTAATCAATTTACTTTGGCTTTGACCCGCCGGCGTTTGTCCCTCAATCCTTTTATGTCATGCTGTTCATACAGTCGACACCATTCGCATAACCGCGATCGACAGCGACCCTTAAGCTCCATGATCTTATTCGGATGAAGATGATGAGGAGGAAATGATTCGATAAACTCTTCTGAGTTTCTTGCCGGTAACGGGTTTTTCAATGAATAGATTGACCTTGATATCTTTAAATGCCTGGATTGTAGTCTGAGAGAATTCTTGAGCGAGCACCAGAATAGGGACATCATGGATTGACAATTCATCACGGATTTGTGTGCAGATACGAAAGGTGGAGAGATGATCTGACGCATCCACAATTACGAGGTCGTAGTCGTGCAGCTCAAGTGCGTGAAGAATGTCATCTCTATGATACTCATAGTTGAATATTAGATTTGTTGAAGATAGGTCATTGGTGATTTCTTGTACGGTATTTTGATCAAGCCCTGCGAGTAAGATATGCAACCTTTTTAACTTAACCATTACCTTATCCGAAAATACATCCATTAAACTACGAAGGCATAATTTTCCGAGAAACCAATATGTCTATTCATTACAACGTCATATCGGTCGTGTTGTTACAGTAGTTGTGCATATCGCCATTGTTATTATTGGATAGGGATAATTTCAAATTGCTTGAAAATAATTTAGTGAGGCTGCGCCCAATATCCCTTACTCGATCAGTTTGAGTTGGGGGATAATTCCAAATGGAACATGCGACACGAACAGGAGATCGAAGCTACAGTCCGGCATTATAAAAATCGTTATCTACACAATATTCAAGGTTTACTGGAATGGTATGCCTCTCTGGATTCGCTTGATGAAGCGCTCGTAAGCAATTGGAGCATATCCGAGATTCAGCCGGATTCGCCCAGAGTTGGTGTATGATCAAAGATGAAAGCGGGCTGCTTCCTATACGTTCACTAGGATCGACGACCCTGGAAGATCACCGGGATCTGCGACAGCTCGCGGCCATTCCCCGATAACAGACTTCATTGACGCGATAGGGGCCCAAAGGGAGGGAGTATCATGTCCTGCGATCGCGTGCATAGGCTTGCCGAGCTCCTTGTTCACCACTGCATATCCGTCAAGCAAAATGACCGTGTTCTGATCGAGTCAATAGCCCAGGCTGAACCTCTCGTCATGAAGTTGGCAGAGGAGATCCTTCGCGAGGGTGGCCATCCTCACCTTCTCGTCTACCCAGATCGGTATGATGAGCTCTACGAACGTATCGCGAAGGATCATCAGTTGGCCTTCACGCCGACATTTGAACTCCTCGCATACCAGCAATTCGAGGCTCGAGTTTGGGTGAAGACAGAGGTAAACACTCGGCTGTTCACCCGTATCGACCCCCGGAGACACAGCCTGTGGAATTCCGCTTGGGAATCGGTCCTTAAAGCGCAATTCGACCGGGAGAACAAAGGGCAGTTCAAGCGCGTTACCACTTCATATCCTACTCACGCCTATGCCCAAGATACACGCATGAGTCTTGGTCAATTCGAGGACTTGTTTTTCGGTGCGTGCCATGTCAATGAAGATCAGTCCAACCCTGTCGACTTCTGGCAAGGAATGGCCCGCGACAATGATGAGCGCATTCGGGCCATCTCGGGTCACAAGATGGTGCATCTAAGGAGTAGTGACTGTGACCTCAAGTTCTCGATTGAAGGTAGGAAGTTCGTCTCCGGGCATGGATTGATTAACATGCCGGATGGGGAGATCTTCACAGGTCCCGTTGAGAACTCGGCAAGTGGGTGGATTCACTTCACCTATCCTTCACTTTACCTTGGGACTGAAGTTGCAGGGATCGAACTGGTCTTTAATGACGGAGTCGTCACGAAAGCCAAGGCTACCGTCGGCGAGCCCATACTCAAAGCGAGGCTGGAACAGGATGAAGGGGCATCCAGGTTAGGGGAGTTCGGCATCGGCACCAACTATGGCATCACAGAGGCTACAGGGATGCTATTGATGGATGAGAAGCTTGGTGGTTCCATCCACCTGGCCCTTGGTCTCGGGTATCCAGAGACGGGCAACAACAACGAGAGCGCTATTCATTGGGATCTGATCACAGACTTCAGCAAGGACGGAGAGATAACTCTCGACGGGGACGTCGTCTACAAGGATGGGAAGTTCGTAGTCTAGCCCGATACAGACCCTCCCCACTGCCTAACAAATCGCCGGAGCCCTGGAAGAACACCAGGATCTTCGACAGACTCGAGATTCAGCCGGATTTGCCCAGAGTTGGTGTAATATCGTAGATGAGGGCGTATTCTTCCCTGGAAGAATACCTGTATCCATTCCTACTTAACGAACAATCTATATCGGCGCAAAGTTAACGGGAAACCCAATCTAAAAACGGGAGGTAAAACGATGAGAAAGCATCGATGCCTTTGTGCTGCGGCGCTCGCGCTGCTTCTTGCTGGCTGCGGGCGGCTCATTGCGTCCCCAAGCCCCGATCTGGAGGAGAGGATCAGGAGAGTAGAAAACGGATTGGTCCTCGGGGAGACGATCACGGATCGGATGGAAGCCAACAATGTTCCCGGCATGAGCATCGCAGTAATCTATGACTTCAAAATCGATTGGTCCAAAGGGTACGGTGTCCTGGAACTCGGCGGCAGTCAGGCTGTGACCTCGGATACGCTCTTTCAAGCCGGATCCGTTGCCAAGCCGGTCACAGCCGTGGGCGCGCTGCATTATGCAGAGCTTGGACTCCTGAGCCTGGATGAAAACGTCAATGACATGCTTGTATCCTGGCACATCCCTGAGAATGAGTTCACCGCACAAGCCGACGTTACGCTGCGCCGTCTGTTAAGCCACACCGGCGGTGTGAATCAGGGCTTGAACAGAGGCTATGCGCCGGACGAAGAGGTTCCAACGATGCTGCAGGCATTGGAGGGAGAGCCGCCGGCCAATTCCATCCCCGTCCGGGTCGATCGGGTTCCCGGATCGCAAGAGTACTATTCCAACGGCGGTTATCTGATTGTGGCCCAGCTGCTCCAGGACGTCCTCGGCAAGCCGTTCTCGGAGGTCATGGAGGAGGCTGTCTTTGCGCCCATCGGCATGACTTCCAGCACCTTCGAGCAGACGCTGCCTGCGGGGTTAGAAGCCAGAGCTGCCGTACCGCACGGTTGGGATGTCGACGCATGGCGGGAGCGCCCCGGATTGGTTGAGGAGGTGTATACCCACGATCCTGGCTATAGTGGATTGTGGACGACTGCGCCCGACCTGGCTCAATTCGCGATCGAGGTCATGCGCGCGCACGCGGGGCAATCCGATCTGGTCCTGTCGCAGAAAATGGTTAATGTAATGCTCACGCCTGTGACGGAAGGCATTCCCCTGCAGGAACCTTTCGACGCCGATCAAGCCCTGGGTTTCTCACTTATCCATTTGGGAGAAGAGACGTACATGATCCATTTCGGTGGATCTTTTCCCGGATACATATCGGTCCTGGTCGCTCAGCCTGAGCAGGGATTTGGCGTCGTCATCATGACGAACTCCTGGAGCGGGGATGAACTCATCTGGGAAATCCTCTACAGCGTCTTCTATGCGTATGGCATCCTTCCCTCCACGGGTCAGGTCCTGGGCATGGGATACAGTCTGCTGCTGTTTTTATCCGTGATCGTTCTCTGGCCAGTAAGTGCTGTGGTCCGAAAAGTCCGAGCTCGAAAATCGGGGGAGGCCGGGATCGAATCCGGGCGGGCAAAGGGCGCTGCAGCCGCTCGCGCGGTGGCAGTGTTGACCGTGACCGCGATTTTAGCGCTCACGTTCCTCTACAGAGGACCGCTGGGCGGGTATCTCGTCCATTCCCTGGACAGGGGTGAATCTCCTCTAACCAAAGCGCTGCTGGGCATCTTTTTCAGCACACCGATTTTCCTGGTGATCTTTACTGTGCTGGCCTGGAAGAAGCGATACTGGTCAACACGGGAGCGAGTGCAGTACACGATCGTCGTGTTGGCAGCACTGGTCGGAGTCTATCTCCTTAGCGATCTGAGTGGCTTGATGTTCTGGGGGTAGTTGAGAGGCGTCTTCGCCCCGGGAGGAATGAAGCAGCCTGCCTGACCAATCGGGGAAGCTTCTCGACAACTTAAAACCGTCATGGTGTAGTCTTCGATCCATTGGATTGTTCTTCAATAGCAAAAGGGAGGCAATGATGTTTGAAAGATTGAACTTGATAGGAGCGGTGACTGCCCTGGTCATCTTTATCTCAAGTATCATAACCTTCTCGTCCCGGATGATTTTCAAGATTGCACCTGGACACTGGGTGGGAACGCCCCTTCTTCTGATGGTTTTCCCTTTGGCATATCTACTGATTAAGGCTCCCGGGGCGAATCGACCATTCCTTTACTATATTCAAGTGGGTCTTATGCTGGCCTTTATCATTCTCCTGTTCTGCGTGGATTTCGTTTTTAAGTATGACTTCCGCCAGACACAATGGATGGTCATCAGTTTTGTCGTGTTGTATTTCGCTGCCATGGGAGGCATGATCGGGATCGCTTCGTTGGCGGGGAGAGGGTGGATGATAGCCTCCGTGGTACTTTTTTTTATCGCAGCAGTACTTGCTTTTGTACAGAGAGCTGTCACCGGGTATTAGTTCAAGCATCTGGATCTGGAGTAATACCTCATTAACACCGCACAACGTCTAGCTGGAGCGGACCCAGCGTGAGGTGCGAAAGTCAGTGGGAGCAGGTTTGTGAGACCGCACCCTGGAAGAACGCCAGGATCTTCGCACCGGGAAAGCACCGGCACCCAGTCAAGCTGGGCGAGCGGTCTTTGTCCCGAAACGAACGGACCTTCGACATCTCGAAGCCGTACGCCAGCAGAGGATTTGTTGTAAGAGAGGAACCATGTCTCGACTGCCGATGGTTTCGACAATCCTTATTGGAATCATACTCGTTTCTTCGTGTGCTCAGGACCAAACCGTGCCTGATACCTCATCGGTTAGCTCGCAAAGCCGGATTGTTAATGGTATCGAGGTGAAGTATGTTGCCTCATACAGAGATGGTGACGATGTATGGGTCACGCTTTGCTATCAGCAACCAAGTGGAAAGAACTGGATTCCCGGGCGACATCCTGACGATCTTTACATCACGGTTAACGGCACTTCATATGTCATGTCATCCTTAGAGCTGATCGGATATTATCTATCGCCAGACTCTCAGACCATTCATCGATGCGATTGCTTTTTCTTCGATGTGCCGGATGAGCCACAAGACGGGATATATCTTCTTTCGCTAGAGCACCTTGTAGGAGATGTGGCAAAGGCAGATGAGTGCCCGGAAGTCCAGCAGAAACTCGAATCAGAAAAAACAGGCATCCGGATCGAATGCCTGCCAGACTCGGAAGGCAACTTCTCGTTCGGGATCATCGAGCGACCTGTTACGATGACAGACTTGGAAGCGTCATACGTTGTTGATAATATGGCTGGTGAGGTCGTCTCCGGGCCGTGGCAATTTCATTTTCGAGTCATATCTTTGGGCGATTAGCTTCTTCTTCCTTTTTGCCGCCGACCATTCGTGAATTCCTTCGATAAAACTCAGGTGAAACGCCCCCGAGATCCAGCAGGATCCTGTTCACTCGACGCGATTTTTTTGGATCCAAAGGCGTATGTCCCAAAATCCATCGATGCCATGTTGTTCACATGTAGCGTTTAAGAGTTCGTGGGATACAATCAAGGTAAGAAATAACGGAGTCTTTTCGTCCAAGATACACGCAATGATCAAGTTAATACGTTGGATGGGAGATTACGCAAACTGCCGCCAATCGTGTAGGATGGTATTTGAAGGACAAGATGGACATACGATTATCTGACGGCGATCGTGTCGGTATCATTGGCGGTGGGCCTGCAGGAAGTTTCGCCGCGTTGCATCTGCTGAAGACGGCGCAGCAAGGCGGACCGAAACTGGAGGTAATGATCTTTGAACCGCGGGATTTCCGGAATCCGGGCCCGGGAGGTTGCAACAAGTGCGCAGGGATTCTCTCATCCCGTTTACTCCATGGCCTGGAGCATTTGGATATTCCGCTGCCTGGCGATGTTGTTCAATCGGAGATTCAAGGCTATGCCGCCCATCTTCATCAAAACGTCATACGGATAGATAAACCAGATCCAGCGCGCCGCATTGTTAGTGTCTACCGCGGAGGTGGACCACGTCTTCATCAGCGTCCACCAATGAAAAGTTTCGATAACCATCTCCTCTCGCACGCACGCGCTCGAGGAGCCAAGCACGTTCCAGCGCGAGTGCGCCAGGTGACGATGAACCAGCGGCCTGTAATCCACACCGCTCGAGAACGATATCCTGCCGCGTTGATCATTCTTGCCACCGGAATCAATAGTCGTTCGCCTCTGCACAAAGAATTCGGCTATCAGCCCCCTCGAACCGCCGTCATGGCGCAGGACGAATTCCACCGGCCGGAGAAGTGGCCCTCCAATCTGGTCGGCGCGTATTTTCGCAACCCTCCTGGGCTTGTATTTGGCGCGTTGATCCCCAAGGGTCAATATATCAACGTTTCACTCCTCGGTCGGGGATTGCGAGCAAATGCCATCCATGAATTCATCGAAGCGCAAGGTCTTGCGGAAAGCATGGGTCTCTCATCGGGAAGCCTATGTGGCTGCACCCCCAAAATCGCAATCGGTCCGGCCAAGCAATATTATGGGGATCGTTGGGTGGCCGTCGGAGACGCGGCCGTCACTCGCTTGTACAAGGATGGAATTGGCTCAGCGTACTCGACGGCAGAAGCGGCTGTCCATACTGCGCTGTCTCGCGGGATTTCCAAGGCGGACTTCCGTCTGGAATACAAGCCATTCTGTAAGAAGATCGCAAGGGACAACACATACGGCCGGTTTCTCTTCCGCTTGTGGAGCGTGACCCAGCGGTTTCCGCCCCTCATTAATGCATGGGCTCGCATAATACAATTGGAGGAACACCTACCGGTTCATCATAGAATTTACACGCGAATACTGTGGAGCATGTTTACCGGAGATGATCCTTACCGTGACTTGGTGCAACTGTTATTCAGTAGGGAGTCCATACGTACGATTCGTAAAACGATCAACATAAGTCGAAAGAAGTGAGCCCGATCAATGGCAAACAGGAAAGCGGACAATATTTTCCATGTCATCATCCTCGGAGGTGGACCCGCTGGCACTGCATGCGGATTGGCCCTCATCCAACTTGCGGCCCGTCAAAATAGACCGATCAAAGTAAGCTTGGTGGAGAGCAAGCGCTTTATCGGTGAACAGCATTACAATCAATGCGTGGGCGTTCTCTCTCCGCCTCTTTTTGAACTGATGGAGAGGGAACTTCGACTGCCTTTTCCGGATCAGCTTCAAAGTACTTTAGTGACGGGATACACGCTACATGGATTCAGGGAGAGAATATCCATCGATGTCGAAGAAGCTCCATCTAAAGCAATCCGTCGAGTACAGTACGATGGTTTCATGCTCGAAGCGGCGAAGGAAAGAGGGGTTGAAGTTTTACACGCTCGAGCTATCGATCTTGAATTTCACGCCGACAGTGTCATTGTTTATACGGACAGCGCTCCCCTCGAAGGCGATGTCGTCGTCGGGGCGTTCGGTCTCGACGAGGGGAGTGCAAGTATATTCTCTCGGCACACAAAGTATCGCCCTCCAAAAGCTTTGGACTCGGTCGTCACCAAATTTCATCCGGGTCCAAAAGCCATGAACCTGTTCGGTTCGCATATTCATGCGTTCTTACCGAAGCATCCACACATCGAGTTTGGTGGGATTACACCGAAAAGGAATCACCTGACGATTAATATTGCGGGCCGATTTGTCGATGCACCGTTGATGGATAAGTTCCTGGCGAACGCAAACGTTCGTCATGCGTTACCGAATTTGGAGTCGGCTCGACGATCTAATCCAGGAGATCTTCGTTATTTCAGAGGACGCTTTCCATACTCCTTGGCCCACCAATATTTCGGGGATCGATATGTCATGATTGGCGACTCGGCAGGTTTAGTGCGCTCTTTTAAAGGAAAAGGCGTAACGACCGCTCTCCAAACAGGCATTCGTGCCGCGAAGACGATATTATCCGCCGGCGTCTCGGAGGCGGCATTTAGCGGCCACTATAGGCAAGCAAATGAGGACATCATCGGTGACCTGCCTTACGGTCGCGCGATGAGGCTCGTTGTCATCGCCATGTCTCGGACTGGTGTCATTGATGCCGTCTTCAGAGCTGCGCACAAAGAACCACGCCTCAAACGTGCGCTCTTCGGGGCGGTTTCGGGACACGTGCCCTATCGAAAAGTGTGGGCAGACAGTCTCGCACCTGCAAGTCTTTGGTCCGTCTTGAATCATCTCACGAAGGGTAAGTCATAAGAGTCGGCGTTGCTATCATAAGATCGTAATAGGGAAAAACATCGTAGATCCCCGGGCTCTGGGGCTGGCCATCCAAGAAGGTCGATCCTGGGTGGAATGCGTTCCGTCGAACGGCGTCGATAACCATTGACCTCTTATATTGGTCACGGCCCGATTCCTTTATAAGTGGGAGGATGCTTTATGTCTTTGTCTGAATATTCCTTTTTCTTCGACGCTATGTCTGCGATCGGAGTCGTCGTTTCAATACTGTATTTGGGTTATCAGATCCGTCAAAATACCCGTGCGATGCGCCGGAACGTCGCCCGCGACATCGTCCGCGACTTGAACGAACTGGGACGGTTCTTCATCGAGATGCCCGACCTCATCCAGATCTATTTCAAAGCGAACGATCAGTCTGATTCGCTGAGCGCGGAGGAACGATTTCGGTTTCAAATCCTCGCCATGCGGGTGATGAGCAACTTCGATCTGGCCATCAGCTACCACAAAGATGGTTTGATCGACGATCCGTCCGTCGAAACCTACGCTCAAAGTGTCCGTCAGCTTTACAGAAGCCCTATCGTGAAAGAATGGTGGCGGCACGAAGGACACGCCATGTACAGTGCAGAACTGCGAGATCTCGTCGAGAAGGGAATAGTCAGCTAGTCGCTCGCTGGAAGAATACCAGGCTCTTCTACCCACAAAGAACGTGGGTCTACGCATCCTAAAGAGCACCGGATCGAAACGAACGGGCCTCCGACACTCAAAGCTGTTGGGCCGCTGTTAGATCGTTTGAGGCAGGAATATGTTCAGGAGGAGGAAATGAGCAGGCTGATTCTCATCGAGTTCGTAGTTTTCATTCTTGCGGCAATTTCCTCGCTATCAGGAATCGTTGCTGTTGAACGAGCGGCTCAAGTCCTGCTTGCGATCGGGATCATCAATTTGGCCCTCGCAATCCTCGCGTGGATCAGAATGCCCGTTATTCGAGGGGACATTTCGTTGCTCGAGCCGATAGCCAGCCGTGAACTCGAAGTGATTTCACCCAAGCAGGATAGGTCAGACTTGATTCACCCATCGGCGCGACTCGTGGTGCGAACGGCGGGTATTGGCATCGTCGCCATCCTTGGGGGGCTGCTGTGGATTATTCTAATGACGTGAGTGAGGTCACGAGTCGAAGGACTCGAGATCAACACCTCCGAGAATCGGCCAGATGTGCCGACCTACCGCCATGCTTCACAGCGACTTGTGGGTGAAGTGCAAGGCCGTCAGTCTCGACTTCCGTGATCATCGATGGTTTAAAGTGCAGCGACTGCCGGGATGATCTCTTTGGCGAAAATTTCCAGTGGCCTGATTTCGTAAACATCCGGCATGTTGAATATGGCGTGGCTAAAGCCCATCGTTGAAAGGTCCTTGATGCGACCGATCACGTTGTCCACAGAATCTTGTCCGGAAAGATGCACGGTGCCGAGAGATGTTTTCTCGATGCTGTCGTAATCACGTTCCAACTTCTCGCAATGCGCTTTGAGTGTGTCGAGTGATTTTTGCATTTTCTCCTTTCCTGCTCTTTCAAAGAAATTGCAGGCATCCGCATATTGGGCCACCATGCGCAGAGTCTTCTTCGGACCCGTTCCGCCGATCAGGATGCGCGGATGCGGCGTAGAAAGTGGTCGGGGATTGTTGGTGATCGCCGGAGCGGTTACATGCTGGCCCTCAAAGGACGTCTCATCGCCTTCCCAGATTGCCTGCGCCAGTTTCAGCGTGTCCTCCAGTTGCTCGAAGCGTTCGGATGTGGAAGGGTAGGGGATGCCGAAGCCTTTTGCTTCCTCTTCGTACCACGCCGCGCCGATGCCGAAATACGCGCGACCGCCAGAGAGAATATCGAGCGTGTTGACCATTTTCATGAGGACGGAGGGATGGCGATAAATAACGCCAGTAACCAGTACACCGAGATAGGCTTTTTGAGTCAGTCCGGCAAAATATCCGAGCGTGGTATAGCATTCCATCATCGGATCGGTGTAGGCTTCTCCGAACAATCCCTTGATTTGATAGTAGTGATCCATCACCCAGAGGCTGTAAAAACCTGATTCTTCTGCCGTCGTGACGATTTCTTTCAGCTTGGGCCGGATCGCAGCCGTGCCGCCGGGATACTTGAAAGACGGGATTTGTAATCCAATGTGCATTTTCGACCTCCTGAACGTAATCGAATGATAAAAAACCTATATGTAAATAATATCAGCTAAATTTGATACGTTAATTAACGAACTCGATCGTCGGTATAATCGATCCGGGCGTTAGGCTCCTACGTAATGTCGATGGCCAACACGTCGGCTGGCGCGGGTGCATCGAACGTTAAATCAGGAGACGACAATCCCACCAGCGAGCAATCTTCGTGAGCAACAGGCTGTGGGAGGATTACGTAGGGTTCGAAGTAGTGACGGACGGGATATTCGATCTGTAACTCTATTTCTATTTTGTCGGGCGTTACATGTTGCAAACGAACAAAATCCAAGGTATTGTGTTTAAAGTGGGGCTGAGCGTGAAAAGAGTGGACTTGGCCAGCAGCGTGTAACCCATGTCCTGAGACTGTATCTTCAGAATGTCCAACCAACTCGTTGGAGCCCTTGAAGGATACCAGGACAGCCATCTTGAACCCGTCAGCCGCAGCACTTATGGAGCAGTAAGAATTGAGACTCATCCTTCCAATATTCCCAAAGTTTTGGGAAGATAATTACAACCTGGATTCAACTACCAAGTGCAACAACGGATGAATGATTGAAGAATACTTGTTTCGGCGACTTGAAGTCAAGACATTTTCTAGGTCGGTTGTTGAGTCTATCCATGACAAACTCGACGTCCTCAT
>DAOULU010000015.1:0-250070 GCA_034417075.1 Anaerolineales bacterium
TCGCCCATTAAAGCGGTACGTGAGCTGGGTTCAGACCGTCGTGAGACAGGTCGGTCTCTATCCGCTGTGGGCGTAAGGGATTTGAGGGGAGCTGCCCCTAGTACGAGAGGACCGGGGTGGACAGACCGCTAGTGTGCCAGTTGTCGTGCCAACGGCATTGCTGGGTAGCTACGTCTGGCAGAGATAACCGCTGAAAGCATCTAAGTGGGAAACTCGCCCCAAGATGAGATCCCTCATCCCGTTAAGGGAGTAAGGCCGCAGGAAGACCACCTGCTTGATAGGCAGCAAGTGTACGCACAGCAATGTGTTCAGCTAAGCTGTACTAATGGCCGAGGGCTTAACCTGTGGTGCGGAGAACTTGGAGATTTTCTTATAACCTTGCTATTCGGTTGATTCGGTCAACCTGATATCGTTTATCGCCTCTTGGTGATTAGAGCGGCGGAGTCACACCTGGTCCCATCCCGAACCCAGTAGTTAAGCCCGTCAGCACCGATGGTACTTGGCTGGTAACGGCCTGGTAGAGTAGGTCATCGCCAAGAGGACTGACTCATGGCCGCGCCCGAAAGGGCGCGGTTTTTTATTGAGTGACCTTCGTTGTCGGCCTCCTCCGTTTTCGCTCCGGAGACTAGCTTGGGCCAACGGACTTCACAAAAAGATTTAGATGGGAAATATAAATGGCTTCGGTGCAAACGGTGTGGACGAAGGTTGAAGATGCTTTACTTACATGATGGCTGGACTTGCCTCATGATTAGTGGTATTGTGATCAGGAAAGCAGAAATCCCATGCAGATGTGGGACGATTCGCTGGTTTTATTCTGATCCAGAATCAGCAATAAGGTTGGGATTGAGTTAGTGGGGATTAGGAACTTCTTCGTATTCTATTCTGGTTTGGATTTTTTGTTTTTCAATTGTGCGTATCAAAATAAAAAGGGGAAGGGAAGTGAGTGAGGATTATAGCGATCAGGAACAAGATATTGAATCAAATTCAAATGAATTCCAAACACCCAACAATGAGAGTCCCTCTGTTGTTCAAACACAAGCAGACCGTTCAATAAATGATCTACAAATCGAAGTAATTAAAGTGCGGGAATTCCAAAGAGGTCTCTTGGCTTTCCTGGGAATAGTAAGCGCTTCTGCTTCGATAATAATTGCCATACTTGGTTGGCTGGGCATCTCGGGGGTTATTCAATCCGTTGTTGAAGAACGTGTTCAAATATCTGTGGATGAAAGTGTGGGACAAATTCAAGAAGAACTAGACCAGAAGATAGAATCAGTAAATATTGCATACGCAACATCTCAAGCAGCAGCTATTCGTTCAGAAGACAGTCAGATTTCATCATCTGTGGCCGTGGAAACAGTAATTTCAGCTCTGCAGAGTGTTCAAGTTATCGCAACACAGATTGCCATTGATAGGGGAGAGGGTGAATGGATTGTTGTAGTTGCATCTTTACCGAATCTTCAATCAGCAATTAGTGAGGCGGGCCGGTTTATCCGTCTTGGACTGAATACAGTTATCTATCATATTGGGGATGCATTTGTAATTTCTGCGGGAAGATATACAAATTTACATGAAGCTGAGACTGCTCAACTCGCTCTTGAAACAGATCTGAAACGAACTGTAAATATTTTTGATTTGGTTGAGCAATGTCCTTATCCGGTTTTTGTAGATAGTGGTTACTATGCATGTTATGAATCACCACCTCCACATGCTACACCTTAAATCTACATATACTACTAGGAACCGGAAATGAATGGTCAGAATAATTTTTATTGAAATTTCTATTCCTCTTGAAAGAGATTTCAGGTTATGTATACATATAGGATTTTCGATTTTTTTGTAATATCACCAGAAAGGAGAGGATTTAATGGATTTAACTAGGACTCAACGATGGATTCTATCAAATCAATACAAAATTCTTGAAGCACTTTATCCTGAGGATGCCGATTATCTATCTGACTGTAGGAAAGTAATTGAGTGCGGTTATGAGTTTAACTATGAATCGTTAATTCCCTACATCTATTCCGATAGTGGAGTCATGTCAGCTGGTGAATGTAGAGAGGTGATAGATATCTTAGATATGTTCTCTGCTATTAAGATGAAGTATGACCAACTTTCTGATAAGTCAGGGATCGAGGAATGGATGGCTGAATTTAGCGGATTCGATGGTAACAATGAGACAAAGCAGCTCTCATACGCCTGTTATCTCTTCAAGAGTAATGGTGGCCGGTTTACTGAGCTTGATCGAGGAGACAATAATAGCCACGGCCCTGTTTTGATGTCTTATCGTAGAATGCTTAAGGAGTGGAAAAATTCTACAGATATATATAACCTTTCCAAAGATGACATCATAAGGATAACGTCTGAGAGGATCCATCCTGACAACAGGTAGTAGATATTGTATAGTCAATACCATTTAGCTATTTGAGTTAGTTGCTTACTTTATGTAGGATTGAATTATGAAGCATTTTAATAAGGCTGCAAGAGAGTTAAGAGATTTTGTACTTACAGCAGGAACGATAAGTATCATAGCACAGGTTCTTGCTGCTTTTGTTTTCCCAATTCTCGAAATATCTCTTCGAGAAATTGATACGGTTCCAGAATGGATTTTACATACCGTATATGGCTCGCATGTGGTGATCGCCATTTTAGCGACATTTGCTTTAGTAAAAGGTAAGCAGTTTATTCATGCTTCAGGCATTGAGGTAGTTCGTGAAGAATGGAGAGAAAGAGAAGAAGAGCTCCAGAATGAGCGTGAGAAAATTGAAAGGTATAAAGACGAGACAATAAGCCTAATAGCAAAATCGACCGCAGTACAAGGGAGTCTATCAGTCTTACAAACATTGATTCAAAAGAAAATTAACACTCCTGTCCAACCCGATGAGGTAAAAGCGATTTTGACTCCTTTGATACTTGATAGAGCACGAACACTTGATTACCAATCTGACGATTTATATAATTTTGTGGTTTATATGTATGACTCAAGTTCTGACCAGCTAAATATCTTCTTTCGAGATTTTGACAACAGATTGCAGATAACCAATCGAAGCTGGAAAATAGGCAGAGGTCATGTAGGAAGTGCGTTTGCTCAAAATACTACTATAATCGTCGAAGATGCCACACAAACAGTGAATGTTCTTACAACAGATAGACTAAAAACAGATGATTCTCAATATAAATCATTTGTACTTTCACCAATACCTGATCCAGATCTGAATGCCAAGGATCCCCTTGGTATTTTCGTAGTAACTAGCAATAGGGAAAATCATTTTGGAGAAGATGATAGAATATTGATAGATAGCTTTTCCATCATTCTCTCAATTCTGTTTTGTGATCGAGTTGCCTCCAATTCAGACTCTGAGGAATCTTAAGATGTCAAAAAATAAGACTAGTAAAAAAGTTCTTTCTCCGACAGAGAACAGTTCGATTACAAGTGCTGCGAAAACCTTTGTCCTTAATAGCAGTGCTTCGGTTCAGTACATCGACGCGGTGAATTCGACAATATCTATAATTGCTTCTGTAATTGACCAAAAAATCGAGAAAGAATCGAAGGCATCTACAAATTAAGTCTATTCTATTCATTCTTAATCATCATCAATAATTAGCTTGCATTTCGTAGTTACAAATTTATAATTGCGTTAACAAATTAGGCAGTCAGGGCTCTTCCAGCCCCTAGCAGCCGGGAACTTGCCAGCCCGGCCTATCTCTCGAAGGAGAGTGGGCCGGTCTTTCTTGTTGGGATGGATTGTGCCGAAGAGATCTGCTCGTGGATGCGTTTATATTGGGTGCCCGAACCTCAGGCGTGAGGGTATCTACTGCAGGGAGCACAGGAGGATGCGACAGTAGTTGTATAACCAGTAGGTGGATCGTATTGGGATTGGCGATTGGAATGGCGTTCGGAGCAAGAGCACTTCTCGCATACCCCGAAGTCGTCCAGCAGATTACTCCGATAACCACGATGCTATTCTTGATCGGGTCGGCCTGGCTGGGGACGCAGCTCGGGTACGCGCGTGCGAAAATAACTGGCATGCGCGCTGCGAGGGGGTGATCTATCAGGAGAGAGGGGGATAATAAATCGACCAGACACTCCTTGCCTGGTCTTTCCCCGCCTGCCCCCCTCAGGCGGGGTTGTTATTCAACTCTCTGACGACATCTCAATCAATCTGCTTGAATCTAATTACTCGATTGTGTATTCTATACATTGATGCAAACATATCGCCCAGTAATGTGTGCTCTCTCTGGAAATTAACATGTATGTAGAACGACCATAGGGACTTTCTAATGCCAATACGAGTAGAATCTATTTCTCCTGACCAGGTCGATCTGCTACTGAAACTAGAGGAGGGCCATTTCGCTGACCTTAAGTCTGTTCTCATTAGCCCTGCCAAGCTAACCCAGTCAATAAGCGCTTTTGCAAATGCAGATGGCGGTGAGTTGTATGTAGGGATAGATGAAATAACTCGCACAAGACGATCCTGGGAAGGATTTGAGAATCAGGAGGCTGCGAATTCCCATCTGCAAGTTTTCGAACGTCTCTTCCCACTTGGAAATGACTTCCAATATACATTTTTGGCTGCCGATAATCTGCCTGGAATTGTCCTCCAGATCGTTATTCACAAGACTCGAGACATAAAGCGAGCAAATGACTGTATTCCTTATCTACGACGTGGCGCTCAGAATCTTCGAGTAACCTCCCCTCAAGCTTTACGACAGCTCGAATATACAAAGGGCCTTTCATCATTTGAATCTGAGGGGGTGAATATACCGCTTGATACAGTGACTAATAGTCGACCGGTAATTACTTTCATGCTTAGGGTTGTTCCTACAGCAGAGCCAGAAGACTGGCTTCGCAAGCAGCATCTCATTCGGGATGATATGCCAACAGTTGCAGGTGTTTTGATTTTTTCCGAAGAACCACAAGCCGCAATTCCTAAGCGGAGTGGAATAAAAGTCTATCGATATAAATCGAAGGAAGAGGGTGCTCGAGAAACATTAGCATTTGATCCAATTACTATAGAAGGATCTGCATACGATCAGATACAAAAAGCCGTTAATGAAGCCACAAGAGTAGTGGAGGAGATTGGTAAGCTTGGCGATGAGACACTCGAGAGAATCACATACCCGCCAGAAGCCTTACACGAGATTATTACTAATGCTGTCATCCACAGGGATTATAGTATTGCAGACGATATTCATATTCGAATTTTCGACAATAGGATTGAAGTTGAAAGCCCTGGGAGACTTCCCGCACACATAACTGTTAAGAATATACTTGATGAACGATTTGCGCGGAACGGTAATATCGTTCGAATATTAAATAAGTTTCCAAATCCACCCAACAAAGATATTGGTGAGGGTCTCAACACAGCATTTGCGGCAATGCACAAACTGGGTTTAAAGGAACCGGAGATCATAGAAAAAGAGAACTCCGTTTTGGTTACGATTAAACATGAGCCGCTAGCCTCCCCGGAGCAGATTATTCTTGAATATTTGGAAGACCATGACTCTATTCAAAACAAGCACGCTCGATTAATCTGTCACATCTCTGAAGACTGGATTGTCAGGGGCATATTTCAGAGACTCACAGACCGTCAGCTAATCGAGAAGGTTCCAGGCACTCGAACTGCTTCAACCGCATATAGAAGAGGAACACATTATGATAATTGGAGGAGAAGGCTAGAGGAGGATTCTTCCTGAAGAAGCTTTCCTGACTATACATAAGATAGTGGGAAACACTTGTGGACCATTTCCAAAAGGGCCGCATCATCACCGCGCCCGTGAGGGCGCGGTCTTCTCTTGTAGACCCGAAGGGTCTCGCAGACCCTTCGGGTCTGTTTCTGCGTTTACTCGTTTTCTTCGAGCATCCTTTCGAACTCCGCTCGTAGATCTTCCAACGTCACCTCGCGGATATCCTCGAATGTATTTCGTTCGATGTCGTATTCACTCGCCAGAGCTTGTTCTGCTCTCGCGAGCATGTCCTCGACGTCTTCGAGTAGGCCTGGCATCTCATTGAGCACGAAGACCGGGTCGATTTCGTCGTTGAACCACCCTACCGTGAGGCTCTTTTCGACTACGAATACAAGCTTCGCATATTCCCAGGCTTCTTCTAGTACGGGCGTCGCGGGGGGTCGATTCAATGCATCTTCGATCGGGGCCAGAAGCGCGGCGATCTTGATCAGACTTGCCGAAGTTTCCATGCCCGATTTGTCTCCGGATTGGCTCGACTCAGCGGTCTCATCGAGGAGAATTGTCGTCATGTTCAACGTCAGCAGCGCTAGATAGTTTTTCGATACATCTTCCGGCACCGAGGACGGATCGGTAAAAATTGGCGTCGGTGGAATGGGGGTCGCAGTTGGTTCTGGTTTTGGGGTATTCGTCGTTGGAACCACTGGAAGACTGGCATCCGGCGAACTCGTTTGTTTTTGGACACAAGCGGAAACCATTATGCAAAACGAGATGACGAGAAATACAAACACTTTCGAAGGGTTATTTTTAATGAATTTCGATTTCATTAGAGTCACCTTTACCATCGATTCAGAATTTGTGGAGAAGTGAATTTCGAAAATCCATACACCCTGCGATCCGCCTTTGTTCGTCCGAAAACATCATTTTAAAGCCACTCAATGGGACTCGAGAATCTCATTCCGGCCGACGGAATCAGTCTACCCTCCGCAGGACCCGAGACGATGTGAGAAGTCGGAGCCTCACTACCACTGCGGCATAAAGAGAACGCCTAATTCAACGCTTCCGGAGACATCTCAAGGTTGTGCAATGGACGATACGGTCCTTTTCGTTGAAGCACTCCTATGATGGCGATGGTGGGTTTCCACATAACACCCTACACACGAAAGAAATCGCCTCTTTGCTTTCCATTCACAGGTTCGGGCTGTCTTTTCTTTATTAATTCTATCATTTCCGGATGAAGCAGCGCGAATACTGCCCAAATTTTAGCTATGGAAATGAAGAGGATTTCGATTCTTGGTAAAGAGGGAGGTTCGATCATGAATAAAATAAGTCGTTCGAGACTGCTTACGATAGAGAAGATTGTCGTCAGCACAGTAATGCGTTGGAACGGCCCGAGGGAGTGGGACCCTGCCAAGAGGACGGCCTCATCACCGCGCCTTCGCGGCGCGATTTTTATCTGTAGACCCTAAGGGTCTCCAAAGACCCTTAGGGTCTGGCCTAAGCTTACCCGCATGCACTCGGATCCTTCGAGGACGGTGTGGGTTTAGCGTAATGGAAGTGTTGGGTTGAGGGACGAAACCCAACCTACATTTTATGCCATCGATGCGTGTGATCCGGCAAACATGGACCAGGTTTTTGGGGAACGTTTTTTGTAAATTCCGGTAACCATCCGGTAACTTTCGTGTGCTATATTCAAGTCGTTCCACGCTGTCTGTGGTGGGTCAATCTCGTGAAGGAGCTGTGTTCTCACAAGGGAGAATGGAGATGAAACAGCGAATCGTAGTTATTTTCATAACGATCCTCCTGGCATCCTGCAACCAGGTTGCTTCTCCGACAACTACGGTTTCGGCTCTCCGCACGCCAACCAGCCCCACACAGAAACCCACGATGACGCCAACACCCACCCCACCGCTTCCGACGAATACCACCGAACCCGGCGAACAGGGATATATGATAGCTGATTTAAACATGGTGGATCATCCATATGGCTGGGCTGTCTTCGCATTCGATATTTGGAATGATGATGGGCAGTACTGGCTGGGTCGAACAGTGGATGGAGGTCATACGTGGGTCAACGTTACACCTCCGGCGTACAAGACGATCCGGGACGGATGGCTTCGAGTCAGTGCCCTCGATTCTGAGACGGCGTGGGCGTATTCAACTGGCAATTACCATTTTATGCTCTACGAATTTCCTACCACGATTTGGCGTACCGAGGATGGCGGCCGTTCCTGGCAGACACTGCCGACACTCCCGGATTGCCACCACTGGCGAGGCGGTTGCGTTCCAGCTCGTATCCAATTCGTTGACGAACTGCATGGCTGGATAGAAATAATCGACTTCGGCCGTAATTACCTTGGCTATCGATATTATAAAACGGTCGACGGTGAGACATGGGAGCGCTTGCCGGAGTTTGATCTCGGCGATGGTCCCGCGAATTCGATCTTCTATCTTACCTTTTTTGATCGGGAATTCGGATTGAAATATCCCACATGGACGGAATGGTTGTCGATCGATGAGATCGAGGCCGGGCATTTCAAATGGATCGAAAGAACGCTGGATGGGGGGAACTCCTGGCAGCCGGCTTTGTTCCCACGGCCGGAAGGATTTGCGGAAGTCGTGTCGGTGCAAGGGCTTGTGGAAACAGAGAAAGTTCCGATTGACTATTCGTTTGAGATGTTCTCGAGAGAACCGGTCGTGGTTGGCTTTCGGGTGAATTTCCTGACGGAAAAGAACGGGCCATCGTTTTTCGAGATCTGCTATGTGTCTGCTGACCGGGGTCAGAACTGGCAGCAGCTCTCCAGCTCAGGTGAAGCGTTCTTCGTCGACCCTGCGAGCGGGTGGCGGATTGCGGATGCGAATCCAATCACGCTGGAACGGACCGTCGATGGTGGAAATTCCTGGCAGCTATATCCGCAGGATGCCTGGAAGTTGGAGTTTGACCATGGCATTAAAAGGTTCGTGCACATCACCGATGGCGGGACGACGAGAACCGAGATCGAGCCGCTGTTCCTCGAAGAAGAACTGTGGCCCGGACGGGGCTTGCGCCTTGAATCGCTTCGCATGCAATCGAAGGAGGAAGGCTGGGGTGTGGAAGCGGGCGGCACAAGCGTGTGCACGAGCGACGGCGCGCGGACCTGGCAAGTCTGCCGAGCGCCGGAAGAGCCGCTTATTCCAGCCGAAGCCGAACTTCAGGACACGGAAGGAATCTGGTCCCCCGATGAGCCGCTGCCGAATGAGCTGTTCCACGGTGGTGAAGTGCCTGCGCGTCTGCAAGCCTTAATGGACGATAGTCGTCAATTCGAGCAATTTGTCGATGTGCGGGATCGCGGCCAAGCATGGGATCCATTCCGATTTTCCTGTTCCTCACAGCGTGTCGATACGTTCGAAGGTGATGCGCTGGGTGTCGCACGACGGTGTGTGATCCATTATCCACTGGATTACGACCTGACTTACGGTTTCGAGACGGGTTACTGGCTTTACGATTATTACGTTCTCATCGCTGTAGGAGAGAGCCGTGTATGGTCCAACGTCATTAGCGCAGACTTCGTGGATGCGCGCGTCGGCAAGCGGCTCCTGGATTTGCAGAATGGCTTCTTCCGCCTGGAAGGAACTGTCGATGGCGGTGACACCTGGACGACGATCAAGATCGTCAGCTGGTGGACGGATAATTTCGAGTTCGTGAGCGAATTGGAAGGCTTCTGCATCGCCCGCGTGCCGCCGTTGCGAGGCGTGCCGTACTATCAATTTGTAGCAGATCTCTACCGCGAAGCCGTTCTGATGCACACCGTCGACGGCGGGGCGACGTGGGAGGAGATGCAGCCCGTGATGGGGCCGTAGGTAACAGGTTCGAAAAGCAGCGCTGATCTGGGGGTCGAACGTACACCAGCACCGCGCTTGCGAGGGTACGGTCTGCTCGTGTAGACCCGAAGGGTCTCGCAGACCCTTCGGGTCTATTTTATGCTCACCCGCATGCACTGTAATCATTCGAGGACGGTGTGGGGCTCGCGTATTGGAAATGTTGGGTTTCGTTTTTTTAAACTTACGTACAGAATTGCCTCACGGGCGTTACCTTCCCAAGGCGACTTTGATTTTCCTCACGAGTTCCGTGGGCGAAACGTACATCACGCCGGAATTTTCGGGTGCACCGTAGTCTTGAATCCAGGCAATCGTGCCATCTTGGTCTACGAGTACGAATGTATGCCCCGGTTCTCCGCTCCCGACTGCCCATTGGAGTACATCATAGGCAGCGGACACAGTTCTTTCGCTGTCGGAAGCCAAGGGGACATCCGTGATGCCAAATTCGTCTGCGCCCGCGGCAAGAACGGTGGGCGAATCGAAGGCGATGCTCACAAATGCGACATCCAGCGCTTGAAATTCGGGCTCCGCTTGCAGATCGACGATCTGCTGCATGCAAGGCGGTCAACCTACGGCCATATGGAAATAGAGTAACACTGGTTTCTCACCCACGTAATCCGTGAGTGCCACCTCTCCGCCGGTCGAAGTCGGCAAGGTAAACGTAGGAGCTCGATCCCCGATTGAAAGGCGGCCCGAAGGTCCACAAGACGTGAGCAAGGCAATCAGCACGAGGATCAGTGGCACCTTTCGGATCAACGTGCTTGAAACGTGTGATTTTCGCATTTTCCCTCTTTTCAGTTCCAATCCTTTTTTTCAGGTTAAACACATTATAGACATAAAATATCTAAATTGGAAGATATGTGATCGAGTAGGGTTCAACTGAGGACCATTACTAAGTAGACTGCCTCATCACCGCGTCCGAGAGGGCGCGGTTTTAAGATGCATCCCTGGCTACACAATTCACTTCGATCCATGCGAGATGGTCTCGGGGAACTAATATTTGAAGCCATCTTTGAACCCAGGCGAGGTCATCCGTAAGCTGATATACCGTTGGAAGGGGGCATAGCTCGGTTTCGAGATTATCGCTTCGACGAATCCTGAAGTATTATTGGAAGTAGATCCGTTCTCGACCGAAACGCAGCGATGAGGTGGGCGGATGATAAATCTAATAAAGGAAACGGATCACGTGCACATCGAGGTCACCGGAGAAGTGACCATTCGAGAACTTCTTGAATATGCCCAAACCAATGTAAAAAAATGGCTCCAGGATACCGTGATTTGGGATTTATCCGAAGGTCGAATTACCAAGGTCGAATCGGACTACGAGGCCGTGTCGGGTATTGTCAGCAACATCCATGATTTGGTTGAGGCACGGAGGGATCGGGATACGGTCTTTGTGGCGCCGGATCTCTTTTCCTATGGCATGCTTCGAATGGCAATCATGATTGTAGAGGTGGTCGAATCGTGTTCGGTCGCGTCCGTCTTTACGAGTATGGAAGAGGCAAAAGCGTCACTGAAGGGTAGACCAGACTCAAACCTGTGAGGTAAGACGCTTCTTCCATTTCCTTTCTTGTCATCGTATTCTCAACAGTATCAATGATATCGAAGGACCGGGAAACTACCGATTGCAAAGAGGACTGACTCATGACCGCGCTCGCGTGAGCGCGGTTTTTCGAGTAGACCTGAAGGGTCTGTGTTGAGATTTACTTTACAAAGCTTGCTGTTTTAGTACGGCCCGAATTCATTCGTCCATTCACGCTATGCCTGGCTAAGCCCTCGCCTGAACCGCTCAGGTGTCGAGGTCTTCATCTGACTCACCGAATAGCCAGGCTTCGGCCGCATCCATGTCTCGAAAGACTTGCATGTTTACAGAATATTCGCCCATCATGGACATGAATATTCGGGTGAAGCCGAAGTGGAGATCTGAGTCAGTTACGATTGCCACTCGGTGGTCCTTGAGGTCTGCGGTGTACTTCTTTTGCTGTTCGAAAAACCGTTGGAAACTGTCCATCGTCAGTTCGTCCCGTTCCACATCGCGGAGGTCGGTGAGTTCCTTCATGTTGGGACGAAATAATGGATCGTTCATGCGTTTCGAAAGAAATTTGAACAGATCGTCGTCTGTGATGACTCCACTGCCTTCAACCAGCACGAGATTACGTTCGGGGTCAATACGGTATGATATTGGCATCTGCGTTCCATCTCAGAATGGATGCGATACGTGAATCATATCTCTTAATGACCGTACGTGCAATTACGATACATAAGATGTTGGGAATCCATTGTCGTCCGTTGGTAAGATGATTGAATCAACACTGCGCCTCTAACCGTAAGCCCCTTGTAATAGGATAAATTCGGTTATAATTGCCTATTATACAGATGGTGGATCCGTCCATTGACCCGGAGGTGTAAATATGAAATCCATTCGACCGATCATCGTTCTCACCCTGCTGCCTGTATTGGCGGCGTGTGGCACAGACGCCGTCGAGGGCGTACCAACGGATACACCCGTGTCTACATCCGCTCCCATCGCGACATCGGAACCTCCCGATTCTCCGCAATCCGGGTTGGCTTGCTTGAGCGGGACGTGGGAACTCGTCGATGTGGAAACGTACATGAATTCCATCCTGCCACCCGAATTGGCGGCGGGATTGACCTTCGTGGCAAGTTCGGGCGCTCTCTCGACCGATTTCCGCAGTGACGGCACGTACGGCTACGCGATGGATGCGTTCATCGTCGAATATATGATGGACATGGGCGGAGGACCGGTACCGATGGAAGTACGCCTGGACGGCGAAGGCCACGGCGTCTATGAGTCGATTGATGACAACACGATCCGTTTTACCGATTTGGACAGCAGCGACCTGATGATCACTTTTTCATTGGCGGGTGAGGCCTTCGACCTGGGGACGGACACCTCCACCGACGAGCTTACCAGCCACGAAGAGACGGTGAATTACGAATGCAGTGGCGATACGCTGTTTACAACCCCGCCGCTCGAGGGTGCCCTGCCGGTCGAGTACGCCCGCATCGACTAGACAACCTCAAACCCGATGCTCGACCCATCGAGCCTGGTTTCGTTACCTCGCAGATGATTTTTGTTGCCTGGCAATATTTGTATTGAATCTAACGGAAAGGGAACGATGGCTATCTCTCGACTTCTGGAAACAGCCAACGCTGCGCTGCTTCCAGCTTTCGAAAAACCCGGTAATCGGGTCGTACGTCCCCCATCTCGACCACGAACATCTGAGTGAAGCCGTAATGCAGATCTGAATGGGTCACCACAGCGATGCGGCAGTCGCCGAAACGATCTTGTAGCGATCGCTCCAGCTCGACGAAACGACTGTAGAGCTCGATGCTCAATTCGTGCCGCTCGACGTCCCGGAAATCCAGCAGTTGGTCCATACCGGGCTGGAGTTGGGAATCGTGCGCAAGTTGGGTCCGTGTGTCGATGTAGTCGCTGGCACGCAGTGCACCGTGCGCTTCCACGCTGACAAGGTTGCGTTCGGGATCGATGTGGTAGGTGATGGGCATGCTTACCCCCTCGCGGGTCAATCGCCAGCCGAACGGATGGATTTACCGACCTCAGCCTCGAACGTCGTCGGCGAAGAGCCAGGCTTCGGCCTCCGCCCGGGTGTGGAAGACCTGTGTCTCTTTCGGAGACTCCCCCAGCTCGGCCAGTACCTGCCGCGTGAGGCCGAAATGTAAATCAGAATTAGCCACGATCGCCTGGCGGTAATTTCCGAATAAGGGTTTCAAGGCGATTTCCTGTTCTATGAAACGATCGTGCCCTTCCTGCGTGAACTTTTGTTTTTCGACGCTGTGGAAATCCGCCATCTGATTCATTCCAGGTTGGAAGCGCGGATCTTCAGCGAGTCTGGCGCGGCTTTCTTTGTATTCGTGTTCCTCCAGGACGCCGTAGGCCGTGAAGGTAACCAGGTTTCGTTTGGTATCGATGTGATACCTGACCGGCACGGCTTTTTCCTTTCCATGCCAAGGCGACCCGATTGGGTCGTCGTGTGTCTTCTATCATATATCTACCGCCGCCCTCCGTGCAACAACGATCCGTACAGGTATGGGGAGGAGTGTGCTTTTATTGGCAGACTCAAAACCGCACCCACCACGGGTGCGGTTTTGAGTTGGTCCTTTTCAAATGGCGTCGGTATCCAGTGTACTTGCCCAGCTTAGAGCAGCATCGAACTCCCGAAACACTTTAAATGCCGTGCGCGGATCGCGCCGGAAGGCGTCGAACATGCGCGCCAGACCGAAATCGACCTCCCGTCCAGTTACGAAGGCGACTCGTTCGGGCGGTGTATCGGGCTGATTGGATAGTACGAAATGTGCCAACTCTTGAACCTCTTCTGCTGTGAGAATGAACCGCGATGCGCGGAAATCCCAGACGGTCGATTTGCCGCTCCAACCGGGGTGCTTCCACAAGGCAACAACGCTTTCCTTTGCATCATCGACTCGTAGTTCACCCGAGCAGGTGATGATGGCCATGCCGCTCTCCGGGTCGAATCGAAACGATACGGGCATGCGCTCGTCCCCTTTCACCTGATAATCAATAAATGTATCAATTCCATTCTACGTCATTTTGAAGCAGATAAAAATGTGTTGGTGAACCCTGCTGTGAATTGTACGCTGGGACGATGGCGCCTTCTCTTTTGGTCAATTCAAACTTGATGACTAGGCGTTGAAAGGCCCCGACTCTTTCCTCGGAAACTCGTCGAAGAACACTTCCACGATTGGACTGCCGGCGACAAGATCGTCGATCGAATCGACTTGGTCACGGTACCAATGCGTCTCCGGGGCGCTCATTAAGCGCCGGCGATCATGGGGATCCTCGATGACGACCGCTCGAGCAGGGAGTTCGGCCTGCAGCGATTCCTTGAGGCAAAACGTAAACTGTGGATGGGCTTTCAAATTGGCCAGCCAATCGCGCGGCTTGCGGGGACCTTTGCCGCCTTTGGCATCCGGTGTGCCGCAGATGATGATGCGCCCGCCCACGTTGGTGAACCAGATTTCGATGCGGCGCGGCAAGCCCGATTTCGCGCCGGTGGTGATGATATCGATGGTGCGATCGGTTTGCAGCGCCCGTCGAATCGCATCCTCATCCTGTGAAACGACGGTCTCCGACTGATTTCCAACTTCGATTTCAAGCGGTTCGATCTTTACCGTCACGCGGGTCTCTTTTTCCCGCTGTTCGACGGGGAAGACGTCGCCGTAATAATGTGCCTTTCCGGTGTAGCGCCTCACCAGGCCGTCGAGGATTTCTTCAGCGTCTTCCTCCGTGATCACTGCAACCAGACCTTGAATCGCCAGCCAACGCCGGTCGTCTTTGGGATCCATCACCAGTAAAGCCACTTTGGGGTTGGACTGCATGTTGCGTCCCTTCTGTCGTTCGCGTGTCGTGCAGATGAGGACAAACTCGCCATCGTAATCCGCCCACACCACACTGGACTGCGGTGTGCCGTCCGGCATCATGGTGGTGAGTACGGCGTGATTGGCTTCGACGAGCAAATCAAGGTGGGATGTGGGAATCGAAATCATATCCAGGTTTCAACCCTCTACACGGATGCGCTTCGGCGTCATGCGTACGCAGACGGCATCGTCGATTTCCCCCATTTGTGGGGGAAGGGGATCATCGTCCCTTCCGATCTCGACGATTTCCCCACGGATTTCCATGTGGTACCACGGATTCCCGCTGTCGTAGACGAGGATGGAGATCCTGGTGTTGTTACGTATGTTGCGTTCCGCCGGCGAGCCTCGCTCGATGACGAGCAGGAAGTCGCCGGCTTCCGACATGCCGCGAACCGGCATGAGCTGCGGGTGCCCATCAACCCGGACCGTAGAAAGGCACACCCGTTGAGATCCCTTCACTAAATCTATGTGTGATGTAGGAATTTGCTTCATCTCATTCCTTTGAAGTTTATTAATAGGTTTAAAGGAACTTTCCATCCAATTGGAAGGTGTATAAATTTACCAAATTCCTGGCAACAAGCGGTAGCGTACTTTTTGGGCGTATTCTCGATAACCAGGAAGTTCTCCCATCAACGTACGATCTTCCAACGCCGTGCGGACGACGGTCAGGGCGATTACGATCACGGTCGGGATCACCAACCAGTAGGAACTGAAGAAAATCGGAGCAGCAAGCCAGGAAAGCACGCCGCCGGCATACCCAGGGTGACGCACGAAGCGATAGGGACCTGTGCTGACGACCGTCTGGCCGCGATCGCGTTGGATGCGAACCTGAGAGGAGAAAAAGCGGTTGGCCAGCATGGCCCAGGTCCCGATGCTGCTGCCCAGGAAAATCACCAGCAGGGCGGCGATTTGGATTCCATCGGGCAAGTCGGGAGTCCAATCGAAGCGTTCGTCCAATCCGGCGACGATCCAGGAGACGAACGGTCCGACGAGCGCCGTCAGCGGCATGAGAACTCGGTCCCAAGATTTGACGTCTTCCTTTCTGCCGGCTTCCGAACGCTCTCTGGCCATGTCCGGGCTTTTAATCAGCACGAGGGCCCGGCTGGAAACGAGTACGATCAGCGCATTGGCCGTGTAGGCCCAACCTTCCCACCAATCGAGACGACCGGCACTGAGGAACAGCACGCAGGGCATGAGCGCGATCAAGATTAAAAGGCTGATGAGACCTCTCCAGGGAAACCCGGAGTTCTCGTTCGACGTTGTGGACGCGGTCATGGATCACCTCCAAGCAATAAAAAATTCGCTTTCCCGACGGATCACATCGAGAAGCGCGATCATGTTTGCTTGCGACGATTATCGCCGAGTTTGATGTGCAGCGCGGGACAGCGGGCTGACGTCCATCCGACGCTAGCGAGTACAAAACAGCATGGAATCAGTTTGCCGTGCAGGAAACACCGGATCATCGATTCAATACTCGCACGGCGGCCGCGATCAGCAATCCCGCCAGGAAGAGCCAGATGAAAACGACCATGACGGCGCCCAATTTGCTCGTTGGCTTGCCAGAAGACATTTTATGCCGTGCCTTCAGGCGGCATTCGAGCATCACCGCTTCGGGAATCATCTTGAGGGCCAGCGTAATGCCCAAAGGAGTGATAATCAAGTCATCTACGACCCCCAGCACCGGTATGAAATCGGGGATTAAGTCGATAGGGCTAAAGGTGTGAGCCACAACGAAAGCCACCAGCGCTTTGGCGTACCAGGCCACTCTGGGATCCTTGCTGGCCAGGTAGACGGCATACGTTTCAGTCTTGAGTTGCTCGATGCGCTGCTTCCAGGATTCAATCCTGCTCACGATGATTGTGTCCCCGAGTTCCGCATATTCTTGCTGTATTTTTGCGATCCACTGTCCGCCGTTCCGGGATGCCTCAAACGCAAGCTGGAATGAAGCTCGTCTGTGCCTGGTTCGTGAGTCGGAAAGGAAAAGCCAGATTTACTGTTAGAGCCAATCCCTCCTGCGGAAGAGAACGACCACCAGGAGGGACAAGGCGAGTGATAGGACGATCAGGATGCCCAACGTATTCGTGCTCTTGCTCCCCGGCAGGGGAACGTTCATGCCGTACAGGCTGGCGATCAGCATGGGAATGCTGATGATGATCGTGATTGCGGTCAGGAATTTCATCACCGTGTTGAGATTGTTAGATACAATGGATGCAATCGCATCCATCATCTGTGTGAGGATATTTTGCGAGATATTGACTTGATAAACGGCCTGGCGAATCTCGACTAAGATGTCCTCCAACATCTCCTGGTTCTCGGAAGACCATTCGAGACTGTCGGCTTTGCGCAGTTTCTCCAGTAAAACCTCGATGGAATTTAGCGCCGTAGTGAAATAGACCAGACTTTTCTGGTAGTCCAACAATTGGAGCACTCCCCTGTTGTGGAGTGAGCGCTGCAGGCGTTCCTCCACTTCTTCAGTGGCGCGGTTGATGTCATCCAAACTGGATAGATATTCCGATGCGGCGTGGGAGAAGATGTTCAACACGAAGCCGGTTTTCTCTTTCAGGCTGAATCCGGAAGGCGGGCTTTGGGAAAACTTCTCTGCCGCGCCCATTTCACGTGGTTCGATGGTCACGATGTTTTCTGGCAGCAAATAGATCGTCACAGGCATGGTGATGTAGGGAATGCGAGCGTCCTGCGCCTGACGCAGGGGAAAGTGGAGCACGATGACGATGGCTTCTCCACGCCGCAGGAGGCGCGGACGTTCATCGAAATCGAGAACGTGCCCGAGGAGTTCTTTGGGTTGGACGATCATTTCGAGTTGGGTGAGCTCGGATTCCGTAGGGTCGGTGACGTGAATCCAGCTCTGTGGTCCGATTTGACCGGTTAACTTTGGGATCCCCTCGGTTACCTGATAGACCTTGATCACGAGAGACACCTCTGGGATGATGCTGACTCGCATTAAACTTTATGCAGTCACCGTCCAGTTTCGTAAACGTTAAAACGCGGCTCGATCGCCATTATACTTCACAGACTGATATAGTGACGTTGGCAGGGTAAGCCTGGCGGATATTTTAATTTGTATCGACTGAATTGAATCGCTTATTGAATTTGATCTTGATTGGAAGCGGAAGATCATTTACTTTGGAAGATTCGTCGTCTCCTCCGACGGGCTGAACAGCCACGCTTCCGCTATATCTATTTCACGAAAGACTTGCACTTCGGGTAACGTATCAGCGACGCCGACGATGTACATGCGGGAAAATCCGTAGTGCAGATCGGAATTTGTTACGATGGCAATGCGGTATTCACTTCCAAGGCGGTCGGCATACTCTTTTTCCTGTTCGAGGAATCGATTGAGGCCTTCGGTGGTGTGCACGTGCTTTTCGACGGAACGAAAGTCGGATAGTTCGCGCATGTCTGGATGGAAGGCAGGGTCATTCACCAATTGTTTCCGAAAGTCGAGCAAATCGTCATCAGTGAGAACGCCACTGCCCAGAGCCAACACGAGATTTTTCTTGGCATCAATGCGATAGGAGATCGGCACGGCTTTCTCCTTTTTTTTCACATCCCAATGCAGATTCGTTTGCCTTACTTGTTTATCTTACACTAGTTTATAATCCACGCCAGGCGATTAAGGCAACAGGGAAAGAAACCCCATGTTATGGTTTAATGTGTGGCGATATTATTGAACAGGAGTGTAGATGACGTCCGTTGAATCTGGCTTGACGATTGCGGGCAGCGCAATTGCGATCAACCTGGTTTTAGCGTTGATCAAGATCAGTACAGGCGTGTTGGGAAATTCATATGCGCTGATCGCCGACGGTATCGAATCGACGGCGGATATATTTTCCTCGTTGATCGTTTGGAGCGGGTTGCAAATTTCTTCGAAACCCCCAGACGAAGATCACCCTTACGGACACGGGAAAGCCGAATCGCTAGCTGGAATGGTTGTTTCGTTGTTCTTGATTGCAGCGGCCATATTCATCGCCGTTCAGAGCGTTCGAGAGATTCGTACCCCTCACCATGCCCCGGCATGGTATACGCTACTCGTTTTGGGAATAATCATTACCGTCAAAGAACTACTCTATCGCAGGATGAGCAACGTGGGAAACCGGTTGAACAGCAGCTCACTACGCAGCGATGCTTGGCACCATCGTTCGGATGCGCTGACCTCACTCGCCGCTTTCATCGGGATCGGAATTGCCCTGATCGGTGGGAAGGGTTTCGAGCCGGCGGACGATTGGGCAGCGCTGCTGGCGAGCGGGGCAATTTTGTTCAACGGTGTACGCCTCCTGATCCCGGCGTTGAACGAGGTCATGGATGCTGCGGCTCCGGCGCAGGTGGAACGCCAGATCGTAGATCTTGCCGCCAGCGTCGAAGGTGTGACGGCCATCGAGAAATGCCGTATTCGCAAGAGTGGTCTGGGATACTTGATGGACATCCACGTCGAAGTGGACGGCGATATTTCCATCCGGGAGGGGCACTACATCGGGCACAAGGTGAAGGATCGGCTGATGGAGTCTGATCTGCCCATCGTGGACGTGGTAGTTCACATCGAGCCCGCTGGTGGGGTTGAAACATAATTCGATTCCCGAATTAAAGCGATTTATGGGCCCCGATTTTTTCCAGGATCCCGGATAACTAACGGAATCGCTGCAAGTGATTTCCCCAGATGATGCAGTAGTCAGAATTACTTGCCGGATGCTCGAAACCCATCAAGTTTTTAGAACATTGTTCTCATTGTCGGATGGTAAAGATTCCACGGCTTGTTGGAAATGTTCGGGACGTGATGATAAAACGATCAGGATGAAAAATAGTAGTATCAGCGCCGGCATCATTGTCCGATCGAACACTTGATTCAAAAAACTCATATAGTCTTCAACTTTGTCAAAATAAGCAACGAAGAACATTCCTATCGGGAATAGAAAAGTAGCCAGGGTGGCTGTGCCTATCGAAATCGCGAATTCCGAGATTGGCTCTTTTCTGAAGATTAAAACGAACACGGACAAGAGGAGGATAAGCGCTGTAAGGTATCCCCAGGTCGAAACGTCCTGAAAATTTTCCAGCGCATATCTTAATATTGCTGACAAGAGAGAAATCCTGAGATTTCCATTTAATACGTTCTTCAGAAAAGTTACTATTGATGAGCCGATTTCGGTGGATTCCATATCCATAGTGGTGAAGGTGAGAATAAAATAGGATAAGGGAATCAAGAGCAGAAGCAGGATCCACTTTGGCAAGTAGCGTCGACGGTTTTTGATCCACAAAGCAATGACAGTTGCCAGACCGATGACGAGCGTGAATCCTATCCCTTCCGGCCGTGTCCATGCGGAGAAGGCCAGCAAGGCGCCTCCCAGGGTCAAGAGGCCGGGTTTTCGGTCAGTCAATCCCGCGCTCCAATAGATCGTTCCCAGGACGAGATAGGTCGTGAAGATGAAATTGGCCCAACCCAGCGTGGCAAACTCGTAGATGAGTGGAACGGATAAGACAGTCAGCAAACCTAGAAGAGCGACGTTTTCTGGAACATGTCGGCGGCGCCATGCTGCGTAACATCCGTACATCAAGGAAACGGCGCTCAACGCGTACATCAATTTTGATCCTGGTAAAATGTCTCCGTCTACCAGGCGAAAAAGAGCGATCGTGATGTGAATGTTTTGGGGGTAGGTGATCAGGTGGGCTCCCCATTTCAGTCCGGCAGACACTGTCCCTTCGAGGGCAATCGCATATCCTTTGATCGCCCAATTGGCGATTCCGTCTGTCGTTGAAAAGCTGCGTCCGACGGTTATCACGATCGTGACCAAAGAAAAAAGCACGGTAACGAGCAAGAGGGCCAGGAAGAAGGGACGCTGCTTGAGTTCCGTTATCCGTTCACCGAAGCTGCGCATGTCGATGGGACGAATCGAGTCCGCAGGCAGATATCGGCGCCGGATGATTGTAATTATCCCGATAAGCACAGCGTAAACGACGATAAACGTAAGAATTGTGATTGGAATCCCGGCCCACGATACAAGGAACGTCGTCCAGGAGAGCACTCCCATGCCGAGCGGAACCCCGGCGGCGATTGCATTCTCTTTTCCTTGAGTATGTATCAGCACATCTGCGATGAGGTAGCCCAGCGCAAAGATCGCTGCACAAACAGCGATGTCGATGACGAATGCTGCAAGCAATGAGCCCACATGATCTTCCTGTGGAACGGACTGCTCCGCGGCGATCTGCAGTGGGGCATATACGCCGTGGTATAGGTACGAATCCACGGGGTAGGGAATAAGGGTTTTCCATCCCTTCATGATTTCCGCTGGTGGGAATTCGCCGATCGCTGGGACGTAGTGTTTCGGATCCCGCAGGCAGGCGATACACGATGGCGAGAAATGTTCTAAATTTCTATCACATCCGCAGTGAGGGACGCTTCTGGGCATGAGGAAGAATTGCAACAAGCTTTGTTGGGCGAAAATCACACCTTGAGGAGCGACAACGACCGATCCATCCTCGGGAACCACAGTAATGAGAAAGTCCATGAAATCCGCCCCACTACTGCCGATATAAAAGAGGGCATTGCGCTCCATGGAAGTCATGCGGTACGTGCGTTGGATCCTACTCAACCACTTTCTTCCAGTTCCAGAGGCAATGTTGTAAACCTGGATGGATGCGAAGATCGCCAGGACGGCTGGCAATAAGTATTTGGCACGTAGGATTGGAATGGATGCTTTTATTTTTCCCACCGCAAGCATCTCCCGGTTTATTTACGCGTACGCGTCCCGACGCAGATCGAGTACCGATTATACCGGGGGTTGGTATGCTGTCTAGGCTGTCAATCCGTAGGGTATGACTGCCCTATAAAAAGGTAACAGCACCGCGTCCATTAAGGCGCGGCGCTGTTTATAAGCGAATCGGGGTCCACCTTTTACCTTCTAATCGCATTTACAATATGGCGGCCTTCCGACTGTGTCCTGCCAGGTGCCACCAGCGGCGATGCAGTCATCTTCATTGAGTTCCTCCGTGCAAACGAGTGGAGGCGGTGCTTCGATTTCCGGATCGTTCCATTTCGATACGTCACTCGTGTCGCCGCCTTCCTGGTTGTCGACTTTACGCACGTAGCAGGTATCATTACCGTCCGGATTTTCGATGATCCACCATTCCTCACGGATGTCCTGCGCCACGATCGTGGCCGTCTCGCCGGTCAGGAAGTAGCCTAGTATCGGATACTTTTGCGGATCGGGACCTCGCAGGCACTGCTGATCTTTGAGCGCTTTGACGAACGGCAATGATGCTTGCCCGGCGCACAGAAGGTCCTCGTCCGTAATGAAAAAGGAACGGGTTTCCGAATACGGACCCATGTTTTGACCCTTCATGGCGGCCACGCGCCAGTAATACTTCGTGCATTGATCCAGCTCGGGAGTCGTCACGTATGTCGTCGGAGAGGATGTGGCTCCTACGAGCGACGTGCCGCCGAAGCCGGGATCCTCTTGCAAGTCGATGTAGTAGCCAGTGGGGAGGCAGGCGGGCTCGCCGGGTTCGTAGTGCAGTTTGAGGATGGTGATGCTGGTTGTATCGCCGTCATGCGGTGAGATCAACTCCGGTGCGGCCAATTCCGATGCCGAGGCGCAGAGCGGTCCGGTGAAGAAGACCCGCATGGACGAATCCGGTCCGTGGACGCCATCCGTCCAGGCGTTGACGGTCCAGTAATACATCGTTGCCGGGTCCAGCGGTCCCTGGGGGTATTCGGCGTCGGCTGGCGGCCAGGTCGTATGATGGCCGTCGTCGGTGTAACCCATACGCGCCCAGCCATATTCCGGATCTGGCGATATGAGGATGCGGAACAGCTCAGGGATGCAGCCGCCGGTGTCACTCCACTGGAACAATTCGGCCGGGATGGATCCTTCTGCCGGATCGGTCCCGAGGTAGGCATAGTGATACGGTGTGATCAACGTCGGTGGGACGAGATCGTCGGGCGTGCAATTGGGGAGTATAACAAGATTGGGGTAGGCTTCCGCCTCGGCGATTGCAATGTTTGCTCCGACAGTGACTTCAACTTCGAGGGGATCGCTGTACATATTATAGCCGGATGCCTTAGCTCGCACGGAGATGAGATAGTCGCCAGGGGCATCCGGCGTCCAGAGCAGCTCGCTATAGAAGACGTGTCCGTAGACGGCTCCGCCCGATCCGTATCCGAGCGGCGGCACCGTACCGATCACGCTGCCATCGACCCGCACCTCGAATTCTTCAATCCCACCGAAGCTGTGGCCGCTGAAGCGGATCAGGTACGGCGCCAGGGGGATGATGCTCCCCGGTTGAGGATCGATGATCTCGTGCATAAAGACGGGGACGTATCCTTCCAGCTCCAATTCCGGGATATCGGCCTGTTCAACCTGCTCCGGTTGCTGCGCAACGTCGAGGTCTTGGCCCGGTGGAGGCTGCGTGTCGCCGCAGCCGACGAGTGCTAAAGATAGAAATGTGAGTGCAAAGAACCATTTGGTATACATTCCATGTACCTCCCAATTCAATACGATACGCTGAGAAGCGCTCCTATCTAAATAACGATAGCCGCATGGTTTATGTGACAGTACATGTGGCGAACTGAAGTATATACCTCTTGTCCGATTAACAGCCAGATGACGGAAGTGTGCTTGAATTTGGGATGGCCGGGAGATGTATTCTTTCACAAAAGTATCGAACGTCAGCCGCTAGAATCCATCTGGATTCTTATATGTTTACAACTGCCGATCTCGGTCACATTTTCTCGGGATCGTATGTACGAAGCTGGTTGAAGTAAAATCATTTTTTACTGCCACTCGATCTACGAATACCACAGGGCATTCAGGAGAGGATTGGTAATGCGCAATATTACGACACACCCGCCCGAACATATTCAGCTCCTATCCGATGGCGATGATCTTCTGAGCGTGGTTCCTCGTATATCTAAAGAGAAAGATCGCTAAAGGCATCGCGTGCATGATAAAAGATTATCTTTACCATGTGGGCTGTAGAGGGGATTGCTACGGGAAGCGAAGTGTGGGCATCATCTACATGCTAGGGGGTGAGGATGGTTCTTCGGTTTCCGATCGTGTGGTTTTCGTTAATGGGATTGTTAAGTCTTACGTACCCGCCGCTTCGTCCTGCGGGTCTCGGAATAGCCAAGCTTCCGCTGCTTCGATGTCGCGGAACACTTGCAACATGTGGCCTTTCTCGGGTGTACGAGATTGGTAAACACGCGCCATTCCGAACCCGATCTCCGAGTCGGTGACGATGGCCTCACGGGCATCATTCAGCTTGTCGGCATGGGCCTGATCGATAGAAATGTATCGATTTACACCGTCGACTGTGAATTGCCCTGCTTGGATAGATCGAAAATCGGTGAGGATCCTCATACCTGGGGTCATTTGCGGATCATCGAGAAGTGTGTTTCGGTATGCGGTCATATCGCTGTCTGTAATAGCTCCTCTGGCAGTGATGAGTACAAGGTTTTTGCGTGAGTCGATCGTATATGAGATCGGCAAATCTGCCTGTCCCTAAACATCGAATTTGATATTAATGCACAAAATTGTACATCAAAATCATCACCATGAAAATTTTTCCATCCCGGTGGGGTATAGCATCGGATCGATCGGGTATGTCTTGAAGTGTGGCATGCCGATTCTGCAAAGGATGACAGCCATAATCGATTTTCTTCAAACCTCATTCCGCGAGGATTTTATCGAACGTTCCGTCCGAGGTTTCCCGTCCGAATCCCTCTTCCTTGTATCTATTCATCTCGAACCTACTGAGCAGTCGAAAGGGTTTCGTTAGACGAACCTGATCCAACGATGCAGAAGCATGGTTTTCGTTGTTTTAAACTTTGAATCGATGTGCGATCTTGCTAGCAGTAGACCGTTCCCCCTGATCGAGATAATTTCACTCTTCCGATAAGCTAAGCCAATGGCGCGCTTCTTCCATGTCTCGGAAGACTTCGGTCCTTTCATCGGCGGTATCACGCATCATTTGGAACATTCGCGCAAATCCATAGGATAAATCATCTGGAGCTACAAATGCCCTTCGGCTCCATACGGTCGAGAATTTCGTACTGGTGAATTCATGTACGGCCTGCGCTGTTATTTCAAGCTTCTGGATGTTGGATAAATCAACAAGTTGCCCATAAGATGGATCGAGTTCAGGATCGTTCCGCGTTTGTTTTTGATGTGTGATGATGTCTTCGTCCGTGACGACACCTTCGACCTTGGTGAAGATTATCTTATTTTCATGGTCGATCCGATAAGTTACGGGCATGACTATGCCCTCCAAGTACTGTTGTAAATGTGATGAATGAATGCGGGGTGACTCTTATGTGTGTGTGATTACCAATATTACATGATGCATTGTCATTTGTGCAATCCTGCTGGACATTCGGCGAGGAAAACGTATCGACGGTGGCACACAATTTCATCAAGTCTCAAGCATCAGACGCAGTTCATTGTGAAGAATTTCAAAGAAAGGCGCCCTGGCGTGTCGTTCGATCCAGGGCTTGTGCCCACAGCGCTCGAGGAGAAAGAAACGGAAATCGGTAAGAATCGGTTCGAGCGGCTCACGGACTCCTTCGGCAGGGTGAGGATCATAATCGCCATGGATGGCGACCACAGGGCATTGGATGCGCGCTGCGGATGCCAGGAGTTCCCCGCTGCGCCGCAGTTCGGCAGCTTCTGGCCAGACGCCCCGATAGACCTCAACTTGAAAGTCGACGATTTCAGCACCTGCAGGAAGCGGATCGAAGGCGTCTGCTTTAGAGAACAACTTTCCGACGCGTCGAAAAATAGACTTTGTCGCTCTCTCCTGGACCGCCATAATCTCCAGAAGCTGTGTCAGTTCCCTTCGTTCGACCGAGGGGAGACGTTCAAGCCGCGTGATTTGCATGTCGGTAATGTATTCCTCTTTAAAACTACCACTCCCGATGAGGATCAGTTTGCTGACCAAGCGCGGGAATCGTTCTGCAAAGAGGGCGCTTAACCAGGCGCCCCAGGAGAATCCGATCAGCACGATCGGGGGGTCGGCGTACGTTGACAGGGCGGCATGCAGCTCCTCGATCTGGCCGGCAATCGTATCCGCGCTCTGCAAGGGTTCCAGAACGCCCCAATCTGTTTCGAGTTCACGGGCAACCGGTGCCATTTCGCCCGGCGCTCCCGGTCCTCCATGCACGACGGCAACGCGGTAGGGTGCCTTTCCATACCGCCGTAAGTTTTCCAATGGCTGCCTCCAGTACCAAGAAATTGCCTTGCGCGAGACACAGCATCCATTATATCGGTCTGTCGAAATTTCATCGCCGTTATAGGAATTGGGAAAAGGACTATTCATTAAATGCGTAAAGGTCGAATTGAAGGTTATAAGCGGTGTCCTTAATTCATACGGGTGATTGAAAGAACTCACCTGCGGGAACGCGGCACAGGTGCGTTCGTTACACTTCAGATTCGATGGTGTTGGGATTTCGCCTTGACCTACAAGATTGAAGGCTGAGGAAGCCTTGATTTAATCTGCTTCTTGAGCTTCTTCTTCTTCACCGACCAAATTCGCCGTGTCGATGCGGCTTTCGTTGAAGTACATGAAGAGCCAGGGATAGCGAATCAATGCTTTATCAAGCCATTTGCGCGCCGTGCGATACTTTTTTAGATATACCTTTTCGCTGATCTTCAAGAGCCAACCCATAACGTCATTCATCTCTTGAATCTGGCGTTGGGCGTTCAGGAATTGTACGGTCGTGCGATCGAGGTATTTTTCCGTTTCTTTGAGTTTTAGGAACCAATCTGTCGTCGTAAAGCGTTCCGCGCGCGCGTCGTTATCAGGATCGAGAATGGGATGCCACTTACGTTCCTCTTGACTCATTTGCCCTCCTCCCGGTCATGCATGTCCAATGGCAAACAAGCACCCCTTGCTGAATGTATTTAATATTCCGATTGCACAATGTTCGCCTGAAAATCCTTGGCATGTTTCAAACTGTGTGTAGATTAAAGAATACCATGGAAAGGGTTCGATTCCAATAGATTCAACATAATTGTCATACAAATCAACTATACGGAAGATCCGATCCGACATCAATGGTCAGAAGGTGTGATCCTTACATTTCAGCCTGAGTCGAACAAGTTCGAGATCGAAGATCGTGTGTTTCGTCAGTGTGAGCGGGATGTTTCTCCATTCCAGGGTTGCCCGGGCAGCTATTCGCATTAGAATAGGCGCACATAGACGGTCGTGTGAGAAATTGCCGAGGCGTTTGGTTTCAGCGGGTAAGAGGTACTCATGAGCATGCGAAATTGGCGCCGTCTGCGCCAGTTCACCCAGGTGTTGAGTTTGAGTTTGTATCTGTATCTGTTCTTTGCGGTACTGCCGGAGCGGACGGCGTTCCCACTGGCCGATTTGTATTTTCGCCTCGATCCCCTACTCGCCATAGGCGCGATGATCGCTTCACGATCCTGGATTCCGAAGCTCGGGTTGGCGCTGATCACCATCGCGTTGACGTTGCTGTTTGTGAGGGTCTGGTGTGGATGGTTCTGTCCATTGGGTACGATCCTGGAGTGGTTTCGCATTCGACCGACGAAGAAGCGTAAGCAGCAACCATCCGCGGGTTGGCGCAGGGTGGGAAGAATCTTGCTCCTTGTGATGCTGGTGGCGGCGGTCCTGGGCAATTTGTCGTTGTTCATCCTGGATCCCCTGACTCTGCTCACACGGTCCATGTCCACCGTAGTCCTGCCCGCTTTCGACAAGGGCGTCACTGCCCTCGAGCAGACCATTTATAAGCTTCCTGCTTTGCGACCGGCGGTGAATGGACTCGAGCAGTTGCTGCGGGGTCGAATATTACCCATCGAGCCCCAGGTTTTCTCTTCGAACTTCCTCATTGCCCTGATTTTCTTCGCGATTCTCGCTTCGAATGTGATTGCAGAACGTTTCTGGTGTCGCTACCTTTGTCCCCTGGGCGCTTTGTTGGGCTTTCTTTCCAAAATATCGATTTTTCGACCGTTCATCAGCGATTCGTGCAAGGCCTGCGCACGTTGTTCGCGCGCATGCCAGTTGGATGCCATCCATGAGGCGCCGAAGTATGAGATCGTTCCCGCGGATTGTACTCTCTGCCTGGATTGTTTTGTCACTTGTCCCGCGGATGATATACGTCTCCGGCCGACGGTCAGCGTAGACGCTCTTCGTCCCTACGATCCAACGCGCCGGGAAGTTCTGATGGCGATTGCGACCGGGGCGATAGGTGTGGCGGTACTGGAAAGTGGAATACGAAGCAAAAATCGCCATCCATTTTTACTACGTCCGCCGGGTGTCGGAATGGAGGACGCGTTTCTGGCGCATTGCTTACGCTGTAGCGAGTGCATCCGCGTTTGCCCCACTTCTGGCTTGCAGCCCGTGCTTGTGGAGGCGGGTGCGGAGGGCTTATGGACGCCGCGTCTGGTACCGCGCTTGGGGTACTGCAATTACGGCTGCAACGCTTGCGGCCAGTCGTGCCCCTCTGGCGCCATTCCGGCCCTCGAGCTGGAAGACAAACGCCGGGCAGTGATCGGAATTGCCAGCATCGACAAGGATTTATGTCTGCCCTGGTCGAAAGGGACACCTTGCATCGTGTGTGAAGAAATGTGCCCCATTCCGGAGAAAGCCGTCAAACTGGAGGATGCGCCGGTCGTCAACACCTACGGGGAGCAAGTGGTCGTACAGCGACCTTCTGTTCTCGATCACTTGTGCATCGGCTGCGGAATTTGCGAATACAAGTGCCCCGCTCCGGGAGGAGCAGCGATACGCGTTCGCCGTCAGATGTAGCCCCAGGGCTTACCGCATAAGAGTGCGCTTGTCTTGTTGCGGAAACGTAGACCACATCTGCGGTCAGCCATCGATGGGTTGGCAATTGGGGCAGATGAAGCTGCTCGTGCTTCCCGTTTTGATCTTTACGATCTCGGTCTTACATACGGGACAAGGCTGCCCTTCCTTGTAACCGACGAGGATGTCGTCCATCGTGAAGCCCCCTTTTTCGCCACGCAGGTTGACTTCATAGAATGCACCCCCTTTGTCGATGCTGGGTTGGAGGCCGGCTTGGATGGCTTCCGCCAGGCGTTCAATTTCAGTATGGGACAAGGTATTCAAGGTGCGCAGCGGATGGAGTTTGGCGAGGAAGAGGATATCGTGTACATATGCATTACCGATTCCCGCGATCGAACTTTGGTCGAGAAGAAATGATTTCACCCGCGCTCTGCGACCAGTGATGATCTGTTCTAAATCTTGCGCCGTGAGGTCGATGGCTTGGGGGCCAAGTTTTGCGGTCATCTTGTGCTTCTGAAGGCTGTCGCCCGGCATGTAGTGGGCATATCCAAACCACCAGAAGTTGATCGACAGACAATTACCGTCATCGAAACGAATACCCAACCTGCGCTTCTCCGGCAGATCGTCACAAGGCGTGAGTAATATTTCGCCTCCCATACCCAGGTTGAGCAGCAGCCAACCCTGGTCGGTTTCAACGAAAATCCATTTTCCTCGACTGTTGACGTCGCATATCGTGGCTCCGGTCAACGCTTGTACAAACTCTTCCTCGGGAACGTTCAGCGATTTGGGCTGAAGGATTTCGATGTATTGGATGGTCTTTTCGACCAAAGCGTCTTTCATCTCTTTCGATCGTGTGGTAATCTCTGGAAGTTCGGGCACATCCTACTCCTTTTCGTCATCGAACTGTTCGATTGGAATCTTTCTCGCCCCATCATAGAACAAATGTTTGATATGTCAATACTTCGACTTCCGTCGTGTGGGTGAAACTCTGAAGTAAACTCTATCGTATAGCCTTATGAAGAACGCTCGATCCGCAACGCGATTGCGGTTAACGCCCGAATCGCAGGAGAAATGATGATCGAGCGCTGGTGGAGGCGGGCGTTGGTTCGAACGCGTGAAGGAGATGAAACGTCGCGTTTTCACACTATAATTGGGAGAACCCAGCGTGGCTCAGCGAAGCGAACGCTTGATTTTTCACGTGCATGGTGATCGACCTTGATGAACCAGGTTCGGTGAACGAGACAGGAGGATGATTATGCGTGACAAGGGACAACTCTGGTTAGGGGGCGTGCTGATCTTTTTGGGTTTGCTTATTTTACTGGACAACATCTTTGTCAATATCGATTTTGGTTCTCTTTTCTGGCCATTGGTGTTTATACTTGTTGGCGTGTTGATCATCATGCGCCCGCGTATGGTCAGTTCGGAGACCGACGTCAACGTTCGTTTGTTTGGGGACACTCGTCAGATGGGGGATTGGGATGCACGTGACGCTGAGTATTGGTCTTTTATCGGGGACGTCAAATTGGATATGCGGGAAGCAAATGTGCCCGCTGGGGAAACCGTTGTGAAATTGTACGGTTTCATCGCCGACCTCAAGATTCGTCTTCCCGAAGACGTCGCTGTTTCTGTCGATAACATTGCGTTCATTACGGAATCGAAGATATTTGGGAAGAAAATTGGCGGCTTTCTCACGCCGATCGATTGGAAGAGCGACGATTACGATGGCGCCAAGAAGAAGTTGAACATCGAGATGGTTAATTTCATCGGCGGTGTTACACTGTTCCGTGGTTGAGTTCGTTCGTAGAGAACCGCCACTGCGTGTCCGAAAATTCATGGAAACGCATCGAACCGATCGAAGCTGAAATGACATGTAGGACGAAAAGGTTGTATTTTAAAGAAGGCAAATAATAGGAACAGCAAATCTGCAGCATTTTTCGATCTTGAGATTATAACGTGTGGGAGGAGGAAACGATGGCCGATCAAAGCTTTGATGAAAAAGAAGTCCAGAAACGGGAAGAGAAAGGTACGGATGAGAAAGATCGTCAGGACATCGTGAGTTCGTTGTCATTTGCCGCGTTCTTGATCTGGGCCGGCGTGGTGCTGCTGTTGAATAACACCGGCAATTTACCTGTTCTGACGGACTTCGTCGCCCGTCTTAATTTGCCGACAAGCGAATTGCCTTTCGAAATTCCTTTCATCGATACCGAGGGCTGGCGAGTGTTCTTCCTCGGTGCCGGTTTGCTAGTGCTGATCGAGATCGTCATTCGTCTCGTCGTGCCAATGTATCGAAGACCCATTGTGGGGAGCATCATCTGGGCCGCCATTCTTTTCGGCCTCGCCCTGGGCACCTGGCAGGTCATCTTTCCGTTGGCGGTCATCGTCGCGGGTTTGGCGATTCTGCTTCGCGGAGTGATCCGCTGACTTAGGCATCGTGCGGGTAAACAAATGACGTTCTAAGTTTCGTGTCCAGCCGTTACTCGCATTTCCATTTTGGGTGATAAACGAGCCGATCTCGAGGCGTATTGCGGCTCAGATTCCGCTCGATGCTGCAGGGGGAGGGATGTTTTATTTACAGCGCATCATTCGGTCGAGATTGGGCAAGTTGTTATCATCAAGCCGAAGGTGGGCCATGGTGAGGGCTAGAGATTGCTCCTGCTCTCACCGTGTCAGCGTTTTCTTTTAAGGATGCCGCATGTAAGTCGGCGGTAATTGATTAAGGAAACGTTAACTTTGTTGTGGCATACTATAGATGCAATCAATTCACCTACGTGCCAGAAGCCTATCCATGCGTATTAATCAAGTTCTGTGAGTTGTTGGATTTATGTCTCGCTGAACGATGAGGAGAGACGCATGTATGGGCTGTTATGAGGTGAATGGTGCGTTTGGAGAGGAGGAGTTCAAATCGATACCTTGGATTCTAAAACCGCGAAAAATAGCAGTACTCGTGAGCGAAATCACTTGTCGGCAGAGCCGGAAGCCGTCGAGCTTCTCATCGATCTTGGAATGGAGAAAGGCTACGTCAATCTCGATGACATTCTCGCTTTGATACCTCAGGCGGAGGAGAACGTAGATCTGCTGGACGAGTTATTCAACGCGCTCCTTTCCGCAGGTATTCCTTACTCGAACAACGGCTACATTACCGGGAATCACGGGGAGCAGGGATCCTCAGCCGATGCGGCAACGAAGATTGCCCGGGATGAAGATGCGGAAGAGGAGTTCCAAAACCAGCGCACGATCGATGCAGCCGATGCGGGCGACAGTATTGGTACATATCTCAGCCAGGCAGCGCGTGTGCCGCTGCTCACACGTGAGGAGGAGGTAATCCTCGCCAAACGCATCGAGTGCGGCCGAGATGCGAGTCGCAAACTTGCAAAAGCTAACGGATCGGCGAAGAAACGTGCCGATTTGAGACGCCTGATCGAAGACGGCGTGGCTGCTCGCGAACATCTGATATTAGCTAACGTGCGCCTGGTGTTCAGCGTGGCTAAAAAATATTGCGGACGGGGGATGCCGTTGATGGACCTGGTGCAAGAGGGTCACATCGGTTTGATGCGCGCGGCGAAGAAATTCGATTACAAACGCGGGTATAAATTCTCGACCTATGCGACCTGGTGGATCCGGCAGGCGATCACACGTTCCGTGGCAGATCAAGGTCGAACGATTCGGCTTCCGGTGCACATGGGTGAGCGCATCAGTAAAATGTACCGCGTGCGGCACAGCTTGATACAATCCCTAGGACGGCTCCCGCGAACGGAGGAGTTAGCGGAAGCTCTGGGGGACAAAACCGAGAACGTCGCCAAGATGCTGCGATTTTCCAAGCACACATTATCCCTCGAGCTCCCGGTAGGGGAAGATGATGACGCCGTGCTTGGCGATTTCATCGAAGATCAGGAAGCACCTCCGCCGGAAGACAAAACTGGGCAGGTTCTGCTCAAGGAACGTATGAAGGATCTTCTGGATACGTTACCACCGCGCGAGGTACGTGTTCTGCAATTACGCTTCGGCTTGTACGGAACGCGTCAGCACACGCTTAACGAAGTCGGCCAGAAGATGGGCATCACGCGCGAGCGCGTGCGTCAAATTCAGGCACAAGCGATACGCCGTTTGCGGAAAAATTCGCTGCGGCGCGAGTGGGTAGATTACGTTCGAGCCTAACAAAAGGCGTCAGTTTAAGGAATTTGATCGAACAAACCCGGAAGCACCCGTCAGGGTGCTTCCTTAATATACAAGATACGGTGGCTAAGGAGGATCTCGGTGGAGTTTGTTGGATCCTTGTAGGGGCGGGTTTCAAACCCGCCCCTACACTTTACGCATCGATTGAGAATATGGCACGCATGTGAATTCGTATCTTGGTGATTAAATGTAGGCATATTGCTTTGGTAAATTGCCCCAGGTTTCCTGGACGCTCTTTCCGTGGCGTTGCGCCTCGTTGGTGGATATCCTCGGATTGACTCATCCAACTGGTTGTGAAACCGAGAAGTTATGATTTGACGCCGATCAATCCAGGAGCTTGGCGGTCGCCCAGCGGCCATCCTCACACAGCGCAGCCAGGTTCTTGCCCGCCAATTTCTGCAACGCTTTCTCGGTTTCCTTCAAGCGCCAACGGAACAGCCGGCCGATGTCTTGTGCTGCGGAGATGCCAACCGAGTCGAGATAACGGCGCGTGAGTTCGGCGCGCGCATCTGCAAGCGTGATCGGTCTAGCCTGTGCTGCGACGTCCGCAAACCAGCGATCGAACAACTCGTAAATGAAGGCATACCGCCAGGCACCGGCTTCGGCGACTCCGATAGGCACGACCCACAACCCGCGCTGCAGATCGGTGAGCGCTTTGTTGAAACGCGATTTCGATTGGCTGGCGCTGAGGTGGGCCAGTTTCCGCAGTTGGATCGTGTGTTGAGGGCCGTTTCTTAGTAAGGCATCCGCCACGCGGTAAGCTTCGTAGGTCAAATGTCCGTCCTCGTACGCCAGACGATAGTCATCGACTTCCGCGACGCGGTCGGAGAGGGCGTAGAAAAATGGAACGACCTCGAGACTGACGACCGTGGCTTTACCGCGCAACAGCTTTCCGTAATACCATTGATGTTTGTCCAGCATCTCGTCTTTCCAGCCCCAGGTGATGTGTCCCGGATCGTCGTGCTCGTTGGCCACGGGGCGGTCGCCTGCCACTGCGGTCCACAGACTGGGGAGATCGATCGATTGGATTGGCCATAGCGTCACGAAGCCGCGCGCCTCGACGAATTCGAGGGCCTCTTCCAAGGATTGGATGCGCGCGCCCGGTGCGGTCCTGTACGTTTGGGCGCGGTAAGCCTTTAGTGCATCGTCCGAAATGCGTGTCATGATTGTCCTATTCTACACTTTTGCGATTTTAAAGAGGTTGAAAATTAGGCCTACGAAGAAATTCATAACGAGTGTGTTCGCCGCCGAAATAATATTGAAGCAACTCGAATCGAACTCCCGGGAATTTATACATGGAGAGATTCTGATAGAGAGAAGCGCTTTTAATTCCCTTGATCGTAACGGTGTAAGCTCGTAGAATGGGTCCGATTGAGAGAGTGTTTTCGTGACAGAGATGAATACCAAACGTTGGCTACTGCGTTCGAAAATTCATAAAGCCACCGTGACGTCTGCCGATCCGGATTACGTGGGCAGTATTACGATCGATCTGGATTTGATGGACCGGGTTGGTATCTGGCCGGGTGAGAAGGTCATGGTCGTCAGCAACGCGACGGGGGCGCGGTTGGAGACCTACGCGATTTCAGGCGTGCGCGGTTCGGGAGAAATCTGCATGAACGGCGGTGCGGCACATTTGATCAAACCCGGTGAGGAGATCATCATCATGGGTTTCGCATTGGCCTCAGAACCAATCGAACCGCGGATAATCCTCGTGGATGTCGATAACCATTACGTAAAAGATTTATAATTAAGCTCGCTGTCTACATTCAAGGGGGAACGCTCCGGGGCTTTTTTTTCAATTTGAATTCGAGGAATCGAGTATCGCGCCACGGATGGATCGCCCGATTATTTGTGGCCATCGCCTAAGCGCAGTGAATCAACCAGGGGCATGAAAGATGGATTCTTGCTTTCGTGTTATTGCCGCGCTATGATGGGTCCGACGTGGATGAGCCAGAACTGATTCGCTATGCCCAACAGGGCGATTTGGATGCCTTCAATCGTTTGATTCAAGCCTACGAACGGCAGGTTTTTAATCTTGCCTGGCGAATCATGGGGGATTCGGATTCGGCTGCGGATGCGACCCAGGAAGCATTTATTTCGGCATACAAGTCGGTCGGACGCTTTCGCGGCGGTTCGTTCCGCTCGTGGATACTACGCATCGTCACCAACGCTTGTTACGATGAACTGCGCCGGCGAAAGCGGCGTCCGGCTGGCTCGTTGGAGAAGTTGTTCGACGAAATGGGTGTACCTGAACCGGATGATCCGGGTGACTTGATCCATAAGCCGGAGGATCCCGAAGCAGCAACCGAGCGCGCCGAATTATCGTCCGCCATTCAGGATTGTCTCAACCGCTTGCCCGACGACTTCCGGGTGGTTGCCGTGCTGGCTGACGTCCAGGGTTACGAGTACACAGAAGTGGCGCAAGTTATCGGAATACCACTGGGTACGGTAAAGAGCCGTCTGGCGCGAGCGCGTGCACGCTTGCGGGAGTGCCTGCAGCGTCACCGGGAACTTTTACCGTCGACATACCGTCTGGAAGATGAGTCGCCATGAACGAGATGAACGTCAGCAAGCTTTCGAAGCGAGACCTCGAGAGGCTGTCTGCCTATGCAGATGGCGAGTTAAACGCCAGGCAAACTGCCCAGGTGGAAGCGCGTCTCGAACGGGACGAGCTATTCCGCGGAGCACTGGCGGAATTGCGTGAAACCGCCCAATGGCTGGGTTCGATGCCGCAGGTCGCTCCTCCGAGGCGTTTTACCCTCACGCCTGAAATGGTCGAAAGCCACACGACCAACCGCACTTATCCGTTTCTGAAATTGGCCAGCGCATTGGCAGTGGCTGCGTTTGTGTTTGTGATCGGGATCGATGCGTTCAGGTCGACACAGGGCCAGAGTACCCTTCCGGCTAATTTGACTCAACGTTCCGTCGCGGAAGCTCCGGAAGCAGCTGCGGATGCTGAAAGGGAGGAAGAATTCGCCGCGGAGGCACCCATGGAAGAAGCACCGGAAGCTGCCGCGCCGTTAGCGGAACCGGCTGAGGAAGCGACCGAGCAGGAGTTCGCAGCGGAGGCAGATGCGGTGCAGCAAACGCAGCAGCCTGAAGCCGAGACGCCGGCGGAAGAATCGGAGGGCCTGCCAGAAGTGGCGTCGGAAGAATCTCCCGCGATCGGAAAAACCTCACAGGGGGCCGATAACCTTGGGGATGCGTTGGACGAGGAAGCCGGAGAGGAGCAGCAATTGGAAGCGGGTGTCGTCCCGACGATGACGGCTTCCATCGAAGTTGAAGAGACGCTGGCTGAAAAACGGGCAGAAGAGAGAGGCCCATCGGTTCAACAGATCGAACCCATCCGCTTGCTAGAATTCGTACTGGCGATCCTGTGCATCGTGCTGATCAGCGCAACACTGCTGGTGCGTGTATCTTCCCGGTGAATGATCCGTCCACGATTCGATACTGTGTGCTGTGCGGCGCGCAAATGGAGCTGCAGAAGCGTTTCGGACGCGTACGTCCGGTCTGTACTTCTTGCGGTCATATCCATTTCCGGGAGCCGAAAGTGGCTGCCGCCGTTCTCGTGGAACGGGAGGGGAAGATTTTACTTGTACGCCGCGTGAACGAGCCGCAGCGGGGAAAGTGGTCGTTGCCGGCGGGTTTTATCGATGCCGGTGAAGATCCCAAAGAAGCCGCCGTGCGGGAAGTCTTCGAGGAGACGGGTTTGCAGGTTCGTGTCACGGATTTGCTCGACGTGATCGCCGGACGGGAATATCCCAAAGGAGCCGACATCGTCATCTTGTACTCCGGTGTAATCGAAGGGGGAGAATTGGTCGCCGCAGACGATGCGGATGCGGTAGCTTTTTTTGACTACGGGGCGCTGCCTGCGATGGCCTTCAAGTCGACGCAAAAGGCAATCGAAAATCGGCAGCATAAAACTTGAAGTAAATTTTTTCGCTCGAATTCTGATAGGGGGCAACCCGCGTTTGCGGTCGTTTAAACGATCGGGCGTCCATGACGAATTAAAGGATAAAGAAAGAAAGGTATAATGAACGCTCGTTCGGGATATGGATCGTGGTTCCCTCTACCGTACGGGTCAATAGCGCTCGAGATCAGCACAGGTCGCACAAGGTGCTGGTGGGCAGAAACGAGTTTTACTGCACTGTGAATTCGAAAGGGTAACATGGAAATCGATGTGTTCACCTTGTTTCCGGAGGTGATGCAACCTTACCTGCAGTCAAGCGTGTTGGGGAAGGCGCAGGACAGCGGGTTGCTCTCTGTTCGCCTGCACGATATTCGCCGGTATGCGGCCGATCGTCACAACACTACCGATGAAGAGCCTTACGGCGGTGGCGGTGGCATGATCATGAAGCCCGAACCCGTGTTTGCTGCGGTGGAGGACGTTTTGGGGAAGGAGATTGGTTCGATTCCCATCATTCTGCTCACACCGCAGGGGCGAGTGTTCGATCAAACGACGGCGGAAGAGCTGTCGCACTGCTCCCACATCGCGTTGATCTGTGGACGATATGAGGGCGTCGACGAGCGCATCCGCCAACATCTCGCTACGGACGAAATCTCTGTCGGCGATTATGTGCTTACCGGCGGGGAACTTCCGGCGCTCGTGGTCATCGACGCCGTTGCACGCTGGATTCCGGAAGTGCTTGGAGACCGGAGCGCCACGCACAAGGATTCACACGCCAACGGCCTTCTTGAACACCCACATTACACTCGACCGGCTTCTTTCCGGGGTTGGAAGGTCCCCGATGTACTGCTCTCTGGCGATCACGCCCGTATTGCCGCTTGGCGTCGTGCGGAGTCATTGAGACGTACTGCCGAACGCCGGCCGGATCTGCTCGAGCGAGCCGAACTCGACGGAGACGACCAGAAAATCTTATCTCAGGGGGATGAAAACGATGAATAGGATACTGAACACAAAAACAATGGAGGAACACGTGGAACGAAGCTCTTCGGTGTGGAATGGTGCCCGTATCGTTCTCTTCGCACTTGCCGGGATTGCACTCTTTGCTTGTCAGCCGCCAGAGGACGTCGATTTGCCGCTTACAATCGACGGCTCGCAAACGGGGACGCCGATCGTCGAACCGACGCCGGAACCACCACCTCCGAAAACCCTGATCGTCTGTCTGAATCAGGAACCCACTTCGCTCTACATCTATAACGATCTGTATTTCAGGGGAGAAGCCGGCGGGGAAGCAGAAGCCGTTCTCCAAGCGTTGTATGATGGACCGATCGACATCGTCGACTACCAGCCTGAAGCGGTCATCTTGGATGGTCTTCCGAATCTCGCCCGGGGCGAAGATGCCCACCTGGAAGAAATCGCAGTGCATGTCGGAGAACTCTATTACAATCCGAAAACATTGCAGCCGGAGATCCTTGCCTATGGAAAGGAGTACCTTCCCTCCGGATGTGCGGGATCGGGGTGTTTGGAAACCTACACCGGCGGCGAGGTCTTCATGCCGCGCATGGTCGTCGAGTTTCACATGTTACCCGATTTAACCTGGTCGGACGGTTCTCCGCTGACGGCGCAGGATTCAGTCTACTCATTCGAACTCGATCGCCACGCCGATACGCCCTCTATCAAGTACTTGGTGGATCGGACTCACTCCTATGAGGCCCTAGATGATGGCTTGAGCGTACGCTGGACGGGAATTCCCGGTTTCATTGATTCCGAATACAAGACGAACCACTGGCGTCCATTACCGAAGCACGTTCTCGAAACCTTCACACCCGAAGAGTTACTCACTGCGGAGGAAGCCAATACAAACGTGCTGGGATGGGGGCCCTATCAAATCGACTCGTGGTCTGCAGGGCAGCAGATCGTGATGACTCCCAACCCGTATTATTTCCGTGCCTCCGAAGGATTGCCGAAGTTCGATCGCCTGGTCTATCGGTTCCTGGGCAATGATGGAAACGCAGCCATTCAACAACTGCTTACCGGGGAATGCGATATCCTCGACGAATCCTTAATCCCTGACCAGGCATTGCCTTCGCTCATCGAATTACAGCAGTCCGGTGAGTTGTCGATCGTGAGCGGCTCCGGCTTGTATCTCTTCCGTATGGACTTCAATCTATCTCCCGTAGGACAGGATTTCGACAAGGGTCTCTTCGCCGACGCGCACACGCGGCAGGCCATTGCAGGTTGTATCGATCGTGAAAGCCTCGTGCAGGATATCTTTTTCGGTTACGCATCCATCTCGAATTCCTACATCTCGCCCGATTATCCGGACTACGCTAGTGATATTGATTTTATCGCTTACGATATCGAAGCCGCTCAAGCGACACTCGATGCACTGGGTTGGATCGATGCGGACGGCTTACCTGAGACCGCCAGAGTCGCACAAGGTGTGCCGGGAGTATCTTTCGGAGTACCGCTTTCCTTCAGTTACAGGACGACCGCTAGTGTCTTCAACGAGGCGCTGGCCGAACATGTCCAGGCGGACCTCTCCGTTTGCGGTATCGAGATGACGATCGAATATGAGGATCCTTCGACGTTTACTACCCCATGGCCTGATGGACCCATTTTCGGTCGCGGTTTCCAAACGGTTGGCTGGGCGTGGTTAGACTGGTGGACTCCGCCGTGTGAGATGTTCGCCGGGCGAGAAATTCCCTCCGTCACGTATGCGAATGGCAGTAACGCCAGTGGTTTCGATAATTTACAGTACAATTCCGCATGTGACCAAATCTTGTTGGGAGCGCCGGAGACACAAATCTATCAAGATGCCGTCTTACTTTCCCAACAAGTGTTCGCACAGGAAATACCCGCTATTCCGCTGGCAATTCCGGCGCGGATCATCGTGGCAAACACAGAAATCTGTGGATTCGACTTCGTACCCCTGGCGGATAGTGGACTGTGGAACATTGAATCGTTTGATTCGGGAGATGGTTGCGAAAGTGGATCTTGAACATCGCACTTTGTCTGTACTTCTATTTTTGGCCGAAATGGGATAAAATCTGCGCGGCTTAATTGTATGACAAATATCAACGAATTAGAGATTGCATGGTAAAATAACAAACGTCTTTGAGAATTGTACAACACTTCCAAAAGATAGTAGTTACAAATAGAAGATATCGTTTGAATGCGCTTTGAAAACCGATATAATAAATTCAAAGGTTTTCTTCATAACATTATCCAAGTGCAAAATAATAGGAAACGAATTATAGCCAGAAAATCTTCAGGAAGAGGTCACATTGGCAAATCAACTCCTCGAAGTCAAAGATCTAGTGACCCGGTTTTACACGCCCGAGGGTGTGGTTCACGCTGTCAATGGAGTATCGTTTTATCTTAATGAAGGAGAGACATTGGGATTAGTTGGGGAGAGTGGATGCGGTAAAAGTGTCACTATGCTCTCCATACTCCGTCTTATTCCACAACCACCAGGAAAAATCGAAAAGGGCGAAGTAATGTTTATGGGGGATGACCTACTCAAAATGCGCATCGATGAGTTACGTGAGTTGCGCGGATATAAAATCGGAATGATCTTTCAGGAGCCGATGACATCGCTTAATCCCGTACTGACCATCGGCCAACAAGTGTCGGAGGCGGTTATCGAACACTTGGGTATGAGCAAAGATGAAGCGCATGAGCGCACGATCGAATTGCTTGACTTGGTCGGCATTCCCAGCCCGAATAAATGCTTCGATGATTATCCGCACCAATTTTCTGGCGGGATGCGTCAACGAGCCATGATTGCGATGGCGCTTTCCTGTAATCCGAAAATCTTGATCGCAGACGAACCAACCACGGCACTCGATGTCACCATTCAGGCGCAGATTGTAGAATTGACCAACCGTTTGCAGGAACAGCTTGGCATGGCTGTGATTTGGATTACCCATGACCTGGGCGTCGTCGCGCGTGTTGTGAAACGCGTCGTCGTTCTCTACGCGGGATTTATCGTTGAGACGGCCGATGTCAAGGAATTGTATGCCAATCCCCGACATCCATACACAGTTGCACTCTTAGGTTCACTTCCCAGGCTGGATGAAAAACGGGGCACGCGACTGGTGAATATCACGGGACGTCCACCGGACATGATCGACCCGCCCAATAATTGTCCTTTTCACCCTCGTTGTCCTTATGCCAAGGACATATGCCGAGAGGAAAATCCAACCCTTCGCGGCGTATCGGACGGACATTCGATCGCTTGCTGGGTTGACATTTAGAACGAAGCAATTATTGAAGACGCAGCAGCAAACAATAAATACACTTCGGGTGAAATCAATGGAAATGACGACGAACGATGAAGTCCTTTTGCGAGTTGAAGGTTTAAGGAAATATTTTCCTATCAACCGTGGAATCGTTTTTCAACGCCAGATTGGCGCTGTCAAAGCTGTGGATGGCATTTCTTTTGAAATCCGAAGAGGTGAGACACTCGGTTTGGTCGGCGAGAGCGGTTGTGGAAAATCAACCACAGGCCGCACTATCTTACAGCTCTATCCAGCTACGGACGGCAGGGTGTTTTTTGAAGACGTTGAGATCACCGCATTATCTAAGACTGAGATGCGCGGTTTTCGCCCTCACATGCAAATGATTTTTCAGGATCCTTACGCATCGTTGAATCCGCGTATGACCGTCGGAGATCTGATCAGCGAGCCGTTTCTCGTGCATTCGAATATGCGAGAGAACGAACGCAGGGAACGTGTGGAAGAATTGCTCGACCTGGTCGGTTTGAATCCCGCCTATCGAGTGCGGTATCCACACGAATTTTCCGGGGGTCAAAGGCAACGAATCGGCATCGCCAGAGCGTTGGCCTTGAGCCCTGAATTTATCATTTGTGATGAACCCATCTCGGCGCTCGATGTGTCCATTCAGGCGCAGATCGTCAATATGCTGGAAGATCTCCAGAAAACCTTCAATCTTACCTACTTGTTCATCGCGCATGACTTGAGTATGGTCAAGCACATTTCTAATCGAGTGGCGGTGATGTATGTCGGGAAGCTGGTGGAAGTCTCTTCAAGCGACGAACTCTATAAAAATCCACTGCACCCATACACACAGGCTTTACTTTCTGCAGTTCCAATCCCCGATCCGGCCGTGGAAGAGACACGCAGCCGCATCATCCTCAAGGGCGATGTTCCCAACCCGGCCAATCCACCCAGCGGCTGCCGCTTCCACACGCGCTGTCCGATTGCGATCGGAAAGTGCTCGGAGGTCGAGCCAGAGTTGAGGCAAATATCCGGGGATCATTCTGTCGCCTGCCATCTCGTGGACTGATAGATGACAGCTTGTTCATTTACAGCAGATGAATCACTGAGAGGAGGTGGTTGCATCGAAAATTTACGAGAGGTTCGGCTAAAGGTATTTCAACGCCGAGCGAGTCTACGATTATTATATTTTCTGACACCTTCTAGGAGGAGAGAATGTTAAATCGTAAGAAATTGGCAGGTATCATTGGCCTGGTCATCGGAACGGCTGTGTTGCTTGCCGCATGTGGGGGCGGCGCGGTTGAAACCGTAATCGTCCCTGGTGAACCTGTAGTTGTTACGGCCACTCCAGAGCCCGAAGAAGCAGCACCAGCGGAGGGCATCACGGATTTTGCTGATGTCCCCGAAGACGTATTGGTGCAGGTGTGTGAGGACGTGAAGTCCGCCGTCGAATACGACGATGAAGCCCGCACGCTGACCCTGCATCTGGCTGCGCCCTTCGGCCCAACCATGCAGCTGCTTTCCAATGGCTGGGCATCACCGCTGGACAGCGAGTGGATGGCCGAGCAAGGCGACTGGGATGGCGATTGTGCCTCCTGGGTGCAATTCCACGATCCTGCCGCCGAGGACAGCCCCATTTTCGACGCCGAGAACGGCACGGGTCCCTTCAAGCTTGAATACTGGCGACCCAACGACGAGATTTCCGCCGTTCGCAACGATGATTATTGGCGCACCGAGCCTATGTGGGAAGGCGGCCCGAGTGGCCCGGCTTGGTATGACCGTATCGTCCAGAAGACCGTTGAGGAGTGGGGCACCCGCTTCGCCATGCTCGAGGCTGGTGATGCAGACGTTGTCTACATCCCCAAGCAGTACATCGAGCAGGTGGAACCGCTGATCGCTGAAGAATGCGATATCGCCACGGGTGAATGCACCACCGTCAACGCTGGCGGTTCGCTTCGACTGTACCCTAACCTGACCGGCGGCACCGTGTCGGTCGACTTCTTCTTCGCCATGGACATCCCCGAGGAATCCGCATTCATCGGTAGTGGTGCCCTGGACGGCGGCGGAATTCCGCCCGACTTCATGGCGGACTTGAACATCCGCAAAGCCTTTGCCGCTTGCTTCGATTACGACACGTACATCGAAGAAGTAGAGAAGGGCGAAGCCGTACAACGCAACGGCCCCATCCCGCCGGATTACCCCGGCTACGATCCTACCGATCCGCCCCTGCCTCAGTTCTCCCTCGAGGATTGCGAGGCGTACTTCAAGGCTGCGGACGTGGACAAGGACGGAATCCCTGCAGGCGAAGATGAGGAAGGCGATGTCTGGACCACCGGCTTCTACATGATGCTGGCCTACAACATCGGCAACGATCAGCGCCGAGTGGCCGCCGAGATGCTGCGCGACAACGTTCAGTTGATCAACGAAAACTTCACCATCGACATTCTGGCGCTGCCGTGGCCTGCCTATCTCAAACAGCACCGAGCTGGATACATCCCGCTGTACCGCATCGGCTGGCTGGAGGACTACCACCATCCGCACAACTGGGTACAGCCGTTCTTGAGCAAAGCAGGAGCCTATGGGCATGCACTCGGTCTGCCTGAAGACCTTCAGGAACAGTTTGATACCATGATCGCCGAAGCCAAGTCGCTGACGGATCCAACCGAACAGCATGAGGCCTACAAGGCGATCCAGAGATTGGCCGCTGAAGAGCAGACCAGTCTGTGGGGTATTCAGCCCACCAATCGACGTTACGAGCAGACGTGGCTGCAGGGTTGGTACTACAACCCCTCATACCCGTGCTCCTTCGTTTACGGTTACACCGAGAGCGATGCTTCGCCCGATCCAAAGACTTGGATCAACGGCTCCATCGGTGATCCGGAAACCTTCGATCCAGCCTACATGTACGACACCGCAGCGAGCTGCTGGGTCTGGCGCTTCTATGATCCGCTGGTTCATACGAAGCGTGAGAGCTACTCAGAGTTCGTCGGTGGGTTGGCTGATACATGGGAGATCTCGGACGACGGCTTGACCTACACCTTCCACATCCGGGAGGGAGTCACATTCCACGAAGGTGGCGAACTGGACGCGCACGACGCGGCATACGCCATCTGGCGCGGTTTGCTGCAGGATCGTGCAGCTGGCCCGCAGTGGATGTTCTGGGATGCATTCTTCGGCTATGAAACCGTCGAAGGCTATGCCATCGACAAGGCGAATGAGGGAATGTAGTCCTTGATCGTCATGCCGTAGATCGTAGTTAGCCAGGGTCTGGGGTCCACCCTGGACCCTGGCTTCGTTCTGCCCTTTTGGGCGACTGAAATTTACATATCACGAGATACGAGATGGAAGGTGAACATGTTTGCGTATATCGTCCGTAGACTCCTCATCCTGCCAGTGATTCTCTTTGGCGTTAGCGTCCTTATATTTAGTTTATTGATGCTGCTCAGCCCTTTGGAACGAGTAGCGCTTTATGTGAGTACCATTCCGCACACGGCTGACGGCGTTGAGCGTATTATCAAGAAGTATCACCTGGATGATCCAATTCCCGTTCAATATTGGCAGTGGCTCATGGGCCAGAAAGATGCTCAAACTGGCGAAATCGAAGGCGGAATCTTGAGGGGCGATTTTGGATGGTCGCACACGGCGCAGATGCCGGTCATGGAAGCGATCAAACAGCGATTTCCCCCTTCAGCCGAGCTTGCCTTGTTGAGCGTCGTTCCCATGTTGGGCATCGGAATCTGGCTGGGAGTGAAGTCGGCGTTAAACCACAACAAGTTCATCGACCAGGTGCTGCGGACTTTTTCGATCATCGGTTATTCATTTCCAACGTTCGTGTTTGGATTATTGATGCTGATGATATTCTATTCCGGTCTGAAGTGGTTTCCACCGGAAAGGATATCGCAGTGGGCGAAGGCGATCGTCTACAACCCCGGGTATATGCAATACACGGGCATGTACACCATCGACGCAATGCTCAACGGACGGTGGGACATCTTCCTTGACGCTGTGCGCCATCTCGTCTTGCCGGTAATCGGCCTTTCGTATCTCAACTGGGCCTTGGTCCTGCGCGTGATGCGTTCATCGATGTTGGAATCCCTGCGGCAGGACTACATCACCACGGCTCGTGCAAAGGGATTGCGGGAGAGAATCGTGATCAATCGTCACGCCCGCAGGAATGCGCTCATTCCAGTGGCGACAATCGGTGGATTGATCTTCGTCAGTTTGTTGAGCGGGGTCGTCATCACCGAAACGATCTACAATCTGCACGGCATGGGTCTGCTTTATGCGGATGCGGCGCTGAATTTGGACATCGTAACCTTGCTCGGTTTGGCGCTGTTTAACAGCCTGATCCTGGTATTGGGCAACTTGACGGTAGACATCTTGTATGCGGTCATCGATCCACGCGTGAGGCTACAATGACAACTAGAAAATTGCTAATCCAACTTCTAAAAAACCCGCTCTCACTCACCGGGATTATTTTAATATCTTTCTTCATCCTGGTGGCGGTCTTTGCACCCATTCTTGCTCCGACACCGGAGCGTGCGCGCGATCCGTACGATATGCCACGCTATGGCTATGGTTCTGAACCGCAGCCGCCCAATGACGTTAATCATTTCGGTACCACGGAGGGTCAATACGACATTTTCTATGGTGTCGTGTGGGGTACTCGTACCGCCTTCAAGGCTGGTCTAATTGCGACCGGTGCTACGCTACTCATTGGATTGTTTATCGGAACCGTGGCTGCCTTTTACGGTGGCAAGATCGACGAATTTTTAATGCGCATCGTGGAAATCTTCCAGGCATTTCCGTTCTTGCTCGCTGCGATCACGATGGCGGCTGTGCTTCAACCGAGATTGGGAAAAGGTATCTGGACACCCATGGTGGCATTGATTGCTTTCGGCTGGACGACGTACGCCCGCTTGATTCGCGGCGACGTTCTTTCCGTGAAACAGCGGGAATACGTACAAGCTGCGCGCGTCATCGGCTCCGGTGACTTGCGCATTATCACCCGCCATATTCTGCCCAATGCCATCTTTCCCACAATGGTGGTTGCATCCATGGATATCGGCACGTATGTGTTATCCTTCGCAGCCTTGAGTTTTCTGGGTGTTGGTGTGCAGTTTGGTTATTCCGACTGGGGACAGATTATATCCTTTGCACGAAACTGGATCCCCGTTCTTTCGAAGTATTGGTTCATCATCGTCTTCCCCGGGGTGGCAATCACACTCTTTGTTCTGGCATGGAACCTGGTCGGGGATGCTTTCCGTGACATTCTAGATCCACGGATGCGCGGCTCACGAGGCGCCTGATCATCGAACGTGCCCGATCACGATAATTGCGTTTGTCTTTCTATTATTGATGGCTTCCATCATGCGGACTTGGCAGCGCTGGCGGAACAAGTCTGTGGGGAGCGTATGATTTAAAAGGCACGGAAAGGGACAATCGCGAGCAGCCAGGCAGGATTGATCTTCATGTCGCACTTCAGAAATTAGCGTTGGGGGATTATCACGGATACGGTGCGGGTTTGGAGAGCGGCGTGGACCAGAAGAAATCGCCACCAATGAACGACCAACAACGCCTTCGCCTCCCTGAACATGAACAGGGGCAGTTGTCGCAGCGGGGTGGCGTATGGTTTGGGATCGTGTTTGGGCTTAGTTACGCCCTCCTTTTTTGGATTCCACACGCGGTCATATTGCAAGAAAGCTCCGCCGTATTGCCTAAAATCGAAATCATTACGGGAACCCTGTTGTGTGTGATTCTATGGGCATACGTTGGCGCAAAATCCGGCCGGATTTTACTGCGCTGGTCGTTATTGCTAGGTGCATTGGCCGGCTTTCTAACGCCACGGGTAGTTTGGTTTGCCAAGTCCCTCGAAGATAACTGGATACGTATCATCGATCATGGCGGGTGGGAATTGGTTTATCGTTCGGGTGAGGCGCTCAAATCCCGCTTGTTCTTCATCGGGTTATGGGGCATTGGGATAGGGGTTTTTGCTGTTTTGCTGGAGCGATTACTGCTACCTCGTGCCTGGGATTATACATCCGCAGGTGGCAGAATGACTCTTCGCTCGATCGGCGTCTTCTTGCTATGCCTGCCTTTAACCGTACTTTTTGCGAACGTGTCGGACGAAATGCTGCACAAGGAATACCATGAGATAATCTTGGGAACCCATGAGAACATCATTTCTCTTGCGACAGAAGAAACTCGCCGTCCATTTTTCACCTGGAGATATGGCAACAAAAAACTGGATGTGACCTCGTCCTGGGAGTGGCCTCAGAGCGATTTCAGACTCTACTTGGCTGATTACGATCCCGACAGCATGGGCAAGTACTTTCTTGATGTGGTTTACGACGATGGCTCTTTGGTTCGTTGCATGGGTGGAAGCAGCTCAATGCAGATCTGTGGTGACTTGGAAGACGCATTACAGCAGATGATGGAAGCGATCATTGATGGCGCGCTGAATCGGGATCTGCGTGCCATGCGTTGCCAGGAATGTGATCCGTATATCGATCCGGCCGTTGCCATCGAATTATTGGGTATCGGTTGGGAATTTTCTGCGGATTACGAGGTCTCTCGAGAAACGCACTACGGCAGCACAATAGCGATGGTCGCTCAATTTGATTCGGGGTATCGGCTGCGTTGTTATTTTCGGGGCGATGAACCCATCGTTGTGGAAAAGTGTTACGGGTTTCTTGAGCCTTAGAATCGAGTATGGTGCTGGAGGGTTATTTCGCAAGACCTGTTGTATTATGATAACGGTGGAGCTCTAGATGTTCCAATACATCATCCGCAGATTACTAATTTTGCCCGTTGTGATGTTTGTGGTCACGACGTTGCTCTTCTTTTTCATGCTTCAACTGCCTCCCGAAGATCGGGCCGCTGTCTACATGCCCTCCATGCGGCCGATGGCCACACCGGAGGAGATACAAGAAGTAATCCAGCGAACCATCGATCGCTACGGGTTGGACGACCCGTTCCCGGTGCAGTATGTGACCTGGCTGCGCAATCTGCTCCGGGGGAATTGGGGGTATTCGCCTTCCTGGCAGCAACCTGTTTTAGAAGGATTGATACAGCGAACGCCTGCGTCCATCGAATTGGCTTTCGCGGCCATGTTCCCGGCACTGCTTCTTACTTTACTTCTCGGAGGTTTGACCGCCAGGTTTTTTAACCGACCGATTGACCGCGCCATCCGTGTGGCCACTTTTATAGGCTGGGCGTTTCCTTCGTTCATCATGGGGCTCATGCTGCTGAACGTGCTTTATGCGTGGTTGGGTTGGCTCCCGCCTGAACGGTTGAGTGTTTCGGCTCAATATATTGTGGATATGGGTAATTTTCGATCGTTCACCGGATTGTACACCGTTGATGCTTTGTTGAACGGGAACCTGGAGGTCTTTGCGGATGCTGTTCGTCACCTCGTGCTGCCTGCATTTGCACTCGGACTTGCGCAATGGGCGTTGTTGACGCGTGTCTTTCGTTCATCCCTGATCGAGGTGATGAGTAAAGATTACATCGTCACGGCGCGCTCGAAGGGGCTATCCGAGCGAAAGGTCATCAATCGGCACGCACGACGGAACGCGATCTTGCCGGTCATTTCTTCGAGTGGCGTCATTATCTCGTATCTAATCAGTGGCGTCGTCGTGATTGAAGCTGTATTCAACTACGATGGCATTGGTCGCGCGGCTGTAACTGCGATCTTGAACATGGACGTATCGAGTGTCGTTGGATTTACGCTTTTCAGTTGTTTAGTAACTGTACTGGCCAGCCTAGTCGCAGATTTGCTTTATGCCGTGGTGGATCCTAGAACTCGCCTGCAGCGAAGTGAAGAGTTCCTATGAACGTGAAACGCGTCCTCTCGAACGCCGAACTAGCGTTGGGAATTGTCATTGTGGGGCTCTTCGCTATCGTTGCGCTTGCCGCGCCACTGCTTGCACCGCCGCAGAACGATAATCCCTACGATATCCCCAGAGATGGTCGCGCCGGAGGACCTGAACCTCCCTCTGATGAACATCCTCTCGGACTGATGCAGGATCGATATGACGTACTTTATGGAATCATTTGGGGCACGCGCGTGGCTTTTCGTATCGGGGTTCTGATAACCCTGGGCCGTATACTCATCGGTGTCCCTTTGGGTTTGATCTCCGGCTACTACGGCGGCAAGATCGATGCTTTGCTCATGCGTATCACGGATTCATTTCTTTCCTTCCCGATCGTAGCCGCTGTACTGATCTTTTTGACCGTAAACCTGGATGCTTTTGGTGTTCGCTTGGGCAAGGGTGATCGTGCCATTGTAACGGCATTGATTGTCTTCGGTTGGATGCAGTACGCCCGTCTGATTCGAGGGAACGTGCTCGTCGAACGCGCCAAGGACTATGTCAGGGCAGCGGTGTCGATTGGCGTTGGTAACCGGCGTATCGTTCTGCGACATATCCTTCCTAATGCCATGCAGGGTTTATTTGTGCTTGCTGCTTCGGATGTCGGCGCCATGGTTATTACCGTCGCCGCGTTGACCTTCATCGGCTTCCTGGGTGAGCAACCGTCCGCGGATTGGGGTATGATCCTGAAATCAGGCCGGAATTGGATCATCGGCACACCGGCCAACGCCTTCGAGTATTGGTATACATATGTTCCTCCGATCATTACCATTGTGCTCTTCTCCATCGGATGGAACCTGATTGGTGACGGGCTGCGCGATGTCTTCGATCCTCGATTGCGCGGAATTCGTTAACCACTGTATGAGTAGCGGTAGACGACTCTACTCCTTGCTTGGACTGATTTCCTCCATTTTTCCCGAATAACGACGGCCTCTACATTTTACCCAGCGTTGTTTCCAAGCTCGGGAAGGTAACTGTGTTTTAGATAGAATGTAGAATAATTCCTGACGCCAGGAAGAAGGTATAGAATTATTTATGTATTGAATGCCTCATCGAGGGCGAGAAAGATGACTGCTAAGTGCGTCCAATCCAAAACGAAGCATCGATCCGTTGCTGATCCCTTGTTGAACGTGCGAGATTTGCGCACTCATTTCTATGTAAATGGGGGTGTGGTTAAAGCCGTGGATGGCCTGAATTTCGTCGTTCAGCGCGGTGAGATTTTTGGCCTGGTAGGAGAATCAGGCTGTGGCAAGACGGTCACTGCACTGTCATTGATGCGTCTGGTGCGTGAACCTGGACGTATGATTGCTGGTGAAGTAATTTTTGGTGGAACGCATCTCGAAACATTGAGTGAGGGGGAGATGGGGGATCTGCGCGGCCGTGAGATGTCTATGATCTTTCAGTCACCGCAATCCAGCCTCAACCCGGTTTTTAAGGTAGGTGGGCAAGTAGCGGAGATTCTGCGCGTTCATGCTTCTCTCGATCGTAGAACTGCCTGGCAAAAGGCAATCGATTTGTTGCGGCAAATGGGGATTGCAGATGCCGCGCAAAAGGCACATGCCTATCCGCACGAGCTGTCAATCGGGCAGGCACAGCGTGTCATGATTGCACTGTCCCTGGCAGTCGAATCAAAGCTGATCATCGCAGATGAGCCGACGTCCGCCCTGGACGTTACTATCCAGAGACAAATTCTGGATTTACTTGAGCATACGCGTACTACAATGGGAACAGCGATTATCCTAATCACGCACGATCTGGGCGTGATCGCCGAAAGTGTGGATCGTGTAGCTGTGATGTACTCGGGGATATTTGTGGAACAGGCGAAGGTAGATGCATTGTTTCACGAGCCATTTCATCCATACACACAGGCATTGATTGCATCCGCTTCCATCCGTGATGAATCTCGACTCCATTCGCCCTTGTTGAAGGGGTTGCCACCAGATCCAATGCATATACCCGAGGGTTGCCGTTTCGCCGACCGCTGCCAGGCGCGAGATAAGTATAGACTTGAGATCTGCCGAACGCGTGAGCCGCAAGAACTTTGGCTTACTCCCGATCATTCCGTTCGTTGTTGGTTGTACCAGGATTTTGAAGGACATCAAGCACCACTCCGGGAGTCAAAAACGATCCCCAAGCGCGATAGGACAGGATGAACATGGTCAAGGGAAGAAATCTGGTCGAAGTACAAGATTTGGTGAAATATTTTCCCGTCTGGGGAAGTGTTTTTCCACGCGTACGATCCTGGGTCAGAGCCGTTGATGGGATCTCATTGGTCATTCGTAAAGGAGAAACACTGGGGCTGGTGGGGGAGTCTGGCTGCGGTAAAACGACTCTGGGACGGACGATACTGCGTTTGATTGAGCCCACTAAGGGGAGAGTCTTGTTCGACGGGCAAGATCTTTCAACCTTACAGGGAAAAGCCCGCAAACAGATGCGGCGCGAGATGCAAATGATATTCCAGGATAGTGATAATGCACTTAACCCACGTATGTCAGTGGGTGCGTCGGTTGAAGAAGGACTTAAGATTCATGCTGTCGCAAATGTAACAGAGCGGAAGGAGATCGTTTCGGATGTATTGCAGGAAGTGGGGTTGGATCGATACCAGATGGATCGATTTCCACACGAATTATCTGGCGGGCAGAAACAGCGCGTTGTCATCGCCCGCGCTTTAATACTCCGTCCCAAGTTTATTGTTACGGATGAGCCGCTCTCGGCTCTGGATACTTCCATCCAGCTCCAGATCTTATCCCTGCTTCGCAGCTTACAAACAGAGTATAGTCTTACCTATTTGTTCATCAGCCACGATCTGCGGGTGGTGGAGTTGATTTCTGACAGGGTTGCTGTGATGTATTTGGGGAGGATTGTCGAAATCGCAGAACGCAGTGAGCTGTTTGCGAATCCGCTGCATCCTTATACGCGTGCGATTCTGTCATCGGTTCTCGTCCCGGATCCGCGCAGACGCAGACGAATCATTCGCCTGGCTGGAGAAGTACCGAGTCCTCACACACCTCCCAGCGGATGTCACTTTCATCCGCGCTGTCCGATTGCTACAACGGAATGTGAGCACGTGGACCCCACCTTGCGTGAAGTCGCTCCAGGACATCATGTGGCGTGTTTGCTGGTAGATGTGGAGTAGGATGATGTTCCTATTCGAGTCGCTAAACAGCTGCGGTACAAGGGAACTATGAGGGAAGCAAACTAGAATAGTTATAGTAAATGGGCCTGTGCTAGAATGGTTAGCATGATCACTCCGCGAATCCTGATCGTCGATGACCAGCATGAGGTCGTTCGCATGCTGCGCTCGAGTCTCGAGCTGTCGGGCCGGGCATGCTCGGTGATCGACGTCAGCTCTGGTGAGGAGGCGCTCATCGAGTTAACCCGGGGGCCGATCCATTTGCTCATTACGGATCTGCGCTTGCCGGGGATATCTGGGATCGATTTGTTGCAGCGCTATAGGCAGCTGCATCCCTTCGCCCGCAGCATCGTCATCACCGGACAGCCGACGAAAGAACTTTTGACGCGGGCAGAGGAATTAGGTGTCGTCGCCTTCTTCCAGAAGCCGATTGGAACCAGTTACTTCCTCGAAGCCGTGGATCGGGCGCTGGAAAATTCCAGGGGGGAGGAAGAATCGATGGGACTTCAAAAAGGAAGATCCGAAGTCGAGAATATCCTCAACCAGGTTCTGCATACGCTCAGCGCAGATTTGACCTTGTTGATCGACGCGGGCGGGGAAATCATCGCTCAGGCTGGAGAGAACGATGTGCCTGATCTTGAAACCACGTTGTTATCGATCAGCAACGCCTTCAATGCGGGCCAGAAGACATCAGCGCTTTTGGGATCGAGTTTTCCGGGGAGCATCCAATATTTCGACGGCGACACGCACGATCTCTATCTCGCCAGTGTGGGGACTGCCCATGCTCTCGTTATCATCCTGCGCAGCGGACAAGAAACCGTTAAGATGGGTGCGATCGTACATTATGGCAAGCGAGCCGCCGCGGCATTGATAGAACACTTTGCCCCGGGCGGTAAAACGGCTTCAATCCGACAGCATGCGAGTGTACAACATGCACTCGAGTGGAAGGAATTCAAGGTCGATGAAACGCACCCCGGTATCGAAAATGATCGCCGGGATTGGACGGGATCCAAATTGAAGGTCGAATCGGATGAAGCCTTGAAAGATGATGCGGAGAGTTATTGGCGCAAAATGGCGGACGACACCTCCGAGTACGAAGTAGAGGATGAGGACATTTTAACCTTTCGCGAGGCTCGCGAACGCGGTTTGATGACGAACGATCCCGAGACGATCGAGTGATTGCCGGTGCCATCCCGTGGGTACTGCGATATTTGGGGTGTTGGACATCGGAAGCGTGTGTTACAATTTTCAGCGCTTAGGCCGAACGGTCAAACGTTGGGGCGTGGTGCAATGGCAGCACACCGGACTTTGAATCCGTGGATCCAGGTTCGAGTCCTGGCGCCCCATCTCAGATTGTGATAAAAGACTTAGCCCCCGTGCAAGACGATAAACCTCCATCCCGTAAATCTCACCCGTACCTCAGGCAGAGAGCCTCGAGTGGAATAAGTCATCATCCCGGAGTGCGTCACGGATGTTTGTCGTTTGCGTTCAACGTCTACCGTAGTCCGGCCGGTCATCGAGGAGGTCGTTATGGTTTGTAATGCCGTAATCTTGGCTGCAGGTTTGGGCACGCGTATGAAATCCAATACACCCAAAGTCCTCCATAAGTTGGGAGAACGTCCAATCCTCTCCTGGGTCGTTGATTCCTGCCGAGCGGCCACGGAGAATGCACCGACCGTGGTCGTCGGTCCGGATGCCGATGACATACGAATTCAGATGGCATCGGATGTGCAATTCGTGGTGCAGGAGGAACGTTTGGGCACCGGCCATGCCACATTGCAGGCACGAGATTCGTTGAAAGAGAAAGCGGATCTCATCTTGATCGTCAACGCGGACTTACCTTTACTCGAAGTCGATACGCTGAAACGGTTGATTTCCGTCCAGGAAGGGAACAGCGGTCCATTGTCCATACTGACCGCTAAAACTCCACGAGCTCGTGGTTTTGGGCGAATAGAGCGGTCGGATGAGGGCTATATTCTGGGTGTGATCGAAGAGGCGCATGCCACGTCGGAGCAGCTTGCGATCGAAGAGTTGAACGTAGGCGCATACGCGGCTCGAGCTGAATGGTTGTGGGATCATCTTCCCGATTTGCCGCTTTCCCCGAAGGGAGAATACTACCTCACGGATCTGGTGACGTTGGCGGTAAAAGCGGGACAGCCAGTAGGCAGCACGGAGGTGGGGGAGTTGCGTGAGGTCATCGGTATCAACAATCGAGTACATCTGGCGGAGGCAGAAGCAGCGCTGCAAGGCAGGATCAACCGACGTTGGATGCTTGCAGGGGTTACCATCGTCGATCCGCAAACCGCATACATCGGCCCGGAGGTCGAGATTGGGAACGACACGCTCATTTTGCCCAACACGCATTTGCAGGGAAACACGGTGGTCGGCAGCGACTGCCGTCTTGGACCGGACACGATTCTGCGCGACACCGCCATCGGTGACAGTTGCAATGTGATCGCCTCGGTGTTGGAAGGCGCTGTGCTGGAAGATGGCGTAGACGTTGGGCCTTTCGCCCATTTACGCAGCGGAGCCCGGCTGTGCCGTGGCGTTCACATGGGGAATTTTGGTGAGGTCAAGAACAGCACCCTGAAAGCGGGTGTGAAAATGGGACATTTTTCGTATGTCGGGGACACGACGGTCGGAGAGAATACGAATATCGGCGCGGGAACGATCACCTGCAATTACGATGGCGAACGAAAGCATCCGACGGAAATCGGAGCCGATGCATTCATCGGCAGCGATACCATGTTGGTGGCGCCGGTCAAGATCGGCAGGAAGGCACGCACGGGTGCCGGTTCGGTAGTCACGCGGGACGTTCCTGACGGCGCTGTGGCTGTCGGGGTTCCTGCGCGCGTCGTACGGAAGCCGGAAAAAGGGGAATAACATGCTCGTGGGTACGTTGGTTTTTGTCGCGCTCCTTCTTTTCGAGGCGCTCGTTGCCCTGGTTCGCGCATCGTTCGTCAACAGCCATCACGCCAAACTGAGAGCGTTGATGGAGAATGGCGTTCGGCGAGCAGGTCTCGCCGTGCGCGTCGCGGAAGAGGCGAGACGCCTCATTCTAACTTTTGCCATCGCGTTAAATATCAGCCGACTTGCTGTGATAGGTGTCGCTTTGGTCGTCTATGGTCTCCCTCTGCACGATCAAGACCTGACGCCTTTGATTTCAATCGGCGGCATACTGCTAAGTGCAGGGATACTGATGGGGCTGCTGGAATTTTTGGTGGACAACATGGCGTTGCGTAATCCGGAGATCTGGGCGGTACGCTTGAGTGCCGTCGCTTACGCCGTTCGCATCATCATGGCGCCACTGAGTTGGCTGTTGTCGCGCTTCGCCATGCGAATCAACGGACACGCTGAAGAGCGCTCCTATCCACTTGTTACCGAAGAGGAGATCATGACGCTGGTAGATGCAGGGGAAGAGGACGGGGTCATCGAAGAAGAAGAGAAGGCGATGATCTACTCGATCTTTCAACTCGCCGACACCCTGGTTCGCGAGGTGATGGTGCCCAGGATCGACATGCTGGCTTTCGAACAGGACACATCTCTCGTGGAGGCCACGGAATCCTTCATGCAAACCGGATTTTCACGTGCACCGGTTTTCCAGGAAAGCATCGACAATATCGTCGGATTGTTGTATTACAAAGACTTGCTCGCAGCCTGGCGAGATGGAATGGAGAACCAGATCGTAAAGAGTCTTTGCCGGGAAGCTTATTTCGTGCCCGAAGCCAAGCGCGTGGATGATTTACTCGCGGAGATGCAGGTCAAACAGGTTCACATGGCCATCGTGGTGGATGAGTACGGCGGAACCGCAGGTTTGGTAACCATCGAGGATTTGGTCGAGGAAATCGTCGGAGAAATACGCGACGAATACGATTATGCGGAGGAGCTGCCCTTCCAGAAGCTGCAGGAGGGTGAATTCCTCTTCAGCGGCCGCATCGATCTCGATGATGTCAACTTGATGACCGAAGCGCAATTGCCCAAGGAGACGAGCGAAACGCTCGGTGGTTTCATCTACAGCCGACTGGGGAAAGTGCCGGTGAAAGGGGAAGTCGTGGAAGCCGGTGGTTTACGGCTCGTCGTGGAAGAGGTGAGCGGTCGACGGATTCGTAAAATTCGCGCCCGCCGTTTGAAACCGCGTGTACCGGAGACGGAAGATGAAAATCACAAAGACGCAGCGGAGTGAATTGATTCAAGAAGCGATCGAGGCTCGGCAGGGTGCGTATGCACCCTATTCTGGTTATTCCGTAGGAGCCGCACTGTTGACCGTTTCGGGCAAGATCTATCGCGGCGCGAATGTGGAAAACGCAGCCTATCCAACGAGCATGTGCGCCGAGCGTGTGGCTCTATTCAAAGCGGTGTTCGAGGGGGAGCGTCAGTTCACGGCCATCGCAGTCGCTACGGAGAACGGGGGTTTCCCCTGCGGTTCGTGCCGGCAGGCGCTGTCCGAATTCGGGTCGGATACGCGAGTTATTGTGGTTGACGGCGAGGGGAAGCTGAACGCCGAGGTCGACCTCGAGGAACTTTTACCTCGAGCTTTTGGACCAGACGATTTCAAAGATTTATAAACATTAAATTCGGGATTGCGGAGCAGGGTCTTTGCCTTCGTCGAAAGGAGTCGTCTTACTGCTGCGCATGTCCACGCGCATCGACTGGCCGACTATTGGTAATAATCGTATATCTCGTCCGTTACTTCAAAAAACGAATAGGGCTTGCTGTACTGCGAGTAGAACACCCGATCCGGCAGGAGTTCGAGCGATGCGCCGAAGTAGGTGTCGAAGATCACGCGGAACGAATTAACTGGCGTGATGGTTGGATACAGCACATCCTCATCCCCATCTGGGAGGTAGTAGGCATTAAAAATGGATAGACGTTCGTGTGTATAAGGCAATATGTCCGTTTCGGCCTTCGGCCCATGATCGCCTTGAATGACGATGATGGGCGGCGTGTCGGATTTGGCGAGAATTGTGTCGATGACCTGGATCATGCGATCGTTGACGAACATCAACTGTTCGCGATAGCCGTCGATCCAACTCTCCAATTCCTCCGGCCGGTAGTCACCGTAGCCGAAACCCAGGGAGAACGGTGCGTTGGGGTTCACCGGATTCCCATGCCGATCGAAAACGAAGGGGGGATGCGGCGCGATGATGTGCGCGAAGACGAAATGCGGTCCTTCGAGATCGGGAACATCCATCAGGTGTTCGAAGGCGTTCAACGTGCGCGCCCGGCGCACCTCATAGGGATAGCGCAATTCCTTGATGAAACTGGGCAGGACGATCAAACCGTCGGTGATGATCCTGCCTGCGGAATTGTAGACCAGCATGCTTTCGAATGGCGTCACGGCGCTCAAGCTGACGATCTCATCCATTGTGCCTGCGCTGTAATAGACGTCCACATCTTGGAGGTCGGTGCCGGCAAGTCCGGTGGGGAATGCCACGGTTTTATAACCGATGGCTTCGAGAGCCGTACGGACCCTGCTGTGCTTCAACAGACTCCACAGTACGTCGCGGCTCTTGTCCTTCGGGTCGAGATCCGGGATCATGTCCTGAATGTAGTCCATGTTGGTGGAGGATGTGATGGAGAGGCTCGTTTGAGCGTAATTCGGGCGGCTGTAATCGCCGATGTAGAAACCTCGCTCACGGAGTTTATCGAGGAAAGGGGTATTATCGTAGTTGAATATCTCTTGAATGATGTCCGCACGACCATAGGCGTCCAGGATGATGTAATACACGTCGGGCGGTTCTTCTCCGGGGGGAAGCTGAAGTTGAATCACCGGGCGCGTGTGGATCGTATCTGCCGTCGCACGACCCGAGGCCGACTCGATTTGGTATTGCACGATGGTGAAGATGGGCAAGATGAGCGCGGCGATAGAGGTAATGTTGAGCGCATTGTTCAGGGACCGCAGATTCGACCGGCTGCGCACGACGAAAATGGTGGTGATGGTGAAGAGCAGAGCCCAAGTAGGGATCATGTAGCGGTGACGTCCGATCGTCGCCAGGTGTTCCGATTTTTTCAGCAGTTCGTAGATATGACCGTAGGAGAAAAACAGGAGAACGGCGGTGGTTACGATCAAACCGGCCTTCATCCAATCCTTTGTTAACCAGTGTGCGACGAGAAGCAGAAGCAGCGCGGCGAGCAAAGTGAGGACAAGCGAGCGGAGTGCTTCCTGCGGCGCCGCCCACTCGATGTTGTAAGCCAGAAGTGCGAGTATGGGATAACCGGCGAACAAGAAGGGATGAAGTACGAGGTTGCGTTTCATCTGATTAGATCTCTGGATACTACCTTCCTTAGGATTGTGTTCGATCAATAGGGGATTGTACCCCAATGGTGCAGGAATTCCACGTATAGATAGGGCGCTGGTATAATCGCACCATGTCAGCGCGAGATCGTGTTTATCGAGCGGAAGCAGTCGTCGTGCGGCGCCAGAATCTCGGCGAAGCTGATCGTTTGCTGACCCTGTACTCGTTCGATCACGGCAAGATCAAGGCGATCGCCAAGGGAATCCGGCGGCCGAAATCTAGAAAAGCCGGTCACCTCGAACCGTTCACCCAGGTGGCACTGATGTTGGCCAAAGGCCGTGAGCTCGACATCATCACCCAGGCGGAGGCGATCGAGTTGTTCCCGCATCTGCGACAGGACCTGGTGCTATTGAGCCAGGCGGCGTACGTCGTGGAATTGTTGGATCGGTTTACCGTCGAGCGTGACCGCAATCGCTCACTCTATCGGCTTCTGGTGAATACGTTGGAGCGTCTGGAAGCCGGCGCAGACCCGGATGCCGTGCTGCGTTTCTACGAACTTCGACTGCTCGACCTCACGGGATACAAACCAGAGCTGTTCCGCTGTGTGGAATGCGAGTTGGAGGTAAAACCGGAAGACCAGTACTTTTCCTTTTCGTCTGGAGGTATCTTATGTCCGGTTTGCGGACCGGGCAGGGAGCGGGCCCGACCGATTTCCCTGGCGGCGTTGAAGGTGCTCCGGCATTACCAGCGTAACACATACGCCTCCGCTTCCACGGTACGGATTCGGTCGAAAACGTATCGAGAGATCGAATCATTGATGGAAGATTATCTATCTTTCGTCTTGGAACGAAAACTCAACAGTCCGGCGTTCATACGACGCGTGCGTCGTACGATTCGCGATCAACCAGAGCCCGACACCATCACAGAATAGCGAGGAACCGAATTTGGACGACAAATCAGGCCCGACTCTGCAAAACGTAATCTTACGCCTGCAGGAGTTTTGGGCGAAACAAGGTTGTGTCATTTGGCAACCCTACCACACCGAGGTCGGGGCGGGAACGATGAACCCGGCTACATTCCTGCGGGTGCTCGGCCCGGAATCGTGGTGGGTTGCCTACGTCGAACCGTCGATCCGGCCAGCGGACGGCCGATATGGCGAGAATCCGAACCGCTGGCAGCACTATTACCAATTTCAGGTGATCTTGAAGCCGGATCCCGGCGATCCCATCGAGCGCTATCTCCAATCTCTCGTCGCCCTGGGCATCAATCCGGAAGAGCACGACATCCGCTTCGTAGAGGACAACTGGATTTCCCCCGCACTCGGCGCCTGGGGATTGGGTTGGGAAGTGTGGCTGGACGGCCAGGAAATCACGCAATACACCTATTTCCAACAGGCTGGCGGACAGACGTTGAATCCAGTTTCGGTGGAAATCACCTACGGTCTCGAACGCATCGTGCTGGCGTTGCAAGACGTGGACAGTTTCGTCGAGATCCAATGGAACGATCGGGTTACTTATGGTGAACTCAATCTCACCGCCGAACAGGAGCACAGCCGCTATAACTTCGAAACGGCGGACGTTGAACGCCTGCGCCTACTATACGATGAATACGAAACCGAGGCGGAGGCTTGTTTGGCGAAGGGGATGGTCTTTCCGGCGCATGATTACATCTTGAAATGCTCACACACCTTCAACTTGCTGGACGCGCGCGGCGCCATCGGCGTGACGGAGCGCGCCGCGTTGTTTGGCCGCATGCGCGATCTGGCCCGTCGGGTAGCGGATGCCTACGTCGAACGGCGGGAAGACCTGGGTTTTCCTCTGCGTGACCGCTGGCGTTCTCCACAGCCACAAAAGGATGACTCGCAGGACAGCAGGCCGGTGCCCGATTCACCGGCGGACTTTGTCTTGGAAATTGGAACCGAAGAACTGCCGGCAGGGGATCTGGATAAAGCCATCGAACAATTAACTGCCTCCATGCGGCAGATGCTCGAAGAGCAACGCCTCGCACATGAGAGCGTGAAAGTCAGTGGCACCCCGCGGCGTCTGGTGGTCCACGTGAAGAAGTTGGCGCCCAGTCAAACGGATCGGGTGTCGTTGGTAAAAGGGCCGCCTGCGGAACGTGCCTTCGACGAGCAGGGTAAACCCACCAAGGTCGCAGAAGGGTTCGCGCGCAGCAAAAACGTGGCTGTGGAGGACCTCGATGTACAGGATATCGATGGCGGCCGCTACGTGGTTGTGGAAGTGCGCGAAGCGGGAGTGTCGGCGGATGATGTGTTGACCGAAACCCTACCGGCGACGATCGCAGGGTTGCACTTCGAAAAATCAATGCGTTGGAATCAAAGCGGCGTCGCATTCTCGCGGCCCATCCGTTGGCTGTTGGCGCTACACGGAGATCATCGCGTGCCTTTCGAGTACGCTGGATTGACGAGCGGCCGCCAGACGCGCACTATGCGTTTCGATGATCCGGAGCAAGTCCCGATTCCAGATGTGAAGGATTACTTTAAAACGATCGATTCGCATGGGATCATTTTAGATGGTGCAGCGCGCGCCGATGAAATTCTCGAGCAGGCATCTCGATTGGCGAAAGAAGTGGGGGGAAAACTCCAGGTGGATGAGGACTTACTGATCGAAGTCACCAACCTGATTGAAAAACCCACCGCATTACGAGGCCAGTTCGCAAAGAATTTTTTAGAATTACCCACCTCGGTGTTAATATCCGTGATGAAGAAGCACCAACGCTATTTCCCGGTCGAAAAGAAAGGTGAGCTGCTGCCGTATTTCATCGCCGTCCGCAACGGCGGGGAAGAACACCTCGGAGTCGTTGCCCGGGGCAACGAGCAGGTAATTCGCGCCCGTTTTGCCGACGCAGATTACTTCGTCCGCCGCGATCTGGAACAGTCACTGGAAGATTACCTTCCCCGGCTGTCGACGCTGACGTTTCAAGCCGATCTTGGTTCGATGCTGGATAAAACCAGACGAATCGAACGTCTCACGGGAATGATCGCCGACAAATTGAACCTGAGCGCACAGGCGTGCAACGCTGCGACACGAGCGGCCCATCTCGCCAAAGCCGATCTGGCGACCTTGATGGTGATCGAGATGACTTCCCTTCAAGGCGAAATGGGTCGTGTGTATGCGCTGCGCAGCGGTGAGCCGCCGGAAGTGGCCCAGGCGATCCGCGAGCACTACTTGCCCCGTTTCCAGGGCGACCGGATGCCTGACTCCGATCCCGGTTATGTGGTCGGTTTGTCCGACCGCCTCGATAGTTTGATGGGACTGTTTGCGGCGGGGATTCAACCCAGCGGTGCCAGCGATCCCTTCGCTATGCGCAGGGCTGCGATTGGTCTGGTTCAATTATTAATTTCGAAGCACATCCGTTTCGACTTGACCGAAGCATTGGAAATGGCTGCTGCTGGACTGCCACTGGCAGAGGCAAAAACGCATATCCCAGATTGCCTGGAGTTTATCGTCGCCAGATTGCAGACGCTTCTTCTCACTGATGGAGCTGCGTATGACGCCGTCGAAGCGGTTCTGGCCGCACAGGGGCAAGACCCTGCGGGCGCGGTTTCTGCGCTCGAAGAACTCGAACCGTATCGCAAACGGAAGGATTGGGACGAGATTCAACAGGCGTATGCGCGCTGTGTTCGCATTACACGCGACGAGGCAGCAATCTACTCGGTAGAGTCAACGAAACTCATGGAACCGGCGGAGAAAAGGCTGTTTGAGCGGCTTGAAAAGGCCGAGAAGGCTTCTCGAGAACCGGGATCGATCGGCGATTTCTTCGAAGCTTTCATTCCATTGATCCCGTCCATCACCCAATTTTTCGATGAGGTATTGGTCATGGCCGAGGACGAAAAATTGCGCCGCAATCGCCTTGGCTTACTGCAGCGCATCGTGGCTCTGGCCGATGGCGTTCTGGATCTCTCCAAACTCGAAGGTTTCTAGCGCCTCTCAACGGTCCGGATACAATACATATAATACGGATTTGCTTGAAAGTGAGTCAGACGCTATAATTCCCGCCCATCCCTTTCGGCAAAATTATCTTAGCGACGGAGAACGATGTCTGTAATCGATGAAGTCAAAGAACGTATCGACATTCTCGATGTGATCGGAGAGACCGTTAAACTCCGTAAGTCGGGCAAGAATTACATGGGGTTCTGTCCATTCCATGCCAACACCCGGACGCCGGCGTTTGCCGTTTTTGCCGACAGCGGTACATGGCGCTGTTTTGGGGCGTGCAACGAAGGCGGGGATGTTTTTAGCTTCTTGATGAAGAAGGAAGGTTGGGATTTCGCAGAGACGCTGCGATATCTTGCAGACCGTGCGGGTGTCGAGCTTAAGCCCCAGACGCCGGCGCAGCAAGAAGCGGAAGAAGCCCACGAACGACTGCGCGCGATTCTGGAATCCGCGTCGGTCTTCTTTCGGCACACGCTCAACGGAACTGCGGATGGCGAGCAGGTCATGCAATACTTGCTGAGTCGTGGGTTGAAGCGTGAGACCTTGGAGCGATTTGAAATTGGCATGGCGCCAGCCGGCTGGGAAAACTGCGTCGCCTATCTAAAGGAAAAGGGGTACGAAGATCAAGAGTTGCTGGATGCCGGCGTGGTTTCCGAACGGGAAAACGGTGGCATTTTCGACCGCTTTCGCAATCGGATCATGATTCCCATCCGTGACTCGCGGGGGCGAATAGTGGGATTCGGTGCGAGGGTGATCAATCCCGACGACGTGCCCAAATACTTGAATTCGCCCCAAACCGTGTTGTTCGATAAAGGGCGGTTGTTGTACGGCCTGGACAAAGCTCGCAAGGCGATCCGGATGAAGGATCAAGCGGTGATCGTCGAGGGCTACATGGACGTCATCGGGCTGCATCAAGCGGGTTTTGAAAACGCCGTATCACCGATGGGCACCGCGGTCTCGGAGTATCAACTGCGGACACTGAAACGGTACAGCCGGCGAATTGTGTTGGCCATGGATGCGGATCTCGCCGGGAGTCAGGCCACGCTGCGTGGTCTTTCGGTGGCGCGCGAGGCGCTCGATCGGGAACCCGATCCGGTTTTCGATGCGCGCGGACTGGTACGGCACGAGGGTCGACTGGATGCCGAAATCCGAGTGCTCACCCTGCCTGAGGGTGTCGATCCGGACGAGGTCGTAGCCGATGATGCCGACGCTTGGCGCAGGATGTTGGATCAGGCGCAGACCGTTGTAGAGTACGTACTCGATGTCATGACGCGGGACCGTGATGTGGACGACCCGAAAGCGAAAGCCGAAATCGCCCGCCAGGTACTGCCCTTGATCGAAGACGTCGCCGATCCTGTAGAACGTGAAGCGTACCGGCAGATGCTGGCGCGGCAATTGAAGGTCGATGAACGGGCGCTGCTGCGTTGGCAACCGCAGAAAACCCGGCGAGGAGGTCGTGCAACGCAATCACAGGCTGAGACTGCGCAGCCACTGCCGAATGTGCAGCGTGATTCGCCGTTGGAAGGATTTTGCCTGGGGGTCCTCTTGAACGATCCGGAACTGCTGTACCGTGTCGATCGTCAACTGCAGATGATAGAGCTGACCCGGCTTGATGCTCAGGATTTCTCGAGCTCAGAAAGTCGAGTGATCTTCGAGACGCTGCGTAGCGCCCTGGCACAAGATGATATGGAACCGGCGGAGTATTGGAGAAAGTCGTTGGAGCCATCCATTTCGGAAAAAGCCGAAGAATATGTATCAGGCGTTGCGGACCTCGATATGTCTCGGGCAAACGTCTTGGATACCGTCGTCGCGCATTTCCTGCGATTGCGAAAGCGAAATCTGGAACAGCAATTAACCCAACTTCGCTTCCAGCTCCAGGCGATGCAGGAAGCGGAAGACCAGGATGAAGTTGAAAAGGATCTGTGGCACTACACCCGCGTTGTGCAGGATATCGCCACGCAGAAGGATCGTCTCGACCGCGCGATGACCCAACAACGAGGCGCTTCACAAGCCATGCTCATGACCCAAGGACGGTGATCGATATGAGCGAAGCGAAGAAGTCTAAAGAACGAGAAAACGTGGACGATTATATCGATTCCGAAGATGACGTGGAAACGGATCCCGATGACGCCGTCGACGTTGTCGGTGGTAAATCTATAGACGTGGAACCGGATATTCCGAAAGAGAGTTCTGTGGGCGAGGGACAAGGTGATGACATCGTCGAGGTCAGTCCGGCTCCGATCCCGGTCGAGCTGGGTGACGACCCGGTGCGTTTGTATCTGAAAGAGATCGGCCGCGTCGAGCTGTTGTCCTCCGATGAGGAGTTGTGGCTTGCTGTGCGCATGAACGCCGCGCGCCGGTTGGAAGTACTGCGTTCTGGCAGAGCTTCGCGCAGGAGTGCCAATGACTCCGCAATTGCCGCTCAACTAAACATTATCGATGACATGCGCACAGCTTGGAAGCGGGTGGTTGAAGATGCGGAGCGATTGGAATCACCGGAGCCGGAGTTTCCTAAAATTCTGGAGGAAGCGCGTAAATTGCGTGGACCGTGGGATGGGTTGAGTGAATCCTACCTGCGTAATTGGTTGAACAACGAACTTTGGGGAACCGATCCTGCCTGGGAGCAGGTGGCACACAATGCGATCGAAGTCTTCATGGCGTTGTACATGCTGCCGGCGGATATCCAGGAGCGTCTGGCGAAACGATTCGGCGAGGGCAAGAAAATGCCCACGTCACGAACGTTCAAGCGGTGGCTGAAAAACCTCGAGAGTACGAATCATGACGAATGGCAAGTCATGGAATTGGCTGCAGAAGCCAAGGCGGCGCTGATCCGCGCCAATTTGCGCCTCGTGGTTAGCGTTGCCAAGCGCTACATGGGCCGCGGCATAGCTTTTCTGGATTTGATCCAAGAGGGCAACATTGGATTGCTGCGAGCCGTCGAGAAATTCGACCCCGCCAAAGGGTATAAGTTCAGCACCTACGCTACTTGGTGGATTCGCCAGGCCATCAGCCGCGCCATCGCAGATCAGGCGCGCACGATTCGCATTCCGGTGCACATGGTCGAAACCATCAATCGCATGATGCGCGTGAAACTGCGCCTCACGCAGGATCTGGGGCGCGAGCCGACCTCCGAAGAGCTGGCCCTGGAAATGGAACTGCTCGAACCGGAGGAGATCGAAGCCATCCGCTCGCGCGCGGAAGATGAACCTTTGGACGCGACCCTGGCCAGGAAGTGGCACCGCGCCGCAGCCAAGGTGCGCGGCATCATTCGCATCGCCCAGGAGCCCATGTCGCTCGAACGACCGGTCGGTGATGAGGAATCCAGCCAATTGGGAGATTTCATCGAAGACGAGACCATGCTCGAGCCTGTGGACGCTGCGGCGCTGGGTTTATTGAAAGAGCAGGTGCAGAGCGCCCTGTCGGTGTTGACCGAACGGGAACGCCAGGTGCTGGAGATGCGTTTCGGTTTACGAGATGGTAAGGATTACACGTTGGAAGAAGTGGGCAAACACTTCAAGGTCACGCGCGAGCGCATCCGCCAGATCGAGGCCAAGGCGCTGCGCAAGCTGCGCCATCCGACCCGCAGCCGGCATTTGCGCGATTATCTTTCCTGAGCTATCTTTAAATTGTCTCTACAAGCACCGGTCTGTCTGCCTGGCGGCAGGGGGCCGGTGCTTTTTACGTTGGTTGCGGATATTCATCCGCAACCGGGAACCGGTAGATATTTATCTGCCATTTCTCACTTCCTAATCGGATACCTTGTACGTGTAGATCGTGTATCCTATGGTGTAATCTCGTCTGAGTACTAGTGGACACATATCCACCGATTCCGGCGACGGCTACGCATTACTCTCCAACGGAACTGTATTCAATTTAAACGAAACGGGGCACGCATCGGCGGCAATATACCTCCGCTCAGGCTGGCAGTTCGTTCGAGAAACTCTCCTACTGCAAGATCGAGTGGGTGACGTCACACACCTTTTGTGATAAAATTCACATATCCTGATTACCAGATTGGTATATAATTACCTAATGTACAATCTCAAACACCGAGGTACGGATGCCCAGTGAATATCTGCCCATCGCAATATTGGTCGTCCTCGCAACCGCTCTTGCGTTACTCGTTGTGTTCCTCGGCGCGATTTTCGGTCCCCGTAGACAAACAGAAGTAAAATCCGAACCTTACGAATCCGGGATGAATCCCATCGGCCCGGGCAGACGGCGCGTGCCGGTCCATTTTTACCTGGTGGCGGTGCTCTTCATCCTCTTCGATGTGGAAATCATCTTCCTCTTGCCCTGGGCGGCCGTACTGCGCGAGCTCGATGTCTTCGGTTTGGTCGAAATGTTTATCTTTATCGGTATCTTGATCGTTGGTTTTGTGTATGCGTGGAAGAAGGGAGCTCTGGAGTGGGAGTAGAGAGCAAACTGGGAAACTTGGGTGTGGTCACCACCACGCTTGAACAAGTGGTGAATTGGAGCCGCACGCGCGCCATGTGGCCGATGCTTTTTGGCCTGGCATGCTGTGCGATCGAAATGATGGCGGCGCAGGCTTCGGATTTCGATATGAGCCGCTTCGGAATGGAATTGATGCGCGCCAGCCCGCGCCAGAGCGACTTGATGATCGTCGCCGGGCGCGTCTCACGCAAAATGGGGCCTGTGCTGCGCAGATTGTACGATCAGATGCCGGATCCCAAGTGGGTTTTGGCCATGGGCGATTGCTGCTCGTGCGGTGGCGTGTTCAACAATTATGCCATCATACCCGGCGTGGACGAGATCGTACCGGTGGATGTCTACGTCGCTGGCTGTCCACCAAGACCAGAGGGTTTGATCCACGGTATTCTCACTCTTTATGAGAAAGTAAAGGGCGAAGGCGTCAAGACCTGGTCCTGACGCAGGATCGTCCGCGCTGCCTAACACTGGCAGTTTCGGTCTGCCTGAGGGAAACGTATGGATGTACTCAATCGAGCCGTCGAGACTCTGCAGAAGGTCTTGAAAGCCAAGGTGCTTTCAGTCGATACCTTTCGGGACCAGATCACCGTCAACCTCGATCGAGCTGCGATTATCGACGCCTGCAAGTTGCTTCGCGATGACGAGACGCTGCGGTTCAATTTACTCGCTGCGCTGACGGCCGTTGACTATTGGCCCAAGGAACCTCGTTTTGCGGTCGTCTACCAACTTTACAGCATTCCCAACCAGGTTTTTCTGGGATTGCGCGTGCCGTTGAAGAGTGATGCGGCGGAAGTCGACTCGGTCGAGAGCATCTACTCCAACGCCAACTGGCACGAGCGTGAAGTGTTCGATATGTTCGGTATCGATTTCAAGGGGCATTCCGATATGCGCCGCATCTTGATGCCCAAGGACTGGGAGGGCCATCCACTGCGCAAGGATTACCCATTGGGATACGAAGAAGTTCAATTTAGCTTCAATTACGACGAAATTGATGGTCAAAAGCCGTATGCAAAAGAATAGTGAGATCGTAATCGTCGATGGACACTGACAACTCAAAGCAGGCCATGGATACCACACTCGAAGAACTCAGGCACTTGGTCTCCGATCGGGCGCTTGAGGGAGAAACCATGCTGCTCAACATGGGCCCGCAGCATCCGAGCACGCACGGCGTGCTGCGTTTGCTTCTCGAGCTCGATGGTGAACGCGTGATCAATTGCGTTCCCGACATTGGCTTTCTGCATACCGGTATCGAAAAGAATATGGAATCCAAGACCTTCACCAAGGCTTTGGTGATGACTGACCGCATGGATTACCTCAACAACCTGGGGAATAACCTGTGCTATAGCCTGGCGATCGAGAAGCTGGTCGATTTGGACGTCCCCGAACGGGCGCAGGCCATTCGTGTCATCCTGGTCGAGCTGCAGCGCATCGCTTCGCATTTGGTCTTTTTGGCGACCCATGCTTTAGACACGGGTGCAATGTCCGTTTTCCTGTATTGTTTCCGGGAGCGGGAAATCATCCTCGATATCTTCGAAATGTGCTCCGGGGAGCGCATGATGACCTCCTACATCCGTCCCGGTGGTTTGTGGCGGGACGTTCCAGATGGGTTCGAGGAGGCGGTGCGCAATTTCATCCGTATTTTGCCCAAGCGGCTGAAACAGTACAGCAATCTCCTGAGTAAGAATCCAATTTACCTGAGCCGCTCGAAGGGAATTGGACCGATTTCCGGCGAAGATGCAGTTCGTTGGGGGTTGACCGGTCCGAACTTACGCGCTGCCGGCGTACCCTTCGATTTGCGGAAAGCCAATCCCTACAGCGGCTACGAGCGCTACGACTTCGACGTGCCGGTGGGCACGAACGGTGATGTGTATGATCGCTACATGATGCGTTTGCAGGAGATGACGCAATCGTTGCGAATCGTGGAACAGGCGCTCGGTCATCTGCCGGGTGGACCAGTCCGCAGCGACAATCGCAAATTTGTACCTCCTCCGCGCTCTGAAATTGGCACCAGCATGGAGGCTTTGATCCACCATTTCAAATTATGGACGGAGGGCTTTTCGGCGCCGGAGGGCGCGGTTTATGTCGCCGTTGAATCACCGCGAGGCGAGTTGGGATGTTACCTGGTCGGGGACGGTGGTCCCAAGCCTTATCGTGTACATTTTCGCACGCCGAGTTTTGCCACCATACAGGCGATTCCCGTCCTGGTAAAAGATTTTTTGGTCGCAGATATCGTGGCCATCATCAGCAGTATTGATCCTCTCTTGGGCGATTCGGATCGATGAACTGCCGGAACGCATTCGATTGTTCGATTCCATAATCCTGGAGCTTGACGTTGCTGGTTGACAAACATCGTTCGGCAATCGACGCCATATTGAAGAAATTTCCGCCGGATCAGAAACGATCGGCCGTCCTACCTTTACTCTATCTGGCGCAGCACGAGTACGGATCGATCACCGACGAGGCGGTTGATGAAATCGCGGGATTGATCGGGGTCGATCCCACACAGGTTGCCTCGCTTATCGGCTTCTACACCCTCTTTCACGAAGGAGCGGGAGGTACCTACCATATCCAAATCTGCACCGACTTCCCCTGTTCGCTGCGAGGGGCAGGAGAGTTTGCAGACGAACTGTGCGCACGCCTGGGAATTCAGATGGGAGAAACGACTCCCGACGGTTTAATCACGGTGGAGGAGGTCAAATGCGTTGCGGCCTGCGATCGGGCACCGATGTTCCAATTGCAGGACAGCGAAGGAATCCACTATCACGAGCATCAGACCGTGGATTCGGCGATGGCGTTGATCGAGATGCTGCGCGAGAGGCAGTCCGATGCCTGAACACATTCTGCTGCGTCATCGAGACGTTCCGGATATCGATCAACTCGATGTCTATCGCAAACACGGCGGGTTCGATACTTTGAAAACGGTCGTCACCGGGAAGACTCCACAGGAAGTGATCGACATTGTGAAAGCAGCGGGACTGCGCGGCCGCGGCGGCGCCGGCTTCCCGACCGGTGTGAAGTGGAGTTTCCTGAGCCCCAATGTCTTTCCTCGTTACGTCGTAGCCAACGCGGATGAATCCGAACCAGGCACGTTTAAGGATCGAGAGATCCTGGAGCACAACCCCTTTCAATTTCTGGAGGGGGTAGCAATCTGTTGTTACGCCGCCCAGGCACAGACAGCGTACGTTTACTGCCGCGGAGAATTCTGGGATCTTGCGCACGAACTCGAGCGTAAGATCGACGACCTGTATGACGCAGGTTTGCTCGGCAAGCAGATATTCGATGCCGATTTCAACCTCGACATCCACGTTCATTTGGGCGCTGGAGCATACATCTGCGGTGAAGAATCGGCGCTGCTCGAATCTTTGGAGGGAAAACTGGGCCAGCCTCGTTTGCGGCCGCCGTTTCCTGCCGCAGAAGGTCTTTACGCCAAGCCCACGGTGGTTAACAACGTGGAGACACTAACCAACCTGCCGCCGATCCTGGCGCACGGTTCGGATTGGTATCGCGCCATTGGTACGGAGAAGAGTCCGGGCCCGAAGGTTTTCTGTTTGTCGGGACACGTTGAAAAACCGGGGAATTACGAATTACCCATGGGGACCACGTTTCGCGATCTGATTTACGAACACGGCGGCGGCATCACCGACGGGAAGGCGATCAAAGCTATTCTACCGGCGGGCGCATCCGCACCACTGCTTCCGGCGACGGACGAAGTCCTGGACACCTCAATGGATTACGAATCGGTACCCAAAGTGGGTTCGCAGTTGGGGTCGGGTTCCATCATCGTGATGGATGAATGCGTCGACATCGCCTGGTTGATTGGAAAGACTACGAACTTTTTCAAACACGAATCCTGCGGGAAGTGCACACCCTGCCGCGAGGGAACATACTGGATGGATCACATCCTGGCGCGTATCATTCAAGGCGAAGCGAAGCGGGAGGATATCGATCTGCTCGAGGCGGTGGCAAATGGTATGACGGGCAAATGCCTCTGCGCGCTGGGTGAGTTTTCTGTGATGCCCGTGCTCTCGGGGATCGAACATTTCCGCGCCGATTTCGAGAGCCACACCAGGGACGGACGATGAGTGAAACGTCGGTAACGCTGACGATCGATGGGATGGAAGTGACTGTGCCCAAGGGCACGTTGATCGTGGATGCTGCCAAACAAGTCGGTATCGACATCCCGGTGTTCTGCTACCATCCCAAGATGAAACCGGTGGGCATGTGCCGCATGTGCCTAGTGGAGATCGGGCGTCCGGCAAAAGACCGGCAGACCAACAAGCCGATATTGGACGATCAAGGCGAACCGGTCATCCGTTTCGGTCCCAACCTGGAAACAGCATGTACCACACCAGTCGGTGATGGTTGGATCGTGCGCGTCAGCAGCGGCGTAGCACGCGCTGGACACAAGCAGATCGTCGAGTACCTGCTCACTTCGCATCCACTCGATTGTCCGATTTGCGATAAGGGCGGCGAATGCCCGCTGCAGAATTTGACCATGGAACACGGTCCGGGCAAGAGCCGCTTCCTGTACGATGAAAAGATGCACCTGGCCAAACATGTCCCACTGGGTGAGTTGATTTTCCTGGATCGAGAACGCTGTATCCAATGCGGGCGCTGCGTTCGCTACCAGGACGAGGTCGTTGGGGAACCGGTGATCGCCTTCAAAGAGCGCGGCCGGGAGATCGAGATCGTGACGTATTCCGAACCGGGATTTGATTCCTACTTCTCAGGCAACACCACAGACATTTGCCCGGTCGGTGCCTTGACCACGGCGGATTTTCGTTTCGGAGCTCGCCCCTGGGAGATGCACAGCACGGCTTCGATCTGTTCCCATTGCCCAGTCGGATGCAACCTGATGCTGAACACACGCCGCGAGGCGAGTTCCGGCGGCGACGAAGTGATCAAACGCGTGATGCCCCGCCAGAACGAGTGGGTCAACGAGTTATGGATTTGCGACAAGGGCCGCTTCGCCCACCACTTCGTGCAGAGCGAAGAGCGGATAACCAAGCCCATGGTGCGCAAGCGTGGAAAACTGGTGGAAGCCAGTTGGGATGAAGCGTTGTCCCAAACCGCAAAGGCCTTGAAGACCGCCAAGAATCTGGTCGGCCTTGCTGGAGGTCGCGCTTCCAACGAAGATCTGTACGTTTTCCGCAGCCTGATCGAAAAAGTCGGCGGCCGCACCGTTCTGGATGATTCCCTGGCGGGCGGCGACGTCGTGCAGCAGGTCGGTCTGGGAAGCGGCTCCAACTTGTCGCAGTTGGGCGCGGGAGACGCCGTTCTCGTCGTGGCTAGCGATCTGCACGAAGAGGCACCGCTGTGGTGGCTGCGCTTGAAGCAGGCCAGCGATCGAGGCGCAAAGCTGGTGGTCGCCAACGGCCGGTCGACGGCATTGGATGCCCACGCCAGTCAGATACTGCGTTATGCATATCCGCAGGCTACGCAGACGGTGCTGGGATTGCTGAACGCCTTCACGAAGCAGAAAGACCTAGCATCCTATGCGAAGGACAAAGACGTTCAGACGGCAGGTCGCACGCTGGCGGATGCTGAAAAACTGATCGTGTTTTACGGCGGAGAAGGTTTGACGTATTCAGAAAGTGAAGCACTGGCTTTGGCCTGCGGCGCTTTGATTCAGGCAACGGGTCGTGCCGGGAAGCCGAACAACGGCTTGATCGCCGTCTGGCCGCGCCACAATACACAGGGCGCCTGGGACATGGGCCTGCGGCCGGAAGCGAAAAGCCTGGCTTCCACCATAAAGAAGGCCGACGCGCTCATCGTAATGGCCGCCGATCCGCTGGGTGATGACCCGGATCTGGCCGACGCGCTTTCAGAAGAAACGTTCCTCGTGGTTCAGGAGCTGTTCCTGACCCCGACTGCGCAGCAAGCCGACGTCGTCTTTCCGGCGGCTTCGATCGTCGAGCGGGAAGGGAGCTACACCTCCGGTGAGCGCCGTGTTCAGCGTGCGTACACGACGCTGCCGGCACGAGGTGAATCGCTTTCCGATTGGCGCATCTTGATGCTGCTGGGCGGAAAGATGGGTTACGAATTCGAAGCCGACTCCGTGGCGGAGATATTTGCTGAAATTGGTTCAATCGTTCCCGCTTACGCCGGAGTGAGCTACGCGGATCTGGCAAAATACGAAGACCAGTGGCCAGATGTGGGAGATGAGGACCTGTATTTTGGTGGCACGGCTTTCAAGAACCATCAGGGACTCGGCGTGCAGCTTGCCTCGGAGGCGGAACTCGGGAAGGCCCCGGAAATTGCCTGGACGGCGCCGAAAGCGCACAAATCCAAAGACGGATTTTTACTCGTGCCGATCGTCGAACTCTACGATCGCGGCACGACGGTGATGCCTTCCGAAGTACTTCATCCGCGGCTCGTGCCCACACAATTGGGCATCCATCCCAAGGATGCGGAGCGCATCGGGGTCGTCGATGGCGGTCAGATCGAGTTGCGGATTAACGGACGGACGGAAGAGATTCCCGTAAAGGTGGAAGGCAATGCCGTCGAAGGCGCATTGCTTCTCCCTCGCAGCCTCGACGTCGTCGTGCCCGATACGGTCTATGTGAAAGTTAAACCGCTGGGGAAACGGGAGTAGGAATGGACATCGTACTGGTACTGGAATGGACGATTAAGTCGTTGATCATCCTGGTGGTCCTCGTCGTCCTCGGTGCTGCATATCTGACCTACTTCGAACGGCGAGTCTTGGCCCGGTTCCAGGTTCGCATCGGACCGAACCGTGCCGGTCCTTTTGGCCTACTTCAACCGATCGCCGACACGGTCAAGTTGATTTTCAAGGAGGAATTGATCCCCGCCCAGGCGGATAAGGTTTTGTTCATCCTGGCCCCAGTGATCACGGTTATTCCGGCGATGATTTTGTTGGCCGTGATTCCCCTCGGGCCGGAGGTGGCGGGCATTCGTCTCGATTTGGCGGCGAACATCAACGTCGGCGTGCTCTACATCATGGCCGTGGCTTCGATCGCGGTATATGGAATTGCGATTGCCGGCTGGTCTTCAGGGAACAAATACGCCTTGATGGGCGGCATCCGTGCCACGGCGCAGATGATCAGCTACGAGTTAGCCCTGGCACTCGCTTTCGTTGGACCGATCCTGCTGACGAATTCACCTAACCCGTTGAGCGTGAATTCGATCGTCCTGGCGCAGAAAAGCCTGTGGTACATCGTTCTGCAGCCGGTTGGCTTTCTGATCTACATCATGGCCGCCGTGGCGGAGGTTAACCGGGCACCTTTCGACCTGCCGGAAGCCGAGCAGGAATTGACGGCCGGATATCACACCGAGTATTCCGGTATGAAATTCGCCCTATTTTATCTGGCAGAATACGGCAAAATGTTGGTGATCAGTTTTATCGGGGCAACCTTGTTCCTTGGAGGATATTGGGGACCATTCGTGGATCGCTTTCCGCTGCTTGGCCCCGTTTACTTACTGGCGAAAGTGTTGGTGTTGCTGTACTTCATCGTCTGGCTGCGGGCGACGTTCCCACGTATGCGCTACGATAAATTGATGGGATTTGGCTGGAAGTTTATGCTTCCCCTGGCGATCCTCAACGTGATGGTCACGGCGACGGTGATTGTGTTGGTGGGAGGATGAGCGATGAATCCGTTTGAACTTTTACACGGTTTATGGACGACGTTTCTGAATTTCCTGGAAACGCCGGTGACCTATCAATACCCGGAAATCAAACGGCCGGTACGCGAGCGTTTTCGCGGGCGCCATGAATTGAAACGCTATGACAACGGTATGGAGAAATGCATTGGATGCGCCTTGTGCGCTGCGGCTTGTCCCGCCGATGCTATTTTCGTCGAAGCTGCGGAGAACACCGATGAGGAACGATATTCTCCCGGCGAACGCTACGCCAGCACATACGAGATCAACTTCCTACGTTGTATCTTCTGCGGATACTGCGAGGACGCTTGTCCCACGGAGGCAATCGTACTCGAGCACAATTACGAGTTGTCATATTACGATCGGAGATCGGCGATTTACGGTAAAAATAAGTTGCTGGTGCCGGTTCCCGAAGGCGGCAAGCCGACTCCGATGAAAGTCGAGGTGGGTAGTTTCAATCGAGCGATTCCCGAGATGGAGAATCCAACCTAGATGGCGAGATTCTCGATTCTCTAGCTCTTCTTTCGACAGAACGTTCAGTTCGCAAGTGTGAAGTGTGGGAAAGGGTTACGATTAGGAAGCAATATGGATGTTGATCTGATATTGTTCATCGGCATCGGGCTCGTGGCCGTGATTTCGGCGGTCAGCATGTTGGCGAGCCGAAACGCGATCTACTGTGCGTTGTTCTTGGTGATCAATTTTATCACTATCGCCACTCTATTCTTGCTGTTGAACGCAGCTTTTATCGCCATGGTGCAGGTGACAGTGTACGCTGGTGCGATCATGGTGCTCTTCCTCTTCGTCATCATGCTATTGGGCGCCGAGCGGCTGGGACCGACCCACGGTCAACCCTGGCAGGCTCCGGTGGCGATTCTATTGGGTTTGACGCTGATCGGGGAGGTCATATTTGCGCTCTTCCACGGTGCCTCAAGCACCGGGCAGGGTTTATCGCAGAGTGTGACTGAGGGGTTTGGCAGTCCCACGTCGATCGGCTTGATCTTGTTCGATCAGTACCTTGTTCCTTTTGAGATCACTTCGATTCTATTACTGGTGGCAATGGTCGGAGCGATCGTGATCACACGCGGCCAAGGCAAGGAGAGCCGATGAACGTTCCGCTGAACTATCTTCTGGTGCTTTCGGGCGTTCTCTTCACGATCGGTGTTTTGGGCGTGCTCGTGCGACGTAACGCCATCGTGATCTTCATGTCCATCGAATTAATGCTCAATTCCGCCAACCTGGCTTTCATCGCCTTCGCGCGTTCTTTTGCCCCAGCAGCGGAAGCGCTGCGGGGGCATATCCTGGTGTTCTTCGTCATCGCCGTCGCTGCGGCGGAGGTGGCTGTCGGATTGGCTTTGATCGTAGTGATCTTCCGCACCAAGAAGAGTATCGACGTCGATCAAGTGAGCAGCCTCAAAGGCTGATCTCATTCATGGAGGGAATGGATGTTGTCGAGTGAGATTGTGGGAGGTAGTGGCTTGTTTTCAATTGCCCCGTTAATTATCGCCTTCCCTATCCTTGGCTTGTTGATCAACTTGATCTTCGGACGTCGGTCGAACGAGAAGTTCGTGGGAATCGTCGCCAGCACTGCGATTGGCCTGGCGTTTGTCGTGGCGGTGGCACAATTCGTGGCTCTGCTCGGACAACCGGCGGGCGCAACGGTACACGTCGCTGATTGGATCACGATCGGGGAGTTTTCCGTGCCCTGGTCCTTGAAGGTGGATACCCTCTCGGCGACGATGATGCTCATGGTGACGGGCGTGAGCATGTTGATTCACATTTACGCCATCGGCTACATGCACGACGACGTTCGATTCCAGGGCGATCCCGGCCGTTATTCCCGCTTCTTTATTTTCTTCAACCTCTTTGTCGCCGCGATGATGATCCTGGTGACCGCCGATAACTTCCTGATGATGTTCGTCGGTTGGGAAGGCGTGGGGTTGTGCTCCTATCTGCTCATCGGATTCTGGTACGAAAAAGGTGAGGACGGCATCGGCAACGCTGTGGCGGGCAAGAAGGCTTTTGTGACCAACCGAATCGGTGACTTAGGTTTTCTGATCGCCATGTTCCTCGTCTTCGGCGCCGTGGGAAGTCTGCAGTTCGACGAGGTATTCCACTGGGCGCACGAACATGGCCTAGCAAACGAGGGCGTGATCACCGCCATCACGCTGTTCCTGCTGCTCGGTGCGACAGGTAAATCGGCACAAATTCCCCTTTACGTGTGGCTTCCAGACGCCATGGCTGGCCCGACACCGGTCTCGGCGCTGATCCATGCCGCCACGATGGTCACGGCCGGTGTCTACATGATCGTCCGCAATCAGGCCCTGTTTGCCGTCTCCGAATTCTCGTCGTCACTGGTGGCGATCATCGGTGCAGCAACGGCGCTGTTTGCCGCGACGATCGCCGTGGGGCAGTTCGACATCAAGAGAGTGCTGGCGTACTCCACGATCAGTCAGTTGGGATACATGATTGCTGCGGTTGGAATCGGAGCTCAGGTCGCCGGAATGTTCCATTTGGTGACGCACGCGTTCTTCAAGGCCTTGTTGTTCCTCTCTGCGGGGTCGGTGATCCTGGGCATCGAACACGCGCATCACCATCTCGAACACGACTCGCCTGGAGGCGCAGAAGCGTTCGATCCCAACGACATGCGCAACATGGGTGGATTGCGTATGCGCATGAAAACCACCTTTTGGGTTTACTTGATCGGGGCGCTTGCGCTCTCCGGTGTGCCGCCTTTCGCGGGGTTTTTCTCGAAGGACGAAATCCTGACGGATGCAATGCAGGAGAACATGCTCGTTTATATCCTGCTGGCCGTAGCAGCATTTTTCACCGCCTTTTACATGGGCCGTCAAATTCTGATGGTGTTTTTTGGAAAGGCTCGATCGGAGATTGCCGAGAACGCGCCGGAGAATCCACCGATCGTTACCGTGCCACTCATCCTGCTTGCGCTTGGTGCCGTCGTTGGCGGCGCACTCAATTTTCCGGGTTTTCATTCGCTTACCAACTGGCTCGAACACACGTTGCACGTGCACGTATCCGAGTTTAATCTCCAGGTGTCTCTCATTTCGACCGGGTTGGCGCTCTTGGCCATCGGACTTGCCTGGTTGATCTACGGTCGAAAACCGATCGAGAGCGGGCAAGACGATCCGCTGCGAAAGTGGCTGGGCCCCATTTTCACGGGGATGGAAAACAAGTGGTGGGTCGACGAAATTTACAACGCCATCATCATTCGCCCCTACATTGCGTTGGCCGCTTTCTTGGCGGACGTGGTTGATTGGCGCTTCTGGCACGACTGGTTCCACGATACGATTCTGGCGCGTTCTTTCCGCGTGGGAACGCATTGGCTCAGTGCGGGATTCGACACGCATGTCATCGACGGCGCGGTTAACGGGCTGGGCAGCCTGACGAAAGAAGCCGCTGCTCGTTTGCGTCTCGTCCAGACGGGGTACGTCCGTAACTATGCCCTGGCTTTGTTTGTGGGCGTGCTGCTGATATTGAGCTATTTTCTTTTCGCATAACAAGGAATGGCTATGATCGAACCGAAAATAATTCTTACACTCGTGACCTTCGCTCCGCTTCTCGGCGTACTGGTGATCCTCATTCTTCCACGAGGACGGCGTAACGCCATACGAACCGTTGCCCTGGTCGCCTCCTTGATCGCATTCGTTCTATCGATACTCATGCTGGTACAGTTCGATCGCACGAGCGGCGATCTGCAGATGGTCGCAAGGGCGAACTGGTTTCAACTCGCAGGCGTGAACATCGAATACTTCCTTGGCGTGGACGGACTCAGTCTTTTACTCGTGCTGTTAACCACGTTTATAACTCCCTTGGCGATTCTATCGACCTGGAAAGCAATCGAGGAGCGGGTCAAGGAATTCATGATCTTCTTCTTGCTCCTCGAGATCGGGATGGTGGGCGTTTTCCTGGCACTCGATTTGTTCCTTTTTTACGTGTTCTGGGAATTCACACTCGTGCCGATGTACTTCTTAATCGGAATTTGGGGCGGACCACGCCGCATTTACGCCGCGCTCAAATTCTTTCTTTACACCATGGCCGGTTCGATCTTGATGCTGCTCGCCATACTCTGGCTCGGCCTGCATTTCAACAGTTTTTCCGTGCCGGATTTGATCGCCGCGGGGAACATCCCGGCCAACATCCAGACCTGGCTGTTCCTGGCATTTGCGGCCGCTTTTGCGATCAAGGTGCCGATGTGGCCCTTGCATTCCTGGCTGCCCGATGCACACGTCGAAGCGCCCACTGCCGGCTCGGTAATCCTGGCAGGTGTGCTGTTGAAAATGGGCACGTATGGTTTTCTGCGCTTCAACCTACCGCTTTTCCCGGACGCAGCCGTGCGTTTCGCTCCCTGGATGGCGCTGCTTGCCGTGATCGGAATTCTTTACGGTGCGGCGGTGTCCTACGCGCAAAAGGACGTTAAAAAGCTGGTGGCGTATTCTTCCGTCAGCCACCTGGGTTTCGTGATGCTGGGTCTATTTGCGCTCAATCCACAGGGCGTTCAGGGCGGCATCCTGCAAATGGTCAACCACGGATTGAGCACCGGCGCTTTGTTTTTGCTCGTGGGTATGATCTACGAACGGCGCCACACCCGCGAGATGGATGCATTCGGTGGCTTGTGGAAAATCATGCCCGTGTACGGCGCTTTGACGTTAATCGTGACGCTATCCTCAATGGGGTTGCCGGGACTCAACGGATTCGTTGGTGAGTTTACGATTTTGCTGGGTTCATTCAATTCGGAGGCACTTGGATCCCACTTGTTCGCCGGGTTCGCCGCAGCCGGTGTGATCTTGGCGGCGATCTACTTGCTCTTTATGTTCCAGAAATTATTCCTGGGCCCTGCCGACAAGGATGAAAACAAGCGCTTGAAAGACTTGAATTGGCGAGAAATTGCCATCATTGCCCCCATTCTTATCCTGATTTTATGGATCGGCCTGTATCCAAAGCCCTTTTTCGAGCTGATGGCGCCTTCCGTGGATAAGGTCATAGCGACTCTACAAGCAGTCACAGTGGCGGTGCGGTAAATCATGAATCCACACGATTTGATCACGATCCTTCCATTTCTCATCGTTATCGGATGGGCTTGCGTTCTGTTGCTGGTGGTTCTCTTCATTCCGCGCGATCGGATGGGTTTGATGGCGTTTCTCGCTGCGGTCGGGTTGGTCGCCGGACTGGCTGCGGCGGTGCAACAAATCGGGATGCAGGAAGAGGGATTTGGCGGAATGATCATCGTGGACGGTTACACCGCCGTGCTGCAGATCCTCTTCCTCGGAGTCGGTCTGTTCGCCGTCATGCAATCCTACGATTACATCAAACGTAAAGGTATCGAACGCGGCGAATACTACATCTTGCTGCTGTTCACACTGAGTGGGATGATGCTCATGGCCAACGCCGGTGATTTGATCGTCGTTTTCCTGGCGTTGGAATTGCTTTCCTTACCGCTCTATGTCTTGGCAGGATTTGCACGCCCCAGTCCACAATCGGAAGAATCGGCAATCAAGTATTTTCTGCTGGGCGCGTTCGCTTCGGGGTTCGTCGTATTCGGTATCGCCCTGATCTTCGGCGCAACGATGACGACTTCGCTCGCCGGGATCGTCGCCGCAGCGAAATCGCCTTCCACGCTCTTGCTGTTGGGCGGCGGTATGTTCTTGGTTGGATTGGGATTCAAAATCGCCGCAGTTCCGTTTCACATGTGGACCCCCGACGTATACCAGGGTGCGCCCTCTGCCGTGACTGCGTTCATGTCCGTCGGCGCAAAGGCCGGGGGCTTTGCAGCGCTGCTGCGCGTGTTCGTGACGGCCTTTCCAGAGCTGGCTTCGTATTGGGGACCACTGGTTATGTGGATTTCTGCTTTGACGATGACCTGGGGAAACGTTGCGGCGATCGCCCAGAGCAACATCAAGCGCATGCTGGCGTATTCCAGCATCGCACACGCGGGGTATATCTTGATCGCCCTGCCGGCTGCAGCGAACCATAGCGTCGCGCCAGAAGCCATCCGCGCCGCACTTTTTTACTTGATCAGCTACGCCTTCACCAATCTTGGAGCTTGGGCGGTCGTACTTACGCTGGAGCGTAAGGAGGGCGAAGGCCTCGAGATTGAGGATTACGCCGGATTGGGGGAAAAGCGGCCGGCTCTGGCACTCGCCATGACGATTTTTATGCTTTCATTTACCGGCATCCCGCTCACTGTGGGTTTCTTGGGCAAGTTCTATATCTTCCGTGCCGCCATCGAGGCCGGGTTGGTGTGGCTCGCCCTGGTAGGTGTGATTACTTCGCTGATATCCGCATTTTACTATTTGCGCGTCGTCGTGGTGATGTATATGAAGTCGGGAGAACCACAAATTCGATCGGAAGGTTGGTTGATGACCACCGTTTTCCTGACTGCTTTGGGAACCCTGTTTTTCGGCGTGTTGCCCGAATTGCTGCTCAAGTTTGCGGGCCAGGCTCAATTCCTCTCCTACATTCCTTGAGAATTGCCTGATGCGGAATCATCCCGAACCACATTCGCCTGTATGATCTTCCAGATCTTCTAGACTCATGCGTATGGTCTATAATTCTTATAAGTCAGCGCCTCGAGTCACTGCTTGTGTTTTGAAATGAAGCACGGCACAAGGCATCGCCGCCGTGTAAGGTTCGGATTGTTGATGGCTGCTCGATGGACGAATTAAGGGCACACCTATACATTCGTGGCCGCGTGCAAGGCGTGAGCTTCCGTTATTACACACGTCAGCAAGCCTCGGCAAAAGGTCTCACAGGCTGGGTGCGCAATCTGTGGGATGGGCGCGTGGAAGCGGTTTTTCAAGGCGATGAAGCGAGTGTGAAGCAGGTCATCGCCTGGTGCAAACATGGGCCAACTTCTGCGCGCGTGGACGAAGTGCGCGTGAAGTGGGAGACGCCGCGGGAAGAAGACACGGATTTCGTGATCCGGCCTACCGCGAGGGGTGGATAAGGTGAACCATCGACCGAAGATCGAGAGTATGCGTTTCGGCAAGATCATCATCGATGGTCATTCGTATAACCGGGATGTAATCGTGCTCCCGGATCGCGTTTTGCCCAATTGGTGGCGCGTGGAAGGACACTCGCTTTGTCTCGAAGATTTGCAGCAAGCGCTGGCAGCCCAGCTTGAATTGTTGGTGATCGGAACGGGGATATTCGGCCGCATGAGCGTTCCTGAGGATGTTCGAGGACAAGTGGAATCCGAGGGAATCGAAGTGCACGTCATTGCTACGCGCGAAGCATGCGACCACTACAATCAAATGCGTGAGGAAAAACGCAGCGCGGCTGCGCTGCACATTACTTGTTAGCAATCACGAGATGTGAAGTAACCTCATCGACGCTCGGGCAGCGTCGATTTTCACTTCAAGCGGGCTTTGTACCGCACGTCGAACAGGCGTATGTATTGCAGGTGCTACAACTTGGTGCGCTTCCCGTCACAACGCGCCCTTCGCTGTGCGCGGCGAAGAGGGAGATCAGCCGTTCGGTGCGATCGCCGTGGCATTCAGTGCAGTCGATCGGCGCATCGGCATCTCGCATGGAACGCAGGGCGTCGAAATGATGTTCACAATCCAAACAGATGTATTCGTAAATCGGCATACGGATCAATATCCTTCAATATGATTCTACTGCCTCGATTCTAACAGGTCAACGAATCCGGGATCCAGGAGGTGGGGTAAAGATTTCGAGGGCCGTTGTTTGTGGGTCAGTCCCCGTTTTTTTCCCGTCTGCGTACGGAAAAAGTGTCGAAATCTCTCGCCACGGTGACGTCCGGGAACACTGCGCTCGCTTCGTCGGCGATGTCCTTCTCGCGATAACGGCGCGAGATGTGGGTGAGGTAGAGATGCCCCACTCCGGCGCGCTTGGCCAACGAGGCGGCTTGTGTCGCCGTGAGATGACCGAATTTCTTTGCCATCTCCTTTTCATATTCGAGGTAGGTTGCTTCGATCACCAGCGCGTCCGCCTGATGACAGACCTCGAGCAGATTGTCGACTTTGCCGCAGTCTCCGACGTGGACCAGGCGTGTTCCGCGGCGCGCGGGTCCAAGCACATCGTCTGGATGTATCGTGTTGCCATCCGGCAGGGTAACCGGTATACCGCTGACCAGTTCCTTTCGCAAAGGTCCGGGAGGAATACCCAACTCCTCCGCGCGCTCCGGTAGGAAAGGACGCCGCGGGGTTTCCTCGAACAAATAACCAAAACAATCCGGGCCGCGATGCGAGACGGGAAACGCCGAGAGCCTGAAATTGTCGTCCTCGAGAAGTATTCCGGCTTCGATGGGGATCAGGTCGATTTCGAGAACCGGTCGTGCGCCGCGCAGCACTACACCGAAGATGAGATCCTGAATCCGCTCGAGTGCCCAAGCTCCCGCCCAAATCTCCATATGTTCGAGGGCCTCCCAGCGCGAGAAGGTGGACAACAAGCCACCCAGACCAAGAATGTGGTCCAGATGACCGTGGGTGATCAAGATGCGATTCAGGCGGCGAAACCCGATTCCGGATCGAAGGATCTGGCGCTGTGTGCCTTCACCGCAGTCGATCAGGAAGCGGTAATCACGATAACTTACGACCTGGGCGGTCAACCCCCGATGAACGGAAGGGGCGGCCGCGGAGGTGCCTAAAAAGGTAATTTCAAACAAAAGAATCCCTGCGCGGAAGATCTCGAAGATCCGACTCCGAGTGGTTCATTGTACCGCAAACTCGCGTTGAATTCAGGAGATGCGCGGTGCGCTGATGAAGGAGACCGTACCGGCGAAGGTTGTTGCCAAGGTAAGCGGCACGATGAGAAGGACTTCGTCGGCGAGGAACAGGCTGACTCCCCACAGAGTGGCGAAAACCATGGCGACGCCGAAGTAGCGCAGTGCGAATGTGCGCCCCCAAAAGCGGTACGGAATGATTGCGGGTTGTTTGTAAGCGAGATAAGAGATGGTCACCCCGGCAAGGAATACGGGGATTTGTATCCAGGGGGTGCTCTCGGGCATCCACACCACGAAGATCGATGCCGGGATGAAAAGACAGGTGCCGTGCAGCCATGCCAGTAAGGTCATGCTCGCGGTGGAATTGCTCGCGGCACGCTTTACGATTACACCGAGAACACCGGCAAAGCCGAAATATAGAAGGGAAACGCCAAGCCACAACAGAACAGATACGTGAAGCACATTCGCCTCAAATCATGAAATAGGTTGCTCATGAAATGTGCAAGGATTGTGCCGGATGACGTCGATTCACCCATATTGCGCCCGCGTTCGGGTGGAGAATAGTGTCGAATCCGAATTTCAGGCCGGTTTCCCGATCGGAACCCGCCGAATCCGTACGGTAGTGGAGTGAGCTATTCTTCTGGCGTCGGTGTCTCGCTGGGTGAAGGTTCTTCTGTCGTACCCTCGAGAGTCAGCGTCGCCGTGGGAGGTGCCGGAGGCGGAGCTGTCGCCTTCTGGCATGCCTTTGCTGCTTCCGTGGCGGTGGGCTCCAGGGTGCTGTTGGGAACCGCTCCGAGTGACCCTTCATAATATTGTTGGGCTCCACAAGGGTCTTCGGCGATCCAGAGCAAATCGCCATACTCCCAAGCCGCTTCGGCGTACTTTGGACAAGAATCTGTGGTTGCACCTTGTTCGCAGAGCGTGTAGAAGAGATTGGCCGCCTGGAACCAATTGAGACCGATATAGCTGTTGGCCAAGAGATACTGCTCTGCGAGCGTCTTTCGAAACATTGCATCTCTGTCGAGGGGGCCGAAACGCTCGGCGAGGCTGAGGTCGTACAGTCCCTCCTCCATGAGACCGAGCGAAATCTGTTCCATGCCGCGGTTGCGCAGCGCAATGAACATCATGCCGTCCGCTTCAACGGCGTTATAGGTTGGATCCTTACTCCGCAGCGAGAGGAGTTTCTCGATGACGGTGGTCCAATCTTTTGCGGCAAGCGCTTCTTGCGCCTGGCGGAAGAGTTCATCTGGTGGCGAGGGATCCGGTGTGGAAGTCGGTCTTGCCGTGGGTGCTGGAGTCGGTTTTTCCGATAATACATACACTTCGATGAGCTTTTCTTCGGCTTGCGGATAGGCTGGATCGAAGCGTATGATGGCCTCGAAACGCTGGCGTGCATTTTCGTACCTGCCGGCTTCCATGTCTTGAACGCCAAGTTCGAATTGTTCCTGAAGGTACTGTGAGACCTGTTCGCCTTCACGTGTGTTTTTTATATTCGTGCCTTGCAGGTATGCAACACCGCTTACGGCGAGCACCACGGCCAGATAGATCAGGACGTACCACGGCCAACGTCTTCGCGGTTTTGTCTCCAGGCCGTCGTCTGCGTCAGCGTCTGTTGGAGCGAGCTGCACAACGGTTGGTTGCGTCTGTGAATGATCGTCCGCTTCCTGGGGTTGTGAAACGTTTGAATTCATGGGGTGGATTATACCCTAATTGAGGTCATGATCTCGGAGATTGCTTCCACGCGTTTTCCTCCGGGAGAGTGGTCCAGCTGTAATTGGGCGTACGCCTTCAAATGCGTTCTGTAAAAGGATTCCTGGTATAAAAGGTGTTTCTGATGGCGCCGGGAGTTGCCTCGAAAACGATTTCTTGACGCTGGAGAAGATGGGGTGGTAAGATGCAATTCAACCCCCCACGAGCGAATAGGTCAATAATCGACGATGTATCTAAAAGGAAGTAAATGGCATACACGCAAGAAACGCAGGCGCTCCAACCCCTGGCGCGTCCTTTTCCTGTTGATTCTCGTCGGGGGCTTGGTCTATTTCTGGCAATTTTACGTACCCGTAATCGAGATTACGGTGGGTCCGACCCCAACTCCCACGAGAAGTCCGGCGCTGTACATCATCGAAGCGGAAAGTTACTTTCAAGCGGGAAAGTTAGGTCAAGCGGAAGAGGCTTATCTAGAAGCGATCTCGATCGAACCGCGGGAGATCGGTTACCATCTTGACCTAGCGAGAGTGCGTGTTTTCGCAGGCAAATACGAGTCGGCGGAGACAGCCGCACGTGACGCGCTGGTCATCAACCCGGACTCCGCGATCGCACATGCGGTGCTCGGTTGGGCGCTCGATTTCCGCGCAGGTGAGCAGTCGCAAAACGTGGGCGAACAGAACAATCTTCTGGCGGATGCCTTGCAGGAGGTGGAGCGCGCCTATGAACTCAATCCGAATTCCGCATTGGTGCTTGCGTTCTATTCGGAAGTGATGATCGATAACAACATCAACGATTATGAGGAAGCGTTGGAATTGGCGGAACGCTCCGTTCAATTGGATCCCGATTTGCTCGAGACGCATCGGGCGGTGGGCTATGTCTGGGAGCGAACCGGTAACTATACACAGGCGGTTGAAGCGTACGAGGCCGCAAAAGCGATCAACCCGAATCTGCCTCGTCTTCACATCGATATCGGGAACATGCTGCAGGCGCAAGGCGATACGGTCGGGGCAGTGGAGAACTATAAGGACGCCATCGCGCTGGCGCCGGAGAGCGTGGAACCCTTACGTCGCATCGCACAAGCTTACGCACGAATTGGTGAATACGGAAAGGCGAGCCAGTTCGCCGCGGACGCCGTTGCTCTCGAACCGACGAACGCTCGCCTGCGGGGCGATCTGGGGCGTATGTATTATCACAACAACGTACTGGAGGATGCCGTCGTTCAATTGGAGTTGGCCATCCGCGGCGGTCGGGCCGAAGATGGCCAGCAGGTAGAGGGCTTGCCCTTGGCTGAACCCGGACAGGCTCTCGACGATCGCATCGTCGAATTTTATTACACCTATGGTCTGGCACTGGCGAAACTCGATAGTTGTGAAGAAGCCATCCCCATATTTCAAGCCTTGCTGCAAGGTGTCCCGGATAACGAAATTGCAGTCTTCAACGCAGAGGAAGGTCTGGTTATTTGCGGTGAACGCGAACCTGCCCCGACGTCCACAGCGGAACCAACGTCAGAGTCGTAAAGCGTCAGGATGATCGATGCGATTGACTGGTGACCGTTTGCCCCTCACGCGTGAGGATAATAAATCGAATCCCTGGCGCATGCTGCTTTACATCGTGCTCATCGTTGGCGGACTAGGCCTGGCCCACATGCTCCAAGTCGGTCAGGTGCAGCCCCTGTTCTTGCCCTCACCTACGCCCACACGAACGGCATCCTCTTATGCGGAGGAGGCGTTGGCTCATTTTTCGGCGGGAAACCTACAAGGTGCGATCAACGCCTATGAAAAGGCCACCGAACTCGAGCCGAAAAACGCCGACCTTTGGGCAGAATTAGCCAGGGTTCAAACATACTCGAGTGACTTGCTGACGACGCAAGCGCTGAGACGTTCCCGGTTGGCGGATGCGAGAGAGTCGATCGAGAATGCCGTCACTTCGGATGAGGACAATGCGCGCGCGCAAGCCATTCGGGCATTGGTCTACGATTGGTCCGCGGCGGCCGAGGTTGCCGATCCGATCGGGCTTGGCGATCAGGTTCGAGTCATCGCTACGATCGAGGAAGGAGGGCGGCTGATCGCAAGGCGGATCGAACTGCTCAGCGGACTGCTGGCCGAGGGCGCAGCTGATGATGGAGAAGAGACGGTTATCTTCTCGGGTGAAGTGGAGGATATCCAACCAGGGGAGTGGACGATAAGCGGGCGGATCGTGGCCGTATCCGATCAGACGGACGTTCGAGATGAAAATCGCCGGGAGGATTTTTTGGCCGAGGCGGACATCGCCGCTACGCGCGCCGTTCAACTTGCGCCTGGAGATCCGTATATGCTGGCGTTTCGAGCCGAAGTGCTGGTCGACCAGCTCAGTTTTGCCCAGGCGTTGGATTTGGCGCAAGATGCGTCTTCGAACGCAGGGCTGCTGCCTGCGCGGGATCAATTGGATGTCTACCGTGTGTATGGCACCGTATTGGAAAGCAATGGACGTTATCTGACCGCCATCGAGGCCTACCAGCGCGCAATTGAGATCAATCCCAATCTGACCTTCCTCTATCTGCGTATCGGCGCGAACTTCCGCCGTCTGCGGGATGTGAATGCAGCCCTGGCGGCATTTGACAAGGCAGCAAAAATCAACCAGCAGCTCGGGTTCGAAGATCCTACCCCGTATCTGGCGATCGGCCGCACTTACGTCCAGGAAGGGCAGTTTTTCATCGCTGCCGTAAACATTCGTAGCGCTTTGCTCATTGATCAGACCAACCCGGAAATCTATGCTCGCCTCGGCAGCGTGTACTTCCAGGCACGGAATTACGAAAGCGCCATCCCGATCTTTCAATGTGCCTTGGATGGATGCAGCGCGGAGGAAAATCGTAAGATCCTTTGCGACCTGGAAATCTATCGTTGCTCGGGTGTGGGAGCCAGTGATGAGAACATCGGCTGGGAAGTGATCGGTCTCGAGCTCGATTCGAGCACGCTCGAATATTATTACACCTACGGATCGGTACTGGCGGCCTTCGCTGGAACGGAGGACTTCCCCAACGCCTGCATCGATGCCGAACGGATTTTCAGCGCATTAATGGCCGAATTCGGCAGCGATCCGATCGTTATCGCCATTGTGGATGAAGGACGTACCATTTGTGCCAACCCCGGAGCCCCCGAAGAGGTCTCCACACCGACTCCGAGCCCTACTGAAAACTCTTGACATTGAAGTGTATTTTCGGTACACTTCCCTAGCAATTTAGCACTCGCAATGGGAGAGTGCTAAATTGCGAATCGTGTCTGCAAACGATAAAAATATACGCAATAGGAGGATCCGCATGTCACTCAATATCAAACCGATGGCTGATCGTTTGGTCATCAAGCCTCTTGAGGACGAAGAGGTGACGCCGAGCGGGATTGTACTCCCCGAGACGGCCAAAGAAAAACCCCAGAAGGGTGAGGTTATGGCCGTTGGGCCCGGCGCTCGGGATGACAAAGGCGAGCGTATCACCCCAGATGTCAGCGTGGGCGATAATGTCTGGTTCGCCAAGTACGCGGGAACGGAAATCAAGATCGACGGCGATAAATATCTGATCTTGAAAGAGAGCGATGTCCTCGCCATCATCGCATAAAGAAGCCGGAAATTATTTAAACGAGACCGTAAGAATAAATTCATAATAGGAGCTAGTGAGCAATGACTGCCAAGCAACTCGCATTTTCGGAAGACGCTCGAAGGCGTCTTAAGGCAGGGGTGGATACCCTGGCTAACGCTGTAGCCACGACATTGGGCCCCAAGGGGCGCAACGTGGCGTTGGATCGCAAGTTTGGTTCTCCGACCATCACGCATGACGGTGTCACGGTGGCCAAGGAGATCGAGCTGGAAGATCCGTTTGAGAACATGGGTGCACAATTGCTGAAAGAAGCCGCCACAAAAACCAATGACATTGCCGGAGACGGCACGACGACATCGACGGTTTTGGCGCACGCCATGGTAGCCGACGGTTTAAAGAGCCTCGCTGCAGGCTCCAATCCAATGCTGCTCAAGCGCGGAATTCTCTCCGCAGCCAAAGCTGCATCGGACGCCATCGGCAAGCAATCGATTGAAGTTACGACGAAAGAGGAGATCGCATCCGTTGCTGCCATATCTGCACAGGATTCGGAAATCGGTGATTTGATCGCCGAAGTAATGGACAAAGTCGGCAAGGATGGGGTTATCACGGTTGAAGAATCGAAGGGATTGGAATTCGAAACCGAATACGTCGAGGGCATGCAGTTCGATCGCGGATACGTTTCCCCCTATTTCGTCACCGATCCGGAGCAAATGGAGGCGGTTATCGAAGATCCCTATGTCTTGATTCACGACAAGAAGATATCCGCTGCCACGGACATCGTGCCCATTCTCGAGAAACTCGTGCAGGTTGGCAAGCGCGAGCTTGTCGTGATCGCAGAAGACGTGGATGGCGAAGCTATGGCTACGCTGGTACTCAACAAACTGCGCGGCATGCTCAACGTCGTCGCCGTAAAGGCCCCTGGATTTGGCGATCGCCGCAAGGCGATGCTGCAGGATATCGCCATCCTCACAGGTGGGACGGTGATTACTGAGGAATTGGGCCGGAAACTTGAATCTGTCACCGTCAACGATCTAGGCAAGGCGGGTAAAGTTGTCGTCACTAAGGATGACACCACGATCGTCGAAGGTGCCGGGGAAGCCGGCAAGATTAAGGGCCGCATCGAAGAGATTAAGGTCGAAATCGACCGCTCGACAAGCGACTACGACAAGGAGAAACTCCAGGAGCGCCTGGCCAAATTGGCCGGCGGCGTGGCTGTGATCGGCGTAGGCGCTGCAACTGAGACCGAGTTGAAAGAGAAGAAGCATCGTGTGGAAGATGCGCTCTCTGCAACGCGAGCCGCAGTTGAAGAAGGCATCGTCCCGGGTGGCGGGGTGGCTTTGATCAACGCGCTGGACGCGATCAAGAAACTCAAGGACTCGGACGAAGATGCAAACATCGGTGTAAACATCGTGCGTAAAGCACTGGAGATGCCGATGAAGGGCATCGTAGAAAATGCCGGGAAGGACGGTGCGGTGGTTTTGGAGACCATTCGTCGTAAACAGGCCGAAGAAAAGAATACCAAAATTGGCTTTGACGTGATCAAGGAAGACTACTTCGACATGGTCGAAACGGGTATCATCGATCCGGCGAAGGTCACGAAGGGCGCTTTGGAAAATGCGGCATCCATCGCCGCCATGATCCTGACAACGGAAGCGTTGATCACGGACATTCCGGAGGAAGAGAAACCGCCGACCCCACCGATGCCGGAATACTAGAGCGACGATACAATGATCGACATACAACCCCTCCTTATCGAGGGGTTGTTTCTTTATATGCAATGTTCGCAATCTCCATCCGTCTCGGTCCATGCCGATGAGCCCAATTCGCGGACGTTCGAACGGAATTCATACTCGACTTCGATACCCGCAACTTGGGGATTTTAACCCCTTCAGTTGCGCCCCGTCGCGACGATTTCAGTGTTCTATACGTAAAGTAGAATGTCAGGTGCGTCCAGCGAATCGAAGACTGCGGACAGCGTCAAGCGACGGAGGATGTGCCCGATGAAGCCAATTCAAGAGGAGGAATACAGCAATGGAAAACGAACCGAAAACTCTCAGGCGCTCGCGTTCGGATCGGATGCTTTACGGTGTTTGCGGTGGGTTGGGGGAATACTTTGGTGTCGATCCCGTGTGGTTCAGGCTGTTGTTCGTTCTTTTCGGCCTCCCGGGCGGCGTTCCGGGTATCTTGCTCTACATCATTTGCATGATCGTCATACCGGAAGAGGCAGAGTAAGTCCTCGATTTTTCGCAGAACGAGTGGACCAGCATCCTTGAAGCCGATGTTCGATAATTCTAGTGTCGACGTTACGTCGACATACCTGTAAACGGCAATTGGATCGAACGCAGCTTCGAAGCCCTGACCGGGGTGTGGAATAACTGTGTGCATCGGTCCGCATTGAGAATGCGGACCGATCGCGTCGCTTACATGTATTGCCTGACAATAAGCACGATGCCGAAGATGACGAGCAGTGTGAGACATCCGCAGCCAAAGATACGCATGGTAAGTCGGAAGGCGACTTTGAGAACGGTCCATCCGATAACCAATCCGACCAAGATGAGCAAGAGAGTCGTTAGCTCCATGTAGCTTCCTGTCCTTTACAGAGATAGGTCATCATACCATTTTTTATCTTACGGGATAGTTAGATACCTTGGGTTCGGCACGCTAGCGGAAAACCCTTGCACCCCAAAGCCGATCAGGTCGGAAGATGTACGCCGGTACGACTTTCGTCGATTACGGGAGGGACGAAGTATATCGCGTGTCGAATGAAGATCTGGTATTGAAGTAAGAAGCAGACGATAGAGCGTGCAGCGAGAGCGTTATTCGGAAGCGTTGACTTAATTTGCAACCAGTGTGTTGAAATCGGTCGTCTTCAGCTGTGATACCAATTTCGCCTGTGCTTCGCACCAAATGGCGTTGACAGGGCAATTGCGTCCGAAAGGACACACACTCGGATCCGTCACACATTCGTTCAGCATGATGGGTCCATCGATCGCTTCAATCACTTCGAGCAGCGTGATATCTGCTGAAGGACGTGCGAGGGAAACGCCACCACGTGCGCCGCGCGAGGTTTGAACCACCCCAGCAACTGATAATTGGGAGACAATCTTGGCGAGAAACGAGGGTGGAATGTGTTGTTCTCGAGCGATTTGGCTGGTTGGAGCACGTCCACCGTTGCTCAAACTGGCCAGGTACAATACCGCACGAACAGCGTAATCTGCCTGGCGAGTAATCTGCATGCTGACCTCCAGAATAATTCGGCCTTTTTTCCTCTCAAGGATAGGAGTTGTCCTGTTCAGGATAGTTTACTTATTGAGCTTCAATTGGGCAAGTGCTTTGTGTCACCGAGGCTGCATGACCTTAAGCGAGCCATTTGAGTTGCCGCGCGGGAAAGGCGTGGTATGATTGCGCCGGAACCCGATGTCGAAACCGTGAGAAACGAGGATCTTCCGTGAAGGAAATCGCTGTCGTTGGCACCGGATATGTTGGATTGGTTACCGCAGCAGGATTTGCTGACCTTGGGAATCGTGTTATCGCATTGGATGTCGATAAGGCGAAAATCGAAGGCTTGAACAAGGGTCGCATGCCGATCTACGAACCCGGTTTGGAAGAAATGGTCGCACGCAACGTTGCGGCGCAACGCCTGTTTTTCGTCACGTCCTATCCGCAAGCGCTGAAAAATGCAGAATTCGTGTTCATCGCCGTGGGTACACCGGAGGGAGTAGATGGGGAGGCGGACCTGAAATACGTACGGTCCGCGGCAATTTCGATCGCGAAAGAAATGGTCGCGCCCTTGATCGTGATCAACAAATCTACGGTGCCCGTCGGCACCGGGGATTGGGTTGCGGATATCATTTCATCCGAGCAGGAAACTCCCCTCCCATTCTCTGTTGTCTCTTGCCCGGAATTTCTGCGAGAGGGATCGGCGTTATTGGATTTCATGAATCCATCCCGCACGGTTTTGGGCTCTACCGATTTGGATGCCGCAGAGAAGGTGGCTCGGCTTCATCTACCTCTCCGGGCGCCGATCATGATCACCAACTTGCGCACCGCGGAAATGATCAAGTATGCATCGAATGCCTTTCTGGCCACGCGCATATCGTTTATCAACGAAATCGCCAACATATGCGAGGAACTCGGTGCCGATGTAAAAGAAGTGGCGAGCGGAATGGGGTATGACCCGCGAATCGGCCCTCATTTTCTCGATGCGGGACTCGGGTACGGCGGTTCTTGTTTCCCCAAGGACGTAAAGGCCCTCGCCCACATGGCGGCCGACAAAGGCCGTCATCCCCAGTTGCTGCAGGCGGTCATGGATATCAACATCGATCGGCGGAGATTGCTCATCGAGCGAACCGAAAAACTCTTGGGCTCTGTGGGTGGCAAGACAATCGGTTTACTGGGGTTGACGTTCAAACCAAATACGGACGATATTCGCGAAGCCCCAGCATTGGACTTGGCGAGACTCTTGGCGGAGAAGGGCGCTGCGATTCGTGCCTACGATCCGGAGGGCATGTCGCGAGCGAAACAGGCAATGCCTGCAATCGAGATGGCCGAAAATGCCTACGAACTGGCTCGAGATTGCGATGCCTTGTTGATCTGTACCGATTGGAACGAATTCAAACACCTGGATCTCGTCCGCATTCGGGACGCTATGCGTTGCCCCGTCATCGTCGATGGACGGAATATCTACGACCCCAAGCAGATGGCACAGACCGGTTTCCACTATCGCGGTGTGGGGCGCGGCTACGGGCCGGATGGCGAACCAGAAAACTCAAGTCCCGATGGTGTTGAGGATCAAGCATGAATACGAAAGTACCGACGCATGTTTATCAGCATCGACTGCGTAACGGTTTGACGATTCGTATGAAGGAAGTCCGTACCTCGCCAATTGTCAGTGTTTGGATGTGGTATCGGGTAGGATCACGCGACGAGCATGCTGGCTTGACGGGAGCGTCTCACTGGGTCGAGCACATGCAGTTCAAGGGTACGCCGAATTTCCCGGCCGACATACTGGAACGGGAGATTTCACGTTGCGGTGGGTATTGGAACGCCATGACCTGGTTGGATTGGACCGCGTATTTCGAGACTCTGCCCAGCGATAAGGTGGATTTGGGGCTGCGGCTCGAAGCCGATCGTATGGTCAACAGCCTTTTCGAATCGAAGGAGGTGGAATCGGAACGGACGGTGATCATCTCGGAACGGCAGGGGCACGAGAACGATCCGACCTATCGTTTGGCGGAAGAGGTGCAAGCGGCGGCCTTTCGTGTCCATGCTTATCATCATGAGGTGATCGGAGATCTCGTAGATTTGAAATCTATGAGCCGCGATGATCTATACCGACATTATCAGCAGTATTACATCCCCAGCAACGCCTTGTTGACGATTGCTGGGGATTTCCGCAGACAGACGTTGTTGAAGAGGATTCGTGAGGAATTTGGCTTACTTCCTCGCGTGACACCACCGGAGCGTCTGCACCGTCCCGAGCCCGCGCAACAGGGGGAACGTCGCGTTGAGGTTCAGGGGCCTGACGAAACTCCATTTCTGCAGATTTCGTACCACGCACCTCCGGCAGATGACCCGGACTTTTTTCCAATTACGGTTCTCGACAGCGTGCTAACGGGTGCTTCGAATCTCAATCTCTTTGGGGGTGGAATATCGAACAAGACGTCGCGGTTGTACCGGGCGTTGGTGGAAGGGGAAATCGCGGCTTCGGTCTATGGTGGTTTGGCTGCGACGAGTGACCCGTTCCTGTATTCCGTCCATGCAACCGTTCGTCCCGATAATTCTCCCGAGCGTGCGCTTGAAATAATCGATCGAGAAATCGCCCGCATTCTGGAAGAAGCCCTTAGCAAGGATGAACTCTTGAAGGCTTCGAAACAAGCTCGTGCACTTTTTGCATTCAACAGTGAGAGCGTGACGAACGTCGCCTTCTGGTTGGGATTCAGTGAAATGTTTGCCGACTACAGTTGGTTCGCGGAATACCCTCAGCGCGTCGAAGCGGTGAGCGCGGAAGATATCCTTCGAGTCGCAGCGAAGTACCTCCACTCATCGAATCGCGTGGTCGGTATCTACCGGCCGCAAAATGGAAATAATCATGGCCGAGATTGATGAGTCGTTGCCTCATCTTGATGTGCGCAGGCTGCCGGGGCCGGAGACGATTCTTCGCCGCGTTTTACCCAACGGAATCACGGTGCTTGCGCGGGAGAATTTCACCAGCCCTTCCGTCGTGATTTCCGGATACTTGTCCGTCGGTTCACTCGACGAGCCACCCGAACAGGCGGGATTGGCGTATCTAACCGCGCAAGGACTAATGCGCGGCACCATTTCTCGTTCCTTTCAAGACATCTTCGAGACGATCGAATCCATCGGCGCACGAGTCGCTTTCGTAGGAAAGGCTCACACCACGAGAATATTTGGGAAAGCGCTGGCGGAGGATCTTTCACTGCTGCTCGATGTGATCGCCGATGTTATACAGGATTCTGTGTATCCCGATATCGAATTCGAGCGCTTAAAAGCACAACATCTGACCTCGCTGGCGATACGCGACCAGGACACGCGATCACGTGCCGCGCTGACGTTTGACGAACTCGCCTACCCCAACCATCCTTATCGTTTGCCGACGAGTGGATTTCGAGAGACCGTTCAAGATTTACACGTGGAAAACCTACGAGAATTCCGGGCGCGACGCTATTCCCCGGAAGGTGCGCTGCTCGTGGTCGTCGGGGCGGTCGAAGCGCAGAAGGCGGTCGACGCGGTCTCCAATGCCCTCGGGGATTGGAATCCCGGCTCGACGTACGAGCGTCCGCCTTTGGGAAAGGTCGAAACTCCCGATAAGAAGCAACGCAAAGACATAAATCTGGACGGAAAGAGTCAGTCAGACCTTGTCATTGGCGTTGTGGGACCCAGTCGGTATCATGAGAAATACCTCGCAGCAGCTCTGGGCAACAACATCCTTGGGCAATTTGGTTTATTCGGACGCCTTGGAGAAGCCGTGCGTAAGACGGCCGGATTGGCTTATTACGCCTACAGCTCACTGACTGGCGGACCTGGTCCCGGCCCTTGGCAGGTGTATGCCGGTGTCAACCCTGCCAACGTCGATCGGGCGATACAAATCGTCAGCGACGAAATTAGACGCTTTTCCAGTCAACCGGTTACCCGGGAAGAACTGCATGACAATCAGGCGAATTTCATTGGTAGTGTGCCGTTGCGGCTCGAATCCAACGAGGGGGTTTGCGGCGCATTGATACACATCGAGCGTTACGATCTCGGATTGGATTATTACCAGCGTTACCCGCAAATGATCACGGAAGTAACCCGTGAGGACGTGTTGGATGTTGCCCGTGAATTTCTCGATCCCGAGCGGCTGGTGGTTGCGACTGCCGGCCCAAAAGTTGAGGCAGAATGATGTTAGCGGCAGGTGTGGATGTCCTTGAGGTTGATCGACTCGATCGGGCGATCTTACGGCACGGACAACGCTTGTTTAACCGTTTTTATACCGCCCAGGAGTTGATCGACGGCCAGGGTCATACTCCTGCACTGGCGGCTCGTTTTGCCGCCAAGGAAGCGGTGGCAAAGGCGCTGGGGACCGGGATCGGCGAAGTTGGCTGGAAAGAGATCGAGATCGTCAACGGTCCACAGCGCAAACCGATCCTCCATCTTCACGGCCGGGCAGCTGAAGTGGCCGAGGAACTGGGTTTGAATTTCTGGTCCGTCTCGCTCAGCCACACCCATCAACATGCGATGGCCATCGTCGTTGCCATACAGGCGCCGGAGTGATTGGTTTGCCTGGATCGGATCCGCACTGCGTCGTTTACGGTTGCATTTGATTGAAGCAAGAATGCAGCAGCGAGCTATCGGGGCTTAGCGTTTGCCGCAAATGGTCCATATCGACGTGAATTACCCCGCGATGGATAGACCAGCAGGATGTGGCTAAGTCAACGGAAAACGGTCTCGCACGGAAAGCTTTGACGAAATCATACCGGCGTGTTATACTGCTCCAAGCTCCCGCCATAAGCAAGAGCATGGCGGGAACAATTCTGCCCCGTCGGGGTAATTCGCACGCTTCTTGACGAAAACGGGCGTGCCGGTTGGCCAGCCGGTTCCGTTCTCGGTTGAAAGAAGCGGAGGAAAAACGCACAGGAGGTGTACATCATGGCCGTTGTATCAATGAAGTCTCTTCTCGAAACCGGGGTCCACTTCGGGCACCGCACACGCAAGTGGAACCCTCGCATGAAGCCTTACATTTTTACGGAGCGGAATGGAATTCACATCATCGATCTGCAGCAGACCCTCGAAGCGCTGACTGAGGTGTGTGCCTTGGTCCGCGATCGGGTCGCCGAAGGCGACAAGGTTTTGTTCGTCGGCACCAAACGTCAAGCGCAGGAAACGATCGAACTCGAGGCGAAACGCTGTGGAATGCCCTACGTCAACGCGCGCTGGCTGGGAGGAACGCTCACCAATTGGCGAACGATCCGCAGTCGTATCGATGAACTCGAATCTCTTGAACGCCGTCGTGACGAGGGTGAATTTGAGCTGCTGACGAAGAAAGAGGCGCTTAGTTTGCACCGCAGGATCGACAAACTCGAAGGGCGCCTGGGCGGTATCCGCGAAATGGCTACCGTACCTGAGTTGCTCTTCATCGTGGATGTGCGCCGCGAGGAAACGGCGATCCACGAAGCGAATTTGTTGGGTATCCCCGTAATTGCCCTGGTCGATACAAACTGCGACCCGGAAATGGTCGATTACGTCATCCCGTCGAACGACGACGCTATTCGCGCCATTAAGTTGATGGTCTCCAAGATCGCCGATGCCGTCCTGGAAGGCAAGGCGCTGCGCAAGGATACCGAAGAGGAAGAAATGGAAGTCTCGGAGGATCTTGAAGCCATGGTTGCCGGGGAAGTGACCGACGAGGATCTGCTTGGTGAAGCGACTCTCGCCAAACTCAAGAGTGGTGAGTATGACGAGCGACAGGCTAAAGCCGAGGCAGAAGCTGACGAAGCTGAAGCGGATGAAGGAGAAGCGGAAGCGGACGAGGAGAAAGCCGAAGCGTCTACGGAAGATACTGGAGAAGATTCCGCCGATGATGACGGCGAATCCGATACGGGAGACGAAGAATAGGCATGGCAGTTTCAACAGAAGTCATCAAGGAATTACGTGAGAAAACAAACGCAGGCGTGCTCGACTGTCGTAAAGCGCTGGAGGAAACTGGCGGCGATATCGAAAAAGCGATGACCTTGCTTAAAGAACGAGGAATCGCGGCTGCTGAAAAGCGTGCTGATCGGGCAACAAACAACGGCATTTTGGATCTCTACAATCATGGAGATGGCCGGGTCGGCGTGATGGTTGAGGTGAATTGCGAGACGGATTTCGTAGCGCGCACGGAAGAATTCCGGAATTTCGCCCACGAAATTGCCTTACAAATCGCAGCCGGTTCCCCGCGTTGGCTAACTGCGGAGGATGTTCCGGAAGATGTCCTCGAAGAGGAACGCTCGATCGCCAAGAAAAGAGCAGAAAACGACGGAAAATCGGAAAAGGTGATCCCGCGCATCGTCGAAGGACGGATCGAAAAATTTCTCGACGAGAATTGTCTCTTGCGGCAAGCATACATTCGCGATGATTCGAAAACGATAGAGGAAATGCTCAAGGAAACCATTGCCTCGACCGGGGAAAATATCACCATTCGGCGTTTTGAACGCTGGACTTTGGGAGAAGAACTCGATTAAGCCTCACGGGCCAACCTTGGTTGGCCCGATTTTGTATGTCCCTTCGCCAAGAGGTGGATAACATATCATGAATAAGCCTGCATACAAACGTATCCTGCTCAAACTGGGCGGGGAAGCACTTGCCGGGCCTCAAGGATTTGGGATCGACCCGCTCCGAGCAGAAGTGGTGGCAGAACAAGTCGAAAGCGTCCGTGAGCAGGGCGTGGAAGTGGCGTTGGTGATCGGCGCGGGCAATCTCTGGCGAGGCCGAGAAGGCATTACGCGCGGTATGGAACGGGCTACTGCGGATTACATGGGAATGCTCGGAACGGTCATGAATTCCATGGCGTTGATGGACGCTTTAGAGCGGCGGGGCATCATCACCCGAGTGATGTCAGCGGTGGAGATGCGCGCCGTCGCCGAACCGTACATTCGAAGACGTGCCATCCGCCATCTCGAGAAAGATCGCGTTGTCATTCTCGGGGGCGGTACGGGCAACCCATATTTTTCCACCGACACTGCGGCAGCGCTGCGAGCCATGGAAATCGAAGCCGACATCCTCATCAAGGCCACAAAAGTAGACGGCGTGTATGACGAGGATCCGGAGAAGAATCCGGACGCAAAACGATTCGATCATCTCACCTACATCGATGCGTTGAACCGAAGACTTCAAGTGATGGACAGCACAGCGATCTCACTCTGTATGGATAACAAAATGCCCATCTTGGTGCTGAACATGTGGCTTACCGATACACTGATCAAGGCCGTTAATGGCGAGTCTGTCGGGACAATAATTTCAGAATGATCGTTTTTCCCATAGTATTGGATAGCATTCCAGCACAATGACGTTAAATCGTAGATTGATGCGAGAAGCGGCGGGTGTCGGTGTTTCGCATTCTTGGAGTTTCCGTCTCGGGTTGGCGAATATCGCATTTTCAATCGTTTTACGCTATGCTTAAGTCAGCGATAGGTTTTTTAATTGCTGGAGGGAGGATGAGTCGCATGGTTCAGGATGAATTGAATGAAGCGAATGCTCGGATGGTGGGCGCGGTACGGTCTTTGGAAGAGGACCTGGGCACGATTCGAACCGGCAGAGCCTCTCCCGCACTCGTGGAGAAACTGTCCGTGTTGTATTACGACAACCCGACTCCGTTGATGCAATTGGCGACGATTTCGGCTCCGGAACCTCGTTTGCTCACGATTCGACCGTTCGACCCCGGCAGTTTAAAAGACATCGAGCGCGCCATCATGACTTCGGACCTCGGCCTGACGCCCAACAATGATGGTAAGATAATCCGACTCAACATCCCGCCCCTGACGGAGGAACGCCGCCACGATCTGGTTAAAGTCGTGCGGAATCGGACGGAAGAGGGCAGAGTGGCGGTTCGAAACGTACGGCGGGATATCCTAAACGAACTTCGTGAATACGAGCGGGAAAAGCTCATCTCCGAAGACGAACTCAAGCGCGGTGAGGACGATCTGCAAAAGATTACCGACCGCATGATCGACGAACTCAACGAGATCGGCTCGAGAAAGGAATCCGAAGTACTAGAAGTCTGAAATGCAAAGATCAAAACCTATGACATTACCCAAGGATGATGAACTTCCGGAAAACGTGCCGACCCACGTGGCCATCATCATGGATGGTAACGGGCGGTGGGCGCGTGAACGTGGTTTGCCTCGTCTGGCGGGCCATCGTGCGGGCGTGGAGAACTTACGCACTGTCCTGGAAGCGAGTGTTGAATTTGGTATCAAGTACCTGACGATTTATGCATTCTCAACCGAGAATTGGAAAAGGCCGGCAGAGGAAGTACGGGGGTTGATCCGGATATTGGAGGAAGTTATAGATCGGGAAGTAAATGAGCTGCATCAAAACGGCGTTCAACTGCGGCACGTCGGTAAACTCGATCGCTTGAGTCCGGAATTACAGCGCAAAGTAGTTGAGGCGATCGAGCTTACACGCAACAACACTCGACTCGTACTCAACGTCGCTTGGAACTACGGCGGCCGGGCAGAAATTATCCACGCCATACAACAAATGATCATCGATGGTGTTGCTCCGGAGGACGTTGATGAAGAGCTCGTTAGCCAATACCTTTACACGGCCGGCTGTCCCGATCCCGACTTAATTATCCGCACCTCTGGCGAATTGCGCGTGAGCAATTTCCTAATCTGGCAGAGCGCTTATGCGGAATGGTATATATCCCCCACGTATTGGCCTGATTTTGGCCGTGAAGAATTGTTGAAAGCGATTCGAGAGTATGCCCGGCGTGAAAGACGTTTCGGTCAGGTACCGACCCCTGTCTCCTCGAAATCTTAATCTACGCCAGCGGATCGTGGTCGTTCTCGTTGCGTTACCCGGCCTCGCCTGGGTGATCGCAGTGGGAGGTTGGCTTTACACGCTGACTTTCGCGATCATTCTCAGCCTCGCAGCCGCCGAATTCGGCTTGCTCCTTCGTACCAAAGGTCACCGCCCGTCTGTACCGATCCTGGTTGTTGGCGTGCTGGCGCTATCGATCGGCCGTTACCTGTGGGGATTGAATGGGATAGCCCACCTGCTTGCATTTCTCTGTCTCATCAGTCAGGTATGGCACATCGTTGACTACGAGCGCGGGGCGACCTCATCCGGAACGGATTTAGCGCTCACGGTGGGAGGATTACTCCTTTGCGGATGGCTCGGCCCGTATCTTATTTCGCTTCGAAACTTGCCAGACGGTTTGTGGTGGATCCTGATCGTACTCCCCTGCGTTTGGACGGCAGATGGATTCGCATACGTTGTTGGGCACGCCATCGGGAAACGACAGCTGTGCCCTCGCGTGAGTCCCAGCAAGACCTGGGAAGGCTACTTCGGCGGGGTGTTGGGCGGCGCGCTTGCCGGATGTCTTCTTCCCCTGTTGTGGCGTGCTGGGTTTTCAGAAGCAAAGCCGGTCACGATGGTTAGCGGCTTGATTGTTGGTATAATTCTTGGAGTGTTGACACCGTTGGGGGATTTAAACATCAGTATGATCAAGCGTGAGTACAATGCGAAAGATACGAGCACTTTTATTCCCGGTCACGGCGGCTTGCTGGATCGCCTGGACTCCTGGCTGTGGGCTGGCATTTTAGGCTACTACATCGTTTTATTTCTACAAAATAGCTGAAACGTAAGCTTCATGCTATGAAGCGGAGAATGGGTCAAAAGGAAAGACGACAGTGCGTTGTTAAAAGGGTGTTGTCGTCGCGAACCAAAAAATACGTAGTGTGACTGCATCTGGAATCGTATGCGGAACTATGGATAGGCGCCGGTTCGCTGCGGTGCGGCGGTTCGTACGGACCATACGGGTGGAATGCTGCTCGGGTTTGTCCTGCTTGCGGATGATATATGGGCGTGCTATAATTTGCAGGTAATATTGTTACCTAAGGCAATCCCCCCGCTGATCAAATTAGAGTAGGTTTTTTGAACCTCATGATGTACCCGTCCACAATCGTTTAATCGTATGGGACTTACACCCAATTTGAAGCATCGCGATGGATTGAACAGTTATCTTAATCGGGGAGTTTACGCATGAATATTGCCCAATTGGAAGCCATGACCCTTGCCGACTTGCGCAGCATGTCGAAAGACCTGGAGATACCACGCGCGAGTCGGATGAAAAAGGAAGATCTCATCCTTCATATCATGCAAGCAGATGCCGAGCGCCGCGGTCTCGAATTACGTGGCGGTGTTCTGGAGGTGATGAATGAAGGGATGGGATTCCTGCGCGCAGACCATTATCTGCCGGGGAGGAACGATATCTATGTATCGCAATCCCAGATTCGCAGATTTAGTCTTCGAACGGGTGACATGGTCATCGGTCAAGTTCGACCACCTAAAGACACGGAGAAATACTACGGCCTGCTGCGCGTCGAATCGATCAACGGCATGGATCCGGAAGAAGCGTGGAAACGGCCGAAATTCGAAGAATTGACACCGATCTTTCCCGAAGAGCGTTTCGACCTGGAAACCGATCGGCACACGCTTGCAACGCGCATGCTGAATCTGATTGCGCCCATTGGCATGGGCCAGAGAGGTCTCATCGTTTCACCGCCCAAAGCAGGTAAGACGACCGTTCTGAAACAAATCGCCAACGCCATCTCGCAGAACTACCACAAGGTGCATCTGATGGTGGCCCTCATCGGGGAGCGTCCGGAGGAGGTGACCGACATGGACCGTTCGGTCGACGCCGAGGTGATTGCTTCGACGTTCGACGAGCCGGTAAGCTCGCACGTACGCGCTGCGGAGATGGCGCTCGCTAGGGCCAAGCGTTTGGTAGAATGTGGCAGGGACGTTGTTATTCTGCTCGATTCGATCACCAGGCTTTCCCGAGCCTACAACCTGATGGTCACGCCCTCAGGCCGCACGCTTTCGGGCGGTATCGATCCTGCGGCGCTCTATCCTCCGAAACGTTTCTTCGGTGCGGCGCGCAACATCGAAGAAGGGGGATCGCTGACGATCATTGCTACCTGCCTGGTGGATACTGGATCGCGTATGGATGACGTGGTTTACGAAGAATTTAAAGGCACAGGCAACATGGAACTCCATCTATCCCGCCGGCTGCAAGAACGGCGCATTTTCCCCGCCTTCGACATCGACCGCTCCTCGACGCGTCGTGAAGAGCTACTCCTGGGTCCGGATATCACCCAACGCGTGTGGCTGATGCGGCGCATGTTCTCCCAAATGCTGGCGCCGCCTCCCAACGGTGCCGGGCTCGACTTGGCCATGGCAACAGAAGCGATTATCAACCGCATTTCGCACACCGAAAACAACATGGAGTTCGTTGAAACCCTGACGGAGGACTCCTTCTAAGCATGGCCGATTCCATTCAAACGCAATTTCTGTCTTCGCTGAAGAAAGCCGCGCCGATTTTCTTTAGCCTCGTCGGCATTTTTGCCGCCGTCGTGACAATATGGTTAAACATAAATGTGGCGCAAGCTGCTAATGTGGAAGCCGAAACCCCAGAAGAGGTCTACTCGGAAACTGCGTTGGATGACGAGCTGACCTTGCCCGCTTTCAATGCGAATCAATTCGAAAACGAGCTATCCCGACACATAGAACCGTCTACGCAGATCTCGCAGCGTTCGCGGGTCGAAATCCTGCGCTACACTGTCCAAAGCGGAGACGCGGTGTTCAGTATCGCTAAAAAATACGGGATCAAACCCGAGACACTGCTGTGGGGTAATTATGAAGTCCTCAACGACGACCCTCACCTGCTGAAACCGGGTCAGGAGTTGAACATCCTACCAGTGGACGGCACATATTATCAATGGAAAGAGGGGGACAATATCGAAGCGGTTGCGGATGAGTTTGGCGTCGAGCCGATGGCGATTATGGAATGGCCGGGAAACCGACTCGATCCGGCCAACCCGAGCATCGAACCAGGGACGTGGCTCGTCGTGCCCGGTGGATCCAGGCCGCTGCGGCAGTGGTTGGTACCAGATCCCATCCGGCCACAGGCCGGCGTCGGATCGGCGTACGGACCAGGTGGTTGCAGCGGTGATTATTCGGGCGGTGCAGTTGGAACGGGTGGTTTTATCTGGCCGGCATCGAACCATTACATCTCCGGCAACGACTACTGGTCGGGGCATCTGGCGATCGATATCGCTGCGGGTTATGGCTCAGCTATCTGGGCTGCAGACAGCGGCGTGGTCGTTTTCGCCGGCTGGTCGACCGTCGGGTATGGCAACATGGTGATGATCGATCACGGCAACGGATATCTTACGCTCTATGGGCACCTCGATTACGTCAGCGTCGGTTGCGGCCAAAGTGTATATCAAGGCCAGACAATTGGCGGCGGCGGGTCGACGGGCAACTCCACCGGGCCTCATCTCCACTTTGAAGTCCGCTATCAAGGTGGATTCATCAACCCCTGGTACGTTCTACCCTAACTATACATAAGTAGTTGTCTTGACGATCCTCACCCGCGTGGTAAGATGCCTATCGCTGAGGAGTATGTAGAGACATGACGGAAGATCCGCAATCCGAGAACCATTCTCCACAGAAGCCCACCGCTCGGCCAAAGCGGCGCTTCGAAATGTGGCTCGGGATCGCACGCATCACCTTGCGCGATCCGATCAAACGTATCGCCGGTCATGTAGCGATTCTGCTCATCATCGCGGCCGGCATCTGGGCGGCGAGGATGGGCTTTGGTACTTTGAGCGTAGCCGCCGAGCAAGCCAGCGAGGAAGTCGAAGCGCAGCCCACTGTCTCTGTGCCTGAGGTTGTGGAATTGCCTTCATTCGCCGCCGGAGGTCCGCTGCTCGATCACGAGATCACGCGCACTGCGGACATCCACACGGTTTTACGCGATCGCCCACGTATGGACATCGTGAAATACGTGGTGCAATCTGGCGATACTTTATTCGGCATCGCTGAGAAATTTGCCTTGAAACCCGAAAGTGTGCTATGGGCGAATTTCGACGTTCTGAAGGACGATCCCCACCGATTGCAGCCCGGGCAGGAACTGAACGTTCCGCCAATCGATGGCGTGCTCCACTCCTGGAGTACGGGTGAGGGATTAACGGCGGTGGCGAAATATTACGGTGCCACGCCGCAAGACGTGATCGAGTGGCCGGGCAATCATCTCGATCCGGACATCGATCTCTCTGATCCGTCCATCGAGGCTGGAACGTTGCTCGTCATTCCGGGCGGCAAACGCGAGATTGTAACCTGGAGTGCCCCGCGCATCACGCGCAGCAATCCGGCAGTCGCCAGTATTTTAGGCCCCGGTGCGTGTGGGTCGGTGTATGACGGTCCGATCGGAACCGGCGTGTTCATCTGGCCGACGCCATTGCATTACTTGTCGGGGTACGATTACAGTTCTGTTCATCCGGCGATAGATATCGCCGGCAGCACGGGTCACGCCATCTTCGCTTCCGACAGTGGGGTTGTCGTCTACTCGGGTTGGAACGATTGGGGATACGGCTACGTGATCGTGATTGACCACGGCAATGGTTGGCAGACTTTGTACGCGCACCTGAGTGCTATAAATGTAGGCTGCGGGCAAGCGGTATTCCAGGGTCAGGTAATTGGCGCGATGGGCAGCACTGGTAACAGCTCGGGGTCTCATCTTCACTTCGAGATCATGCACGATGAGTATGGCAAAGTAAATCCTTGGAACTACCTTCCGTAGTTAAACGATACTCGAACGAAGTTGTTTGAAAGAAAAGCGGGGTGTCTCCCTGGACACCCCGCTCGGTTTTTCTTTGGGTTCAGGCGATCGATGGCGCTCAGGATCCCGTTTTACGCTGCATGAGATACATCGTTCGCTCGGAGTCTTCGACTTTTACGCTCTCGATGATTTTGAAATATTTTCCGAAGATTTTCTCCAGACTTTCCTTTGCATACTCCGGGAAGATATCCTCGCGCGTGGCCAGCAGGCGTTGAACCTGCGAGTCGCTCTTGGGAACGAATTCGAGAACGAGCCAGGAACCCAATTCTTGGAAGAACTCCGCCAACATCGGCAGGGGCACGTTGTTGGCGATGGCCATGTGGTGGATCAAAGCCAGGGCGAAGATCGCATCCGTGGGACCTCTCTTGATGAAAGCCTCTCGCTCCTCGTTGTTCCAACCCAGGTCGGGACTGGGATTGGTGAGATCGAGCAGCAGCGGAAGCAGGTAGCGTTCGCCATTTGTCTTTACGCTGCGATAGTTCAACTCTACGGCCAGGGGATCGATGTCGAACGCAAGCGTCGTAATTTGGGCGTCGCTGGCCAGACGGCTGAAATAACCGACGTTCGCGCCGAGATCCCAGACGTTTTCGGGTTGGATGCGGGCGATAAAATCCTGGACGATGCGGCGTTTGTGTTCGAGCGCCGTGGCCGTGTAATTATGCGTGCTATCGTAGTAATCTCCCCATTCGGTTTTGACCGGTCCCCATTCCAGCTTCTTGACCAAGCGTTCGAGGCTGTCGATCAGACCGAGAAAGGAGATGCGACTCATGCGGCGCGTCACGGCCTTCTTGTCCACCGTCTTGTCGGCGTAGTGTTTCTGACTGGCCGCGTGCAGGTGGATGTGAGAGAGCAGTCCAAAATTGAGTTTCGTGCGTCCGGGAAGCAAATTGCTGGCCAGATCGAGGGGAATTCCATCGATGTAGACGCGCAGCAGTTGGCTCAAGCGGATGTCCCGCAGCGCCATCAAAGCGAGGGGCGCCAGGAAGTGCTGGCAGAATTGGCGGTACGCCGTCCAGGGTTCTCCTTCCCGATATTGTTCGAAGGAAAGGGTGTCGATGAACACCGGACGTCCGTCGTGGAATTGGATATTGTAGGCGCTGCAGTCTTTCAGTGACATGTCGAACTGCATCGCCCGCTTTTGAATCTCCAAGGTGGTAAGTGCCGCGTCTTTGAGTTGGCCGAAACACCATTCGTAGGGGTAGGAAACGTATCGAAGCCGTTCGGGTTGGATGATTTTATAGACGCTGGCTTCCTCGGCCGGAGGGACGTTCACTTCCTCATGGCGCAGGAGGAGATGATCGTCCATGAGGGACGGATACAGACCCGACTCGATCAGGCAGTCGTAATCCTGGCGGTAGACTTCATTGACCTGCCGGTAGAGCGTACCTTTACGTTGGAATAAAAACCCGCTTGGATCGCGAAAGGAGGCCGCGTGTTTATGACTGTTCGTCATCGGAGGAAACCTCTTCTTCGCTCTTCGGTTTCCTGCGGAAGAAATTCTTGATCTTCCCCCAGGAGGCACGAATGGCAAACGCTCCTCCGAGCAAACCCGCGATCAGCAGTTGAAGAAGGTAGCTTCCGGATCCGGGATCGAGGTAGGCTTGTTTCGTTCGCAACAAATCGAGCAGGGTTCCTGCAATAAAAGCAGCGAGAGAATCTGTGTGGAATGCGTTCATTGTGTGTACCGTCTCCTTACTTGAATTCAGAATCCTTATTGTAAAGGGATTGTCCCAACAATGAAAGGTCATGTGTACAACATCTTGGAAGGTGTCAACCGGTATCGATCGATAAAGTGAGGGCCTCGTTTTATCGACACCGGCTCTAATCGATTTCGATGGGGAAGAACGATGGTGTGCTCGTTGGGCGGAATGACTTCCGCCAAATCCTACCAGCGAGTGATTTTCAGATTTTCGCAAAAGAAGCTATATTAAGTTTGAACGATTAGGAGGAAGTGTCATGGGCGATGGTCCTTGCGAAGACGAAAAGGATCGGGCTATGCGGGCTGCGCAAGCGTGGGAGATCGCAACCGAGGAGGTCCGTCGTTTCATGGTCGACAAGCCTCTCGAGCCGGAAGAAGCGATCGAACCAAAGACTCCGGAGTATCTCGAGGAGATGGACGTGGCTTTCGAGCGAGAAGCGAAAGCGCGGGAAGTGTACATCGCTGCTATGACGGCCTGGTTCGAGTGTGAGGAAGGGTCATCTTGAGCACCGAACCATGCCGGGAGTCTGCCGACGAGCTGCGCCAGGCGATCAACGAGTGGGTTCGGGCTTCTGAAGCCACGCGGGAATTCATGGTCAAGATTCCCTGGGATATGGCTGACGAGGGGGATACCGTTCCACCGGGCTATTTTGGGGAGATGCAGCAGGCCTTCGAGCGGGAGAAGCAAGCTCGGGAGAAATACATCAAGGCCAACATCGCTTTGCTCGATTGCATGCAGCGGCATGAGTTGATCGGTTAAAATCTATCTATTCCCCTTTTTTTACTCAGGCGAATATATCTCACGATGAGCGTTATAATTCAGGCGGTCGATAGGCTGGTGTATAAGCGGGGGTAAAGGAATGGTACATGTAACTATTCACTAACTACAATTGAAGTGGAGGAGCATATCTGCAGTGGGTAATGTGCTGAAAACAATGCAAAGCAAATTCTATAAGGATGGTTTACTGATCCTTTTATTAGTTATTATTGCTTTGGTGATTGGAATTTTTCTCGCAGATGACTACGGTCTCTCGTGGGATGAGTACAGGGATATAACTTATGGGGATGTTGTACTGAGAGCATATAAGGGAGATCAAAGTTTTCGTTGGGAAGAAACAAACCGTCATTACTACGGCCCCTTTCATTGGATGCTTGTCAGTCTAGTTGCGGATATTGTCAGCCCCTCATGGGCCAGTGTGCAGGCAATTACGATCTGGAAAATTGTTTGTTACGTAGTATTTCTGGTGGGGATCATTTCATTCTACTTCCTGTGCCGCCGGTTTATCGATAGATTACCGGCATTTGTTACAACGATATTATTGTTAACCCAACCACTTCTTTTGGGGCATGCTTTCATCAACCAGAAAGATATTCCCTTCATGACCTATTTCATTCTTAGCATTACTATCGGTCTTCAAGGGTCTGATGCTTTTCATCGGCGTGTACAAAGGGACGATGCGATACAAGATGATAACGTCGAAGGCATTCTCGGTAAGTGGCAGGAATTTTCCGCAAAGTGGAACTCCGCCAGTCGCCGCAAGAAGAACACCTTGCGGTTGTTACTGTTGCTTCTTTTTGGTTCAACGCTGGAATTATTCTTCGTTAAGCAATTGGTCCTACCGATGTTACAGAGAACGGTTACCAATGCATACGCTAGCGAATCATTCCCCCTGATCAATCGTCTCTTCGAGATCATTGCAGGCGAGGCCGATATCTGGCCGTTGGAGATGTACCTCGCGAAGGTAGGTTTTGCTTACTTGTTGGGAAGTGTGTTAATCGTTTTTGGGTTAACCTTTCTCAGTCACTGCGTGTGGCAAAAAATTATCCATGATGGATATTCTTGTATCCCTCAAAAAGAGACCATTAAACGAATAATGTCGTTGCTGCTCCCTGCAATTTTCCTGGGATTACTGATTTCCATTCGTATCGTAGGGATATTTGCGGGAATTCTCGTGAGTGGGTATTTCCTCTATCGATCAAGACACAGAGCAATTGCTCCCTTGCTCGTGTACTGGGTAGTTGCTGCGTGTGTTTCATATGCGACGTGGCCCTATTTGTGGGGTGCGCCTGTGTCGAGATTCGTCGAAAGCATCCAGGAAGTTGGTAATTTTTCTTCCCTCACAACTCTTTTTCATGGGGTAATTCAGGCTTCGGAGAACATGCCGATTTATTACTTGCCCTTTCTTCTGGCTGCTCAATTGACGGAGCCGACGCTTATCCTCATCTTGTTGGGTCTGATCATCATGATCAGCAAGTGGCGCAAGCACGAACTCAAGACTGCATATCTTCTGCTGCTGGCCGCCTGGATCACCGTGCCCGTTCTGGCAGAGATCGTGCTGCGGGTTCCGATTTATGATAATTTCCGCCAATTCTTGTTTATCGTGCCGCCGCTCATACTCATCACGAGTTGGGGGATTGCTTATCTTTATAGGCGTATAAAACCGAATTGGCTGGCGGTGACGCTCATGATGGTGACGTTGTTACCCGGAATCTGGGGAATCGCCAAACTACATCCATACGAATACGTTTATTACAACGCCATCGTGGGAGGCATTGACAACGCTTATGGTGAATATGAACTTGATTATTGGTGCACATCATTGAAGGAGGCAATGTCTTACTTGGAAGAGAATGCAACGCCGAACTCGACGGTGTACATAAGTGGTCCAATCGATGCAGCTGCCCCATACGCGCGCGAGGACTTGAAAATCGTACGGGATCGGACGCTCATCCCATATCCGGATTACGTTGTGGCTTGCCGCAATGTTGTATTAAGCGAAGAATTCTATCCGGACTACAAAATCATCCATGAAGTGGGCATCGGTCAGGGCGTGTTTGCAGTGATCAAGGAAAAAGTATCTGATTCGTAAAGAAATACTGTCAATCCAGATCGTGTACTAAACCGACACCGATTTTGATTTCGTGAACGGAAGATTGCTTGTGAAATACAACCAAGTTAATATCACCCTACTTGAGTGGATGCCGTGATCTGGACTTTTTGCTTCACGAGTAAATTGCCCCAGTAATCATTCTGATTTCGGGATAATACTTTGTCGATCCATTGTTACCCTTTCCGGATGGTAATTAGTAGAATAAAGTCCATACTCCAGTGGAGAAAACTGTGATGAAGAGATACATGGATAGATTGGACAAAGTTACTATCGCTATTGTGCTGTTATTCTTATTTTCTCTGGGGATTGGAATTCTTATCGCAGATGATTATGGTCTTTCATGGGACGAATATAAGGATTTATCCTATGGTGAGGTCGCACTTACAGCCTACGAAGGATCCGAAGATTTCCTTTGGGAGGGGGGCAATCGCAAAATCTATGGACCGGCCTATTGGATGCTTGTCGGTTTGATCTCAAACTTTGTCAATTCTTTACCGTTTGATGTGCAGATAATCTATGTATGGAAAATAACGAATTTCATCACGTTCCAGCTTGGCGTTCTTGCGTTTTATTACCTAGCGAAGCGTTTCATAACCCGAATTCCAGCGGTATTCACAACTGCATTATTCATGACGCAACCACTCCTCTGGGGACATGCATTCATCAATCCCAAGGATATCCCGTTCATGTCATTTTTCCTTATAAGTATGGTCTTGAGTTTGAAAGGATTCGACGCATTTCATCATTATACGCGTATCAACGATGATCTCCATGATGAAGGTCAAAAGCGTGTTGTAGAAAAGTGGCTATCGTTACGACAAAATTGGAAAGGAACGAGTAGCTCTCAGAAGGCCATTATGGCCTTCTTGTTATTACTATTTGTAATTGTCACGATTGAGTTGCTGCATCTCAAATCATTCTTATTGCCACTCATGCAAACAGTCGTCCGCGATGCTTACCATGGTGAATCAATCCACCTGATCAATTCGATGTTCGAGAGAATTGCACAAGATGCATATAAAACCCAATTAGATCTCTACCTTGGGAAAATAAGCATTTTATACAATTGGATTCGTTGGATCATTATTTTTGGTTTGGCGTTCGTTGGCTATTTTACTTACCGTAGATTTCTTTTCGGTAGTACTCAAAAATTTGATTGGCAAAATTTCAGAAGGAGATTGTCGTATTTTATAATTCCGGGTATATTTCTCGGCTTGACGATATCAATACGGGTTGTTGGAATATTTATCGGTGTACTTTTTAGTGTGTATTTTCTTTATAAAGCACGTGGGAAGGCTATCCTCCCTTTGATTTTCTATTGGGGTATCGCTGCAGGTATCACCATTGCGACTTGGCCATATCTCTGGAATTCGGTTGTTACCAGATTATTAAAAAGTATCGAGATAGTGGGAAAGTTCTCAACCCATGAAACTTTGTTTCAAGGTCAGATTCATCTCTCTGAGGAGATGCCGCTTCATTATCTACCTTTTCTTATCATTATCCAACTGACTGAGCCTGCAATCCTATTGTTCCTCATTGGAATACCGTTGTGTGTGAAACTATTAAGGAAGAAAGCTGTCGATCTTGCAGAGATATTATTAATTTCGGGGTGGATAGGCGGTCCATTGCTTGCAGAGATCGTATTGCGTGTACCCATATACGATAATTTCCGACAATTTTTATTCATTCTCCCCCCGTTATTCTTGTTTATCGGGTTTGGCGTTTCTTGGATATGGCAGAAGTTGAACCGTTATCGAATAGGTGCTGTCGTCTTGGGAATTTTACTGCTACCGGGAATCGTCGCAATGTTCAAGCTCCACCCATATGAATATGTCTACTACAATACGCTCGTCGGTGGAACCGGCAGTGTATATGGTGAATACGAATTAGATTATTGGTGTACCTCACTACGCGAGGCGATGGAATTCCTGAACGAAAATGCTGCGCCGAATTCCTATGTATATATAAGTGGACCTGTAACCGCCGCTGAACCGTTTGCAAGGGTGGATCTAAAGGTCAAATATGGTCGTCCTGTTACCCAAACCTCCGGATATGTCGTCGGTTGTAGATACGAACCAATGCTGGATGATTTTTTCCCGGACTCCGAGATCATTTATGAGGTTGGGATCGATGAAGGTATATTTACGACAATCAAAAAAATGGGTTCTGAGCCATAGGAAATTGTGAACAATAGGGGTTACACTTTTCATCCGTTGAAAGAAGCATTCAATACATATTTCCGTTTATATTTTAACGATTTCCGGCCCGACATTGCACCGCTTGCGAGTATGCAACACTAAAAGTTTATTAGTTAGCACGATATTTCGGAATAGTCCGATTCGAAAATAGCATCTGTGCAGAGTTTTCAACAAGCGTGTCACAAAGTTGAAAGGTACTTCGTTTCAGATTTGGGTCAAGAAGAGATTGTGAGTTGTCCGTTTCCATGCTCAAGGAGAATCACCATGCGATCTTCTGATTTTCGAAATGCGTTTCTACCGATTGTCTTCTTGGCGTTGTCGATTCTCTCCTGTGACCTGGTGGGCACAACTACCGTCTTCCCGGAGGCAACCCAAACGATGCAGGCTTTAGCTACACTCGTTGCCTCCGTGGAAAATGGGCAGGACATCGCCGTTTCGGATGGGGAATCTGCATCTGCAGCAGAGCCTGAAAAAGCCTCGGCAGCGACTTCGACGACCTGCGTTCCCCAGGTAAGCGTGACCACGAATACCAACTGCCGTTCAGGACCGGGAGAACCCTATCCGTACCTGGGCGCGCTTATTGAGGGGGAGGAAGCACAGGTCGTGGGGCAGAGCAGCGTGCCGGATTTCATGATCATCGACAATCCCGACAATCCCGGGGAGCAGTGCTGGCTATGGGACATGTATGCAGAAGTGACCTGCGATATAAGTATGTTGCCCGTGATAGAGCCGCCACCCTTGCTGCCGGATTGGAATGGAACCTGGACGTGTTGGTCTGATGGTGACGCCGGGTTCGATGCCAATCCCTTCTCGGTCACCGTGGTCCACAACGGGGATCAGATGAATGTGTATGCAACCATCGATCACAAGGATTGCGTCTATGACGTCGCGTTGGATGAGGATTACATGGCCGCGCATGGCACCTGCCCCAACCCTGACTACATCGTTGACTACTCCTTGTTTTGGAGCTTCCTCGATAACTGGAATCAACTACGGGGATCCGTAGGCGGCAATTGGGGCGCCTGGTGTTGCGCTCGCAACGGTTATCCCAAGCCGGAGCCCTGCGAGAATTATTGAACACCGGAAAAGATCCAACGAAGTATCTTCGTCAATATATGAGAACTGGGCTGCGTATATCGCAGCCCAGTTTTGGCGCGCCCGGCAGGACTCGAACCTGCGGCCCCTTACTCCGCAAGCAAGTGCTCTAATCCACTGAGCTACGGGCGCAAGGTGTCGACACTATTATAACCGATGGCTGGGATATTATACCGCAACTCATCGACGTGATCAGGGCGGCTGCTGTCGTGTACTCGGAAAAGAACAATCGAATTTCGGTGTGGTTTCTCAATACAAAACTGAGGAATTTTTCCAATGCTCAAACGAATTTAAATCGTCTATCTCTCAGGGCGCACAGGTGTTCTGGTATTCTTCAACACTGAACGGCGTGGAATAACTGGAAAGATAGCTTCGATCTTCGAGCAGAGGAAGATCGATATCGAAGTATTCGGAGAAGATCAGGCGAAACGTGTTGATTGGGGTAATCGTTTCGTAGAGTAGAGCTTGGTCCACTCCAGGAAGGTAGTAGGCGTTGAGGATGTTCAAACGCGATCCTATATCCGTCCCATGATCGGCCTGGACGACGATTACGGGAGGCTGTGTGGATGAAGCGATAATCGACTCCAAAATTTTTTCCATACGCGCGTTGATGTAAGTAATTTGATCTGTATATCGACGTTTTTCCTGCGCTTCAGGATTCTCACCCTCGATCTTTTCTGGCATCTGGCCTTGTGCATCGAAAATGAAAGGTTCATGTGGCGAGACGATGTGGGCAAAAACGAATTTGGGGCTCGGGTAGGCGGGAAGTCCCTCCAGTTCGTCCAAGACAAAAAGCACCCGCTCTCGATGTTTTTGGTCCGGGGAATCCAGATTGGGTTTGAGAGCTTTCGGAAGGGCAACGAAACCATCGGTCACGATCAAGCCCATCGTCGATTTGATCAGCATCACTTCATAGTTATTTAATCCCCCCAAATACTGCCATTTCTGCAACTCTGAAGTACTTCGGCGAAGGTAGAAATCCGCATCATCAAGCTGCGACCAATAGAATCCGGTTTCAAAGGCGACTGTGTGGTACCCCATGGATTCGAACAGCTTCTGGGAGGCGCTGTGTTTCAGGAGCACCCACAGTTCATAGAAATCCTCGTTGCCTGGTTTAAACTTCTTCATTAAACCTTGCAGGTAATCGAAATTGAGAGAAGAAGGCAAGGATAACAGCGTCTGTGCATAGTTGCTTTGGCTGCAAGAAGGAACGAAAAATCCCAGCTCTTCCAGATGGTCGATAAATTCTTGGTTGTCAAAGCCATAGAATTCTCGCAGCGTATCCTGGCGCGTATAGCCGTCCAAAATGATGTAGTAGACATCGGGCAGGTTCATCTCGGGAGGCAGATCGGCAGTAGAACCGATTTGTTCCGGGCTGCGGTGTGCTTCAGCCCGGGCGAGTATGGATGTGTGCACGAGAAAATTTCCAATCTGGTACACGGGTGAAATCATTGCCACGATCATGATCACACACAGCGTTCTGTGCAAGATGGCGTTGCCTTGCTGAGCGCGGGAGATGCGCCACATACCGGCAGCAAAAATGATTGCCCAAATCGGAACCAGTATTCGATGGCGGCCGACGAGTACGTTGAAAAGCGAGACTTCTTTTAACGTTGTATAGATATGGCCGTAGGAGAAGAATAGGATCAACACGAATGTGCAAGCAAGTGCGGCCTTGCCGAAATTTCTGTAGAGCAATTGTAAGAGAATGAGAAGAAGCGTGGTAGCGGCGAGGGAAATAACGATAGAACGAGCGACGACCGAAAATTCGATTTCACGGATGTTGTGTGCGTAGAGCGCCAGAATTGGAAACAGGGCGGCGAAATAAGGATGGCAGTATTGCAGATTTTTCGTCAACGAGCGCAACGTTCTCTGCATTCTTCCGCGGATCATTTATTGGAACTCCCATCCTTTCGGGAAGGGTAACTTCCTAAAAAACGACTCCACGGTTTACGAAAATCTCCAATTCGTTTCCGTCGAGTCCTGGATTTCAAATTATTACGCTGTTTGGCGGGGAGGGTGGGATTCGAACCCACGGTAGAGGCTTTAACCCCTACAAGCGCTTAGCAGGCGCCCCCGTTCAACCACTCCGGCACCTCCCCGGTTGTTAAGGCGGAGGGAGAGGGATTCGAACCCCCGGTGGGTTGCCCCACAGCGGTTTTCAAGACCGCCGCCTTCGTCCACTCGGCCATCCCTCCGGGTTTTAAGGGTCTCCCATCCCGAGCGCCCGCATTGTATCATGCGGCTATGGGGGTGTCAAAGAACGGTTAATTTCTCGTCGAATGGACGGTGGAATCTTGTATTTCTTATGTGATTCGTTCAAGAAAAAAATGTGTTGTGGCTTTCATCGGAATCGTGCAGCTCTAGGGAGATCTCATCGCATGAATTATTGAATTGCATTGCTAATTCTTCTCTTCCAGTTCCAATCTGGCGTTGGCGAGATTCTCTCTTGCCGCGTAGAAGTGTGGATTTCGTTCGATTGCCTTGGAATAAGCCTCGATTGTGGATTCTAGGTCTCCAAGGCTTTGTAGAATTAGCCCCGTGTAATTGTATGCGAAAGCGATTTCAGGCATGTCTCGTTTGGCCCACTCGATCTCAGCTTTCGCTTTTTCCGGTTCGTTATTATGGGCATATTCAAGTGCCTGATCGAGGTGTTTCTTAGCAACGGATTCCTGGAATTTTTCTGCAAGACGTTTTTCTATCCTCGATACAGATTCATAGGCATCTTCTAGTAAGGGATCAAGTTCAATGGCAGTCAAATAGTCTGTGATCGCTTGTGTGGACTGTCCTAGATCTTCGTAGATCAGACCACGGTAATAATAAGCATCTGCAAACTCGGGTGCGAGTTCAATCGCCAGCTCACACTCGTTGAGTGCTTTTGCGAATTTTTCAGCCTTCCAGTAGTCTTCAACACGTTTTAGTACTTGTTCTATAGGTACTTCATTGGGTGGATCTGGTAGGTGTCCTATTCGCTCGATAAGGATTGACTCGATGATCTCAAATGTTTCTTTTTGCCATTCGTCAAGGTCTCTTTGACGCCATATTTGGATCAAATCCTTCGTTTCCCGCAGTCGGAGGTTGGCATATATTTGTGCTCGAAGTTGATCGTCCATCATTTTTCTCAATTAAAAAAGCGATAATAATCTGTATTCATGAATTAGAAGAACGCACTGCCGCTGTCGGTGGCTTCTTCCGGTTTCTTCGTGCACAAGCTTGAAAATATGTTCACCAACAGCGCAGCGCCGACTATTCCGTACGGAATGTACAGGAGTGCCAAAAGGGATTTCCAATCACCCGAACCTACCACGGTGATCGCTGTGACGAGCGGTATGCAGTAGATGCCAGCCACAAAGGCCATAAAGAGCAGATAGACCCAATTGTGCGTCCGGAAATTATTGTTCAGCAGCTTCCGGATGATCACACCCTGCATGTGTGCGAATTCGAATTCCGAATCGAGTGGATCATATCCAGTTCGGCTTGGAAGTATACGGTGTCCTGGCCAACCCGTTAGTAAATAGGCGTTCTCGTCCAGATACACCCATCCCGGAATTGGCGCAAGATTTTCTTCGAAATTTGGATCTTGATCGAACATCGAGACGTCGACTTCGTCCATTTCTAGAGGTTGCTGGTCCCATTTTTCATGTGTACCCTGGCGATACGTTTCTTCTTCGAGCTCCAAATTCGCGTTGCGAAGATTCTCCCGCGCGGGATAAAAGTGTGGATTGAGATGGATTGCCGCACGATAGGCATCGATGGCGGGTTCGAGTTGACCGAGGCTTTGAAAGATTAATCCCAGGTAATTGTGGGCGATGGCGATTCTGGGCATATCTTTCTGGGCCGATTTGATTTCTTGCAGTGCCAATTCCGGCTCGTCGGTACATGCGTAGTCAAGCGCCAAGTCGAAATGCTGTTTCGTCGCCGACTCGTCGAACTTCTCTTCAAATTCGCGCTCCAGTACGGACATGTCCATCCTGGCGGCTGCGAACGTGTGATCGAGACGCAATGCTTTTTGGTAATCCGCTAAAGCTAGTTCGGGCTGTCCTGTATCTTCGTAGGTCAATGCGCGATAGTAATAGGCCCTCGCAAAATCTGGTGCGTATTGAATCGCCAAGTCACACTCATGCAACGCTTCTTCGAATTCCTCCGCCTGCCAGTGTTGCTCGACGCGTTCCAGTGCTTGTTCAGCACTTTTTTTATCAGATTGCTCCGGTTGCCGAGGTCGTTCAACGCGTTCCGGTGCTTTCTCAGTACTTTTTCGGGCATACTGCTCCGGCAAGTGGCCCAAGCGCTCCAATAATATCGATTCGATGATTTCGAATGTTCCCTCCTCCCATTCGTGAAGATCTCTTTCTTGCCAGATTTGGATCAAGTCCTCCGTTTCTCGTAGTTGCAGTTTGGCATGAATTTGTGCTCGTAGTTGTTCGTCCATGATCGCCCTCGACGTAAAAATTTCTTGATAACGATGTCCATGAATTGGAATTATTCTACGCTTTTTTCCACACCTGATAGAGACCCAACCTACCGCCTTCACCGTCGCTGTAAAACGTGTCCAGAATCCGAAACCCCGCCGCCTGTGCCAAATGACTCAACTCCACTTCGCTGAAGTGGTGCACGTAGCGCAGTCCGTGTCCGCCGCGTTTCCAGTCCAGCAATGCGTCTCCGGGATCCACGTCGGCTTCTGCTATCTCGATCGTCGACCACGGTAGTATGCGTTTTCGGAGGCGTTTACTCTCGGGGAAATTCCAGTTGGACAAGGTTAATTGGCCATCAGTGGATAGCAAATTACGCACATCGCCCAAAATCCGGGTGCGCAAGGCGTTGCTGGGAACGTGGTGCAGCACGGCAAAGGCGAAAACCTGATCGAAGGGCGTGGGCAAATCTTTGAACCACCCGGATTCAGCAAGATCGGCGTACATGAAATGTGCCCCGGGATGCGGACAATCCGTACGGGCGATTTCGAGCAGCGCCCGGCTGCCGTCGATTCCGTAGTAAACACCCTGGTGGCCTCGTTGGGCGAGATCGCGCGCCACTTCCCCGTTGCCGCAGCCCAGGTCGAGGACGGAGTCGTTGGCGTCGACGTCGTCTAGGATTCGCAACACACCGGGCTGCAGTCGCGCTCGAGTCTCGGCGAAGGAGGATGCAAAGGTTTGGTAGAATCCTCGGTTGAGACGGATCAACCGGTCGATTATCTCGTCTCGCATATAGGGATTATACGTGATGGAAGACGATCAGGCCTGGCTTGAAGCTCGCGAATATTCCAGCGAGCAGCTTCGACAGGCTCGCAAGATTCTGGACGAAGTCATCGAAGGGCGCGCCATACTGGAGGCGATCCGTGGGAATCCGCTGCCCTCGGGCGGCTACGTGGGAAAACCGATCGTCGTGCAGGTATATCGCCGGCTCGTCGAACAGGGGGAGATCGAGGCAGAACCGTCTTTGTTGTCACGCATCCGTATGAAGCCGGGTCGCACGCTTTCCGGTGTTACGACGGTCACCGTGATGACCAAGCCGTATCCCTGTCCCGGTGAATGTATCTTTTGCCCGGATGATAGCTGCGTTCCCAAGTCCTACCTGCCAGACGAACCCGGCGCCATGCGCGCCGTACATCATGCCTTCGATCCCTACGATCAGACCCGGGCGCGCATCGAAGCGTTGGAAGCCATCGGCCATCCCACGGACAAGATCGAGCTGCTCATCCTGGGGAGTACGTGGAGCGCTTACAAAGCGGATTATCAGGAATGGTTCCTGAAACGCTGTCTGGATGTGATGAACGGTTTCGAATCCGCCTCGCTGGGGGAGGCCCAGAGCGCCAACACAAAGGCTCCTCACCGCAACGTGGGGCTGGTCGTCGAAACGCGCCCCGATCGGATCGACCGCGAGGAAATAGCCCGCCTGCGCGCGCTGGGCGTGACCAAAGTGCAGATGGGCAGCCAGAGTCAGGACGATCGCATCCTGGCGCTCAACAAACGCGGCCATACCGTCGAAGCGACCCGGAACGCGATGAGTTTGCTGCGAGCAGCGGGTTTCAAGACGGTGCTGCATTGGATGCCCAATCTTCTCGGGGCGACGCTCGAATCGGACGCCGAAGACTTCGCTCGTCTCTGGGAAGATACCGGATTGCGCCCGGACGAAATCAAGATTTATCCCTGCCAATTGCTCGAAGACACTGAACTATACGCGTATTGGGAGCGAGGCGAGTACACTCCGTACACCACGGAGGAGCTCGTGGCGTTGATCGCAAACATCAAACCATTGATCCCGCGCTACTGCCGGGTCAATCGCATCGTGCGCGACATTCCTTCCGATAACATCGTCGCAGGAAACAAACGCACGAGTCTGCGGCAGGATGTCCGGCGTGAAATGAAACGGCGCGGCGAACGCTGCGAATGTATCCGATGTCGTGAAGTGCGCGGTCGTCCGATCGATACGGATCTTGTCGAGATTGAGGATTATGCCTATCAAGCGGGCGGCGCAGAGGAACATTTTCTCTCCATCGTGACCTCGCAAGATCGATTGGCGGGCTACGTGCGTCTTTCGTTGCCCGGTCCTTCTTCATCGGACAGCGGATTGGTCGAATTGGCCCACAGCGCGCTCGTGCGTGAGCTTCATATTTACGGGCAGTCGCTCGAGGTCGGTGAGAATGCGGACGGCGCTGCCCAACACGCCGGGCTGGGAACGGACCTGATGCAGCGTGCGGAAACGATTGCCCGTGCGGCGGGATACGGAAATCTGGCGGTAATTTCGGCGTTGGGAACGCGTGGCTATTATCAGCGGATGGGTTATAGGTTGGTGGGAAGGTATATGCTGAAAGTACTGAACTAATGTGCTTGCTCTGTCTCCATAGCATCCCTGCTTTTTATCTGCAACCGCCATCGACCAAGTTGACTTTCCCGCTATAATCCAATAAATACAAACCCATACCAACGTGAAGGAGTTAGAGTTGTCCGAAGAGCATGATATTTCGTATGCGGAGCAGATTCAGGCGTTGAAAGAGATCAGTGCCGCTATCTCTTCCGACCGCTATATCGAGGACGTCTTACGCCTCATCGTGACGGTGACGGCGCAGGCGATGAACTCCAAAGTGTGTTCGCTCTGGTTGATCGAGGAGGACGAAAAGTGCCTGCGCGTGCGGGCGGCACAGACGATGAACAAGGATTACCTGAAGGAACGGAGTCTCAGCCTGGGGGAAGGCGTCGTTGGCTTCGTGGCGCAGCGCGACGAGCCGGCGATCATTCCGGACGTCTTGAAAGAGCCGCGCTACAAGGAAAAGGATCTGGCAAAGAAGATGGGCTTGCGTTCTATGCTCAGCGTACCCATGAAAGTCCGCGATAGAGTTATCGGTGTGATTAACTGCTACACTTCCTACGAGCACGAGTTCACGGACACCGAAATGGATTTGTTGACCACCGTGGCCAATCAGGCTGCGATTTGTATCGAGAACACGGAATTAATGGTGCGCTCGAAAGTCATCCAAGAGGAATTGGAATCGCGCAAATTGATCGAACGGGCAAAAGGGATGCTGATGAAGGATTTTGGCCTTCAGGAAGAGGATGCCTTTCAAATGATCCGCAAGAAAAGCATGAATTCCCGTCGTTCGATGCGCGAGATCGCTGAAGCGATTATTTTGGCGAACGAATTGAAATCTTAGTCCGCTTTCTCCAAAATCACTTGACAAGCCGATTTTTTCATTTATTATACGGCTAACACAACGACGTGTTTGGCCGAGGTCATGAGCAAGGGGACCTCGGCTCTCTTCGACGAAGACGTTGAGTTCGGCAAGGACGCCCAACGGCAAGAAGGATCGCCGGGGTGTCTTTTTTAATATCACACGGTGTTGTGGGAGATGGTAATGGGCCAATTGTACGAAAAAGATATGAGTGGGTGTGGAATCGTCGGCTTCATGAGCGAAAGCGGGAAAGTCATTCCTGGCGATCGCGTGATCACGGCCATGGCTTCCATGCACGAACGCGGGAATGGCCTGGGGGGTGGTTTTGCCGCTTACGGTATCTATCCGGAACGAGCCGACTGCTATGCCTTTCACATGCTGCTCGATCATCCGAACGCAAAGACGGAGACGGAGGCGTATCTCAAGTCGAGATGCTCCGTCGAAATGGATGAACCCATTCCCACACGGCGGAACGAACTCGTGTCGGATCCTCCCATTCTTTGGCGATATTTTTTGACGCTGAAACCGGAATCGGTCCAGGATCGTGATGAAGAAGATATCATCGTACAGATGGTGATGGATATCAACGCCAAGATCGAGGGCGCCTTCGTCGCTTCTTGTGGAAAGAACATGGGGGTCTTCAAAGGCGTGGGCTACCCTGAAGACATTGGGGCGTATTATCGTCTTGATGAGTATAAAGCCTATATCTGGACGGGTCACGGCAGGTTCCCCACCAACAGCCAGGGGTGGTGGGGCGGTGCGCATCCCTTCAGTCTGCTCGACTGGACGGTGATCCACAACGGCGAGATCTCCTCCTACGGAATCAACAAACGCTATCTGGAGCATTTCGGCTATGAATGTACCTGTTTCACGGATACGGAAGTCCTCGCATACCTGTTCGATTTGCTCATCCGCAAGCATCGTTTACCGATCGAGATCGCCGCGAAGATCGTTTGCGCGCATTTTTGGGATGAAATCGAGCGCATGGATGAAAAGCAACGCGAAATTTTCCGCACGCTCCGGACGGTCTACGCAAGCGCGCTCGTCAATGGCCCCTTTGCCGTGGTCATCGGTCATGCGAATGGCATCGTGGGGCTGAGCGATCGCATGAAGCTGAGGCCGCTGATTGCGGCACGCGATGGCGACATGCTCTACATCGCCAGTGAGGATTCCGCCATTCGTGAGATCTGTCCGAAACCGGCGCAGATCTGGATGCCGAGAGCGGGTGAACCGGTGATCGGCTTGTTGAAATCACCGCAAGTGGAAACTCCGGCTTTGATGCAGCGATTGGAATTGTTCCAGATGCAGTTGTCGAACTAGGTAAAGAAGAGAAGGTCTGAAACGGTGATGTTATCACTTTATCCCTCCGAATTCCGAATAGAACGCGACATGGATCGCTGCATCGCCTGCCAGGTCTGTGTGCGTCAATGTGCGAACGACTGTCACGTCTACGACGCGGACGACGATTGTGTCATCAGCGACGAACGAAACTGCGTCGGCTGTCACCGCTGCGCCACGCTTTGCCCGACGAATGCAATCACGATCATGCAGAATCCGAATCATTTCAAGTCCAATGCCAATTGGACGGCCCAGACGATCAAGAACATCTACAAACAGGCGGAATCGGGCGGCGTCCTTCTGACCGGCATGGGGTGTGACCGACAGCTGCCGTCGTATTTCGATCGCATGCTGCTCAACGCCTCGCAAGTCACCAACCCCTCCATCGATCCTTTGCGAGAGCCGATGGAACTGCGCACCTTCTTAGGAAGCAAGCCCGAGCGAGTCGCTCTCGCTCGCACGGAAGAAGGTTACGACCTCACGACACAATTGAGCCCGCAGCTGATGCTCGAAACGCCTATCTTGTTCTCCGCCATGTCGTACGGCTCGATCAGCTACAATGCCTGTTTGGCGTTGGCGACGGCGGCGCAAAAAGCGGGCACCTTCTACAACACCGGTGAAGGCGGGCTGCATAAGGACTTCTATCGCTTCGGCGGAAACACGATCGCGCAAGTTGCATCCGGACGTTTTGGCGTTCACGCAGAATATCTGGATGTGGCTGCGGCGATCGAAATCAAGATCGGTCAGGGCGCGAAACCGGGCATCGGCGGCCATTTACCCGGCGAGAAAGTGAGCGAGGAAATCTCCAAAACGCGAATGATCCCGGCCGGAACGGATGCCCTTTCACCGGCGCCGCATCACGACATTTACTCCATCGAGGACCTGCGCCAATTGATATTCGCATTGAAAGAAGCCACCGGCTATCGCAAACCGGTGAGCGTGAAAATCGCTGCGGTTCACAACGTGGCGCCGATTGCCAGCGGGATTATCCGAGCCGGCGCGGACATCGTAGCCATCGATGGCTTGCGCGGTGGAACCGGCGCAGCGCCGACCATGATCCGCGACCATGTGGGGCTTCCCATCGAGCTGGCAATTGCGGCGGTCGACCAGCGGCTGCGGGAAGAGGGGATCCGCCATCGGGCTTCGATCATCGCCGGTGGAGGCTTTCGCAACAGCGCCGACATCGTCAAGGCGATCGCGCTCGGCGCCGATGCAGTCTACATTGCCACCTCTGCTCTCGTAGCAATGGGCTGCCATCTGTGTCAGAAATGCTACACGGGCAAATGCAATTGGGGCATCGCCACCCAGGATCCGTATCTCACCAAACGTCTCAATCCCAACATTGCCCAGCGGCGCTTGGTCAATCTGCTGCGGGGTTGGTCGCTGGAGATCAAAGAAATGCTGGGGGGTATGGGGATCAACGCCATCGAGAGTCTGCGCGGCAATCGGGAGCACCTGCGCGGCGTCGGAATGACCCAGAGCGAATTGGACATCCTGGGTATCAAAGCAGCCGGAGAAGCGTGGTAGGTGGAGTAATTCGGGAGACACTTATGAAGCGAATTTACATTCACGAGGAGTACTGCATCGGGTGCCGGTTGTGTGAAATTCACTGCCTCGTCCGTCATTCGGAGTCGAAGAAAATCGTAAAAGCCTTCAAGGAAGAATTCCCGCGCGCCATGGCGATGTTGGTGGTGGAAGAACAGGGATATTTGTCTTTTGCGCTGCAGTGCCGCCACTGCGAAGAAGCACCATGTGTGGAGGCGTGTATCACCGGCGCCATGCATCGGGACGAAGAGACGAACGCCGTTCTTTGCGATGAGGAAAAATGCGTTGGCTGCTGGATGTGCATCATGGTGTGCCCCTTTGGGGTGATCAAGCGGGACATGGAAGTGAAGAAAGTGGCTTCGAAATGCGACCTGTGTTTGGGGGAGGAAATCCCGGTCTGTGTTCGGAATTGCCCCAATGAAGCGATCACCTTCGAAGAAAGGGCCGTCGCATGAGCTACACGATCGTTGGGAATTCTGCCGCGGCAATCGGTGCCGTGGAAGCGATCCGCTCGCAGGACGACACGAGGGAAATCGTAATCGTCTCCCGCGAAAAGTATCGGGCATACTCCCGGCCCTTGATCACCTATCTGCTTGCCGGCCACGTCGACGAAACGCGTATGTATTATCGCGATGAAGATTTCTACGAGCGGAAGGGGGTTCGCACGATCCTGGGAAGAGAAGTATGCGAGCTGGATGTCCCGGAGCGATGTCTCGTGCTGGATGACGGTACGCAGCTGAGTTTCGAAAAGCTGCTCATCGCCACGGGCGGATCTGCGGTCGTGCCGCAAGTGGATGGCTCCCAACTGAAGGGGGTTTTCACCCTCATGGAATGGGACGACGCCAAGGCGATTCAAGAATATCTCGAGACGTATCCCGTGTCGCGGGTTGTGGTGATCGGCGGAGGTTTGATCGGCCTTAAGGCCGCCGAGGCGTTCGACGAACTCGGACTCGAGGTGACCATCATCGAGCTCATGGATCGAATCATGAGCGCGAATTTCGACGAAAAGGCCTCCGAAATCGTCCAACGACGGCTGGCGCAGAAGGGAATTGCGTTGGTGACTGGAAACACCGTCGAGCGAATCTTGCAGTACAAAAATCGTATCGGCGGTGTCGTGCTCAAAGACCACCGCCGCATCGAGTGCCAAATGGTGGTGTTTGGTATTGGCGTTCGGCCCAATATTTCCCTGGTAGTGGATACGCCGATCCAAACCGCGAAAGGCATCCTGGTCGATGAGCACATGCGGACGGCCGTCGAGGATATCTATGCTGCCGGTGATGTCGTCGAGGTGCAAGACATCCTGCTCAACAAGATGCGTCCGATCGCCATTTGGCCGAATGCCTACAAACAGGGTTGGGTCGCGGGATGCAACATGGCCGGGGGTTGTAAGTCGTACCCGGGTAGTTTCGCCATGAATTCTATCCAGCTTTTTGACGTCCCCACGATATCCGTCGGAATACTGCAGGCAGAAGAGAACGGTATTGAAGTGCTCAAGCACTTCGACCGAAAGCGGGATGCGTACAAGAAAGTCGTGCTGCGGGACGGCGTCATCGTGGGTGCGATCCTGGTGCGCGATATCGACCGGGCGGGCATCTACACAGGGTTGATTCGCGAGCAGATGGATGTGAGCAGCTTCCGCGACGTACTCTTGAGCGAGGATTTTGGGTTGATTTCCCTGCCTAAGGAGTATCGCAAACATCTTGTGGAGGGCGAAGGGGTGTACTTATGAAGATCAACGCCAAGGGTGTTCATTATCAAGAACTTAACCAGAGGATTCGCGAAGCTGTCGCTGCAGGAGAACGGGACATTCGTCTAAATAATGTGAACGGCCAACGCTACATCGGAGGCGGGTTGAAAGCTCAGGTGCACCTCGAGGTAAACGGCGTGCCGGGAAATGCTCTGGCTTCTTTTATGGATGGACCGGCAATCGAAGTGAGCGACAACGCACAAGATGGCGTGGGTAATACGATGAACGCCGGCAAGGTGATCGTCAAGGGAGATGCGGGCGACATCCTGGGGTACGCCATGCGAGGCGGAAAACTCTTCGTGCGGGGAAACGTCGGTTACCGCGTAGGAATCCACATGAAGTCTTACGAGGACAAACAACCGGTGATCGTTATCGGCGGCGGCGCAGGTGACTTTCTGGGGGAATACATGGCGGGTGGTCTGATCATCGTTTTGGGCATCGACCAGCTAAATGGTCGCTCGTGCGTGGGGAATTACGTCGGCACCGGCATGCATGGTGGAACGATCTACATTCGAGGAGAAGTGCAGGAGTACCAGGTCGGGAAGGAAGTGGGCATTCGTGAACCGACGGATGAAGACATGGCTGCTGTCGAGGAGCATTTGCGCGAGTATTGTGCCGATGTGCGCTTGAAGGTGAAAGATCTGCTAAAGGATCGTTATACCAAACTCATTCCTTTTTCGTCGCGTCCATACGGCAACCTGTACGCCTACTGAAATCTTCCCCTCGAAGAAGCTCTATCGCCTCCCGTTCGATTTACAGAGTATCACCGCTCTTGGAAATCGTTATACGTGTGCCGTCATTGACGGCCGTGAAGACGTCGGCATCCCCTTCTATGATCCCAAAGGGGTTGACGTTGGAATACGCTCTTGGCGTTTGGTCCTCACTGGCCGGAGTGGGTCCGAAGAAGATGCAGAAGGCGTTCCCGGCCGGCCAGTACGCCAGTTCCCCAATCCGCATATTTTGACGGGCATCTTCTGACTCTGGAATCACGACAGGAACGTCGAAATAGATTTCCTCGCCCCAGCGGTGGGCGATCCCGTCCAGCGGCAGCGCATTCCAGATGGCTCTGGCGGTCTCGTTATCCAATAGACGGGCGCACGCGGTAACTTTCCCTGCGTAGATGAGAATTTCCTGACGCATGGAATTTCCCTCCTATTCGAACGGTGTGAGTGCACGAACCTTGGCGATATCATAACCACTTCCAAGCCGTAGGTAACCCTTCGATACGCTGTGTCGGTCTTGGAAGCGTACAAGATGGCCGGGGCAGCGACAGTCCGAGGCGCCAAATCCCGGAATGTGAATGCTGCCGATATTCCCCAACCTGGCGGCCCAAAGGCACTCCACACGTTCCATTCCGAATTTCCACCACACTTCGACGACCTCGCCCACGGTTAAAATATGGTCCACGTGCCAATGTGCTGGTTTGGTTGTCGTGGGGCGCAGATGACGCCGGACTCTTGCCCGCACGCCGCCAGGACCGAGCGCGCTGCCGAGATAGATGTAATATCCGGGTGCAAATGGGTGGATCCCCAATCGCCCGACGGAGAGATCGCAGCACCGCTTAAGTTGGATAACGATTGCGTACGCGCCTGGTTTATCGACTGCCAAGCGTTCCGGGAGTTTGTGGTTTTCCTTCCACTCGTTGGAGGGGAATATGTTTTCCCGATATCGTGATTTCTTCACCTTTTTTCCCCTCATTGACACAACCATTTCCGAGAGTCCCTTGGGGTTGCGTCATCGATTCGGTGATATACGAACAATATGCGCTTGATTTGCGCAGTATAACACTTCGATTCGTTGGAAGAAAACTTCGGTTGATCGTTTGCTTAGGAGGGGAGAACAGTGATCGATGATGCATGTCTCATCCAATTGATGCAGGGGTAGGGTAATTTGGTCCTATGGATTTCTAAATCAAACTCGACATAAAGTATTGATGCGGGCATTGGGAGATATTTCCCCTATGAAAACACCTTAAGCAATGGTTCAATAAGTGTCTAAGGTTCTACAACGCCGTTTACGATCCCGTCCTGCCTGCGCCGGCAGGTCACCTCGATCGGCAATATCGCGAATTCGATAGGTTGATAACGTGGAGAATAGTCTCATCAGGCCACAGCATAATCTCTACTTGGCCATGGGCTTTGGTTTGGGCCTCATGGTTTTATTTGTCCTGATGATGTCGTGGTTTCCCATAATGAATCACGTGGACCTTGAACCGGTTGCAGAGGTCGTACTCCAGCATACCCAACTACGTCCATCCGATGCGATCCAGGAAGTCGTGCTGATCGTGAGTCCTACCCCGGCACCGCTAACGGGAAAGCTGTCTTCCATCGTTTCTGAACCGGAGCAGAAAGTTACACTCCCCACTCAGGATTCCGTGCGTTTGCTCTTTGGCGGGGATGTAAACGAAGGACGTTGGGGAGACAATCCGGATTGGCATTTCCCCCTGGTCGATTCCTTCGTAAACCTGCTGCCGTTAATGCGGGGCGTGGACCTTGTGCTCTTCAACGCAGAAGGCGGGCTGTGTGATCCTGCGGAAGCCAGCATCGATCTGGAGCCTCGCGGGAGAAACATCCTTTGGGTAACCCCTGCTTCCTTGATCGATTTGCAGACCGAACTCGGGGAGACGGTATTGGCGATCAATCAAGCCAACAACCATACGATGAATCTGGGCGAAGCTTGCATGCGTCACGGCACCAAGACGCTCTCGGATGCCGGAATCGACGTCCTCGGCGTCGGAGAAGATCTTCCGACGGCGCGGGCACCCCACGTCCTCGAGATTAACGGAACTGTGATCGGGATCCTGGCGTACGCCGATACCAACGTGATCATCGATGCGTGGGTCGCCGACGCAGACCATTCGGGCGTCGTGCCGATGGATGCGGACGTGCTTAAAGAGGACATGGAGAACCTGAGGCCGGTGGTCGACTTTCTCATCGTCACGTTTCACAGTGGAAAAGAATTCGAGCGAGCGGTAACAGACAATCAAGTGCAGTTCGCTCTCGCAGCCGTTCAATACGGTGCGGATCTCGTCATCGGTCACGGTGCGCACGTGCCGCAAGGCGTTCTCCAGGTAGAAGATACCCCCATCTATTTTGGTCTTGGGAACGGGATGATGGATCAATGTTTTCCGGATGATTACGCTTTTTATACAAACGACGTGCGGAAAAATGTGTGGCTGGAAGTCGAAATCCGGAAAACCGAGTTGATCTCTGTCCACGATCACGTTTTCTACTCCGCGAAGTGCATGGTCCCCAGCGCCGCATCCCCTGCGATTCGCGACGAAGTTGCATATGCGTTCGAGAATATCCTCTTCATGGAGGATTTACCCGTCCTCTCCAATCTGAGCATCGATGATCTCGAACAGGACGATGCCTCAGATAGCCTCGTAGATTAGCTCGATTTTCCTTGCGCGACGCATGACAGTCATTCGCTGCTTGGATCGTACGTGTAGCTTTTCCGAGTTCTTTCATCTCCCAATCATCCCTAACCGACCGGGTTTACTCTCGTCCATATAAATGGATCGTGGCGCTGCGATATAATGTTCCTGACCGAAAATCCAGAAACGCTCTCAGAGGTAAGTATCGGTGGGCATGCACAGTGGGGGTTGGTGGTCGTACATCCGCTACGATGAGGACCAGGATCGACTAGAAGTTAGCCGCGCGCTGTTGCGTCGAGTGGCCGATTATGCTTCCCCGTATTGGAAGGGTGTCGTCGTCGTTTTGATCACGATGCTGGCAATCTCGTTGCTCGCGCTCATTCCGCCGCTGCTCATTCGGGATTTGATCGATCACGCCATTCCGCAAAAGAATCTCGCACGGCTCAACCTGCTAGCGTTGGGCATGGTCGCAGTGCCCCTGGCAAATGGACTGCTTGGGGTGGTCCAGCGCTACACCAGTGCACGAATCGGTGAGGGCATCATTTTCGACCTGCGTCGCTCCGTCTATGCCCATTTGCAAAGCATGAGTCTGCGGTTCTATACGAACACACAAGTGGGTGAAATGATGTCCCGCTTGAACAACGATGTGATCGGCGCACAGCGAGCCATTACCGGAACTCTGGTTACGATTGTCAGCAACATCTTCTCTTTGATCGCTACGTTGGTATTGATGTTGTCTCTCGAGTGGCGTTTGACACTGATCGGAATCGCCATTCTACCGCTGTTTGTCCTACCCGCGCGCAGGGTTGGCAGGGTACTACGCAGGATCGCAAGAGAATCGATGGATCTCAACGCACGCATGAATGCCCTGATGAACGAAACCCTCAACATCAGTGGCGCGCTGTTGATTAAGATTTTCGGGCGTCATAAATCCGAAATTGCTCGATTTGAAGAACGAGCTGCGGGTGTGCGCGATGTCGGTGTGAGGCAAGCCGTGGTCGGCCGCTGGTTCAATCTCGCCTTAAGCTTATCCGGCGCCATCGGCACGGCATTGGTCTTCTTGGTGGGAGGGCATTTGGTTCTGAGCGGCACTTTCACCATCGGAACCATCGTCGCATTCACTGCCTATTTAAGTGACCTTTATGGCCCTCTCATGGCAATGACCAACGCGCGGGTTGAGTTCGCCACGTCAATGGTCAGTTTCGAACGAGTCTTCGAGGTCATGGATTTGCCCGTCGAAATCAAAGATCGTCCGGACGCCATTTACCTTAAAAATGCGCAGGGTCATATTCGCTTTGATAAGGTGTCCTTCAGCTATCGAGGGCCGCGCGAAGCGATCGTCGGCCTGGAGGAAGTGCGTCGCTTTCGATGGGGACGCCATGCCACGTACGTGATACCGGAAAGGTCGGTGAAAGAGGGCGATGGAGCTACGCCTGAAAGCGACGATGAAATTCGCTACGCACTTCGAGAGGTCAGTTTTGAGGTCAACTCGGGGGAGATCGCGGCGCTCGTTGGGCCGAGTGGAGCCGGGAAAACGACGATCACGTACTTGATTCCCAGGCTGTATGATCCCACGCAAGGACAGGTTCTACTCGATGGCCACGACATCCGAAATCTGGCGATAGAATCATTGGCCGAGAATGTCGGCATGGTCACGCAGGAGACCTTTCTGTTCCACACTACATTGGCAGAAAACCTCCGCTACGCTAAACCCAATGCGACGCAAGCGGAACTCGAGCGTGCTTGCCGCGCAGCGAATATCCATGACTTCATCGATTCATTACCGCGCGGTTACGATACGGTCGTTGGTGAACGCGGCTACCGCCTTTCTGGCGGCGAGAAACAGCGTGTGGCCATCGCTCGGGTTTTATTGAAAGACCCGAAAGTGTTGATTCTGGATGAAGCCACCAGTCATCTCGATTCTCAGTCCGAAGCGCTTATTCAGCAAGCGATGGAAGTCGTGATGCAGGGCAGAACGTCCTTCGTAATCGCCCACCGACTGAGCACGGTCATCGGTGCGGATCAGATTTTGGTGCTCGATGAAGGTCGATTGATCGAGCGGGGCCGTCACGATGAGTTGCTGTCTATGGGCGGGATGTACGCCCAATTGTACGAAACACAATTCAGGGTCGCAGTGTAAGCATTCGATTGCGCTTCTTCATGCCAATGCGGACGACGCTCATGCTCGCTTCGTTACTTCGAATCCATGTAAAATACGTGCAACCTGAGGAAAATCCCTACGTATAGGAAGTAGAAACGTTCGCGGACAAAGAGACTGGTATGCCTGATCGGACACAGGAACAGGGATGGATAGGCCTCGCCGTGCAGGGCGATGATGATGCATTCGCACGTTTGGTCGAAGCATACCAGGCGCCTGTCTTCAACCTTTGTTACCGTATGTTGGGTGACGGGGCGGAAGCGGAAGATGCGGCGCAGGAGTCCTTCCTCAAGGCCTATCAGGGACTTGGCAGCTACGATCCAAAACGGTCATTCACGACCTGGCTGCTTTCCATCACTTCACATCATTGTATCGATCGTCTGCGAAAGAAGCGCATTCTGGCCCTGTCTTTTGACGACTTACTGCCGAGTCAGGAGAAGCCCGATGGCAAACCCGGTCCGGAAGCGCTGGTTGCCCGTTCCGAGACCGAGGAATCGATACGTGATGTGCTGTATCAACTGGGAGATAAAGACCGTGCCGCGATCGTGCTGCGTTATTGGTATGAGATGTCGTATGAGGAGATATCGCAAACGCTTTCTCTCACCATTTCGGCCGTGAAAAGCCGATTGCACCGGGCTCGACGTGAGGTAGCGAAACAATGGATGGAACAGGAAGCCAGTCTTTTAACGACGCGAGGTAGACATGATGAAGCATCAGCCCTTTGAGAAATGGTTGTTCGAGCGGGATGCACTCTCCGGGAGTGAGGCGCAATTGCTGCAAGACCATCTTGCCTCCTGTGAACGGTGCGCTGCGTATGCGGAAGCGCTACGTGCCGTTGAAAACCGATTCCACAACGCGGCAACGGTGTCACCTCGAGTGGGATTCACGAAGCGTTGGCGCGCACGCTTGGCGCGGCAGCGAAAGATCGAGCGTCAGAGGGAGACCACATCGTTCGTTGCGACATTCTCTGTCGGTCTGTTAGTGCTCCTGCTGGTTCTTGGTGCCCGACTTTTCCCACTGCTTCAATTGGTGGCGCCTCAATTCCTCGCCTGGTTCGAGAATATCTCCGCTGTGCTCGTACATCTGAACCTGGCCAGGGAAATTCTGGTCACGATCTTGGAGAGCACCATCACCAGTATTCCGTTGGGTTATCGGATCGCTATCCCTTTCGCATTGTTCACGATGTTTGCCATATGGTTTACATCGATGTATCGTCTCGGCATTTTGCCGGTTCGTAGGAGGTTATAAGATGAAACGTTTATCTGCAGTTGTGGGTTTGATCGTCCTTCTGGCTCTTGCCATTCCAACTCCCGCATTTGCCAGTGAGGTCTCGGATGGCCGTGTTGTTCTTGGCGGTACCTACCGCCTTGAAAGCGGCAAAATCCTCGATGGAGATCTGGCTGTCATCGGTGGGGCGGCGTACCTGGAGGAAGAATCTCGCGTCACAGGCTCGGTCCTCGTGCTGGGCGGCAATCTCGAAATTTATGGCCAGATTGACGGCGATGTGATCATCGTCGGAGGGAACACCAATCTCGGTCCTGCCGCGTTGATCCGAGGGGATGTGGCTACGTTGGGGGGGAATCTAAACGCGGACCCATCACAGATCCAAGGTGAAATCATCAGCGGCACGGATTTTGCGATACCTTACGATTTCGAAAACTTCGAGTTTGAATTCGATAATTTCACCATTCCCCCCATGCCAGTCATTGGAATGAGTATAGAGGCGCGGGTGATCTCGTACCTTTTCATGAGTTTCCTGATGACAGCGATCGCAGTGATGGTGGTGGTATTCTGGCCGAAAGCCACTCGAACGGCGGCGGAAGTCGTCGTCACCAAGCCCGCCGCAGCCGGGGGATTGGGTTTGCTGACCCTTTTCGTGGTCATGCCCGTGTTGACCCTTCTTATCGTCACAGTTTGCCTGATTCCGGTCTCACTCTTCGGGTTCCTGGTATTTGGTGTGGCCTGGGTCTTCGGCATCGTCGTACTCGGCTATGAAGTGGGGAACCGACTCGAAAAGGCCTTAAATCAGGATTTTCAACCAGTATTGTCCGCGGGGTTGGGAACGCTCGTGCTTAGCCTGGTCGTCGGTGGGATCGTGTTTATCCCTTGTTTCGGTTTTCTCTTCTCCTTATTGATCGGAGCATTCGGTCTCGGCGCGGTATTGTTGACTCGTTTTGGCACACGGACATACCCTTACATCGAGCCCGAATTCAGCCCTCCCAGTGAGGTCGCGGATGCGGAACTTTCGTCCGAGCAAGTCGCGGACGAATCCGAGGAGGTCAAGGATCAGTAAGGCCACGACGCTATAAAAAGGGAACGTGGACAGGATTTCTTCGACGTTGAATCCTTCCATAAAACAATCTGTTCGCGAGAAAGGAAAGCAAGGGAGTGATGGTGAATCACTCTCTTGTGATTCCCGACCGACCTGTTCGAGCAGCCGCAACGCTTCGTTTTCATGGCTCTCGACCTGTGGCGAACCTTAAAATTTTATAAATTGAAGGTGCAAGACTAGCGCGAGACTTGTGGGATGCGCTATAATGCCTCACATCCTCAAGGACTCAGGTTGCTGATGTCATTTGTCCACTTGCACGTACATTCTGAGTACTCCTTGCTGGATGGCCTGAGCCGTATCCCGAAACTGGTGCGACGCGCGGCCGAACTCGATATGCCGGCCATCGCCCTGACGGATCACGGCGCCATGTTTGGGATCGTCTCTTTCTATCAGCAGGCGCGCAAGGCAGGTATCAAGCCGATCATCGGCATGGAAACATACCTCGCCGCCCGTGGAATGAAGGATCGTGATCCGAAATTGGACGGGCGATCCTTTCATCTTCTCCTTCTCGCTGAGAATCAAACGGGATATAAAAACCTGCTGAAGATCGCCACCGCAGCTCAGCTGGATGGTTTCTATTACCGGCCTCGGATCGATCGCAAATTTCTCGCCGAGCACAACGAGGGGTTGATCTGCACGACCGGCTGCATGTCGGGGGAAATTCCGCGTGCGCTGCTGCAGGGTCGCCAGGATCACGCCCGCAAACGTCTCGATTGGTATTTCGATGTGTTCGGACACGATCGCTTCTTCTTTGAATTACAACATCACGACATTCCCGAGTTGCCTGCCGTAAACCAGCAGCTAATCGATCTCGGAAAAGAGTATCAAGCGAACTTCATCGCTACGAACGACGTGCATTATGTTAACCCGCAAGACGCTGCCTTACAGGACATCTTGCTCTGTATTCAAACGGGAGCCGTGCGAAGCGACCCAGACCGCATGCGCATGACGGATCCATCGTACTACCTGCGCCCTGCTGAAGAAATGGCGCAGCTCTTCGGCGAAGTGCCCGGTGCGCTGGAGAACACGCTGCTCATCGCCGAACGCTGTAACGTGGATCTCGATTTCAAGGGTTATCATCTACCCAATTTTGAAGTTCCGGAGGGATATACACCACAGTCGTATCTCCAGGAGTTGTGTGACGCCGGGCTGCACGAGCGCTATGGCGAACACGCTTCGGACGACGTTTATCAAGAGCGGTTGGAATACGAACTCTCCATCATCCACAACATGGGATTCGACACCTACTTCCTCATCGTCTGGGATTTGTGCCGCTACGCACGCGAGCGGGGAATCTGGTACAACGCGCGAGGTTCGGCAGCCGGTTCGATCGTGGCCTACTGCCTCGGCATCACCCTCGTCGATCCTATCGATCACGGTCTGATTTTCGAGCGCTTCCTCAATCCGGGACGCGTATCCATGCCGGATATCGACCTCGATTTCCAGGACGATTTGCGCTGCATAATGCTGGAGTATACGGCCAACAAATACGGCCGGGATCGCGTGGCGCAGATCATCACGTTCGGAACCTTGGGTGCGCGCGCGGCGATTCGGGACGTCGGCCGGGTGTTGGACATCCCACTTCCCGAGGTCGACCGAATCGCTAAAATGGTGCCCAACATCCCCGGAAAGCCGGTCAGCATTCCCGAGGCCCTCAAGACCGTCGATTCGCTGCGTGAAGCCTGTGCCGATACGTCTTACTTGCGGGAATTGATTGACACGGCTGCTCAGCTGGAAGGCGTCGCGCGCAACGCTGGAACCCACGCCGCGGGCGTGATCATCACGGATTTGCCCATCACGGAATACATCCCCTTGCATCGTCCCACTGGGGGTCATCAGGACGACAATCCGATCGGTGCCGTCACGCAATTCGAAATGAACGTGCTTGATTCGCTCGGACTGCTCAAGGTCGATTTTCTGGGCCTCTCGACGCTTACGGTCATGGCCAGGGCCTGCAGCCTGATCCGAGAGAACCACGGGGTTGATCTGGATATTCATTCCATCCCTCTCGACGATCCCGATACGTTTGAGTTGTTGGGACGGGGTGATGTCTTGGGAGTCTTCCAGGTTGAAGGTGCGGGAATGCGCCGTAACCTCATCGAGATGAAACCGCGAGAACTGGCGAACGTTGTCGCCATGGTCGCTCTTTATCGACCCGGCCCGATCGAGAAGATTCCCGATTACATCCGCCGTATGCATGGTCAAGAGCGTATCGAGTACCTGCATCCGGCGTTGGAACCGATCCTGAAAGAGACGTTCGGGATCACCGTCTATCAAGAACAGATCATGTACACGGCCATGAATTTAGCCGGCTATTCGGCTTCGGAAGCCGATAATTTACGCAAAGCTGTGGCGAAGAAGAAAGCGGCAGTTTTACGCAAGCACCGCAGTACCTTTGTCGAAGGTGCCGTAGAGAACGACATACCGGAAAGCACGGCCAACACGATTTTCGACCAGTGGGAGACCTTCGCCCGCTATGGTTTTCCCAAAGGACACGCTGCGGATTACGCTGTGATCTGCGTGCAAACGGCGTATCTAAAGGCGCACTATGCACTGGAGTACATGACGGCTTTACTTTCCGTCTTCAAACATGACAGCGATAAGGTTGCGATTTACATCGCAGACTGCAGGCGCCGGGGGTTTGACGTCCTGCCGCCGGACATCAATCACAGCGGGCTCGATTTTCAAATTAGACCCAAGATGGATGAAGACACTTCGGGAGCGATCCGATTTGGATTGGGAGCGGTCAAGAACGTGGGAGAAGGCGCCATCGAAAAGATTCTCGACGCGCGACGAACGGGTGGAGAATTTAAATCACTTGCAGACTTTGCGCAACGTGTCGACCTACGGCAGGTCGGGCGGCGAGCCGTCGAAAGTCTTGCCCGCGTGGGTGCCCTCGATTCGTTGGCCGATCGTGCCGTTGTGCTTGAATCCACCGAACGTTTGATGGCGATATCGGCTTCGCATTTCCGTGCAGCCGAAGTCGGGCAAATGACGTTTTTCGATTCGTCATCCGCTGCGGCGGAAAGCCCACATTTTAGCGCCACTGTGGCGGGAATACCGCGACGCCGCCAGCTGCGTTGGGAAAAGGAACTCCTCGGCGTCTATGTTTCCGACCACCCTTTGACACCATACGTCGACACGCTCTCGGAAACCGTCACACATTACAGCGCAGAATTGGAGGACGCCACCCACGGGCAGATGGTCGTCGTCGCCGGTGAAGTCAGTCACGTCCGGCCCTATCAGACTCGCAGTGGAAAACCGATGGGTTTCGTGACGCTCGAGGATCTGCAAGGAAACATCGAATTGGTCATTTTCAGCCGGGTTTGGAGCAAGGTCACGGACTGGCTCCACGAGGACATGATCGTAATCGTGAAAGGCAAGGTCGATCTGGAGCGAGGGGAACCAAAGATCCTGGTCGATCAAATTATCACTGAGTTGCCCGAAGCGGAGTCCGACAAGTTGGCCGAGACGATGGTGGATGTGGCATCCAAATCGAACGTTATTGAGGCGACGATCGAAGAGCCAGTGTCGCGTCGCGATCCCGAATCGGCGCCGATCGATTCCTTCCCCGAAGAGACCGCTTCAAGCGTCGAGGAAGTCGAGTTTGCCACTGATGAAAATGAGCACCTGGTGGAATCCGTCGAGGCGAACCCACAGCCTGCATCAAATCAGGTAGATGCGGAGTTGGATAAAGAGGAGCTTGCAGCAGCACAAGCGGGAAGGCGTGAAGAAAACCAGCCTTCCGACAATGGCAAGGATCGTCCTTCGGTTGAGGAAGTCACCGCTCGGGCTTCGAATTACGAACCCAGTGTAGAGCCCTCGCGGAAGGGAAGTTCGGACCCGCAGATATTGACCATCCTGCTGAAATCCTCCGGCGACCGCAACAAGGATACCCTGCGCATGCGGCGTGTGCATGGTTTGCTGACATCTTATCCAGGCAACGACAAATACGTGTTTCACGTATTTGAAGCTTCCCGCCGATATCATCTCGAATTTCCGAACTCGACGACCGGCTATTGCCCAGAGCTACATTCACAGCTATTATCCTTACTAGGAGAAGGTACAATTCGAGTAGAACCGTTGAGGATGCAATGACAGCGACAAAAATCAAACGTATGGGAGTATTGTCTTCTGGCGGTGACGCCTCTGGAATCAACCCCTGTATTCGCGCCGCTGTACGCACCGCGATCGTGAAAGGCGTTGAGGTGGTGGGTATCCAGGAGGGTTTCGACGGCTTAATCCGCGGGGAAATGTCAGAGCTTCGCGCCCGGGACGTGGGCGGAATCCTGCAGCGCGGCGGTACCTTCTTGCGAACAGCTCGCTGCCCCGAATTCAAAACCAAAAAAGGGCAACGCGAAGCGATACGTGAGTTGAATGAATCTGCAATAGATGGCTTGATCGTGATCGGCGGCGATGGTTCGATGAACGGCGCTCATGCTTTTGCGGCGTATGATTTCCCGGTCGTTGGCGCTCCGGCATCCATCGATAACGATATCTATGGTACGGAAATGTCCATTGGTGTTGATACGGCCTTGAACACCATCATGGAAGCGGTGGACAAGTTGCGCGACACGGCTTCTTCCCATCAACGTGTCTTTTTAGTAGAGACGATGGGCAGGGGGTGCGGTTACCTGGCTTTGCAAGTGGGGATTGTATGCGGCGCGGAGATGATTATTGTTCCGGAAGTGGAAACCACAGTTGACGAGGTGGCCGAGGTGCTGGAAAATGCCTATGCGCGTGGTAAAAACTCCGCTATCGTGGTCGTTGCTGAAGGCGCTAAGCTTAAATGCTACGACATCGCGGCGGAACTCGAAACCCGCGACATCGGTTTTGAACCCCGGGTGACCATTCTGGGTCACGTGCCTCGAGGTGGCAGTCCGACTGCGTTCGACCGCATGCTGGCTTCCCGGTTGGGTGTTCGGGCGGTCGAATTGCTCCTGGAGGGCAAGACCGACGTGATGGTCGGTTTGCAGGATGGAGCGATCGTAGGCACTCCATTGGAAGAAGTGATCTCACGCAAACAATCTCCGAATCCGCGCTACTTTGAGATTGCCCGCATGATCAGCCGGTAATTCAAATCCATAATTCTGGAGACATACTGACGCCCGGTTGCACAAATCACCGGGCGTTTCGTTACACTGCCACCAAGAGGATTTCCGATGTGCTGTGTCAGAAAGTCAAGCGGGGAATGCGTGTGCGTCCATCCAGGCGGGTCAAGTCGGCAGCCCGGGCCAGTTCGAGCGCGCGCTGGTATTCTTCCGGATGTAAGCTGCGATCGAGATACTTGTGTTGGTGCGCTCGGTATGACGGCCTATATTGTCCCATAATGTTCAGGTAGGTTTCCTTGGATATCTCATTTGCGATAAACTGCACGACGCCTTCCGTGCCCGCAAGATCATGCGGCAGGACGAGATGTCGCACCAACAAACCGCGCTGGGCGATGCCTGCCGGGTCGAGACGAAGATCTCCCACCTGGCGGTGCATTTCCTTGACCGCGCTGCGATTGACTTCAGGGTAGTTGCCGACTTTCGATAGGCTACGGGCAGTGAGGCGATCGCTGTATTTCATGTCCGGCATGTAGATATCGACGACGTCCTCGAGCAGCGTTAGGGCTTCGATGGAATCATAACCGCCGGTATTGTATACAAGCGGAAGATTCAGTCCATGATCCACAGCGATCACCAGTGCTTCGAGGATTTCGGCGACAACATGGGACGGCGAAACGAAGTTTAAGTTATGGCAGCCTAATTCTTGAAGGCCGAGCATGATGGCAGCCAGTTCCTGAGAATCGACTTCCCGGCCGGCGGGACTCTGGCTGATGTCTGCGTTCTGGCAATACTGACAACGCAAGTTGCACCACGAGAAGAAGATCGTTCCTGAACCTCGCCAACCGCGCAGGGGATCTTCTTCTCCGTGGTGTGGACCGTAGGAGGCGACTCGCGCCTTCAATTTCGTATGGCAGGCACCCACGCGCTTCGATCGATCGATGCGGCAGTATCGCGCACATAGGTCGCATGCTCGTTCATGTTGACGCGCATTTTGCGCGCGGCGTTGCAATTCACCTTCCTTGTGCAGACGAAGATAGCGAGGGCGCACTACTGTCATGCGCTGGTTCATCTCTCCTGTCTTGGATCTTCAATCACTCACTGGTCATGATGAAGAGCGGTTTCATTTCGAAGCTCTTGTAATGCGGGCGCAAGCGATCCGTATTATAAAACTTGTCGACATCGACCACCTTCGATGTGCTAGTCACCACGTCGATCGGAACGTTATCGTAGCGGCCGTTTTTCAGAACGACGAGACGGCCGTGAACGCCGGCCAGGATCAGATCCAACGCCAAGTTACCGTAGGCCATGGGCACGATCGAGTCAATCGCATCCGGATCGCCACCGCGGACCAAGTATGCCAGGCGCTGTGTGATCGTGTTGATTTGCCGACCGTTATTGTATTTGCTTGAGATTTCCTTCAGCTTGGCGGACACCAGGTCCCCAATTCCGCCCAATTTCATGTGTCCGAAAGCATCCTTTTTGGTGTCTTTGAAGGTCATTTCACCGCCTTCGAACATCGCACCTTCAGAGACCAGTACCACGGAATATCTGCTGGGATTCTTACTGCGATCTTCGATCATCAGCTCCGCCAGCCGGTCGATCTTGAATCTGTATTCGGGTATCACGCAGCGGTTTGCCGCGCCGGCCATAGTGGGAAGCATCGCTGTGAATCCTGCGTAGCGGCCAAACACCTCGATGATCAAGAAGCGCTCGTGGGAGCCAGCGGAGGTTCGCAGCAGGTTGGTCAGGCTGATCGTTCGGGTTACCGCAGTGCTGAAACCGATGCAGTATTCGGTGCCCGGAACGTCGTTGTCCATGGTCTTTGGAATCGCCACGCACTTGACGCCTTCTTGGAACAGCCGTACCGCATAGCTCAGGGTGTCGTCCCCACCAATGGGGATCAAATAATCGATTCCGAGAAAATCGAGGTTTTTGAGCACTTCGGGAGTGAGGTCGTTCATCTCTTCGTTGTACGTATCTTGCAGGTGTACGGGTACAAAGTCCTTGGGGACGCGGCTCGGATTCGTACGCGAGGTGTGGATGAACGTACCGCCGGTCCTGCCGGCTTTATTGACGATTTCTTCGCTGAGCGTCATGTAGCTCTTGCTGTTGTCCTCTTTCTTGTCGCGAAAGAGGTTGATTGTTCCAGCCCAGCCGCGGCGGAAGCCGATGACTTCATATCCTTCGCGCAAGGCACGAATTGTGACCGCTCGTATCGCCGGATTGAGCCCAGGCACATCACCGCCTCCCGTCAGTATGCCGAGGACTCCTTTTTTCTTCTTTACATTTGCCATTTCTTCTACTCCAATATGAGATTTCGATGCGTTGCCATGAGGATGTGTTTTACTCAGGAACGCAAATTGATATCGATGTTTCACATTCGTGTTTCTTCCGTCAATCTTAGCAGAAGGGTCGATGTTTCATCAAGGTAAGCGGGTTTCGACAGGTTTAACCCTAATGCGCTTCGAACGTGTCGCCCGATTCGCGATTGGTACGAACCTTGCAATCTTTACCATGCACGCATCCATGATTAACTGCAGGTTGGAAAATGGAGTTGAACGATGAATATTCGAGGCGCGAGTGTTGCGAGAATCGTAGAGCGGGTCGAAAATCTTCGAGAACCGTTCCGTGAGAATGCGATTGAATGGCTGTGCCGGCGTACGCAGCGACCGTTACCCAACCTTCAGGTCGATTTGGATCAATTTTTGGCGGAACAAGATCCATTCGTGATCGATTTTTTCATCAAGGACACCCTCTCCGTGTTGGATCTCGCTGTGACGCATTTTGGCGATGAAGAAGCGCAGAACAGCAACTGCCGGCAGGAGTATTTCGACGAGAAGCTGCACTCGGCATCCGTTTTTCATCGTTAGGTGCGAACTGACCTTCACCGTCGTGAGGCAATCCAAGTTGTTTGAAAATGATTGCTCGGAATTTCCGAGCGGTTCAGGGAACGATTGGAGTGCATCCCGGCACGGGTTCGAGCACGGACCCGATTTGAACGAAATCCGTTCCATCCCACTCATGTTCCAAGGTCATCCATTCGCAAGGACCTAAGGGTGATCCCCCCAACGTGCTGGCCTCGCGAAATGTGATTACATCGCCGGTCTTCGACCACTCACCGTAATACCCCTCGTTGTAATATACCTGGGAGAGTCCGATGCCGTTCCAGGCGTAGATGCCCAACTCGTACCACAAATGGGGTCCGGAAGAACGCATGGGCACGACAACCATCAGACGGCATTCGCCGAATTCGTACGTTCCTGCTTCGGACATCAACTGGCGCTGGTTGGGGTCTCCGCTGGCCATGTTCCAAACATTCACCCACGCGCCTCCACTCCAGTTGTCCACCGAGATCGTTTTACCGGCGCTGCCGTGATCCGTAATGCGCACACGCTGGTACGTGCCGTCGCAGTTCAAACTGGTACCGCCTGGCGGCGGTGTGGCTGTGAGTGTTTGGGTTGCGGCTGCCTCCGTGGTACTCGTGGCAGTTGCAGTTTCGATCGTAAGTTCCGTTTCGGTTGCTGTCGGAGCCGCTTCAGTAGGCGTGGTGGTCGTACTTGGCTCCTCGGTTTCATTGCCAGAATCGGGGAAGGGAAACGAACATGCCAGAATCGCGACGGCGGTAAGCTGAAAGACTAGGTAGAGTGTTGTAAAATTCCGTTTTTTCATCGTTCCTTCCTCCCTCTGGGGTCGATGATCGGTGAGTCGAAGATCACAACCAACTCGGTTCGACATAGGTTCCGAAGACATCGCGCATCACCTCGATGATTTCTCCGAGGGTAGCATAGGCATGCACGGCTTCGAGGATCCTGGGCATGGTGTTTTGCGTGCCCTGACAGGCGAGCCGCAGACGATCCAGGGCCTGTCCGATGGCTCCATTATCGCGCCGCCGGTGCAGATCCTGGAGACGGTCGATTTGCCGCTGATACCCCTGCGGGTCGATCTTGAGCAATGGGATGCGCAGCGGTTGATCGTCTTCGTAGGCGTTGACGCCAACGATCAGGCGTCGTTTTTCGTCGATCTCACGCTGGTAGCGGTATGCAGACTCATTGATTTCACGCTGGAAGAAACCCGCCTCGATCGCGGGCAGCACGCCGCCGAGTTCGTCGATACGCTGTAAATACTTCCCGACCTGATTCTCGATCCGATTTGTCATGCTCTCGACGAAATACGATCCACCGAGTGGGTCGACGGTGTTTACAACACCGGATTCCTGGGCCAGGATTTGCTGCGTGCGCAGGGCGAGCTTGACGGCAGGTTGTGATGGCAGAGCTAACGCCTCGTCCATCGAATTGGTGTGCAACGATTGGGTGCCGCCCAGCACGGCGGCCAATGCTTGGATCGCTACGCGGATGGCGTTAATCTCAGGTTGCTGTGCCGTGAGGCTGACGCCGGCTGTTTGGGTGTGGAAACGCATTAACCAGGAGCGTGGATTTCTTGCTCCAAATGTGTCTCGCATTTCCTTAGCCCAAATGCGTCTCGCTGCGCGGTACTTGGCGATTTCCTCGAAGAAATCGTTGTGTGCGTTGAAGAAGAAGGATAGGCGTGGCGCGAACTCGTCGACGTCAAGACCGCGCTCTAGTGCCCAGCGAACGTACTCCATACCGTCCGCCAGCGTGAACGCCAATTCCTGCGCCGCAGTCGCTCCGGCTTCACGGATGTGGTATCCGGATATCGAGATGGTGTTCCAGTTCGGCAAGTGCTTCGAGCCGTGTTCGATGGTGTCCGTGACGAGACGCATCGAAGGTTGGGGCGGAAAGATGTACTCTTTCTGGGCGATGTATTCTTTGAGGATATCGTTTTGAAGCGTGCCGCGCAATTGTTCAGGGGGAACGCCTTGATTTTCCGCCGCAGCGATGTACATCGCCCAGATCACGGCGGCGGGGGAGTTGATCGTCATGCTGGTGGATATCTTCTCCAGAGGGATAGCTTTGAGTAGGATTTCCATGTCCTCGAGTGAGGAGATGGCAACCCCGCACTTGCCGAATTCACCTGCGGCTTCGGGCGCGTCACTGTCGTAGCCCATCAGGGTAGGTAGATCGAAAGCGATCGACAAACCGGTTTGCCCTTGATCAAGCAAGTAGTGGAAACGCTGATTGGTTTCCTCCGCGGTGCCGAAACCGGCGAACATGCGCATGGTCCATGATCTACCGCGATACATCGTTGGATGAATCCCGCGAGTATAGGGGAATTCTCCCGGTAATCCGACGTCCTGCAAGTAATCCTGTTCAAGGAGGTCCAGCGGGGTGTAGAGTCGATTTATCGGTTCGGAAGATGCGGTGATGAATTCCTGACGATGTTCGGGGAAACTTTCGAGGATGGGGTCGAGAGTCTTCGTTCGCCAGTCGTCCAGCGCTTTTTGCAACGCTTCACGCTGCTTCGAATCCAACATGAAGGCCTCCACCGTGCGGTTCGTGATTATAGCATGGGGCGATCGCGGATACCGGGCGTTGGGTGGGCCGGGAGTTTGAGATGGGTCTAGTCGGCGTCGTCACCGAGCATCGTCTCGGCGCCGCTGCGCAACCCGCGTAAAAATGCCAGGATCCCGGAGGCGACGGCCTGACCTTGCACCATCGCTCGATCGGCGAGTTCACGGGCGCGTGCCAGGCGAATCGCCGGTTCTTGATCCGTGAGCTCGTAGAGCTCGACGAGAACCCCGTGAGTGCTTTTCGGGTGGATGAAGGCGATCTTCTTGCCGCCGGTGCCGACGACAGGTTCCTGGTTGATCAGTTGGATGTCGTGGTGCGACAGTTTTCGGAGAGTGGCGTCTATGTCGTCGACTTCAAAACAGATGTGGTGGATTCCCGGTCCGCGCCGCTTGAGATAGCGCGCTACGCCGGTTTGTTCGCTGGTCGGTTTCACCAATTCGACTTCAGAGCAACCCATGGGGAGAAAAGCGACGATGGCGTCCTGCCCGGCGACGTCTTCCACGTGGGTGACGTCGAGTCCGAGGGCGTCGCGCCAGAAATGCAAGGCTTGGTCGATGTTCTCGACGACGATGGCGACGTGATCGATACGAATTATGGACGGCATGGGTTATCCTGTGTCTCGTTGATTCTATTCTACCCGGGAATTGAAAGAGGGAAACCAGGGTCGGGTTGAGTTCGCTGGCTGCGGATTAAACCGGTGAAATATCGACGGCGGATACATATCCGGCGCCGAAGTAAAGTCAGATTCCCGTAGGCGGACGGTATTCCCCCCACACCTTACGCAGCCGCTCGCATATTTCGCCCAGGGTCAAATCGGCTTCCACGCACTTGATCAGATGCGGCATCATGTTCTCTTCCCCCCTGGCGATCGACTCGAGTCGATCGAGCAGTTCGTCGGCACGCCCGGCATCACGTCGTTGACGAACCGCCGCCAGATGCTCCCGCTGCGCCGATTCGATGGCAAGATCGACGACAAGCCGCGCCATGTTGAGCGCTTCGTCAGACTCGTACTTGTTGACTCCTACGACGATAGACTCGCCGAGCTCGATCTCGCGCTGCGTGCGATAAGCGGCGTCCTGAATCTCGCGCTGGATGTAGCCCTGCTCGATGGCCGCCAGCGCACCGCCGAGATCGTCGATTTTCTGGATGTAGTCCATCACTCCGGATTCGATTTCGTCTGTCAGGTGCTCGATCAGGTAGGAGCCGGCTAGGGGATCGATCGAATCGCTCACGCCGGATTCGTGGGCGATAATTTGCTGCGTACGCAGCGCCACCTGAACGGCTTGCTCAGTGGGCAGACTCAGCGCTTCGTCCATGCTATTGGTGTGTAAGGACTGGGTGCCGCCCAGAACGGCCGAGAGCGCCTGCAGGGTCACGCGCACCACGTTGTTATGGGGCTGCTGTGCAGTGAGCGTGCAGCCTGCGGTTTGGGTATGGAAACGCAAGCGCCAGGAGCGTGGGTTCTCCGCCTTGAATCGCTCGCGCATGATGTGCGCCCACAAGCGTCGAGCGGCGCGGAATTTGGCGATTTCCTCCAGAAACTGGTTGTGGGCGTTGAAGAAAAAGGTGAGACGCGGGGCGAATTCGTCGATCACCAACCCGGCATCGAGCGCTGCCTGCACGTAGGCGATGGCGTTGGCGAGCGTGAAGGCCAATTCTTGAACGGCCGTCGAACCTGCCTCGCGTATGTGGTATCCGGAGATGGAAATCGTGTTCCACCGGGGAAGCTCTTCGCGGCAGTAGCGGAACACGTCGGTAATCAGGCGCATCGACGGACCCGGCGGAAAGATATACGTTCCCCGGGCAACGTATTCCTTGAGGATGTCGTTCTGTACGGTACCCCGCAGACATGAAACATCGACCTCCTGGCGTTTGGCGATGGCGATGTACATCGCCAGTAGGATCGTCGCCGGAGCGTTAATGGTCATGCTGGTGGATACTTTGTCGAGCGGGATTTCGGCGAACAATCGCTCCATGTCGTCCAGGCAGGAAATCGAAACGCCCACTTTGCCGATCTCGCCGGAGGCTATGGGATCGTCCGCGTCGTAGCCGATCTGCGTAGGCAGGTCGAAGGCGATGGAGAGGCCGGTTTGGCCCTGTTCCAGCAGGTAGCGGAAGCGCCTATTCGTTTCCTCTGCGCTGGCGTATCCAGCGTACTGCCGCATGGTCCACAACCGGCCGCGATACATCGTGGGCTGCACGCCACGAGTGTAGGGAAAATCGCCCGGGAATCCTAACTTCTGCAAGTAATCCGCTTCGCTCATGGTTTCCGTGTAAAATCGTTCCAGAGGAATCCCGGACGAGGTTTCGAAGTGATCCTTGCGTTCCGGATAGCGTTCCAATGTAGGACGGAGGTTGTTCTCTTGCCATTCTTCAAACGATTCTTCGACAGACTTTGTCATCTCGATTTCCTTGTATTATTGTGCGTATTTCAAATCCAAGTCGTCGGGTTGAACTTCCGCCAACCCGGAGAAATTTTCGAACGTTGCGTCGCGAAATTGCAGTTCCAGCTTCTGCTTTAACGAGTGAAACATGGAAAGGTAGTTCAACTTCACTCGTTTGCCCCACGATAGGTGGAGCCTGGCTGCCGTCTTTTTCACCGCGTCGAGCGATTCCCCCTCAATTTCGATGAAATGGCCAAAGGGCAGCTCGTCGAGCATGATGCTGCAGGATCCGAGAGTGTACGTTTCCCGATATTTTTCATAAATGAAGAAGACCTCATAGCCCAGCATTTCGAGCAGCGTGCGGGTGGTGTCAAAGTCCTCGACTCCAACTTCGATTTCCGTTCGCTCCTCGATGCTCACGGCGTGCTTATAGGTAAGCAGCGAGGAACGGTCCTTACGCAAGCGAAGCAGTGAATGGTTGGAGGATAGGGCCCGGTCCGCAGTGTCGAAGCGAAGGTTACGCTCGAGGACGAGGGCCGTGCGTAGATGGCCATCCAATGCCTCGATCGTCTTGCGGATGTCGTCGAGGCGTGACAGGTAAAATTTCGCTTCGATTTCGACTTTTACGCCGGACACAGAATCATTCCAATCATCGTGTTGCGGTTCATCTTCGGCTTTCGACTGTGGGATTGCACGGAAACCTTGCCTGGCGCGTAGAGCGGGTATTTCTGCATGAACGATTTCATCAACCGAGAATCACCATGACCTCATTTTTCTCCACGCTGTCTCCCGGCTTGACGCGGATGCGCATAACTGTCCCGGCGCGCGGAGACTTGAGTTCGTTCTGCATTTTCATCGATTCGAGAACGACTAAATTCTGACCTTCTTCGATTTCCTGCCCCTCTTCGGTGGGCACGCTGATGACCAAACCAGGCATCGGGGCTTTGAGTTGAAATTCCCCACTTTGAGCCTTCACCGAAGTTGATGCGTTACGCAAACGCCGCTGCCGCTCGTCTTCGATATCGACTTGATAGAGGTCGCCCTGCAAGAGCACTTCCATACCGCGTTCCGTCGGATAAACGTAGGCTTCGTAGGAGCGTCCATTGAGCAGCAAGGAGTACACCGGACGGCCCATCACCGATTGAAAATCCACCGACAATCGTACGCCATCGGCGATCAATTCGCGATCGCCGCTGATCTCGATTTCAAAATTCTGGTCTTCGATCGTTGCGAAATATTTCATACACTCTCCGGTTTCGGCGGCAGGTGCTCGATCGTGATTTTCACCGCCGGCGCCGAGCTCAATGCTGCATCCTCTCCCAGCGTCCGACCCACTTCCAGTTGCTGGCATCCCGCTCTCCTCGGCGGACGATTTGAGACGCTTCCTGAGTCTGGCGGTGGGCGACGAGCACGGCCATGATCGCCGCAATGTGCGCTTCCGCTTCCTTGCCCTCCTGGGCTTCGTCCATCGAAAAACGCTCTTCGACGAAACGAGTGTCGTAGTTGCCGGCGATGAAACGATGCGAATCCATGATGTTCTGATGGAAAGGGATGTTGGTCTTCACGCCGGTGATGCGGTATTCCTCCAGCGCTCTGCGCATGCGTAGTATCGCTGTTCCACGAGTCTCCCCCCAGACGATTAATTTCGAAATCAAAGAATCGTAATACGGTGAAATCTCGAAGCCCGAATACACGCCGGTATCGACGCGCACGCCGGGTCCGGTCGGGGGAATGACCTGTGTTAGCAAGCCGGTGGAGGGCAGGAATTGGTTGTAAGGATCTTCGGCGTTGATGCGACATTCGATCGCCCAGCCGTTCAGGTGGACATCTTCCTGGGCGTAGCGCATTTTCCTGCCGCGGGCGATGCGGATTTGTTCTGTGACGATGTCCAAACCGGTGACGAGTTCGGTGACCGGATGTTCGACCTGCAAGCGAGTGTTCATCTCCAGAAAATAGAAATTTTTCTCTTTATCGACCAGAAATTCGATCGTCCCGGCATTGAGATAATCGACCGAGCGAGCTGCGGTGCAGGCCAACTCTCCCATACGCATGCGCATTTCATCGTCCAGGAATGTCGAAGGTGACTCTTCCAACAATTTTTGGTGGCGTCTTTGCAGGGAGCATTCCCGCTCCCCGAGGTGGATCACGTTGCCGTGATCGTCGGCCAAAATTTGAAACTCGATGTGGCGCGCATCGACGATCAGTTTTTCGAGGTATACGTTGTCATCCCCGAAGGCGGATTCAGCTTCACGGCGGGCTGCCGTGATCAACCCGGGGAGATCTTTCGGGTCGTTGACCTCGCGCATGCCCTTTCCGCCGCCGCCGGCGGTGGCTTTGATCAGTAAAGGGAAGCCAATCTTCGGCGCGATGGAGATGAGCTCGTCGTCGCGTAAATTGCCCTCCCCTTCGGTCCCCGGTACGACGGGGACGCCCGCTGCGGTGACGGTGGCACGTGCCACGGCTTTATCACCCATGGCGGCGATGGCGCTCGGGCGCGGGCCGATGAAATTGAGCCCGGCATCCTGGACCGCGAGGGCGAAGTCTTCACGTTCGGCCAGAAATCCGTAACCGGGATGGATCGCGCCGGCATTGGCGCGTTTGGCGATGTCGATGAGCTTGTCGGCGCGCAGATACGATTCTCGAGCTGCGGATGGGCCCAGCAGATAGGCCTCGTCTGCGTAGCGCACGTGTAGTGCAGGCCGATCGGCTTCCGAATACACCGCAACCGTGGCCAACCCAAGCTCACGGCAGGCTCGGATGATGCGCACTGCGATTTCACCTCGATTGGCGATGAGAACCTTCTTGAACATCGTTTCCCTCAGAGTAGCCGTGCTTCAAGCATTGATCCGAACCGATTTCCTAATGGGTGCGCATCGATCGGGCGAGATGATTCGAGACATCTAAAGCGGGATGTTGCCATGTTTCTTCGGTGGATTTGAATCCCGCTTGTTGGACAGCATTTCGAGCGCATTGATCAAGCGCGCACGTGTGTAGCGCGGCTCAATGATGTCATCTACGTACCCGCGAGCTGCGGCAACGTAAGGATTGGAGAATTTCTCGCGGTAATCCGTAACCAGTTCGGCTTCTTCCTTATCCGGTTTTTTCGCGTCAGCAATTTGTTTGCGATGGATGATCTTCACTGCGCCTTCCGGCCCCATGACGGCCAATTCGGCGGTGGGCCAGGCCAGGTTCAGATCGCCGCGAATGTGCTTCGAGGACATAACCACGTACGCACCGCCGTATGCCTTGCGGGTGATGACGGTGATTTTGGGAACCGTGGCTTCGCAGTAGGCGAAGAGCAGCTTGGCGCCGTGGCGAATGATGCCGCCGTGTTCCTGGCTGGTTCCGGGCAAGAAACCCGGCACGTCCACGAAGGTGATGATGGGAATGTTGAACGAATCGCAGAAACGTACGAATCGGGCGCCTTTAACGGACGAGTCGATGTCCAAGACGCCGGCCAAGACTTCGGGCTGGTTGGCGACGATGCCCACGCTGTGACCGCCCAAACGAGCGAAGCCGACGACGATGCTCTGTGCGTAGTTCTCGTGGATTTCGAAAAATGCACCGTCATCGACGACCAGATGGATGATGTCGCGCATGTTATATGGTTTGCTGGGATCGTCGGGGACGATGGTGTCGAGCGCTTCTTCGGTGCGCAGCCTGTCGTCATTGGAGATCACCGTGGGTGGATCTTCCATGTTGTTTTGGGGAAGATAGGAGAGCAGCAGGCGGATCATGTAGAGGCAATCCGCTTCACTGGGTGCCATAAAGTGACAGACGCCGGACTCCGAAGCGTGCACTTCCGCACCGCCGAGATCTTCGAAAGACACCTCTTCGTGGGTAACGGCCTTTACCACGTCCGGACCGGTGATGAACATGTAGGATGAGTTCTGTACCATGAAGATAAAATCCGTGATGGCGGGGGAATACACGGCACCGCCCGCGCACGGCCCCATGATGGCGCTGATTTGCGGAATGACACCGGAAGCGAGCGTGTTGCGCAGGAAGATGTCGGCGTAGGCGCCGAGCGACACGACGCCCTCCTGGATGCGAGCGCCGCCCGAGTCGTTCAAGCCGATCAGTGGTGCACCATTTTTAAGTGCCATGTCCATGATCTTGCAAATTTTCTCGGCATGAACTTCTCCCAGACTGCCGCCGAAAACGGTGAAATCCTGGGAGAATACATACACCAGCCGTCCATCGATCGTCCCCCAGCCAGTGACGACGCTGTCGGAAAGATAGCGCTGTTGATCCAGGGAGAAATCGTACGTGCGGTGGGTTACGAACATGTCGGTCTCGCGGAACGATCCGGTGTCAAGCAGAATCTCGAGGCGTTCACGTGCGGTCAGGCGTCCACGTTCGTGGTGGGCGTCGATACGCTCCTGGCCGCCACCTAAGCGCGCTTCCTTGCGCAAATTCTGCAAATGCTCGAGTTTCGAAGAATGACTCATACACTATTCTCCCGAAAATACGCTTGAACCGACTTCCTGCTCGTGATCCAGAAGGTCACGGAAATCATCACAAGAGTGATCGATAATGCCAGCGGCCACGACCTGCGTGTGAAGTCCGAACGCATCCACGCTACTCGGTCGATCCAATACCATATACCGATCAGCAATACAACGGCCCGCGACCACTGCAGGGCACGAGACCATCCAAAGAAAAGCACTGCGGCAGTGAATGCGCCGGTCAATCCCCAAACACCGTTTTTGAGGAAGAGATATCCTCTGGGAACGGAGAGGCTGAGGTCTGGAAGCGACAATCCTGCCACCAGTCCCATGAGTTGGATGGCTGAATAGGTTAACACTATCAGGCTCAGGCAAGTTACGAGGCGAGGACGTCGTTTAGATGACAAGGGTAATCTTCCCCATCTGTTCGCCGGCCGCCATGCGGGCCTGAGCCGCAGCTGCTTCCTCGAGGGGAAAACGGCGGTCGAGCGCAGGCTTGAGTTTCTCGTCGAAGACCAGCTGCATGACTTCCGCGAAGTCGCGCTGCGTACCCATCGTCGAGCCCAAAATCGAGAGATGTTTGAGAAAAATCAAGCGATTGTCGATTTCGAGTTTCGGTCCGGAAGTGTTGCCGACGGTGAGAATGCGTCCGCCTTTGCGGGCGGCGCGAAGGCTGAAGGGCATGCTCGCGGCGCCTACGTTGTCCACCACGACATCGACTCCCCGACGGTCTGTCGCTTGATACACAGCGATGGACCAGTCATCCATCTTGGAGCGGTCGATGCACACATCGGCGCCCAACGATTCCGCCAACGCCAATTTTTCTGCGTTCGACCCGATGACGAAGACCTTGGCGCCAACGTATTTGGCGATCTGGATGCTGGCGGTGTTCACGCCGCCGGAGGCGCCCACGATGAGGACGCTTTCGCCGGGTTGCAGATCGCCGCGTCGGATCAACGAGTGCCAGGCGGTGTGAAAGACCAAGCCCGCTGCGGCAGCGGTGTGATCGTCGATGGAGTCGGGCAGGGGAATCGCGTTCGTGTGAGGTACGACGACGTAATTGGCATAGGTACCCCGGACGGTCTCCCCGAGCAGCTGCCATTCCCGGCACATGTTCTCTTTTCCAGTACGGCAGAATTCGCAGTGACCGCAGCCCAGATTGGCGTTGATCACCACGCGCGTACCGAGTTGGATGTCGGTGACACCTTCTCCGAGCGCGGAGATCTCGCCAGCTCCATCCGCACCCGGTATGTGCGGATATTCCAATTTCAAACCGGGCCAACCCTGGCGAACCCATAAATCCAGGTGATTCAACGCCGCAGCGTGCAGGCGGATTTGAACTTCTCCGGGACCGGGTTGCGGTGTGGCTATTTCGGCGTATCGCAAAACCTCGGGCCCACCGTGCTCGTCAAACAGGATAGCTTTCAAGGTGTATCTCCTCGGAGCTGGTAGATGCTCCATCGTGGAGCAAAGGTGCGGTGACCGGTCGCCCACGAGATGATTATATCGTGGCTTTTCGGGTGTGTATCTGCACGATTTGACTTATGTCCAGCGTGTAGATGGTTCGAAATTCAGTAGAATGAAATATCGCGTATATGGACCTTATCGTCGCTCAAACCCAGACCCATAATGCTGATCTCGACGCGCTTCACTTCTTTCGGTCCGTTCGGGATGGTCAATTCCACCGTCGGGTCGTCCGGTAGGTCGGTGTAGGTCTCGGAAAGGTCGAGCGCCTGCGGTCCCCAGTCTCCGTAGAGGTGGACACTGAAGACAATGTCCATACTGCCAGTTGTGGCTGCGATACCGTTGAGGGGGATGGGGCGGTCGAAGGTTAGGTTGAGTATGAAGGGGTTGATGTCGAACGTGCGTATCAGGGTAAAGGGGTCGTCGTCGAAAATGTAGTCGATGTTCCCCAGGTCGATCTGACTGTATTCGATTTCGACCGTTTGATCCCCGATTTCTACGTAAGCGGTTACGGGCTGCTGCCGTGCCGTCTTTTCTGCGGCGAGAATTTCGTCGAAGTTGGGCGCGTATTTCATGCGGATGAAGTAGAAACCATAGGAGCCATCCGGATATTTCAAAACATTTTCCACGCGGATGTCCGTGACTTTCTCTTCGTTATATACATCGGCGTATTCCTCCGCGGTGAGAATCAACAATGTGTGTTCGTCGAGGTCGCGTTTTTCCAACAGGAAATAATCTGCATTGGCGAGTTGGACGTCGAGCCATTGCGGAAGGAAGAAACGCTTCAATATGTGAGTACCGTTCGACCAGGTGGGGGAGACGAAGATGTGGTCCTGTGGGTAAGCTGTAGCGTGCTCTTCGACGGCGTCGAACAATTGTTGGGCGCCATATTGCGCGCCATAAAGGCTGTAGGTTTCGTACCATGTGTAGCCATGTGCGACGGAATCGTAGAGCATGAAGAGATTCGTGCCACCCAGGAGAAATAGCGCCAGGTAACCGAAAGCCTTGTGAGAAACCCGGGGGGAAAGCCAATCTGCTGTTCGTGAAATCCCCAGAGTTGTCAACATGGCGGCCGGAATCACGAAAGACAGGATACGCGTGATGCCGATGCCCACGATGGATGCGCCAAAGGGAGCACAAATCACAGCGATCAGCAGCGTACGATATTGACTCTCTCGCCGCTTGCGAAACGAGTCGATCAGGCCGATCAATAGGAAGGGCAGCGTGGCGATGATGATATGCCCGTATCCCTGCATGACGTGGCGTTCGAGATCGATATCCTGGGGAAGATACCAATATGCGGGATTCAGCGACTGCAGGTAGGTCTTGATGAATGTGCCAATTTTGTCCCGAAGGGGTATGTTTTCCAACCAATATGTGCCGAGCATGCGGAGATGGTAATACGTTTCTCCTTCGTAATTGCGTTGAAATCGAACATACGGTACGGCGATCAACAGCACCAAAACGAAACCTAGCAGCAGGGTACGCTTGTGCTCGAGGTGGTAGCGGAAATCGGAGGCAAAAAGCAGCAAAGCGGTGCCGGCGATGACCAATTGGCCTCCACTGTAGCTGTAGAAGGCCAATCCGGCGAAGAGAATGGACATGTATAGGTTTGCAGGAGATCGACTGCGATAGCGCATGTAAAAGAGGAGCATCAGCGCGTACATACTGACGAACAAGACCGTTTCGAACGCCGTACGCGAATGTAAAAACCAGGCCGGTGTTATCGAAAGTGCCAAACTTCCGATCCACCAGAATCGGGTGCGGAAGGCGTCGCGCAGCATCCAACCGACGGCCGCGGCGGCCAAGATGGAGATCAGCACAGAAGTAGCGCGGGTGACGAAAACGGATTTTCCGAAGAGCAGGAATGGTATCACTTGTACGTAGACGGATAAACTGAGGTTGTAGAGGTAATTGTTTTCGAAATAGGTGGGAAGGAATGTTCCATCGCCGTCGCGGAAATCATTATCCACCAGGTCCTCGGCAAGGACGGTTTGGACGGCTTCATCGGTGAAAAAATAGATGGGGAAATCTTCGAGGGCAATCAAACGCGTGAGCGTGTAGAGCAACAGTACGATGGCAAACAATTTGTTTTCCCAGCGCCATTTATGGGGCGTGAAGATGCCTGCGAGAGGAATTTCTTTCAAGCGTGCACCGAAACTTGAAATTCTTTCGCCGAATTTTAAAGAGGGAAAGACGATCAGTGCACGCATTTTGTGAGTTTCTCCAGGTCGTTTGGTCTGTTCATACCAGATTGGATGTCAATTTTCGATCGAAGGTTGGATGAGGCGGAAATAATACAACGGAAGGCCGGCCTCATCCTTCTCGACGGTCGTCGTACCCCGCGGAAATTTTTGTTCGATTTCCCCCAGCGCTTCGACGTTCTGTGCCAGAACGACGAAAACGGCCGGTTTTACACCCAATTCGGGATATTGCGTCCAATCGATCGGCAAGGACATGTCGTAGCCGCTGCTATTACCGGCGATGTACGGCAGGCTTGGCAGAGTATTGTAGCCCATAACGGGTTGGCCGAGGAAGTACACTTCCATATCGGCTGCTTCTTGGTGCAGCGTTTCTCCGATTTTACGCGCGAGGAGGCTTTTTGAATCGGAGTACCTTCCCTCCTCCATCGCTTGATGGAAAAAGCGTACTTCGGAATAGCCGATGAGCAGCATGAAAACGATCACTGCCGTGGCGTAAATGGAACTGTACTGCGCTCTGGCGGCGTTGATTTGCTGATAAATCTCGCGCACGGGTAAGGCGATCATTATGGCAGTGATGGGCGCAGCAAACAGAAGCCGCTGTGCGTTGGGCGGCCCGACGCTGAAGGTCGAAGCGAGAACGGGTCCGATGAGTGCGATCAGGAGAATGTTGTACTGCGGCTGCTTGATGCGTAGCAGGGTGAGAATCAAGCCGGCGATGAACAGCGTGGCAGGCAGCGCAAGCAGCATCGGCCCTCCCGGACTGTACACGCCCAAGATTGGACTGGCGGTAAAGCCTTGAATGGTTTTCCAGAATTGTTTGGCGAAGATCATGAAAACCGAATCGCCCGTGGTCAGCGAAGTATCTCGGATCCAATCTCCTTTCAGGATCGAGACGCGGTTGAGCGGTGCGGACAGCTCGTTGGGGTTATCGGTGTAGAAGAGGGCCAGGGGCAGAACGACGACCATGGCAACCATGAGCATGCTCGCGACGCCTGGCATGCGCTCTGCCTCGGGACGGGATTTGTATAGGATGAGCACCCAGAGGAGTGCATAGATCGGCAGCAAGTGCGCCGTCGTGTAAAAGAATTGTCCCAGGCCGATGGCGAGGCCCGCGATAAGGAATGTAAACCGCCGATTTGTTTTCCAGGCTGCCCAAAGCGAAGCAACCATCAGCGCGAGCAAGAAGCCGTCCCAGACATTGGGAAGTGCGATGCGGCTGAAAAGTAGATGGAAATGGAAAAAGGCCAGGAACAGTGCGGCGATGACGCCAGCAAGGCGGCCGAACATCAAGCGCGCGCTCCAATACACGGCCAACACCGCGAGCGTACCAGCGATTGCGGTCGGGATACGCATGGCTAACACGCTGCGTCCGAAGATTTCTTGCATCAGCGATGCCGGCCAGAATTGGAGCGCAGGAAACGAGAACCAGCCCATGATGAAGAAATTGTTCCGAACGCCGGTCTTGTAATCCCAGGCCATTAGCCCGACAGAACCTTCGTCACCGCTGACGGTGTAGGGAACCTGGTCGAGCTGGATGAGTCGAGCGGCGAGGGCGATCGCTGCCAGAACGCCAACCAGGATCCAATCCCAACGGTCGATTTCCCGCAGTGAATCCTTAAGCGAACCTCGCCAGCAGCCTGCAATGACCGATAGACAGCCGGCGATCCATATGATTGTGTGCCAGGGCGAGTGGGCGTGGAGGGAATTTCCGGCCGCTGCCCGAGATGCCAGGGAGAGTGAAAAGCCGAAGATTATCAAGAGCACTTGGTATTTCGATACCTGCAGGCGAGATGCAGTTTTTCCGAGCGTCTCTTGCAGCAAGGCTGCGATTGCGGTGGAGTTGGAGGCAAGGACTCCGATCAGGAAACCGCAGGCTCCAATGACCAGCAGCATTGTGGTGATGAACTTGTGTGGACTGGCCTGTGCGAGGTATTGGCCAAGGAAGACGATCAGCAATCCCCCAATCATCAGCAGCGTGCTTTCCGGTGATGCGGATGATTCTCGATCGGGGTGATTTTGGTCGAAATTTTCCGTCATCTCTCCCTCCAGAGAATGGGTGAAGTCGTGGATGCAAGTAAAACCGCTCACCGATCTTGAGGTCGCTACACGTTGGATATTGTACGGTTTTCTCGGCTACGTAGAAAGTTCCCCTAAATTCTTTCCGAAGATGCTCGTCGAGTGGGGTGTTAATACTTCGGTGTAGTATTGGGTGTGACCTTCGTTCTTTAATCGCCTCTAACGAAAGGTCGCCTTGCAAATGAACTGCGTCGCGCCATGAAAGGATTCAGCGAAGCTGCAGCTCGTTTCTTGCGATCACCAGGCGCTGGATTTCGCTGGTGCCTTCGTAGATTTCGGTGATCTTGGCGTCACGGAAATAGCGTTCAACGGGCAATTCCTTCGAATATCCCATACCGGCGTGAATTTGTACCGCGGCGTGGGCGCAAAACATGGCTGTCTCCGAGGCGAATAGTTTTGCCATCGAAGCTTCCAGTGTGTAGCGGTTCTCCGTTTCTTTGGCGCGCTGTTTGGCCAGAGCGGCTTGATAGATCAACAGCCTGCTGGCTTCAATGCGTGTCTTCATGTCGGCGATTTTAAAGCTGATTCCTTCGAATTTGCCGATCTTTTTCCCGAACGCTTCACGTTCTCTGGCATATTCAACGCTGGCTGCGTAGGCGGCTTCGGCGATGCCCAGTGCCTGTGCGGCAATTCCGATGCGCCCCGCATCGAGCACTGTCATGGCGATTTTGAAACCTTCACCTTCTTCGCCGAGGCGGTTCGCCAGCGGGCAGCGGTAGTCCTCAAACAGGATTTCGCTGGTCGCTGAAGCACGGATGCCTAGCTTGGGCTCGGTTTTTCCCAGACTGAAACCGTTTTCCCTGGGATCGACGAGAAAGGCACTGATGCCTTTATGCCCTTTTTCCACATCAGTCATCATGAAAACGACGAAGAAGTCGGCCTTGGGTGCACTGCTGACCCACGATTTCCTCCCGTTGAGCAGGTAGACATCCCCCTGACGAACGGCGCGCGAGCGCATCGTCGCCGCGTCCGAGCCGGACATGGGTTCGGTGAGGGAGTAGGCGCCGATCGCCTCACCGGAGGCGACGGGAACGAGGAATTTCTCTTTTAGTTCTTCCGTCCCAAAGCGTTCGATGCCGTAGCAATACAATGAGTTGTTGACCGACATGATCGTTCCATGCGCAGCGTCGGCTTTGCAGATTTCTTCCAACGCCAACACGTAGGCGATCGTATCCATGCCCGCGCCGCCGTACTTCTCGGCGATTTCGATTCCCATGAAACCCATTTCACCCATCTTGCGGATGGTTTCGAGTGGGAATTCTCCGCTCTCGTCGAATTCGGCCGCGATGGGCGCGATCTCTTTTTGAGCGAAGTCGCACGCGACTTGGCGAATCATCTGGTGTTCGGTGGTGAGCGAAAGATTCAAGCCTTCTTCCGGGGACGCAGCAGCCATTCGTTGCTCTCCTTAATCGGATCGTGTGCGCAGCGATTATAGCATGGTGCTTTGACCGCGGTTTAACCAGCGGGTACAATGTTCGCAGCGGAGGTCATCTTGTCACAGAAATCTGAAAGTCGTGCTTTGGACGAGATCGACGAAGCAATATTTAGGCATCTCGTCGATTTGGCAGCATTCCATCTGGAGGATGAAGAAGCCGCCTACTTGCGTCGAGAATTGAACGGCCAACTTAAAGCCATTCGGGAGCTCGATGCCATCGACGTCGCTGCGGAAGTTCCGATAACGTCCCACGGCGTTCCTTATTCTCCCGCCATGCGTTTACCGCTGCGCCAAGACCACATCGAGCCGTCCGCTGCGGCCGACGACATATTGGCGCAAGCTCCGGAAGTCGAGGGGCGATCGATCGTCGTACCCGACATCCCGCACGAGGAGATAACGTGAGCGTTTCGCTTTGCGATTTAGCGGCGCATCAACTCGTGCGCAAGTTGAAAGATGGTGAATGCACCGCCGCGGATATTCTGGATGCTGCGCTGAATCGCATCCGCAGCGTGGAAGGATCCCCTCCGACGACGAACTCGGATACGCAGAAATCGTACGACGACGATAAAGTTCACGCCTACATCACGTTGACGGAAGCGCGCGCCCGATTACAGGCAGAGCGCGTCGATCGAGCGTTGGAGAACGGTGAAGATCCCGGTCCGCTGGCAGGAGTTCCCCTTGCCGTCAAGGACATTTTTTGCGTAAAAGGCACGCCTTCAACTGCAGGTTCGAAGATTCTGGAAAACTTCGTGGCGCCCTACAGCGCTACTCCGGTGGAGCGCCTGGAAGCAGCAGGCGCGGTCACCTTGGGCAAAGTCAATCTGGATGAATTCACTTTCGGATCGTCGAACGAATCATCCGCATTCCAACCCTCGCCGAGAAACCCATGGAATCCAGGACGGGTACCCGGAGGCTCTTCGGGCGGAAGCGCTGCGGCAGTCGCTGCTGGGGAGGCCGTGATCTCCCTGGGCACGGATACGGCCGGATCAATCCGGCAGCCCGCCGCCTTCTGTGGGGTTGTAGGTATGAAACCCACGTACGGACGCGTTTCGCGCTACGGCTTGATCGCCTTTGCCTCTTCCCTCGATTGTCCTGGCCCGGTCACGCGAGATGTTCGCGATGCGGCGTTAATGATGAACGTCATCGCCGGCAAGGACGAACATGATGCCACGGCGGTTGCTACACCTGTGGCAGATCATCTGGAAGCGCTTGAAGATGGCGTGAAAGGACTGCGCATCGGGCTTTCTCCCGATTACTTCCGGCTCAAGTATCCCGATCCGGTTTCCGGGGAATTGCGTGAGCAGCCAATTGCACCTGTAATCGAGCAAAGCGTTCGAAGTGCGGCTGAGACTCTGGCAAAAATGGGCGCGGAGATTGTCGAAGACGTACCCCTGCCGAACACTCGCTACGGGATTCCCGTGTACTTCGTCGTGTCACGCGTGGAAGCTGCCTCCAATCTGCATCGCTACGACGGCGTGAAATACGGCTACCGCTATGCGCAGCCCGTCGCAGATTTACACGAATTGTATCGACGCAGCCGAGGCCGTGGGTTTGGACCTCAGCCCAAACTGCGCATCCTCATGGGCATGTACGTGTCGGCAGAACAATACGAAAAGGGGTATTACGACAAAGCGCTGCGGGTGCGCACTTTGATCCGCAGCGATTTCGACGACATTTTCGATCCGCAGGGCGAACATGCATTGGACGCTTTGCTTACGGCCACGACTCCGACGCCGGCGTTCGAATTGGGTGTCGTGTACGGGGATTCGGTGCTGATGCAGTATGCGGATTTGCTGACCGTCCCTGCGAATCTTGCGGGCGTCCCCGGACTTTCCGTCCCAGCCGGTTTCGATTCCCAGGGGTTGCCGATCGGAGTCCAATTCCTCGGCGCGGATTTCGACGAGGCAAAACTGCTGCGTATCGGCCGGGCGTTCGAGGTTGCGACGGCGGACGAAGCCTGGAGACTCGAGAGGCCGGATTTACTCCGGAACATGTGATACACTTCATCCTTCTACCCAGTCTATAAGAATTGAACTGGAAAGGTCTTGTGGCAAACGATTTTTATCTCGAAATCATCGATATCGAATAACGTAGGTATGTGATTGTTCCCGGGGATTACTTGTCCCGGGGTTATTTATGGGAAGGTCTACCTCAGAGCCACAGTAAAATATGGCAATTTTACTAACCGGCAGGTGATAACATGAAGAAGGAATATACGCACGATTGTGGGAATGACGATACGGATTTGGGGCGAAAAGAGAATTTTCTTCGGAATTTTTCATTGATGCATCCGGTGTTCTTTGCCATCTTTCCCGTTTTAGCTTTCCTTTCTCAAAACATCCAACAAATCCCTTTTTCTCAGGCAAATCGTTCCCTTGTATTGTCTATTTTTAGTGCACTATTACTTCTTTTATTATTCCGCGTCGTGTTTCGGGATTGGTATAAAGCTGCTGCATTGGCATCGTTCATGTTGATTCTATTCTTTTCGTATGGCCATGTTTACATGATGTTGAAACAGACTCGAATTGTCGGGATCTTGATTGGACGACATCGATTTCTTCTACCGGTGTTTGTTCTGCTTCTATTAATCGGATCTTGGTACATCGCTACGAGAATAAGAAATGTTGTTTCTCTCTCAAAAATACTTGTTTTGGTATCTTTAGTGTCGCTGATATCTCCTGTTTACACACTGGTCAAGTATGAAGCTCAAATCTTCACGAAGAGCGATGGCATTCCACTAGAAACGGTTCCGCCGGAAGACGAAGCTTTTTCGGAATTGAAGTACATGCCTGATATTTATTACATCATCCTCGATGCTTATCTACGTTCAGATATTTTGCATGAGGATTTTGGCTACGATAATTCGTACTTTCTGCAGCAATTGCGTGATAGAGGTTTTTATATCGCCGATCAAGCGACGAGTAATTACTCCCTCACAGCATTGTCGTTGACTTCTTCTTTAAACATGGAACATATAATTGACGAATTTGGAGGAATGAAAGCAGATGATTATCCGGTCGCCATGATTGATGGCCTCGCACACAGCAAGGTGAGAAATATTTTTGAGCAACATGGGTACACTTTCGTCGCTTTAGCAAGTGGTTGGCCGCCGACTGAAATCGAAGATGCAGATGTCTATTTCAGACCACAAATCTCAGAACTCGACCGTTATCGAGAGGCTGGGCGAATCAATGCCTTTGAATCCATTTTCATTCGCACCACAGCATTTTTAGGGTTAATCGATCTGAGTGTACGCGAGGGCAATACAATTCTTAAGAATCTTGAAGCGCCTTATTTCGCCCATCATTATTGGGTCCTCTCACAATTCGAATATCTTGAACAAGTGCCAACCTTACCAGGTCCAAAATTCGTTTTCGCGCATATCGTTTCACCCCATCATCCATATGTTTTCGGACCGAATGGAGAGATGCTCACAAGCACCGAGGCATTCACATGGGCCGACGGAACTGGCCCGCGCGAATCCGTTGAAACGGAAATAGCTCTTTATCGAGATCAAGCTCAATATATCTCGTACAGGATGCTTGAAGTTATCGAGGCAATACTTTCCCGTTCGGAACATCAACCAATAATTTTTCTCCAGGCTGACCATGGACCTGGAATCCGGATGTATTGGAAATCGCCAAGCGAAGAGGCGCTCATCGAAAGGATGTCGATATTGTCCGCATACCTTCTGCCGGAGAGTTGTGCGGATGCACTCTACCCATCGATTACCCCGGTCAATTCCTTTGCCATTATGTTCCAATGTGCATCTGGGCAACGGATGGAACTGAAAGGAGATTTGAATTACTTCAGTCCGCGAGGCGACCCTTATCAGTTCACAGATGTTACCAACATTGTCCACTGATGAGTAATCAAGGGAGTCTTTTCGTGAGCCGATTTGCCAATCATTATTCGCTAAAATCGATTTCGAGATCCGTATGAGACGGGGCCCACTATCTTATAAATTCACCGCCAATCGAACCCATGTTCGAATTTTCATTTTCTTTGTAATTCTCCTCGTTGGTTTACTCGTATATCGGGATATTTTCGACCTCTACTTTACTGGAACGGATACATTGACATTGATCGACACAAGTCGGATTAAATCGCCAGACGACTTGCTTCGTATTTTCTCGCAACCCATGATGGGTGGCACCTCGTTCGCAGATCACTACCAATATTTCCGTCCGATCACAACACTCTCGTTTTCAGTCGACTATGCATTATGGGGTTTGAATCCGTGGGGATATCATCTTACGAATTTGCTCTTACATGTTTTATGCGCGTGTTTACTATATTGGATTATCGATGAGATCAGTGGTGGTTATTCGGGTGTCGCGATTCTAGGCGCCTTGCTTTTCACCATCCATCCTGTGCCTACTCAAAATGTGTCAGTCATCTCCCGTAGGCAGGATATACTTGCTGCATTATTCAGTTTGATGTCCCTACGACTTATTGTTTCATTCATGCAGTCGAGAGTAGAGAAGCGTCCTTGGCACTTGTGGTTTGCTGTTTTGTTTTCTTGCTTCGCAATGGCCGCGAAAGAGATAGGTTTTCTGTCACCCTTTTATCTTCTTTCTTACTTCCTACTTTTCTCATCATCCAAAGAAAAATCAATGAGGAACAGAATCCGGTCCGCGTTGCGGTTGAGCATTCCATTCATTCTCGCTGCATTGCTGATGGTGGTGTGGAGAACGATTGCCTTGGATGGAGTTGGGATCGTTTCATCGTCTTCGATAGTCGATATCCTGTTTTCTGCGAAAGGTACCATCATCAATTTCTTCACCGCTTTGGTCGACCCCGGAGGATTGATATTGACGCAATTAAAACGTATATATTCAATACATCCCAGCAATAATCAACTTGTCTTATCCGCGGTGCTAATTCTGTGTTCGCTTGCAATTCTATATTACCTGCGCAACGCTGTAATGATTTGGATTCGTTCAAGAAGGAATCCAATTTCGAAAGCATTCACATTTTTCCTGCTTGGTCTGTTATGTATTTCGATTCTTGCCATTCTTTCCTATCCCCTTATTGCACACTTCTTCGGAAACATCATTGAAGATGCATACTATGGCCATGGATGGGACATTCTTCTCAAGAGCATGGAGGGACGCGATCGAACTCCGCTCGAACAATACTTGTTTCGGATGCGTGACAGAGTTATCGAAGTGTGCTATCGTATCGCGATCTACAGTGCCCTTGCAATTGTTGCATTCGATATGCGTCTAGATCGTGAGAAGGATCGTGTAAGTATGGAAGACCGCATCATGCTCATGATGATGCTGTGGATCCTATTTTCACTCGTATTTCTTGGTGTAACATCAATTGGATCAAGGAGGAACTTTTACTTTTCTGTTGCGGCGTTCTGTATTATCTTTGCGATCTTACTTTTACGCAGTGTCACAGCTTTCATCCGAAAGATCCTTGTGAAAACGAAACCAGCGATGCGTGTTCACAATGGTGCTGGTCTACTGACATCCGTGTTCTTCCTTTCTGTAGTTGGCGTGATCTTTGCATATCTGCTTGCTTACAGCGCCATGTTTCGAGACCTGAATAAGTGGGAAAGAAATGGAACTGTCTCAAGGCTATTCTTTTCAGAACTCGACAAGAAAGTGTCTGAGTTCCCCCGCGGAGCAACGCTCGAGATTTCCGGCTTACCCTCGTTGAATAATTCATCCTTACTGGATTACACCATAAAATCCTGGCTAGACCTGCATTATCCCGGGAATCAGATGATTGTAAACATCCAGGATCGTGTTGCCGCAGTGGATTGTATCGATTGTCTGCAAATCGAGGTTGTCGAGGAGAGCGGAAGGCGATATAAACTGCTCGTGGAATTCATATCTGATACGAGCGAATAGGATGAAATTCGTAGCGAATCGATTGTGACAGCGGTCTGCCTTGAGGAACGTGCCCGGCTGTCTATCTGATCGGATTGGAGTAAAGCATGCACCAATTTCGACTTGTTGCGAAATCCCATGTGGTTTGGGTTCTGCGTCTCATGACCGCCTTTATTCTTGCTTCAATAAGCGCTTGTTCACTCATTGGGCAAAAGACGATGCAGTGGAGTGAACCTCCAGAGATGAGCATCGATACTTCGACTATTTACATCGCCACCCTGAAGACGGAGAAAGGTGACATCCGCATCGAACTTTTCGCCGATGAGGCACCGATGACGGTGAACAATTTCATCTTTCTGGCGGAGGAAGGCTATTATGACGACACCACCTTCCATCGCGTGATTCCCGATTTCATGGCGCAGGGTGGGGATCCCGAGGGGACGGGGATGGGTGGCCCGGGATACAGCTTCAAAGACGAGATCAGTTTCAATCTGCGTTTCGACGATGAGGGGTATCTGGCCATGGCAAATTCCGGACCGGATACCAATGGAAGTCAATTCTTCATTACATATGTGCCCACGCCGCATCTAAACGGTTTACATACCATTTTCGGCAAGGTTGTCGAGGGGATGGACGTGGCGCGGTCATTAACGCCGCGCGATCCGTCATCCAATCCGGATTTCGATGGTGATCGATTGAAAAAAGTCGAGATCGAACGGGTTTCTGAGAGTCTGTTGCCCCCACCAACGGAAACGGCGATCCCCATCGTACCGCTATGGGAGGCGGGAAGACCGCTCGCTGCACTGGACGTCGAAGACCGCGAAGATCTTTACACCGGGAAGCCGGAGATGCGGATCGACGTGAACAAATCATACGTTGCCTCGATCCAGACAACGCAGGGGGAGATCATCGTCGAACTTCATCCGCAGGAGGCGCCGGAAAGCGTCAATAACTTCGTCGTTCTGGCGGAATTGGGGTATTGGGATCAATTTCCGATCGCCTACGTCGAGCAGGGATATTTGGTGATCTCGGGTTCGCCGCGCAGCACGCAGGATAGCGATATCGGCTACACGCTTCCATTTGAGTCGGGTTTGGAGACCGCGGCTGGCGCGATAGGCTTCTTCGTGCGTCAAGATATCCTCGCCGTTAGCGGGAGTCAGTTTTACATCTCCATGGTAGCAATTCCCAACATGAATGACATGTATCCGGTTTTCGGCTACGTTACCGAGGGCTTGGACGTGGTCAAACGCTTGACCACGGAAGACCGGATCGAATCGATAACCATCGCTGAGGGATAACGAGGCGCATCATGCCGGAATACGAAGCGGTAATCGGCCTCGAAACCCATATCCAACTGAACACCCGGAGTAAGATATTTTGTGGGTGCAAGGCGGATTCGTGGGACGATGAGCCGAACACGAACATCTGCCCGGTCTGCACCGGACTGCCCGGCGTGCTGCCGGTTCTCAATCGAGTCGTCGTCGAAAGTGCCGTACTGTTGGCTGCGGCCATGCAGGCAGATTCGATACAACCAATTTCATATTTCGCGCGAAAAAATTATTTCTACCCGGATTTGCCGAAGGGGTACCAGATCAGCCAATACGACGAACCGCTTGCGCGCGGCGGGTTTCTTGAACTTCCGCTTCTTGACGGCAGCATTCGCCTGGTGACGATCGAAAAGTTGCACATCGAGGAAGACGCAGGAAAGACGGTTTATCAAGACGATCGGCGTCTGATCGATTTCAACCGCTGTGGCGTACCGCTGGTCGAAATGGTCACGGGACCGAATCTGCGCACGGCGGATGAGGTGGCGCAGTATTTGATACGCTTACGACAGCTGCTGCGATGGTTGGACATCTCGGAGGGGGACATGGAGCGCGGCCAACTGCGCTGCGATGCGAACGTCTCGATTCGCCCGAAAGGCAGCGAGGTCCTCAATCCGAAGACGGAGATCAAGAACGTCAATTCGATCGAAAACGCTCGCATGGCGGTGGAGACTGAAATCGAACGGCAAATCCGCGAGGTTTCTGCCGGCCGCGCGATCGAGACCTGGACGCTACAGTGGGACGAGGACGGCGGAACGCTGCGGAAAATGCGCTCCAAAGAGAGTGAGGCGGATTACCGTTATTTTCGAGAACCCGATCTGCTACCCATCGTTCTCGATGAAGAATGGCGGGCTGAAATCCTCAGCCGTCTTCCGGAGCTTCCTCTTGCGCGGCGCGAACGCTTCGTCGAACAATACAAACTCCCCTTGTACGACGCAGAAATCCTCACCGAAGAACGCAGCCTTTCCGAGTATTTTGAAGAGGTGGTTTCCATCGTCGAAGACGACGCAAAGACAGTTTCCAATTGGTTGATCAACGACGTACAGCGCATGATTCGGGAGCTTAGCGTCTCTCCTGCTAAATTGAAACTGCGCCCGCATCACCTGGCCAAGATCATCCAGATGGTTCAGGAGAAGGCGATCACAACGAACACCGGCAAAGACTTGCTCATGAAAGTCGAGCAGAGTGGGCAATCTCCCGAGCAGCTTGTCGCCGACCTGGGGTTGGCGCAGGTCTCTGATGAGGACACTTTACGTGAAGTTGCTGCAAAGATCATTGCCGAAAACCCGGAGCAGGTTCGAACGTACCAGGGTGGAAAAAAGACGATCCTGGGTTGGTTTGTGGGCCAGATCATGCGAGAGACGAAGGGCAAGGCGAACCCACAAAAAGTCCGCTCGATACTTGAAGACCTGCTCGCGGAATAAGATATCTTTCCACATTCCTCAAGATTTGTGTCGATTCCTTGGAACGCGTCTTTCCGACGGTAATCCATGAATGATAACCCCGAGATGAGGACCATCCGGCCCGCCACCGAAGCCGATTTCTCCGAGATCAAGCGACTCGTGCGCAGCGAAAAACTCAATCCGTTGGGGTTGAAGTGGCGGCGTTTCCTGATCGCCGAAAACCAAAAGGGTCAAATGCTGGGCTGTGTCCAGGTGAAGATACACGGCGGGGGAGCGATGGAGCTGTCCTCCCTCGTGGTTGTTCCTGCCCGGAGAGGGGTCGGTGTGGCCAGGGCGCTAGTTGAAAGTGTACAGGAGCACTCGACTTCACCCTTATGGTTGACTTGCCAGTCCGGCTTGATCGCCTTTTATTCCCGCTTCGGATTCCGGGAAATCCGAGACCCTGCCCGGATGCCACCGTATTTCAAGTTGGCCCGTATTTTTGGGAAGCTGCTGCACTTCATGGGGGATATCGCAGGCTACCTTGCCGTTATGCGCTGGGACCTTCCCGCCACTTTAACTTCTCGAACCGGCTTGAAACAAAGAACCCCACCGCGATCTCAAGATGGGTAGGGTTCGGCTCTCGAACTGAAATTCGAAAGTTGAAAGCCTGTCGTTCAACTGAAGATCATGGAAGCGAGCGCAAGTCCGCCAGCGAGCACCATGCTGATGGCGCCTATTCGAAAGCGGGTTTGCATGGTGAGATTGATCGATCTTCTGAAGCTTTCAATTTCTCTCTGCAGGTCTTCGGGGACCGCGTTCACAAACCCTTCGTTCCCCTCTTCTCCGGGTTTGGCCGTGCTGCCGAAAATGAAGGGCCGCGTTCCACTTCGGGAGTAGATCCAGAAAAGAATGGCGAAGTAGAAGAAGACAACGGCTGCGATTAGCCAGAGAATCCGAAAGGGGTTCATTTTTCACCTCAATAATTCGATCGACACATCTACGAAAATGTTTCTAGATTAAGCATAGGTGTGTTTGAATTTTCACGCAAACGCTTTGAATTCGGATACTCCCTTAAACCGGGATCGCTTTTGAAGGCATCCGCGGGGATCCATTTCATGGCGTGAAATCGTAGGAAATGAAATCTCCAGCCGGGCTGACGAGTGTGGTCAAGTTGCCGTTGATCTGACCTCTCACCAGCGTCCAGGTGCTCATACCGCCCGATAGACACAAGAACGCGTTGTTGTTCATCCAACGTAAATCGTCACACGAACCAATCGGTGTCGGTGCGCCACCATCGAGGCCCAACTGTAAATTCATCGGAGTGCCGAGCGAGTAAACGAAGTGGGTGCTGTCTGGCGACCAACCCTGCCATTGAATACTGCCGGTGGCGTAAACCACCTCTCCGCTTCCGTCGGCGTTGGCCAGGTACAGATCATGGACGTTTTGCGTTCCCGTCTTGCGGAGGAATGCGACCCGCTGCAAATTGGGGGACAGCAGCGGTGCGCCGGAAAACTGTGGGAAGTAAAAGTCTCCCTGGATGGTTCCGACGTTGCTTGCGGTTGCCGTCGCCGTCTGTACGCGCCAGATCGTACCGAAAGGTGCTGCGTCGAGCGGGTCGGAGGACGGAATGGCTACGCCGAAGGCATCAGAATTGAGAGTCCATACGGGCTGTGCGTAGTATTGGAATTCGCTGTAGGTGATGACGGGTGCGTAGGTGATCAAGTTTGACTGCAGGCTGCTGCCGTCTACGTTGGCCAGGTTGATGCTGTCGGGTGTGAGCAGAACGAGTTTTGTGCCGTCCGGTGAGAGTGTGAAATCTCCGCCGGTGCCGGGCTGAAAAACGATCGTTAGATCTCCCGTATCGCTGTCCAGGCGAACAAGGTCATCGTATTTCGCTAATCCTGGGCCCTCCGAGGGAACAGCACGAGTGTTGAAAATCAGCACATGACCGCCGGGTATGAATGCAATGCCGGCAGTGTCGTTCCGACTGAACACCGGATCTAGAGGGTATAGGGCGTCGATCTGCGCCGAAGTCAACAAAATCGTCTCGCCGCTGCCGTCCGTATTAACAGATCGGATTTCGGGTAGTTGATCCGGTCCGATGCGGCGAATGAAGGCAACCTTTTGGCAGTCGCTTGAGATCATGACTTGAGAGGCGTTGCCACTGCTCGTGAGCTGCTGGGGTGGGTTGGCGGCTTCGAGCAGCCACACGTTGCCCGCGTCGGTATAGACGATACAGTGTGGGTTGGGTGCGACGGCTTCGGGCGAAGGATGTTCGGCGGGTTGGTCATCTTCCGGCTGAAGCTGCTCGGACTGTGTTTCAGCCGGAGCTTGTTTGGCATTGGCTCCGGATTCTCCTTCGGCGCGGGCTGTCAACGTCGCTGCAACTGCGTTTTCCAACAAGTCTTCCGGTGGAGGCGTTGCCGTCCTGGATTCGGTGCAAGCCGTTGCGGCGATCAGGAGGATTAAAAGGGCGAACATCAGACGTGGTTTGTGCATGGCTGTCTCCGTGATTCGGATACCGGCATTATACTCACGGTCGAAATACGTGCAGGCGATTTCTCGTGAAGAGGAGGCATTGGAAGGAGCTGGATAGCGCCGTTTTCGTCTTGACAGCTGCTGAAATCGTCGAACTCCCCTCAACGAGGATGGTCTAGTACTCGTAAAAACCTTTGCCGGATTTACGTCCCAGATGGCCGGCATCGACCATCTTGCGCAGCAGCGGTGCTGGACGGTATTTGTCGTCACCGAGATCGTGATGGAGTAGTTCCATCACCTGCAGGACGACGTCGAGTCCGATCAGGTCGGCCAAGGCCAGCGGACCCAGCGGGTGGTTCATGCCCAACTGCATCACTTTGTCGATGGCCTGTGGCGTTCCCACGCCTTCCATCAAGGTGAAAATCGCTTCGTTGATCATGGGGCCAAGGATGCGGTTGGATATAAAGCCCGGTGAATCCAGCGCTTGAACGGGCTCTTTTCCCATCTTGCGTGCGACCTCGAAGACGACCTCCGTGGTGTGGTCCGAGGTGATCAAGCCGCGCACGATTTCCACGAGCCGCATCAGCGGCACGGGGTTGAAGAAGTGCATGCCGATTACTTGCTCCGGCCGTTGCGTGGCGGCGGCTATTTTCGTAATCGGAATGGAGGAGGTGTTCGAAGCCAGGATCGCTGTCGGAGGAGCCAATTCCTCAAGGCGATTGAAGAGATCGAGTTTCAGTTCCACGTCTTCCGGTGCGGCCTCGATAACGAGATCGGCCTCACTAGCGGACTTCAGATCCAGCGCGGTGTTCATATCCAATGCGGCTCGTTTCTGCTTTTCGTCGATCGCTCCCTTTTCGACGAGCTTGGCTGTCGAGCGCTCGATGGATGCCATGGCTTTCTGGATCGCCGCGGGATCGACATCGGTTAGCGTGACTGCGTATCCTGCGATTGCCGCCGTTTGGGCGATGCCATTGCCCATTGTGCCGGCGCCGACGACCACGATATTCTTGATTGCCACGTTATTTCTCCCCTCTCGAAGACCGCTGTTTGCGATCGCTCTGGATCTATCGTTAGACTTCGAGTTCCACGGCCATGGCTACGGCCTCGCCGCCGCCCAGGCAGAGCGAAGCGATGCCACGTTGGAGATTGCGATCTTGCAACGCGTAAAGCAACGTCGTGAGCACGCGTGCGCCGGAAGCACCAATGGGATGTCCGAGAGCGATGGCACCGCCGCGCACGTTGACTTTACCCCAGTCCCATCCAATCTCTTCCAGCGCCGCCCCGTCGGCGAGGACTTGTGCGGCGAAGGCTTCGTTCAATTCGATTAGATCCACATCCTGCAGCGTCCACTCTAATTTAGCGAGCAGCTGCGGAATGGCGTGTGCCGGGGCGATAAACAAGGATTTCGGGGGTACCGCAGATTGTGCGTAGCCGCAGACTCGCGCCATGGGCTGAATCCCCAAATCGTTAGCGAACTGGCGGCTGGCATAGACGATGGCAGCGGCGCCGTCGTTCAACCCCGGTGCGTTACCCGCTGTCACCTTGCCGTCTGGAGTGAAGGCCGGTTTAAGGGCGGCCAATTTCTCCAACGAGGTTTCACGCCGCGGGGTTTCATCTTTTTCCACGCGCGTCACCACGCCTTTCCTCCCGGGAACCTCGATCGGGATGATTTCTGCGTCGAATTTGCCGTCGTCCATGGCGGCGATCGCTTTTTGATGGCTTTCAACGGCCCAACGATCCATCGCTTCGCGGCTGATGCCGTATTCTTCGGCAATCGACTCCGCGGCCATTCCCATGACCCAATCTTCGAAAGGATCCCACAATCCGTCGTGGAGAAGGGCGTCCGTTAGTTCGGCGTTGCCGTAACGAAGTTCTCCGCGCCTCCCCCGCACGAGGAAGGGGGCATTGCTCATGCTTTCCATGCCGCCGGCGACGATCAAATTTGCGTCCCCCGCTTTGATGGCTTGGGAAGCGAGCATGCCCGATTTCAAACTCGACCCACACACCTTGTTGACGGTCGTCGCACCTACAGTCTGTGGTAAACCGGCGAAGATTGCAGTTTGCCGGGCCGGCGCTTGGCCAAGACCGGCTGAAACCACGTTGCCCATGAGCACTTCGTCGATTTGCGCCGGGTCTGGTATACCGGCGCGTTCAACGGCTTCTCGAACGGCGGCTGTGCCAAGCTGCACGGCAGAAAGCGGGCTCAGTGCACCCTGAAAGCGCCCCATGGGTGTGCGTACGGCGCTCAAAATGACGGGATCAAGCTTGTTTTTTGCTTCACTCATAAAATGCCTCTTCAGTGTTTTGGATTATTGGGAATTTGGAAAGAGGAACGTTATCCACGAGGTACGGAGTTCAGTTTCGACCACTCCGTACGCAGTCGCTTGTACGTTTCTTCCAAGGACTCGGGTAAAACACGTGTGTCTGCGCTGGTGGTCATGAAGCTGGTATCGCCCGTCCAGCGCGGCACGATGTGCACGTGGATATGCTCCGCGATACCTGCACCGGCCGCCTCGCCAATATTGACACCGATGTTGAAAGATTCGGCGTTATACGCGTTACGCATGACGGCCAGAGTCTGGGTGGTTAACTGCATAAGCTCGTTTCGCGTTGCTTCGTCTAAATCTTCGAGCGAGGCTTTATGCTCGAATGGTACGACCATCGTGTGGCCGTTGGTGTAGGGGAAACGATTGAGGATAACGAATGCATGTTGGCCGCGGTGTAAGATCAAATTCTCCACATTGTCATCCATCGTTGCACGACTGCAGAAAATGCAGCCGTTCTCCTTTACCTTTCCTTCTACGTAGTCCATGCGCCAGGGAGCCCAAATTCGTTTCATGCTTCAACGGATGGATTCTATCAGAGAATGATCAAATGGAAAACGTCGTGGCATGCATCCTGCACCAGCGAGTACAATTGGATTATGACGAGTGTTGCTGATCTGCGTGCCAAACTCCCGATCCACGGGTTGGGTGAACCGTTTTTCTATCACGAAACGGTCACATCGACGAACAATGAAGCCCTGGAACATGCTCGTCAGGGAGTTGCCCATGGCGCTGTGGTCTTCGCCGAGGAACAAACGGCAGGAAGAGGGCGCGCCGGAAGGCATTGGTTCACGCCCGCGAAAAGCGCTTTGGCTTTTAGTCTGGTGCTGCGACTGCAGCAGGACCATTGGCAGGAAGTCTTCGCGTTGGCGGGCTTGGGCGCTCTGGCGGTGGTGAAAGCCCTCGAGGCGTGGACCATTCGAGCGGCGATAAAATGGCCCAACGACGTGTTGATCGATCGGCACAAAGTCGCCGGCATTTTAGTAGAGACGTCCTGGACCGGCGAGGCACTGGAGTATGCCGTTATGGGAATCGGCATCAACGTGCATAAAGAGTCCGTTCCTGCGGAGGATGCCCTGGATTACCCGGCAACCTGCGTCGAAACCGTTGTGGGCAAGAGGATCGATCGCTACGATCTATTCCTCGGCGTTCTCGAATCTCTTGCATATTGGCACGAACGAATAGGCAGCGAAGAATTGATCGACGCATGGCAACATCATCTGGCGTTTCTCAATCAAACGGTCGTCGTACGCGATCAGGCTGGGGAGCGAACCGGTGTGTTGTCCGGGATGACATCGGACGGACGCTTGCGATTGGAAACGCCCCGGGGAGAGCAGATTTTAGCAGCCTCCGGCGATGTGCGTATGCGTTCGGTTGACACAAACTACAAATCGGCTACACTTGGCGAGTAAGGTTTGCTCCTTCAGGGAGGGCAGGTATGTTCGACAACTTACGTGAATTAACTGATGGACCCATGGAGTATGAAGAGGAGCGCAAGCGCCTTTTCGAAGTCGAAGAGCAGAGTGTTCCCGAGAGACGGATTTTTGGCATGACGTCGGGCCAGCGTCTGGTGTTGGCGGTGCTATTACTGGCTACGGTGTTGGTCATGGGCGCGGCTTGTCTGTTGGTGACGGGAAAAGTCTGGTATTGATTAGAAATCGATTGCAGCACATCGTTTCAAGGGGCGCATGATCATGCGCCCCTTGTTCGTTCTCCGGGATTACTTCGTGTTGCGTTCGGCTATTCCTTTTCGAATTTCAGCTCGTTCTCTCGAAATCCATCTGTGCTACCCGTCGCTGGGCTTAAGTGTCAGGTGGGCTTCGGAGGCCGCGATGACATCTTGTTTGGCCCATAGCATCGGGTGGTATTGGATGTTGCGCCAGAGATCGATCATGTCATCGTAGTGTTGGTGGAATGCATGTCCGGATTGGCCAGTGGTGTGGATCGAAAGCGAACGGCTGAAGTCCTCTAAATCGATGATCTGCCGATAGGACGGTACGACGGCCACGTCGTATGATTTACCCAGATTGTACCCCGTGTTGTTGACGGTGAAGAACGTACCATCCACCTCGACCGGCCCGCGGTTAAAGATCGCTTCGATCAGGCCGATTCCGCTCTGTCCTAGGCTTTGGTTTTCGAAGGTGGCTCTGTGTAGATCGCCCCAGCGCCATTTTGACATCGAATTGCCGAGCGACTCGCTGAGTTCGTCGACCGCTGCTTCGAGCGCACGGAGCAGGATGCTTTCTCGAGTTTCGACTTCCTGCGTGTATATATCGTCAAACCAGACTGCATCGGCGTTGGGCAGCGTGTTGACCAATGCGGTGAGCAGCGAGGGACGGGCTTTCTCCAGCAAGCGATCGCCCAACTCATCGCCATACACCTGGTCGATCATATGGATGCGCAGCGTTTCAAATAACGCTGCCGCGGCACTCTCCCGCACGGTTCGCCCATCCCATTGCCGCAGCAAATCCACGGCTTCCGCAAGTCTTGAATCTGTTGGGTTCAACTCGAGGATGTAAGACAGGACGTCTTCCACGTAAATCTGGTTGTCGTTCCCTTGCATAGATTGGATGTATCCGATCGAGATCGAGTCGTTCGATTCGATCATCTCCACGATGCGGCGGGCGCGGAAGCCAGGTGCCCAATCAACGGTGATCGTGTAGGGGTATTCCTCGCCTACGACGGCATGGTTGGCGGTGGCGACGTAGCCCTTCTCCGGATTGAATGACCTGGGCAGTTCGTCGAAGGGAATGTAGTCCACCCACTCGTAGTCACCGCTCCATCCGGGTACGGGAATCGAGCCGTCCCCGTTGGCGCGGATGGGAATGCGGCCTGGAGCTTGATAGCCGATATTGCCGTCCACGTCGGCGTAGACAAAATTCTGGCTGGGTACGTCCCAATCACGTAGCGCGTCGCGGAATTCCTCCCAATTCTGGGCCAGATCGATACGCAGTACGCTTTCCATCAACCGCGTAGGCTGCAGGGCGGTCCACGATAGCGCCAGCGGTTGCCAGCCGTAATACCACGCGTCCTCCGTGCCCCCGCCTACGTCGTTGATGATCGGACCGTGCTGCGTGATGCGTACATTGACGACGACGGGATCATCTTCTCCGGAAACACTGATTTCTTCTTGGATCACATCCATGTCGAGCCATTCACCACGAAATTCGTATTGATTGGGATTCTCGGGGTTGACTCGCTCGATGAACAAGTCTTGCACGTCGGGACCCAAATTGGTGACACCCCAAGCGATGTGTTCGTTGTGACCGATGATCACACCCGGTGCGCTGGCGAATGACGATCCAACGACATCGAACGGGCACTCCGGTCCGACGGGATCACAGTGCAAGCCGATTTCATACCAAATCGAAGGCATTTGAATGCCCAGATGAGGGTCATTCGCCAGAAGCGGCATTCCGCTTTCTGTCCGCTCGCCGGCGATGACCCAGTTGTTACTTCCCAGGCTGAATCCTTCTCCGAAGACATTGAGGTCAAATGCAGCTTCGGGGATCGAATCCAGCGTCGCGTTTGTCAGGGGCTCAGGCACGATGACCGGATAATCGCTGTTGTAGGCGGGGATGATCTCCGCCACGGCGTCCGTTCCCAGGCGCGCGGCGACGTGGGCGCGCAGCAGTTCCATGTCCTGGTTGCCGCTCAAGTCCCAGGCCATGACCTTGGCCCAGGTCAGCGTGTTGAGTACGGTCCAGGGTTCGGGGTCGATTTTTACGCCCGTGAGACCCAGTATGGTGAACTCAAAACTCAAGGGTTTGGTTTGCGTCTCGAGATAGGCGTTAACGCCTTCGGCGTATGCCTCCATGACCGCTAACGCATCGGGCGACAACAGCTCAACTTCTTCCGCAGCCGTACGGTGCCATCCTACCGTGCGGATGAATCGATCGCTTTCCAAAGCGCTCGACCCGAGGACTTCGGCCAGGCGGCCGCTTCCGATACGACGCCAAAATTCCATTTGCCAGAAGCGATCTTGCGCATGGATAAATCCCTGGGCCATGAAAAGATCGTGTGTGTTCGCGGCGTAGATGTGGGGAATCCCGAAGGAATCTCGGTAGACCTCCACGGGTGCCTGCAGGCCAGGGAGTTGAATCACACCTTCGGTCTGTGGAAACGACTGACGACTGCTAATGTAACCTGCGATGACGAGCGCAACAACGAGCAGGATGAGGATAATCAAGATGATAATCACGGACTTTCGTACACGAGCCATAAAAGCCTCCCTTCATGCGCGACTGTTTTGTTTATTGATCTGATTGTAAATGAAAATCTTCCAATCTTCATACATTGGAACACACACCCCGCTTCGGGGTTTCTGAGGAATTTGACGATTTTCGATGGAACGCCGGGCAGGAATCGAGGCATATTGAACCTATCTGCAGTCTTTTCTGCCCCGGACGAGAGATGAAAACGTAGTCTGAAAAACGGTCTCGGGGTATAATAGATGAGTTCCCGCCGCAGGCGGGTTTTCTGTGGATTTTGAACGTGTGAAAGTGGCAAACGTAATGGAAATTGGAACCATACGACAAGTCGATATCGACGATCAGATGCGCGACGCGTACCTGGATTACGCCATGAGCGTGATCGTAGCGCGAGCGCTGCCCAACGCGCGAGACGGGCTGAAACCCGTTCATCGCCGTATCCTGTACGCCATGCACGAAATGGGAATTCGTGCGAACACCCCGTATCGGAAATCGGCCCGGATCGTGGGTGAGGTCCTAGGGAAATACCATCCGCATGGCGACGCAGCGGTGTATGACTCGATGGCCCGCATGGCGCAAGATTTTTCGATGCGCTACATGCTGGTCGACGGCCAGGGAAATTTCGGTTCGATAGACGGGGATCCGCCCGCCGCCATGCGCTACACCGAAGCCCGGCTTGCGCGTATGGCGCAAGAGCTGCTTGTAGACATCGATAAAGAGACGGTGGATTTCGTCGACAACTTCGACGGCTCCCTACAAGAACCGGTCGTGCTCCCCGCACGTTTGCCCAATCTTCTACTCAATGGCGCTTCCGGTATCGCCGTCGGCATGGCAACCAACATCCCGCCCCACAATCTCAACGAGCTTGCGGAGGCCATACACTACGTCGTCGATCATTACGATAATCTTGACGACGTCACGGTCGAAGATTTAATGCAATTCATTCCTGGGCCTGATTTCCCAACCGGGGCAATGATCGTGGGAACGGAAGGGATCAAACAGGCCTACAGCACCGGAAAAGGGCGCATTGTCATGCGCGCCTTTGCGAACATCGAGGAGCTTGGAAAATCCCGCTACCGCATCGTGGTCACGGAAATTCCTTACCAGGTCAACAAGTCCAGTTTGATCGAACGCATCGCTGATCTGGCGCGGAGAGGCCGACTTTCCGACATCTCCGATCTGCGCGACGAGTCGGATCGACGCGGTTTGAGCATCGTCATCGAATTGAAGCGCGGCGCCCAGCCGAAAAAGGTGCTCAACCAATTGTTCAAATACACGCAGTTGCAGACAACGTTCGGCGTGCAGCTTCTGGCTTTGGTGGACGGGGAGCCGAGATTGCTGTCGCTCAAGCGCGCCCTGCAGCTCTACGTGGACCACCGCTTGACGGTGATCACGCGCCGCACGGAATACGAACTCGGAAAAGCGAAAGCGCGAGCCCACATTCTGGATGGTTTGATCATCGCGCTCGCCAACTTGGACGACGTGATTCAAACCATTCGTAAATCAGCGGATGCGGACGTCGCCAAAGAACGTCTGATGGAACGCTTCAAACTGACGGAAATCCAAGCCCAGGCTATCCTCGATATGCAGCTGCGGCGGTTAGCGGCGCTCGAGCGCGAGAAGATCGAACAGGAACACAAAGAAATCCTGGAACGGATCGCCTACCTCGAAGATCTGCTGGCGAATCCAAAGAAGATGCACACCTTGATCAAGACGGACCTTGACGAAATTGTCAAGGATTATGGAGATGCGCGGCGCACGCGCATTTCCCCCGACGCCAGCGAGGAGTTCAGCGAAGAAGATCTGATCCCCGATGAATCGGTGTTGATCAGCATTACCGAACGCGGCTACGTGAAGCGTGTCGCCGCGAAGACGTATCGAAGACAGGGGCGCGGTGGACGCGGGGTGCAGGGGCATTCGATACGCGGCGAAGACGAAGTCATGATGCTCTTCCCCGCACGTTCCCTGGACACGGTACTGTTCTTCTCGGACCGGGGAAAGGTATATTCCGAAAAAGCGTATCAGATCCCGGACGCGGATCGAACGGCGCGCGGTATTCCCATGGTGAATATCCTAGCCTTGTCGCCCGACGAGATGATCACCGCAACGGTAACCGTTCCCGATTTCGAGCAAGCCGACTATTGCACCATGGTCACCCGCAACGGCAAAATCAAGCGCGTTCAACTGGCCGAGTTCGCCTCTGTGCGGCCTTCCGGTTTGATCGCCATCGGGTTGGAGGATGGGGACATGCTGGGTTGGGTGCGGCTGACCAGCGGAGACGACGAGTTGATCATCGTCACCGAACGCGGCCAGGCGCTACGCTACCACGAAGAGAATGTGCGGCCGATGGGACGCCCGGCTATGGGCGTCAAGGCGATCAATCTGCGCAAGGGCGATTTCGTAACCGGGATGGACGTCGTCGATGCGGATGGTGAATTGCTCGTCGTTACGGCCAACGGCTACGGCAAACGCACGCCCGTGGACGAATATCCCAGCAAGGGAAGGGGAACGGGTGGCGTGATCACCTTGAGCCGCGACAAGATGAAGGTAACGGGACCGATCGCATCCGCGCGTATCGTCCACGTAGACGATGACCTGACGATCATATCCAGCGGCGGCATCGTGATCCGCACCAAGATCAAGCAAGTCAAGCGCGCCGGTAGGGCAACGATGGGCGTGCACGTGATCAACCTCAAGGAAGGTGAAACCGTCGCTTCGGTCGCCCGTATTTCAGCCAAAGATCTCAAGCAAGCAGGCGTGGAATAAGACGAAGCGTAAGGAAGGCGAATCGTATCGACCTCCCGCGCACGATCTGCGTGGGAGTTTTTTTAATATTCGTCACCACGTTATTTCCCTTATTTCAGCCTTTTGCCTCGCCATGTGGCGGATTGCTGTTCGCCATCCAGACCGATCAGCCGGATTCCCATCTCGCGCAGCCGGGGGGAGTCGGCGCTGCTGATATAGGTCACCCGGCTTTCTTGATCCGGCGGCGCAGCCAGGTCGTGTTGGCCGAGGATGCGCTGGGTCTGGCGGGCGATCGCTGGGGAGGGATCGATGACTTTGACTTCCGCTCCAACGATGCTTTCCAGAACGGGGATGATGAAGGGATAGTGTGTGCAGGCCAAGACCAGCGTGTCAACGCCTTCGGCCAGCAGCGGTTCGACAGCGTTTCTCAGGATGCGGCGCGTAGCTATGCCGTCCAGGTCACCCGATTCGATGCGTTCAACCAGACCGGGCAAGGTTTGTTGCAAGACGGTGACGTCGGTTGCGAAGCGTTCCACCACGGAGGCAAACAATTCCCCCTGAAAGGTGGCGGAGGTCGCCAGCACACCTACGACTCGGCTTTGTGTCGTTTGGGCCGCCGGTTTTACGGCCGGCTCCATGCCGACGAAGGGCGTATGTGGGAACACCCGGCGCAGGTGGTGCAGTGCGGCCGCCGAAGCGGTGTTGCATGCGACCACGATCGTCTTTGCGCCGCGGTCGAGTAAATAGCGGGTGATTTCCTGGGAGAGCTCGCGCACCTTGAGCAGTGTGCGGTTGCCATAAGGAACGTGGGCCTGGTCGGCGAAAAAGATGACGCTTTCCCGCGGCAGTAGTTCATGAATCTGATGCAGAACGGAAAGTCCCCCAAAGCCCGAATCGAAAAGTCCGATAGGTCGTGGGTCCATTGAGTCGAATGCGCTATCCCAAGCTAAACGAAAGAATGATCGATTATTGAATCTAAGTCGAAATCACGTTTTGTTTTGTGCATTGTACACCGAAAAAGCGCCATTCTACATGCCGGTTTCTACGAGTCGAACGACGAACGAAGTTTTCGATCCCAGGTTGTGATCATGCAAATAAGGAAATTGCGAAACGGAAGTATGCGATCGGTAGACAAAAAAAGGTGCGGATTCTAATCCGCACCGTCTTAAAGTCCAGCGTGAGGTTAAGATCGTTTTTCCTTCAGACGGGCCTGCTTCCCTGAACGTTCGCGCAGGTAGTACAGTTGTGCGCGGCGTACGTGTGCGCGGCGTTGAATGGTGACTTTTTCTAGGCGAGGGGAGCGTATGAGGAAAGTGCGCTCGACACCGATGCCGTGCGTGGCCGTGCGCCGGACGGTAAAATTGGCGTTGTTGCCGCCTTTGCGCACACGAATTACGGTTCCGCGAAATTCCTGCACTCGTTCTCGATCGCCTTCAGTAATACGCACGAACACCGTGACGGTATCCCCGGAACGGATGTCTGGGATTTCCGGATTGACGGGCGCTTCGATGGATTTTACAAGCTCGTTCATCTTGATCTTCCTTCTATGTTGAACATACACCCGCCGCCCATCGCTCCCGGGCGGCGCAGGCAAAAGTATACCACATTCGATTTGGAGAGGGCTAGAGTAAATATCTTAGATCTGAAAAGGTCATAAATTGAAATCCGTAGATCTACAATCTGAATCGGAGACTCTCGGGCTGTGAGCATCGGAAATGCTTATAATCGATAATTTGAGTCCCGCAGTGAATGCAGATATACTACTACTTAGGTTCTATTACTTAGTCAATTGCCCGTTTGCGATAACTTGATCACTGAAATGCAGATACGACATCCGAAGTCTACACTCGTGCCTCGCACGAGCCGTGTTTCAGCTATAAAAACGGGCTTGCAGCGTCAATCATTGATTGGCTCTGACACGATGTCCGGTATAACGATGCACACTCTTTGCCCCTGACATTCCGACACCAGGATAGGGTTCGGTTTCTCCCGGGGACTCATTCAATGCGGAGGAGGTTCACGATGAACGTAAACCGAAATATTGCAAGAATCGTGGGGATACTATTTCTCGTCGTCAACATTACGTTTCTGGCGGGCGCGCTGTCTCTCGACTCCATACTAGGTGCACCTGATTATCTAAGCAGCGTCTCCGATCACCGCGCCCAATTGGTGTTCGGAGTGCTCCTCGAGCTTATCAACGGCGTCGCCTATCTCGGTATTGCGATGCTGATGTATCCAATCCTGAAACAATACAACGTGAGCATGACACTTGGCTACGTCGTATTCAGAATTCTTGAGTACGGGGCGCAAATCATTGCCGACCTCAGCCCGCTATCCCTGCTGAAATTGAGTGAGGAATTTGTGAAGGCAGGCGCCCCGGAAGCTTCCACTTTTCAAACCCTGGGCACGCTAACCATGGCAGATCGTGATTCGGCCTTTCTGATGCTTTCAATCATGTTCGGAATCGGCGCGTTGTTCTTTTATTACGTGTTATATCAATCGAAACTCATCCCACGTTTTATATCGATTTGGGGCTTCATAGGAGGCATTGCCGTACTTGCCAATGCCGTTTTAGATATGTTCGGCTACCCTCCGGGAAACCTGGGCGTAATCATGCTGTTAAACGAACTATTTCTGGGGGTATGGTTGATCGTCAGGGGTTTCAGTGCACCTGACGTCGTTTCCGAGTCTGCAACATAAATTCAATCAAAAGGAGGAGAATTATGGAAAACCCCGCTGAATATCCAGCTCGTTTGCAGGTCGACTATCCGGAACAAATGGATCGTTGGACCACGTTCTTTCGTATCTTCTACATCATCCCCATTGCGATCATCTTGAGTCTGCTTACGGCAGCTGGGGAGACCGTCACGAAGACGGTTATTCTGAATCAAGCCGGCGATGTGGTGAACGTTACCCGGGACACGACGGGTGGATTGTTGACAGGCCTGTTCATGGCTACGCTCTTGATGATCCTCTTTCGTCAGCGCTATCCCCGCTGGTGGTTCGATTTTATCCGCGAACTGACGCGCTTCGAGGCCAGGGTCGCCGCCTATGCGGCGCTGCTCACCGATCAATATCCCTCGACGGTCGAGGAGCAGTCGGTCCATCTAGAGATCGACTACCCCGATGTGGAAACAGAACTCAATCGTTGGCTGCCGCTGGTGAAATGGCTCCTGGCCATACCCCATTACATCGTTTTGGCCTTTCTCAGTGTCGGTGCCGTGTTTGCGGCGATCGTTGCCTGGTTTGCCATTCTGTTCACCGGTCAGTACCCGAAGAGCCTCTTCGATTACATGGTCGGCGTAGGCCGCTGGTGGCTGCGGGTGAACGCCTACGCGTACCTGCTGGTGACCGATAGTTATCCACCGTTTAGTCTGAGTTAGCATTGGCGTGATTGAATACACCTTCTGTCTTGGAAAAACTGGGGCCGTCAAGCAAGAACTTAAGGCGGCCTCAGTTTATAGTGGATTCTGAAGGTCACAGCCGTTTTTAAGGAGGTAGTGCATGAAGGCGATCGTCGTTGCCGAATATGGATCGACAAACGGACTCCGGCTGCAGGAAGCGGAAAAACCAACACCCAGGGAACGTGAAGTCTTGATAAAAATATATGCCACGACAGTGACCGCCGGAGATGTCATCCTGAGGCGTATGCGCTTCCCGCTGCGTATGATTTTCAGTTTATTCTTCGGCCTCAAGAAAAATAAAATCCTGGGACACGAGTTGGCCGGGGAAGTCGAAATCCTCGGTAAAGATGTAAGGAAATTCAAACCGGGCGATCAAGTCTTTGCATCGGCCGGAAACCAAGGAGGTGCGTACGCCGAGTACATCTGCCTGCCGGAAGACGGCATGCTGGCGCTCAAGCCGGCCAATATGACGTACGAACAGGCTGCGGCGGTTCCCGTCGGCGCGAATACCGCATTGTACATTCTTCGCAAGGGGAACATCCAACCGGGACAGAAGGTCTTGATCTACGGGGCCTCCGGCAGCGTGGGAACGTACGCCGTGCAGCTGGCAAAATATTTCGGGGCGGAGGTCACGGGTGTGTGCAGCACTTCGAACCTGGATATGGTGGAATCCCTGGGCGCCGATCACGTCATCGATTATACAAAGACCGATTTCACCCAATCCGCTGCAGATTATGACGTCGTCTTCGATGCCGTCCGGAAACTTCCATCTTCGAAGGCGAAGAGGCCGTTAAAGCAAAATGGAAAATTCCTTTCGGTTTACTCTGCAACAAGCGAAAAAACTGAGAACCTGGTTTTTATCAAGGAGCTCATCGAGCAGGGAAAGCTGCGGGCGGTGATCGACCGCACCTACACGCTGGAACAGATCCAAGAGGCGCATCGTTACGTCGAAAAGGGGCATAAAAAAGGCAACGTCGTAATAACTGTGGAATAACAAAGCATGTTGAGAATCTTGGCAGTTATATCGCCACGTTTTTTTTAGAATCGGTGGGAATCGCGCACGGACGAACAGAAAGGAGAGCAATAAATAATGGAAGAGGTTCGGATAAAGCTTTCGGGATTATGGACGGCTCTCATGTTGACCTATCTTTTGGGGGACGTGCTGCGTATTTTCAGCGGCGATTTTGTCCCGGGTGAGATGGGTGAGATGGGAGGTATGCAGATCACGCAGGGAATGTATCTAGGGCTGGCGGTATTGCTGGCGATTCCCATCGTTATGGTTTTTCTGTCCCTGACAATAAAGTATCGAGCCATTCGTTGGGTAAACATCGTTTTGGCGGCATTCTTTTTTGTTTTCAATATCATCGGATTGCCGACTTACCCTTCCGTCTACGATCAATTCTTAATCATTGTCGGGCTTGTGTTTAACGGATTAACGTTTTGGTATGCATGGAAATGGCCTGAACCTGAATCTTGATTGTCGATCGATACATCCGCATCCACGTTGAATAACCGTTGCCCATGCCATATCCGGACGATTACATCTGATGCGATATTTCAATTGTAGGAGTCACACATGAAGGCAATTATTTGGACCAAATACGGCCCTCCAGAAGTTCTTCAACTTGGGGAAGTTGAAAAGCCCACACCCAAGGATGACGAACTGCTCATCAGAATTCACGCGACGACCGTAACTGCCGGCGACTGCGAAATGCGACGTCTTGATTTCCCCCTCATTCTCGGTTTCGCCATGCGGTTGTGGATCGGACTTATAAAACCGAGGGGAACGACGATCCCAGGGACGGAACTCGCCGGGGATATCGAAGCGGTGGGTCGAGCGGTGAGGGGTTTCAAGGTGGGTGACCAGGTGTTCGGTGCCGCCGGTATGAAATTGGGCGCGAATGCCGAGTACATCTGTCTGCCTGCGGAAGTGGATGACATGCAACGCGGGGTGGCGCTCAAACCGAGCAACATGACCTATGCGGAAGCCGCCACCGTTCCCTTCGGGGGTCGAGATGCATTGCATTTCCTGCGCAAGGCAAACATTCAAAGCGGGCAAAAGGTCTTGATCAACGGGGCGGGCGGCAGCATCGGTACGTTCGCCGTGCAGCTTGCCAAGCACTTCGGGGCGGAAGTGACGGCGATCGACAGCACGGAAAAGCTGGAGATGCTGCGTTCGCTTGGCGCCGACCATGTTATCGATTACACCCAGGAGGACTTCACACGAAACGGTGTTGTCTACGACGTCATTTTCGACGTCGTCGGCACGGTCTCCTTTTCCCGCAGCAAGCAATCCATTCGGAAGGATGGCACCTATCTTCTCGCGAACCCCACGTCACAGATCCTGCCAGGGCTTTGGACCAGGATGACGACCGGAGTGCGAATCGTTCTGGAGACTGCAAGTGGGACGGTTGAAGACTTGATCTACCTCAAAGAACTCGTCGAAGCCGGGACGCTGCGAACGGTGATCGATCGCAGTTATCCATTGGAAAAAATCGTGGATGCCCACCACTATGTGGAAACGGGGCAAAAGAAGGGAAACGTCGTCATCACGCTACTGCCGGACTCTGCAGCTTGAGCGAGGGCGACTTAAGCTGCCGCGGATTTCAAGCCGTCACGGAATCCGGAGAGGGAAGCGATCGTATTCTTCCGGCGTGAGATCGAGAACGTTGTTGGTGTATAGATTGGCTATCAATCTCACGAAGATGATGACCGTAAAGACAATAAAGCCTGTGCCGTATTCCATCGACGTGAAGAATGGCAGCAGAAAAATCCAGAAGGCAAGGTTATACGCCTTGCGGATGAGCGCCAGGGGATGGGTAGATGCCTGTTGAACTGCGTTGGTTTCCGGTGCGTTTTCTCGAAGCCATGCGAACCGCATGGACGTATGAAACTCGATGATCAGTCAGTAAAGCACCCCAACGATCGAAATGCCGATCATCCCGCCCTTTTCCGACCAGATTGAAGTGGAAAACGCGGCGATGATATAAATCAGGGCAGGCACCCCGAGCACCAATGTGAGGATATTGTTCCATCGCACGGTAAGGTAGTTTTCCTTTTTCAATTCATATCTCCTTTCTCTGTTTATCCATCTGTGGATGGTTGCTCATGGTACTAGTATGATATAAATCGGTCAAACAGTCTATCCGCCGAGTCGTTTTATCGAAATGCCGTTTGCGCACCAAATCGTCGGAAATGGCACGTCGGAGTAAGACGGTAAATATACAATAGATACATCCGGTCCCGAAAACACGAGAGGCGGAAGTAGATATACGAGCTAATCTTCTATTGCAATACTTATAGAAATCTGGAACGCAAACCATTCGACAGGAGAATCGTCAAAGCTACGGAGGTGGAACCATGAAGCATCATCGTGTCGTTGTCACTCGTCATGGCGGACCGGATGTTCTGCAGATGATTGAAGAGGAACAGCCTGAACCTCAACCTGGTGATGTGCGAGTGAAGGTTAAGACCGCCGGAGTCTCCGCCTACGATCTGATGTTCCGGAGTTCCGGTATGCTCCCCGGAACGCCGCGCGTGCCGTTCACCCTGGGGACGGATGTCATCGGTGTGGCGGACAAGCTGGGCGAGGGGGTTTCGACGATCAAGCTGGGTGAGACGCTCGCTGGCATGACGTTTTCTCGCGGCGGTCTTGGTGGCTATACTGAATACATCTGTTTGCCTGCGAGTGATCTGGTCCCCGTGCCTGCGGGGGTCGATCCCGCCGAGGCTGACTGTCTCCTGGCGAATTACCTGACTGCGCACCTCGCGCTGCATTACAGCGCAAAAGTCCAACGTGGGGAGAAAATCCTCATCCATGGCGCAGCGGGAGGCGTGGGGACCGCGCTGCTCGATCTCGGGAAACTTGCCGGACTGGAGATGTACGGCACAGCATCAAAGTACAACCACGAAGTTGTGTCGGGATACGGGGCTACACCGATCGACTACCACACCGAAGACTTTGTTAAGCGAATCCGTGAACTCACCGGAGATGGTGTGGATGCCGTGTTTGATCCCATCGGCGGTGCACGGCAGCTTTGGAGATCGAATAGAGCCTTGCGCAGAGGAGGGCGCTTGGTGTGGTTCGGAGTAGCTGCGACGAAGGAGAACGGCATGCGGGTCATTCCGTTCACCTTGGCAATGATGGCGCTGCTCAAGATCGTTCCGGACGGCAGGCAGAAAATGAGTGTCCCGGATCTTGGCAAGGAAAATGCCTTATATCGTCGTACCCTGACCGAATTGATTGATCTGCTCGTCGCGGGAAAGATCAAACCGCTGATCGCAGCGCGCATTCCGTTGTCCGAGGCCGCCCGCGCTCACGAACTGCTTGAGCGTGGAGGGTATGCGGGTAGAGTGGTTCTCGTTACTGGCGCGTGATAATCGCAAGGAATTATCCTCGCCGGAGTTGCGGCGACGTGGATTTGTGCCAGAGACACCAAGGGGACAAGTTGGCGCCAACCGCAAGATGAAAAGCGGGGATCGGTCCGAATATCGCATGTGGTGCGATCAATTTTCAATGCTACCCTTTGAAAGGGATCATTCGTGGGAGGTAATCGTATGAAACAATCTGTCATTCATGTAAAGGATTTTCGCAAGACCTACGGCGATTTCGTTGCCGTGGATGGCATCAGCTTCGACGTTTGGGAGACTGAGATTTTTGGCCTACTCGGACCCAACGGCGCCGGAAAGACCAGCACGCTGGAAAGCCTGGAAGGACTGCGTGAACCGAATGGAGGTTCTATGCGGGTGGCCGGCATCGATCCCAGCAAAGATCCTCGAGGGTTGCGAAACGTGATCGGCGTACAGCTGCAGTCCTCCGCGTTACCGGAAAGCATCACCCCCGACGAGGCGATGAAGTTCTTCTGCGCTTATCACGGTGTGGCGCCTCGCTTCGATCTGCTGGACCGGCTGGGCCTGCACGAGAAGCGTAAGGCGCAGTTTTACGAGCTTTCCACCGGGCAGCAGCGCCGGCTGGCGTTGGCGCTCGCCGTAGCGCACGCCCCCCAGGTGCTTTTCCTGGATGAACCGACGGCGGGTTTGGACGTAGCTACCCGTACGGAATTACACGATTTGATGCTCGAAATGAAGGACAACGGCACCTCCATTATCTTGGCGACGCACGACATGGCCGAGGCGGAGGAGATGTCCGACCGGGTGGCCATCTTGTTGAACCGCAAGATCGTCGCAACCGGCAGCCCGATGGAAATCACGGCCACTGGAGCGGAGTTGACCAAGGTTTCCGTACGGACCCGAGACTCCTGTCTCTCCGGGAGTGCCATCTCCTTGCCCGCGGTTAGCCAACACCTATCGAAAGAGGCATACGAAATCTACTACAGCACCGACATCGGCCCCACAGTAGCCGCCATCATCGCTCACGTCGAATCCCAGGGGGATATGTTGATCGATTTGCGCGTGGAACGGCCTTCGCTCGAGGACCGGTTCCTGGAGATCACCCGGCCTGACGTCGTACAAACCGGAGGTGTAGAATGACCGCTTTTATCAATCATTTTGCGTTTGAATTCCGCACTGGAATCCGCAACAAGACGCTCCTGCTGATGAATTACCTTTTCCCCCTCGGGTTTTTTCTGATGATGGGGTTTGTCATGCGCGCGATCAATCCCCTGTTTATCGAGGGTATGACCCCGGCGATGGTCGTTTTCGCCGTCCTGGCCGCCACCTTTCTGGGAATTCCGGATCCATTGGTTAATGCGAGAGAAAACGGCATTTTCCGCAGCTACAAGATCAACGGCATTCCTTCGATTTCGATTCTCGTAATACCAGCGATAACGACGATGCTGCACTTGCTGATCGTGGCAGGAATCATCACCGCTGCCGCCGGACCGCTGTTCGACGCTCCGCTTCCAATCAACTGGTTCAACTATGTCCTGGTCTTTGTCGTCCTGGCCTTCGCCTGCGCGGGTCTTAGCGTGTTGATCGGGGTGATTTCGGCGAACTCCCGCATCACGGTGCTCTGGTCGCAGCTTTTCTTCATTCCCTCCATCATGTTGGGAGGTATGATGTTTCCATCCAGCATGCTGCCTGAAGTTGCCGCAAAATTCGCCCAACTCTTGCCCGCCGCACATGCCATGAACGCCTTCAATGGATTGTCGATGGGAAACGCAACCGATTATTCACCCTGGGGTTCTGTGATCATCTTGGTCCTTACCGGATTAATCGCCTTTACGTTGGCGGTCTTCTTGTTCAGTTGGGACAGCCGCAACACCACCCGGCGCGGCCATCCCGCATTGGCGCTGCTGGTCTTGTTGCCCAATATCGTGGGTATGTTTGTGCTCTAGATTTTTATGAGAGAAATCCGAAATCTTTTTTGATTTGTAAGCAAAGGAGGAATAATCGGGCAGATCATCATCTCGTCGGCTGTCATGAGAGTGACGTGTAGCCTAAGATTTGACGCTGAGAATGGAGAATCACATGGATCCTGATAGACAGACTCAAAATGGAAACGTGATCGTAATCAAAGATCTGACGAAGCAATTCGAAGATGTAACTGCGGTGAAGAGCTTGAACCTAGAAGTGCGAAAGGGTGAGATGTTTGGCTTTCTCGGCCCCAACGGCGCCGGGAAAACGACCACGATACGCATGCTGTGTGGTTTGTTGAAACCCACAGCGGGATCGGCGACTGTCGCCGGGTATGAAGTCACCAGAGAAGCCACCAAGATGAAAGAGCACATCGGGGTTTGCCCGCAGGAAGCGGCCGTGTTCAAGTTTCTCAGCGGCCGAGAGAATATCGAGCTGCTCGGCCGCTTGCATGGAATGAACAAGGAAACCATCCAGAATCGTACAACTTCGCTTTTAGATGACGCAGATTTTGCGGAAGCCGCGAAGCGCAGGGCAAAGGTGTACAGCGGCGGCATGATGCGGCAGTTGAATTTGCTGATGGCGTTGATCAGCGACCCCGAGATCGTATTTCTGGATGAACCGACGGTAGGGATGGATGCCCGTGCTCGCCGCAGAACCTGGGAGTATATCGGATCGCTGAAGGAACGAGGGAAAACCGTGATTCTTACCACTCACTACATCGAAGAGGCCCAGGCGTTGAGCGATCGGGTGGGGATCATCGACTACGGCGAACTGGTCGCACTCGGTACGCCTGAGGCGCTGATGGCTGAACATGAAGCGCAGGACCTGGAAGCGGTCTTTTTGAAGATCACCGGCCGTCGAATCGCGGAGGGAAGTTAAGATGTACATGCAGAAAATGACTGCACTGGTGGGTGTCGAGTTAAAAAAGCTGTATCGGGATGTGATGAGCTTATTCGTGCTGCTGCTCATGCCGGTCGGGCTCACGCTTATTTTCTACCTGGCTTTGAGCGGCATTACGAACGATTACTATCCCGTACCGGGGATGAACCATTTCGAGTACCTGCTTCCGGGTTTAATGGGATATGCCGTCATCTATATGGGCATGATGGTCGCGCTGGCGCTCGTCGAATACCGGCAATCGGGTTTGCTGGATAGAGTTGAGGTCACACCGGTTACGCCAGCGACGTATCTGGGAAGCCAGATCATTGCCAACATGATCATCGCCGTGATCCAGGGTATGATCGTCTTATTGGTTGCCCGGCTCCTGGGTTTTGTGCCCCAGGGCGGCATCGTTGGATTGTTGCTGGCAGCCTTGTTCCTTGCGCTGCTAGCTATTACTGCGGTGGGTCTAGGGCTGATCGTTGCGGCCATATCCAAGGATAGCGGTGCGGCAGGCGGCATCTCGGTGATTTTTATCCTGCCGATGATGATGTTCGGCGCACTCCTGGCGGTTTTCAATGAGGCCACCCGTAATATCGCACGTTTCATGCCCAACTATTATGTCTCTGATTCCTTGTCGATCATCTTTCACAAGGGAGAGGTCACAAATCCGGCCGTTTGGCAGAATCTCTTAATCCTGGCTGGAATCAGCCTTGTAGTTGTGGTCGTCGGCATACAGGTGTTCAAGCGGACGGCGTATCACTAATCTGCGAGATTATTCACACTCGTCAATCACAGATCATCATAATTAAACTGAACTTGACGGGAAACTGAGTAAAGCTTGATCGTCGGGTAGAATGCGTGAATTTTTGGAACGGTACAATTATATCGGGAGGCCGTAATGAATCTTGCAAACAACCAATCCTCAGCCGGGGTGAGCGCACAGAAGGATGTTCGGAAAACCTCTCGCCTGGTGTTCATCGATCACTTGCGTGCTTTTTTAATCATCCTCGTCGTGCTGCACCACGTGGCGGCGGTCTATGGCGCAGGGACGGAGTTCTATTACGTCGAGCCGCCGTTTACCAACCCAACTGCTTTCAGCCTGCTTCTGGCGTTCATGTTGTTCAATCAGGCCTGGTTCATGGGCGCCTTTTTCCTACTGGCGGGTTACTTCACGCCAGGCTCGTTCGACCGAAGAGGATTTGGCTCCTTCCTCAAAGCACGTTTGCTGCGGTTGGGTGTTCCGCTGGCCTTTTTCATGTTGGTGCTCAACCCGCTTTCCTCTGTCGGTTTCTACCTCATGCCTTCCGAACTCACCGGTATCACAACGCCGCTGACACTTAAGGCGCTGTACCCTGAAACCATCGGCCTCGGACCGATGTGGTTCGTCGCTATGTTGCTCGTCTTTTCAGTCGGCTACGCGTTATGGCGCCGACTGACTGGGGAGCGAACGTTAAGCGAAACACAGTGGACTTCTTCTCCCAGCTATTTCTGGGTGGTACTTTTCGTCCTGGCATTGGCGGGGATCAGTTATCTGATGCGCATGATCGTCCCGATTGGGCAAGAAGTGCGCGACTTTCCGACGCTGGCCTACCTCCCGCAGTATCTCAGCTTTTTTATCTTGGGGATTGTGGCGTCTCGTAGAGATTGGTTCCGTGGGATATCGAACACGATGGGCGCGATCGGTTTTATCGCTGCTTTACTCGCGGGTGTGGTTTTGTTTCCCTACTTGTTCAGCGGACAATGGTTCACGCTCGATGTTTCGGACAAACTGGGAATTGCCATGGGCAATGGGAACTGGCAATCCGCTCTGTACGCTTTGTTCGATTCCGTTTTCGCGGTCGGAATGTGCCTGGGTCTGATCTCCTTCTTCCGACAAATCCTGAATAGACAGAGCGGGCTGGGAAGGTTCTTGTCTCGGCAAAGCTATGCTGTTTACGTTTTCCACATCCCGGTCATCGTGTTCCTGGCTTATGCGCTGCGGGGTCTCGAGATGGCGAGTCTGTTGAAGTTCGCCGTGGCGTCGTTGATCGCCGTCCCAGCTTGCTTCATCATCGCCTTTGTCGTACGGAAGATTCCCTTCGTGTCGAAAGTACTATAAACGCGAAGAGTCTAAGATCAACGGAAGGAAAAATATGGCCGACCAGGCCATATTTTTTCGTTGCAAACGGGGTATTAAGCGAAAGAAAGTGTGAATATCTTGTCAATCTTCGTTCCCCCATTTCCCCATGCACATTCCTGCCAGGAAGATCCCGGTCATCGTTTTCGCATCACGGATCTGGTTTTGTTTAACTTTCTGGATGCTCGCCTTCCAAGAAAGTCGGACGACCTCAATGTCTTCGTCCTCGTCCGGGGGCAGCGGCGCGGCGGAGAGATCCCTGGCCAGATAATAATGCAGGAACTCGCTGGAATATCCGGGGGCGAGGAAGGTTCCGCCGAGATGTTGTAGATTAGCGGGAGACATGCCGACTTCCTCGCGACATTCCCGTCTGGCGCAGCTTTCGGGGTCTTCGTTTGCTTCGATACTTCCTGCAGGCAGTTCGAGTAGTTCTTCTCCGGTGGGATGGCGGTATTGAAGCACGAAAAGGATTTGATCTTCATCGTCCACGGGGACGATCGTCACGCCGCCGGCATGTTTGACGTATTCAATGCGCTGGGTCTTTCCGGCCGGATTTATGATTTGATCGATACACACATCGAAAACTTTGCCCTGGAACACGTTCTCCGATTTTTCGATTTTTACCACCATCAACTTCTCCGTTGTTCGTTTGAGATCAGCTTTCGGGAATGGAGCGGGGCAGACCTTTCGTCTGCCCCGTATCGTTTCATACGATCCTGTCTAACAAGCGATCCTGACGCCCACTGCATCCAGGAATTTGACCGCCCCGAAATAGAGATCGGGAGGCGGTATCCATCCCGTTCAGTTGAGGGGAATGATCAATTCCTGGCCTGGGCTGATCGAGCCTGGATTGACCAGGTTGTTGGCGTCGATAATGGCCTGTGGATCAACCCCGTAGAGACGCGCGATCTGCCAGATCCATTCGCCTGGTTGTACGACGTGAATCGTCGTCCCCTCCGTACCTGGGGTGGCCGTTCCGGCTGCGATTTGTGTCTCATCCGGTTCGGATGGCGTATGAGTGGGGGGCGATGAGATCGGGATCTTGAGAACCATGCCCACTTTGAGTGAACTGGGTGAGGCCAGGTTGTTGTAGTCGATTATGTCTTGCGGATCGACGTCAAATTGACGAGCAATCTTCCAGATCCAATCCCCGGCCTGGACGGTGTACTCCACCACGCCTCCCAGTGTCGGGGTTGCGGTCGCTGCCACGCCTTGTTCAGTGGAAACGCTGGATGTTTCTTGCGTTCCAGCGAGAGTCGTTTGCGGCGTATTCGTGTCGGCAATGCCCATCTCTACCTGGGCGGTCTTGGTCAGGATCGCTGACCGCATGGCGTCCATCGTGGCTTGTGTGTCGTCAATGGGCTCCTCACTTTCGCTCCCATCGGCAGTGGACGGCGGAGACGTCGAAGCAGAACGCGTGCAAGCAGTAAGTAGAACGGCGAAACAGAGAATCAGAATCACCGGGTAACGCAGGCGCTGATCGCTCATTGGCTCCTCCTTGGAGGGTGTGAACTTCCTATCCAACGGCAGAGGAAACGACCGAGAATTTCGCATATCACGAAATCTCATGCCCTAAATGTCGTCTGCCGTGTTTCCTTTCGATGGTTCGAAGTCTCGTGCCGACCCTCAAGCGCGCATCGTAGCACATATGTTTGGGCGCGTCAAGCGGGCACAATGACACACCTATGAGTGCAAGTTCCATACCGATGTTAATACGGATATTCTAGCGAGGTTTTCATTTTTTTGCATCTCGAAGACAACCAGGACAAATGAAAAAGCCCACACGTGAATTCACGCTGTGGGCAAAAATGGAAAGAAGGCGGCATCAGGATTGCTGGATGAGTGGCCGGAACTTGTATCCGTAGATCAGCAGCCCGCGATCCCCGTCGGAATACAATTTGCGCGTCACCATCTCTACCGGCATGCCGATTTCCACAGGCTGCTGCTCTTCATCCAAATCGGTGAGCTGTGCAGTCACGGTCGGACCCTCGTCGAGTTTGACCAGGGCGACTGTGTAGGGAGCTTGTTCCTCGTGGCTGGCAGGGGGTTGAGTGACTTTCGTGAACGAATAGATTTGACCTCTTCCGCTGAGGTTCAAGGGGGTGTTGGCTTCTTCACCGCACTCCGGGCAGATATCCCGCGGGGGAAAAATCTTTGCCTGACAGTGCGCGCAAATTTCGCCTTCGAGTGCGTAACGTTGTTTGTTCAAGCGCCAATGTCGTGGTAGTTGCATGCATACTTCTCCGTAGTACTTCGAATTGGATTAACCGAGTGTAACTATACTCAGCGTTGACTCTCAAGACCTATCAACGTGTTTTCAAGACCCATCGATTCGCTGCAGGATGTGCGTCGCAGCCGTCGCACCCGTTCCGCCCAGGCATTGTGCCATTCCCGTTTGCACGTCTGGAACTTGATTCTTGCCGGCGCGGCCTTGAAGTTGCAGGCATAGTTCTGCAATCTGATACACGCCGGTTGCACCGCCGGAATCTCCGCGTGCCTTCGATCCACCGAACGTGCAAATGGGAATACTGCCTTCCGGTCGTATGCTTCCGTCCTGCGCCAATTTCCACCCTTCGCCGCGTTTCGCGAAGCCACAAGCTTCAAGCGAGAGCGCGGCAAATATCGAGAAGCGGTCATGCAGTTCGAACACCTGCACGTCTTTGGCCTGGACACCGGCGATGTCGTAGGCTTTGTTGGCGGAGTCAAACGCAGCGCTGAGTGAAAGCAGGTCCTGTCGATCGTGAAGCGCGATAGACGATGTAGCCAGGGAGGATGCTGCGATACGAACCCGGGGATGGGATGGGGTTTCCGGGAAAATCTTGGCCCGGGTGAGGACGAGTGCAGCAGCGCCGTCGGCAACCGGAGCGGCGTCGAACATGTTGACCGGCGAACAGAGCATGGGTGCTTTGGCGTATCTGCTCTCGTCGATGGCCCGCTGGAACATGGCCATCGGGTTGTTGGCGCCGTTTGCGTGGGCGTTGACACAGAAGCCGGCAAAGGCGTCCTCCGGAAGGTCAAATTCATACATGTAGCGCTGCATCAACAACGCAGCCTGGGCTGCGGTGGTAACGCCGTGGATGGCTTCATAATCCGCGTCGCCGGACATCACCAGGGCATCTTCCACTTCGGCGCTGGGTCGTTCGGAAATCTTTTCGACTCCCACGACCAGGGCGACGTCGATCTGGCCGGATTGCAGGGCGTTGTACGCCTGGCGCACTGCTGCGCCGCCGGAAGCCTCTGCGGCTTGAATGGTGTACGCTTCGACGCCGCGCAGTCCAGCGAAATCGGCGACTAATGCGCCCAGTTGCGTTTGCGACGAGAGTACGGGAGCCAGGGAGTTGGCGACATAAATCGCCTCGGGAACCAGTTCCCCGGCATCCTGACGCGCCGCCGAGATCGCGTCGAGTGCCAGCGTGCGTAATTGCTTATCCCAATGTTCTCCTACGGGAGTAATGCCGAGGCCGGCGATGAGAATGTCGTCTGAGTTCGAATTTGTCATCATGGTTTTCACTTCAGTATCAATTTGCCGCGTAGCCGTGTGTACGTGGCGTAGTCAATTTCCGTGCGGCGTTCGAGATACTGCTGCGTTGAAACGGCCCGATCACGTCTCTCGGTCAACGCTTCGCATACCCGCAAGCTGAAGGCATCCGATCCGGCGCCGGAGCCATAGGAGACCAGGAGGACGTGATCGCCCGGCTGTGCGACGTCCAACACCGCGGTCAGCCCGATGAGCGCCGATCCGGCATAGGGATTCCCGATTATCGGGGAGAGCAATCCGGCCTGGATTTGTTCTGGCTTGAATCCCAGGCCTCGAGCCGCTTTCTGCGGGAATTTTGCGTTCGGTTGGTGAAAGACTGCATGCTGGTAATCTTCCGCCGTCGTGCCCAAAGCATCCATCAGGGTTTGGGCGGCGGTAGAGATGTGTTTGAAGTAGGCGGGTTCGCCCGTGAAACGCTCGCCGTGTTCGGGGTATTTTTCATACGCCCGGCGGAAAAAATCCGGCGTATCGGTAGCGTAGGAATAGGACCCTTCGAAAATCGCCAGCGATTCCTCGGCCGGGCCGATGACGTAGGCTGCGCCGCCTGCGGCTGCCGTATACTCCAGGGCATCTCCGGGTCTGCCTTGCGCCGTGTCCATGCCGATTGCGAGCGTATAATCTGCCATACCTGAGCCGATTAGGCCGATGGAAGCTTGGAAGGCTTCGGTGGCGGCTTTACAGGCAAATTCCCAGTCTGCGGCGAGGGTGTGCGGCGTTGCACCGATCGCTTCCGCAACGACGGTCGACGTGGGTTTTACGGCATAGGGATGCGATTCGGAGCCCACCCAAACCGCTCGAATGAGGGAGGGTTCGATTTGCGCCCGTTCTAACGCATTCCTTGCGGCTTCGATCGCCATGGTGATGACGTCTTCGTCCAGTCCGGCGACCGATTTTTCTTGTATGGGCGTGCCGCCGCTTCCGCCCTTCCAGATTCGAGCAACCTCGCTTGCGGGAAGACGATAGCGGGGCACATAACTACCGTATCCGACGATCCCGACTTTGCGATCTGGTTGATAGATGCTGGGTTCTGCTCGCGTTTGATCCATGGTTTCGCAACCTTACTTTGAATTATTGAAATCGTATGGTTTTTATCGCTGGAGAGTTGAAGAACTCGATTTGTGTCCGTTGCCGTTCTTGCCTCGATACAAGCGGACCAACTCCTGCGCGCGTTCCAGGCGGATGGTGTTTTCGGCGACCGTCTGTTTTGCCACACGGTCCACCAAGTCGCCTTTCGCACCGGCCGCAGCGGCGAGTTGGCGCGCGTGTAACACCATGTGACCTTCCTGAATTCCTTCCGTTGCCAACGCACGCAGTGCGGCGAGATTCTGTGCCAGGCCAACGGAGACGATCACTTGAGCCAATTCACGTGCGCTGTCGACTTTCATGATCGCCAGGCTGGCTTGTGCGACCGGATGCACGCGCGTGGCTCCCCCGACGGTTCCGACGGCCATCGGCATTTCGAGTTCGCCATTGAGATCGCCGTCCTTATCCACCCACCAACGGCTTAGCGAGGTGTAGCGGCCGTCTTTTACGGCATAGGCGTGGGCGCCGGCTTCGACGGCCCGCCAATCATTTCCGGTGGCGATCAATACCGCATCTACCCCGTTCATGATGCCTTTGTTGTGCGTCGTTGCCCGATAAGGATCGGCTGCGGCGAATGCCCAGGTTTCGATAATTCCGTCACGAACGCGTTCGCCGTTGTATTCGTCGAACCCAAGATACCGCGGTGAGATTCTGCAGCGAGCGGATGCCGTGCGCCGGTCGGCGAGATTGGAGAGAATTCTGGAGTGGACTCGTCCGCCGGTGATTTTCTCGATCCGAGGCGCTATACCTTCGGCCATGGTGTTGACCGTATTGGCGCCCATGGCGTCGCATGTGTCGTAAATGATGTGGACGACCAGCATGGCGCCAATCGGCGTGTTTTCTAAAATCCGGACCTCTAGGTCGCGAGCGCCGCCGCCGAGCTGCACGATGACGGGATCGATTTCGTTCGCCAGTTCAAGTATCTCGGGCTTGTGCCGCAGTAATTTCTCCCGGGCGGTCTCGAAGTCATCGATATCCAGAACCTGAATTTGCGCGATCATCTCGGATTCGCTGGCTTCGGCTTCGAATCCTCCACTCGCGCGTACCAACTTCGCCATGAATGAAGCACCCGCAACAACGGATGGTTCTTCAATGGCCATCGGTACGAGGAAATCTTCGCCGTTGATCAGAAAATTCGCAGCGATTCCGAGTGGTAGACCGTATACGCCGACGACGTTCTCGATCATCTTTTCCGCTTGTTCAGCGGTTAAACCATTCGTGCCCTCCAGGGCAGCGTATTTCTCTGCATCGAGTTCGGCGGTTTCTGATACTCGCTCCAGTCTTTCTTCGATTGACAAGTTGTACAAACCCGACATGCGTGATGTACCGTTGGTATACATAAATGCCCTTCCGTTTAAGATTACATCATAAACTATACAAAGATTTACTGGCAAAAACTATCAGAATGCTTTTTCATTTGCGGTGATACCGGGATAGGGTAGAATTTATCTGAAGGGTGAGTATATTCGTGAGTGCGAAAGAGCAGGAAAGAGTACAACTCAAGAATCCCACTTCCAAGACGCCGTCCGAAGAAACGCGCATGCGTGCGCTCCATCGCGCAACGCTGACTCTTTTTTCCGATCTCTCCTTGGACGGCGTCCTGCGCCGAATTATCCACGCCGCACGCGAACTGGTGAACGCACGCTACGCAGCCCTGGGCATTCCGGACGAAAAGGGTGGGTTGAAGACCTTCATAACGTTAGGTCTCTCGGAAGAGCAAATCAAGGCCATCTCCCATGAACCGGAGGGGAAGGGTTTAATTGGCGAGATGCTTCGTCTCGGTCACAGTATCCGCATCCCCGATATTCTGGAACACCCAAAATCCGCCGGGTTTCCAGAAGGCCACCCACCGATGACTTCGTTCTTGGGGGTGCCGATCTCAGCCTACGGGCATCCGATCGGTCAGATCTACCTGACGGATAAACGAGATGCAGAAAGCTTCAGCGTAGAAGATCAGCGCCTGATCGAAATGCTGGCTTCCCACGCTGCGGCGGCAATCGAGAACGCCAGATTATACCGACAGATTCTTGACAATGAAGCGGAACTTACACAGCGCAACATGGAACTCGAATTGATCAATACCCTGACGACTTCCGTCAGTTCCACGATGGAACTGGATAAGATGCTCGAAGTGATGCTCGACCGCGTGATCCAGCTCATTGGGGCTAAAGCCGGTGAAGTCTTTCAGCTCGAAGAAGCTCAAGGAATATACCGCAAGTCGATCCATTCCGGAGCGTCACCGGACGCCTTCTGGGACCAAGAGCAATTCCGGGAAGGCGATGGCTTCATCGGACGCGTCGTCCGCTTGGGCAAGCCTGCATGGACGACGAAATTAAAAGAAGAGTCTCACCTGAACGAGGCCGCCATAAAAGCCGCGGGAATCGGTACGATCGTGGGGGTTCCCCTGACCGCGCCGAGTAAAATCGTCGGTGTATTTACCTTGGCGTTCGAAGGCGAACGGGTCATCGAGGAGCGCGAGATCGGCCTGCTTGAAGCCGTCGGCGCAGGAGCGGGGATTGCCGTTGAAAACGCACGTTTGTACCGCCAGGCTCGCCGCTTGGCGGTGCTTGAAGAACGCGAGCGCATCGCCATGGATCTCCATGACGGCATTATCCAATCCGTGTATGCGGTGGGTTTGATTCTCGAATATATCCGACTTCAAATTCACGAGAATCCGGACCAGGCGGTCGAGCGTTTAGAGCAGGCGATTACCGGCTTGAACGAGGTGATCGGCGATCTTCGCTCGTACATTCTCGATCTGCAGCCGAGTCGAATCTCTGTGAAAGACTTGGGCGCGGCGCTGGAACAACTGCGGCGTGAATTTCGAGCCAATACGCTTGTCGACGTCGACTTGAATGCCGAAGCCGAAGTACTTGAGTCGCTTCCCAACCCGAAGGCGCGCGAATTATTCCACATTGCTCAGGAAGCGCTTGCAAACGTTGCGAAACATGCCCGTGCGACGCAAGTCAAGATGAGCGTACGATCGTTGGGGGATGACGTCATGTTGCAGGTCATCGACAATGGCGTGGGGTTTGAAGTGGGGAAAGAGCAGAATGTCCTGGGACATGGCTTGTCGAACATGGTGGAAAGGGCGCGCAACATCGGCGCCAGACTCGAAGTCGATTCGCATCCAGATGAGGGAACCACGATCACCGTTCGACTCCCAAAAACGGACGGACGCTGAGCGACACCCGTTCGTAATCCCGATAATGAGTTGCACCCCGAATTAATTTATGTAAAGTTTTCGTCTCGTCATGTCTCGCGTGACAGTCTGCCAGACACATTGGGATAGAGATCACTGGAAGGAGAACAATCGGCTTTCTATACTAGGGGTATCCCTGAAGGGGAGGGGATATCGATCATGGCCACCGCTCGATTGTATATTTCCGATGAACACATGACCGTTCGCTCCGCGCTTGCGGAGCGTCTATCGCGCGATGCCAGTCTGTCTGTGATCGGTCAGTCGGGCGACGCCGAGACATTACTCTCCGACATCCGCAAAGACAAACCCGACGTCGTGCTCGTGGAGGTCAAGCGTACGGATGGATTGGGGCTGGAAATTATCCGCCAGATCGCAAACATGCCCGACCCGCCGTGTTTGATCGTGCTCACTTCCTATGCTTCGCGCTGGGAAGAGGACGCGGCCAGCCGGGCAGGTGCAACCGCATACATTCTCAAGGATATCGACACGGGCGAATTGATTCGGCACATTCATCGCCTTGTGGCAAGATGATCCCCAAACGAAGTGTCCCTCAAATCGTCGGGTCGCTGCCAATCTAACCATCCAAATTAGCCTGAGTGTCTATCGGGCCGTAATGTCGCTATTCAATCGCGCATTAAGTTTCCAAATGACGGGGGAACTCGCACACAGAAAACTGACAATGTAGCGGCGGGAATTCCTTTCGTCCCGTGAACGCTGTGTCAGACGCCAGCCAACAACTTGCACCCCAAACCGCATGTCAGAATTTATACGCTACTGGTTAGGTTGCCGACCGCTCGGTGGCGTCAATTGTATCTGCTTCGAAAGATTATAGGCAGTCGCCAGGTCGCTGTCGCTATACACAAGTACGCGGCCGAGGACGAGCACCGAGTTGTTCGGCGATGATATCTGAGTCATGCCGTCCGGCACCTGTCCTTTCCAACCCGGCCCCGTAATGAAATAGTCTCCTGCCTGTGTGCCTGTGGCGCGCGTGCCGACGTAGGCAAAATTCGTGTTTTTCGACGGATCAGTGAGCTGCACGCTGTAGTAGCGTCCGGAGAAGTCCGGCACGTGCAGGATTTGTGATCCTTTCTTGAGATCCAACCAGCCGACCGTAACGAGAGTGTCGTGGTTCACGCCGGTCGTCATCAAATTTGAGGCCGAGGCGGGCGGGTGAAGAGGATCTTCAAAAAGCGCTTGGGATTCCGTATAGAGCGTATTGACCGGGATGGGGCCGTCGCCTCCTCCTTTGACGAGGATCGCTCTTTTATACACGGAGAGCATCAGGCGCGGCCAAAAGTAGATGAAAAGGAACCATGTTGCGACCATGATCGAGCCGAATATAAGTAAATGCTCGTACCCCATCATTTTACCTCCACGACCGGCGGCACCTCGTACTCGCCGTCGAGAATGGTTGTGCCGGGCACATACACGCGCAGCCAGAGGATGAAATTGCCCGGAGGCGTTGGCAACCAGTTGGATTCATGCCCTGCCGGAGCGGCGTTCTGAATGTAAATGTCAACAGAGCCGTCGGCGTTTTGCGCGAGGCCGGTGCGATCACTGACGTTGTAGCGATCGATCGGGTTCGCCACGAAGCGATTTTGCGCGTCACCCATCGTCAGCGACCAGAATGCATTATTCGGTGGGAGTCCGCCTGGCGGGAAGTGCATGATGTAGTTCTTCCGGCCGTTCAGTGTGTGACCGGCGCCATCTATGGAAGTTGTCCAGTACATGGCCTCTTCGGGTACGTTCACAGGGCCGGGAAATATCAGGGTGTGCGCGGCGCGCAGCAACATGCCATTACCGGGCTCGCCGCAACCGAACATGGTGATCCAGCCATTGACCTTTTTCGTAGCCTTGGTTCTCGCATAGATGTAAATTGTGACGAAGGCCAACCCGTAGCCGATGAGGATACCTTGCAGCACATCGGTTCGCACCGTTCTTGGATGGGTAAAGAAATGCCCCAAGACGAATGAATTGATGATGTAAAAGCCGCATATCAAGCCGACGAGTGTTACCAGAAGAGTGAATGTTTTATTGTTCATAATTTATCGCTTTCATCCTTCCGTGAGTATCAGTTAATGTGCCATATAACGGTTTTGAGCTGTCGGAAACCGGGCCTGTGGGGCCGAAGATGCTGCGTTCTTTGTAGCGTGCAAATCCCGGTGTTCGTCCAGAAAACCGCCCACCATTAATTCCGATTAAAGTATATCCGGCTAATCTCACTTCCGTCGAAAGCCGTTCGTCCCGCGTGACGGAGTCCAGTGAATAGTTAGACGACTCGATATTTTCCCAACGATATATATTATCCAACCAGGTGTGGAGGAATCTCGACATCAAATTTCTCTTCGAGTTTCTTCATATCATCGATATCTTTCTGTTCAGGTGTATATCCTTGAGCATGGCAAAGGACTTGGACAGGTGCGGTAAGACAATTGACTTGCTTTCCAGCCACCTTCCCGTTACCCAAAAAACCTTCCCGTGGATATATCCAATCCTTTCCATTCTGCATGCGATAAATACCATTTCCCTCGTTATCAAATCGTACTGCATGGATGTCAACCTCTAGGCCTGAACCATCTGCAAGTACAAACGAATGAGGGGGCATACCTTCTTTGAGAGAGAAACCTTTTTCTGCCAACATTGATTGAATCAATTGAACATCCGACACTCGAACAATGATGTCTACATCCGCATGAAGCCGAGTCTGTTCCTCGAGTAAGGCGTCAATACCCCATCCACCATCAAGCCAAACATCAATATATTCTCCTTCAAGCAGCTGGATAAGATCGACCAGTGCCTCAGCAGTCATTTCTCGAGATTCATTCATATCGGCACATCCCAGAAAGAAATAGAGCCGCCTAGCCTTTAATTTGACTACAAACATGTGGCATTTTTGCGTAAATCCGGAAATCATCTTGTTGATTTGCAAAAATCGCGCCAGTATTGAATGGATGCATGCGAAATTGCAGGATCCCCTAACTTCTATCACAGTAATGTCACGTCTTGACCTAGCATACAGCTTCAAGTACGCGCAATTAAGCAGCCGGGATGATACATCGCCTTAAGTGAAAACCGGGCGAGATTTTATAGGGTAAAAACGCAAATTAATTATTTTCACGGCCCAGATTTCGTGTTTCTCTCCCCCGACGAACTTCGCTCCGCGATCGATCGTATACGTCGCGTTGATCCTCCTTTTTTACAAGAGTTGAATCGTATTTTTCTTCGCTTCCTTCACGAAATTAAAACCGCTGTATCCCTCATGACCTTGATCCGCGCTGCTTCTTCCGTTATAGTAGCTATCGTCCGCATATCGAGGTGTGTCTATGCCAATGACGGCAAAACAAAGGAAGCTCCGGCAACGCCAACGACGGGTTCGAAAACTGCGTCGCTTGAAGAAGGACCTGGAACTGGCCCAGGATCGAGCTAGCCGAGAGAAAATCATCGAAAAAATCCGTAAGATTTCCCCTTGGGAACTGTTGCCCGATTAACTCCTCATGAGGAATGAGGAAATCCTCTATAGTTAAGAACCGTCACTCAAAGCTCGCTCCTTCCTCTAACTGGACAGGTTGGATCGGCTTTGGAAGCCCCAGGAATCGATGTATGCAGCGAGCCTTGTCTAGAATTGATACGAGGGGAGCAGCGAGCGGATCACTTCTTTCAATTCTTGAGACGAGAATGGCTTCGCCAGGAAAGCGCTGGCACCCGCGTTGATCGCTGCTTTACGGTCCGACGTGGCTGCGATGGCGCTGAAAACGATAATGGGAACGTTTGCGGATTTTGTCGCGCAGCGTATCTTGTAGATCAACGTGAGCCCATCGATGTCCGGCATCATAACGTCGGTCAAGATCAAATCCGGCGTATTTTCCTCCAGGGATGCGAGGGCATCCGCAGCGCTGTAGGCTCGCTGGCACTTGAAACCTAACGTCTCCAATATCTCACAGACGACGTTGCAGACGGTTTCCTCGTCGTCAACCACGAGAACATTAAGTGGGTTTTGGGGTGTTTGATTTTCGTTTTCGATTGATAACTCTGGCATTGAACGAACCGTACGTTACGCCTTCCCATTATAACAAACTGCATCTCCAAGCATAGAAGAACGAGACTCGAATTGTATGGGGCCATCGGGCTGCGCTCGCATTGTCATTCGGAATCGTGTACCATATCGTTCGAGGTGTAATCGAATGAAACCGTTGAACAAACCTCGCGGTAGAGCGCTCGGCCAAGGTTTTTTCGTCGTTTTTGCTCTGTTTTGGACGTCGATATCCGTTTTTATGTTCATCATGGCCTGGAATGAAAATGAAGTGCCGGCGATTTTGTTCATCTCTTTATTCGTGCTCATCGGCCTGGTCATGCTCGTGGCCGCGCTGTGGCGGTATTTGTCGAGACTCAGACTGGGCTCTCCTGTCTTGACGGTTTCCAATTCGGAACTCCAGGTCGGGGAGCGTTTCAACGTTGAATACCAACAGGCTTTCAAAGTCGCCAGCGAGGTCAGCAAAGCGAGTGTTTCACTCGTTTTCCAGGAAGCGGCCACGTACACGCAGGGAACCGATACGCGCACGGACCGCCATACAAACATCGTGGAAACCCATGAAATACCAGGCCGGCGGTTCGAGGCCGGGGAAGCCTTGCAGCAAAGCCTTTCGATGGCGATTCCGAGTGATGCGATGCACACTTTCATCGCCGATAATAACAAACTCCAATGGTTCGTTCGCGTGCACGTCGACATCGTCGACTGGCCGGATTTGAAAGAAGATTTCGAGCTCCGTGTGCTGCCGCAAAAGGCATGGGGGATTTGAGATGAGCAGGGCGGACTTTGAAATCACGCTTCAGGGCGGCGAGGTGGACGGAGGTTATCTGCGTTTCAAACCCGGTGATACGTTGCAAGGTTCGGTTCAGGTGACACCTCGGCGCGACATGAATTGCAGGCACCTATTCGTTCGCCTCGTCTGGCAAACTGAAGGACGCGGGGATCGCGATCACGGCGTGGGCGGAGAAGTCGACCTCTTCCAGGGCCAATTACCTACGGGAACACCGAGGTACCATTCCTTTCACTTCCGCCTTCCCGATGAACCCTGGAGTTATGCCGGCCACTATATAAACATCGTCTGGCAGGTGGAGGTGTCGATCGATCTGGCAATGGCGATCGACCCCAGGGCTGCCAAGCCCTTCATCCTCGCTCCAGCGTAGGCAAGTCACTGCGCCATCGCGCGGCGCAGAACTTCGACCGTAATCTCACATTCGAATTGCTGCTGTTGGAATACCTCGTAGAGAAAATCCTCGAGCGAACGCAAATCGTTTACGAACGTTTCATTGAGTAAAGCATAGGCTTTCTCGGTCAGCGATGCTTTAGATCGATCGCCCTCGGAAAAAAACTGTAATCGCCGTTCGATGATCTTGCGTACGAACGCGGCTTCGTGATGACGGAGCGGGATCGTCTGCAAGGGTCGGCGTAGACGTTCGAAAACGGGGCCGAGATCTTCGTGGCTGCTGAAGATGAGTCGTGGACCATTCTCGCGCGATGAGGGAATAGTCTTGACCACCCGCAGACGTTGATTTTGGGACAGGCGCTGCATTTCGTCGATCAACAGGATTTCATATTCGCCCCATTTCCAGGTTGCCCTCTTTCGCTTCGGTGGCAGGTAGCAGTATTGCACGCTGCGGCCCTGATCTTCGAAACGCTTCTTCAAGGCCAACAGCGCCGAAGTCTTTCCGAAGCCTTGATCTCCGATGATCTGCAGATGGCTGAACTCTCCTTCGAGAACCGCCTCGACAGCTTGGGGCAGGACCGCGATTTGGGACCACTCCTCGCGCGTCAGGGCGCGGAACGGGTTGCAGCGAAAGCCCAATTCATGAAAGGGGAAATACCGATTCGTCATTAAGAGTTGCACACTTCGTTTGACGATGGAGCGTTCATAATTCTCATGCCCGTCTCGTACGTACTCGCAGCGCGAACACGGCCAACAAATACATGGCGCTGGCGAGTATTAAACACGCCAGGACTCCCTTTCCGAGGAGACCGCCATCCCAACCGCTGTTGATCATACTGCGCATCGCTTCCAAAACGTAGGTTATGGGATTGATGCTGGCGGCAGTCTTCAGCCACCCGTCGAGCAGATTGAGCGGCACGAACGTAGGTGCGAGAAAGGTCAATGGGAAAAAGATGAAACTAGCGCCCTGTGTTGCTGCGGCGCTACCGCTTCCCAGGGCGGCTGAAACTGTGAAACCTGCGAATCCTGTCCCCAGAAGTATGGCCAAACCGACGATGGTGAATGCACCGCTGATTCCGGTCACAATTTTCAAGCCCATGATCAGGCCTACCACCAGAACGAGAGACGCTTGCAAACCCAGGATAATGGCGCCGGCGAGAATCGGGGCGAGGAGAAGCGAAGCCCGGCTGATCGGTGTGAGTAACAATTTGTCGAAATAACCGCTGTTGGAGTCGCGCACGAGATTCTGCGCGGCGATCCCGGCGCCGGATAGCGATGCGCTGACAATCGACAGCGGTAGGATGAACCCTAAGTAACTGTTGGAACCCAGGTTGGGGATGAAACTGGCTGCTTCGCCGAGGGTGGAGTTGTAGATAACCAGAAAGAAAAGGCTGATGGCCAATGGGGGCAGCAGTGCCTCCGGGGTTCTAAAAATCGTGACCAAGCTGCGCCAGGTAAGCAACAGAAGCTGGATGGGTGACCATCTTCGGGATGGATTATCACAAGATGTCTCTTCTATATTAATTTTGTTATTCATGATTCTTTGTCCTGTTTATCTGTACTGCGTTGTTCTGTTTTGGTTTCCCGGCCCTGAAGTCGCTGCCCGGTCACCTGTAAAAAGACATCATCCAGCGTCGGCTGGGTAAGGGTCAGCGAGATAGGATTCAAGTTCGCCTGCTGCAGTCGACTGACGACCTGGGGAATGGCTTCGGCCGCCTGGTTCAAGTATAACCTTACGGTATTGCGATCGGCTTGCGTGTGATCGGTGATGTCACTCAGCAGTTGACAGGCGCGATCCGCCGTGGGGCGATCGTCGAAGACGACGTTGATCGATTCCAATCCCAGCCCGGCTTTGAGTTGAGCCGGTACGCCTTGTGCCTGAAGTTTGCCTTGATCGATGATGGCGATTCGGTCGGAGAGTTCATCCGCCTCCTCCAGATACTGCGTAGTGAGAAAGATGGTCATACCGATTTCCCCGTTGAGTCTGCGGACCTCCCGCCAGACGTCGCGTCTGCTCATCGGATCAAGTCCGGTCGTCGGCTCGTCGAGGAAAAGAATTTCTGGTTCGTGGACGAGCGCCAGGGCGAGGTCCAACCTTCGACGCATACCACCGCTGTATGTCCCCACGCGACGGTCGACGGCGTCCGTAAGTCCCACCAATTGCAGCAGTTCGTCCGCCCGTTTCTGGGCTTGCTGACGGTTTCTTCCAAACAACTGACCTTGCAGGATCAATAACTCCAAGGATTTCATCATGGGGTCGAGCCCAATTTCTTGAAGCGCGACCCCTGCAATACGACGTACATCTTCCGCTTCACACTTGATGTCGTATCCGCCCACACGGGCGTTTCCGGAAGTCGGCAGGCCCAGGGTGGTGAGGATTTTTATCGTAGTGCTTTTACCCGCACCGTTCGGACCCAAGAAGCCGAAAATTTCGCCGGCTTTGACTTGAAACGATATATCATCGACAGCCTGCACGCCGGGGTATTTTTTAACGAGGTTTTCTACAATTATTTCTCGATTAGACATAGGCAATTCCTTTCACCTACTAGATGCGCTATTTGGTTATTGTGTTACATCCAATTTGCTTTCAACAGAACTGATCCACCCCGAAGATGACGGCGGTGTCGGCGTCCAGTTTATTGATTCGATCCAACCCCCTAAACTTACCTATCCGTCGTCGTTTTTACCCAACAAGTCTTTCAAAGCCGCATCGGCATCCGGAAACCGGAAGCGGTATCCATCTGCGAACAATCTTTCGGGGAGTACTCGTGAACCTTTCAGCAGGGTGCTGGACATTTCGCCGAAAAAGAGTTTCAGAATGATGCTCGGAACGCGCAGGAAACTGGGCCGTTTCATCACGCGTGCCAGCGTCTTCATGAACTCGGCGTTGGTGAGCGGATTCGGGGCGGTCAGATTATACGCACCGGATGCATGTGCCTGGCCGACGAGATATCGTATTGCGCCGACGACGTCGTCGATGTGCACCCAGGAAAAGAACTGCCGTCCTGAACCCAGCGGGCCGCCGAGGAACAGCCTGGTCTGCAAGATCATCGGCGGCAGCGCGCCGTCATCGCGGTGGAGTACGGGTCCCAGGCGCACGATCGCGCGACGCACTCCCATGTTCTCCACCTTATGCGTAGACGGTTCCCAGCATTCGGTACAAACCCGCGCCAGGAAGCTGTCTCCGGGAGGCGTCGCTTCGGTTGCGGATTCGGAAGAGAGCGGGTAGTAATCGACACCGGAAAATTGAACCAGAACCGTGGGCTTCCGGGAAGAATCTTCGATCGCCTGTGTGAGCGCTTCGCCCGCTTTCACCCGGCTGTTGCAGATGCGTTCTTTGCGGGTGGAGGTCCAACGCATCGTGATCGGATTTGGGCCGGCGATGCGTTCGCCGGCCATATTGACCACTACATCCGTGCTCTCGATCAGGCGTCCCCATCCTTCGGCCGTGGCGCCGTCCCACGCGGCCAACCTCCATCCATCAAGCACGCCTTCCCGAGCTTTTGGATTTCGGCTGAGGACGGTGACTTCTTCGCCGTCTGCGATCAGATTTGCACTCAGTGCTTGTCCAATCATGCCGGAGCCGCCGGTTAGAAGCCATCTCATTTTCGTTCTCCCGTATTTGAGTGTACGCGAAGTTTTATCGTGCGTCGCCATGCACGCCGAACTTGCTTAAACATTATATCTTCTCCGAATCCCCATTTCCGCATCTGCGTGCGTCTTCACAAGGCCGTCGAATTCTCGAGGAATCCTTGACGTCGTGCTCGGAATCGTTCAAAATAGGTGCGCTCCCTTCCAATTTATTTAATGGGAGCAAAAAATTTGTCAAAGACTGAGAGCGCTCCCAGTATTCCTGATCTACGAATGCGCAAATCGATGAAAATACACCACCGGCGGAGGTTTCCAGTTCGATGGTATCCTTAATGATTGATAGGCTACGACGAATGGCAAGGAGTTGACATGCGTTTTGGGTATTTTGACGATCGATCGCGCGAGTACGTGATTACGCAGCCGGATACCCCGCTGCCCTGGATCAATTATCTGGGTTCGGAGGAGTTCTTCTCCTTAATTTCGAACACGGCAGGAGGATACTGTTTCTATCGGGACGCCCGATATCGGCGCCTTACGCGCTACCGCTATAACAACGTCCCCTTGGATTTCAGCGGGCGCTACCTCTACTTGCGTAACAACGCCGACGGCGATTTCTGGTCTCCGACGTGGCAACCCGTGCGGAAAGACCTCGAGGATTACTCCTGCCGGCATGGTATGGGGTACAGCATTATCCGCTCCACGTACCGACAAATCCAGACCGAGATTCGCTATTTTGTCCCTCTGGGAGAAAACCTGGAAGTCTGGGACATGAGCCTGACCAACTTGGGCGACGAGGACTTCGATCTGTCCGTATTTTCACTGCTCGAGTTCAATCTCTGGGACGCAGATGACGACGCCACCAACTTTCAACGTAATTTCAACGTGGGGGAAGTCGAGGTCGAGGGCAGCGTTATCTATCACAAGACCGAGTATCGCGAACGCCGCAATCATTTCGCCTATTTCGCCTGTTCGGAACCGCTTGCCGGCTACGACACACAGCGACAGGATTTTCTCGGCCCCTATCGCAGCTGGCGTGATTCGCAGGTCGTGAGCACGGGTACTTCGTGCAACTCGATAGCGAGTGGCTGGGCGCCCATCGGTTCGCATCACGTCCGGCTTGGATTGAAGCCCGGCCAAAATCGGCGAGTTGTATTCTTGTTGGGGTATGCGGAAAACCCCGCTGAAGAGAAATTCGATCCGCCCGGATCTCAAGTCATCAACAAACGGCGTGTCAAAGCTGCGATCGATCGTTATCTGGAGACCGATACCGTCGATGAGGCCTTTCAGGCACTGCGCGCGTATTGGGATGCACGCCTGGGAATCGTCCAGGTCGACACACCGGATGAGCATACCAACCGCATGGTCAACATCTGGAATGCCTACCAGTGCATGGTCACGTTCAACCTGTCGCGTTCCGCTTCCTACTTCGAGTCGGGTATCGGCCGAGGCATGGGATTCCGCGATTCCAGCCAGGATTTGCTGGGCTTTCTGCACATGATTCCGGAACGCTGTCGGGAACGGATCTTGGACCTGGCTGCCACCCAACTAGAAACCGGCGGCGCGTACCATCAGTATCAACCGCTAACCAAACGGGGCAACGACGCGATCGGTTCGAACTTCAACGATGACCCCTTGTGGTTGGTGCTTGCTGTTTGCGCTTATATCAAAGAGACGGGAGATTTCGAAGTTCTTGAAGAATTGGTGCCCTTCGAAAATCGCCCTGGAAGTGAGGCGACGTTGTACGAGCATTTACTGCGCAGCTTGCAGTACACGCTCGATCGTTTGGGACCGCACGAGCTTCCGTTGATCGGCCGTGCAGATTGGAACGATTGTCTCAATCTGACGGTGTTTTCCGAAAATCCCGACGTCTCTTTTCAGACAGCGCCGGAGCGTGAGAAAGGTACTGCCGAATCGCTTTTCATCGCCGGCTTGTTCATCAATGCAGCCAAGGAGATGGCTGGGCTGAAGGAAGCCTGGCACGATCAGCCCGAGGGCGTTCCCGATTTCGAGCAGCTCGCGGCGAAGATGGAGAATTCCATTCGCCGGCACGGTTGGGACGGAGATTGGTTCCTGCGCGCTTACGACGGCCTTGGGAATCCACTCGGATCGCAGGCGAACGAAGAGGGACAGATCTTCATCGAACCCCAGGGAATGTGCGTGATGGCCGGCGTGGGTCTCGAAGATGGAACGGCGCGTCGAGCACTCGATTCGGTCAAAAAACGATTGGCCACCAAACACGGCATCGTCTTACATCAACCCGCCTTCACTCGATACTATCTCCATCTGGGTGAGATTTCCTCCTACCCGCCGGGGTACAAGGAGAACGCGGGAATCTTCTGCCATACCAATCCCTGGATCATGATCTCCGAAGCGCGTATGGGGAACGGGGATCAAGCCTTTGACTACTACACCCGCATCAATCCCTCTGCCCGAGAGGCGATCAGCGAGATCCATCGATGTGAGCCGTACGTTTATGCCCAAATGATCGCCGGCCGGGACGCGCCTCGTGTAGGCGAAGCCAAGAATTCATGGCTGTCGGGTACGGCGGCATGGAACTATGTCGCCATCACGCAATGGATTCTGGGCATCCGGCCTGATTTCCGCGGTCTGAGAATCTCTCCCGTCATCCCCAGCGAGTGGACCGGTTTTTCTGCCCGACGTATCTACCGTGGCGTGACGTATAATATCGACGTCAAGCGGACGGGGTCCGGGAATTCGGTCTCTCTCAAGGTGAATGGCGTCCCGCTTGAAGACGAAATCATCCCCGTACCGTCGGAGGGAGTTAAAGAGTGTGCGGTCGAGGTGCGGATTTCGTAGATTCGAGGCTACGTTGAAGCGCGCATCACATAGCGTATCTTCCAGATTCAAATACCAATTTCCTGTCGGTGATGAAGGATGTGCCAAGCGATAATCTTGATGGGCGTATCTGGGTGTGGAAAGACGACGGTCGGGAAGATGTTATCGGACCGGCTGGGCTGGGTATACGTAGAGGGGGACGAAATCCATCCGCCTGAAAACGTACGCAAAATGGCCAACGGTGTTCCGCTCGACGATCAAGATCGCTTGCCCTGGCTGAAGCGAATTAACGCGTTGCTGCAAGAAAAGCAAGCTGAAGGCGCCTCGATAATCGTGAGCTGTTCGGCCTTGAAACGGGCGTACCGCGGGATTCTCGCCCAGGGGGTCGAAAACTTGATTTTCGTGTACCTAGCGGGGGACTACGAAACGATTTTCGAGCGCATGTGGAGTCGAGATCCGCATTACATGAAAGCGGACATGCTGCGTTCCCAATTCGAAGCGTTGGAACCTCCGGGCGCAAAGGAGGCACTTGAAATCTCGATCGATCAACCGGTGGAGCAGATCGTGGAGCGGATCATCCAAAATGTTCAAATGAGTGGGGATTAAGGTGGCTCGGGAGAAGTGTGAAATTCTTGCACGGCTAAAATTCTGGTCCGTAAAAAAAAAAGTGCCCCCAGGGGGATTCGAACCCCCGTTTTGGGCTTGAAAGGCCCACGTCCTGGTCCCCTAGACGATGGGGGCAACGGCCGGATTGTACCACGGTGCGTGGAACAGGGTCAACGCTTCTTTCTTTGTTTGCGTTTTGTCCCATCAACAAAGTATGAAGGTGCTGTGATCGCGTAGATTTTACACAAACGATTATCTAACATCCGCGAGCGAATGCGAGGCTCAATGTTGTCCACGTCGTCAGCGGTTGTGATAACGGTAGGAAGTTCCGCATTGTATCGGAAATTGAATAATTGATAGAGTTTTTCTCGAACCCAAGGGGTTGTAGCCTGAGTCCCTAAATCATCTAAAACCAGGATCGGCGCCGCACGGACTTCTTCGAATCGCCGATCATAAGAAATCTCACTCTTTGGGTTGAACGTCGCTCGCAGGTGGTCGAGTAGGTCGGGCACTTGGATGAAGACTACCGCGTGACCTTGGCTTGCGCAAACATTGGCGATCGCTGCGGCCAGGTGTGTTTTACCCGAACCGTAAGTTCCAGTGATGACCATCCAACCTTTAGGCTTTTCGGAAAATTTAACCGCCGCTTCCAATGCAAGCTTGAGACTGCGCGTGTCTTCCGGGACTAGGCGTTCCTTGTCGCGCGTGTTGAAATTGGCAAAACTTTGTTCTTTGTGGAGTTCGAGCGACGAGATTTCATTTTTTCCGACCTGATCGCGATCCAGGCGGTAATCCGGGGCCAGGATTTCCACCTGGGTAACCAGATTGGGCTCTGAGAGGCGTGAACGCATGCGGCCCTCGATCTGCTCCAAGGCCAGGTTGGTCGTCACCAGGATGGGCAGGCGGTTGACGTAGCGGTAGTTCAGAATCTGAAACAATTTTTCACGCGCCCAGTCTGTGGCGTTCTGTGTGCCAAAATCGTCGAGGATCAACAGAGGGGCGGAGCGGATTTGTTCGAAGCGCTCTTCGAAAGTCGTGTCCTCGGCGTTGAATGCGAAGCGCAGCGAATCGAGCAGATCGGGCACCGTGAGAAACAGGGTGGGGACGCCGAGAGATGCGCATTCGTTGGCGACGGCGGCGGCGAGATGTGTCTTCCCGCAGCCGTACGGCCCTTGGATCAGCAGCCAGCCGTCCAGGCTGTGGGCGAATTTCTGTGCCGCTTCCAGCGCATCTTCCAGCGATTGGCGTTGATGCGCAGGCAGGTTGTGGCGGCCTTCCGGGTTGAAGCTTTCGAAGGTGAGATGCTTCAATTCATCCAGGTTACTGAAGCGGTATAGGCGGCTGCGGACTCGCTCACGTACATCCGGATGGCGGCAGGGGCAGATTTCGACCTTGCCGAAGTTGGGATCTTCGAGCGGCACGTCGGCGCGCAAATATCCCACGCCGCCGCACAGCGGGCATTCCGGATCGCCGAGTGGTTCCTCGGAATGGTCAGCGTTCGATGAAGTCGGAGAAGTCCCCTTCGACGTAGCGGCGGCGAGCCTTTTCAGAGTCTCCTCGATCTTCTCGCTCATCTCTCCCTCGTCTATCCCAATCTTCAAGTATCGCTTCTACGTAGCGCCATTTTCTGACGTTGTTCTCGACGGCAATACGGATGGCATCTTCGATCCACGCCGCCGGATAGCTGTCCTCCGCTTCACGCAACCGATCAGCGATCATGGGCGTCAGCGCGCCGATGTTTTGTTCGTAAAGAACAAAGATGTTCGGCCGTTCGACCTTCAACTCGACCGGATGCTCCTCGATTCCCGTTGGCTGCCAATCGCCGCGTTCGATTCCCTCGATCGCGGCGCGTCCTTTGGGGGTGTTCAGGAAGTATAACGCTTCTTCGCCGTCCGTAAACCTCAAGGTCGCTTCGAGTAACGTCCCGCGAGCCACGGCGCGTTCCAGCGCGTCCACCAGGGCTTCTCGTGGATCTTGGCCACCTGAATCGAGACCCCGCATGAAGACCTCGTCGGCCGCGATTTCCGACTCGCGCAGGTACTTGAAACGGCCTTCTTTCTGCGCCAGAGCCCAGAAGGCGTAGAGCGTGAGTTTCAATTCCCCAAGATGGTCGATGGCCGGCAGCAGCTCGCTGTAGAACAAATTCGGCACCGGCGTGGTTCGCAATTTACCGGCCGGGAATCCGGGGAACCCTTTTTGTGCTTTCATCTCAACCGTTTATATATGAACGTGCGACAGATGGCAAAGGATTTCATTTCTCGAATCGGACAATTCATCCGATTTGCGACAGATCGACCTGCCGCGTGGCGGCATTCTCGAACTTCGCCAGTGTTTTACGGAAAACCAGTTCGACGCTCCCTACGGGTCCGTTTCGATGTTTGGCCACGATGATCTCGGCGATGTTCTGTTTGAGCGTGTCTTCTTCGTATTGATCGGGGCGGTAGATGAACATGACCACGTCGGCGTCCTGCTCTAGGCTGCCTGATTCACGCAGATCGGAGAGGATCGGTCGCGGTGGTCTGCGGGCTTCCACGGCACGCGAAAGCTGCGCGGCGGCCAAAACGGGCACCTTCAACTCGCGCGCCAGGGCTTTCATGTTGCGCGAGATGTAGGAGACTTCCTGCACTCTGTTGTCGATACGCCTTTCTCCGGTCATCAACTGAAGGTAATCGACGATGATCAAATCCAACCGCACTTCCATGTGCAGGCGGCGGCACTTGGTGTGCAGCTGTAAGGGCGTGATGGCAGGGGTGTCATCCAGATAGATGTGCGTATCGCCCAGCGCGCTGACGGCTTGCGTGAACAAGGGCCACTCGTCGTCCTCTAGGTTGGCCAATCTCAGGCGTTGTGAATCGATGCCCGTTTCCTGTGACACCAAACGCTGCACGAGCTGTTCGTTCGACATCTCGAGCGAGAAAAGCGCCACGTGTTTCTTGTGCATCTGGCTGGCGTTCTTGGCGACCGAAAGGCAGAAGCCGGATTTCCCCTGTCCGGGACGCCCGGCGATGATGAGGAAGTCGCTGGGTTGCAATCCACCCAGCAAACGATCCAGATCGAGGAAACCGGTAGGCACGCCCAAGGTTTCATCGCGATGGCGGGCCAAGTAATCGATGCGGTCGTAGTATTCGCTGACAACCTGCTTGATCGGCTGCAATTGGTGGGCGAGCCTGCGCTCGCTGACGCCGAAGATCGCCTTCTCGGCGTCGTTGACCACGTCTTCGATGGGAGCGTCGGTTTTGAACGCCAATCGGGCGACCTGGTTTGCCGCCTGGAGCAGGCGTCTGCGGGTTGCTGTCTCTTCGACCAGGTGACCATACGCCTCGGCATGGAGTGTGGAGGGCACGTTGTTGATCAACGTAGTGAGATAGGCCGGACCGCCCGTTTCGTCGAGCTGGTTTTTACGCTCCAGCTCTTCGGAGACGGTCAGGATGTCGATCGGTAGGCGCTGCTCCTGCAGGCTGGTGAATGCATCCCAAACCCAGCGGTTGCGGTGTAGGAAGAAATCCTCACTGTTGAGGAAATGCGCGACGTCGTAATACACCTCGGGATTGACGAGAACGGCGCCTAGTACAGCTTCTTCCGCCACGCGGTCGTAAGGCATCTCCTGGCTTTGCCCGCTGTCCTGCGGAGCGACGGAAAAAGAGGGGGAGTCACTCATTCGTGTGGGTTCCTACAAATCAGATCTCTTATTCGGCTCGAAAGTTAATGACTGCCGGGGAGCAGTCATCATCGTTCCCAACCATTCTATATTGTATACGCTAAATTCTACTTATGGTGCGTAAGGGAAGAGGCTAGTCCTTAGACTCCTCATCCTTTGAATCCAAATCGTCGAGGTCGAGGTTTTCCACGAAATCCTTGAAGACTTCGAGGCGGTCTTCCGAATCTTCCGTTTCTTCTCCCGCCTCCACGTCCGCTTCTGGCACAGAGGACGCTTCTTCCATAACCTCTTCGGCGACGAAAATGGGAACGTTGACTCGAACGGCGAGCGCAAGCGCATCAGAAGGACGCGAATCGATCTCGAGTTCGCGCCCGTCGACGGATAGGATGATTCGCGCGTAGAAAACGTCGTCTTTCAACTCCGTGATGTTGACGCGCACGACACTGGCGTCGAGGGTCTGTAGAACGTTTCGGAGTAGATCGTGGGTCAACGGGCGAGCGACTTCGAGTTCCTGCAGGCTGAGCGTGATTGCGTCGGCTTCGAAAGGTCCAATCCAAATCGGCAGGAAGCGATCGGAGTCGATTTCTCGTAGAATGATGATCCGCTGAGGAGACATTAGGCTTACACGAATACTGTCAACAACTACCTCTACAAAATTCATTGTCTCCGTCCGCTGTCGTGACTTGGTTGAGGGCATTCTAACACACCGAAGATTTGGAAGCAATGAGAATTCTCTAATCTGCCCGGTTTTAACATCTGCTATCATTGGTTTGGGCTTGTTTCGTCCAAACTGGGACTTCGTGTCGGTGTAAAATCGTAGACCAGCAGAAAGCCGAGGTGAGATGCTAGATTCTCTATTCAAACCGCGCGGGGTCGCCGTCATCGGTGCTTCGACGAATCCGACCAAGTTAGGCTACGGCGTGGCGCGGAATCTGGTCGTATCCGGATACCAGGGCAAGCTGTATTTCGTGAATCCGCGCGGCGGAGTACTCTTCGACCGGGAGCTGTATGCCGATATCGGTTCGGTGCCCGATCCGCTCGATCTGGCCATTATCATCATCCCCGCAAAGGCGGTGCCGGACGTGCTCGAGGAATGCGGTCAACGCGGCGTACGCTACGTGATCGTCGGCTCGGGAGGCTTTCGGGAGATCGGTCCCGAAGGCGCCGCTTTGGAACGGCGCTGCTTGGAAATTGCTCGCGAGTATAAAATCCGCGTGTTGGGTCCAAACTGCATCGGCTTCCTGGACACCCATTTGCCCATCGATACCACCTTTCTGCCGCTGCCGGGACCTACTCAGGGGGACATCGGTTTCGTCTCGCATTCCGGCGCGGTGTGCGAGGCCGTGATCGACTGGGCGCGCGGCCAGGGGTTTGGGCTGTCCCGCTTGGTCAGTATGGGCAATCAGATGGATTTGAACGAGAGCGATCTGCTTCCGGCGGTCGCCATGGATGCCCACACCCGCGTCGTCGCCATGTATTTGGAAGGAGTCGTCGACGGCGCGCATTTCATCCATCAGGCGCGCCAGGTGACGTGTGAAAAACCGGTCATCGCTATAAAAGTGGGCGTTTCGGAAGCGGGACGGGCGGCAGTCGCTTCGCACACAGGCGCACTCGCGGGCCAGGACAAGGCCTACGACGCGGCCTTCCGCAAGGCGGGGGTGATCCGCGCCCGGCACAGCGAGGAGATGTTCAACTGGGCTCAGGCGCTGGCCTGGTGCCCCTTACCGCAGGGAGATCGGGTGGCCATTCTGACCAACGCTGGCGGTCCCGGGGCGATCGCCTCGGATGCCATCGTGGCCAATCGTCTGACCCTGACGGCTCTGGGTGAAGAGACGGTGCGCAAGCTGAAGTCCTTCCTGCCACCCACGGTGTCCATTCGCAATCCCATCGATTTACTGGCAGGCGGCGGACCGCAGGAATACGCCGAGTGCCTCGGCGCGCTGATCGAGGACGACGCCGTCGATGCGGTGATCGTCATTCTGGTGCCGCCGCCGATGAGCACCGCAGCGGAAGTGGCCGGAGCACTCATTCCCTTGATCCATTCCACGTCCAAACCGGTCGTGGTGACGCTCATGGGTCAGGATCTGATCGAGCACGCGGCGCGTATGTTCCGCCAGGCGCGTATTCCGGATTACCGATTCCCGGAACGGGCAGCGTCGGCGATGCGTGTGCTGCTGCAGCGCGCCGTTCACTTGCGCACGGTCGAGGAAACAGCCCAGTCGATCCGGGGCATTCACCCCGCTCGAGCGCGTAAACAGCTCGAGAGCGCCGAGGTCGGGGAAGGAGATTTCATCGAGGCACGTCTGGCAGCCGAGATCATCCAATCCTACGGGTTGCATCCCGCTCCGGAGGTGCTGGCGAAAACCGTGGACGAAGCGCAGCAGGCGGCAGAACAATTCGGCTTCCCGCTGGCGTTGAAGATCGCCTCCACCGAGTTTCCCCACAAATCGGACATCGGCGGCGTGTTGTTGAACGTGCAGGACGCGGCGCAGTTGGAAGAAGGTTTCGCGACGATCGTCGAACGCGTGCGTGCGGCGGCGCCGGAGGCGGAAGTCGACGGCGTGCTCGTGCAGCCGATGATTGAGCAGGGACAGGAAGTGATCGTCGGTGTGGTGCGCGACCAGCAGTTCGGACCGTTGGTGATGTTCGGCTCCGGCGGGGTGGAGGTGGAGGCGCTCAGAGATGTGGCCTTTGAATTGGCGCCCCTGCGCCGCTTCGAGGCCGAGCGCATGCTCGAGTCTACCTGGGCGGGTAAACGATTGAAGGGGTACCGCAATCTTCCGCCCGCCGATCGGGAGGCGGTGATCGAGGCATTGCTGCGTATCGGACAGTTGGCCGTCGACTTGCCGGACGTGATGGAAGTGGAAATCAATCCGCTGCGTGTGTTGCCTGAGGGTGAAGGCACCGTGGCGTTGGACGTACGCCTGCGCAAACGCAAGCAGGAGAAAGATTGAGGCAGGATCATGCGTGAGACCGGCGGAAATCAGGATCGAGAGCCGACAGACGTTCGACGGAAGATCATCATCTGGTGCGTGCAGTCCGCGGTGGGGCTGGTTGGTTATGGGGTGTTCATCTTCCTCGCCGCGGGTACGGTGAAATGGCTCTGGGGGTGGTTGTTCCTCGCCTTGGTCGCGGTGATGCTCTTCGGCCAACCCATCCTGCTCATTCCCATCAGCCCTGAGACGTTCATCGAGCGCGCCGGCGGTTTACGCCAGGAAGGGGGAAAGCGCTGGGATCGCTGGCTGGCTGCGATTGCCGGCGGGGTCCTGCCCATGATTTCGTGGATCGTGGCGGGGTTAAACCTGCGCCACGGCTGGCGGCCCACGCCACCCGAGTTCATGCATGTCGTGGGGTTGATCCTCGTGACTATCGGTTGGTTCCTGTTCCTCTGGGCCATGGTGTCGAACGCTTATTTCTCCGAAGTCGTGCGCATCCAAACGGAACGCGGCCATGCCGTCGCCACAAACGGGCCGTATCGCTTCGTGCGCCATCCGGCCTATGCGGGCGCGATTCTGGCATTTCTGGGGATTCCGTTTTTGCTCGGCTCCTATTGGGCGTTGATCCCGGCCGTGCTGGGAATGGCCGGATACGTGCTGCGCACGGCGCTCGAAGACCGCACGCTGCAGGAAGAATTGGGGGGATACCGGGAATACTGCGAACGCGTGCGGTATCGGTTGGTTCTGGGTGTGTGGTGATAGAAATAAGTGCTGTCAGTGAGTGTGGTTCCTTACTTCGAGCTTGTTGGTTAATCCGGAGCTAAAATTCCGGTCCCCCAAACACCGTCGGTCCGATCAGTTTATCAAGGTGCAGCAGGATCGTCTGGATGCGGTTGTCCTGCTCGGGATTCCGCTCCAGGCGCTGTTGTACTTCCAACAGTTGCTGGCGATAGGTGTTGAGAAACTCGAAACAGCGATCGGAACGGCGCAGTTGATGCGCCTTCCAGGATCGGATGAGATGCGACACCGAGTCGGACACGACGTCCTGGAAAGCATCGTGTCCTTTGCGCTCGAGGTAGCGTTTTGAATTCAGTCGTCGCGCAAGCTGCAGATCGCGCCATGCGGTGAGAAGCGTCTTCCCCGGCCCGATGCCCTCGGCCGGTTGCGAACCGCGCACTTCCCAGGCGCCCACACCCACCCAGGCCGACTCCAATCCGTGATCCTTCAGCCGGGCTTTACGTTCCTCGGTGTGGAATCGCTCGGTGAGATCGCGACGCGAGGTCGCGCTGTCCGCAGTGCCGTTTTCATCAGCGTTTCCCGCAGCGCTCTGTGTTTCATCTTCGACGTGGAAGGGTTGCATGGCGAGGAACTCTTCGACTTTGCGCTGCGCTACGAAATCGCGGATCTCGCGTTTAACGATGGAGGGAAGAACGCTCTCCCAGCGGCTCGTCCCCTTCCGGGTTACCGGTTGGCCGTATACCAGGCGACGAACGCTGCGCTCGTCGAAGGGATAGGGATTTTCGAGCGTGCGTTTCTGCTCGCCGCTGTACACGCGGAAAACCACCTGGACATCGCGCGCGTAGACTTCGATCCCGTCACGCGTGACCGCCATGATCTCGTCCAGCTTGCTGTGACGGTCGCGCAGATCGACGACGTCGCGCAGGCGCGTGAAACCTTCGATGTGGCGGTCGCCGCGGGCGAGCACGTCGGGGATCGTAGCATCGCTGCGCTGCAGGGCGCTGAGCACCCTGGGATAGCCGTTCTCCGATTCGAACACAGCCGCGAAACCAAGATGTACGTCCACGTAGCCCGGTCCGCCGATGAGGATCACGGGATTCTCTGCATTTTCCGCCTCGAGTGTTTCTAGGTTGCCTTGATCGACCCGCAAGGTCGGGTAGTTCAATCCGAGGACCGCGCCAACGAGATAGCGGTATGCCGTCCAGGCGGAATCGGTGTCGAACAGATCTGCGAGGTAGCGAGCGGCGACGTACAGTCCAAGCATGGCCGCGGCGATGACCGGCAGGATGTATACTAGGACTTCGGGTTGGATGAATGGGGTAAGGATGTTCAGCAGCAGGAATCCTATGGGTCCTAAATCGTTTTGCAGTTCGGGATCGAGCTCCCCCGGAAATCCCTGGGCAACGACGATGAAGAACCAATACACGGCGAAACAAACAGCCGTGACGAAAAGACGAATGAATGCGCCGCTGCGATTGCGGGCGAGGAAATGGGCTCGGGCCAGTCGGCTTAGTCTGCCAAGATAGGCCATCGCAGGAAAGCGCATTAGCCAGCGTTTGGGACGGTCGAAGAACGAGGGGGAGAAGGAGGGTTTCATGCTTCTCCTCCAAGCTCGCGGCAGTCTTTGTCGAGCGTGGACAATTCCCGGGCGATGTCGAGTAGCTCGGTTTTAAGGGTCGGGCTTTCCTCGACCATCTCGTCTTTTGAACATAGATCGACGGCGTCCTTGAGGATGCAGCGCAGCGTGTCCTGTCTGCTGAGTGTGGGATTTTTCCGAATCTGCTCGTAGAGTACGCCGCTCAGCGCATCGAAGAGGATTTCACTGGCCTCCATCTGCCCCTGTTCGATGACGCGAGCAGCATGTTCCTGCGCATCGGCGAGGGCGTTTTGCACGTCGTTCGCCCATTCGTGACGCCAGGCTTCCATGCGCTCCTGTTGAATGTCCCTGGGGAGATAGAGATGCGAGAGATCGACGTCGAGCACGCGAATGCCGCGCGATTGCAGGATTTTCCAGTCTCGCTGCGCAGCATTTCCGTTGTTGTTATCGACCTGCGCATCGTCTTCCGGCGAAGTCAGGCGGCGCAGGATGTCGTCCCGCACGGCTTGAAGGGGTTGGGCGCTTTTAGAGTCGAAGCTGGTTAGTTCTTTGAGACTCTTGCCCTTGATGATTTCACGCCACAGATCGATCGTCAGCCTCAACGGAAGTTCTGTCCAGGGCAGGTCTTCTGCCTCGCCGTACACGTGACCGTAGACGGCTCTTTCGACGGCGGATGATTTCCAGGGGTAGGGCGGCCGGCGAGCGAAACGCCCTTCGTGGGGTTCGACATGCTCGCCCGGATCGAGTATGAATTCGACGGAGATGTCCGTCGAAACCGGGATGCCGTCCTTCGTGACGGCGAGGGAATTGACCGATTCCAGCGCGGCCGCTTCTCCCGCAGGGGGGATGAATCCCTCCACGGCGCGGATCTGACGGCGCAGATCGACGGCTTCCTCGATGCGTTCGCCCGGATCGGTAAAGACAAGGCCGGGGCCGACGGAGCGGGTAAATTTGATGTCCGTGCGCAGGACTGCAGCCGAGGCGTAGTCGATGAGCAGGACGCCGGGTCCGCTGCGGCTGCGTTCGTCGTGCGCTTCGATGACCTCCCCGTTGCGTAGAAATGTGACCGGTCCGCGTTCGCCCAACAAGAATCCCAGCAGCCTACGGACGCTGGCCAAACGCTCCACATTCGTGCGCACGGGGAGCACGAATTGTGCGCCGAGGGCGACCGTTGAAAAGAGGACGATCAGCGCGATTCCAAGATGAGTCGCCGCCGTTATCGTTGTAGGTGAGGCCTCGCCGACGATGGCCAGGAGGAACAGCCCGGCGCAGCTACCGAAGAGCGCCAGACTGATGATCGTGACGATCCATTGGCGCGAATCCTGGGCGGAGATCGTCAGGGAGAAAGTAAAGACGCAGAATGTGAGCGAAATGGCCAACCCACCCCAAAGTCCGACGAAACGCAGCAGCGCGGGCGGCGCTGCTTGCACGTCGGAGGCTTGGAGTAAGAAGTAATACGGCAAGCCGATTAAGCACAACCACAGGAATAGGATGAAACCGGTTCGGCGCCGAAGCGGGATTCTGTTCATGCCTCCGTGATTGTATCTCAAAGGTAGAACGAGGCCAAATCTGTTCTGCGAAACCGCGACTCTAATCGGCGGGCTTGCATAGTTATCCGAAATCGGCGATGCTATCCCAACCACACGTTGAGGAGGATGTTGATGCACAGGTGCTGTCGATTTGGGATGCCGTTTCTCGTGTTCGTGCTTCTCACGGCATCCGCCTGCCAGGTCATGGACCCGGTCATCCGGCGCACCTCCACGCCGATTTCGGATCGGACTCCGCAACCCAGGGTATACGCGACTCAGGCGAATCTGTTCGACGACTTCAGTGACCCGGCCAGCGGTTGGGAGATCGGTGAATACAGCGTGGGCAGCGTGGGATATATGGAGGGGGAATACTTCGTCCGCGTCGAAGACGAGGACGTCATTGCCTGGGGGCAGCGTTTCGAGTGGTTTGGAGATGCGACCGTCGAAGTGACGGCCCGGCAGGCCAGCGGACCGGAAAGCGACGACACGGGCTACGGCGTCATGTGTCGTGTGAATTACGATCCGGATGTGGATAAACTCGAAGGTTACGCCTTTCTCGTTTCCGGGGATGGCTACTACGCCGTTGTCCGCTTCATTGGAGGAGACGGCCAACTCCTCGTTGGATGGGAAAAATCCGACACGGTTCGTCAGGGAAGTGGGTCAAACGAGCTGGAGGTGATCTGCAACGCTGAGCGGCTGATCTTCAATGTCAATGGCGTGCGCCTGGCTGAAACCCGGGATGAGAGCTTTTCGAGTGGGGATGTCGCCCTGATCGGCGCGACGTACGACTCCGGGTCGGCGGAATTCCGCTTCGATAATTTCTCCCTGACCTCGCCTTGAACCGAGCAGCACCAACCGCCTACGCCGCGGTATGAGAGGGACAAATGGCTACTTGCCATATCGCGCCACAGGATATACTCTTAGGTTGTTCGCACTGAACAAATCGTATCGGAATCGAGAACACTCCTATGGTCACACGTCAATCGGAATTGGTCCGGGTTCTGGGCAGTCTTGCGGAAGATCTCCCCAGCCCGCTCTGGGTGGCGCTGGTCGATAACGACGGACTCGTCGTTGCCAGCGTACCACCTGATCCGCCCGCGGAGCCGGAAGCCTTCTCGGCGATGACGGCCGCCTCGGTGACGATGGGCGAGCGTGTGTTGAACGAGATCGCCGGTGGGAATCTGCGTTATACCAGCGTCGCCGGTTCGGATCGACAGCTGCTCACCGTCGCGCTCAGCAAAGAACGTCTGCTTTCGATCGGTCTGGGGCCGGAGGTTCCCCCACACGACACGTTCGGTCCATTGAGCCGCAGAGTTCCCGAACTGCTCAAGGCGCTCAAGCGGCGTTATGGAAGTGAACTATAACGTCGTCGCACTTCCAATCCGTTCACAGAATTCATCAATTATTATAGTCCGCGACCCGGGGATGGGTGTGCATTCGTCTCAGATGTGACAGCGTTCAATAGTATAAGTTGCGATATAAATACAGAGGTGCTTGAACTAACACATTCCATTAATAAACCCATAGGGAGGGAAACCCATGCGTAGTCGAATTCCCCTCGTCATGACGCTGTTCCTCGTTCTTGCAATTTTAGCCTGCAACCTACCTCAACCCGGCACGCCAACCTTGGAAGGGCCCTCAACGGAGGAGCCTACCCTCGAGCCGACGGGCGAGTCTACGGCGACGGAAGAACCCGTACCGGAACCGCGTGTGGTCATTTTCGCGGGCGGGAATTTCGAAATTTTCAACCTGGACGGCACATTGAGCGAGACGCGGCCCGCAGCCGGGCTAATGGAATGGGCGCACCCCAACACGTACCAGATCGTCGGGAACACGATCTATTACGTCGACAGCGGTGGGACCGGTATGAGCGGCACGGTGAAGCGCGTGACTCCCGGCGGCGTCGACGATCTTGCCTTCACCGCCATCCCCAACATGAAGATCCTTACCTTCTCCGTTAACGCAGACGAGAGTATGATCGCCTGGGCTGCTGCGGAATGGGCGAACAGCGAACTGTGGATAGCAAATATCGATGGTTCAAACATTCAAACCATCATGCAGTTCGATCCGACGAGCGGTATGGACGAGTTCTACGTGCTCGAAGTCTATCGCTGGAGTCAGGCGGGCAATCTCTTCTACGTGTGGCAGATCTCGGGCATCGGGGATCTGCTCTATTTCGGCTACTCCAGTATGTACGGCTACGACCCGGCGACGAATACTTACTCGACCTATTATCCGGCAACTCCTGGCGGCGGGATGCCCTGTTGGAGCGCCATTTCGCCCGACGACACATTGTTGACCGGCACTTGTGATGGCGGATCGGGAATCCAAGGATTGCGCGAGCGGGATCTGGCAACTTCCGCAGAGACCCTGCTACCGCTGCTGCCCGATCAGCAGCAAACCGGTGGCGTCTCGTATTCGCCCTCCGGCATCCAACTGGCGTACGCCTTTGGAAGCAGAGGCATGGATCCAGATGATATCAACGGCTGGATCGCCGTGCGCACTGCGCCTGGTGTTAATCCTACGGTCATCACATCGATCGCAGACGGCTACTTCCAAAAGACGACCTGGGCGTCCGAAGGCTTACTCGTCGTGCAGGGGACAGATAACTACATCGTAAAGACGTATCTGCTCACGCTGGACGGCGCCATCACCCATTTTGCGGACGGGGAGTTGATCGGTCTGATGTGGCCGTGAAATTGCGTCTCGAATTGCATACTCGAACGATCCACATCGTGTTGTCTTTACGTGGATGAGAAGGAATACACGACATGACTGATGAACAGAATCCGGTCTCGCCGGCAGTATCGAACGCCGGCGCCGACAGTGCCATGGAATCTTCTGGCGTCTCTACCTGTATGGAATGCGGCCGCCAGGATGAAACCCTGCGCGTTGTTGCTTATCCGTACGTGTTCAGTTTGTTCATCGCAACCTTCCGCCGGGCGTATCAAGGGGTGTGGTGCCGGAAACACGGCGGCATAAAACTGACGCTGGCGGCTTTCTTGAGCGCTTTTTTCGGTTGGATCGGCATACCTTACGGTTTGATCGCTACGCCAGGAACGCTCTTCAAACTGGCCAAAGGTGGCGTCGTGCCCGAAGAGACCAATGCGCAGCTTCTTAAACGGATCGCCAATTTAAAGATACTAAAGGGAGATGCGCAGGCAGCCGCTCGATGCCTGGAGTCAGCCTTGTTCGTTAAGGCGCAGGACGAAGATGCACAACGGCGCCTTTCTGATCTCTATCGCAAATTTCCTGCAGCCCTGGCGCACTCCCCCATCTCCGATCTGGTTCCCACGTTGGCCGTTCTTGCCACGGCGGCCATCATGGGCGGCGTGATCGGAGTTCTTGACGATCTCATCACTCGATTTCTGAACCTTAGTGGAAACGTGGACTTCTGGATCGTCGTTTTCAGCTGGCTGCCGCTTATCGGCCTGCTGTTCCTCGGTGGCGTGCTCTTTGCCAGGCTGATGGATTTCGTCTTGCGGCGCATGAACGTGCGCCAACGATTGCTGGGGGGCGCAATTGCCGTATTTACGGCGCTGCTGGCGGTCTACGGCGTGGTCGGCGGATTCAGCCTCAGCGAACACGTCGCCTCGCTCATCTCCGGTGTCAGTTTCGGTTCGACCGGCGAGACCCTGATGAAGACGGGTTCGGTACTGGTCCGCGGTGGTGCGTGGCTGCTGCGGGACATGCTCGCCAGTGGGGAGAGCGTGGATTTGATCTACGTCGTCATCCTCGCCTGTGGGTTTGCGTTCTATCTGGCCTCCAATCTCACGGTCGCGGATCGTGTGATCCAATGGAAGCAGCGGCTCGAACAACTGAGTCCGCAAACGGTTACACCGCAAGGCGAAACCTCGCTCGTTAGCTGGGGCGCCCTGGCGGCCGTAGCGCTGGTTATCGTCGTCTCCTTTGCCTTTTTCACCGACGTTTCACCCGGGACGAGACCAGGAAGCGACTATATCGACGCTCTGGCGCGAGCAGAGATTTTATACAGTGCCGGAGATATTCAGGGAGCGATGCACACCTACCAGGAAGCCATCACGTTGAATCCGGAAGATCCGTGGGCTTACACCTATCTCGGATGGATTTACATTCAACAAGGTGAGTATTTAAAGGCCGAAGCGTTGTTCCTGGATGCTCTGGAGCACGATCCGGATCATGAGGACGCAAGAATGGGATATGCGCGGACTGAGACTGCGTTGGGTAATTATGCCGAGGCGCTTCCATATTTACAGAATCTGATCGCAGACAGCGCGGATGACGAAGTACGGGCTAACGCGTACTCCGCCTTAAGCGATGTGCACGTCGGCCTGGGTGACGATGCGCAGGGGTTGCAGGATCTGCAGACGGCGATCTCTTTGAGTCCCGATAACGCGTATTTATACTCCGATCTGGGTTTCTATCATTATTCCCGCGCCGAATACCCGGAAGCCGTAGACGCATTTTCCAGCGCTTTGAACATCGATCCGGCGCTGATCGACTCGCAGTTCGGGATGAGCTTCAGCCTGCTCGCCCTGGAAGACTATGAGGCGGCGGCGGAGGGCTTCCAACACCTGATCGACGCCGGCGTGGAAGGCTTTATCGCAGCCCAAGCCTACTTTGGCCTCGGGCGCTGCCAGACGGAATTGGTTCAACCGGTCGAAGCCATTCAGAATTATGAATCGGCGCTGGCCCTCGATCCATCCAACACTGGGACCTGGAACCTGCTTATCATCGAGTATCTCAGGATCGCCGATTTTGAAAAAGCCCTCGAACAATCGGAGGCTTATATCGCCAATGACCCGGCCTCGTCGACGATTTACGCACTGCGCGCCATCGCTGCTTACATGCTGGATGAATCTGCCGTGATGGAAGAAGCCCTGCAGAACGCACTCGAAGTTCGAGGTGAGGACGCCTACGGCATGTTTTTCATCGCATCCGCGCTCTCCAATGCGCTGCGATTTTCGGATGCGGAGACGCTGCTCCTCGAAGCACGCAAGCTCAATCCGGATGAAGACGTGCTCCTGATTTCTTTGATCGAGGTCTACATCGCCGAGCAAAAGTACGACACCGCGCTTGCCGGTATCGAGGAATATCGCGCCGTTTCCGGTGAAACGAAGGACTCATTGCTCTCAGAGGGGTATTTACGAATCGAACAAGGCGACCTGGAAGCGGCGGAAACTGCGTTGACCGGGGCCTTGGCGCTCGCTGCGGATGATTGGGAAGTGCGCAACGATTTGGCGTTCTTGTATCTGCAGCAAGAACGGTACGAACAAGCGGTGATCGAAGCCCAGGAAGCGTTGAAGTTGAATCCCTATTACGCTCCTGCATATAAAAATTTTGCGCTTGCCTCCTACGAACTCGGCGACGTGGATGCGGCAATGCAGGCTGCGCTGGAAAGCCTGCGCCTCAATCCGCAGTACGACGTCAGCCACTACGCCCTGGGCCTTTGCTACATGCAGCAGGGTGAAGTGGATCTGGCGATCGCCGAATTTGAAACCTTCCTCGAACTTTTTTGGGATCGCCCCAGCGCCCAGCGTTATAAAGAGGCGGCGGAAGAGTATCTGCAACAGTTGTGATCAAACACACGTTTCATGCAATGGTTTGAACTTTCCGCCGTTTTCCCCTAGACTGTAGCTGTGCTCGCCAAAGTCCACGCCGCAGCCATCATCGGGCTGGAGGGGGCAATCGTCGAAGTGGAGGTGGACACCTCACGCGGGCTTCCCTCCTTCAAAATTGTCGGATTGCCGGACACCGCCGTACAGGAAAGCCGCGAACGCGTGCAGGCGGCGGTGAAGAACGCCGGCTTTATCTTCCCGCGCCAGCGAGTGACGGTCAATCTGGCGCCGGCCGCCCTGCGCAAAGAAGGGCCGGCCTACGACTTGCCCATCGCCATCGGCACCCTGGCCGCTTCGCAGCAGATCGCGCCGGAGTGGTTGGATGGTTCTTTAGCCGTGGGCGAACTCTCGCTCGACGGCTCGGTGCGGCACATTCGCGGTGTGCTGCCCATGGCGGCGCTGGCGCGCGAGATGGGCTTCCGGCGTCTCTTAGTCCCGCAGGAAGACGCCGCCGAGGCGGCCCTGATTCCCGAGATCGAGGTGGTGCCGGTCGAATCGCTGACCGCTCTGGTCAACCATCTCTCCGGCGTGGTGTCCATTCCGGCGACTACGAATACCCACGGCCCCAACCGATGTGTGTACGACGGCCCCGATTTTCGGGACATCAAGGGCCAGGAGCACGCCAAACGCTCCCTGGAAGTCGCCGCCGCAGGCGGGCACAACCTGCTCATGGCGGGACCGCCGGGCGCGGGGAAGACGCTGCTGGCTCGGGCGCTGCCTTCGATCCTGCCGCAGATGACCGTGGAGGAGGCGCTGGACGTGACGCGTATCTACTCGGTCGCCGATCTGCTGCCTGAAGAGACGCCCATGATCCACGTACGCCCGTTTCGGGCGCCGCATCACACGATATCCAACGCTGGATTGGTGGGCGGCGGCAACTGGCCGCGGCCGGGTGAGATCTCGCTCGCCCATCGCGGCGTGCTCTTCCTGGACGAACTGCCCGAGTTCGGCATGCGCGTTCTCGAAGTGCTGCGCCAGCCGATGGAGGACAAGGTGGTCACCATCAGCCGGGCGCGCGGCTCGTCTTCCTTTCCGGCCAACTTCATGCTCGTGGGAGCGATGAACCCCTGTCCCTGCGGCTACTACGGCGACGTGCAGCGGGAATGTACATGCTCGAGCGCCACGGTCACGCGCTACCAGAAGCGCATCTCGGGGCCGTTACTGGATCGAATCGACATTCACGTCGAGGTGCCGCGTGTGGATTTCGACAAGCTGACTGACGACCGCACGGGCGAGCCGTCCGATGCCGTGCGCGCCCGCGTGGAATCGGCCCGGGCGATCCAGCGCCGGCGCTTCCGCGGCACGGAGATCACCTGCAACGCCGACATGGGACCGGGCGACGTGCTGCGTTTCTGCGAGCTGGACGATGCCGGCCGCCTGCTCGTGCGCCAGGCGATGCAGCAGCTGCAGCTCTCGGCGCGAGCCTACCACCGTGTGCTCAAACTGGCGCGCTCGATCGCCGATCTGGAAGGCGTGGAGGACATCCAGACTTCGCACCTGGCCGAGGGGCTGCAGTACCGGCCGCGGGGAGGGGAGTGAAAGATAAGCGTTGTTCAATTTGTAAGTTCAGCATCCCAGATTTGGTTGCGTTCCCGGTTGGGAGGCAATACAATCGTCTCGACACGATTGGAACAGGAGAGGAGTATGCCGATCCCGAAAGATCGCATCCATTCCCGCCGTATGTCGTTGTTATACGCCATTGTGGGTCCGCTGATTGTACTCAGCCTGACGGCCTGCGGCGCGCCGAATTCTGAGTCGACGCAAGCACTTCCGGCGGCCGCAACTGCCACGGCAACCAGCGAACCGGCCGCCTCCCCGACTCCCACGGCGGAGACCATCTTCGTCGAACCGACGGATGTATCCGAACCCGAGGATATGTTCGTGGAAACAGAGACGGCGCTGGGTGGCGGCGGGCGGATCGTCTTCTCTTCGGAGCGCGAGGAGAAATATTCCTACGACCTGTACACCATGCTCCCCGATGGAACAGACGTGAGACGCATCACGGACACGAGTGAAGAGTCGGAGTATTCGGCCAACTGGTCGCCGGACGGCGAGCGCATCGTCTTCCGCTCCTTCTCGCCCGCCCGCACGGACTTCCTCTACGTCATGAACAGCGACGGCAGCGACAGGCAGCACATCCTGACCGCCAATCGTTTCGCCGGCGATCCGGATTGGAAGGAAGCCGGGATCGTGTACTTCGAGGGGCGCTGCACGATCGACGACTGCTGGTCCGACGTGGACAAAATGACCACCGAAATCTATGTCATCCAGCCGGATGGCAGCGGGCGTACGGCGCTGACCTTCAGTACGCTGTGGATGCACGGTCCCTCCTGGTCTCCGGATTTCGAGCGGATCGTGTATTCCTCCGGCGGGACGTACACGCTGCACGTCATGAACGCCGACGGCAGCGGACAGGAAGGCTTGATCGCGCTGCCGGGCGACGCGATCGATCCAGCATGGTCGCCGGACGGGGAATGGATCGCCTTCGCCACAAATCGGCACGTGAAATTCGACATTTACATGGTCCGTCCGGATGGCTCAGACCTCACCCGACTCACGGACGATCCCCACAACGACGAGCAACCGGCCTGGTCGCCGGATTCGAAGTTCATCGTTTTCTCGTCGGAAAGAGACTCGGAAAAGGACGGGGATTCCGAGATCTACATGCTGGAAATAGCAAGCGGCGCGTTAACGCGCCTGACAAACAGCCCGCTCAACGATACGATGCCGGATTGGGCGCCCTAATCAGGTGGAGGGAAAGCGAGAATTGGTTCAAAGGATGTTGAATAAAAGCAAAAGTCGTGGAAGCGTGATTCAAAGGACTCGACATGCGTGAACTGCATCCCGATATCGCCCGCGTGATCATTTCCGAGGAGGACATTCAAGCTCGCGTGGCGCAAATCGCCGCGCAGCTCGAGGAAGATTACGCCCACGCCGATGAAATCTACATGGTCGGCATTCTCAAAGGCGCCTTCATTTTCCTCGCCGATCTGGCGCGCTGCCTGCACATGCGCCACGTAGTGGATTTCATGGCCGTTTCGAGTTACGGCATGACGGCTACCACGACGGGCGCGGTACGCATTCTGATGGATTTGCGTGAGCCCATCCAAAACCGCCACGTTTTGATCGTCGAGGACATCCTCGACTCGGGCAACACGCTCGCGTACCTCTATCACACCTTGCAGGAACGCCGGCCGGCGTCGTTGAAGACCTGCGTGCTGTGTAAAAAAGACCGTGAGCACGCCGACGTACCCATCGATTATCTGGGCTTTGAGATCCCGGACGTGTGGGTGGTGGGCTACGGGCTGGATTACGCCGAGACGCACCGCACGCTGCCCTACATCGGGGAGCTCAAGCCCGAAATCTATCAGGACGTAGGATGATGCCGGTAAATTTCAGCCTCCATCAAAACGAGCTTCATTAACGGAGATTGCAGTTGATGCAGCCCATCGACCTGCCCGAACCGGAGCGACAAGGAGCGCTTTCGCTCGAAGAGACGCTCGCCGGACGCCTTTCCGTACGCCAATTCACTTCTGAGCCATTGAACCCGCAGCAAATCTCGCAGCTGCTCTGGGCGGCGCAGGGCCCGACGCATGCGAGCGGTTTGCGCACGACGCCTTCTGCCGGCGCGCTGTATCCTTTGGAAGTCTATTTGATCGATTCGCAGGGGGTCTATCACTACCACCCTGAAGGACATTCATTATCCGCGCATCTTGCAGGGGACGTTCGCAAAGACGTGTGCCAGATGGCGTTGGGACAGGAATCGATCCTGCAGGCACCGTGCACGTTCCTGCTGACGGCGGTGTTCGAGCGCATCGCCATCCGCTACGGTCCGGAACGCACGCCGCGCTACGTCCACATGGAAGTGGGCCACGCGGCGCAGAACATCCTGCTTCAAGCCACGGCCCTGGGGCTGGGCGCCGTCCCTGTCGGCGCTTTCGAAGACGAAGGATTGCATGCGCTGCTCGCTCTGCCCCTGGATCACGAACCGCTTTACCTCATCCCGGTGGGGTATCCGGGTTGACAGCTCTTCGCGCCGGGTGTTTCCAAATGAGAATCCTTTAGCGGGCTTTAATGGCGACGATAAGGGTTTCTCCAGCAACAACAAATAATGCATATAATATAAGTAACAGCAATAATAATTGCCAGTACGTGTTTCCCCAACTGCGCATCGGAGTATAATCACGAAGGCCGTGTGGCATCGTTCGTGCACCATAGCGTGCCACAGGCACAAATACTTTGGGGTTATCCATGGCCAGGGACCGAAGACCGGCGGAAGACTTATCGATCGCAGAACTCGAAGCGCTACTGGCGCGTAAGAAGCGCGAGTCGCGTGAGGCACGCCTGCATCAATTCAGGCGCAGCGGGCGGGCGATGCGAGTTCGACCCGCACCGCAAGAGTTGCAAACAGGCGCTCCGTCTCCAGCGATCGGCGAGTCCGCAGCGCTGGATGAAAACGAAAAGGAAAGCAAAGGCGGTGCTCGCAAGATTTTCAACCGCTTTCTCCTGGTGATAGAAATTATGGCCGTTTTGGGTCTGGCGTTTGTCCTGTTCAGCGGCGTCGATGCGCTGCAGGAGCTCAACCAGGAATCGGCAGCGTTGCTTGGGGGGCATCCAACACCCACGGCGCTGATCTCGGCGGTCGTTTTGCCCTCGGGCCACACACCGCCGACTTCGCCCGGTGGTTCGCAGCCGAACGAGGCGGAAATCCCCGAAAGTATGCGCAGATTGGTCCAATCCATGCCCTCGGTGGAGGTTCCTACGCCCGGTCCGGAGCAGGCGCGCAATATCTTCATTCCCGTCATCTGGAACGCGCCGGCGCCTGTCGTCCAGGGAGACGGCTGGGAACAGTTGAAGCGGGGCGTCGGGCAGCACATCGGAAGCGTCAATCCGGGTGAAAACGGGAACGTCGTCCTTTCGGCACACAACGATATCTTCGGCCAATTGTTCCGCGATCTCGATCAACTCAAGCCCGGAGACGAGATCCTGATCAGCACGGCTTCACGCCAGTACACCTACCGGGTTACCGGTATAAGCATCGTCGAGCCGACGGACGTGAGCGTCATGGAACCCACCCCACGTCCGACGGTCACGTTGGTTTCCTGCTATCCGTACCTGGTGGACAATCAACGCATCGTGGTGACCGCAGAATTGGCCGACGGATAGAATCTCGAATTGAAACCCCACAATTCGAGTAGAATGGCAGTCATGATATTCTTCGAGGAGGCACATCTTGAGTAGTAAGAAGAGTAAGAAACGAGTACGCAAACCCAATCTGCCGCAAGAGGCGTATCTTGCGGTGAAGGAGAATGAGGCCACGTCCCTCGCTTCGGGTAACAAGCAAGTTGGCTTTAACCCAGATTATTCATACGTGATCAAGGACCTAAAACGCATCGCCGTGTTGGCCGGTTTCTTCATCGGTCTGTTGATTTTCTTGTCCTTTTATCTGCGCTAACCGGTTCCATCTGTTGAAAGCTGCGAGGTTGCATGCAAGGCAGAGACGATAACCTGCGGGTGCGATTCAGCCTTCGCTGGAAAATTACACTCCCATTTATGTTCTTGGCACTGATGCTGGCATTGGGAGCGATCGTGATCGTTAACCGGTTGTCCGTGGAATCCGAGCAGCTGCAGTTTCTGCGTCAACTGCTCGACAGTGGCCAGCAAGCGACGGACGAAGTAGTGCGCATCGAAGAACGGCTGTTGGAAGTCGAGCGTGCCATCGCCAATACGGAAGGCGTGGTCTCGGCGGTTGCCCTGGGCGATGCGGAAGAATTGCGCGAGAAGATTCTGGGGTTGATCATCAACTCGCGTGTCGACGTGGCTGTGATCCTCGAGCGGGATGGTACCAGCCTACTGACCTCCCGTCGAATCGATGCCGAGATCCCTGAAATCTTGCGTGGGGAAGGCTTTTACAGCGATTGGGGCTTCGTACGCCAGGTGCTGCAGTTAAATCCCGGCGGCAGCGGTTTCGTGGACGAAGTCGGTGAAAAGCAAGTTGGTCTGGAAACCATACGGTTGGGAGATGAGGATGTGCAGGTGCTTTTCATCGCCGCCCCGTTGCTCAACGAATCCGGCACCATCCTGGGTGCAGTGTTGACCGGTGCGTATCTGGATAACGTCGTCGACCAGTTGAGCGAGAGTGCGCGCACCGCAATCGCCTTCTACGATTCGCGGACCGGCCAGTTGCTCAGTACTACGTTCGAAGACCGCTCGACGTGGGAACCTGCGGATCTGGAATTGCCCGCAGAATTGATCGAGATCGCGCGGGACGAAGACCGGGACGAAGACCCATACCGCACCATCAAAGTCGCTGGAAAAACCTACGGGGAGATCGTCACGCCCTTCGCGGTCCGGCAAGGGACGATGGAATTGGGGATGTTGGGCGTGGCCTTGTTCGGTGCCGAAGATCCCGATCTGGCATATGAGACCTATCAGAAACGAATTACATCCATCATCGGCATCGCCGCGCTGGCTTTGGTTCTCGTGGTGTCGGTCGGGTTGTATTTGTCCCACACGATCACGCGGCCGCTGATCGACATCGCCGAAGCCTCCGCGCAAGTTGCAGCTGGGGATCTTACGACACAGGTCACGGCCCGCGGCGGCGACGAGGTCGGTCTGCTGGGGAAAGCGTTCAACCGCATGGTCGAAGAGCTGCGCGAGGGCGCCGTGTATCGCAATCTGCTCAGTCGAACGATGAGCCCCGAGATGCGCGAGGAACTGCGTAAGACCATGCAGAAAGGGGAATCGTTCCATCAAGGACAGGTTGCGCGCGGCACAGTCCTGTATGCGGAAATTCGCGGGGTCGTCTTTGAAGAAAGCGAAGACGATCCCGAGGGGTTAATGAGAAACCTGAATGAATATTACGCTTCGCTGTCCGAGATCGTGCATCAACACGGCGGCGTCGTGCATACTTTCGACGGGAGGTCGCTGATCGCCATTTTCGGCATACTACCGCGCAGTTTACCGCCTCAAGTCAGCGCACTTCAGGCTACGCACGCCGGCTTCGAAATGCTGTCCGCGGTGCGAGCCATCCAAATCACGGCCGACATGGACAGCCCGCCGACGTGGGACATCGGCATTGGATTGTCGACGGGCACGGTCCTTTCGGGAGGCTTGGTGACCGAAGATCAAATGCATTACACGGTCATCGGGGATGCGTTGCAGATTGCAGAGGCGATTCAACGCATCGCGCGCGCTTCGGCAAGCATCGTGATCGACCAACAGACCTACCGTTATTTGAGGAGCGTCCGCTCGCAATTCGAATTCGGCCGTGAAGGGCAGGTTCAGATCGAGGAATTGGGTAAAGAGGTTAAGGTGTACGAGGTCTCGGATCGAAGCAGCCGCTTGCTCGAATGACGGTCCGTTGCAGAATTTATATACATTCACCGGGGAATTCGAAATCAACGGTAGGACTTCGGTCATATAGCCAGGCTTCGTCCGAAGGCCTTATGCTAAGGGATAACTAGATCGAGGGGTTAATAACATGGGACGACGTTGGTATATATCCGTGGCAATCGTCTTTTCCACGCTTTTGGTTGTGTGGGGAGCTGCAGCGTTCTTTCTGAGTACGGCTTCGGCGCAAAGTCTACCCATATCCATGCGCCTGGACTCGTTCCTGGGGGCGGATTACAGCGCGGAGGCTGGCGGATCGATTCTTGGGCCGTTCCGGCTCTCCATCATTGGGGACACGCTGCGAGATGAGGGAGTATCTTCGGAAGAGGCATCCGATCAATCGGAATTGATCAAACTGGCCCTCGAATCGCCCATTCCTACTGCGACGGCGCTAAATTTTCAGGGAGACGAGCCATTCACCGCTACTCCTTCAAAATCGCCGGAACCAACCAAGACGGACGAGCCGACCAAAACGCCGATACCGACCGTCACGCTCAAACCGACGAAAACCGCCACCGAAAAACCGACCTCGAAACCTCCCGTCAGCGATACAAAGGCCCCGATCATTTACGGTTATGAAGAACGCCAACCGGCTGGTGGAGAATTGGACTCCTGCAATACGGTCATCCGTGTTTATGGTTTGAAAGTCGTGGATCCGGCGTATTCGAAGGGACTCGAGTGGGTACGTCTCAAGTATCAAAATCCGGTCAACGGAGAATGGGTCCACGGAGCGCCCCTTTATCCCTCTGCCCCGGCGGGTTGGGATTTGGGTGAACAATGGGTCGGTTTCTACGATCTGACCATTGAAGTGAACATCAGTCCGTCGTGCGGGGATGCGTTCGCCGGTGTCACAGGTTTCTCCGACGCCACGGGTTTGACCTGCTCCACCAGCTTCACTGTCAAGGCTTGGGCCAAGGACAAGGCGGGCCATGAAGGTTACGAGACGATCGCAACCTATGAAGTGCCAGAATCGTGTGTATATTTGCCAGAGCCGACCGCGACGCCTACTGCCGAGCCCACAGCTGAACCAACCGACGAGCCCACAGACGAACCGACGGATGAACCTACGGACGAGCCGCTCGATTAGTCCTCGTTCACGTCGAGCCAAGTCAATTTTCTGCCCGAACTCGATGGGGCGGTTCCCGAACCGCCCCTATTCCATTTCAAAATAACGCGTAGAGACGTCCTGACAGGGCGTCTATCATTCGATCAACCATATGCTGCTTCTACAAGATTCCAGAACAATGTATGGGGACACTTCATCGAGGCGTCTTCGCGTGTCAATTGATCGACAATGTAGGGGCCTACCCGTTTGTCGGCCCGTTGAAACATCGATCCAATTCGACAATCCATTGGAGTTGTATAGGCGACCTTCTGGGTCGCCCAAGAAATAGACGCCTCACCGAGGCGTCTCTACGCGATATTTTGCACGTGGGTTTCAAACCCAATCCTTATTCCATTTCAAAACAACGCGTAGAGACGCCCTGTCAGGGCGTCTATCATTCGATCAACCATATGCTGCTTCTACAAGATTTCAGAACAATGTATGGGGACACTTCATCGAGGCGTCTTCGCGTGTCAATTGATCGACAATGTAGGGGCCTACCCGTTTGTCGGCCCGTTGAAACATCGATCCAATTCGACAATCCATTGGAGTTGTAGAGGCAACCTTCTGGGTCGCCCAAGAAATAGACGCCTCACCGAGGTGTCTCTACGCGATATTCTGCACGTGGGTTTCAAACCCAACCCTTATTCCATTTCAAAATAACGCGTAGAGACGCCCTGACAGGGCGTCTATCATTCGATCAACTATATGCTACTTTCACAGCATCCCAGAACAATGTGTAGGGACACTTCACCGAGGCGTCTTCGCGTGTCAATTGATCGACAATTTAGGAGCCTACCCGTTTGTCGGCCCGTTGAAACATCGATCCAAGCCGGCAATTCATTGGAGTTGTATAGGCGACCTTCTGGGTCGCCCAAGAAATAGACGCCTCACCGAGGCGTCTCTACGAGTTGCTCTAAGGGAAAGTCTACAATAAATATGCGAGGGCTGTTCTCATCGAACGGCCCTCGCTGTATATTTCCGGGTGACAACCGATTTAGCTCTTGCTGCGTTTCTTCTTTGCCCAGGGCAGCAACGCGATTCCGAGAACCAGCGGTGCGCCGGGACAGGGCAGCGTGATGTCATGGCTGCGATTATCCTGCTCTTCGTCTGCTCCGGCTGCCGACGTGTTGTCCGCATTCGCAGTTTCGTCCGTTCGATCGGTCGGGATGTCGACGTCGTCGCCCCGTGAATCTTCCGGTACGACTTCGTACGCGATTCCGTCGGAGATGGCGATTACCCGATCGCCGAGCGCAAATCCGGCGGCCAGATCGCTGCGCGCGTCCGCCAGGGCGAAGTAATCTTCGGTCAGGAAGGGGACGTTGACCGTATCCATGCTCTCGGGATCGAAAGCCGTGTCCGTCCAGACCCCATCGATGAGACGATAGGTCCGCGAACCGGCGATGCGCACGACGTCACCTGCTTCTTTGTCCGGTGCCAGCGGGACGTCTGCGTCCTTGTATTCTCCTTCAGCTGCGGCCCGTTCGAAGGCGCCCTCTCCGGAGACAGCCGCCGGCGCGCTTTCCATCTCCTCCAGTGCATTTGCGGCGATGTCTTCCTGAGCTTCTGCGCCCAGCATTGTCGGCTCCGTGACAAGGTAGGACGTGTAGGGCGTGACGATTCCGTAGCGGATACTGAGCTGCACGATTTGGTCGACGATCTCCTCGTTCGGACCTTGTAGACGCACCTGATTCAGCAAGGAACCGATCTTACGCGTGGCCCACAGTCTTGGTAGAAAATCCGGACCGCCCGAAGAACGGAACGTGTGATCTTCGTACACGTAGGTCACCTCACGTCCTTCCACGCTACCGCGCAGCTCGATCGAACCGCCGCCGGAATGCTTATAGCGGCCAACGAGCACCAATTGGCTTCCGGCAAACAGGTCGGGCAGCGGGTCGGGGTAGAGATCGTGTACGATCACGTCGCCGAAGTCGAGCTCGATGTCGGTCAGAACGGGCGTACTGACTTTGGCGTAGAATGCCGAGACTGTCTCGTCTATCGCTTGATCCGGCGTGACGTAGGTCGTGGCGCCGTGCATGTTGCCGGAAAGCGAATCGAGCAGGAACGTGTCGACGTCGTAGCCCACGCCGAAAGCAAAGAGGCGCACGTTGTCGGGTGCTTCCTTGCGGATGTTGACGACAATGTCTTCGCTGTCGGTGACACCTTCCGTGGGCAATCCGTCTGTCAGGAAGAGGATGATCGTGGACCGATTACGCTCCACCTGCGCCAGCGCTTCCAGCAGGGCGAGGTTGATGTCGGTCGAACCCGCCGCGGAGAGTGAATAGACCCAATCCTTCGCCTGCTCCGCTTCTTCCGCAGGGCGTAGGTTGTCAGCGTAAGCGCGCGTGCCCGAACTGAAGGTGATGATGTTGAAACGGTCGTCGTCGTGCAGATGATCGAGGATGTAAGCCAGCGCTTCCTGGGCCTGGATGAATTTCTCTCCATCCATGCTTCCGGAGCGATCGAGCACGACGAAGACGTCCTTTGGGATGCGCTGATTCTGATTCTCTTCCACACTGGGTGCGGCAAGCAGCAGGAAAAATCCATTGCCCTCTTCAGGGTCCCGATAGGTGATCAAGTTGAGGCCGATATCCTCGTCGGTGACGGAATAGTAGAGATCGAAATCCTCGTCCGGTTTGATGTCGTTCTCCTCATAGGACACGCCGAAGCGGTAATCGTTGTCTCTATTGATGTCGATCGTGTGGGTGGGCGAATAAATCGCGCGCACGGGATGTGGGCTTTTCACGTCCACCGAGACGCGCACGTCCTCAAGCGGCTGCGTTGAGAATTTCTCCGTGTTCAGGGGATAGCGATAGTGGACCAGGCCGTTCTCGACTTGCAGCACCTCGGTGTATTCGAGTTCGATACGTCGCTCTTGACCCGGTTCGATTGGGAAGATCGAGGCTTGTACAGCGCCCCCATCCAAATATTCGAGCAGCGCGGGATCCCGTAGAGTGCGCACGATGTCCTCGTAGATGTCCCGTGCTTCGTCACGTTCGAGCACTTCACCTTTCACGGCTTTGCCGTCGATCCATAGCGTGAATTCGGTCACCGAAGCGCCGGGCGGAATAGGGAAGACGTAAGTGCCTTCCACCGTCCAGTCGTTGTCGTTGCGGAAGACCTGATCGACGTGGGTGATGGCGACCTGGTTTTCGATTATCACGTCGACGTGGTGATATACGATGGCGAGCTGCGAAACGGGAAACGGCTCGCGGCAGGGACCCGGATCACAGATCGGCGGATCGGGAATGATGATGCCGTCGGCGCTTGCGGGAAAAACGACGACCGCTGTCATCGAAACGGTAAGCAGTACGATGAAGATGGGCTTCAACCGATGCATGCTGCACCTCCAGAATGAGCTTGTGACCTGTGTAACATAGACGTATGCATTGCGCCAGGAGTTCCCTCATGAGTTCCGCTTCTTATGTGCGCCGATTTCTTGGCCCATGGGGCAAGACCTGGATTGTGTCCGCATGGTATAATCGAAACACATCTCCCACAGAATCCGTGGGAGTTTATTGTGTGGAGTCGAAATGCTGGAGAAATTAGCGGGCGTCGAAGAGCGCCTGCAGGCCCTGGACGAGGAATTAGCGCATGCCGGCGACGATCACCAACTCGTCGCCGAATTAGCGCGCGAACGGGCGGAACTGGAGCCCGTCGTTACCGCCTACCGCGAATACCTAACCTTGAGTGACGAACTCGATCAGGCGATCAGCCTGCGCGATAGCGACGATCCAGAGATGCGTGATCTCGCACAGGAAGAAGTCGAAAAGCTCGAATCGAAGCGGGACGCACTCGAGTCCGAGTTGAAATCCATGTTGATCCCTCGCGATCCGAGAGATCAACGCAACGTGATCATGGAAATTCGCGCAGGAACCGGCGGAGACGAGGCGACGCTTTTCGCTGCCGACCTTTACCGCATGTACGCCCGCTACGCCGAAGGCCGCGGCTGGCAGGTGGAAATCCTGTCCTCCAACGAGACCGGCGTCGGTGGTTTCCGGGAGATCATCTTCATGGTCAAAGGGCGTGGGGCGTTCTCGCGCTTGAAGCACGAATCCGGCGTGCATCGCGTTCAACGCGTGCCCACCACCGAGTCGCAGGGGCGAATCCACACCTCGACTGCGACGGTTGCCGTACTGGCGGAGGCCGATGATGTCGAGATAAAGATCCCGGAGAAGGACATCAAGATGGACGTCTACCGCTCGGCGGGAGCGGGCGGGCAGAGCGTGCAGAAAAACTCCACCGCCGTGCGACTAACCCATCTTCCCACCGGCATGGTCGTGCAATGCCAGGATGAACGTTCCCAACTACAGAATCGCATGCGCGCCATGAGCATCCTGCGGGCGCGCTTGTACGAAATTGCCCTCGAGAAACAGCAGAAGAAGGAAGAAGCCACACGCCGGGCACAGGTCGGGACGGGAGAACGCTCGGAAAAAATCCGCACCTATAACTTTCCCCAATCTCGTGTGACCGATCACCGCATCAATCTGTCTTCGTATAACCTCCCCGCGGTATTGGATGGCGACCTCGACGAATTCATCGACGAATTAACCACGCAGGAAGAAGCCGAGCGCTTGCAGGCCGTAGAAGACGACTCGTGAAATTCCCCTCCACCGTGCGGTCGGCGCTGGCCATGGGCCGCAGCGCTTTAGATCATCGCAGCGAAACCCCCAACCTGGACGGCCAACTGCTTCTCGGCCAGATCTTGAATTGCTCCCGATCCTGGCTCTTGGCTCATCCGGAAAGCGAACTCGAAGAAGAACACGGACTTGAATTCCTGAATTTGCTAGATCGTTGCGTGCAAGGCGAGGCGCTGCCCCACGTGCTGGGCTGGTGGGAATTCTATGGTAGACGCTTCCAGCTTGACGGCTCCGTGTTGATCCCTCGTCCCGAAACGGAACTCATGGTGGACGCGGCACTTGAATATCATCGGGAGATATCCCGTCCGTTAACCGCCGTGGATGTCGGCACCGGATCGGGTTGTGTGGCGGTAACGCTCGCATCCGAGATTCCCGGCCTGCGCGTTTACGCTACAGATGTCTCCCTGGATGCGTTGCGCGTTGCGCGGAAAAATGTAAGGATGCATGGAGTCGACCGGTTCGTGCAGCTCGTCTGTGCAGATTTGGTTTCCCCCTTTTTGTCCTCGGAAGTTTTTGATCTAATTTGTGCCAACCTTCCCTACATCCCGGAAGGCGAGTTGGGCAACTTGCCCGTTGCGCAGCGAGAGCCGAGAATCGCACTCGATGGCGGTGAGGACGGGCTGGCGGTCGTACGCCGTCTCGTGGATGCACTGCCCTCGATCATGTCCCCGCAAGGGCGAGCGCTGCTCGAAATCGGGGCGGAGCAGTCGCAATCCGCGCAACAGTACGTTTCGTGTGCCCTGCCGAAATATCGCGTGCAGATCCGGACAGATTACGCCAATCGGCCTCGTTTGATGGTCGTGAATAGATGAGGAAAAAGACGCAGGTGCTTCCTGGGAGTGACCCGAAGGCCATCGCTCGTGCGCTTGAAATTCTTCAAGGGGGTGGATTGGTGGCGTTTCCCACAGACACGGTGTATGGACTGGGCGCCCGCGTGCACGACGCCAGGGCGATCCAACGGATTTTCCGCGTCAAGGATCGTGAGCAAACTAAAGCGATTCCTGTCCTGCTGGCGGGAGCGGATGAGATTTCGAAAGTCGCACTCAGCCTGCCCTCCAATGCAGAGCAGCTTGCAGGGCGTTTCTGGCCGGGACCTTTGACGATCGTCGTCTGGCGCAAACCCGATTTGCCCGAATCGCTCGGCGGCGATAAAACGGTCGGCCTTCGCGTTCCTGATCACCGACTTGCGCTGGAATTGCTGACCGTCACTGGACCGCTAGCGGTGACATCGGCGAACCGCTCCGGTGAGCCGAGCCCTTGCACGGCGGAGGACGTTTTCACGGCGCTCGAGGGACGCGTCGAGTTGATTTTGGATGGTGGAGAAACACCCGGCGGAGAGCCTTCAACGGTTGTGGACTGCACGCGTGCTGTTCCCAGGATTTTACGTCCGGGCCCGATCAGCGAAGAGGAAATCCTCAGCGTTTTACGCTAAATCCAATATCCAGTTTATTTCCCAAAGTGAGAATTCCGCAAGATGTTGATCTGCGGCGTGTACCATCTCCATCGACTCTTCCGTTCAATCGAAGGTCAGAATCAATGAACGATCAGATGGGGGGTCTTTAAGTTCGAGTCAAGTGGAGTATGGGATACTCGCGGCGCTCAGTCGCCGGTTGACCAGGTTCCGACGTACCAGTTGAGGTAGCTTTCGACGTGTTGGGACCAATAGTTACTGTCGTGAAAACCGGTGTTAACGAAAGTCAGCAGATCCATCCCGAGGTCCTCGAGCCAGGAAACCAGCAGTTGTGTGGATTCTAGAAGAGGATCGTGATCGCCGATGTCGATCCACAGGTGCAACTGCACGTCCGGGGGGATTTGATCGATCCGGCGCGTGATGTATTCGCGGCTCGAAACGTTGGCCGGGCTGTGCATCCCGATGGCGTGGAACAGGTCCGGATTTTGCAGGCCGATTCGCAGCGCCAGTCCTCCACCCCGAGAGAGTCCACCGATCGAGCGAAAATCAGGATCGGGGATCGTGCGGTATTGTTCGTCAATGTAGGGGACGAGGACGTCGACGAGTGCGGTTTCGAGATCGATTCCCGTTGCGTGAAATGGCATCACGATGATGAACGGCGGCGCATTGCCGTTCGAGATTAACAGGTCGGCGGCTTCGTCGATTCCCAGCGTATCCCACTCCGAATCGTCCTTCGCCAAACCGTGCAGCATATAGAGACTTGGATACGTTCTTGCGCTTTCTTCATCGTAGCAAGCAGGAAGGTAGATACGGAAGGGGAACGGGCGCGGCAAACTGGAATCGACGACTTGGCTGCGGATCACCTCGCCCGGCTGCTGCGTGCAGGGAAGCGGTGTGGGGCTGGCCGTGGCCGTCACCGTCGGCGTCGGAACCGTTGGGCTGATCGTGGGAGATGGGTGAGTGGGGCTGGGTGTCGCGCTTGGGCTTGTAGCGTCTACGGAGTCCGACTGGCACGCTGTGAGGCTCAGCATACAGGAGAATACCCCCAACATGGCCCAAAAAATGACCCCGCCGTCCGACGGATGAACCGCGGTACAGCGGGGGCGCCTGTTGCATTGAGTGTATTTCGAATACTGTCTGACGTCAAGAGCCATAGTTCATATTTTAATCGTTGTGGAAGTATGCGTGGGCGGAGGGAAAGCTCCCGATGCGTTAGCCGAAGCGTCCTTCGATGTAGTCTTCCGTCCTTTGGTCCTTGGGATTGGTAAACAACAGCTTGCCTACGGCGTATTCGATCAGCCGTCCATCCAACATGAACGCGGCGTAATCGGACACGCGCGCCGCTTGTTGGACGGAATGTGGGACGAGGACGATGGTGTAATCCTCCTTCAAGACTTGGAGGGAACTCTCGACCTTTCCGGTGGAGATCGGATCCAGGCCTGAGGTGGGTTCATCGAGCAAGATCACCTCCGGTTTGAGCACCAGGGCGCGAGCGATGCAGAGCCGCTGCTGTTGTCCACCGGACAGTCTCACGGCAGGTTCGTCGAGGCGATCTTCCACTTCCTGCCACAACGCAGCCGCTTTGAGGCTTTCCTCGACCGCCTGGTCCAGGCGGTCTGAATCGCGAACGCCGGCGAGTTCCAGACTGTAGGTGAGATTCTGGCGGATGCTCATCGGTAGAACGACAGGACGGGCAAACACCATGCCGATGTTCCTGCGCAGTGCGATGACGTCGCGGTCTTTGGCAAGCACATCTTGTCCATCGAGATAAAGATGGCCGGAAAGTTCGACGACGTCCGCCAGGTCGTTGAGGCGGTTGATGGTGCGTAGGAGGGTCGATTTCCCACCGCCGGCGGGTCCAAAAAGAACCGTGATGGCGTTTTCCGGTATGGCGAGGTTGATCTGGCGCAGCGACTCAGTGCCGTCCGAGTAGCGTACAGTCAGATTCTCGATCAGGATCTTGGGTTTCGGTTCGTTCCCGTCATTCACCATAGTCGGGGTTTCTTTTGCGCTCACCATTGCCGCCTCGCTCTGGCTCGCGAGCGGATAACCGTCGCCACGCTGTTCATTGCGAGAACGAAGGTGAGCAGGACGACCGCCGTGCCGTATTGAATTTTAACCGGCATCCCCGGAACTTGAGTGGAAATCACGAACAGGTGATAGGGCAGCGCCATCGTGGCATCGAAGATTGACGACGGCAACCTGGGCAAAAAGAAAGCGGCGACGGTAAACAGAATGGGCGCCGTTTCCCCTGCCGCACGTTCGAGTCCCAGGATCACCCCGGTGAGAATGCCGGGTAACGCTTGTGGCAGCACCACGCGCTGGATGGTCTGCCAGCGGGTGCCTCCGACGGAAATACTCACCACGCGGAAACTGTTCGGGACGGCTCGCAGCGCTTCCTCGGACGTGCTGATGATCACAGGAATGGTCATGATGGCCAGGGTGAGCGAGCCGGCGAGAATGCTCGTACCGAAACGGAGAAAGAGGACGAAGAGTCCCAATCCGAACAAGCCATACACCACGGATGGAATGCCCGCCAGGTTGATGATGGCGATGCGAATGGTACGTGTCCAGCGGTTATCCGGCGCGTATTCGGATAGGTAAATGGCGGCGCCGACGCCCAGGGGCACGGCGACCACCCCGGTGCCGATCGTCAACCAGAACGTGCCCACGATCGCGGGGAGGATGCCTCCCGCCCGCATGCCGTCTTTCGGCATGGCGGTGAGAAATTCGAGCGAAATCGCGGGGAGACCGCGGCTGTAGATGTAGACGACGATCAGGATGATAGGTGTGACGGTGATGATGGCGGCGAGGATCATGCCCGCGTAGCCCAGGCGTTGAATCAGGTTACGCCGTTTGGTGTTGCGCGGTTTGGCCTTGGATGGTGTGCCGGCGTTATCAGTCATGTTCGTCGCATTGCCTTTTAAGACAAGATCCTTTCGGCACGCTTCTGCTGGCGGAAGACGATTCTCGCCGCGGCCAGATTGATCAGCAACGATATCACAAACAGCACGATGCCGATGAAGAACAAGGTGTGGTAGTGAACACTACCGTTGGCGACTTCACCCATTTCGGCTGCGATGGTGGCCGTCATCGTGCGTACAGGACGGAAGAGCGAGCCGAGTCCCTTGGGCATCACCGGAGCGTTACCGGTAACCATCATCACGGTCATCGTCTCGCCGATGGCGCGTCCGACACCGAGCATCACGGCCGTGAGCACGCCGGAGCGAGCTGCGGGCAGGGTGACGCGCCAAATTGTCTGCCACTTTGTGGCGCCCATGGCCAAAGCTGCGTCGCGGTAGGTGCGCGGTACGGAATCCAGGGAGTCTTCGGCGACGCTGACGATCGTGGGAATGGCCATTCCGGCGAGCAGAATCGCGCCGGTGAAGGCAGTCAGCCCCGTAGGAACGTCGAGAATCTGACGCACGGCCGGCGCGATCACCAGGATGCCTAAAAATCCCAACATCACAGAAGGCAAGCCGGCGAGCAATTCGACCAGGGGTTTGAGTATCTCGCGCACCCAGCGCGGCGCGATCTCTGCGATGAAGATCGCACAGCAGACTCCCAGGGGTACGGCGATCAGCGTGGCGCCAATGGTGACGATGATCGAACCGCTGATGAGCGGCAAGATCCCGAAATAGCCTTCGATGGGGTACCAGCGTGTGCTCAACAGCGATTTGAGAGGGACTTCGATGATCGTTGCGGATCCTTCTCGCAAGAGAAAAATGAAAATCATGACGACGAAGATGATCGCCGAATACCCTGAAACTTTGATCATGCGGGTGATGAGGAATTCTTTCCAACTGCGAGATTGCATCATGACCTCATTGTACGATCGGGACGAAGCCCAGTTCCTTGACGATGGCTTGTGCCTCCGCCGAGCGGATCCAATCCAGGTATTCCAAGATCGCACCGGTGGGTTCCCCAGCCGTGTACATGTACAGATCGCGAGCGATAGGGTATTCCTGATTATTGACGCTCTCGGCCGATGGCAAAATATACGGCCCGTCGGGACCGGCGGAAACGGCGATCACCTTAAGATCGTCCGTGACGTATCCCAGGCCATCGTAGCCAATGGCGTTCGGATTCTGGCGGATTTCGGCGCTGATCCCTTCGGATGACGGCATCAGCAGCGTATCGGGTGAGAAGAGAGTTTTATTGTTCTTGTCACCCTTGCGCAGGACTTGTTCTAAAAAGTAAACGTGGGTGCCGGAATTGGTCTCCCGCGAAAGGCGAACGATCGGCCGGTCTTCGCCACCCACTTCGAGCCAGTTGTTGATCTTGCCGCTGTAGATGTCGGAAAGCTGGTCGATGCTCAGCTGATCGACCGGATTTTCCAGATTGACGATGACGGCAATCGCATCACGTGCAATGACGAATTCGACGGGGTTGATTCCATTCGCTTCAGCGTTCGCCATTTCTTCGGGTTTGATTTTACGCGAGGCGTTGGCAATGTCGACCGTGCCGTTGATGAGCGAGGCGATTCCCGTACCCGACCCTCCTCCCGTGACCGATATACGCACTTCCGGGCGGATTTTCTGATACGCCTCCGCCCATGCCAGGGCGAGGTTGACGATCGTGTCCGATCCTTTATTTTCAATCGTGCCCGAGGTGCTGGAACCCGATCCGCTGCTCTCAGCAGGTCTTGCGCATGAGGGAATGAGTAAAAGAATAACTAAAAGAAGGAATACTGCGTACGGCTTGGTTATGTGCGCCCCGTTAATCATCCGCATGATTATAGTGTGTCCTTCACGAAGTTGGAAGGGAGGATCATCATCTTAATACCCCTGAGAATTAAACCCTGCAGCGGAGACTTAGTGTACAATGCTATGAATGACTGAGATGCAGACGAGCAACAAATATTCCGTTCGCGACGTCGACTTCTACTACGGCGAATTCAAGGCCTTGAGCGAAATCTCTATGGAGATCCTCGAGCGTGAGGTGACGGCACTGATCGGACCCTCCGGATGTGGCAAGTCGACATTTCTGCGCTGCCTGAATCGAATGAACGACACGATCGCCAACACGAGGATCGAGGGAACGATTCTGTTGGACGGCGAAGACATCTATAAGGAAGATATGGATGTGGTCGATCTCCGCCAACGTGTCGGCATGGTCTTCCAGAAGCCGAATCCCTTCCCGCAATCCATATTTGACAACGTGGCGTTCGGTCCACGGGTCCTGGGTTTGACCCATTCGCGCGCCGAACTCGAAGAGATCGTGGAAACTTCGCTGAAACGTGCTGCGATTTGGGACATCGTTCAAGACGATCTGCATGAAAGCGCCCTCGACCTTTCGTTGGGGGAACAACAACGGCTTTGCATCGCACGCGTGATCGCCGTCGAGCCGGAAGTCATCTTGATGGACGAGCCGACATCGGCGCTCGATCCCATCGCGACGTTGGAAATCGAGAATCTGGTTCGCCAGCTCAAAGAACACTACACGATCGTGATCGTGACGCACAACATGCAGCAAGCCGCGCGGGTTTCGGATAAAACGGGATTGTTCTGGCTGGGTGAATTGGTGGAATTCGATGATACGCCGAAGATTTTTACTCGACCGAAGGAAGAGCGTACAGAGGCTTACGTGACAGGTCGCGTTGGGTAGTTCGGCGTGGTGAGGGAGGCGAATAATGCCACAAGGTTTGCGTGCTACATTCGACCGTGCTTTTTTAGACGTCCAGGAGGACATCTTACGTCTGGGTAAGATGGTGGATGAAGCGATTACCAGGGCGTTGGAAAGCCTTCAAAAACGCGATCAAGTCCTCGCACAGCAAGTGATCGATGATGACGAAAACGCCAACGCCTTGCGCTACCAGATCGAAGAGTCCTGTCTGGCGTTGATCGCCACGCAGCAACCTGCCGCTTCGGATTTACGCGCGGTGATGGCGACGATGAGCATCGTCGTCGATCTGGAGCGCATGGCCGATCACGCCTCGGGAATCGCCAAAACCGTGATTTTGATGGGCGATGAGCCGCTGTTGAAACCGTTGATCGACGTGCCGCGCATGGCCAAGCTGGCGAAAGAAATGCTGGCGGCGATCTTGGACGCCTACATTAAACGAGACGCGAAACTGGCGCGGGAAATCGCCGATCGCGATGATGAGATGGATCAACTCTACCGGGCCGTGTTCGATGAATTGGTCGAGATCATGGCCGATAAACCGGGAAGCGTCGAACGTGCGACATTCCTGATGTGGTGCGCCCACAACCTGGAACGAATCGGGGATCGTGTGACCAACATCGCCGAGCGAGTGGTTTTTATTACTACAGGCGATATGCAGGAGCTGAATGTCTAAACGTATTTACTAGACTAGCGTCGAGCTGGTATACATAGAAAGTAGCAAACTACCAATTTGTATTTTTAGATTCACAGTTACTCAGAAATCTCATGTCATTCTAAACGAAAATTACGTTTCGAAATGTGAATGAAGAGATCTTTTCAACTCAAAGGAGTAAAAATAACGGTAATGGAAAATCAAACTCGAAGGGTTGGAATAAAAGAATTCATTCTTATCATAGTCGTGTTACTTCAGATCTTTTTCCTCTTTGATACATTTGGTCTACTCTGGTTCAAGCGTGTAATCCGATTACTTGGTCACGAGGCTCGAGAAAGAAGTGCTGTCTATGCATTTGGGAACAATTTCTCCGAATATATTTCTTTCCTTCAAAGAGAAATTCCCGAAGATGGTTTAGTGATTAAGCCTGTTAATAGTTATGGTACGGAGGTTGCGTATGAAGGTATCATGCGTTACTTCTTGATGCCAAGAGAGATTGGAGATTGTCCAGTAGAAGGCTCGTTGGCGAAAGCTTGTTACATCGCTGTTGGGGATGATGCCTATATATTGGCAGTAGGTATATTTCCTGGTGATGATATCGTATCTGAATTGAAGGACTTCATCCCCTTCCAGCCCGAACACTTCTATTTAGGTTTATATATTCCTCGTAAGTGAAGGTGAAGTTGATGCCAATTCGTGAAATTCTTCTTTCCTCAGTACTTGATCTTATCCTGCTTCTTGGAATCTTTATCCTTGGTTCTTTGTTCGCGTTATTGATTCTTCGAAAAACCACATGGCTAGATATTCTTTCCCTTGGATTCCCTCTTGGGGCAGGTTTACTAACATTTTCTTTCTTTTTGATATCGCTGCTAGGCATTCATCTTACAACGAGCTCGGTTATTCTTCTTTATTTTTTATCATTGGGCATTGTTATGACCTTGTTAAAATGGCAGAGGGTAGATACCCTTGGATCTGTCCATTCACTTCTAAGTGATATCAAATCGATCCCACAACGTCTCCCGAAAGGATTGGTTTTTCGAATAGGATTAGGAGTATTCATAGGAATTTTCCTTTTTTCCGTTTTTCTATCTGTTGGACGATCGTATTCCATTTGGGATGCTCTGGAGACCTGGAGTATTAAAGGATACGGGATTGCATTTGAAGGATCGGTGCTTGCAGCTGATAGATACGGAAGTTTTGGTCGTGCATATCCTTTAAATCTACCCATTCTGATATCCATTTTTCGATTTATAAGTGGAGATGTCTTGCCTGGCTCGAAAATGATATTCCCCCTATTGGCCGGGTCATTTCTGGTGGGTGCTTATCGATTTTGGCGAAGAATCAAGATTTCTCGAGAGATATCAATCTTGGGGGTTTTGTTGTGTATGACAATTCCCCTGATCTTTCGTCACATGATGCTCGGAATGGCGGACTTGTCATTTGCTTGTTATTTTTTGTTGGCTGTCTTCTGGGGTATTGAAGGTATAAGTTCGCGGGATTCACGAGCGATTTTAATTAGTGGTTTCTTGCTGAGTATTTCTTGTTGGACGCGTGCAGAAGGTATTCTATATAGTGTCGGTACGATTCTGACGCTGCTTATTGCAATAAAGGTCACGCATAAAGAGAATCCCAAGATTATTCCTTGGCTCTCACCGTTAATTGTATTCTTATTAATTTGGCTCCCATTTTCATTGTCTGATATGTCTGCAACCAATTTGGGTCAAGCCTCAAGGTCTTCATTCATTTCGATCCTTGAGGGCAGAGAGAACCTTCAAATGATCGGGCTTATTTTGCTCCATATCCTCCGTCGTAGCCTAGATCCTACTTTGTGGGGTTTTTATTTTATTCTTTCAGCATTGATAATTCTTTCTAATTGGCGCATGGTATTTTCTAAGGACGACCCCGTTATATTTATGTGTTCGTTAATCACCCTCTTGGCAATGGTTATTCCGATTGGATTGTTTTACTTCGGTATGCTTCACTTCGGAGAAGATTTCTTGCCCGGGTGGCTTGATAGGAGCTTTGATCGAGCATTCTTTTCGGCGCTTTTATTGTTTGGAAATTTGGCGTTGATTTTGATTGGAAGACCATTTACAAACAAGTATGAATTCGCTTCCAATTCTGAATAATGTATTGAAAGTCAACTTGGACTTGTGCCCTATCCCGATGATGTACATCTGATCTTCTATTCTTCAGAAGGTACATTTCACATAATAATGTGCTTACCTTCATCTTATTCTGTTTATGTATCAACAGTTATGCAAGATAAATCTATGTTTAGGTATTTTCACTCTCGGTTTGGGGGGTCAAGTCCTAGATTTGCTGTAAAAACAGCGACATGAGTCATGCGACCTTCTTCGCAACATCTTTAGAGCGAGTGGGTTGTGATATCGCCAAATCAGCACGGAGTTGAAGAAGCTGTTGTTTCTCA